>NZ_JBBOCT010000001.1:0-1373288 GCF_038002605.1 Bacillus sp. FSL K6-3431
AATTTTATCAACGAAGCTCCAAGATAAGGCCACTTCATCCCAATGAGTAAAGTTTGTAGCATCTCCGCGAAGGCAATCAAATAACAACTTTTCATATGCCTCAGGCGTATTTAATCCTGCAACATCATTATTTGCAAAGTTAAGTTTGACAGGTGTTGTTTCCATCGTTTGCCCGGATTGTTTCGCATTTAGATGCAATGTAATCCCTTCTTCAGGCTGAATATGGATAACAAGCAAGTTGGGTGCTAGTTTCTTTTCGGATTTGTAATAGAGATTCATTGGAACGTCTTTAAATTGGATAATGATTTTCGTTGATTTCTCTGTCATTCTTTTTCCAGTTCTAATATAGAAAGGCACACCGGCCCAGCGGAAATTATCGATCATTAATTTTCCAGCTACAAAAGTAGCTGTATTGGAGTCAGGATTGACATTCAGCTCTTCACGGTAACCAAGAAGTGGTTGACCATTTTCTTCACCTGGTCCGTATTGGCCACGTACGAAATAATCTTGTATTTCTTCGTTTTCAATCGAACGAAGGGCACTAAGCACTTTTACCTTTTCACTGCGAATTTCTTTTGGTGTTAGTCGAATTGGCGGTTCCATTGCGAGTAATGCGACTATTTGTAGCATATGGTTTTGAAACATATCACGTAATGCACCGCTTGTTTCGTAATATCCTCCGCGTTCTTCTACTCCTAGCATTTCACTTGAAGTAATTTGAATGTTCGAGATGAATCGGCTGTTCCATTGCGGTTCGAAAATCGCATTAGCAAATCGAATAACCTCAATATTTTGCACCATTTCCTTGCCAAGATAATGGTCAATTCGGTAAATATCATTTTCGGAAAAAACGCTACGAATTTGTTTATTTAAATGAATAGCGGAGTCAAGGTCATGTCCAAATGGCTTTTCAATGACTAGACGATGAAAGCCGTCTGTATCGGTCAAACCATCTGTTTTTAAATGTTCCGCGATCGTACCGAAAAATTCCGGAGCCATGGCCAAATAGAAAATACGATTTCCCTCTAGTGAATAAGTTTTGTCTAGTTGGGTTGCTAGGTCTTTTAATTGTATGTAAGATTGTGAATCAGTCACATCATGAGATTGATAATAAAAATGGGAGATAAATTTTTCAATATCTTCTGCATCTTGTATAGATGATAGAACAGAGTCTTTCACATGTTCTCTTAAAATGTCATTGGTCCATGGACGTCTTGCGACACCTACAACTGCAAAATGCTCCGCAAGTTTACCTTTTCTGAAAAGATGGTATAGGGAAGGATATAGCTTTCTTTTAGCTAAATCTCCTGTCGCTCCAAAAATCATGATTAATGATGCAGGTGTTTCTGATTGTATCATAATGAAAACCTCTCTTTTTTTCATAAACTTTTTCTACGTATTAATACTTCTTTCCTATCTTATCAAGTATTCTGAAAAAAGACGACATGTTGTATACAATTTCCTGAAAAAGAATCAATATTATTGTTCCAAGTTTATATGTTAATATATAAAACATAGCCTCGGAGGTGATTGAAAATGGAGCTAATGTTTCTTGGAACAGGTGCCGGAGTACCGGCAAAATTGCGGAATGTTACCGCAATGGCTCTTAAGTTGCTAGAAGAAAGAAATACTATTTGGTTATTTGATTGCGGTGAAGCGACCCAGCATCAAATTATTCATACTTCTATAAAGCCAAGAAAAATCGAGAAAATATTTATAACTCATCTTCATGGTGACCATATATTCGGTTTACCTGGCTTATTAGGAAGCCGATCATTTCAAGGGGGCACATCTGAGCTTACAGTCTATGGACCAAAGGGAATCCGTCAATACATAGAAGTTTCTTTGCAAGTAAGTCAGACCCATGTAAAATACCCTTTAGAGATCATTGAAATAGAAGAAGGTACCATTTTTGAAGATGAACAATTTTGTGTTGAAACCTTACTTCTTGATCATGCTGTTCCAAGTTATGGTTTCCGTATTACGGAAAAAGATAAACAAGGAACACTTGATGCGTCACGTCTTATCGCTGAAGGCATACTGCCAGGCCCTATGTATAAAAAGCTGAAAGATGGTGAAACGATCATTTTAGAAGATGGTAGGGTTTTACATGGCAATGATTACTTAGGTCCAGATCAAGAAGGAAAAGTTATTTGTATCCTTGGTGATACAAGACCTTGTGAAAATGCACTGTTACTTGCGAAAAATGCAGACTTGCTCGTTCATGAAGCAACTTTTGCCGATGGAAACGAAGAAATGGCTTATGATTATTTCCATTCAACAACGACTCAAGCTGCCGAACTTGCTTTGGCAGCAGAGGCGCGTGCGCTTTGTCTTACCCATATCAGTTCCCGATACGGGAAGGATATGTGGAATGAACTTATGGAAGAAGCAAAAAGCTTATTTCCTACAACGACAATCGCCCACGACTTTAAAGAAGTCTCTATTCCATTTAACAGTGAGGAAGACTGAAAATATACTAGGCCCGCATTATGCGGGTCTATTTATTTTACCATCCTCTATTGTATTGTTCAGGCGCCTCGATATCGAAGCCGAGTTCTTTAGCAGCATTTCGTGGCCAATAAGGATCACGTAGAAGGGCACGAGCTAAAAAGATTAAATCGGCACGATCGTTCTGTAATATTTCTTCCGCTTGGATTCCTGTAGTGATTAAACCAACTGCACCAGTTGGGATAACGGCTTCTTTGCGAATTTGGTCAGCGAAAGGAACTTGATATCCAGGGAATGGAGAAATTTTGGCAGGCGCCACAGCACCTGAACTTACATCAATAAGATCGACACCTTGTTCTTTCATCCATGTTGCCATACCGACATAGTCTTGTACATCTAGACCATCTTCCAAATAATCCTTTGCCGAAATTCGAACAAAAAGAGGGCCATTCCAAACAGATTTTACTTGTTCAATTATTTCACGAAGAAACCGATAGCGGTTTTCCCGTGATCCTCCGTATTCATCTACTCGCTTATTTGTTAAGGGTGAGAGAAATTCATTGATTAAATAGCCATGTGCGCCATGAAGTTCAATAATATCAAAACCTGCTTCTTTCGCTCTGCGCACTGCTTGTTTGAATGCCTCAATTGTTTCTTTTATTTCAATAACGCTCATTTCTTTAGGAGTTTTCATAGTCTCATCAAACGGCAGGGGAGAAGGGGCGATGATTTCGCCTTCCAATACTGCTTTACGACCCGCATGGGCAATTTGAATGCCTGCTGCTGCACCATGCTCCTTTACCATTTTCGTAAGCTTAGAGAGCCCGTTAATATGATCATCACTCCAAATACCTAAATCTTGTGGGCTAATTCTTCCTTGCGGAGTCACCGCTGTTGCTTCTACCATAATTAGCCCTGCTTGGCCAACTGCTCTACTTGTATAGTGTGTATAGTGCCAGGATTCGACCATTCCATCTTCATGTTCAGACGAATACATGCACATTGGAGACATCACGATTCGGTTTTTCAGTGTTATATTTTTTATTGTGTAGGGTTCAAATAATTTTACCGACATATTCAACCTCCTATATAGCTTCTACGCTAAAATATATTATACCAATCTTAGGGAGGAGAATGACAGTAGCTTGCTTCACAAAGAATTAATATGCCGGGATTCGTGCAGTTTTCCCAGTTCTTTGGCTTGGTTTGCCGCTGTTTTTATGCACTCAATAACAGCTTCTTTGACAGCTTTTTGTTGAAGAACTTGAATTCCTGCTTCTGTCGTTCCACCTGGGCTTGTGACTTCGAAACGCAGATCTGCTGCTTCTTTTTTCGACGATAATAGCATTTCTGTTGCTCCAGATAGTGTTTGGATGATCAGCTTTTTCGCTAAATCTGCCTCAAGTCCCAATTCTTTAGCTGACTGCTCCATCGCCTCGACCAAGTAATATATATAAGCTGGGCCGCTTCCGGCGAGACCAGTAATAGCATCAAGCTGATTTTCTTCCACTACCGTCGTCATGCCAACTGCTGCTAATATATCTTGGGTAAGTTGCATTTGCTTTACTGTTACGTTTGAGTTAAACGTAATTGCTGTTGCTGATTTTCCGACACTTGCAGATGTATTTGGCATTGCCCTTACAATGGAACTACCCGTATTAAGCCTTTCTTCCAAAAAGTGCAGAGAGATACCAGCCAAAACAGAAACAAAAACAGTGTTGTCATTTATAAAAGGGCGTACCTTTTGTAAAACAGCGTCGGCATCCTTTGGCTTCACAGCAAAAACAATCATATTAGCGTCCTGTAATAGTTCCTCTAAATTATATGTTGTATGAATACCATATCGACGTTCAAGCTCCGCCATCTTTTCCTTATTATTCCGATTCGTTGCGTAAATTTCATCTTGATGACAGATTTTTGTTTCAATCAATCTTGTGATGATGGCTTCAGCCATGGATCCCGCTCCGATGAATGAGATTTTCACTTATTTCCCTCCGTTGCTTTAAAATAAAAACCCCTCTCATCCTATTTAAGAGGACGAAAGGGTTAGCTTTCGTGGTACCACTTTTATTAGCTGAATAGACTGAAAATATAGCTGTCTTCATACCCTTATAACGTAGGGGATACGGTCAGTCTCACTGACGGCTCGCTGGCAGGTTTATCGAAAAGTGGATGTTGAAAACTTGTTCGGGCAAGGACTCAATCACTTAAATCGTTTCCTATTTACTCATCCCGATCAATGCTATTCCGCTTAAAGTTTAATTATGATTATGCTGTGAAGGAAAGAAATTGTCAAGAATATTCACGGGAAAAATAAAGAGCATTATACAAATATAATGACATTATTGTTAGAAATCGCTACACTATAATTACTTGTATGTAAACGGGAGAGTTTAATCGTTAAATAACTATGTAACTATAGTAAAGTTGAGGGATCATGATGGCCAGTTCTTTTAATAAGATAACAAAGCTTATTTTACCTACACCTCTTGTTGTAGGTGATGTGAATGTTTATATTGTAAGAGGTGAAGCTTTAACACTCATTGATGCTGGAGTGAAGACGAAAGCGGCATGGGAAGCTTTTCGGTTTCAACTAGGTCAGCATGGGATCACACCGGAGGACATTGAACAAGTTGTCTTGACTCATCATCACCCAGATCATGTTGGGCTACTTGAATGGCTACCAGAAGATGTGCCCATATACGGACATACATATGTGCGCCCATGGATTGAGATGGACGAGAAATTTTTCTTAAACTACGATATCTTCTATAAAGGATTGCTCACTGAGTTTGGAATTGAAGGTAATTTCGACCAAATGTTAAAGGTGATGAAGGAGCCACTTCGCTATTCTAGCAAACGTCGGCTGACATATGAAATCCAAGAAGGAGATATTATTCCAGGAATGGGAGGTTGGTCTATTATCAATACTCCCGGCCACGCACAAAGCCATATATCTTTATACCAGGAAAAAGATGGTGTGATACTCTCAGGTGATCATCTGCTTGCTACGATATCATCTAATCCATTACTTGAGCCGGCATTAGATCCTTCCGTTGAACGTCCAAAGCCGCAATTACAATATAATGATTCATTAAAAAAATTACTCGATTTGGACATCAGTATTGCATATACTGGACATGGAGTAGAAGTGAATAAGGTTCACGAACTTGTAGAACGCCGATTGAAGCGCCAGCATGAAAGAGCCTTGCAAGTGGGAGAACTCTTGCGAGGTAATGAGCTAACTACATTTACCATTACAAAAAAACTCTTCCCCGCTGTTTATCAAAGGGAGCTTGGATTAACTTTATCGGAAACAACAGCTCAGCTTGATTATCTATTGTCACTTGGGATGATTGAAAAAAGAATTGATACTAATGGAGTTGCTTTGTTTACTATGCGATCAGGAGTTGTGCATTCATGAAAAATCAACGCCTGATGGGTAAAACAATTGTTATTACTGGTGCTTCTGGAGGATTAGGGGAGCAAATAGCTAAACAATGTGCGCAAAACGGGGCACATTTATTTTTACTTGCTCGAAATGAAGAACGGCTGGAACAAGTTGCAATCTCGATTCGTGAACTATATAAGGTCAGATGTACTGCGATAAAGCTAGATGTGACACAGTATGATCAAATCCCACCTGTTTTCCGGCGTATTTATGAAGAGGCTGGACACATAGATGTATTGGTGAACAACTCTGGTTATGGAATTTTTGCGGAGGCAGAAAATATCAGGCTTGCTGATGTGGAAGGAATGTTTGCGGTCAATGTTGTAGGGCTGATAGCCTGTACAAAAGAAGTCATACCATCCATGTGTCAGCGTAAATCTGGTCAGATAATTAATATTGCTTCCCAGGCCGGAAAGCTAGCAACGCCGAAATCTAGTGTGTATTCGGCATCGAAACATGCAGTCTTAGGATTTACGAATAGCCTTCGCATGGAAATGTCAAGATATGGCGTTCAAGTCATGGCGGTAAATCCAGGACCGATCCGAACGACATTTTTTGATAAAGCTGATCCAGAGGGTTCCTATTTAGAGAGCTTAGGCCGTTTTATGCTTGACACTGAGAAGGTGGCTGAAAATATTGTTGCTTCGATGCTTAGTAATCGTCGTGAAATCAACTTGCCCCGTTGGATGGATTTCGCTGGGACACTTCATACCTTGATGCCTAGAGTGGTAGAACGTCTTGGTAGAAAAGCATTTTTTAAAAAATAGGATATCGTGAAATGAAGAAATTATTGTATAGGAAGAAGGGAAATCTGTGATTGTAAAAACAGAACAGGATTTATTAGAGCTAAAAGAGATTGGTAAAGTAGTTGGCAAGATTCGGGATGAAATGATTCAGAAAACGAAGCCAGGCGTGACAACAAAGGAATTAGATGATTTTGCTGGGGAACTTTTCGAAAAGCACGGTGCGATTTCGGGACCTAAAGGTGAATATGATTTTCCAGGATTCACTTGTATAAGTGTGAATGAAGAAGTAGCACATGGGATTCCGGGAGAGCGTGTCATTCAAGAAGGGGACCTGGTAAATATTGATGTTTCAGGTTCTAAAAATGGTTATTTTGCGGATACAGGTCTTTCTTTTGTTGTAGGCGATGGAGATCCAATTTTATTTAAGCTTTGTGAAGTAGCGAAAAAGGCATTTGAAGCAGGGGTTGCTAAACTGAAAGTGGGCTCCAAAAAAAGTGGAATCGGCAAAGCTGTGTATAGCACTGCCAAGCAGCATGATTTAACTGTTATTAAAAACCTTACGGGACATGGAGTTGGCTTATCCTTACACGAATCTCCAGATCATATATTGAACTACTATGATCCGTGGGATAACGAGATTCTACATGAAGGTGTTGTTCTTGCTTTTGAACCATTTATCTCGAATGGAGATGAAGAGGTGGATGAACAGGACGATGGATGGACATTTTCTACTAAAAATAAAAGTTTTGTTGCCCAAATTGAACATACAGTGATCGTTACCAAAGAAGGTCCTGTAATTATTACACTTTAAAAAAACCCTTTATTCTCATTTGAGGATAAAGGGTTTTTTTGTAAAAATAAGAAAGTATATAAATTCATTTGAAACTTGGCCTTTCTATGTCTAGCTCCAGCGCCCAACGACTAGCAAACTTCAGGATTCTTCCTACGATAAGTCAACATCGGTTCGCCTTACGTGTATAGCTCTAGGCGCAAGGGGCTCGAGTCATAAGTCAATCCGTCAAGAATGTAAAGCCCAACCTTCTCCTCGCCGTTTTGTCTTATGCTTGTCACCCCTGAACGAGCGCCTTACGCTTTTCGTGGCTTACCGTGTTTCCTTTATCTCGGGCCCACACAAGTGGGTCACATCGGTGTTGCCACAGGACGTGGCGATCTTAACCGATGATCCATTTTGTTTGTACGTCGCTAAACGAGCGCTTCCGCTTTTCCTAATATCCAGAAAAAAATACCATTGAATAATAAAGCATATTCGGATAGACTGTTGGATATATTAGAACAAACGTTCCTTTTATGGAGGAGAGAAAAATGAGTGTGGATTACAGCAAACTGCCTAGTGATAAAATATTATGCATTGATATGAAAAGTTTCTATGCGAGCTGTTCAGCTGTCATGCTCGGTCTTAATCCACTCAAATGTTATCTAGCTGTTGTCGGAAACTTAAGCCAGCCTGGAAGTGTTGTTTTGGCTGCGTCACCATGTTTGAAAAAAGAGTATGGGATAAAAACTGGTTCTCGTTTGTTTGAAATTCCAAAAGACGCAGGGATTCACCTTGCAGAAGCAAAGATGAGCACATATTTGCGAATTTCGACTGAAATCAATCGTCTTCTCAATCGTTATGTTCCGAAAGAAGCGATTCATGTGTACAGTGTCGATGAAAGCTTTATCAAAATCGATGGAACAAACCAGTTATGGGGTGATGCATACTCGGTCGCCGAGAAAGTGAAGGATGATTTGCTGCGAGAGTTCCAGCTTACATGCTCCATCGGCATTGGACCAAATATGCTTCTTTCAAAGCTATGCCTTGATCTCGAAGCAAAACATTCAGGTATTGCGGAATGGATATACGAGGACATACCTAAAAAACTGTGGCCGGTGTCTCCGTTACGGAAAATGTGGGGAATTGGAAGGCAAGTAGAGAAGAAACTCAATAACATGGGGATTTTTAATGTCGGTCAACTTGCACACTACGATCTCGGTTTACTGGAAAAGAAATTTGGAGTAATGGGAAATCAGTTGTATTACCATGCAAGGGGAGTTGATTTATCAAAATTGGGCGCTCCGATAATGGAAGGACAAATTAGCTTTGGTAAAAGCCAGATTTTACTTCGTGATTACAAAGAAAAATCGGAAATTATATGTGTGATTCTTGAGATGTGCGAAGAAGTAGCAAGAAGAGCCCGCGAGCACGGAAAAGCTGGGAGAACAATCAGTCTTGGTATTGACTACAGCGATCGCGAGTTTGGAGGCGGATTTCTTCGGTCACGCTCAGTCGAAGAGCCGACAAATATAACGATGGATATTTATCGTGTATGCCTAGAATTAATGGCAAATCATTATACTGGAAAAACGGTGCGGAAAATTTCTATCGGTTTGTCCAATATTGCAGACGATCGCGTCTTCCAGATGAATTTATTTGAACCTAAAAAAATACATGAACGGAACCTGGGCTATATCGTTGATAAAATCCGCCGTCGACACGGGGCGGCTTCAATCCTTAGAGCGGTCTCCTATACAGAAGCAGGAACAGCACTAAAGAGGGCAGCTCTAGTCGGTGGGCATAAAGCGTAAGGGAGTGTATAAGCATGATTCACGATCGGATAAAATGGAACTCGCTCATGCTTCCCGAACATGTAGCAATGTTGCGCAACTGGGCAGCTGAGGATATACATGAAGAACCAAAGGAATTAGATGAACAGAAATTGGAACAATTGAACGAAATAGCGATAGAAGCAATGGCATGTGGAAAGAAGTAATGATTCACTACTTCAAAAAAATCATTATGAAGAATTAATTGCTATAATTCATGATTTTGATATGTTGCAAAAGGAATTCTGTCTTGTCGATCAGAGTGGATCAGTATAGGATTTTAATTGAGAGTATCGATCAGATCAAAATAGTAGATGAAGTATGAGAAAAGGGCCCTGACTGAAAGGCCTTTTCAGTCAAGAGTTTCTCCACCCTATAATACTTTTTCGGCTCTGACACAGGATTCAAACGTTCCTTTATGGGCTCCATCGCAAAAAGGCTTTTTGCTTGAAAGACCGCAGCGGCAAAGAGAGAATGCTTTTTTCGTTTCGAATACATTACCATCTGCATCAATAAGCTCTACATCACCAGTTACGCGGTAAGATCCATTATCCAATACTTTAATTTGTACCTTTTCCATATGAAAACCTCCATTTGTAAAATAAGCAATCTCTTAAATAGTAGGAGGAATTCGAGCGAAATGCAACCTCTTTCCATGTTTGACTATGTTATGATAGGAGAAAGAAGTAAAAAGAAAGGTGTGCATCCCTATGGTCAAACTTACAATTACACCAAAAGCGGCAGAACAAATAAATATGAAAATGATCAATAAAGATTTGATGTTAAAGTTGAAATATGAAACCGAAGGCAACGGCTGTGTGATGAATGGTGTACCTATGCTCGAACTGATTGAAAAACGAGAACTCGACGACGATGAGATCCAATTTGAAACAGATATCATGCCCGTCATTATGGAAAAGTCGAAAATTATCTTTTTTGCAGATCAATTGAAAATAGATTATTCAACAGAAGCGCAATCATTCCGGCTCGTGAGCCCGGACCAGATCCTAAATGGACGTATGGCATGCAAAGTGATATCCAACTGAAATACCATTCTTTGTAATCAAAAAAATAATACTACCTGACAGCAATTTGCGAAGGGCACTGAAAAAGTCCTCTTAAAGTAGAGGAACTATTAAACTCAGTTGTTGATTTGCGCTCCAGGCGCTTCGCTTTCCGTTGGGGTATCCCCAGCCCCGTATTCCCGCAGGAGTCTTCGCGCCTTCGTCTCCAATCAACAGTCTTATTCACTAATAATGACTTTTAACACAGTATTGTAATAAAGGTATATTCGCTCATAATTTGAGAGGATTATACCTTTTTTGTTGTATAATTATCGTTTAAATTTTAACGGGTGGGTACTACAAATCAATGCTGGTATGGAGATTGAACCGTAATCGGTGATGCAGCTTATTCGCAAAAAAGAAATATTGAATATGCAAATGAAAATGAAATAAAATTAGTAGCTAAAGCGCGAACTGGGAAAAAAGGAGTTGGAAAGAGCCAGAAAGATACCTATTACTTCGATGTTGAAAAGCAAACACTGTCCTATTAAGGATGGATGTTATACAGAAGGAGCAAAAAGTAAAACGTATTGTGTCACGATTAAATCAAATGTACACAAGGAGCAGGCACAATTTCAAGAGGGCGATTATTTCAAGGAGAAATCTAAAGAGCGCAATAAAATAGAGGCTAAAAATAGTGAATTAAAACACAGACACGGGTACAATGTTGCGAAATCCTCGGGTCTATTTGGCATGGGATTGCAAGGTGCCATGCCAATATTTACGGTAAATCTTAAAAGAATATTGAAACTTGCAGAACAGGATTAGGGGAAAATAGCCCTTAAGATTGAAAAAAGACGAGTTAAAATTCAATTTGTGAATTTTAACTCGTCTTTTTGGGTCGTGTGATATAGCCTCTTTAAAAACTGAAGGTTTTTCAGTGCCCTCCAATTGCGTCAGGTGGATTTATTTTATGTGAGTTTTAACAGTTTTTCTTTTAACTCGTTTTCCATTGCTACGAGTTCTTGCTCAGCATGAGCACGTTTTGTCCGACCTTCTTGTTGAATTTTAATTGTTTCTTCTAATGTTTCAATAAGGTTGGACTGTGTCTTTTTCAACGTTTCGATATCAACAAGGCCACGTTCATTTTCTCTGGCTGTTTCAATCGTATTTGTTTTGAGCATCTCAGCATTTTTAAGTAAAAGATCATTTGTTGTTTGCGAAACTTGTTTCTGCGCTTCAACCGCCTGGCGTTGACGAATAAGTGTTAGAGCAATAGCAATTTGATTTTTCCAAAGCGGTATTGCTGTCATAATCGATGTTTGAATTTTTTCTGCCAGAGCTTGGTTGGTATTTTGGATCATTCGAATTTGTGGAGCGCTCTGGATTGTGATCTGTCTGCTTAATTTTAAGTCATAGAGACGTTTTTCTAACCTGTCCGCAAATTGAACCATATCATTTACTTCTTGATATGCCATTTGATCGCCAGAGGCTTCCGCTTTTTGCTTCGCTTCGGGAATGTCATTTGTTCGTAGATCTTCGATTTTAAGTTCTCCCGCTGCGATATAAATGTTCAGAGCATGGAAGTACTCTTTGTTTTTCTCATATAATTGTTCGAGCGTTTGTAAGTCCTCTAGCAGAACTTGTTTAGATTGATTTAACTTCACACTAATTCGGTCAATTTGTGCACCAGTTTTTTGATATTTAGACATCACTTCTTGAAGCGAGCCAGAAATTTTACCGAACATCTTGGAAAAGAAATTTCTTTTCTCGGGCGCAAGTTCTTCCGGATTAACATCACGGAGTCTGCTCATTAAATCAGCTAAAATGTCACCAATTGGTCCGATATCTTTATTTTGTACATGCTCCAACATGGAACTTGAGAAATTTAATAGTTGAGATTGGGCTTGTGTCCCATAAGCAATAATAGCTTGATGGTTGGCGGGATCAATTTGTTTGGAAAGTTCAAGCGCCCTTTTTTTACTTTCCTCGGGTAAACTATCAACAAGCTTAACCGGTTTTTCAATTATTTGCGGGTCCTCTTGCTTTATGGGGCTTAGTGATTGGTCACCAAATGGATTGGCAAGAAGATCATCTACCCCACTAGAAAAGTCTGTTTTTAATACTGTACCTTTATTTTGTTCACTCATTTTTTTGTGCTCCCTTCATCGTCAAGAGGATGGTACTCAAGCTTTTTTAAAGAGTGCTTGGCGACATCTAATTCAAATTTTAAATCGTCTACATCAGTAGATAAGACATGATAAATATCCTTTTTTATAGACTCGCTTAAATCATCTAATGTGCTTTGGGTTTCTTTAAGCGATATATACATTTTTTCATTTTTCACGGGTTGTGCTGCAAGTTCTGCATAGCGTTCAGCAAGTTCTACAACCGAATCAAGGTGATAAAAAAAGAAACGCTCCGATTGATAAAATCGACGTGGGTCTTTATTGACGATAGTATACATTCTTTTCACCAATTTGCTTAGTTCGTATAATTGTTTAAAAGTACCCATTGTTCGAACGGAGAAAAAGGCCTTTTGTAGGCGACTAATTTTTCTTTTCGCATCCAATAAGTTTTTTTGAATGTAAATATAGTCTTTTCTACTCAAATTGTTTTTCTTTAAAAATTGATATTGGCCAAACCATTTTACTCCGAAGAATGTAATTACTCCGGCTAATACTGCTATCCCAGCTGAGCTAAGAAAAGACAGGTTGAAACCGAAAAATAAAATCACCCATAACAAGAATGTTTCGCCCGCAGTAAACATCCCGAGAAGAAATGATAAAAAAGATTTCAAGATGCATCGACTCCTATCCAGTGCTTTCACTATATTACTACGGATTTCTTTCGAAAAAGTTTCATATATCTCTATTATAAGGAATAAAAATTGCTTTTGAAAGGGAGAAGTAATGACCAAGCAAAATCTTCGAAAAAAAAGAGGTTTTTTTTCGGCTGTATCGAACAGAATTGTAGAGAAGATTGTTAATCAAACTAGAATGTTCAAAAAGGAGTGGGTATGACAGATGAAAAATAAAAGACAAGTGAAAATAAAAGATAAAGACTTAGGTACCACGTTAAAAGATGGGTTAAACAGTGAAATATTGGAAAAGCTGCAACAAACAAAGCAAGAATTACAAGAGCAAGAATTAGAGGTAAAACGCGCGGAAAAAGAACAATTAGCTAAGGAAAAAAAACAGCGTGAAAAAAATAAAACTTTTGAAGAATTATTAAATGAAACATCTTTAGATTGGAAGAAGTATAAGTGAACGCCATTCCGCAACTGAAACACATTGGGGAATCAGGTGGGGTCTTTAAACACTAAAGAGAGAAAATTGCACAATACAAAAAGGCATGATCTCCAATGGGAATCATGCCTTTTTGTATTGTGCAATCTTGATCAAAAGTACTTGCAGAGGATGTGCTTGTACACGACTTGCGACCTCTGTGTTGCTCACAGGACGTGAGCGATCTTAACAGAGGTTCCACTGTCTTAACAGAGGTTCCTTACTTAATAGAAGTACCTAATTGTCAACGAAGAAATTTGCCGTTTATCATTCCGCTTTTATATGATCAAAAAATAAAATTTGTAGGTAGTTGACATTGAGTGTAAGAGATGTTAGTTTAAAGTTATAATCGTTCTTTATATAGAATGGATAGATCCTTTTAAGGAAACTGTTTTTATTAAATGAAGAACTAATTTATATCTAAATTGAATAGAGCTTCTGTGTAAATAAGCAGCGCGAAATTCTATTTATTCAATTCGGCCTTATTGTTCTTTAATGAGAACGATAGATATATATATTGATGAATATCATTTGGAGGAGAACTATGAGTGCAATAGCTGGAATTTATCACCAAGATGGGGAGCCAATGTCTGTTGAGCATATTAGCGGAATCATGAAGGCATTAGAAAAGTTTCCTGCAAATGATGTTCAAACTTGGCATAAGGAAAATGTTTTCTTAGGTTGTCATGCTCAGTGGATTACACCTGAATCTATAGGAGAACAATTACCTTTCTACGACTATGAAAGAAGGTTAGCGATTACCGCTGATGCGATTATTGATAATCGAGATGAGTTGTTTGAGAGATTACAAGTTGATCGTGAAGATAGAAAAAAGATCACAGATAGCCAATTGATATTGCTCGCTTACTACAAGTGGGGGGAACAGTCACCAAAGTTTTTAGTAGGTGATTTTGCTTTTATGATTTGGGATGAACAAGAACGGAAGTTGTTCGGTGCGAGGGACTTTTCAGGCGCAAGAACATTATACTTTTTCCGTAGTCAGCAACGCTTTGCTTTTTGTACCGCAATAAAGCCATTATTTTCATTAGCTTATATAAAGAAAGATTTGAATGAACAGTGGATTGCCGAGTTTGTGGCGAATCCATTAATGTTTGATTCAGTCGATCCGTCTTCAACAGTTTATGAAAATATTGAACATATACCCCCTTCACATTCAATTACAGTTATAGCAAATAAAGTAACTCTAAAAAGATATAATACTTTACCTGAGGGGAATAAATTAATACTAAAATCGGATGATGATTATAAAGAAGCCTTTCAGGATGTATTTCAAAAGGCAGTCAACGAGAGATTACGTACTCATCTTCCTGTTGGTTCTCATTTGAGCGGTGGATTGGATTCTTCATCGGTCGTTAGTTTTGCAGCAAAAACTCTATTGAAGGAAAATAAAAAGTTACATACATTTAGCTATGTTCCTGTAGATGATTTTGTGGATTGGACACATAGAAGTAGAATTGCAAATGAAAGACCCCAAATCGAATCTATCGTCCAACATGTAGGGAATATATTACCGAACTATTTAAGCTTTGAGGATAGAAATCCATATACAGAGATGGACGATTGGATTGAGAAATTAGAGATGCCTTATAAATTCTTCGAAAACACATTCTGGTTAAAGGGAATTTATGAAGAAGCAAGTAAAAAGGGAGTAGGTGTTCTTTTAAATGGGCAAAGGGGTAATTGGTCGATATCTTGGGGTCCTATCTTTGACTACTATGCTTTATTACTAAAAAGAATGAAATGGTTGCGACTTAATCAAGAAATGTATCAATATGCTAAAAATATAGGATCTGGTAGGAAAAGAATATTATCGGTAGTTACTAAAAAGGCATTTCCATTTTTATATCAAAGTGAATATTCAAAAGATGAGGATTTTCCGATTTTCATAAACAAAGACTTCGCTTTAAGAACTAAAGTATTAGAAAAATTATCTGAACATGGTATTGATCCTAGGGGAAGAATTGATTCAAACTCATATAAAATAAGAAACCAGCAGTTTCAACAATTGTATTACTGGAACACAATTGGAACATACGGAACAAAGTTATCCTTACATTATGGAGTTGTAGACCGAGATCCAACAAATGATTTAAGGGTTATTAAATTTTGCTTATCACTTCCAGAAGAACAATATGTGCAAAATGGTATGGGCAGATCCTTGGTAAGAAGATCAACAGAAGGATATCTACCAGACAATATACGTTTGAATTTACGTACAAAAGGTGTGCAAGGTGCTGATGGCGTACATCGTATGAGGTCAAATTGGGATAACTTTATCGTTGAAATAGAACAATTAAAAGGTGAATCATTAATACAAGAGTATTTGGATCTTAGTGTCATAGAAAAGTGCCTTTCTATGATTAAGGGCAATCTAAAATCGGAGTTTGCATTTAGTTTTGAATTTAAGGTTTTAATGAGAAGTTTGATTTTGACTCGTTTTATGAAAACCTTGATTTGAAAGGAGGTGACAAAATGAAAAAAGTATGGAAAAGGCCGGAATTAGAAGTACTTAATGTTAGGATGACTATGGCAGGGCCGGGGTTAACGATTGCTGATGCGGTTCAACCCGATCCGGATGAACCGGACACGGTCCATCATGATAGTTAATTATTAGAAGTACTTAGGTTACTGCCCTTATACAAAACTATTAGTATAAGGGCTTTTTTAAAAGTGTATGGAAATTACATATCGAAACTTTTTGCGTATTAATAGCTTTCTAACGGGGAGGGGATGGAAAATGAGCGCAATAACAGGAATTTACCAGTTAAATAATGCCCCAATCCATCTTGAACATGGCAATAACCTAATGAAGTCCTTGGAACAGTTTCCTTCTGATGATATTCGAACATGGCGAAATGAGGAAGTTTTTTTCGGCTGCCATGCTCAATGGATCACTCCTGAGTCAGTTAATGAACGATTACCCTTTTATAATAATGAACGGAAGTTAGCTATTACATCCGATGCAATAATAGACAATCGAACAGAATTATTTGAAAGATTACAAGTTAAACAATCCCAGAAAAATACGATCACTGATAGTGAATTGATTCTACTCGCATACTTAAAATGGGGCAAGGAATCTCCTAAATATTTGATTGGTGATTTTGCATATATGATTTGGGATGAAAGAAATCAAACTCTTTTTGGCGCAAGAGACTTTTCTGGAGCACGTACCCTTTATTATTACAAAGATCAGTCTCGTTTTGCTTTTTGCACGATTATGGAACCTTTATTCAAACTCCCAAATATAAAAAAAGAACTTAATGAAGAATGGCTCGCGGAATTTATAGTTATTCCAACCATTGTCGAGAGTGCAGATGTACATAATACTGTTTATAAAAATATTTATCAACTTCCTCCTTCACATACAATTATAGTAGTAAACGGTAAATCCTCACTTGAAAGGTATTGGCATTTACCTCCAACTGAGACTTTAAGATTAAAGTCTGATGAAGAGTACCATGAAGCATTTCGCCAAGTTTTCGATTTAGCGGTTACTGAAAAACTGCGTACACATGGGCAAGTTGGTGCACATTTAAGTGGTGGCCTTGATTCAGGATCAGTTGTCAGTTTTGCTACAAAAGCACTTCAGAAAGAGAATAAACAATTACATACCTTTAGCTCCATTCCAGAAGACAATTTTAATGATTGGACGCCTAAATATTATGCTGCAGATGAAAGACTTTTTATAAAAGAGACCGTAAGACATGCAGGGAATATTAGTGATCATTACTTGAGTTTTGAAGGGAAAAGTCCGCTAGCGGATGTGGATGATTTTCTCGCGTTGATGGAAATGCCATATAAATTCTTTGAAAATACATACTGGCTAAAGGGAATTAGTGAAAAAGCTCATAACGAAGGTGTGAAAATAGTATTAAATGGCGCAAGAGGTAACCACTCCATTTCATGGGGATCTGAGAGATTAAATATAGAGTATTATGCTTCATTATTAAAAAAGTTAAAGCTTATCCATTTAAATCAAGAGTTAAATGGATATTGCCGGAACTTTAGGACTGACAAACGAGTAATGTTACCGATTGTGGCAAAGAATGCATTCCCCAATTTCGCCCAACTTTTTACAAAGAGTAAAGGAGTTGACTATCAATTTCCGTCCTTCATCAATCCGGTATTTGCCCAGAAAACCGATGTTTATAATCGTCTCCAACGATATGACATGGATATATCAGGGAGTTTCCGTGGAGATCTTAATGAATATCGAAGAAAGCATTATGACCAACTATATTTTTGGAATAAAAGCGGAACGGCCACAACGAAGTTGTCGTTACGATATTCATTATGGGATCGTGATCCAACAAATGATTTACGTGTCATTCGATTTTGTTTATCTATCCCAGAAGAGCAATATGTCCAAAAAGGAATGGAACGATCATTCTTAAGAAGTGCAACGAGAGACATTCTTCCGGACAGCATCAGGCTAAATCATTATGTGCGTGGAATTCAGGCAGCGGATACGATTCACCGAATGAAAAGTAGTTGGAAAGCTTTTATGGAAGAACTACACCAGTTAAAGAATGATTCTTTAATGTCTGAAATACTGGATGTGAAAGCAATTGAGGCAGCCTTATCACATATAGGGGACCAACCCAGGCCCGAACTCGTATGGAGTAATGAATTCAAAATATTGACTCGTAGTTTAATCGTTTCTAGGTTTATAAAAGGTTTTAGCTGAGAGGGGGTGATTGGATGAAGCGACAATGGAAAGTACCGGTACTGGATATCCTTGATATTAATATGACAATGAATGGCCCTGGAAATGCAAACGCTGATTGTTTCGACGTATCGGAAGGGAAAAATGAAACACATCCGGGTCAATCAAATGCGAGTTGTAAAGACAGACCGGGCTTAGATAGTTAATTTTTAGTTACCCGTTTGGTATGCCCTTATATCACCTCCATGTATAAGGGCTCCATACAAATATAAAATGAAAGCCCGGAGGTTAATATGGTAACTACTTTGAACAAGATCGTGTATAAAGCTTTCGGATTAATAATGATGAGTGATATACGCCTGCCAGAATTACCTGAGATAATTGATAAGCAGCAGGATGTAATCGATATTGTAATAGAATTAGCGGATTTAACAGAGCTATGGAAGGAATTCGCTGAACCTAATCGTCATTTCGTTGTAAAAGAAAATATCGTATTGTTTCAAATTTCAAATACAGCCATTTATTTGATTGAGGAAGGGAAAAGGATTGTTGTTTCACCCCTGCATGACGCAGACGAGGATCATGTACGGCTTTACGTGCTAGGCACGTGCATGGGTGCCCTTTTACAGCAAAGAAAAGTCTTGCCTTTACATGGAAGTGCCATTGCAATCGATGGGAAAGCATATGCGATTGTAGGTGATTCAGGGGCAGGTAAATCGACGCTAGCTTCCGCTTTTTTAAATGAAGGTTATCAATTAATAAGCGATGACGTCATACCTGTATCTCTTTCCAATGATAATATTCCGATCGTAACTCCCGCATATCCACAACAAAAACTTTGGCAGGAAAGTTTAGATGCTTTCGGCATGGAATCTGATAAATATCGGTCAATTTTTGATAGAGAAATGAAATTCGCCGTTCCAGTTACATCAAAGTTTGTATCTACAGCATTACCATTAGCAGGAGTGTTTGAATTAATTAAAACAGATAGGAATGAGGTTCTGATTGAGCCTATTGTAAATCTTGAACGCTTGCATACCCTTTTTTATCATACGTATCGTAATTTTTTTATTGCTCGTCTAGGTTTAATGGATTGGCATTTTAAGATAACAGCAAGTATTGCTAATAAGATTAAGGTTTATCGTGTACAACGGCCAATCAATCGATTTACTGCAAATGACTTAACATCAATGATAATAAATACAATCGAAAAGGAATGAGATAGATGATCATTAATCAACATATTTCAATAGACCATAAGGTGAAACAAGGTGAGGGTAATATTGTTAGCGATATTGGTGACGAGAAAGTGATGCTAAGCATTAACAATGGGAAATACTACAACTTAGGTGAGATGGGTGGAGAAATCTGGGATTTAATGAAGGAACCGATGGAGGTAAAACAAGTGGTTAATAGCTTATTAGCAAGTTTTCAAGTAGAGCGAAAAGAGTGCGAGGAGCAAGTCATCATCTTTTTAAATCACTTATTTGACGAAGGTTTAGTTGAAATTGTTAAAGAGAGTATTTAATAGTTTACTAAGGTGGAAATAGGATGAGATTGATATCAAAGCTAAAGTTTATTTTAACACTACATCCAAAAACGATCTTCCTTTTTATTGAAGCACTTTTATTTCTAGGTTGGGCACGAATACTTAAAAAAATGCCTTTCGCAAAAGTGGCACCTTCATTAGGTGATCATATGCACGAAACATCTCACCGATATATTGAGCAGAACAATGAAAGAGTAAAGAATATCTCGCATGCTATCCATATTATGAGTAAGTATACCATTTGGGAAAGCCAGTGCCTTGTCAAAGCCATTGCTGGAATGAAGATGTTAGAAAGACGCGGGATCGATAGTACTCTTTATTTGGGAACAGCAAGAGATGAAGACGGAAAAATGATTGCACATGCATGGCTTCGGAGCGGTGCTTTCTATATTTCAGGTGCAGAAGGGATGGGGAAATTTACTGTCGTCAGTATGTTTGCTAAGAAGATAAGCAATACACAAATTGAAGGGGAAAGTTATGAATAAACATGTTGATCTGAACGTGACAAACATTTCGAAAGAACTAAAGCTCATTCTCGAAATAGTTAAAAGTGAAAATGACGATGTTTCTAAGGAAAGGTATGTTGATATCGACTGGGACTTATTTCTACAATTAGCACTCCACCATCGTCTATACCCATTATTATATACAAAGATAATGAAAATGGAAGGCAGTCGAATCCCATCACATATTTCCAAGACCTTATACAACTACTATCAAAAAAATACCTTTCGGATGCTACATTTATGTGGTGAAATGGAAAAGCTAAGTAAATTGTTTAATGAAAATGAAATACTTCTCCTTTTTCTAAAAGGACCTGTTCTTGCTGATGATCTTTATGGAGATATATCCAAGCGAACATCGGGAGATCTAGATATTCTTATTTCTATAGAAAATTTGGATAAAGCAAACGCGTTACTCATCGATCTTGGATATGAAAAGGACGAATATATACACTCCGTTTTGAATGATTGGAAATGGAGACATCACCACTTTACTTATTATCATCCAGTTCAAGGTACTAAAATTGAGATCCATTGGAGGCTTAATCCTGCACCTAGCAAAGAGCCAACGTTTAATGAATTATGGGGTAGAAAAAGGAAAAGTTCGATAACAAGCTATCCTACTTATTTTATGGGCAATGAAGACGTATTCTTTTTTCTTGTCACACATGGAGCACGTCACGGATGGTCACGCTTGCGTTGGTTGGTAGATATCCATCAAATCGTAAAAAAAGACCTAAAGTGGAATGACCTTTATCATTTATTAAAAAAATATCAAAGTCGTTACATCGGTGGACAGTCACTAATTCTTTCGGCACAATTGTTAAATACAACAATAACAACGGATATGGTACCTATCATTAAAGGAAATCGCCCGAAAAATCTAGCTGAAGATGTGATGTTTTATTTAGAACGAATGGTAAACTTGCATACGGAACCAGTTCCTACAGAGATAGCAAAATACCATGCAAAGCACTTATTTTCATTAATGTCCTATCAACAAAAATTCCTTTATTTATTAAGTGTGTTACATCCATATTATACTGATGTCGAAACATTATCCTTACCGAAAAAACTCCATTTCCTCTATTTTCCACTACGACCATTTTTATGGATGTGGAGAAAAACGAGGAAACACGCGCTATCTTAGGAGGCTTTTTATAATGAAACCTGTTTTATATTTTTTTAAACAGTTATACGCTTATTCAGGGAAAAAACTATATTTGAACCTTCTCGGAATGGTACTTATTAGTCTACTCGATGGAGTTGCATTATTATTGTTAATTCCGGTAATTAGTTACAGCGGAATTGTAAACTTCGATACGGGCAATTCATTTGCAACAAGGGCTTTTGAGTTTCTTCAACAAATTCCTAGCACATTGGGTCTTACATTTATACTTGCCATGTTTTTAATTGTGAATATCATTCAAAATCTGATATCTCGATACGTAACGATTGAAAACGTAAAGATTCAGCATGGTTTTGCCAGATATTTAAGATTAGAAATATATAGGGATCTACTTTGTGCAAATTGGGACTTTTATATAAAAAGAAGAAAATCTGACCTTATTAATACGATCACAATGGAATTAGCACGAGTGAGCGCTGGGACAAATACATTTTTACAGTTTATAACGGGGATTATTTTTACATTTATCCAGATTGGAATTGCCTTTTTATTATCTCCTAAAATTACTATCTTCGTCTTATTAAGTGGTTTGGTTTTATCTGTTTTTTCTCGTGGGTTTATCAAAAGATCCCGGGAATTAGGCGGAAGAACATCTGAAATAGCGCAAAGCTTTTTGGCGGGTATTACAGATAACTTTAATGGCATAAAGGATATAAAAAGTAATACATTAGAACAATCGCGAATGAATTGGTTTCGGTCTATATCACAACGCATGTATGATGAACAAATGGGGTATATCACATTAAAAACTGCTTCCCAATTCTATTATAAAATTGCATCGGCAGTATTAATCTCTATATTTATATTTTCAGCTGTGAACTTATTTAATTCTCAGGCAGCCCAGTTGATGTTAATCATTATTATTTTCGCTAGATTATGGCCGAGAGTGACAGGAATTCAGGCGAGTTTGGAGCAAATAGCGACTACCATTCCGGCGTTAAAAGCAGTGATAAATTTAAAAATAGAATCTAAGCTAGCCAAAGAAATAGATGATTTAGATGATCAAACAATAAAGCCTATCGATATAAAAGAAGGTATTGAGTGTAATCATGTATTTTTTCGGTATAATCAAAATCAAAATGTATATGCATTGAATGGTATCGATGTATTTTTTCCCTCTAATCGTATGTCAGCTGTAGTTGGTAAATCTGGTGCTGGTAAGAGTACGTTGATTGATCTCTTAATGGGGTTAAATCAGCCTGAAAAAGGAGACATTCTTTTAGATGGCAACCCATTAACAAAAGAAAATCTCTTGTCTCTAAGACGTTCAATAAGCTATGTACCACAGGATCCCTTTCTATTCCATACAACAATAAGGGAAAATCTCATGCTAATTCAGCCTGAAGCCACTGAGCAACAGATGTGGGAGGCGTTACAGTTCGCAGCCGCCGATGATTTTGTAGAAAAGCTTCCTCAGCAATTAGATACGATTATTGGGGATAGGGGAGTCAGATTATCTGGAGGAGAACGGCAACGTCTTGTGCTTGCTCGAGCTATTTTAAGGAAACCGTCCATCCTTGTTTTAGATGAGGCGACAAGTTCACTCGATACAGAGAATGAATCAAAAATTCAAGAAGCATTGGAAAGATTAAAAGGGAAAATGACGATTATTGTGATTGCTCATCGTCTCTCTACCATTAGAAATGCAGATCAAGTCGTCGTGCTAGATAAGGGGGAAATTATTCAGAAGGGTGAGTTCGGACAGTTAGCGAGTGATAAAAATGGCGTGTTTAGAAATCTCCTTAAGAAACAAATGGGAGCTGTTTAATACATTATAAATTGAGATCGGAAAATTTAATGGTAAAAGAGTTGACTTGTTCTTTATAAAGAACTAAAATAGGTAATATAAGAAGAAATTAATTATTAATCACTTGGTTTTTAATGATATATTTAATTTAAGTTTATTTTTTTTAACCTAAACGTTCTTTATTAAGAATAAAAGTCAAATGAATAAGGTGGTTTTATGAATCGTTTATACCGATTGTATGGTGAAGATAAAAGAATAGTAAAAGAAATTAATTTAAAGGATCTATATAGAGTAATAAAGAAGCGATTTTGGCTAGTATTGCTTATAACTATATTGGTGACCACTGCTGGCTGGTTTTATAGTAATCTAAACAAAACTGAACTTCTATATGAATCATCAACAAATATCATTATCAATGCAGATTCGGAATATAGAAAAACACTACAAGTAATAATTAAAGACACGATTGTATTAGAAAATGTAATTAAAGATTTGGGACTGGAAAAATCATCAAAAGCATTAGCTTCGCAGATCAATGTTGAGAGTATTGATTTGTCCCAAGTGGTAGAGATTCGAGTAACCGATACAGATCCGGAAAGAGCAGCACACATAGCTAATACGACTGCAAAAGTATTTAAAGAGGAGATCCCGAATATTCTTGAATTTGAGGACGTTAGCATTCTATCAGAAGCGAAGGTAAACAGCCTTCCAATTAATGAAAGCAACCAAAATAAGATTATTATTGCTGCGTTTCTTTTTGGAATGATGTTGGGACTTGGTTTAGTTTTCTTAATTGATTCCTTGGATGACTCCATTAAATCAGAGCTAGAAATTGAAATGATGTTGGGTGTGCAAGTTTTAGGTAGTATTTCCGTCATGAATAAAAGAAATGTAAAGAAAAGAAAAAGAAAGAGCAGGGAATTAGAGTTAAGAGGTGAGACAATTGGTTATAAGTAAAAGAAAACGATCGGCTACCGAAAAAAGAAATTTAGTCACCTTTACTAATCCAGACTCCATCATTTCAGAGCAATTTCGAACAATACGAACAAATATTCACTTTATAAATGGAGATAGAAAAAACAAAATTTTACTAATAACGTCACCTGGGAAAAAGGAAGGAAAGTCGACGACAGCTGCTAATATAGCTGTGTCAATGGCGCAACAGAAGGAAAAAATACTCCTTATTGACGGAAATTTAAGAAATCCGAGTCTTCATAGTATATTCAAAACTACAAATGAGGTTGGATTAACAGATGTTCTGACGGGAAAGGCAATTTTTGAAGATGCCGTTTATTCTTCAAAAATTGGTAGTTTGGACGTATTAACAAGTGGTGCAATGTCGTTTAATCCAGCTGAATTGCTAGCATCCCATTTGATGACGCAATTATTACAAAAAGTAACTCCTGATTACGATATTGTATTAATTGACTCGCCATCAGTACTGGAAGTGACTGATACAAAAATCATCGCAAACTTATGCGATGGCGTTGTCCTAGTAGTCCGTCAAGATAAAACGAATATCGACAGTGCATTTGAATCGAAAAAAGTGCTAGAGTATGCGAAGGCTCAAATTGTCGGTGTGATATTAAATGAAAAGAATAGTTAATAACAAATATATTTTTTTATCATATCGTTCGCTATTAAGAATATAATATTCTTTTTAATAGTGTATGTAAATATCTTTCTTGAGGGCAGTAGGATGTGATGATTTACTTATGTTCCGTGCATACTCATTACATCAATGAGCCAGGCGCTTTTGCTGTTCAAATGGTGATGTCTCCTTTCCATTATCAATGGAGGCACTCGATCATGCTGTGGGTTGAAAGACCTTAGACGCAAGTCGTCAGTAGTGTGATGTGAGGAGGGGTTAAATGCCCTAATGTATTTTAGAGATCTTAATTATGCTGTTTCTAAGAAAGTTTAGTGACGTACAAACTGCGCCCACAGGATGTCGGTGCGTTTACGTTACCACAGGACGTGGCGTTCTTAGTCGACGAATCTTTTTCGAATAAAGGAAAACATGGTAAGCGCTGGCCATCTTTGTTCGTCACCGAAGGTGCAGTACATCCCGTTAATCGAAACGCAAAGAACAGAACAGCATAATTAAGATCTTTAGTTTGGTCTAATTCATCAATGTATTTTAAGAGGAGTGGATTTTATGTCTTATCGACAAAGATTGAACTTATTTATTTTTTTAGATTCCTGTATTATATTAACGGCTATTTTTTTTGGCTTTTTTCTAGTAAACGCTAATTTTCATATCATTGCTTTACCAGTTATGATCGCTTCTATCTCCATCTTAATAAGTCATCACATATTTTCATTCAGGTTTAAAATCTATAAAAAGGCGTGGGAGTATGCGAGCATAGGAGAATTAATTATTATTTTTAAAGTTGTCACTTTATCGATAATAGTCGCTAGTTTCGCCCAGCTACTAATAATAAATGAAATTTACTTTAGACTGCTTGCAGTAACCTGGTTACTACATATGTTGTTCATCGGAGGGTCAAGATTTTGTTGGCGTATATACCGAGATAACTTTTTGAATAAAACCGATAATAAAAAACGAACGCTCATTATTGGGGCGGGATCTGCCGGCACGATGGTAGCAAGACAATTACTGAAAAATAATGATGCAGACCTTTTGCCGGTGGCATTTATTGATGATGATAGTAGAAAACATCAACTAGATATACTAGGTCTTCCCGTTTATGGAGGAGTGAATCGGATAGAAAACGCCATCCAAGATTATAACATCGAAAATGTAATTATTGCTATTCCATCACTATCTCAAAAAAAATTAAACATCATCTTTCAAGAATGTGCAAAAACCAAAGCCAAGACGCAAATTCTTCCCATGTTAGAGGATCTCGTCACTGGTAAAATCGCCGTTACCCAATTCCGCGATGTGCAAGTAGAAGATCTTTTAGGAAGAAAACCAATTGAATTAGATATTGAAAGTATTTCAGATTCTATAACGAATAAAATTGTATTGGTAACAGGTGCAGGAGGTTCCATAGGTTCGGAAATTTGCCGCCAAATATCCAGCTTTCACCCACAGAAACTAGTGTTATTAGGCCATAGTGAGAATGACATTTATGAGATTGAAATGGAATTACATGAAAAGTTCGGCCATATAGCAATGGAGTTTCCAACTGAAATTGCGGATATCCAAGATGCTAAGAAAATGATGGACGTGATGAATCGGCATCATCCTCATGTTGTGTACCACGCTGCAGCTCATAAGCATGTACCATTGATGGAGTACAATCCGGAAGAAGCAGTTAAAAATAATGTAATTGGAACGAGAAATGTCGCAGAAGCCGCAAGTTGGCATGGGGTAGAAACATTTGTCATGATCTCCACAGATAAAGCGGTGAATCCCACAAGCGTCATGGGGGCAACCAAGAGGCTGGCTGAAATGATTATTCAGCATATGAACAAAAAAAGCAGAACAAAATTTGTCGCAGTTAGGTTCGGTAATGTTTTAGGTAGTCAAGGCAGTGTCATCCCATTATTTAAAAAACAAATAAAAAAAGGCGGACCACTTACAGTTACCCATCCAGACATGCTTCGCTATTTTATGACTATTCCTGAAGCTTCCAGATTAGTCATTCAGGCTGGAGCGCTAGCTAGAGGAGGAGAGATCTTTGTATTAGATATGGGAGATCCGGTAAAAATTGTCGACTTGGCTAGAAATTTAATCAAGTTATCAGGGCATTCTATTGATGACATTGGAATTGAATTTACTGGGATTAGGCAAGGTGAAAAGCTTTTTGAAGAATTACTCAATCAAAATGAAGTTCATAAAAAACATGTATTCCCAAACATTTATATCGGAAAAGCATCGGAGCTTTATTTACACGAAATAGAAGAGCTTTTATTAACATTCTCGATTATAGATAGGAAAGCATTAAGGGAAACACTTCTTCATTTGGCGAATAATAAAGGAAATCTGATACCAGAACGAGCTATGTCAGTTTCGGGATAAAGGAGGCGAAAAAGGGATGAAAGTAAGAAAAGCAATTATTCCAGCTGCTGGTTTAGGAACGAGATTTCTACCAGCAACAAAAGCGATGCCAAAAGAAATGTTACCGATTGTTGATAAACCGACAATTCAATATATTGTGGAAGAAGCGATTGAATCAGGAATCGAAGATATTATTATTGTAACAGGAAAAGGAAAGAGAGCGATTGAAGATCACTTTGATCATTCTTTCGAATTAGAGCAAAGCTTAATGGAAAAAGGAAAGTATGATTTATTAGATAAAGTACAAAAGTCATCAAAGATGGTTGATATCCATTATATTCGTCAAAAAGAACCAAAAGGCTTGGGGCATGCAGTTTGGTGTGCACGTAAATTTATTGGCGATGAACCATTTGCTGTTCTACTTGGTGACGATATTGTTCAAGCCAAAAAGCCTTGTCTAAAGCAAATGATAGAACAGTATGAGAGATACAATGCATCGATACTTGGAGTTCAATCTGTTCCAGAAAGCGATGTGTCAAGATATGGAATTATTGATGGAAATGTAATTGGAGATCGCTTTTATAGCGTGAATCATCTCGTAGAAAAACCAATACAAGCGGAAGCACCTTCCAATCTAGCAATTATGGGCAGATATATTCTTAATCCGAGAATCTTTGGAATATTGAATGAACAGAAGCCAGGGGCTGGAGGAGAAATCCAGTTGACAGATGCAATCGCTCGACTAAATCATTATGAAGCTGTTTACGCTTATGATTTTGAAGGTGTTCGCTATGATGTTGGTGAAAAAATGGGCTTTATTCAAACGACGATCGATTTCGCTTTACAAAGAGATGAGTTAAGAAAAGACTTACTAGATTATCTATCCTCTGTACTTGAGAGAGAACTAATCAGATAGGTGAGAGCGATGAGAAAAAAGGTGTTGTTTTGTGCAACGGTTGATTATCATTTTAATGCTTTTCACTTACCATATTTAAAATGGTTTAAGGAGCAAGGTTGGGAAGTACATGTAGCTGCATCAGGAAAGATGGAATTACCATATGTAGATAGAAAATATGACGTACCTATCCACAGGTCACCCTTTAAAAGAAAAAACTTGGATGCTTATAATGAATTGAAAACAATCATAGAAAAGAATCAATATAATATTATTCATTGTCATACACCAATAGGGGGAGTTTTAACTAGATTAGCAGCCCGAAAGGCAAGGAATGATAGGACGAAAGTAATCTATACTGCACACGGATTTCATTTTTGTAAAAATGCACCATTTCTGAATTGGTTGATTTATTATCCGATCGAAAAATGGCTAGCAAATTATACTGACTGTTTAATTACGATTAATGAAGAGGATTTTGGGTTAGCGATAAATCATCAATTTAAAGCAAATAAAATTGCGCATATCCATGGAGTAGGAGTAAATACGGAGCAATTTACGCCTGTAAATGAAGAAGACAAATTGAAATTAAGGGCTAAGTATCATTATGATAATGATGCTTTTTTACTATTCTATGCAGCTGAATTTAATAAAAATAAAAACCAACAAATGCTCATTGAGGCATTAGCTTTGGTCAAAGAGCAAATACCTAATACGAAGCTTATTTTTGCAGGGGATGGTCCGTTATTGGAAGATAGCAAAAAACTAGCAATAAAGCTAAAAGTCGCAGGAATGATCGATTTTTTAGGCTATCGTAAAGACGTAGAATCCCTATTAAAAATGAGTGATCTTGCTGTTGCATCGAGTGTACGTGAAGGATTGCCGGTAAACATCATGGAAGCAATGGCATGTGGATTACCAATTATAGCTACTGATAATAGAGGTCATAGGGAACTTGTTTCGGACAATAAAAATGGCTGGCTTATTAGCAAGGATTCGATCCAACTTTCTGAAAAGATTGCTATTCTTGCAGTAAATAAAGCTTTAAGAGATCAGTTTGGTTCACACAGTCGACATATCATTGTAAACAAATATAGCTTAGTAAAGATTCTAGAAGAAAAAAGCAATATGTATAAAGAAGTAATGGATGAGATGGAGGAAAATCAGTGGGCAATCCATTAAGAATATTGCATGTTGTCGTCAATATGAATCGTGGTGGAGCCGAGACGCTTATTATGAATTTGTATCGGAATATCGACCGCACGAAGATTCAATTTGATTTCTTGACATGTAAGGCTGGGGCTTTTGATGAAGAAATAATAAATAAGGGCGGGAAGATTCATCGAATTCCTTATGTTTCAGATGTAGGGCATATGAAGTATCTAAAAGCATTAAATCAATTTTTTGATACCCATAAAAGCTATCCAATTATTCACTCCCATTTAGATAAGATGAGTGGAATGGTGCTTCGATCGGCAAGAAAGGTAGGTATTCCAGTGCGTATATCACATAGTCATAATACGCAAAGTGAAGGAGGCTTGGCTGCAAGAACATATAAGTGGTTAGTAGGAAAGTTTATTATTCCCAATTCTACGGCACTATTTGCGTGTTCGAATGATGCAGCTAAATGGCTTTTTCAAAGGAAATCAAGCACCAGTCAGATTTTAAAAAATGGCATTGAATATGATAAGTTTTCCTTTTCCAATGAAGTTAGACAACAGATAAGGGCAGAATTAATGCTAGATGATCAATCCTTCATTCTTGGGCATGTTGGTAGATTTGCACATCAAAAGAACCATACCTATCTCATTGATTTATTCGCGGAATTTAATAAAGTCAGAGAAAATGCTGTTTTATTATTAATAGGTGATGGTCCATTACGCCCAGTAATAGAAGAAAAGGTACGAAAACTTGGCTTAGAAAAGAAGATTAGGTTTCTAGGGATACGCAGTGATATAAATCGAATCCTTCAAGGGCTAGATATCTTTGTATTTCCATCCTTGCATGAGGGGTTACCGGTTGCATTAATAGAGGCACAGGGGGCGGGCTTACCTTGTCTCATATCAGATTGTGTATCGACAGAAGTCGATCTAGGCATGAACCTAGTTGATTATGCGCCTCTTAATAATACACAAGTATGGGTAAATAAGATGGAAAGAATAACAGCCAGTCAAATGGAAAGAAAAAGTGAACAAGTTGCTTTTTCTGACAAAGGGTATGATATTGCAGCTACTGCAAATAAAATTGAAGATTTTTACTTAACTATTTCGGGGTGAAATAATGAAGTTATTAACGATATTTACTCCAACTTTTAATCGAGCCTTTTGCTTGGATAATTGTTACCAAAGCTTATTACGCCAAACGAGTAAAGATTTTGTCTGGCTTATCGTTGATGATGGTTCAACAGATAGCACGAAACAATTAGTGGATGAGTGGCTCCAAGAAAAGAAGATTGAAATCAGATATATTTGGCAAGAAAATGTTGGTATGCATGGTGCGCACAACACTGCGTATGAATTAATTGATACTGAGTTGAACGTTTGTATCGATTCTGATGATTATATGCCAAAGGATGCTGTAGAAAAGATCAATCACTTTTGGAGAAAATACGGTAGTGAAAAAGTGAGTGGCCTAATTGGATTAGATGCAAACACGAATAATGAAGTGATTGGCACAAGATTACCAGAAAAATTGAAAAGTTCAACATTGTTTCATCTCTATAATGACCATGGTATCACAGGTGATAAGAAGCTTGTTTTCCGCTCAGAATTAACGAAACAATTTCGATACCCAATTTTTCAAAACGAAAAATATGTAGGGTTGGCATATAAATATTATATGTTAGATAGGGAATATGAAATGTTACTTTTAAATGAAGTATTATGTTGCGTGGAATATCTTCAAGATGGTTCATCATTAAATATGTTTAATCAATACAGAAAAAACCCGAAAGGTTTTGCATTTTATCGAAAAGAATTGATGAAATTACCATTTGCAGATATAACGTATAAATATAGGCAGGCTATACATTATGTGTCTAGTAGCTTATTAATGAATAACAAAAATTTCTTAAAAGAAACCCCAAGTAAAGGATTAACTATTATAGCTATTCCAATGGGCATACTACTATATTTTTATATTTTATCGAAAACAAGAGTCGCAAAAGATTAAGCAAATTATATAAGTTGTCTCTATTTATAGGAGAGGAAATAATATGACCTTTCTATGGTTAAATCTTTTCATCGTATTTATACTATCCTTTTTTGCTAGATATTTTTCCACTGCAGTATTAGCGGCAGGTTCGATACCTACAATTAAACCCAATAAAACCTTAGTAACCGGTGCACTACTGTCACTAGTAATCATTTCTGGTCTTAGAAATAATATTGGAGATACTTATTTTTATAAACGTATATATGAGATCAATGATTTTACTTGGGAATTTATCACCTCACAGAAAGATATTGGTTTTGGATTGCTACAAATGCTCTTAAAAAATTATTCAGATGATCCCCAAATCATGATTTTTACAACTGCTCTGATCACTAACATTCTGATCATTTCTGTTTTATTTAAATATTCCAGGATGTTTGAGCTAAGTACGTATGTTTATATTACAGGTGGCTTATTTTTAGTTTCAATGAATGGTATTAGGCAAGTGCTTGCCGCAGCCATTATTTTTACCGCGACGAAATACTTAATGAATGGAAGTTGGGCCAAATATTTCGCTGTTGTTATTCTTGCCTCCATGTTCCATCAAAGTGCATTGATTCTGATTCCGATTTTTTTCTTAGTTAGGTATAAAGCGTGGTCTAATGCAACATATATTTTGCTTTTTTTCTCGATCGCGATAGTAATTGGTTTTGATCAGTTTTCAGCGCTTTTATTTTCTGCTATTGGGGACACACAGTATGGGCAATATTCAAATTTTGATGAAGGTGGAGCAAGCATTGTTCGTGTTGCTGTAGATGCTGTACCGCTTGTCATCGCTTATCTTGGCAGGGAGAAATTTAGGGAGATATTTCCAAGCAGTGACTATATCGTTAACATGGCTCTAATCGGCTTTATTTTCATGCTCATTTCCACGCAAAACTGGATATTTGCAAGATTTGCTATTTATTTTAGTTTATATCAATTAATTCTCATATCCTGGATCATCAAACTTTTCTGTAAAAAAGATCAAAGATTCGTTTACTATGTGTTACTTATTTGTTATGGATTATATTATTTTTATGAAAATGTAATCACATTAAATATTCTTTATAAAAGTGACTTTCTCGAGCATTTATTTTAACTTCATTCAGCAGAAGTTCCCCACTTCTATAAGTGGCGGGATGAATGCGATTTACCTAATTCAGTGGGAGTGCAAACTCCGGCTGAATGAAGTGAAAGCCTCCGGCGGATGTCACAGATTTTCAGAGGAGGTTTATCGAGCGAGCTCGATAAAATCTGGACGCAATTCCCGCCAAGGCGTAATTGATCTTAGGGGGCAGGAAATGATGAAAATAGATCCTCCTAAAAGGGTCCTCCATATTGTAAGTTCAATGGGGAGAGGGGGTGCCGAAACATTAATCATGAATATTTATCGAAACATAGACCGTAGAAAAGTCCAATTTGACTTTATTACTCATAATTATGACATAGAAGACTATGATGATGAAATTAAGGAAATGGGTGGAAAAATATATAATATTCCCAGCCTTGGAACTATCGGTCCTTTTCAGTATATGAAAAAGTTGATGGCTATCATGTCTGATAGTACTTATGTTGCAATCCATGCTCATACGGATTACCAAAGTGGTATTCCGGCATTAGCAGCGAAAATGTGCGGAATAGAAAATAGGGTTTGTCATTCACACAGTAATAATTGGCTAAAACAGCATGGTTTTAAAGAAAAGCTCATGTTAAAGGGGTTACAAGCAATAATTAAGTTCTCAGCAACAAAGCTTTGTAGCTGTAGTGAAGAAGCAGCAAGGTTTTTATTCGGAACTAATAAAGTGAGTATTCTAAAAAATGGGATTGATATAAGTGAGTATACCGAAACGGACCCAAACAATAGAAAGAGTGTGTTAAAGGAACTTTATTTATCTGAAGATGCAAAGGTCATTGGTCATGTAGGCCGTTTTTCGGAATCAAAAAATCATCTGTTCATCTTAAGGGTTTTGAAAAAGCTAGTGAAAGAGGACTCAAGATTTGTAGCCATCTTAGTTGGGGAGGGTCCTTTAAGGAAAGAAGTTGAGATAGAAGCTGAACGGATAGGATTATTGGAACATATTAGGTTTTTAGGAGTTAGAACTGATATTCCTAGACTGATGAATGCCTTTGATGTTTTTCTTTTCCCATCTTTATTTGAAGGCTTCGGTATTGTCATGCTAGAAGCGCAAAGTTCTGGGACTCCTTGTATTGCCGCAACGTCAGTGCCTAAAAGTACGGATATGGGGCTAGGGTTAGTAAAATACCTTCACCTTGAGGAACATATTGACCTATGGTGTGATGGCATTAAAGCCTCCCTTTTAATTGATAAGCCAAATAAGTATTTCATAATAAACAATATATCGGAACTTGGATTTAATATTCAAAGGAATTTGAATGATTGGTTAAGATTATACGGAATTAGCAACACTGAAGTTCCTCAAAGATGAATAGCGAGGTAATCCTAGAATGAAGAAAAAAATATTAATCACCTCTTTTGATTTGGCAATTGGCGGTGTGGAGCGTAGTTTAATCGGTTTATTAAATCATTTTGACTATAGCAAATACGATGTAGATTTAATGCTTTTTAAACATGAAGGAGAATTTTTCCCATATTTACCTTCAGAACCACATCTGTTAGCAGAAGTACCGAAGTACACTACCTTTCGGAAATCAATTAGTCAGATCGCAAAGGAAGGATATTATCAGCTAGGGGTTTCAAGGGCATTAGCAAAATCAATTAGTTATTTCCACGGGAAAATAAAAAATATCGATGAGCCAGGATATTTAACCATCCAATATGGATGGGAAATGACAAGTCCCTTTTTACCAAAACTGAATAATGAATATGATGTGGCCATAGGTTTCCTGTGGCCACATCACTTTATAGGTGGGAAAGTGAAAGCGAAGAAAAAAATTGGCTGGATCCATACGGATTACTCAAATATTCATGTCAATAAGAACATCGAAAATCGGATGTGGAATAAATTAGATCATATCGTCGCTGTTTCGGATGAGTGTTCACAAACTTTTTTGAAAGAATATCCAGATTTCAAAGAAAAGACTTTAGTGATTGAAAATATTCTATCTCCTACTTTTATTAAAGAACAAGCAAGCTTAGAGGTGCCGATAGAAATAAAAAAGTCACCAACAAAAACAATTTTAGTAACAGTAGGACGGCTTTCACATGCAAAAGGTTTAGATCAAGCAATAAGGGCTTGTAAGAAATTGGTTGATGAAGGATATGACATTGCATGGTATGTAGTTGGATATGGTCCCCTTGAAGATACATTAAAGAAATTAATTGATCTATTAGCTCTTCAAGATCGCTTTATTCTATTAGGTAAAAAAGTGAACCCTTATCCTTATATAAAAGCATGTGATATTTATGTTCAGCCATCCAGGTATGAAGGGAAGGCAGTAACGATTCGCGAGGCACAGATTTTAGGAAAACCAGTTGTCATTACTAATTTTCCAACTGCAAAAAGCCAAGCATGTGATGAATTTGATGCGCTAATCACACCGCTTAGTATAGATGGTATCGTTACAGGCATTCAGAGATTAATAGAAGATAGGCAGTTAAAAGAAAGTTTAATATCCAATATAAGTAAAGAAGATTATGGAAACGAGCTGGAAGTAGAAAAACTATATCAATTAATGGAAGCATAAGGGGTTGATCATACATGGCTATACTTATTACGGGTGGAGCCGGCTATATCGGCAGTCATACATGTGTGGAATTATTAAATGCAGGTTTTGAAATTATTGTCGTGGATAATTATATCAATAGTAAACCGCAGTCATTAAAGCGTGTGAGCGAGATAACTGGCAAAAGTTTTAAAGCGTACGAAATGGATTTGTTAGATGAGGAGAAGTTGGAAAAAGTATTTACAGATAACACCATTGATGCAGTTATTCATTTAGCGGGATTAAAGGCGGTTGGCGAGTCTGTTCATACCCCACTTTTGTACTATGAGTTTAATATTATTAGTACAGTAAGACTATGTAATGTAATGAAGAAATATAATGTGAAAAATTTAGTTTTTAGCTCATCAGCTACTGTATATGGCGTACCAGAATCCATTCCGATTAACGAAAATGCACATTTAACCGCAATGAGTCCATATGGAAGATCTAAACTAATGATTGAAGAAATCTTACGCGATCTGTATGAATCGGATCACGGTTGGAGTATTGCACTTTTAAGGTATTTTAATCCAGTTGGAGCCCATGAAACCGGCCTTATCGGTGAGGCACCTAACGGCATCCCTAATAATTTAATGCCTTATATTACTCAAGTGGCAGTTGGTAAATTAAAAGAATTAAACGTCTATGGCAATAGTTATCCAACGTTTGATGGTACGGGTGTAAGAGACTATATTCATGTAGTTGATCTGGCTAAGGGACATTTAAAAGCGCTTGAAAAAGCAACTGAAAAACCCGGTATAGAGGCGTATAACCTTGGAACTGGGAAAGGATATAGTGTATTAGAAATGATAGCTGCTTTTGAGAAGGCATCAGAAAGAAATATACCATATAAAATAACTGGTCCGCGCTCTGGTGACATTGCCGTTTGTTACGCGGATCCTTCTAAAGCAATAATAGAACTTGGTTGGACTGCGGAAAAGGGAATTGAAGAAATGTGTACAGATTCCTGGAGATGGCAATTCAATAATCCAAATGGTTACGATGAGAATACAAATATATTAAATTCAGCTAATCCTCGCTTATTTACATTTAGCGGGGATTTTCCTGTTGAACTGGTAAATGAAGATGAGTATGTAAAAGAATTAAACTATTAGCCTAGGAGTGGAAAATGAATGAAAAGACTCTTAGATACTATCTGTTCCATCTTTTTATTAATCCTATTTTCACCACATTTGTTGATCACCGGATTATTAATCAAAGTGATATTAGGTGGTCCAATCTTATTTAAGCAACAACGTCCCGGATTACAGGCAAGACCATTTTATTTATACAAATTTCGTACAATGACGGATAAAAGGGATCAACAAGGAAATCTACTTCCAGACAATTTACGTCTTACTACTTTTGGTGTATTCCTACGAAAGTGTAGTTTAGATGAATTGCCTCAACTAATAAATGTGATCAAGGGAGATCTTAGTTTAGTAGGACCTCGCCCCTTATTAATGGATTATCTACCACTGTACACAGAAGAACAATCCAAACGTCATTTAGTTAGACCAGGAATCACCGGTTGGGCACAGGTGAATGGACGGAATGCGATAAGCTGGGAACGGAAATTTGAATTAGATATTTGGTATGTGCACCATCAATCCCTGTTACTTGATTTAAAGATTTTATTATTAACGACAAAAAAGGTGCTTTTGTCAGTCGGAATAAATCAACCGGGAAATGCTACAATGGAAAGCTTTACTGGAACAAAGTCTACTGTAAAAGAGGGGCATGGATGAAAATAGCTATTATTGGAAAAGGCGGTCATAGTAAAGTCATTCAAGATATTATTTCTTTGCATAGTAGACTTAAAATTGTTGCGTATTTGGATGATAAATATGATGAATTATCAAGAAAAGAAGATATATTTTTTGGTCCCATATTAGCCGCGGAAATAATTAATGACATGTTTAAAGATGTGAAGTTTATTATTGCAATCGGAAATAATAAACTTAGAAGATTGATTGTTAATCAGTTAAAACTTACCAAAGAAAGTTATGTAACACTCATTCATCCAACCGCAACCATCAGTATAAGCGCAAAAATAGGCTGCGGATCAGTTGTTATGGCCCATACAGTAATTAACGCTGATACTCATATTGGTGAACATACGATTATCAATACAGCTTCCGTTATTGAACATGATAACCAATTAGGCGATTTTGTTCATATCTCACCTAATGCAACATTAACTGGCGCGGTTAAAATTGAGGATGGTGCGCAGGTTGGGGCTGGAGCGACAATTATCCCGAAAATAAAAATCGGAAAATGGTCAGTTATCGGGGCAGGTGCAACTGTCATTCATTCTATCCCTCCTTATTGTACTGCTGTTGGTGTGCCAGCTATAGTAAAAAATAATCAACTGATAGAGGGTGTTTAAATGATTGAGATAGCTAAGAAAGATAGAATTTTTCTTTCGCCACCGCATTTATCAGGTAATGAAATGAAATATATGCAAGAAGCGATTGATACGAATTGGATTGCGCCACTTGGTCCGAATGTAGATGCTTTCGAAGCCGAAATAGCTAGTTACGTAGGAGCTAAAGGAGCTGTTGCAGTTAGTTCAGGTACTGCAGCGATTCATTTAGCTCTTTCTTTATTAGAGGTTAAAACGGGAGATATTGTTTTTTGTTCGAGCTTAACGTTTGTAGCAAGTGCTAATCCTATCCTATATCAAGGAGCGGAACCAGTTTTTATCGATTCCGAGCCGGAAACCTGGAATATGTCCCCACAAGCACTTGCAAGAGCTTTCGAAGAAGCGGCACTTGCTGGAACATTGCCGAAAGCAGTAATCGTTGTTCATTTATATGGCCAAAGTGCGAAAATGGATGAAATACTTTCTATATGTAATCAATATGATGTACCAATGATTGAGGATGCGGCTGAGTCACTAGGTTCTATTTATAATGGAAGGAAAAGTGGTACCTTTGGAAAACTTGGTGTGTTTTCATTTAATGGGAATAAAATTATTACTACATCAGGGGGCGGAATGCTCGTATCAAATGATGTAGTCGCTTTACAAAAAGCACGCTTTTTAGCCACGCAATCTAAGGACCCTGCACCACATTATCAGCATAGTAAGGTAGGATTTAATTATCGAATGAGTAATATTTTAGCAGGGATGGGAAGAGCACAGCTTGAAGTATTGGAAAAAAGAATTATATCTAGGAGATTCATATTTTCACAGTATTATCGGGAATTATCTCATATACCAGGCATTCATTTTATGCCAGAATTGAAAAATACGCTGTCTAATCGCTGGCTTACAGCTTTAACAAATGATGAGAGTAAAACAGGAATATCTACTGGCGTTTTATTACGCGCGTTAGTGGAGGCGAATATTGAAGCGCGCCCTGTTTGGAAGCCCCTGCATTTGCAACCACTATTTAAGGGGATGAAATACTTTCCACATCAAGAACATCATAATGTATCGGAACAATTATTCATGACTGGCATATGCCTGCCTTCTGGTAGTAATATGACCGAAGAAAATTTAATGAGGGTGATCGATTGTCTTAAAGATGAATTAAACCAAAGGGTTTAGGAAGTCTATCCTAAATGGATAAAAGAGGTATATAAATGATAGGGAAAAATATATGTAAAATACGAAAAAAAAAGGGACTGACATTAACAGAGCTGGCAAATCGGGCTGGTATAGCCAAATCATATTTAAGCAATATTGAAAGGAATGTGAATAAGAATCCTTCCATAAATGTGATGGAAAAAATAGCCTCTGTTTTAGAAGTAGACCTTAAAACACTACTAGATCCAGAATTGACTAATGAGCCCAAACTACCTCAGCTTGATGCGGAATGGATTGATCTTGTACATGAACTAAAGGAATCAGGGATCAAAAAAGAAGAAATTAAAGAATTTAAAACATTGCTTGAATTTATTAAGTGGCAAAATAAGCATACTAAAGATAGTTAATTTATAGATGTAAATGATAAGTTTTAAAAAAAGTAAAATAGGCGGGTTAAGATGTCACGAAAAGTAAGTATTATTGTTCCCGTATATAAGGTTGAAAAATATATTCATAGATGTGTAGATAGTATTTTAGAACAAACTTACACAAATGTGGAAGTTATTTTAGTGAATGATGGATCACCAGATAACTGCGGTCCGATTATTGATGACTATGCTAGTGAGGACTTCCGGATTGTAGTAGTACACAAAGAAAATGGTGGTTTATCGGACGCTAGAAATGTTGGAATGGAATATGTAACAGGAGAATATACGTTGTTTGTAGATAGTGATGATTGGTTAGAAAAGAATATGATTGAAGAAATGGTGAATATAGGTCTTAATTTTAAAGCTGATATTGTGCAATCGGCTTTTTATTATGCCTATGAAGACCATTTACTTTATGATAATCGATACTATTCAAAGCGAGATTCTCCTACCATTTTAAACAATCAAGTTCTAATGGCTGAATTGGTAAATAACCAAAAGGTTAAAAACTTCGCATGGGGAAAACTATATAAAACAAAAATCATCAAGGATCTACCTTTTAAAAAGGGGGTATTATTCGAAGATGTATTTTGGGCTCATAAAGTGATGCAGCAAGTAAATACTTATGTTATCGTGCATCAACCAATGTGTTACTATTTCCAGCGGAGCGACAGTATTGTTGCTCATTATACATTAAAAAATTTAGACATATTAGAAGGCCTCAAAGAAAGACATCGTTTTATTGAAGAAAATTATCCTGATTTAACAGATGAATCTTATAGAGTGATATTGAAAACCTGTTTGATTCATTACAATCTCTTATTTTTAAATAGAAAAAAGGACAAAGCAGGATTACGAAGAAAAGAAATCCACGCTTATATCAAACGTAATTACAGCGAATTCGGGAATGCTGCCAAAGGAGACACACAATTGGAGCAGCAGTTGCGGTTGTTTAAGCTACATCCATATGTAAATATATTTTTCCTCTTAGTAGGAAAAATTCTAAGGAAGTTAAGATTTATACCTCGGCCTATCGGGTTAGAACGAATCAAGCTTCATTCTAGAGTATGACCAAAAAGGGGAATTACAGAATGAATCAGCTAGTTGGAAAACTGAAAAAGTATATAGCTTTGCTCATGATTCACATTTTTAATTGCTTTCCTATTAAGGGAAATAAAATTTTTATGTTTAGTTATTATGGTAGTCAATATGGATGTAACCCTAAATATATAACGGAGTATATGCTCCAGCATACTCCTAAGGGAAGATTTGATATTGTATGGGCCTTTAATGATATAAAACAAAAGGAGCATATACCTAATATAAGAAAAGTAAAAACCATGACTTTTCAATACTTTTATGAGCTATGTACGTCTAAAGTGGTGATTACGAATTTTAGAACGACAGATTTATTTGTAAAAAGAAAGAAACAGTATTACATCCAAACATGGCATAGTTCATTACGCTTAAAGCAAATCGAAAAAGACGCAGAAGATGCACTTCCACCGAACTATGTCGAGATGGCTAAAAAGGATTCAAATAAATGTGATCTCTTATTATCTGGCTGTAAATATAGTACAGATATCTTTAAGAGGTCTTTTTGGTATGATGGAGAAATTTTTGAACACGGGACACCAAGAAATGATTTACTTTTCAAAAAAGATCCTTTAATAAAAGGGGGAATTTTAAATGAATTAAACATACCTATTGATTATAAGGTCATTTTATATGCCCCAACCTTTAGAAAAGATAATGATCTAGCAGTATATGATTTGAATTATTCTAATATATTAAAAGGTTTAAAAGAGAAATTTGGTGGAAGATGGATATGTTTAGTAAAATTACATCCCCATTTAATGTCAAAATCTAGCCAGTTAGTTTATGGCGATCATGTTGTAGATGTGACTAGCTATAACGACATTCAAGAACTACTAAATATTTCTGATGCCTTAATAACTGACTACTCATCCTTGATGTTCGATTATTCAATTACAGAAAGACCGTGCTTTTTATACGTACCTGATTATAAAGAATATATAAAACAAGACAGAAATTTATATTTTGATTTATTGGAATTGCCCTTCAAAAAAGCAATGAACAACGGGGACCTTCTTGAAAAAATAAAATTATTTGATTCGGAAAAATACAATGGCGACTTAAGTCACTTTTTTGAAGGAATTGGCTCCTTTGAAAATGGAAATGCTAGCGAGGTTTTAGTAAAGCGAATAAATAAAATTTGCTTTTAGCCGAAGATGGAGGAAAACAAATGAAGTCATATAAATTTGGTTATACCACAGGTGTTTTTGATTTATTTCATGTAGGACATCTAAATGTTTTAAAAAGAGCAAAAGAACAATGTGAAATCCTCATCGTTGGTGTAAGTACAGATGAGTTAGTCCAAGAGTATAAAAATAAACTTCCTGTTATTCCTTACCATGAAAGAATCGAAATCGTTGAAGGAATAAAGTTTGTAGATATAGTAGTCCCTCAAATAAATAGAGATAAGTTTTCAGCATGGGAAACCCTAAAATTTGATGTCATGTTTGTTGGGGATGACTGGAAGGGTAATCCTCTTTTTAATGAAGTTGAAAAGAAGTTTAACCAAGTAGGGATAGAAATCGTTTTTTTTCCGTATACAAAAGGGGTATCTTCTACGATCGTAAAGGAAAAAATAAAAAGTTAATTCATATAAAATGAATTTTATGCTATCTTAGCCTCCAAGGATATAAGTTAACTTAAACGAATTATCAAATGGAGACTATTCCCTTTTTTTGAAAGATAAAGGTAGTTAAGGGGGGGCAAATATTTTAAAATTTAAATGTTTTTTATCATTAATTTACTGGAATGTGTTGGTAAATATTTTAGGGAAATCCATGTTATTACCACAAAAACTAAGGTATTTCCTTTATAAACTTGCTGGAATGAGAACAGCATCTTCAAATATTCGTTCAGGTTGCATATTTCGTGGCAAAAATCTTATGATCGAAAAAGGTGTGCTCCTTAATCACAATGTATTTATAGATAGTTGGGAAAAGGTAATAATCAAAGAGAATACAGCAATTGCTTTTGATGTCTTGATCTGTACCTCTAGTCATAAGATAGGAGATAAATTCAAAAGAGCTGGGGAATCTGATCGGAAGCCTATCGTTATTGGTAAAGGGTGCTGGATAGGCGCACGGGCTACTATATTACCTGGCGTTACTATCGGAGATGGATGTTTTATTGCGGCAGGAGCAATAGTAACCAAAGACTGCAAACCAAATACACTTTACGCTGGAGTTCCAGCAAAAGAAATTAGATCGCTTTGAAAAGAAATACTTTTACTTCATCTTATTATGCATTAGAATAAACTGCTGAATTGTGAGTATCTCAATTGAGGTGCTCTTTTCTTTTGTAAAAGAGGTGTGATTCAATAGACGTTGACGTTTGTTTATAAGGTAATAAATCCGTTTATTAATATGTTTTATGATTATTCAGTAGTGAAAATTCGATTGCATTGATAAAAAACATATTTTTAATTAAATAAAGAGTATAGAAGGTTATAGTATGAAAAATCAACTCAAAGCTGGTGCAGTATTATCATATGCAGCACTATTTATTAATAGCGCAATCTCAATTATATATACACCTATTATGTTAAGTCTACTTGGTCAATCAGAATATGGATTATACAGTCTAGCTAGCGCAACTTCTGGATTCATAGGTGTCTTGAACTTTGGATTAGGTAATGCATTAATTCGATATTCGGCAAAATATAAAGCGCTAAATGATGAGCAAGGCTGCTCAAAATTATACGGGTTATTTTTTATCATTTATGGAGTATTAGGTGGAATTGCACTAGTAGCAGGAATAATACTGACTTTAAATGCAGATTTGTTTTTTTCTAACTCATTAAGTATTGCTGAGCTTCACACACTTAAGATAATCATGCGAATAATGATAGTTAACATATCTATTGGTATAGGATTAGGAATGTTTAGTGTTATTATTTTGGCGCATGAAAAGTTTGTTTTCCAAAAGACGGTAGTTATAATCAGTTCCATAATAAGCCCTCTGTTAATATTACCATTTTTAATAATGGGATACGGTGTTATTACCATGGCGTTAATAATCACTTTATTAAATTTCATAACAATTATTATCAATATTTATTTCTGCATTAAAAAAATAAAAATAAAGATCATATTTAAAAAGTTGGAAAAAGGATTGTTTAAAGAAATAATAATATTCTCATTCTATATATTTTTAAATTTAATTATAAGCCAATTATATTGGTCAACTGATCAAGTCATACTTGGAATTTATAGTGGAACCATTGCTGTTTCAATTTATACTATAGGTGTTTCTTTTACAGGTTACTTTTCCGGTTTTTCATCTGCAATATCAAATGTGTTTTTAAGTAAAGTATCAACAATGGTAACCCAGGAGGCAACAGATCAAGAATTATCGGAGTTATTTATAAGAATAGGGAGAGTTCAATATATTATAATTTCATTCGCATTAAGTGGATTTGTTGTTTTTGGTCAGGAGTTTATTTATTTATGGGTAGGCTTGGAATATAGCGAATCATATATAATAGCCGTTATTATACTTGCTCCTATGTTAGTTTCGCTAATACAAAGTATGGGTGGGGTAATACTACAAGCAAAAAATATGCAAAAGTTCAAATCTGTAATTAACATTTTTGTCGCTATAGTTAATGTAATTATGAGTGTGATATTTGTTCAATGGTGGGGAGTTATTGGGTGTGCTATTGCAACAGCTATTTCTTTTACTATAGGGAATATTGTTATTATTAATATATATTATTGGAAGAAAATCAGTATAAACATACCTGAGTTTTGGGTTAACATCTTATCTTTGAGTACACCACTTATAATTAGTTTATTGTACGGTTTTACATTAAACGGAGAAATAATTGCTAATTATTGGACTTTATTATTTATTAAAATTTTTGTATTTTCTCTAGTGTATATTTTTATAATATGGATTACGGGCATGAATAATTATGAAAAGGACTTAATAATTGTTCCTGTTAAAAGAATAACTCGTAGGCTTAGAGGTAATCATGCTTAAATGGGTTGTTAAAACTCCCATGTCTTAGCAGACACATGAGGAATGAAAACTACGTCTAAGTTTTTCTATATAAAAGTTCACTAAATTATATAAGATGTATATACTGAGGAGAGAGGGATAATCTGTGGAGCTATCAAAAAATGATACAAAAATATTAAAAGGAATAGGAATTTTATTAATGGTTTTACTACATCTTTTTGCTAGAAAGGATGTAAACGGACTTTACGAAACATTTCCCTTAATTAACGACGTACCTTTAGTCTATTATATCGGATTAATAGGTGATGCATGTAGACCAATATACTTATTTGTTACAGGTTATGCCTTTTTTATAATGATTAATAACCATAAAGGATCTGTTATAGGTAAAAATATAAAAAGAATATTAAAGTTATTTGTAAACTATTGGATCGTTTTTTTAATTTTTGTGCCCTTGGGGTTTCTAATTGGAAGAGAACAAATATTTACATCTGATTTAACAACATTTTCACTTAATTTTTTTGGATTATCAAATTCTTATAACGGTGCATGGTGGTTTTTACAGGTTTATATAATATTTGTTCTCGTGTCTCCTATTCTTATTAAAATTATAAATAAGTACAGTCCTTTTGTTTTATTTCTTATTTCAGGTGTTATATATTTCTTGGCATATGTGCAAAGATTTAAAAGTATAATAGATTTTGGTGATCATCCGTTAACTGTCGAAATAATTCGTATAATTGTATTACTGGGTACATCTCAGTTCTCTTTTATAGTAGGTTCAATATTTGCAAAAGAAAAGATTTACACGAAACTTTATCTTAGATTTCATAGCTACAAATTTAAAAATACACTTTGTCTTCTTGGATTGCTTTCTATAATAATATTTCATGGATTAATTGAATCAGCAATTATAGCCCCAATCAATGGAATAGGTTTTATTTGTTTATATTTTATGATGGATAAGAATGTATTACTACATAAGATATTGAATTTTATAAGCGATCACTCCACAAATATATGGTTAACGCATATGTTTTTCTATTCTACAGTTTTTCAAGAACTAACTTTTGCACCAAAATATCCACTTTTTATATTCATTTGGCTTATAATTCTCTGTGTTTTTTCGTCGTATATTATAAAGGCATTGGCGAAACCTATATATCAACTGATCGACAAAAAAAATACGTATAAAAATAATGATATGGAAGTAGGTAAACTTTATAAAATTTAATTGTTTAAAATAAGTCTCTCTAGTTTAATTACCGATCACTAATCGGTGTGACACTAACCAATATTACACTTCAATGCATAATAAATGAGATAAATAAATGATTCATTTACAAGAGACTAGGATTGACGATAGTCTCTTTGTAGTTTATTTTAGGAGATTTCTCCAAAGGTAAAGCTAAACATGGGCATCATCAATAATATTATCAAATTTTATATGAGTATCGTGCAACTGAATGTTTGACTTTTTTAGGAAATTGTCCTTAAAGATTAAGGTAATAGAGGGCGACTTATCGGCTTTTACTGCTGTCATTTTTGCATTTGAGATGAAGTTATTTCCAGTAATTTGAATTGAATCTGCAACAGCAGTATTTCGTATTTCTATCATGGAGTTACTGTTTCCGTCCGGATAATAGAATATATTATCCGCGAGTTGAATAATTCCCCAGTTTCCCGTCAAATAGAAAGCGGAATCTGAACTCACAGTATTTAGAAAAGTACTGTTGCTCAGCTTGAAAATATCTATTTTAGTCTCTTGGCTCATATAAAAAAGAGTATATGAGTCCCATTCAAAATGACAATTATTAAATTCGTAGTTGCTTTTTGTTCCTATAAACTTTACTCCCAGACGGCCACTGTTAATGAATTTACATCCATTATAGACACCAGGAGGTAAACGTGTGATTCTATTTTCCTTATGTCTAATGTTTATAAAAGAGACATTGTTTAAGATCCAATCATATGCCCCATTTGGTACTATCGTAAATGCCTCTCCTCCACTTCCCTCAAATATACAGTCTGAGATATTTTGAGGTTCAGCGCTAAATATTAGAGGTGCACCTGGGTTTGTTGATGCAACAGTAAAGTCATTATCGAAAAGGAATTTACAATTGTTGATTTGTGCGACATATGCTTTTTCTTTACCAACATTTAATGGACTATTATGGAAGAAGCAAGTTTCTATTGTAGCAAGGCCACTGCCATTTATACGCATTCTACAATTATATAGCTGGTTATTTGAGAACAGTGTCTCCCCCGTTAGGCGAGGATTGCAATTATGAAAGTAGTTTTTTTCCACAATTGCTTTATCGACACCTGCATTTATTGTAAAGATCCCATCCTGAATTCGGTTATTTGTGATGGTTATATACTTTCCTGCAACAGCTATAATATTATAGCTGTTGTTGTCGTAAATATTATTACCATCAATGAAAATATATTGGTTTAAATCATAACCATCTTCTATATCAATAGCTCCCTGAGGTGCGGTTCCGCTAATATGATGGATTTCACACCCACTTATATAACAGTGTTTCATTCCGCAAATGGCTATGCCTAATCTCCGACAGTGGTGGAGATTACATTTTTCAATATACACATGTTTTGGGAATTCCGGAGTTCGGATCAAAATGGTATTTCCTGAAACGGAAGGAATAAATGCTTGATGTAATATGACCTTGGCATAGCTGGCACCAATTGGAACCTCTATCTCATCAAAGAAATGAAGATCTGTTTTTGATGATAAAAAGGTATTATCAGTTTTATAGAAGACTACATCGTATGTGTTCGTTGTAATTTCTTTACCTATCCCTCCGTAACTATCACCGTAAAGCCCGAAGTAACCGAGATTTGTTATTTGCGAGATCATTGGTATGTTTACTTTTGAACGAATGCGATTCGTGTCAGAGGTTAAAGTTCCGTTGGATGTATTCACTCCACCTGCTTCCATATTCCCCGCGAGCTCTGGAAAACTTCCACCGATGGCGCCGAATGAAGTAATACCAATAATAGCATCACCCGTAGTATTGTAGATTTCAAGATTGTCAATCGTGATATATTCCACTCCATTTCTTAATTCAACACCTACACCGAATTCATGGGTACCTCCGCTAGAGTAATTATGAGTATATCGGTCGCCTTCAATTTTACCATTAGTAATTTTTGCATATTGCTGATCGTTTTGAAATAAGACAATGGCATATTTAGGTAAGCTATTATCCCTTATTTTTAAAGTAGCACCACCCAAATTGAATGTCATATAACTTTGCGGTTGGATCGGATTATTTTCATCGATTAAATAGATACCATCGGGCAATACAACCTCCGAACAGCCTTCCTGAGATGCCCATACTAAGGCGTCGTTTAAACCTTTAGATGTATTAACAGCATCAGTTGCGTTGTTTTTAATATTCCACCGTATTAATTCAATTAAATAGGTACCTACGGCCATAATTGGTCACTTCTTGCATAATCTTGGCGAATTAATTTTTCCCTTTTCATTATTTTATCCTCCAATTAATTAGTTTAAAGATCATGGTCGGACTGATTGGCCACCCCTTATTAAATAGTATTCAATAATTTACTTATAGTAAGGGCTGATCCTCTGCGTTGTGATCATCAATTTCAACATCTATAAGTTAATTTGCAGAAAGTTTCAATTAATAAAATAGCTATTGACTCTAATCTAAATAGCCTATATATTAGTAATAGTTATTCTTTATTAAGAACGATATCGCAGGTTGTTTTTTATTTTTAAATGTGTTGATAATAGATAAGGAGACTTAAAGTAAATTGTCAGTGTTAGGTGTTTTATGACCTTTTTGTTCTTTATAAAGAATAAAATTAAAGGGACGTATGTACATAGAATTAGATAGGAAAGTCCTAATTTAGTAGCTTTTGATGTGAAATGGACGAGCGACTAATCGTAACTCTATCCTTTAATGCTAGGGTGTTGATAATTGATATTCAAAGAACTTTCTCGTCATCCAGTTTAACCATGCTTTGAATGACTAGAAAAACAGCATTATCTAGGAGGATATGATCTTGAAAGATCTTTTATATTTTTTAAAACAAATTCATTTATTCGCGGGAAAGATTCTTTACATAAACCTAATGGCGATGACTGTCATTGGATTATTAGATGGAATTGGACTTTTATTACTAATTCCTATGATAAGTATGATTGGAATTGTCGACTTAGGAATAGAAGCATCGTCTATTGCGAATATGTTTGGTTTTTTGCAAAATATTTCTGGTGCTGTGGGGTTGCCGCTTATATTGGGAATTTACGTATTGATTGTCATCTTACATAATTTTGTGGAAAAACAAATAATGGTTCGAAATACGATTATTAAGAATGGCTTCTTAAGGCATATTCGTGTAGTGACTTACGGGGCAGTGATTCATTCTAATTGGGATTTCTTTATCAAAAAGAGAAAATCTGACCTTATTAACTTACTTTTAACAGAGGTAACTCGTACAAGCGGAGGAACGAGTGCAATTTTACAATTTATGGCTTCGCTTATTTTTACTCTCATTCAAATTGGTCTCGCTTTGTGGTTATCAGCAAAAATCACAATTTTTGTTTTGCTTTCCGGAGTTTTGATTGTCTTTATAAATCGAAAATTTCTTAAAAAATCACTAGCGTTGGGACAAAGAAATTATGAATTAGGCAAAACCTATCTTGCGGGGATAACCGATCAAATAAATGGAATTAAAGATATTAAAAGTAATACGTTAGAGGAATCGAGAATGGAGTGGTTCCATTCGGTGACGAAGAAAATGGAACAGGAGCAAATAGAATATATGAAATTGAAGATGAGCTCGCAATTATATTATAAAATCGCTTCCGCTTTATTTATGGCTCTTTTCATATTGGTTTCTGTGAAATTGTTCCATGCTCAGGCAGGTCAATTGATGTTAATTATTATCATATTTTCCCGTTTATGGCCGAGAGTAGCTGGAATTCAAGCTTCATTGGAACAACTAGCCACAACGTTGCCTTCATTTAAAGCAGTAAAATCACTTCAAATGGAATGTCTAAATTCGACGGAATATGAAAAAAAAATTGATCGAAATGCTAGACCAATTGAAATGGTGAAGGCGCTTGAATGTAGAAACATACATTTTCGCTATAACAAAAACAGGGAAACTTTTACTTTGAAAAATATTAATATGGTCATTCCGGCGAATAAGATGACCGCCTTTGTCGGGAAATCTGGTGCTGGGAAAAGTACTTTGATTGACTTACTGATGGGGCTGAATCAAGCAGAGATTGGCGAGGTTTTAATTGATGGAGCTCCATTAACAAAGGAAAATTTATTGTCTTTAAGAAGAGCGATCGGTTATGTTCCACAAGATCCATTTTTGTTTAATGCCAGTATACGTGAAAATTTACTGTTGGTTATGCCTAATGCAGGTGAGGAACAGATTATGGAAGCGTTAGAGTTTGCATCGGCTGCTGAATTTGTAGTGAGGCTTCCGAATGGTTTGGATTCATTAATAGGTGATAGAGGAATAAAGCTTTCCGGCGGCGAGAGACAACGGATCGTATTAGCTAGGGCGATCTTGCGAAATCCGTCTATCCTTGTGTTAGATGAGGCAACAAGTGCGCTTGATACTGAAAGTGAAGGCAAAATTCAGGAAGCATTAGAGCGATTAAAAGGGAAAATGACGATTATTGTCATTGCCCACCGCTTGTCGACCATTCGGAATGCAGACAAGGTTATTGTTTTGGAACAAGGCGAAATTATCCAGCAAGGAGGATTCATTCAACTGTCACAAGAAAAAGGAAATGTATTCAGTAAGTTGTTAGGAAGACAGATGGAGGTTGTTCGTTAAGAATTTTAAGAATAAGCTACATATTTATTTTAATAATTGAAGGAGGTGAGCTGATTTTAAAGTACGAAAAGTTAGCTATTCTGTTAATAATGTTTGGCTAACTGACGTACATAATATTAGTTTTTACAGTAAGATTATAAAACTTGAAAGGATGATATGAATGAAACAAGCATGGAAAAAACCAGAATTAGAGACACTCGATATCAATAAGACGATGAAGTTTTGGCCTCCAAAAGATCCAAAGCCAGATCCTGATCCGACTGATCCAACTGATCCAACTGATCCACCAGGTCCAGGCCTTGACAGCTAATCTTAAAATATTGTAATGATATAACTCCATGCCCTTATAAACTAAAAAGTATAGGGGCTTTTTTACAGATGTGGTTGTCAGTCCAAATGTAATATATAAATCAAGGGGGTTATAAAGTATGTATCAAAAAGTAAAATCATCGCAACAACAAAAGCAATTTGAGCATACATGGGAATACTTTTGCGAAATGTATGGATGGTATAATGACCCGTATGCGAAAAATGGTATCAGATACAATCTGCTCTTGCCTGATAAGCCAAATATTGTTATCGGAACGATTGAATTCATCCCGTACGATCCAAAAAATCCAGATAGTACTGTAGAAGGTCGATGTCGCTTTTTTGAATTCGAAGAGATAAAGGCACACCAAAAGCGAGTTTGGGAGATTGATAAACTTTGTCTTCATAAAGACTATCATCGGCAAGGCTATTTTGAAAACTTTATGGATGTATTTTATGATCACGCAAGCAGAAATAATCCTAAATATTATATTGGATTAATGGAAAAGCGCTTTTTTAGAATGCTACGAATCTCGTTTGGTTTAGGCGTTGAGCAGAAAGGTGAAGCTCTTGTCGGACCAACTACCGCTCTAATACCAGTTGTTTTCGATGTGGAGAAGCTAATGCGCGATGAAAGAACAGTAAGAGTATTGTTTGAAAATAAGTTATCCCCGTATAAATATCAAACGCATCCTCATACTAAACTCCTCCTTCTAAAATTGAGACGACTAAATAGCATCTATAGAATGCTGTTTAGTCGCTAGATCATAAAACAACTCTTAGAAGTGGATTTATTGAGCAACGTCTGCAAAATAAAGCAAGATTGATACGAGAAAACCGATCAACAAGAATATAATTAAATAGTAATCTTGACAAAGGTTAAGGTGAGAATAAATAGTCTAGTTTTTTAGATAAATGAATACTTCAGTGTAGTACTCTCCAAATTCACAAAAGTTTATCTTTTTTTAAATAAAAAAAGATTAAATATTACTGATGATAGAAATCCTTTATTCAGGGAGTGATAAGATGAAAAAGTGGATTATTATATCGGCAGTGTTGGCATTTATGATCGGAGCAGTATTTCTGGTCAATTCTGCTTTTAAAACGACAGCTATAACAAAGACGGATACAAAAAGTACTGTAAAAACCCCGGTCTATGAGCTTGAGCTAAGTAGATGGGGTGTGCATAACGATGGAACCCATCCGCTAGAAACGACTAAAGGGATCAACTCTGCGCTTGTATGGGCGAAGGAAAACGGGTATAAAACATTTAACATTCCGAATGGAACATATCTCATTGCCAAAGGAACAAAACAAAGGGATTCTGAATCAAGAATCAATATGGTTAGTGACATGGATTTGCATTTGAATGAAAAGACGATCCTGCAAAAGGAAGCTAATGAATTTGAAATTTATTCCGTTCTTTACATTGGTCCAGACGTAGAGAATGTTACGATCAAAGGGGGAACTTTTCTAGGGGATCGTGATCATCATGATTACTCAAAAAAGGGTCCTGATACTGGAGGAACGCATGAATGGGGGAATGGTATTGAAATCGTTGGAGCCGAGAATGTAGTAATTGACGGGGTGAAAACGAAAGAGTTCACAGGGGATGGGATTATTGTGAGCGGAACCAATGTTACGGGATCCACTATTGCAGAAAGTTCCTTAGAGTTAGGGGGTATTGATGAAAAGGGACAACCTGTGAAAGCCGAAGGAAAGATTCGTACTAATAACCGAGAAGTCAGCCATTTTGACAATCCTGCATACGAAACATTTAAGAATATTCATTTCTGGCTTCCAGAAGGAATTACAGATGGAAGTAAGGTAGATGTATATTATTATCGAAAAGATGGAAGTTTTATCAAAGCAGATAAACAAATAAAATTCTTTTCGGGTGAATCAATAATCCCAAGTGAAGCCGATTATTTTCAAGCTGTTTTTGAAGCTCCTTCAATTAAAAAGGTTAAAGTGAATCGGATGACTGTTGACATTTCGAAAAATGTTACAATTATGAACTCTGATATTGGATACAATCGAAGGCAAGGTATTAGCTTGGTTGGTTCGGATGGGGTGCAAATCATCAACAACCATATTCATCACACAAATGGAACCGCCCCACAAAGTGGTATTGATATTGAACCAGGGTTTTTTCCTGGGAAAAACACGACCATTAAAGGAAATACTTTTACTGACAATAAAATTCAAATTGTTCTTGCTTATGGAGAAAATGTAACTATAGAAGATAACCATTTTGAACAAAATATTGAAGGAGGCATCGGTGTACACGCCCATAAAGGTTTTAGGGGAGAAGTAGTTGTAAACGATAACAACTTTATTGGCTCGGGACTAACCTTATATGCGGGGAATGCAAAAGCAGAAGGTAACCAATTCAAGAATGGTAGTGTAAAACTCCTTGGAAAAAATATCATTTTTAGCAATTCCACATTAGTGGATGCAAGCCTAAGTGTAGGAAATGAAGACGGCCAAAAGATATCTAATATAAGCATTGAGCATAACGGCGTTCGTCCTGGAATCCTATATATTGAGGATCAAGCAGTATATTTAAAGGATGTAGCGATTAAAGCGAATACGAAAGGCAAGGATCTCATTTTAGGAATGGGGAACAGCCAAAGTGTCTACGAGCGACTTACAGTAAAAGATAGTGATCGGCAAGGGACCGTTCTACCTGCAGGTACGTATAATCAATGTTCTTTCGAGGCGGGGGGTCTGGCGATTAATCGTGTTGGTTCATACGTATTAGACGATTGTGTTGTAAAGGACAAGGAAAACCTGCTGACGATTAATAGTTTGTATGGGAAGCCGGAAGTCACCCTTAAAAACTCTAAACTGGAAATTACAGAAAACATCGGGTACGGGGCTGCAATCTACGTTTCAGGTGCCGAGAATTTTGAACTATTGGATAGCATGGTATCAGCAAAAAGTAGTATTAGCAAATCTCCACTAATTAAAATTGGTCCTTACGGGAAACCGAAAGCTACTGATGTGTTTGGCGTGATGATTAAGGGAAATGAACTCCATACTAAAAGTTCTGTTATAGGCGTGGACACTTTTAATGCAGGCACAAATGCACCAGCTTATCTAGTGCAAGATAATAAATTATATAACGCCACATTAAAATTGACATCAAAAGACATTAAAAATAATAATAAAACTATGCAAAAATGATAAGGATGCTTCTTCCTAAAGGAGAAAATAATGGAGGGATTTTAGTTTTTTTAAAGAATTTAACCTATAGATAGGGAGTTAACCAATTTGATTCACGTGAAAGAATATAATGAAAAATGAAATGGGGATTTTTTATGAAACTTGCTTTTATCTCAGATATCCATGGCAATGCTATTGCTTTAGATGCAGTCTTACAGGATATAAGAGAAAAAAAGGTTGATGCCATTTTTGTTCTAGGTGATATTAGTTTCCGCGGGCCTGAGCCGCAGCGTTCACTTGATTTGGTTAGATCTCTAAACTGTAAAGTTATTAAAGGAAACGCGGACGAATGGGTGGTACGTGGATTAAAAGAAGGTGAGGTACCAGATCAGGCTTTAGGAATAATGACGAAAGAACGTGAGTGGACTTTTTCACAATTAAATGAGGATAGTATCGAATATTTAAGAAACCTTCCAATGGAATTAACGTTTGAAGTTGGAGGAGTTAATTTTCATATCTTCCATGCGACTCCAAATAATTTATTTGAAGTCGTTCAGCCATTCGAAAGTGACGATAGTTTGAGCAAGAAATTGATGATCAATGAAGCTGATGTATACATATACGCTCATATTCATAAACCTTATATTAGGTATATAAATGGCAAGTGCCTAATCAATATTGGGAGTGTTGGGTTGCCGTTTGATGGGCTGAATATGTCTTCCTATTCTATCGTTGATATTAACGATGGTAAGGTGCAAACGTCTATTGTGAGAGTCGATTATGATGTGGATCAAGTGATCAACCAGTTTCGAGAATCTGACTATCCTAATGTTGAAATCATGACTAATGTATTACAAAATGCAAAACTATAATTATTTTATAAAATAAAAATATACGGTAATCTTTAAAATTAGCATTTTTAGAGAAAACGGTGCCAAACTACCAATAAATATATAATTTTGTCAGGTTTACTCTGAAAAGCTTGCGTAAATAATTTTTTTAAGCGACAAAATATAACAAGAAAATAAAAATTTAACTGTAAGATACATGTATGGGAATGATTAATTAGTTCGCTAGACATAGAAAAAGGCAAACTCATTGAAAATTGGGGACGCAAAGTCACAGGTCTAAGGTATGATCGCACACTAAGATGGCTGGATTGCCTTTAATACGTAACGTATTTTGGGGGGAAGAATGTGGTTGAGGTAAAAGGGGTGCTTGAAGGACTAGATAGAGAGTGGATGTGGCTAATGCTTGAGGCTAAATATTTAGGAATAGATAAAGAAGAAGTGAAGAAATTTTTGAAGAAATACGGCGATAAAAACTAAGAATCGTGAAAAACTTTACTTTAATCTTCACTCTTTATTAGAAAAGTTAATAATTTGAACGAAAGTGCTATAAATAAAAAACGTTCTATGACCTTAATAAGTCATTAAACGTTTTATTTTTATTTTTATTTATTTTTAATTTTCCATTTGTTAAATTCGAGAAATTCACGGAATTCTTGTTTCGATACCCCGGAATCCATTGCTTCACGGACAAGCGATTCCCAATCCTGATCTAAATGTCCAAAATGAGCACTATCAGTGTCACCATGTAGCAAGTTATTTACAGGAATGTCCAATACTGCTGAAATTTTTTCAAGGAATTGTATGGAGGGATTTGTTTGGATGTTTCGTTCTATAGAACTCAAATAAGATTTCGCCACTCCAGCTTTTTCAGCTAATTCTGATAATGACATATTTTTTTGCTTTCGATATTTTTGTATTCGTTCGCCAATCATGTGAAATTTCACCATCCTTACAGCGAATTATAACATATAACGAAGAATTGTTTCATATTTAGAACAAAACTTATTATTTATACTGTACTGGTAGTAAAAATAATCAGAATTTGAACATGATTCACAGGTGTTCTGTATATGTTTTCGATTTTGTAATCATCTTTAAAAAGGCCAATTCCTCATTTGTAAGTGGTGACGCACACACGGCTCGTGCATTATCCTGTAATTGTTCTACAGAACTAGCCCCAGTCACAACAGCTGCAACAGCTTCGTTCGCCAAATTAAATTGTAATGCAATCTCATTTAATGTTCGTGGGCCCATGCGCATTTTTTCTTTAATACTTTTTAATAAATCTTTAATATCTAAACTTGAATAATCAAGATACTTTTGTTCAGGAAAATTGTCAGTATCAATCATTTCGAGCATTTTGTCACTTAATATGCCTCTTGCAACAGAACCTCTTGTGACAGCACTAATATTATTTTCTTTCAATAAACCCAATATTTTTTCGGGTCTGCGGTCAAGCAAGCTATATTGTATCATAACACTAATAATTGAAGAATCTTTAACGAACTTATGAATGACGTTAGGACGGATAGAAGAAATACCATAATGTTTAATTAGTCCTTCTGTGCGCAGTTCTTCAAACGCCTCTATTGTATCCTCAAACGGATCGTCAATTGTTCCTCCGTGAAGTTGATATAGATCAATATAATCAGTGTTAAGGCGATGGAGACTATCCTTGACGGCTTTTTTTATGTAAGCTTTGGAAGGGTCCCATTCCCAGCCATTCTTCTCTTTCCCCCAGCGGTTGCCTACCTTCGTAGCGATTATTACTTGATCCCGTTTTTGCGAAAGTGTATGCCCAATTATTTTTTCGTTCACGCCATAATCATATAAATCGGCTGTATCAAAATAATTAACGCCTTCATCTATTGCAGCCTCGATTATTTTAACCGCTTTTTTTTCGTCCGTACCAAGTGACATGCAGCCAAGTCCCAATGTTGAAACTTCTAAATCCGAGTGACCAAGTTTTCTCTTTTCCACACCATCACACCTTTCCATACTTTGTCTCTATATTAACGGAAAACAAGAATTAATCCAAAGTTAATGTTTAAATGCGTGTTGAAAAAGGTGCCAAAATTGAAACCAGAAGTTCGAGGTGAGAAGGTTTTGAGGGTCGGGTTTGCACACGATTTGCTGACCTCTGTGTTGCTCACAGGACGTGAGCGATCTTAACAGAGGTTCCTTTTCTTAGTAAAAGAACCTAATTGCCAACGTAGTAATTCTATTCTCCGTTTATCATTTGGTGACTCTTTGAACATCCTATTTAAACATCTGTATGATAAAATATATGATTATTGGGAATACATTCAATAAGGGAGCGGAAGATGAATGAAAAAATTTGAAGAAAAAACAATAAGTACAAAAGAAATTTTCAAAGGTAAAATCATCAGTTTACAAGTAGATGAAGTGGAACTTCCAGACGGAAATATTGCTAAACGTGAAATTGTAAAACATCCTGGAGCAGTTGCAGTTATTGCATTAACAGCAGAAAATAAGATCGTCATGGTAGAGCAATATCGCAAACCACTAGAACGTTCACTACTTGAAATCCCTGCGGGAAAGCTTGAGCCTGGAGAAAATCCTGAGTTATCAGCGGTACGTGAACTAGAAGAAGAGACAGGCTATGGAGCGGGAAAACTCGATCATCTCATTTCCTTTTATACTTCTCCAGGTTTTGCAGATGAATTGATTCATCTATATATTGCTACTGATTTACATAAGGTAGAAAATCCACTGAGTGGGGATGAAGATGAGTTTGTTGATCTACAAGAAATTACATTAGAACAGGCGGTAAAATTTGTGAATGAAAAGTATATTTATGATGCTAAAACAGCGTATGCTGTTCTTTATTTACAACTAAAAATGGGTATGCATGTGTAATGACAGCTTATTTCGCGGATCTCCATGTTCACATTGGAAGGACATTTAATAATAAACCGGTAAAAATTACAGCTGCCCGCAATCTTACATTAACGAATATTTTAAAAACAGCCAAGTTTCCAAAGGGGTTAGATCTAATCGGTGTTATTGATTGTCATTCGCCAGAAGTGATTATGGAGATGGTAGGGCTTTTAGAAAGCGGAGAACTTGTGGAGATGGAGGGCGGTGGTTTTCGATTTGAAAATGAAGTGACCCTCATACCTGGATGCGAAATAGAAGTATATGATCACCGTTGTAACGGGCCGATCCATGTTTTAGCATATTTTCCGGGCCTGACATCTCTAAAAGCCTTTTCTGAATGGCTGTCCAAGCGTGTGACGAATAATCAACTAAGTACACAAAGAATGTATGAAGATGCCAAAGTATTGCAAGAAAAGGTGAAAATGCTTGGTGGTTTATTTATACCTGCTCATATATTTACACCCTTTAAGAGCTTATTTGGGAAAGGTGTTATCCAATCTCTTACTGAAGTTTTGAACCCTAAACTAATAGATGCAGTAGAGCTTGGTCTCAGCTCTAATACAGATATGGCGGATAAGATACCAGAATTACATCAGTATACATTTGTTTCTAATTCTGATGCTCATTCTTTAGCGAAAATTGCTAGAGAGTATCAGAAAATACAACTGGATTCACCTACTTTTCAATCATTGGCACGAGCGTTACAAAATGAAAATGGCAACTATATTGAAACGAATTACGGGCTTGATCCATTTTTAGGGAAATATTATCGAACAGCATGCGCTAAATGTTTTATGCTTAAGGATTCGGATGTTTGCAAAAATTGCGGATTAGATAAATTTACGAAAGGCGTATCTGAACGAATTCAAGAATTAGCGAAAGTAGCTGCAAACGATTTGCCCAAAAGACCACCGTACATTCATCAAGTGCCATTAGATTTTATACCGGGGCTTGGACCAAAGACTCTGGAAAAACTTTTTGATCATTTCGGAACGGAAATGAATATTTTACATCACGTCAGTGAGAAGGCTTTAATGGATACAGTAAATCCGGAATTGGCTAAGATGATAAGTAAAGCTCGTTCTGGTATTCTCCAAATCTCTGCTGGTGGTGGAGGGAAATATGGTAAGGTAAAGCGGTAAGTTTCTAAGGAATGCACTGTTTGCTATAGATTGTGGACAATGTAAATTTAAAATAGTCCTTAGGTTTAAGATAGATTGTTATTGCACTAAAAAACTGCCTAGGGGCCATAATGTGGCCAATCCCATTGTCTCCACTCGGACGAGGCTTTTTTGGATGTAGATCAGGTTAGTAGTGTATACCCTTTAGGAGCTCCCTATCGCGAGCTTTCGTATTTGTTTCTGTCATATCTCTTGCTTGTCCCACATAACATGTAATAATCGCTGAACAGGGGGAAGTAAAAGATGCGCAATCGACTCTCTTCTAATATTATTACTAACCATATCCGGGACTATTCTTCTATCTATGCATTTATTATGGTGTTATTTTTAATGGGGATTATCTTTGGAGCAATACTTGTAAATAGTTTATCGGCTCCTCAAAAAGATGATCTGTTTTATTATTTAAACCAATACTTTTCTAAGGTAGCGGATGGTAAGACTGTCCCTTCAGAGGAATTGTTTAAACTAAGTTTATTGCATAATATTAAATTTACCGTACTGATGTGGGTATTAGGTATATCGATAATTGGATTTCCACTTATCTTTATATTAATATTTATTAAAGGTATTGTGGTCGGTTTTTCGGTCGGATTCCTCGTGAATCAAATGGGGTGGAATGGACTACTTCTATCATTTGTATCACTGCTCCCACAAAATCTATTAATCATACCAGTAATTATGTTTATTGGTGCATGCTCTATTGGTCTATCAATAACGCTCATTAAAAAAATATTTTTCAGGAAAAACCTAACATTCCAACTTGCTCCTGTTTTCTCTAAATATATCTTGGTTTATATTACAGCGGTAGCAGTTTTAGTTGTTGCGGCATGCATTGAAGCATATATCGCGCCAGTTCTTATGAAATCGATCATCCTTTCTTTTAGCAAATGATGCTGAAATTAATGCTTAATAGAGGAAGTTCAAAAAGTCATCAAATGATAAACGGCGAATTTCTTCGTTGCGGATTAGGTGCTTCTACTAAGGAAAAGGATCCTCTGTTAAGATCGCTAAAGTCCTGTGAGCAACACAGAGGTCAGCACGTCGTGTGCAAGTCCGGTTCTCACAGCTATAGGAAGGATCTTCTGTTAAGTTCGCTCACGTCCTATGAGCAACACAGAAGTCAGCACATCCTGTGCAAGTCAGATCCTCAAAACCTTCTCGCCTCGAACTTCTTGTTTCTAATTTGGCACTTTTTTGAACACGCACTAATAGCCTTTCGATTACAATAATTATAACTTCCTATTTATAATCATTTTAGTTTGATTATGCCCTTGCATCTGCTATAATGTAGTGGATAGTGGCGGGCGAGGGAGGATACATACGTATGGAAAGTCGCATTGATCGAATAAAGAAACAACTACATTCTGCAAGCTATAAGCTTACTCCCCAGCGTGAAGCCACGGTTCGGGTGTTGCTTGAAAATGAAGAGGATCACTTAAGTGCGGAAGATGTATACCTATTAGTTAAAGAAAAGTCGCCAGAGATTGGTTTAGCAACAGTCTATCGGACATTAGAACTTTTAACTGAATTAAAGGTAGTTGATAAAATTAATTTTGGTGATGGTGTATCTCGATATGATCTTCGTCAGGAAGGTGCCGCACATTTTCATCATCATTTAGTTTGTATTGAATGCGGTTCTGTAGATGAAATTAAAGATGATTTATTAGGCGATGTCGAAAAAGTCGTAGAGCGTGACTGGAATTTTATAATTAAAGATCATAGGCTAACCTTCCATGGTATTTGTTGGCGATGTCATGATAAACCCAAAAATAAAAATGAAGAAGATCAAGAATAAAAGCCATTCCTCGAAAAAGGAAGGCTTTTTTATCTTGGTCTTTCTTTAGGGGTTTAAAACCCCTACCTGATTTCCCGATGTTTCAGTTTGCTGAAACGAGTTCACTTAGGTTCCGCATGTCGTGTTAGTCATTACTTTTTGATACTATTTTAATAAAATCATTCTACCGCCACAGGAATGCGCACGATTCTAAAGTTTATCCGTAAATAATTGAATAATATGAGTAGGACTGGGCATATGATGATAACAACTAAACTAGTATGATCATAAAGGAATGGTAAAAATGAAAAGAATGGTACAAGTTTTTTTTCAATCGATGCGGCTATTTTTGTTGTTTACAGGATGCACAGTCCTCTTTTATTATGGTATCATGTGGATAAATCAAGAGTATGAAAATTATCGGCGTTATGATGAGCCGGAAGGAGCTGCAGTAAAGGCTTTTCAGTCAATTGGAAATAAAGAAAATGGCTGGTTTGATCGTTTACTGCTTTTTTACCGAAATGGGGAGTAGTGTTCAATGCATGATCAGTTACAGGATTTTAGTCACTTTATGATTGTGGAAAAAGGATTGGCTAAAAATACGATTATTTCATATGAACGTGATTTAAAGCATTATCTTCAATATATGCAGCAAGTGGAACAGCTAAAATCCTTCAATGAAGTTTCGCGTGTTCATATCGTACATTTTTTAGGATATCTAAAAAAACAAGGGAAATCAGCGAAGACGCTTGCACGCCACATCGCATCAATCCGTTCTTTTCATCAATTTTTACTTCGGGAGAAAGCTGTGGAACAGGATCCTTCCGTTCATATCGAAACACCGCAATTAGAAAGAAACTTACCAAGGGTACTAAACTTTTCTGAAGTAGAATCTCTATTAGAAGCACCAAATACAGCAACGCCGATCGGTTTACGTGATCGTGCTATGCTTGAAGTGCTATATGCAACGGGGATGAGGGTCAGTGAGCTTATTAACCTTGATCTTGATTCTGTTCATTTGACGATGGGATTTATCCGTTGTATTGGTAAAGGAAATAAGGAAAGAATTATTCCGATTGGAACATATGCGACTGAGATCATTGAGGCGTATTTGCAGCAATCAAGACCAAAGCTAAGAAGTGCTAAATATAAAACCGAATCTCTTTTTCTTAACCACCATGGAAATAGATTAACGAGACAGGGGTATTGGAAGATTATTAAAAAGATTGCAACTGAAATAAAGATAGAAAAGGAATTGACACCTCATACGTTACGTCATTCATTTGCTACCCATTTGCTTGAAAATGGTGCGGATCTACGAGCAGTGCAAGAAATGTTAGGTCATGCTGATATATCCACAACGCAAATATATACGCATGTAACGAAAACAAGATTGAAAGATGTGTATACAAAATATCATCCACGTGCTTAAGTACAAGCATTGATCCACATCAATAGGAATAAAGGTAAATATAACCGCAAGCTGCGGTTTTTTTCTATGATAGGGATGGGTATGATAATAGATAGACGATCTTATTCAAGTAGGAGGCATTTTAATGCAAGATACAACTTTTAAAAGAATTCATTTAATCGTACTTGATTCGGTAGGTATAGGGGAGGCACCAGACGCTGAAAGCTTTGGTGATCTAGGTGCAGATACACTAGGGCATATTGCTGAAAAAATGAATGGATTAACTATGCCGAATATAGGTGAATTAGGCCTTTCAAATATTAGGGAAATCAAAGGAATTGAGAAAGCGGAACACCCACTTGCTTATTATACGAAAATGCAGGAAGCCTCCAATGGTAAAGATACAATGACTGGTCATTGGGAATTGATGGGCCTTATCACAAGTCAACCGTTTAAAGTATTTCCAGAAGGATTTCCAAACGAACTTATTAAACAACTTGAAGAAGCATCGGGCCGCTCTATTATTGGGAATATTCCCGCAAGTGGGACAGAAATTCTTGACAAGCTTGGCGAAGAGCATATGAAAACGGGTGCATTAATTGTCTATACTTCCGCTGATTCTGTATTACAAATAGCTGCGCACGAAGATATAGTACCGATTGAAGAGTTATATCAAATATGCGAGCAGGCCAGGGAATTGACAATGGCTGAAGAATATAAAGTAGGACGAGTCATAGCAAGACCGTTTATCGGAACGCCAGCCAATTTTACACGGACTGCAAATCGTCATGATTATGCGCTTAAACCATTTGATAATACGGTAATGAATGAGTTAATGAATAAGGGCTTAGATGTGATTGCAATTGGTAAAATTCATGATATTTATGACGGTGAGGGTATTACGGATTCCGTAAGAACAGTTTCAAATATGGATGGAATGGATAAATGGATCGATATACTGAATAAAGATTTTACTGGTCTCAGTTTCATTAATCTAGTTGATTTCGATGCTTTATTTGGACATCGACGGGATCCGATTGGATATGGGAAAGCGTTAGAAGAATTTGATGAACGAATGACTGAGTTAATGCCTAAATTACGCAAAGATGATCTCCTGATCATAACAGCAGATCACGGTAATGATCCTATCCATCACGGAACAGATCACACAAGAGAATATGTACCTTTACTCGTGTACTCGCCAAGCTTTGCTGGAGGTAAAGAGTTGCCGATTCGTAAAACATTTGCCGATGTAGGAGCGACGATTGCGGACAATTTTAATATAAAGTGGCAAGGGGCAGGAGAAAGCTTTCTAGAGAATTTAAAGGTTAAGGGGTAGTGTAGATGTATAAAAAAATAGAAGAAGCAACAACATTTATTCAAGAACAATATGCTGAAAGTCTTGATATCGGATTAATTCTAGGATCGGGACTTGGTATTCTTGCAGAAGAAATAGAGCAGGCGATAAAAATACCATATGAGCAAATACCTCACTTTCCTGTTTCGACGGTAGAAGGACATACGGGTCAACTTGTCATCGGAAGCCTCAACGGAAAAAAAGTAATGGCGATGCAAGGTCGATTTCACTTTTATGAAGGCTATCATTTTCATGAGGTAACATTCCCTGTACGTGTAATGAAAGCATTAGGGGTAGGACAGTTGATTGTCACAAATGCAGCTGGCGGTGTTAATAAAGAATTTCAACCAGGTGATTTAATGATCATTACAGACCATATAAATCATATGGGAGGAAATCCTTTAATTGGTTCAAACGATGCGCGCCTTGGTCCAAGGTTTCCGGATATGTCAGAGGCGTATAGTAAAAAGCTAATTGCTCTAGCAAAAGAAACTGCTGAAAATCTTCATCTATCTGTTCAGAATGGAGTATATTTTGGCAATACGGGTCCTTTGTACGAAACACCTGCAGAGGTGAGAATGATCCGACAACTTGGTGGGGATGCTGTTGGTATGTCAACAGTCCCTGAAGTGATTGTAGCCCGTCATGCAGGCATAGAAGTAATGGGTATTTCATGTATATCCAATCTTGCCGCGGGAATGTTAGACCAACCATTAACACATGACGAGGTTATCGAGACGACACAAAAAGTGCAATCTGATTTTTTACGGCTGATAAAAGCGTTAGTTGAAGCCATGTAAAATATAAAAATATGAAAAAAGCCGGGGATCTTGAATCTTCGGCTTTTTTTTCGTGATTTAACTTTAGATGCCTTGCGCTTTTTTCTATGAGCGGGTATAAAAAACGTCCGAACGGAGAGAATGGGTCTATGGAAAAGATTTCCGTTTAAAATGACATAATTGGAGGGGTTAAAATGAAAAAAATTGTCCGTAATATAATTTGTTTGGTGATAATATCCTCTTTGTTTTCTCAATCCGTACTTGCAGAAGAAAAACAAGCGGAGCTTTCGAATGATTCAAAATCTGCAATCCTAATTGAAAGAGATACAGGTTCCATTTTATATGATAAAAACAGCCACGAAAAGCTACCTCCTGCATCGATGACAAAAATAATGACCTTGCTCTTAATCATGGAAGCAATTGATAGTGGAAAATTGACCATGAATGATAAGGTTCGAACAAGTGAATATGCTGCGTCTATGGGTGGCTCCCAAATTTTCTTAGAGCCCGGGGAAGAGATGCAAGTGAAGGAGATGCTTCTAGCAATTTCTCTTGCTTCTGCCAATGATGCGTCTGTGGCGATGGCTGAAAAAATCGCTGGTAGTGAGGAAGCGTTTGTAGACATGATGAATAAACGAGTACAATCATTAGGTTTGAAAAACACTCATTTTATGAACACAACTGGCTTACCTGCTAGTGATCATTATAGTACTGCATACGATATGGCGATGATGGCAAAAGCATTATTAAGATATGAGGAAATAACAGAGTTTACAAAGCAGTATGAATCATATTTACGCGAAGATACCGATAGGAAATTTTGGCTCGTTAATACGAATAAACTCGTTAAGTTTTATCCCGGTGTAGATGGTCTTAAAACAGGTTTTACAAGTGAAGCTAAATATTGTCTTACAGCTACTGCAAAAAAAGATGGAATGCGTGTCATTGCAGTAGTTTTCGGTGCTCCTACAACTAAAAGCAGAAATGCCCAAGTTACGAAGATGTTAGATTTTTCATTTTCTCAATATGCTACACATTCGATTCATAAAAAAGGGAAGATGATTCAAGAAATTAATATTAGTAAAGGAGAGCAAAAATCAATAAATGCGGTGACAGGAGAGCAAGTTTCGGTCTTAACGAAAAAAGGCGAAAAAACAGAAGGTCTGACAACGGAAATAAAAATCAATAAGAACCTGAAGGCCCCAATAAATAAAGGGGAAAAAGTAGGTATGATCACGATTAAAAAAGAAGACAAAGAACTTGTTAAAACACCATTAGTTGCAGAAAAAAGTGTTCAAAAAGCTACATGGTGGCAATTATATAAACGCGCATTCGGGTTATTCACCCAATCGAGATAAAAATCGGACTTAAAAACTTTAGCGAATTACTTCTAGTTTTGTCATGCGGAAGGAATTAGCGTAGTCAATATAGAATTGACACACTATACCAAGAAAAGCGAAAGCACCTGTTTAGCGACAAATGGACTGGACTGACCTGTTCAAGATAAAGGAAAGCCAAAAGTGCTTTTCTTTTGAGCTTGACTTATCGAAGATAAGGGGAGGGAAGTCCACGAGTCGCTAGGCGCTGTAGCTAGACAACAAGAAAAGCGAAAGCACCTGTTTAGCGACGAATGGACTGGACTGACCTGTTAAATAAAGGGAGGAAAGTCCATGAGCTGCAGGCGCTGTAGCCACATCAATGCGTATGGTACTTGCGTTTGACAAAAAAAGAGGGAGGCTAAGGATAAGTGAGTCTTACAGTTGAATTAGAGGTAAAACAAGAGGCATTATGCATCCGTTTAGCTGGAGAGTTAGACCATCATACAGCTGAACAATTGAAGGAAAAAGTAACAACTACAATGGAGAAACACCAAATTATTCATCTTATCTTGAACTTAGAAAAACTTACATTCATGGATAGTTCAGGATTGGGGGTTATATTAGGAAGATATAAGCAAATTAAATTAAAACATGGAGAAATGGTAGTTTGCGCCATATCACCTCCAGTAAAACGCCTATTCGAAATGTCGGGTCTCTTTAAAATTGTTAAGTTGGAAACATCAGAACAATTTGCACTTGAACGATTGGGGGTTGCATAATCAATGAGAAATGAAATGCAGATTCAATTCAGTGCTCTCAGTGAAAATGAATCCTTTGCTCGCGTTACTGTCGCAGCTTTTATTGCTCAATTAGATCCTACATTAGATGAATTAACGGAAATTAAAACCGTAGTGTCGGAAGCGGTTACGAATGCAATTATTCATGGCTATGAACAAAATCCAACGGGGATTGTTTTTATTTCCGCGGCCATTGAAGATGGAATGATAGATTTAATCATCCGAGATAATGGGATTGGTATTGACAATATTGATGAAGCAAGACAACCATTATTTACAACTAAACCGGATTTGGAACGTTCGGGTATGGGTTTTACGATAATGGAAAATTTCATGGATCATTTAGAAGTGGAATCACACCAAGGTACAGGCACAACAATCCGCTTAATAAAATACTTGACGAAAAACAAAGCTTTATGCAATTAAGGAGCCGCGCCTATGGATGTGGAACTTAAGAAAGAGAAAAATCAGGTTTTTTTAAAAGATGCCGAGGTCAAGGAATATATCAAAAGAAGTCAAGCTGGAGACCAAAGTGCTAGAGATCTCCTTGTGGAAAGAAATGTAAGACTAGTATGGTCTGTTGTTCAGCGTTTTTTAAATCGGGGCTATGAACCTGACGATTTGTTTCAAATTGGTAGTATTGGACTATTAAAATCAGTTGATAAATTTGACCTTTCTTATGATGTAAAATTTTCAACGTATGCAGTTCCAATGATTATCGGGGAAATTCAACGATTCATTCGCGATGATGGTACAGTGAAGGTAAGCCGTTCGTTGAAAGAATTAGGAAATAAAATTAGAAGGGCAAAAGATGATCTTGCCAAAGAAAATGGAAAAGTACCTACCGTGAATGAAATTGCTGCATATTTAGAAGTTTCGCGTGAAGAGATTGTTATGGCGCAAGATGCCGGGCGATCTCCTGCATCTATTCATGAAACTGTCTATGAGAACGATGGTGATCCTATTACATTAATGGATCAAATTGCTGATCAAAACGAACAAAAGTGGTTTGATAATATCGCCCTTAAAGAGGCAATAAGAGAGCTCGGTGATCGGGAGCGTTTAATTGTTTATCTTAGGTATTATAAAGATCGAACCCAAACAGAGGTAGCTGAACGACTTGGCATATCCCAGGTCCAAGTCTCACGAATTGAAAAAAAAATACTAGAACAAATGAAAGAACACATGGATACGTAACAGTTATCCATGCGTTCTTTTTTTTGTATAAAAAATGCTATTCTGTCACATGTTAATTAAATACGATCAAAAATATTCCACTCCAATATGAACAGGAGCTGATATGAATGCGCAGACGCAATAGTAAAACGTCGGATGTTCTCGATCAAGGTTTAGATGAAATAGAACAATTTTTTAAAAATAGAGTAGGCTTGGGCACTAGTTTTGATCTAGGGATCAGAAAGTTAATCGTGTTAGAGAAAAAAGTACAGATATATTATGTGAATGGTTTATGTGACTCCCTTTATACAATTGAGATTATTAAGGAACTTGTAAATTTAAATGATCATGAACCACCAACTAAACATATTGGAAGCTTGATTGAAAATCGTCTGGTCCATTCTTCGGTTGAAGTTGTTCAAACGATAGATGAAATGGTTGACCAAGTTTTAGCCGGGTTGATTGCGATCGTAATTGAAGGAGAACATACTGCTTTGATCATTGACGTTCGTAGCTATCCAGGTAGGCAGCCTGAAGAGCCAGATACCGAAAAAGTTATCCGTGGTTCTAGGGATGGTTTTGTTGAAAATATTATTGTTAATACCGCGCTAACGAGAAGAAGGATTAGGGATGAACGTTTAAGATTTGAGATGTTTAAAATTGGCGAACGCTCCAAAACGGATGTTGCTATTGGTTATATAAAAGACGTAGCAAATCCGGATCTGATCGACACAATTAGAAATGAAATATCAAACATTGATGTGGATGGCATTACAATGGCAGATAAGACAGTGGAAGAATTTATAATGAAACAAGGGTATAATCCATATCCTCTCGTAAGGTACACAGAGAGGGTGGATGTCGGGTCGATACATTTACTTGAAGGGCATGTATTGATATATATTGATACATCTCCAAGTGTGATAGTGACTCCAACTACCTTCTTTCATCATATTCAGCATGCAGAGGAATATCGTCAATCGCCAGGAGTAGGTACGTTTGTACGTTGGACAAGGTTTTTAGGGATTTGGGCATCACTCTTTGTGTTGCCATTGTGGTATTTGTTTGTAATCGAGCCATCGCTGCTTCCAGCAACTTTATCTTTTATTGGGCCAAATGAGTCTTCAGAAATACCGATTATTATTCAATTGCTCATAGCGGACTTAGGAGTCGAATTTTTAAGGATCGCTGCTATCCACACCCCGACCCCACTTTCAACAGCGATGGGGCTCATTGCAGCAGTTTTAATCGGACAAATTGCAGTAGATGTTGGTTTATTTGGCCCTGAGATCATTCTGTACATATCAATTGCAGCAGTCGGCACATTTTCAACACCAAGTTACGAGTTAAGTGTAGCGAATAAAATGATCAGAATGTTGTTATTAATTTGTGTTGCCTTGTTTAAAGCTCCTGGTTTGATTATAGGAACCACTGTATATATTCTTTTCCTTGCACAATTGAAACCATTGAATGCTCCATATTTATGGCCTGTATTACCATTCAATCCATCTGCCTTTACTCATATAATACTTAGGAGACCAGTTCCTGGCTCGATATTTCGCCCAAGTATTGTTCATCCAAGAAATAAGGTGCGGCAGTCAACTAAATAGTGTTTCCTCCATTGCAGAAACACTAATAATGTGATAAAGTTTATGCTTAGTAAGTTTGTTAAATAGTCTCATTTTTCTGTATGAATTTAAATGTAAGCAATCGGTACCTTTCCGATTGCTTTATTGATATTTTTATTTTTAGATTTGGGAGGAAAAAAGATGCACCTTTATGGCACGGCAACAATTAATACTTCTGGAAATTTAGAAATTGGTGGAACGGATACGGTTGAATTAGTTAAAAAATATGGGACACCTTTATACGTGTATGATATTGCTTTGATTCGCCAACGAGCACGGGCCTTTAAACAAACCTTTGATAAGCTTGGTATTAAAGCGCAAGTAGCTTATGCAAGTAAAGCTTTTTCTACAGTTGCCATGTTGCAATTGATTAAAGAGGAAGGTTTATCACTTGATGTTGTATCGGGTGGAGAATTATATACAGCTATAAAAGCGGAATTCCCTGTAGAAAAAATCCATTTCCATGGGAATAATAAGAGTGAAGCAGAGTTAATAATGGCGTTGGATCATCAAGTTGGTTGCATTGTAGTTGATAATTTTTATGAGCTGGATATGTTGCGGAATCTTACAATAGAACGCAAACAACCTGTAAATATATTAATTAGAGTTACGCCTGGTATTGAAGCGCATACGCATGATTATATTTTGACAGGCCAAGAAGATTCTAAGTTTGGATTTGATCTACAAAATGGCCAGGCTGAAACTGCCCTTTTAAAAGCGTTAGACAATGAATATATAAATGTGCTTGGTTTACATTGTCATATTGGTTCTCAAATATTTGAAACAACAGGCTTCCTATTGGCTGCCAACAAAATATTGGAGAAAATGGCTGAATGGCATGCTTCATTTGGATATACCCCGTCAGTTTTGAATCTAGGCGGAGGGTTCGGGATACGATATACTGCTGATGATGAACCACTTGCTCCTGAAAACTATGTCAGGGAAATGATAAATGAGGTTCAGAAGGAAACAAAGCGACTCGAATTACCCATGCCCGAAATTTGGATAGAGCCAGGTAGATCGCTAGTAGGTGATGCAGGGACTACTTTATATTCATTAGGCTCTAGTAAGGATGTCCCTAATGTGAGAAAGTTTTTGGCGGTTGATGGAGGGATGACTGATAATTTGCGTCCTGCTCTGTATGATGCAAAATATGAAGCAATTCTTGCAAATAGAGCTAACGATGAGCCGACTGACTTGGTATCTATTGCAGGTAAATGCTGCGAGTCAGGTGATATGCTAATACGGGATTTGCAATTACCTATAGCTGAAAAAAATGATATCCTTGCCGTATTTTGTACCGGTGCATATGGTTATTCGATGGCCAATAATTACAATCGAATTCCTAGACCTCCTGTTGTATTTGTGGAAGAAGGGCAAGATAAACTGGTAGTTAAACGTGAAACATATGAAGATTTAGTCAGATTAGATATGCCATATATGGAAAAAACACGAGTGTAATTTTGAAAATGCGACTATATTCCGGGATAGTTGCGCTAATCTCTAATAATGTTACAATAATATATGAGTGAAATTTTTTATGATCGTTCTTGTCCAAGTATAAGGGGAGTCTGGAATTGAATAAAAAGAATCTAATATTATTTGCATTAATTTTCATCGTAGCGGTTGTTTGGGGAATTGGCTATTGGATTTTTATTGCACCAACTGTAAATCTTTGATCCAACAGTGTGACATGCCAAACAATGATTCGTTAAAGCTATGCATGAAAAAAGAATAACGAGGGATCACTATGCTAATTCGATATAAGAAAGCCTATGAAAAAATTGCTATGGGCCTTCTATCATTTATGCCCAATGAAAAAGACTTGAAAAAATTACAATCCTCCATGAAGATGTATGAGACAGTGGATGGGTGGCAACTTTTTTTGTGGAAAAAAGAGGATGACATTGTTGGAGTAATTGGTGTGATCATTTATGATGATAAAGTAGAGGTACAACATATTTCAGTTAATCCATCGCATCGTCATGAAGGAATTGGAAAATGTATGTTAAAAGCAGTAAAAGATCAGTATGAAAATAAAGGGATTTATCCAACGGAATATACTGCGTCGTTTTTTGAAAAATGTGATGCTAACGAAAAAAACAGTACGGATGCATAATGCCTCCGTACTGTTTTTTTTGTTATCTTATTATGAGATCATCATAAGTTGTTTACGACTAGCGTTCTTAATAGCAAGTGCTTGTTTTCGTTCTTCCTCTACTTGCGAGCGATTACGGGTTATATGTTTATTGATGATCGTATTTGGAATGTATTTAGGGGTCTTTCCCCACAAGTATCCTTCTTCCATACAACGAGTTTTACATAAATTTAAAAGCGCAGGATTGAAAATTGGCAAATCATAAGATTTATATGGTAAACCAGCTTTCATTCTAGAACGAATAACGGTTAGATCATCTATTAGTACAGAAGATTGTATTCCGAGTGAATACGTTTCTTCCTGTTTATTTATTAAATGGCGTAGCGCTTTATCCACCATTTTTACTGCCCCTTTTAAATTGCCACGACGGTAGTGATAAAAGGTTACAGCTACTTGGATAAGACCGACCCATATTGAATCGCGCTCCATTCCATTATCTTTCCAATGCTCTTCAAGTACTTCATGACATTCGAAATAATCCCTATCGCCATGAAAGTGAAACAAGAAATCTATATAACGTACAGGAAATTGCAAATAAACTACTCCTTTCTTTCTAAATATTATCTTCTGTAAGTATATCATAAAATGACTATTTAATTCAGACTTCATATGATATGAATGATTTTTCTTCAAATTCAAGCTCGGCTGTAATATGATAGATGATGGAATATATATTTAGTTAGAATTGGTGATGAGATGGAATACAAAGTGAAAATTGAGGCTTTCGAAGGCCCACTCGATTTATTGCTTCACTTAATAAATCGATTAGAGATTGATATTTATGATATACCTATGGCGGAAATAACGGATCAATATTTACTCTATATTCATGCCATGTCAGAGTTGAAATTAGATGATGCTAGTGAATACTTAGTGATGGCAGCTACGTTATTAGCAATAAAAAGCAAAATGCTTTTACCGAAGCATGAAGAAGAAGTGCATGATGAAATAATGTTTGAAGAAGATGACCCACGTGATGAACTTGTGGAGCGCTTAATTGAATATAAAAGATATAAAGAAGCAGCGTTGAATTTAAAGGAAAAGGAAAGAGAAAGAGGCGAAATTTTTATGAAACCGCCCAGCGACCTTTCATCATATGCCGAACACGCCAATCAAGAATATACTGATCATGGAGTAACTATTTTCGATTTGCTAGGTGCATATCATAAATTAATGAGAAGAAAAAAACTAAAGAAACCGTTAGCGACAAAAATTACTCATAAGGAAATATCTATAGAGGATAGAATGGCTGAGGTCCTGAGCGAGTTAACAAAGAGTTATAAAAGAAAACCCTTTTTCTCGTTTTTTCCCTCTGCTGATAAACAATATATTGTAGTAACTTTTTTAGCAATGTTAGAATTGATGAAGCGCAAAGAAATTACTGTTGATCAAGAAGGCAATTTTGGAGATATTTTTTTAGCAGCTAGAAAGGAGGCTTCTTAGAATGGAAGAATCCGTACTTAAAGGAATAATAGAAAGTTTATTGTTTGCAGCAGGTGATGCAGGTTTATCACTTACACAAATCTGTGAAACGATGGAGATTACAGAAGAGGATGCACAGCGGTTAATTGAGAGCCTTCAAACGGAATATAAAGATAATCATGATAGAGGGATTACCCTCATATACATTGCTAAAACATACCAGCTAACAACAAAACGGGAGCATGCAAAGTATTTACGTAAATTAGCTGAGACTCCTGTCAACACATCTATATCACAGGCTGGCTTAGAAACCCTCGCTATTATTGCTTATAAACAGCCTATAACGAGGATGGAGATTGAAGAGATTAGGGGAGTTAAAACAGAACGACCTCTACACACGTTAATGTCTAGGGGACTAATTAATGAAGCTGGGCGCATGGAAGGAACGGGAAGAGCTATTCTTTATACTACAACAAAAGAATTTCTCGATTATTTTGGACTGGAAGATCTTAAAGGACTTCCGGTACTCGGTGACCATACAGACGAAGACGGTATACAAGAAGAAACAGACCTTTTTTTCTCCAACTTTAATGAATGAAATAAGAAAGCTGTCCTGGATAATGGGCAGCTTTTTTATGTTTAAAATTAAATGTCGTTCTTAATTTTAAACATATCATTGATAAAATCGCATAGACTTGTACAAACGTGGATAGAGGGTGCTGGGATAAGAAGGACGAGGTTCCGCCAAATTACTCTTGCCTCAAGCATATAAAACTTAGAGCTAAAAACAAAAAAATGAGGGGCGAAACAATGAAAGCAATGAATAAGCTGGCAATTCTTAATTTTATTGCTGTTCTCTTACTAACATTATCGATGCCAACAAAAGCAGTAGCCTTTTCTGTAGGCTCCTCAGGCGCGGTGTTAATGGAGCAAAAGACTGGAAGAGTGTTATATGAACAAAATCCTCATGAAATTAGAAGAATTGCTTCTATTACCAAAATAATGACAGCCATTATCGCTATCGAATCGGGAAAAATGAATGAAAAGGTAAAGGTGAGTAAAAATGCCGTATATACGGAGGGATCATCAGTCTACTTAACACCGGGCGAATCGATTAAATTAGAGGACCTGGTTTATGGATTAATGCTTCGTTCAGGTAATGATGCGGCAAGTGCGATAGCTGAGCATGTAGGGGGCAGTCTAGAGGGCTTTGTTTTTCTTATGAATCAAAAAGCAGAAGAATTAGGTATGAAAAATACTGTATTTGCCAATCCACATGGATTAGATGATCATGAAAAACATTATTCTACACCATACGATATGGCGATATTAACGAGATATGCAATGGAAAACGAAATATATCAAACTATATCTGGTACAAAAGTCTATAAATTTACGAGAGAATCAGGTCCGCAGCAATGGAAGAACAAAAATAGATTATTAACGGAAAAATATTCGTATTGTACAGGCGGTAAGACTGGTTTTACAAAAAGAGCTGGTAGAACACTTGTAACAACAGCGGCAAAAGATGGCATAGATTTGATTGCGGTAACATTGGATGGACCCGATGATTGGGATGACCATATATCCATGTATGAGTATGGATTTAGGAATTTTGAATTAAAAGAAGTTTTAGAAGAAGGTCCATTGACAATTAAAGTGAAAGAGATGAAAAATAAAGAGTTGTTTTTAAAGGATAGTGTTTATTTCCCTTTAGCCGAAAAAGAAGAACTGGAAGTTAAAATTGAATATAAATTATTACATCATAAAGATTTAAAGAAAAAAACAAGTGGAGACGTTGGAATAGCAATTATTTACTTTAAAAATGATGTAGTTAGAAAGATCCCGATTTATGTTAAACAAACAGAAATACAAGAAAAGAGTTGGTGGGAAAAAATGAAATCTGTCTTTACACAAAGAAGTTTGATGCCAGATGATTAATTATATATGGGTAGGCATGACCATCATTGGATTAGTGTTTGCAACGATCAATGGAAAAATGAAGGATGTAAATGAAGCGATTTTTTCTTCAGCAAATGAAGCTGTCACTTTATGTATCGGACTGATAAGTATTCTTGTATTTTGGCTTGGAATGATGAGAATTGCCCAAGAATCTGGCCTTTTAAATAAGCTTTCAGACTTTTTTAAACCACTTATCTTAAAGTTATTTCCCGATGTACCGAGTGATCATCCAGCAGTAGGTTATATACTATCAAATATGATTGCTAATATGCTCGGATTAGGTAATGCTGCAACACCATTAGGAATAAAAGCGATGGAACAATTAAAGGATTTAAATGGTGGGAAATCATCGGCAAGTAGATCGATGGTTACCTTTCTTGCCTTGAATACATCAGGTTTGACTTTAATACCGACAACAGTGATTGCAATTAGAATGAGTTATAATTCCGCTTCTCCGACTGAAATCGTTGCTCCAACACTTTTGGCGACGGTTATAGCAACGATCGCTGCTATATTATTAGATAGATATTTTTATCATCGGAGATGGAGAAAGGATCTGAAATAACAATGCAATTAATCTCTGTTATTTCACTATGGATTGTCCCTATCATCATCGGTTTTATATTAATTTATGGTACGATGAAAAAGGTCCCTACATACGAACATTTCGTTGAAGGGGGAAAGGAAGGAATAAAGATTGCTGTGTCTATTATTCCTTTTCTAGTTGGCATGTTAGTAGCAATTGCTGTTTTTAGAGCTTCGGGTGCTTTGGACTTTTTTATTAATTTGATCCAGCCGTTACTTAATATTTTTGGTATCCCTGGGGAGATTGTCCCTTTGGCGCTTATTAGACCGATATCAGGAACAGCAGCATTAGGGTTAATGAGCGATATCCTCTCCGTTCATGGACCGGATTCATTTATAGGGAGATTAGCTTCGACGATTCAAGGGAGTACAGATACGACGTTTTATGTATTAACTGTATACTTTGGTGCTGTGGGAATTAAAAAGATGGGTGATGCTTTGAAAGTAGGGCTACTAGCTGATCTTGTTGGAATTTCAGCCGCGATCATTATTATATCTTTGATGTTCAGTTCTTAATCTGGACATCTTTTTGTTGTTTTATGGATAATGAAAGTGATCTTTCTTTGAATTTTGGTTTACATATGTAATAATTCATACAGTAAAAGCCTGTTAAATATGAAGAGGTGAAAGTTATGGAACGCTTACAAAAAGTAATCGCGCATGCTGGAGTTGCATCGCGAAGAAATGCTGAAGAATTGATTAAACAAGGTCGGGTATCTGTAAACGGAAAAGTGGTTAAGGAATTAGGAACTAAAGTATCTAATTCGGATAGAATTGAAGTGAACGGAATCCAGCTAGAACAGGAAGGTAAGAGATATTTTTTATTGTATAAGCCAAGAGGAGTTATTTCCGCTGTAAAAGATGATAAGGACAGAAAGGTAGTAACTGATTTCTTTCCGCATGTAAAAGAAAGAATTTATCCTATTGGAAGACTTGATTATGATACATCTGGCCTATTGCTACTTTCTAATGATGGGGAATTTACTAATTTACTTGCCCACCCCAGATATGAAGTCCAAAAGACATATATCGCGAAAGTGGAAGGTATTCCGTCCAGAGAAGCATTAAAGAAGTTAGAGCATGGGGTTAAACTTGATGATGGTAAAACTGCTCCAGCTAAAGTAAAGCTTAAATCATTAGATAAACGAAAAGGAAATTCAATTGTAGAAATTATGATCCATGAAGGGCGCAATCGCCAAGTACGTCGGATGATGGAAGCGATAGGTCATCCAGTTATAAAATTGAAGCGAGAACAATATGGTACGCTTAATTTATACGGCCTAAATTCTGGAGATAGTAGAGAGTTAACACCCCATGAGGTAAAACAGCTTCGGACACTAGCAGAAACAGGTAAGAGCTTAAGATAACGAAAATCTTTCACATAACCTTCAAAATCCATCTGCTCTGTTTCAATTAATGAAAGGTATAATTAAAACTGGGAAGTGGTCGAGTATTAGCAAGGAGGTAATAAATCAAAAATGGTAGAAAAGAAAAAGCGGCGTTTATATATTAGGACAATTATTTTGGCTATCATGGTGGCAGCAGTTGTATACACGCTCTATGCAAACTTTACAAAAGACAAGCATGAGGAATTAGTTATTGGTGATGAAGCACCCGATTTTGTCCTTACGGATATGGATGGAAATAAACATCAATTATCTGATTACAAAGGTCAAGGTGTCTTTTTGAACTTTTGGGGAACTTGGTGTCCGCCATGTAAAAAAGAAATGCCTGATATGGAAAGTCAGTATCAAGTATTTAAAGACCAGGGAGTGGAAATTCTGGCCGTGAATATCGGAGATACAGAGTTCCAAATAAATAAATTTGCTAAGCAACATGATTTAACATTTCCAATATTGAAAGACAAAACCAAAGATGTGAAAGATCTGTATCGAATTGATAAAATGCCTACTACACTTTTAATTGACCCAGACGGGAAAATAACACTAATTGAAATAGGCGAATTGACTGAAGCTAAAATTAAGGGAATGATGGAAGGTATTAAACCTAATAGTTAATAGGGGAGTATCGTTATGGAAGAAGTAAAATGTGTCTGTGGGCATGTAAATCCGATAGGCACGATATTATGTGAATCTTGTGGTCGTGCATTAACGGAAGGTGCAAAAAATGAAAAACTTCATGATATGCGCTATGAAGGAAGTGCACGAAGGTCTCAAACATACAATCGAACATTTATTGATAAAGTATGGAACTTCTTTTCGTCTGTCAAAGTTGGTATATGGCTGATCGTTATTACATTAATTGCATCATCACTTGGCACGTTTTTGCCTCAAGTGATGTATATTCCAGGTAATGCGGATCCGTCCGTTTATTATAGTGAAAAGTTCGGCATCGGTGGTACGATCTATTATATTTTGAGGCTACATGATATGTACAGCTCTTGGTGGTACTTATTACTTATTGCATCTATCGGCGTATCGCTAGTTATTTGTAGCATTGACAGGGTGTTTCCTTTGTATCGAGCTTTGAAGAATCAAAAAGTGAGTAGACATGAGGGCTTTTTAAAAAGGCAAAGGCTATTTACCCGAGTTGAATCAGATAGTCAAACTGACGCAGATTTTGAACAAGTAAAAGCTAATTTAGAAAAAAAGCGATATAAAGTACGTGAGGAAAATGGAAATATCTTAGCAGAAAAAGGTCGGTTTTCCCGTTGGGGTCCATATGTAAATCATATTGGTCTTATTATATTTTTAATTGGTGGAATGCTGAGATTTGTACCTGGGATGTATGTGGATGAAACATTGTGGCTTCGTGAAGGAGAAACAAAAACAATACCTGGGACACATAAAGAGTATGTGCTTGAAAATAAAAAGTTTACGATGGAGCTTTATGATAAAGAAGAGGACAAGGAAGTATATGGGGCAACACTCGATCGAGTAGGTTCAGTTGTAAAAAACTTTCAGTCAGATGTCGTACTTTATAAACGTGATCTTGAAAAGACATTAGGTGATGATAACGACTTAACGGAGCAAACAGAAGCAGAGATACGTGTTAATGAACCGTTAAAATTTGATCAATTTGCCTTGTATCAAACGGATTATAAATTGGATGAACTAAATACGATGACATTTAATTTAATGAATAAATCGAATGAAAAAGTAATTGCAGATTTAACGATAGATTTATTTGATCCGCAAGATGTATATGATCTCGGTAACGGGTATAAAGTGGAGTTAATTGGTTATTATCCAGACTTTTCTGGTTTTGCAGAAACTGGGGAACCAATTTCAGATTCACCAACACCCAATAACCCAGCATTTTTATTCAATATGGTTTCTCCCGAGCATCCAGAAGGAGAGAAAAGTTTAACTGCTATTAGACAAACAGTTGAACCGCTAGGTGAAACGGATTATAAAATGATCTTTAAAGAGGTTTCAACACGTAATATGACGATACTTACTGTTAGAAAAGATTTAACACTTTGGGTTCTAATCCTAGGTGGTTCAATATTTATGATTGGTGTTATTCAAGGAGCATATTGGAACCACCGCCGAGTGTGGTTGCAAAAAGACAAAGGCGATATTTTAATTGCCGGACATACGAATAAAAACTGGCATAGCTTAAGAAATGAAATTGCTCATATCGTTAAAGGTACCTCCATCCCTGAACCGATTGATCAGCAAGATGAGAAAAAAAATGAGAAAGAAAGTGGGGATACAGATGCCGGGTTTGATAGAGACAAGCAGTAATTTATTAGAAGCATCATTTATCTTATATTTAATTGCGACCCTGTTTTTTGGAGGCGGAATTCGCGAAAAAAGAGGTCGGGATAAACATGCAGGTCCTAATAAATGGTCGAAAATTGCTATTAGTCTAACGCTTATTGGCTTTGCATCCCAGCTTGGGTATTTTATTACCCGCTGGATTGCAGGAGGGCATGCACCAGTTAGCAATATGTTTGAATTTACAACGTTTTTTGGAATGATGGTCGTTGCTGCTTTTATTATTTTATATTTCATTTATAAATTAAATGCATTAGGATTATTTGCACTAACCCTTGCCATGTTGATGATTGCATTTGCGAGTATGTTCCCAAGCAATGTCAGTCCACTTATTCCTTCGCTACAAAGTCATTGGCTTTATATTCATGTAACTACGGTAGCAATAGGACAGGCGATCCTTATCATCAGCTTTGTTGCTGGGATAATGTACTTACTTAAAGCAGTAGATACAAAAGCGAAGGATAAACGAGCATTTTGGTTAGAAGCGATCATGTACACGATAGTCATTACTATTGGCTTTATTATTATCTCTGTAGCCTTTTCATTTGTGGACTATAAAGCAGATATTAGTTGGATCGATAAAGAAGGAAAAGAAAAAGTTGCAACATATCAACTACCAGCACTTGTTGGGCCACATGATGGCGAACTAGTAACCAAAGATAGAATGCAGCCATTTCTAAGTATGCCTGCTATAATTGATGCACAAAAGATGAATACAATGATTTGGAGTCTTTTCATTGGTAGTGTGCTATACGCACTCATTAGACTGATTTTCAGAAACCGGATTACTACTCTATTACAACCTCTCGTCAAAAAAGTGAATCTTGATTTAGTTGATGAGATTGGCTATCGTTCTGTATTAATCGGTTTTCCAGTCTATGCTTTAGGTGGGCTTATTTTTGCGATGATATGGGCTCAGATTGCTTGGACGCGTTTTTGGGGCTGGGATCCGAAAGAAGTCTGGGCGCTTATTACATTCCTATTTTATGCTGCATTCCTCCACTTAAGACTATCAAAAGGATGGCATGGGGAAAAATCAGCATGGCTTGCCGTCGTAGGTTTTATTATTATTATGTTTAACCTTGTGGCAGTAAACCTGATCCTTTTCGGTCTGCATTCCTACGCGGCAAATTGATCAAAACGGATATTAAGCCCTCACTCTTTAGGTGCGGGGCTTTTTCCTATACAATATAAGTAATAAGTTATGAGGGGGTTTACCAATGGAACCAGAATTGAAAATTTTAGTGGTAGATGATGAGGACCGTATTCGTAGATTGTTAAAAATGTATTTAGAAAGAGAAAATTATGTCATAGATGAAGCTGCAGATGGAGAGGAAGCACTAGAGCTAGCTTTAAAAAATGACTACAGCTGTATCCTGCTGGATTTAATGATGCCTGGTAAGGATGGTATTGAAGTGTGTAAAGAACTTCGTGAAGAAAAAACCACTCCAGTTATTATGCTTACGGCAAAAGGGGAAGAAACAAATAGAGTACAAGGCTTTGAAGTTGGGACAGATGATTATATCGTTAAACCATTTAGCCCTAGAGAAGTAGTGTTGCGAGTAAAGGCCTTATTAAGAAGAACGATGCAAACAAATTATATGCAAGCAGGTGCTACAGCGAGGGATATTATTGTTTTCCCGCATCTCTCAATTGACCATGACGCACATAGAGTTACAGCTGATGGGAAAGAGGTCAACTTAACACCTAAGGAATATGAACTACTCCATTTCCTCGCCAAATCACCCGATAAAGTATTTGATAGAGAGCATCTTTTGAAAGAGGTTTGGCAATATGAGTTTTTCGGCGATCTAAGAACAGTTGATACTCATGTGAAAAGACTTCGGGAAAAATTAAATCGGGTTTCGGACAAAGCGGCTGGGATGATTGTGACAGTTTGGGGAGTCGGTTATAAATTTGAGGCAGGACATGAATGAGACTGTGGCGTAGTGTAGTCGGAAAATTATGGATGACAATTTTGTTTCTTGTTTCATTTGTCTTGATCATTTTGACCATATTACTCCTTGAATTTTTTGAAAATTATCATGTAAGTCAAATTGAACAGACATTATCTGAGCAAGCGAAAAAAATGTCAAATATCATTGAAGCTCATGCAAATGACAATATGGGCGAGGAAATTGTGTTTGAAATTATTGATGAACCAGTAGGGGTTGCAATTGCTTACAGTCATGATCAATTTATGTTTTCTCCGAGGAGAAATACGGAAGGCTGGATACCAACGAATGTCTTTTTAGAAGACGAAGAATTATCAAAGGTTTTTACAGAAAGAACAACGGTCAAAAAAGAATTAACCCTCCCAGAAGAGCAAAGGCAAAGTAGTAGATATGAAAATTATATAGTGGCAGGGGTGCCATTAGAAATTGAAGGTAATGATACTGGCGCTGTATTCGCTTATCAATCACTCACTTTATTAAAAGAAACAACAAGACAGACGACAAGGCTTATTTTACTTGCAGCGGGAATCGCAATTATTTTAACTACATTCTTCGCTTTTTTTCTTTCAACTAGGATTACAGCTCCATTACGAAAAATGAAGGAAGCTGCATTTGAAGTATCTAAAGGTAAGTTTGATACAAAGGTTCCTTTTTTTGGTCATGATGAAATTGGCGAGTTAGCCATAGCATTTAATCAAATGGGTAAACGCCTGAAATTTAACATGAATGTATTGAGTCAGGAAAAAGAACAGCTTACTAGTATATTAAGCAGTATGGCTGATGGTGTGATGACGTTTAGCCGGGATGGATCTATATTAATTACAAATCCACCCGCGGAAAGGTTTTTGCAACAATGGCATTATGAGAGTGAAAATGAAAGCCCTGTTCCTCCAGAAATAGATGATCTATTAAAACAGGCAATAGGTACAGAAATGGAACAATCCGGGGAGTTAATGCTTCAAGGCAGATATTATGTAGTGATTGTAAGCCCACTTTACACGCAAAATCAAGAAAGTGTTCGTGGAGCGGTAGCAGTCATTCGAGATATGACGGAAGAACGTCGTCTCGATAAGCTTCGTATTGATTTTATTTCGAATGTTTCACATGAACTTAGGACACCTATTTCTATGTTACAAGGTTATAGTGAGGCAATAATAGATGATATCGCAGGGTCAGAGGAAGAAAATAAAGAACTTGCAAAGATTATTTATGATGAATCCTTGCGAATTGGAAGATTAGTTAATGAATTATTGGATCTTGCGAGGATGGAAGCAGGACATATTCATTTAAATGATGAAGATGTGGACGTTAATCAATATATAAATCGAATTATGTATAAATTTAAAGGTGTCGCTCGAGATAATAATGTTGTTCTAGACTCTAATCTAGATTCTAAAGGCCTAATGTTTAAGCTGGATCCCGATAGAATTGAACAAGTATTAACAAATCTAATTGATAATGCAATTAGGCATACGAATGAAACTGGGACAATAAAAATTATTCAAACAACACAGGATAAAGGTATTACTATATCTGTAGCAGATAACGGATCAGGAATTCCGGAAGAAGACCTTCCTTTTGTTTTTGAACGCTTTTATAAAGCAGACAAAGCTAGAACACGGGGGAGAGCTGGTACTGGACTCGGTCTTGCAATTGCCAAAAATATTATTGATGCACATAAAGGGCATATCTCCGTACAAAGTAAACTTGGACAAGGGACGACATTCAGCTTCTTTTTACCTTATCGATCGTTGTAAAGTGTTGAAATTTGACGCGAAATCTTGTTCCATGAGAAACATAAAAAATGTGGAGACGCCATTGAATTGCCGTATCTTATCAACCTATTCATAATTAAGATTAACGCTAGCAAGCTCTGTAGCGCCTCTTAGATTCATTGGTGAGTTAAGGAGTTACGGAACTAGCTAGAAAGCTTTGCTGCTATTGTGAGAGCGTCAGGGGGGGTATAAGTTGCTGTAATTATGTGCCGATGTTAAGACAGCCATGTATTATGATAACTTCAGAATCGATATAAAACCAATATATAATAAAAAGAATATGCGGATTGAACAATCTAAGAAAAGGTTGTTCAATCCGTTTTCTTATGGGAAAATTGAGGAACGTAGGGTAGAAAGGATTATAGTTATATAAATTTTTTACCATGGTATTCATATATAATTGATGTGACTTTATGAACATCCTCTTTATGTAACTTTTTTACCAATAAAACGACTAATACTATGACGGGGAGGGGAATGAATGGACTCCGTTTTTCAGGATATATATGAAAAGTATCATCAGGATTTGTTTCGCTTTTTATTTTATATGATAAAAAACCGTGAAGAAACAGAGGACTTAGTGCAAGAAGTATATATTAGGGTAATGAGGTACTATGATAGGTTTGAAGGAAAAAGCACGGAAAAAACATGGTTGTTTTCCATCGCAAAAAATGTCGCGATTGATCACTTTCGCAAACAAAAAGGTTGGAAAGAACGAATATATGAAAAGTTTGATTGGGAACTATATCAAATAAAGGATGATGGTGCACTCCCTGAAGATGAAGCGTTGAGGCATGAAGAAATTCGTTATCTATATTCATGTTTAGATAACTGCTCAACGAATCAGCGTCTCGTGCTCGTGATGCGCTATTTGAATGGATTCTCTATTGCAGAAACTGCTGAAGTATTGAAATGGTCAGAAAGTAAGGTGAAAACCACTCAACATAGAGCATTGAAATCCCTCAAAACGTTGATGGAAATTGCGCAAAGGAAGGAGGCCTTGGAAGATGAATCAATATGATGAAAACGATAAAAAGTTAATCAAACTAATGGAACAATTGCCAGATATAGAGGATAAGCGACCTAAGGATGAGATATTTCGAAATGTAAAATATGGATTGCAAAAAAAGAAAAAAAGAACAAGACTAATTCCCGTATTGTCTGCAATAGCTGCTGTCCTATTTTTGGCCATTGTTATACCGCTATTTTTTCAGCAGTCTGGGGGGAACTTTATGAGTATGGATAGTGCAAAACAAGAAAACCACTTGAATAGTTCTGAAGAAAAAACAGAAATGTCTATTCAGAGTAAAAGATCGATGGATTCAAACGAATCTGAGTTGATTCAATCATCTGATTCATACGAAATGGTTACTTCCGTGTATGATACGGGGCAGAATGCGGATGATATCGTTACATTTGGTGCTGTTACTACTGATGGGTTTGTTGTACCAATCAGTATGCGAGTGGAAGATGTGAAGCCGGACTGGCTATCTACGTTAAAACATACTGCAGCTTCGATCAATTTAGAAGCATCCGGTTTTGAAGAGGTTTCTCCATTAATAAAGGCAATGAGATATGGTGAGGATTCTAAGACCATAGATGTAGAAATAACAGATGATAATATAGCGTTTTTTACTAAAAATGAAAAACAGTTAATGCAGATGATAGAATATACTGTGCAGACACAAGGTATTGAGATTGTGAAATTTGTAAATGATCATCATGATCCGGTCGAACTTGGTGCATACGGTGTGCTTCAGGATCTAATAGTCAAAGATATTTCTAAAAAACCCTATTTTTTATATGAGTATGAAAATGGCGGAAAGTATATTATTCCTGCTGATCTAGCTTCAACTAATTTCACTGATGCCCTAAGCGATTTGAAAAATGTGCCTAATGATTTTTATCAAGCCTTAATTCCTGAAGAAGTTACATTATCATCTAAAGAAGGGGAGAATGGAGGAGTAATCATCCAGTTTAAAGAAGTGTTTATACTGGATAAAGGCGACTTACATGCAAATATCAGAATGATTGAAGGTATCTTATTAACGGCAAAAGCATTTGGGTATGACACTGTGAAATTTGAAAACATACTACCATTACACTTTGACAATTTTGATTTTAGTAATCCTATATCTGTCCCATATTCCGCTAATTTAATATATAAGGAAAAGTAGAACGTTAATTAGAACGTAATTTTTTCTTCACAATTGTAATGGAATAGTGTATAATTAATTCGTATAATAAAATACGGTTCATCTTCGGGGCGTGGTGAAATTCCCGACCGGCGGTAATGAAGCTTTTTGCTTATAAGCCCGCGAGCCTTTTTTAAGGCAGGATTTGGTGCGATTCCAAAGCCGACAGTAAAGTCTGGATGGGAGAAGATGAAGGTTGCCTAGTGTTCAAAATGCAGGTTTTGAACGCTTGTTAGAGCATGCCTGATAATTCTCCCTCAAAGAAACTTTCTTTGAGGGTTTTTATTTGGATATGTATTAGCTTAAGGTCAACCTTTCTTCAACAAGAGGTGAATCTCTAAGGAGAGAGGAAAATGAAGAAATTTAGTGTAAAAACGTTTGTTGCAATTGGCATGTTGAGTAGCTTATCTTTTATATTAATGCTAATCAAATTTCCAATACCGCCGTTTCCGGCATGGTTAACTGTGGACTTCAGTGATATACCTGCATTAATCGCTGCATTATTATTTGGTCCACTTGCTGCCATATTGGTTGAATTATTTAAAAATATTTTAGATTATTTATTGATGGGAAGTGAAGCCGGTTTGCCAATAGGTAATATGGCTAATTTCCTAGCAGGGATTACATTTGTTTTGCCAGTTTATTTTGTTTATAATCGTTTGAAAATGAAAAAGCGTTTAGCTTTGTCTATGGTTATTGGCACTGCTGCGATGGCTGTTATCATGAGTATTATGAATTATGTATGGGTGTTACCAGCATATACGATTTTACTAGGATGGGATCCGATGTCTACATCAGCAATGCGTCAAGTTGTTGTTGCAGCAATCTTACCCTTTAATATCATTAAGGGTCTCTTAGTTACAACGATTTTCCTACTGTTGTACAGCCGTCTTCAAGAATGGTTGAATAAACAGATAACATATAAAAACGTATAAAAGCAGCGCCATTGGCGCTGCTTTTTATCATAATAAAATCACTCGCCGTTCGAGCGATTTTCACTTTATGCTATTCGTATTTTAAAGGATCGCCTTCGAATGATTCATCAGCAACTTTAATAGAATCTGTTGGACACCCCTCAAAAGCATCAATCATGTCCTCTTCCAGAATATCGGGGATTTCTGCTGTACCTTGATTATCATCCAGTATGACATAGGCTATTCCTTCATCATCATAATCATATATGTCAGGTGCCGCAGCTCCACATGCTCCGCATGCAATGCAAGTATCTTTATCCACTATGGTGTATTTTGGCATGAACTTTCCTCCTACTTAAACTTCTCTAGAACTTATTCTATACGATCTCTGAAAATAAGCATACTAAAAGTATCTATATTTAATATTAATCCTACTACGTCAACATTTCAACCATATTCACCTGAAAACTTTGTCTGATACTATCTTGATAGAAACTTATTGCATGGCGATTTTTGGAGAAATTACATAGATGTAGTCGAAAGTGCAAATTCATGATAAGATTAATGCAATTAAACGTATGGGGGGACCCGATTGTCATGACTTTTTTGCAGGCTGTGATATTGGAATGTTTAAGACAAATAAATGGTGAGAGAACTATTTATTCTGTATATCATTTACTAAAAGGCAAAAAATCATCACAAACTATTCAAGATGCCCACCTATTCCGGTTGGGGCATTATTTTAAAACATTTCCTCAAATGGATCGAATGGAATACAACTTTACTATTAAATATCTAACACAAGAAGGTTTTATTTCACCCATAAATGATTCGCAAAAATATATAATGACAGAAAATGGTTCGGATAAGTGTAAGGCTTATTTCTATAAAACGCCTGTGCTTCATTCTTTAAATGGCTGGAAATATCAAGATACAGCTATTCTATTGTGGAAAAGGTTAACATTACTCGTTCAAACAATATCGCATCTTAATCATCGAGATAAACGGTATCAAGCTGTACAAAGAGATCCAGATGTTTATAAATGGATCAAGCAATTTTTGAAACAGTACAAAGGGGGAAGAGGGGATTTATCGAAAAGCATTTATGATGAATTGCATCATATTTTTTCAGGAGGCTTTCCGGAATCCCCATTAATGATTGTTTTGAAACTTACAGGGCGCAATTTAATCGGGTTGACTACTAAGCAAGTAGCAAATAAATTAGGCGTGGAAGAAACGGAATATCACTTTAGATTTTTAAATGCGCTTCATTATATGATTGATCAGATAATTAGTCAGGGAAGGCAATATCCACTCTTGCATACTATTATTTCAGATATTTTCCAATCCATACCTTATACGAAATCAACGCTAAAAACATACGAATTACTGCAAAAAAATATGACCATTGACCAAGTTGCACAAGTGCGTAAACTTAGAAAAAGCACGATTGAAGACCATGTCATTGAAATTGCGCTTACAGATCACCAATTTTCAATAGATCATTTGATCGATCAACACAAGATAGATGAAATTATTGATGCTGTAACTTTACTTGGGGAGAAAAAACTAAGACCAATCATGGAACATATTGAACATGTTTCATATTTTCAAATTCGACTAGTATTGGCTAGATTAGGAGGGAAATGTGAACAAATATGATGCTTTGCAAAATATGTTTGGTTTTTCTTATTTCAGAACGGGTCAGGAAGAAGTGATTGATGGTGTGCTTGCCGGAAACAATGTTTTAGCCATGTTACCTACTGGTACTGGAAAGTCATTATGTTATCAATTACCAGGCTATTTGCTTGAAGGCTCAGTACTTATTGTCTCTCCGCTTATTTCTCTCATGCAGGATCAAGTAGAGCAATTACGGATTATGGGTGAGCGTAAAGTAGTAGCTTTCAATTCTTTTTTGGATATGGAAGAGAAAAGAATGGTCCTGAGGCGGTTAAGAGATTATAGATTTATATTTATTTCACCTGAAATGCTCCGTTCTTCTCAATTAATAGAAAAATTAAAGGAAATAAAGATTTCATTATTTGTGATTGATGAAGCACATTGTATATCGCAATGGGGCCATGATTTTAGGCCTGATTATTTAAAATTAGGGAGTATTAGAGCACTGCTTGGTAATCCACCCGCATTGGCATTGACTGCAACGGCAGCAAAAGAGGTGCGAACAGATATTAACAATTTTTTAAAACTCGAACATACGAAGGAATTTATATATTCTGTTGACAGGGCTAATATTAGTCTAGTTGTTGAAAGAACCACGAGTTTTTATGAGAAAAAGCAAAGGCTTTTTACCTATGCCACATCACTAAAAAAGCCGGGAATCATTTACTTTTCAAGTAAACGTCTTGCGGAAGAGATGGCAGATTATTTAAGTGATATGGGAATGGATGGTGTCGCTGCATACCATGGAGGAATGGATCAAGAACAACGAATTTTGATACAGCAACAGTTTATCCATGGACAATTAGCTATCATTTGTGCAACGAGTGCATTTGGAATGGGGATTAACAAAGATAATATCCGTTTTATTATTCATTTTCATTTACCAAGCCAAATTGAATCTTATGTCCAAGAAATAGGTCGGGCTGGGAGAGATGGAGGCGCTAGTATTGCCATATTATTATACACTGTGAGCGATGAGCAACTGCATTACCAATTGATAGAGTATGAGCTTCCTAACGATAATCATATTGAGTCCTATGTTTCACTGGTTAATACGACAGGCAAACAAGAGTTAATGGAAAATATAAGCTTGACTGAAACGCAATTGCGCTTTTTGGATCATCATTATCAAACTGAAGCAAGTCAATTAGAACAAATAGAGAAGATAAAAAAAGCGAGAAATATTCGATTCGAACATAAAATAAAAAAATTACAGCAAATGAAAAATTGGATAGAAGAATTAACATGCAGAAGAAATCATATATTATCTTTATTCGATGAAAGTGGAAAAGAAAGATCAAACCAATGTTGTGATCTATGTGGTATAACGATAAACAAATATCAAGATACAACCAAAAAAACAGAAGACCAATCATCTTCGTGGGAAGAAATACTTCAGCGATTACTGCTAATAGATGCTAATAATGAATATGAATAGACAAGCTGAATTAATTCAAAAAATGACCGGAAAAGAACTTACTTTCCACTTATATATTTCGCAATGTGTATTAATATTGATTTCAATAATATTATGTTTTTTCACTTTTTCAAGTTTCTCTGACTTTTTACTCCTATTCCAATGGAATTCCTTTTGGATCTTAATAGGAGCAATTGCAGGTATAATTGTGGTTGGACTTGATTTACTACTAATGAAAATAGTACCTAAAGCCTATTATGATGATGGAGGAATAAATGCAAAGATTTTCTCGGACATGCCAGTTTGGAAAATTGCTCTAGTTGCACTATTCATTGCCTTAGCAGAAGAAATTCTCTTTAGGGGAGTACTACAAACCCAATTCGGGTTAATTGTGGCTAGTTTTGTTTTTGCGCTCATTCATTTTCGGTATTGGCGTCATTGGTATTTACTCATTAACGTTATCGTTTTAAGCTTTTTTCTAGGCCTCATTTATTTATGGTCAGGGCAACAATTGCTTCCGACGATTGCTATGCATTTCATGATTGATTTTTTTCTAGGCCTATATATTAGGCGAAGTAAATCCTAATACATTTAGGGAGAAGGGATTTTAGATGTCAAAAAATAGAATGAACAATGATAAGCAAGAATCAAAGAAAAACAATCCGTCTACTTCAACTACAAGGGTAGATCTTCATGGACACAAATATAAAAAGAAAAAGTCGGTAAAAACGGAAAATGCTGCACAGGCGAAAAAAAGAAGGATGAAAATATCTATCCCCTTTATCTTGTTGCTACTGTTAATAGCATTACCGTTCGCCATTTCTTCATATATTAAAAAGGACAATCCACCTAATTCCGAAAAGGTGAATGGGGTAGGTGAAGAAATTTCATTTTCGAATAATGATGTGCCTGATAAAAAGGATGATGAAGTTGATCAAGAACAAAATGATAAAGATAAAGAGTCAGATAAGAAGATAGAAGAAGAAAAAAAGGCTAAGGCAGAGGCAGATAAAAAGGCGGAAGAAGAAGCACGTAAAAAAGCCGAAGAAGAAGCTGATAAAAAAGCGATAGAGGAAGCTAACAAAAAAGCGGAGCAAAAAGAAGCGGAGAGAAAAGCGAAAGAAGAAGCAGATAAAAAGGCCGAAGAAGAAAATATAAATAACGAGGTAGTATATCATACGGTACAGCAAGGAGAAAATCTATATCGGATTTCAATGAAATACTTCCAAGATCAAAGTGGAGTAGAAAAGATTCAACAAGCAAATGGTCTGTCTGGAAATGAGATATCCGTAGGCCAAAAGCTAATTATTCCTAAATGATCATGATAGAACGAGAAAACATTTACTTAATGATCATGATAAACGATAGCGCGATCTATGAATAAAGCTCGTTTTTTGTTCATATGTATAGAAGAAACGAATTTGGGGGATCTAAATTCATGGACTCTTTTCTTATTAAACTGGACGGGCATACGGATCAAGCAACAAGGCAAATGCTACAAAGTTTAATTGACAAAAAAGTAAAGTTTACCCGCTATAAAAATACACATTTTATATTGCTCTTAATGGCTATGGCATATGCTTTCCTAGTACTTTATTTATTTTATTCACAAATAATTAAACCATATAGTTATACACTTTTAGATGTATTCTCCGTCTTATTTGCTAATCGGTTCACCATATTTTCGCTTTTTTGTGGATTTTTATTGTTTGGATCTGTCAAGATTATTTTCGATAAAAAAGAAAAAGTTGAGAAGGAATTTCATGATCTCAGATGCGAGATTATCGACAAAAGCAAAGATTTGTGGAAAGGAGATAGTTGGGGGCAAAGACATAAAATATTTGCTTATCTAAAATCAAAGTATGATATAAACTTATACCATGAAAGCAAGTAACTTTATAAGTTGCTTGCTTTTTGAAATGGGGAAAATAGTGAACTCGTTTCAGTAAGCTGAAACATCGGTGAATCAGGTGGGGGTCTTTAAACCCTAAAGAATAATAAAATCGCAAAAATATATTACATAAAGTGTATATACCAACCAGATGTGGACCAGACTCAAATAGAGCAAGAAAGGGATGTAATAAGGAGAGTAGGAGGTGAAATAATCAATAAACGTTTATACTATTTTAATAAAATAATAGTTGACAAAAATGTAAGCGATTGCGTAATATAGTGGTAAGAACCAGATATGAACCAAAAAATAGGAGGGGTTTTGAATGAGGGGGAAAAAGCTATTAGGTATCTTCACTGCTTTACTATTGGTGTTAGTATTAGCTGCATGTACTTCTAAAGATAGTGGCACAACACCGAAAGATAATAGTGATGGTGGAAAAAAGGATGACGGTAAATTTTCCGGAGAGCTAACAGTATGGGTTCATCCATTTGTTGGATCAGAGCTAGCAGATCAACAAAGTGAAGTGTTTGAAAAAATGGCTGCTGATTTTAAAGTGGAAAATCCAGACGCAAAAGTAAAATTTGAAGTTATTCCTTGGGCAAATCGTGAACAAAAAATCTTGACAGCGCTTGCTGCAAACCAAGGCCCTGATATTTTTTATCTGATTCCTGACATGATGGCACAATTTGCTGACAAAGGTGTACTTACGCCCATTACAGACTTGCTTGGAGATGATTGGGATAAAGAAGATTTTCCAGAAAGCTCGCTTGCTGCTGTAACGTATAAGGATGATCTTTTTGGATTACCAATCTTACATGAAGTGAGAGCAAACGTATATAATACAGATGTTCTTAAAGAAATTGGTGCAAGTGAAGAAGATGTGCCAACTACATGGGAAGAATTCGATGCATTGGCTAAAAAAGCTGTAGATAAAGGGTATTACGCCCGCGGTTTTGAAGGCGGAAATACGTTGAATGCAACACTTTATCCAGTTTTATGGCAAGCCGGTGGAGATGTTATCGATGAAAATGGAAAAGTTATTATCAATAATGAAAAAGGTTTAAAAACATTTGAAAGAATCAATGATTGGTATAAAGATGAATATATTCCTAAAGACTCCATTAATGCTCTTACACATTTCGAAGATTTCCTTGAAGGAACGCATCTATCTTCAGGTGCTACTGGACTAACGCTTAGCACGTTAAAAGAAAGAAAATTTGATCAATACGTATTAGGACCTCCGCTTAAAGGAGAGGAGCAGGCTACTTTCGGTACCACAGGAATGTTCGTTGTTCCATCAAACAGTAAAAATAAAGAAGCGGCAGCAGAATTAATTAAATATATGACCAATACAGATAACTCTATGGCATTTAATGAGTTAACAAAATATATACCACCACGTAAATCTGCTGCTGGAATTTATGACGATGATCCAGAAATGTTAAAAATGACTGAGTGGTTAGAATATACTAAACCAGGTGTTATTCACCCAGTTTCTCGTGATATTATTCCACTTGTCACTGCAGAGATACAGGCGATGTTGGAAGGTACAAAAACACCAAAACAAGCTGCAGATGACTCAGCAGCAGTGATACAAGGTGAAATTGATAAACAATAACAATTAGAACATAGGGGGAAGTCATTCTTCCTCTATGTTTTCTTTTATCTAGCTAGCATATTCGGGAATATGGGCATAGATAAGATACCTTTGATCATTTTTAGATTTACATGAAGACTCTTATTCTTTTCTATCTAATAGAAATAAGCCTTATACAATAAATTAAAGGAGGGTGTACAATGGTAAATGCAGAGGTTAGTCCTTCGCTTAAACCTCATAATAAAATATCCAGAAAAGAACGATTCAAAAAGAATTGGAATAAATATGGGCTTGTATATATGTTTTTAATACCAGTACTTATCCACTTTGCAATCTTCCAACTATTTCCGATTGTTTTTAGTTTTGTTCTGACATTTACAAACTGGCCATTAATTGGAGAGCCTAAATTTATCGGATTTAAAAACTGGACAGCATTATTAAATGATAAACTTGCCTGGCAATCCATTTGGGTAACAGTGAAATTTTCATTTTATTATATTGTGCCTACAATGGCATTAGGATTAATATTGGCATTATTAATTAATACAGGAAAATTAGGAGTCGGTTTTTTTAAAGCACTATTCTTTTTACCTGTAGTAACATCTTTCGTTGTAATCTCTGGTATATGGGGATGGCTTTTTAAAGGAACAGAGGCAGGCTTTGTAAATTCATTATTAAAAATTTTCAGCGTTGATCCGCAACTCTTTTTCTCAAATTCTAGTCAAGCTTTGATTGTTTTAGCGGGTTTGTCTATTTTCAAAGTGTGTGGGAGTACGATGATTTATTATTTCGCTGGGCTTCAATCAATTCCTAATGAGTTATACGAAGCTGCAAAAATAGATGGGGCGAATGCAACAAAAACATTTTGGAAAGTGACATTTCCGCTATTGCTTCCTATTCATTTTTATGTGGCTATCATCACGACAATTGGTTCTTTCCAAATTTTTGACTCAGCATTTCTTCTGACGAATGGCGGTCCTAATCATGCGACAACAACGATTGTGTATTACTTATATAATGAAGGATTCACATCATTAAGACTTGGCTATGCCAGTGTACTTGCGTATGTCCTATTCTTTATTATCTTCGCTATTTCATTAATACAACGAAAATTCATGGGCAAGGAAGTTAGCTATAATTAAAGGGAGAGGAACGACATGACCAAAATTATTAACCGTTCAAATTGGATTTATATACCACTAATTATTATTGGTTTACTTTTTCTTACTCCCTTTTTAATTATGGTCGGTGGAAGCTTTGTCAATATGCGTTCGCCAGTCGGGAGTCCGTTCGTATGGGTATTTAAAGAGGAATTAGCTCTGATTAATTTTAAATATATCTTTACTAATTCACCATATTTTAAATGGATCATTAACTCTGTCATCATTACTGTGATTCCTGTTTTTACGCAAATGTTTTTTGCCGCCGTTCTGGGATATATATTTGCAAGGAAACCATTTCCTTTTAGAGATGTGATATTCTGGATTATGATGGGTGTTATCATGCTTCCAGGACAATTATTAATTATTCCACGTTATATTATGTTTGCTAAATTTGAGTGGATTAACACATATTTACCGTTAATTGTACCGGAAATTTGGGGTATTATGGGCGTTTTCCTCGTACGACAATTTATGATGACGCTTCCGAAGGATTTAGAGGAAGCGGCGTATATAGATGGCGCAAATGATTTTACTGTTTTCTTTAAGATTTATTTACCTTTAGCAAAACCTGTTATTGCTACCGTTGGTACTTTTGCATTTATTGGTAACTGGAACGATTTATTAACACCGCTAATATTTACAACTAGTGAAGCAATGTATCCAATTACAGTTGGTTTAGCATCATTATTAACGAAAGAAGGGCATTTCGGGGTGGAAATGGCTGGATCAGTCCTGTCATTCATTCCAACTTTCCTCATTTTCTTGTTCTTTCAACGTTATTTTGTTAAAGGAATTGCATTATCAGGAATTAAATAATGTTTGACTAGAAAGGGAATGGATAGACATGAGTGGAAGGACGAATCGAGAAGAATTTAAATTTAAATTAAACAATATGCTGACTGATTTACGAAAAAAAATTATCAATGGAGAAATAGTAATAGGAGAATATCTTCCTTCTGAGCTCATATTGGCAAGACAGTATGAGCTTAGCAAGAACTCTGTCCGTAAAGGTTTGGAAGAATTAGTTAGTGAAGGCTTGATTGTAAAAAAATCACGAATCGGGAATGTAGTTGTAACAAACCGACCTTTTGATCAAATAATTCTAAGAGTCGGCTATTATCCATCTTTAGTAAAAGACGCGAAGTTTCCTGAGTTGATTAAAATGTTTGAAGAAAAACATCCGAATATAAAGATTCAAACGATTGCCCTACCTTATCAAAATTATAAGGAAACAGTAAATGACTTTTTTCAAAATGACATGATAGATGTTGTTACGCTAAATCAATGGGATTACACTGACTTTCTCAATAATAAAATAGATGTATTCGAACCAATGTCTAAAGATAAAAATGTGTATTCATTTTTGCAAAATCCATTTGTTGATGACATGCAATCGGAAAATATATATGTAAAACCATTTGTATTTTCTCCTATTGTCCTTTGCTATAATAAGGATCATTTTGACAATAAACAAATTCCGTATCCTGATAGTAGTTGGAAATGGGATGATGCATTGGAAGCGGCGAAGCAATTACTTGTGGATGATAGTCAAGACCGGACATGCGGATTATATTTTCATCCTCTTTCAATCAATAGATGGCCAATTTTTCTATTGCAAAATAAAGTTGCATTTCAATACAAGGAAAATGGTGAAATGAATTTTCCGATTACTGAATTAATAACGAGTGTCAATTTTATAAAAAAGTTATATGAAGAACAAGGAATTTTACAAACTTTTTTATCTGATGATGATAGGGATGCTGAAAAACTGTTTTTAGAACAAAAAGTTTCTATGATTGTTACATCTTACTTTAGTCTTAATGAAATTAAAAATCATGAAATATCTTATGATATTGCACCTATACCGTATTTAAAAGATGCAAAAACCTTATTGTTAATTATCGGTATGGCGATTAATAATCAGTCAACGAAAAAAGATGCTGCGAAAATGTTTGTCGACTTTATAGCCGATGTAGATGCACAAACGCTAATTCGGCAGGAAACATTGTCTATTCCAGCTTATAAGAAAATTGCAGAAAAAAATGGAACAGACCTAATAAAAAAGCCATCTAGATATCATCTATTCCGTGAGATTATTCCTAGTTTTGCATTATATAATGACTTGGGATTAAATGGTCAGGATTTAAGCGAACTTCGTAATGAATTGCGTATTTATCTCTCCGATTTAATGGATGATAAAATATTCATTCAAAGAATTTCAGCAAAGCTCTCGCGTAAAGAAAGCAAGACGAACGTATTGAGAGGAGAAGAGCTTTGAAAACAATAATTGCTAAAAATAATAAAGTAGAAATTGTAGAAAGAGAAGTTCCGGAGCTAAAGCCATCTTATTTATTAATTAGAACTATCTATTCGGTGATTAGTCCAGGAACAGAATTATTGGGTATTCATGTTAGTAATGATCGTGAAATTAACCTCGGTTATAGTGCTGTTGGCGTCATCGAAGAATGTGGTGAAAATACGCAGGAATATAAAAAAGGGGATATCGTAGCCTGCTACGGTGCCCCATATGTGCATCACGCCCAATATTTACACGTACCTAAAACACTTTGTAGCATCGTTCCAACAAATGTAGATTTAAAAGAAGCTGCATTGGCCGGAATAGGTGCCATAGCCATTCATGCTATTAGAATCGCCAATCTTTCATTTGGTGAAAAGGTTGTAGTAGCTGGACTAGGAATTATTGGGCAGATTATAGCACAAATATCAGATGCATCTGCTTATGATGTGTATGCGTATGATTTGTCTACTGAAAGAACAGATTTATTAAGTAATTATCCTAATATAAAACTATTTACGGAACGATCTCAAATGGAAAAAGAGATCGATGCTAAAGAAAAATATAAAGGAGCAGATGCAGTTCTGTTATGTGCGGGTGGAAAAAAGTCACCATTACCAGAACAAAGCCTATCATGGATTAGGGATAAAGGAAAAATAGTCATTGTTGGTGATATTGAACCAGTTTTTCCTAGAGAGAAAATGTTTAGCAAGGAAGCAAGTATTTTGATCTCTAGGGCAGGAGGTCCAGGTAGATATGATGATGTATATGAAAAGCAAGCAATAGACTATCATTATGGATTCATACGTTGGACTGAAGGTAGAAACTTGGGAGAGTATTTAAGACTTGTCAGTGAAAAAAGAATAAATGTTCATTCTTATCTATCTGAAGAAGTGGCGTTCAAGGATATTCGTACAGCATACGATGAATTAACGAACAAAGATTCCTCTATCCTTACAAAAGTTATTAAGTTTGAGTAAAGTGCTCTGAAAATTATATAGACATAACTTGATTATGGTTAACTAAATACAAGTAGAATGAAAGATAAACCGTTTTGCGCTTTGTGTATGAACAAGATAAATAAAACCTGCAAAACTATAGCTAGAAGTGCATTCGTTTCAGCAAGCTGAAACATCGGGGAATTAGGTGTGGATTCTGCCCCACCTACGCCTCACATGAAGGTGGGTGTCTTAATCCTAAAGAAAGATCAAAAGGCTAGTCTACAAAGAGAATGCTAGTCTTTGATGGTTTTTTATTTTTGGGTAAACTAGATTTATTAATGAAACCTGTTGAATACTACATTAGTGGATGTACTCGGAAAGGGGCATGCATAGGAAATGATAGATTTATTAATAGCTGGTGGTGGATTAGGTGGTTGTGCGGCTGCACTAGCTGCTTGTTCTAAAGGATTAACAGTTGTCATGACAGAAGAAACGGATTGGATTGGGGGTCAAGTTACCACACAAGCAGTGCCAGCGGATGAAAATCCGTGGATTGAACAATTCGGTTGTACTGGCCGCTATCGAGAATACAGAAAGAATATCAGAGATTATTACCGCAATCATATACCATTAAAAGAGTCAGTAAAACAAATGGAACAATTGAATCCAGGTAAAGCACTCGTTAGTAATATAGCACATGATCCACGTATTTCTGTACATGTGTTAACCGAAATGCTTAGCCCCTATCTACTAACGGGACAACTGACCATTCATTTCGATACGATTGTAAAGGATGTACAACGTGCCGGTAGGAAAATTTCATCCGTTACACTCCAACATTTATTAAACAGGCAACAACGAAAGATATCTGTCAAATATATTATTGATGCTACTGAAGCAGGTGATTTGTTACCACTAAGTGGACTGGATTATGTAATTGGTTCTGAATCTAAGGCAGAAACTGGTGAAGCACATGCAACAGAGGTGGCTGAATCGAACAATATTCAGGCATTTACATATGTGCTTGCAATGGAATACCGTCAAGGTGAAAACCATCTTATTCCAGAGCCGGATATGTACAGTTTTTGGAAAGAGTTTCATCCAGACATATGGCCAGATAAATATTTAAGTTTTTTTGCTCCTCATCCACATACATTAAAAAAACGTGAATATAGTCTTTTTGAGGAGGAAGGAAAATTTTCTCTATGGAATTATCGTAGAATATATGCCCAAGAATTGTATGATATTTCAACATCAGGTGATGTCACATTGTTGAATTGGCCCCAAAATGATTATTTTTTAGGGAATATTTATGATGTATCGGAGGAAGAGAAAAAAAAGCATTTAGATCAAGCGAAACAATTAAGTTTATCTTTATTTTATTGGCTACAAACAGAGGCTCCAAGACCAAATGGTAAAAAGGGGTATCCTGGCTTAAAACTTCGTGGTGATGTACTGGGGACAGAAGATGGGTTGGCAAAATCGGCTTATATTCGTGAATCAAGAAGGATTAAAGCCTTATACACGATTAAAGAAGAAGATGTATCTCCAAAAAGTAATATTGGAAAGACTGGGACGAAGTATGTTGATAGAGTTGGTATTGGCTCCTACAGCATGGATATGCACCCGAGTATGTCAGGGGAAAATTATATAGATATTCCGGCATTACCATTTCATATTCCACTAGGGGCGTTGATTCCTCAAGAGTTGGACAATATGTTAGCGGGAAATAAAAATATTGGAACGACGCATATTACAAATGGTTGCTATCGTTTACATCCAGTAGAATGGAATATTGGTGAGGCTTGTGGTGAACTAGTTGCGTTTGCCATTAAGAATAATAAACTACCGTCGGAAATCAGAGAATCGGAGGAAAATTTACATGACTTTCAAGATTTGTTAAGGGCTAATGGCTTTGAATTAGAGTGGCCTGAAGAATTTTATCAATAGTGTGATGAGGGCGCTTCCGGAATTTATTGTTATTCCTCTTTTAGATTAGTTTCAGTTCGATTCGTTTAGGATTTGCTTTTTTATATGAATCCCCCAAAAACGAACAGCCTTCTTGGGATTTTAAAGAAGGCTGTTTGTATAGATAACAGCATATCCCTATGGGTTTGTCGACCATAGTCCAGCAGACTTGACGAGAATGCGGGGATGAAGTTTTAACTGTGAAAGCATAACTTCTGCAAGATCTTCAGGTTGCATCACTTTGTCAGGATTACCATCTGTAAGATTTTCAGCGTAAGCTAAATCTGTAGCCACAGTACTTGGAGTTAGTGCACTTACACGTATATTATGTTTTCTAACTTCGAGCATGAGCGACTCAGTAAGGCCAAGAACCCCGAATTTTGAAGCACTGTATGCACTTGTTACAGGTGCACCTTTCTGTCCGGCAGTTGAGGAAATATTAATGATATCTCCTGAATTCCTGTCAATCATCTCTGGTAGTACAGCTCTTGTTACATAATAAACACCCATCAAATTGACATCGATAATATTTTTGAATTCCTCCGGTGACAGTTCAAGAAATTTACCGAATTTACCGATGCCAGCATTGTTGATAAGGATATCGATAGGTCCGAGTTCCGATTTAATATGATCCACTGCAGCGATGACAGATTCGTTATCCGACACATCTGCGACAGCAACAGTTACGTTGACTTCGTATGCTTCCAGTTCTTTGGCCACATTCTCAAGATTTTCGAATGTTCTTCCGATCAGGCCTATATTAATGCCTTCTTTAGCAAATGCAATGGCAGTAGCTCGGCCAATACCTTTTCCGCCTCCTGTAATCAAAGCGTTTTTTCCTTGGATATTTTGCATTTTATATTCTCCTTCTATAAACAAAATAATCTTGTATTACATAATTAGTATATCAAATTAGAAATTCGTATCCTAAATAAATGGCTTATCCATCATCCACCAAAATAAAAAGGGGGTGTCCTGAAATTCATATAATTGGCTTTTTAGAAGCCCCTCTCAATCTTATCCTCATCGAGAAAAAGGCACGACCTGGTCATTGGAAGCACTTCGATTGCCCCTCCAAAAAAGCGGGCCTAAGGTAAATCGAAGGTCTACCGATTGCCCCTCCCTGCAAAAAAAGTGCTCCCAAGGTAAATCGAACGCACCCCACTCCCTCAACTGACATTTTTTAAAAATCAGGGCAAGATGAAAAATTAGCAGAAAGCCGCTTTAATGATTTTCCTACTTATCGGACAGCTCCTTTCCATCAAAATCAGATTTTAAGTATACCTGGGAATTTAATTAACATATTGAATCTGTAGACTTTGGATTTTTAAGTCCAAAAAGAGGCCGAATAAACAAAGCAATAAAAGTTCCTAGCATTGCCATTATCATCCAAACCCAACCGTGCAGGCTAAAGGAGGAAATACCACCAAAATAAGCTCCGATGTTACATCCAAAAGCGAGACGAGCTCCGTACCCCATTAAGATTCCGCCAATAATAGAAGCGCCTGCAACCCCAGGTTTAATTTTTTTAGGTTTAAATGTTCCTTGGGCTGCTGCAGAAATAAATGCCCCTAATATAATTCCAAAATTCATTACACTTGTGGAGTCTGCTAAAACAGTAGTAGTAAGTGCTGTAGCATTTGCCCCCGAAAAATAACCCCAACTTGAAACATCAATTCCAACCGCCATAAGTGCTTTTCCACCCCAAAGGGCAAACGCAGAAGTGATTCCCCAAGGATTACCTCTAACAGTCAATGTTAAAGCATTTAAAACAGCTAAAACAATTGCAGCTGCAAATAATGGCCAAGATCCTCGAATGATCTTTTTAAAACCTTGTGTTGTCGGAAGTGGTTTCATCATCGGTGGATTTTTCTTTTTTGCAAATTGAACTGTAATCCAATAAATTGCGGCAAATAGGATCATTTGTACTAACCAAGCCCCGAAGTAACCAAGACCTGTGGATTCGGCAAGTGAAATCGGCGGTAGTGACGGAGTATCCTCCATCCAGAATGTGAAGTGGTAGGCTCCCAAAACCGATCCTGCAATAAAAGCGAGTAGAGTTAAAATCATTGATGATGCTCCACCGCCCACAGAATATAATGTCCCAGAGGCACAACCATTACCTAGCTGCATGCCTATTCCGAAAATAAATGAACCGAATAAAACACTCATGCCGACAGGCGAAACATACCCAGTAGGTGTAACTCCTGTAAAACTAAAGCCATTAGCGAGTATCAGTGCAAATAATGTTGATGCGACTGCGAGCATCAGCATGTGTGCTTGTAGCCCTTGGACGTTACCGACTGACATTAATCGTCTAAAAGCAGAGGTAAACCCAAAGCGTGCATGTAGTAAGGTCATTCCGAGTAAAAGCCCAATAATGAATAGTATGCCTTGAGTTAAGTTCGTGACTATAACTATGAAAGTAAATAAAATAATAGTTGCTAAAATACCGATTGCAACAAGTGGCTTTTGCACTGGTTTAAGCTCAGATGTAACAGTTGTTGGTGTTCGATTCCATTTAGTAGCTGGAGTTAAAACAGTTTGTGCCATGTAATCACCTTTTTCTTATTGAGTTAGTCGGAATTAAGTGTCCGAATATCATTATAATATGATTAAGCATAACTGTAAACAGTCCGATTATTGAAAGTAAATCCGCACTATGGTAAAAATGAAGTTAGGATCAAAAAAGATAGGTGAAGATGATGAAGATTAAAACATGTGTCATAACTCCGTATGCTGCAATGGTACCACTTGTTAGAGAATGTATTGACCAGTTTCCGGATTTGGACATACAAATTGAAATTGGTGATTTAGAAAAGGGAGTGGAGCTCGCTAAGAAGGCAGAAAAATCAGGTTATCAAGTAATTATTAGCCGCGGTGGTACAGCAAAATTGATTAGAAAAGCAGTTTCTATTTTAGTCATTGATGTCCATTTATCAGGGTATGATATGCTTCGTGCACTTACACTTGCTAAGGACTTTAAAGGGAAAAAGGCAATCGTGGGGTTCTCAAATGTGACTATGGGAGCACAGTCGATTATTGATTTATTAGAATTACCTATGAAAGCTTATACGATTGATACTGCAGAGGAAGTAGGCCCACTTATAATCAAATTGAAAAAAGAGGGTTATGAAAAAATTATCGGTGATGTGGTAACTGTTGAAACATCATTCAAATATGGAGTAGAAGGTTTATTAATACATTCTGGAAGGGAAGCTATTTATGGAGCATTCGAATCGGCTCTTTCAGACTATACTTTTATTAAGAAAGCACAGCACTTAATCCGTATCATGCGCCAGACTTTAACTGATTTTGACAAGGACTTTTGCATGATCAGTAAAAATGGGGAATGTATTTTCGAAGAATGGAATACTTTTGAATCCTGCCCGTTGAATAAAGAAGAATTAACTATGATAACAAATGAGTTATTTACTGACTCACAACCATTAACTAAAACAATTCAAAAAGAAAATGATCAATTGGAGATATTAGGGAAGGTAATTTCCGATAATGATCAAATAGTTGCTATTCTTTCTTTGAAAAAGAGAACAAAAGAGTGGAGCAGTTACTCATGGCTTCAAATAAAAAGCAATGAAAACTTAGAAAAAGTAGTACATCAAAGCGATGTGATGAATCATTTAATAAAAAACATGAGAAATCACGATATAATAAGCCAACCTATTTTTCTAGTAGGAGACAAAGGTACTGGTAAGTCGTTTATTGCACAACATTTGCATATGACACATGTAATGAAGGGGTATATTGTTTGTGTTGATTGCAGGTTCGCAGATGTTCATTCGCTTGCAAAGTCTATTTCTAATGATATAAAAACACTGTATCTCCACTCGATACACAGTCAAGATGAAGCCGTTTTAAAAAATGTCGAAAAAATTATTCGGTTGTGTAGGGAAAGAAATATATTTTTAGTTATGTCTTCTGATTCAATTCATGTCGATCAACTACCATATAATTTTCTTTCGCAAGTAAATATTATTAATATACCTTCATTATTGGAACGTAAAGCGGATATATCAGAACTAGTTACGCATTTTATTGCTTATTATCACCAAACTCTAGCAACTAAGCCTGTACGAATACAAAAAGAAGCCTTAGAATTATTGGAAAACCATCATTGGCAAGGAAATATCACTGAGTTAAAAGGATTTATTAAAAATGTTGCACTAAACGAACAAGGTTATGTTATTGAATTGGAAACCATTAGTAAACTATTAACATCAAAAGCTACTCATTCTGACATTCGGTATTCATTTACTAATGGCACTTTAAAAGAAATAGAGAAGCAAATTATTTTAGCTATGATGGAAGAAGAGCAACAAAACCAAACACGAGTAGCAAAACGTTTAGGAATAAATCGGGCAACTTTATGGCGCAAACTTAAAGAATAATTAAGTTTGCGTTTTTTATTTCGTTATAACTGTTGCAATATTAAACAGTTATACTTATTTATAAATATTATGTTGCAAATTTAATCTAATGATCGTACAATAACAAATGTAAGCATTATCAACTATTATGTACGAAAAGAGGAAAACAATATGAATATTAAAGCAACACTTGATCGTATCCCAGGAGGGATGATGGTAGTACCTTTACTGATAGCGGCTACCATTAATACAATAGCTCCTAATCTATTAAGAATAGGCAATTTCACGGAAGCACTGTTTGTAAACGGTGCCAGCACACTTATCGCTTTATTCCTATTTTGTGCAGGTGCACAAATAAATCTTAGGAATGTTGGGGTGTCTTTAGGGAAAGGAGCTACACTTTTAACGGTTAAATGGATTGTTGGGGCAGCAGTTGGTTTGCTTGCATATTCAGTGGCCGGTACACAAGGGTTATTTCTTGGTTTAGCACCAATTGCAATTATAGCAGCTATGACTAATAGTAATGGTGGTCTATATGTAGCCTTAGTAGGGCAATATGGTAAATCAGATGATAAGGCTGCATACTCGATTTTAGCTTTAAATGATGGTCCTTTTCTTACAATGATTGCATTATCAATCTTCGGTGCAATGGGATTTGTTGATGGTCTTTTTTCAATTACGTCTTTCATATCGGTTTTACTACCAATTGTCATTGGTATGGTTATTGGTAATTTAGATAGAGATATGGAAGCCTTTTTCAGCAAAGGCAGTGATATGCTTATTCCATTCTTTGCTTTTGCGCTAGGAATGAATATCGATTTTCAAGCTATTCTATCGGGTGGGCTTTCTGGAGTGCTTTTGGGAATTGCTACAGTATTATTAACGGGTACGGCAGGTTATTTTGTGTTTAAAATGTTTAAATGGAATCCAATTGTTGGGGCATCAGAAGGTTCCACTGCAGGAAACGCAGTTGCAACACCGGCGGTTATTGCTGCCGCAAGTCCAGCATTTGCTGCAAATGTAGAATTAGCAACAGTTCAGGTAGCGGCCAGTGTTGTGACAACAGCTATATTATTACCTCTTTTCATAGGATTCTTAGTGAAGAGATTAGAGAAAAAGGGAAAAAAAGCAGAATCAAATTTCCTCTAAGCTGATAAAAAGTAGGAAAAGCGGATTGATGAATCTGCTTTTCTGCTATTTTTTTTGAATAAGGAGTGACTAAGATGAAGTTAGCAATTATCGCTGATGACTTGACTGGGGCCAATGATAGTGGTGTACAACTAGCTAAATATGGATTAAAAACATCGGTATTTTTAGGATTAGACAAAGATGCAGTAATGACATCTGAAGCAGTTGTATTTGATACGAATAGCCGCTCTATTACTAAATTGGATGCCTATAATAAAGTAAAAGCAGTAACTGAATTCTTTACAAATCAAGGATTTAATTATATTTACAAAAAAATCGATTCTACGATGAGGGGAAATATTGCTTCTGAAATAGAGGCGTTTCACGATGTTGTAAAAACTGATTTCGTGTTTATCGTGCCAGGTTATCCTAAAAATGGACGGACTGTTATAAATGGCCATCATTACTTAAATGGTACCCGATTAAATGAAACTGAAATCGCACATGATCCTAAAACGCCGGTAACCGAATCACATATCCCTACGCTCATAGGCACAGAGATACATAAAGAAGTAGGGCTTATTGGGCTTGATACGATTAGGAATGAAGAAAAAGACTTAAAGAAAAGGTTAGAAAAATATGAAGAAATGAACATTTCTTATATTGTGGTTGATTCTGAAACGGAAGGGGACCTGGAGTCGATATTACGTTTGACAAAAGCGTTGGACTATACAATCGCATGGGTAGGTTCCGCCGGTTTGGCTAATTATCTTCCAGCGTACTATGGAATGAAAGAAAGAAATCAGGTATTAAAGATTCCACAACATCACGATCCGATCCTAACGGTTGTTGGGAGCGTGAATGTAAATTCTCGAAAACAGTTAAACTTACTTTTACAAGAGCCTAATATTGTCGGTATTGAAATGACATCCTATTATGCTGTCATGGATCAAGAAAAGCGAAAACTAGAAATGTCGAGCGTATTTTCACAAGCGATGGAAGCAGCAAAAAAAGGTTTCGATGTAGTCATATATACTTCCGGTAATCCAAAAGATATTGAATATGCTAGAAAAGTGGGAGAATCTAAAGGGTTTAACCATACTGAAACTAGCAATGAAATTGTGAATATGCTAGGTGGTATAATTTCTGTCTTAATTGAAGAAAAGATATTCAAAGGTATTGTCATGACAGGCGGGGACACAGCTAAACAAGTATGTGAATTATGGGATGTAAAAGGATTTCATTTATACGACGAACTAGAAACTGGCGTACCAATCTCAAGCTTCATTGGCATCGACGATATATTTGTTATTACTAAGGCCGGAGGATTTGGTAAAGAGACAGTTTTTATAGATGCTATAAAAAAACTAAAAGGAGATTTCTAAATATGAGCATAAATAATTATGTAAAACCGGTTATCGGTATTACCATGGGGGATGCCGCGGGTATTGGTCCTGAAATTATAGTTAAGTCTTTAATGGATCCTGTTATTTATAATAAATGCCAACCAGTTGTTATCGGCGATGCAAAAATACTTGAACGAGTAAAACCAATTGTAGGTGCAGATCTGGAAATCCATATTATTGACCATATATCAAAAGCAAAGAATCAGTATGGGACGATCGATGTGTTTGACTTAAACTTATTATCGATTGATCTACCTTTTGGGAGCGTATCTAGTGAAGCTGGAAATGCTGCGTATCAATATTTGGCAAAAGCAGTTGAGCTAGCAAAAGATCATATGATTGATTCTATTTGTACTGCACCATTGAATAAAGAAGCAATGCATAAAGGAGGTCATCTATATCCAGGCCATACTGAAATCTTAGCAGCCTTAACGGATACAGAAGACTTTTCGATGATGTTAACAACGCCCAATTTAAGAGTTATCCACTTGACAACTCATATGGGCTTGATCGATGCAATCCAGAGTATTACTCCGGAACGAACATATAAGGTAATTAAATTAGCTCATGATACCCTAACTAAAGCAGGTATTGACAATCCGAGCATAGCTGTTTGTGGGATTAATCCTCATGCAGGGGAAAATGGCCTATTCGGTAATGGTGAGGAAGAAGAAAAACTGATGCCTGGTATTGAAAGAGCATTACTAGAAGGAATTAATGCATCTGGACCACATCCTGCTGATACATTATTTTTCCGTGCTGGAAGAGGGGATTTTGATATGGTTGTCGCTTGTTATCACGACCAAGGACATGCTCCAATAAAAGTAATGGGTATTGAAGAAGGTGTTAATATTACGGTTGGTCTAAAAGGTGGCATTATTAGAACATCTGTAGATCATGGCACAGCTTTTGATATTGCTGGAAAAAATATTGCTGATTCAAAAAGCATGAAGGCTGCTATATATTCAGCCATTGAATTATCACCCAAAAAGCTTCGTTGATAGCATTTTTTTATTAAAAGCCTAGAATATATAAGTAATGATTCAGAATCTCATTCATTGTATTATATTTTTTGTTTTTCACTATTGACATTCGAAAAACAACTGTTTATAATACAAATTAACTTAACAAACGAAAATTTAATTAATCACATATACAGTACTGACCGGACAACCGGAAATACTTCCTTTTAAAAAAGAGATGTATTTCGGTTGTTTTTTATTTTTTTTAAACCATCCGTCTTTTTACTGGGAAATTTATTTTTTCACTGTTAAGTAATTGTGTGACTTTTTAAATATCGTCTAATACCACAACTAAATATGTACGTTTTAATTCTTATCGAGAGAGGTTGAGGGAATGGCCCTATGACACCTCAGCAACCACCGTTTATTTACGGAAAGGTGCTAAATCCAGCAAGTTGGAAACAACTTGAGAGATAAGAAGAAACCTTGTATTTTAGGGTCTTCTTCTTATTGAGAGGGCTCTTTTTTGTTGGGGAAAATCCTTCTCATAAATTAGAAATGAAGGAGATGGAAAGGTGACAACATTACAAACGAAGATCATTCAAGATTCGACGAGCATTGATCCAACAACAGGATCGGTAAATGTACCACTTTATTTATCATCTACTTTTCACCAGTTTGATTTTGATCAATATGGAAAATACGACTATAGCCGTTCACAAAATCCTACTCGTGAAGTGCTAGAAAATGCGATTGCTTCTCTTGAGAATGGTGTACAGGGATTTGCTTTTGCATCAGGAATGGCTGCTATATCTACTGCATTTTTACTATTATCACAAAATGATCATGTGCTAGTCTCAGAAGATGTGTATGGAGGAACATATAGAGTAGTATCACAGATATTGGATCGATATGGTATTGAGCATACATTTGTTGATACGACGGATCTTGATAAAGTTGCTGCGGCGATTCAATCAAATACAAAAGTGATTTATATTGAAACACCATCGAATCCTACGCTGAAAATTACTGATATTCAAGGTATAGCAAAGTTAGCAAAAGCAAATAATTGTTTCACTTTCGTCGATAACACATTTATGACACCTGTATTCCAACGTCCGCTTGAACTTGGTGCTGATCTAGTTCTTCATAGTGCAACGAAATTTCTATCTGGACATAGTGATGTCCTTGCAGGTCTAGCTGTTGCGAAGGATAAAGGATTGGCAGAACAATTGGCTTTTTTACAAAACTCATTCGGGGGAATCTTAGGCGCATATGATTCATGGTTACTTTTACGAGGGATCAAAACTTTACATGTGAGAATGGAAGCATCATCTCAATCAGCAGCAAAGATTGCGGAGTATTTAAATAGTCAAGAAGAGATACAGCATGTCTATTATCCAGGGATATCAGCCCATACAGGATATGAGATTCATAAATATCAATCGTCTTCGGCAGGAGCCGTTCTCTCCTTTCGTCTAGAAAGCGATGATGCAGTACGACAGTTTAAAGATAATATTAAACTTCCTTTATTTGCGGTAAGTCTTGGTGGTGTCGAGTCCATACTATCATATCCAGCTAAAATGTCGCATGCAGCAATGCCGAAAAAAGTAAGAGAAAAACGTGGCATTACCGATGGATTACTACGATTGTCGGTGGGTTTAGAAGATCCCGATGATTTGATTAGAGATATCGAACAGGCACTTTCAAAAATAAAGAAGGGAGGTAAACTCGTTGACGCTATTAGCTAGTTTGCAAGAGCGGATTTTAATCGGTGATGGTGCGATGGGAACGCTGCTTTACTCACATGGAATTGATCGCTGCTTTGAAGAGTTAAATCTCACGCATCCGGAAGAAGTAGCGCGAGTCCATAAAGCATATCTTGATGCTGGCGCCGATTTGATTCAAACGAACACATATGGTGCGAATTATATTAAGCTATCAAGATATGGTTTAGAAGAAAGTGTGAAAAGGATCAATAGTGAAGCGGTTCGCATTGCTAGGGAGACAGCAGGAGATAACGCGTATGTCGTTGGAACGATTGGTGGTATACATGGTTCTGGCTTGCGTTTTGGTAAGACAGTGGAGATAAAACGGAGCTTTAGAGAACAGCTTTACTGTCTACTACTTGGGGGTGTCGACGGTCTTCTATTAGAAACATATTACGACTTGGATGAATTGACAACTGTATTGAAAATTGCCCGTGAAGAAACGGATCTGCCGATTATTACAAATGTGTCGATGCATGAGCCAGGAGTGTTGGAAAATGGGATTCATTTATCAGATGCAATAGAGCGCTTAGAAGATCTAGGTGCAGATATTATCGGAGTCAATTGTAGATTAGGCCCGTACCATATGCTAAAAGCGTTGGAATCTATTCCGATTCCTAAAAAAGCATTTCTATCGGCATATCCGAACTCAAGTTCACCTGAATATCGCGATGGAAAGCTTCTATATAAAACAGAACCTGATTATTTTGAAAAATTTGCGCTTCATTTTCGCAACGAAGGTGTCCGCTTAATTGGGGGATGCTGTGGCACAACGCCAGAACATATAAAAGCGTTGGCTGAAGGAATCAAGGGCTTGATACCACTACAGAAAAAGGAAGTGAAAAAGCGAAAAAACATCGAAGTACCAGAAATAAAACAGCAAGATGGACTGACGTTATTCGAGAAAGTGAAATCAAAGCGTTCCATTATCGTCGAGTTGGATACACCAAAACATTTGGATACGAAGAAATTCTTTGAAGGAGCAAAAGCTCTAAAAGAAGTAGGAATAGATGGTTTAACGCTTGCGGATAATTCACTTGCTTCACCACGTGTCTGTAATATGACGATGGCTTCACTTGTAAACAGAGAAATAGATTTGCCTGCGCTCGTCCATATTACATGCAGAGACAGGAATTTAATTGGATTACAATCCCACTTAATGGGTCTCCATACTTTAGGTATACGTGACTTATTAGCAATTACAGGTGATCCAACAAAGATTGGTGATTTTCCAGGAGCAACATCCGTCTATGATGTCACTTCATTTGAGTTAATAAAGTTAATCAAGCAATTTAATGAAGGAATTTCATTATCAGGAAAATCACTGAAACAAAAGACAAATTTCCATATCGCAACTGCATTTAACCCGAATGTTCGGAATGTTGGGAGAGCGGTTGAACGATTAGAGAAAAAGATTGGCTTCGGGGCAGACTATGTCGTTTCACAACCTGTATTTAGTAGAGAAAAAATAATTGAAGTGGCTGAAGCGACAAAACATATAACAGCTCCAATTTATATCGGAATAATGCCATTAGTTTCAACCAGGAATGCCGAATACCTTCATAATGAAGTGCCTGGTATCAAATTGCCGGATGATATTCGCGCACGGATGGCTGCGACTTCAGACTCTCCAGATCTAGCAATACAAGAGGGTTTATCGATTGCAAAAGAGTTAATTGATACCGCGATGGAACATTTTAATGGGATCTATTTAATCACTCCATTTATCCGCTACGATTTAACTGTTGAATTATCTAAATATATTCAACAGAAGGATAACAAATTAACTGAAAAAGAAAAATCGGAAATTGTAATAAAATAGTTCTTCTCTTTATCATATAATAAAAATTTGAAGTTGGAGGAAATAAAATGACAAAAGTAATTAGTTCGAACCTAGGATATCCAAGAATTGGTGAGCTTCGTGAATGGAAAAAGGAATTAGAAAAGTTTTGGAGTGGTAAAATTTCTGAAGAAGAACTATTAAAAGAAACAAAAGCATTACGATTGCATGGATTAAAGAAACAACAAGATAAAGGAATCGATCTTGTACCTGTTGGTGATTTCTCCTTGTATGACCATGTATTGGATACGTCGATCATGTTTGGAGTTGTACCAACAAGATTTCAAAATAGCGGTGCAAAATCAGCTTTGGAAACGTATTTTGCGATTGCACGTGGTACAAAAGATGCTGTCGCATCAGAAATGACAAAATGGTTTAATACAAACTATCATTATATTGTTCCAGAATTTAATAATGTAAGACCAATTTTAACAGAAAACCGTCCTTTAACTTTTTATAAAGAAGCAAAAGAGGAATTGGGTATTGAAGGTAAGCCGGTATTATTAGGTCCTATCACATTTTTAAAATTAGGAAAGGGCTATGAAGCAGATAAATTCCCAGAACTATTAAAAACATTTTTACCTTTGTATATTCAAGTATTGCAAGAACTAAAGGAAGCAGGTGTTAAATGGGTTCAGATAGATGAGCCTATCTTAGGAACGAATGTAACTGGGGCGGATATTGATCAATTTAAGCAAGCATATGAGGCGATCTCCGAGGCAGTTCCAGGACTAAATATTATTATCCAGACATATTTTGAGTCCGTTGATTTCTATGAGGAAATTGTAAACTTGCCAGTTGCTGGAATTGGGCTAGACTTTGTTCATGGGGACGCACTGGAAGCGATACGTCAACATGGATTCCCGAAGGAAAAAGTACTTGCTGCGGGTGTAATTGATGGCAGAAATGTCTGGCGTTCAAACTTGGAAACACGGCTTGGTCTATTGGAGACGATTCAACAATTAGTTAATAAAGACCGGATTATTGTCCAACCGTCATCTTCTTTACTTCACGTACCTGTGACGATAGAAACGGAGCAAGCGTTGGATCCAATTATTAAAGATGCGTTATCTTTTGCAGATCAAAAGCTTGAAGAAGTCGTTGCTTTAGCACAAGGTTTAGAGAATGGGAAAGCAAATATTGCTAAAGAATTGGAAGGTAGCGTGCGGGCGATTGATGTGTTAAATAACTCAGCATATCGTAAAAAAACAGCTGGTCAAGTGAATGCAAGTGAACTAAGTGCTGATCGAGCATTACCGTTTGCGGAAAGAATTAAGATTCAAGATGAATTATTTCAGCTTCCGCTATTACCTACAACAACTATTGGTAGTTTGCCACAAACGACTGAAGTAAGAAAACAACGTTTGAAATGGCGTAAGGGTGACATTACTGATCGTGAATATGAACAATATATTGAAACTGAAACGAAAAAGTGGATTGAAATTCAAGAAGATATCGGTATTGATGTTCTAGTCCACGGTGAATTCGAGCGTACAGATATGGTTGAATACTTTGGTGAAAAATTAAACGGCTTCCTTGTGACGAAATTCGGATGGGTCCAATCATATGGTTCCCGCTGTGTAAAACCACCGCTTATTTTCGGTGAAGTTTCCTTAAATGAACCAATGACTGTGAAGGAAAGTGTCTATGCCCAATCGTTAACAGACAAACGTGTAAAGGGAATGTTAACTGGTCCTGTGACTATTTTAAATTGGTCATTTGAGAGAGATGATATTTCTAAATATGATGTTTTAAATCAAATTGCTGTTGCATTGCGCAGTGAAATTGAAGAACTAGAAAAAAATAATATTAAAATTATCCAGGTGGATGAACCAGCACTTCGTGAAGGTCTACCGCTTAAGCGTAGTAAATGGGATGAGTACTTAAACGCTGCAGTCCATGCATTTAAATTATCAACGGCATCAGTGGAAAATAGTACCCAAATTCACACGCATATGTGTTATTCGAGCTTCGGTGATATTTTCGATGCGATCAGTGGATTGGATGCAGATGTGATTTCAATTGAAACATCAAGAAGCCATGGTGAACTAATATCAACATTCGAAGAAAACACATATGACAAAGAAATTGGCCTTGGTGTATATGATATTCATAGTCCACGAGTTCCTAGTAAAGAGGAAATAAAAGAAAATATTAACCGGGCATTAAAGACAATTCCGGCCAATCAATTTTGGATAAACCCAGATTGCGGCTTAAAAACAAGACAAGAAACAGAGACGATCGCTGCATTAAAACTGATGGTAGAAGCTGCGGTTGAAGTAAGAAATAATCGACTTGCTACAGTTCAAGACAAATAATTAAAATGCGAAGTTAATAGGTGAATCCAGTCCCTTTGAATGCTCAATGATAGCATTCAAAGGTTTTTTTTAGTTTCATTCCGGATTTTCTCAAATTAGCCGTAACATAAAAGTGACATATTTGTGAAGCTGATATTTAGCATAGAAAAAAGTTTTTTGATACACTAATACAATCAATTATACGGAAATCGGGTGACGATGTGGCAACAGAGGCTAAAGTCAGTGGAAAAGCATTTTGGTCGATTATTTTTGCTGTTTTTTTCGGCAACTTTTTAGCGGTAATGAATACATCAACGGTGAATGTTGCGGTGCCTTCTTTAATGGCACAATTTTCAGCGGATCTGCCCAGTGCTCAATGGACTGTCACAGGATTTATGCTTGCTGCAGGTGCAGCTGCTCCTTCTGCCGGCTGGTTCGGAACACGATTTGGCTATAAAAAAGTATATATCGGAGCTTTGTGTGGCTTTTTTGTTTTTTCAATTGCGTGCATTTCCTCTTGGACGATCGAAATGTTAATTATTGCGAGGATGTTGCAAGGTGTGTGTAGCGGTATTTTAATGCCAACGACGATGACACTTGTGTATCAGACAATCGAAAAAAGCAGGCAAGCATTTGGTCTTAGCCTATGGAGCTTGTCAGCGGTACTTGCACCAGCGGTTGGTCCAGTATTAGCCGGATTTCTAATAGACCTATTTGATTGGCGCGCATTGTTTTATTTGAATTTACCAATTGCAGTTGCAGCGATTATTGCTGCTTTGAAATTTCTCCCGAATACAGCGGTTGGTGGAAAAACGCCGTTTGATTTCCCAGGACTTCTATTTTCATTCGGTGGTAGTATTTTATTGTTAACGGCTTTCGCAGAAGCGGGATCATGGGGATGGTTAAATTGGAAAACATTACTTACCGTATCAACGGGCATATTACTATTATTCTTATTTATCAATCGCGAGCTCAAAATAGAATTTCCATTATTAAATTTTAATGTTTTGTCGCATCGTCTTTACACTTATAGTCTGTTCCTAAACGCGGTATTATCGATTGGCTTATATGCTGGTGCCTTTTTAGTACCGATCTTTCTGCAAAACTCTCTACATCTTGGTGCGTTTGAAACAGGGATGATTATGATGCCTGGAGCTTTTATGATGGCAGTCTTTACTCCGATTACTGGTAAACTATACGATAAAACCGGACCGGTGCCGCTAATCTTCTCAGGAATTCTGGTTATGATAATAGGCACCTATATGATGGGGAGCTTATCGATTGAAACAACTACAATGTATATTGTTATCTGGACATCTGTTCGATATGTAGGGATTGCTCTTTGTAACATGCCAATCACCAACGCTGGCATGTCTTCTATTCCACTGGATATCACAGGCTACGCATCTGCCCTGAACAACTGGGCCCGCCAGTGTATTGCGTCACTTTCAATTGCTCTTTTTTCGGCACTACTTGCTTCACAGTCATCAGCATATATCCGGAGCGGAGATGGTGCTGCAGCCGCGTCTGCTTTAGCCGCTGGAGATGTTTTTCTTTACTCGTTAATCCCACTCATACTGGCACTTCCAATTACATTCTTCCTGAGAGGGAAAGATAGAAAATAACGCGAATAGTAAAAGACGGTTTTTTCATTGTGAAAATCGTCTTTTGTTTTTTAAAAAAGTAAGAAAGTCCCTAGTTTCGACATACAGAATATACTAGTGCAGCAGATCACGATCTAAGAAGTCATTTATTATCGTATTAAAAAGCAGTACAGTTAAGTCTATTTACTTTGGGTATCGGAGTTTCTAATAGGTGATAATAAAAAACAGAATATTAAGGTTGTTTTTTTGAATGTAGTATTATAAAATAACTTAAAACCAACTAAACAAATAGGAATTTAAGATTTTGTAAAAAGGAGAGTAGCTCGTGCATAAAAAAATCATTGAAGTTAGTAATGTAAATAAATCATTTCGTAATGGAAAGAAAGCAGTTCATGTACTGGAAGATGTTTCTTTTCATGTGAAGAAAGGTGAAATCGTCACATTGTTAGGGAAAAGTGGATGTGGAAAAAGTACGCTACTAAATATGGTTGGAGGATTCGATAAAGCAGATGAAGGAAGTGTGAAACTTGACGGACATGTAGTCCAATCTCCGTCGAAAAAATGTGTGATGCTGTTCCAGCAAAATAATCTGCTTCCATGGCGATCTGTCATAAAAAATGTGGAGCTAGGCCTTGAGGGAGATAAGCTTTCGACTAAGGAAAAGAGTGAACGTGTAAAGGACTCATTAAAGCTTGTCGGACTTGAGGGGCATCTTCAACAATTCCCTCTTGAATTATCGGGCGGGATGCAGCAGCGTGTCGCGATCGCAAGAGCGCTCGCAATGCAACCTGAGGTTATCTTGATGGATGAGCCATTCGCAGCATTAGATACTTTTAATCGCTATCATTTACAGGAAGAGCTTCTTCGTATTCAAGATAAAATGAGAACAACTATTTTGCTTGTTACCCATGACATTGATGAGGCCGTCTATTTATCTGACAGAATTTTGATTATGGGTTCACACCCAGGCAGAATATTTAAGGATATAGCAATTAAACTTGTAAAACCACGTGACCGAGCTTTTGAGGACTTTCAATATTTTCGAAAAAGTATCTTACAAGAGTTCGAGGTCAGTGGCGAACGGCCGGTACCCGAGTATAACATTTAGGGGGAAGATGAACGTTGAGGAAACAAAGAAAATGGATGTTCTCGTTATTATTGATACTCTTACTATTTTTTACTGTGTCATGTGGGCAGTCAACACAGAAAACCATTGGCAGACCAATAATTAAAATAGGCTATCTTCCCATTACACATGCAGGCCCGCTTTATTTAGATGCACATATTCATGGAGGACAATTCGATGATTATAGTATAGAACTTGTTAAATTTAGCTCTTGGCCTGATTTGATGGACGCTCTAAATACAGGACGTGTGGATGGTGCATCCGTTTTGATCGAACTTGCCATGAAAGCGAAAGAAAAAGGGATAGATTTAAAAGCTGTGGCACTTGGACATAAAGATGGAAATGTATTAATCTCTTCAAAAAATATTGATAGAACAAGTGATTTAATAGGAAAAACATTTGCGATTCCACATAAGTATTCAACCCAAAATATTTTGTTAAATGAAATGTTGAAAAAAGATGGTTTGACATATGAGGATGTCAATATTGTTGAGATGCCACCGGCCGAAATGCCGGCGGCGTTATCAGAGAATAGAATTGCCGGTTATGCAGTAGCAGAACCATTCGGTGCAATGGCGGTAAAGCTAGATAAAGGAAAAGTATTACACCATTCAGATGAAATATGGCCAAATTCGTATTGCTGCGTACTTGTTTTGCGAAATGATTTTATTCAAAGCAACCAAGATGCCACTCAATCATTTGTGACACAGTATGTAAAATCTGGAGAACATGCGAATAGGAAGGACGAAGATCTATATGAATCATTCAGTAATTTTATGAAAGTAGATAAAGCAGTGCTGGAATTATCGCTGGAATGGATATCATTTGATGAATTATGTATCGAGAAAGCTGAATACACCAAACTTCGAAATTCGGTAATAGAGATGGATTTAATGGATAGTCCTCCATCATACGAGGAATTTATAGACAATACATTTATTGAAAAAGCGATGTGATGATAATGAAAATAACGACAAAACTAATGAACTTTTTTATTGGGATGACTATGCTTGTCATTATATGGCAAGTAATTATTTGGACCGGTGGCTACGAAGAGGCATTATTGCCTTCACCCCTTAATGTCGGTAAAGCAATTATTGCTCTAATTGTAGATGGAACATTGTTTATCCATTTACAGGTAAGCCTAGGCAGGTTTATTGCCGGATACTTATTGGCAGTTATTCCGGCAATTTTTTTAGGAATGTTGCTAGGGAGGTCACCGAAAATATGGAATATTATTGACTCAATAGTCCAAGTGTTACGACCAGTATCTCCAGTCGCATGGTCTCCGTTTATAGTGCTTTGGTTTGGAATTGGAAATATGCCAGCAATTGCAATCATTTTTATTGCAGCTTTTTATCCAGTATTATTAACGACTGTAGCAGGTGTTAATAAAATTGATCGTTCCTATTTACGAATAGCGGAAAATTTGGAAATTAAGAAGGTACAGTTAATGTATAAAATTATTTTCCCCGCCGCTTTTCCATCGGTTGTGAGCGGTCTTCATCTTGCGGTTGGAACTGCCTGGGTGTTTCTTGTTGCAGGAGAAATGGTAGGAGCCCAATCAGGTCTTGGTTATTTAATTGTAGATGCAAGAAATACTCTGAATCTTGATTATGTATTAGCAGGAATCATATTTATTGGTATTTGCGGTTTTTTATTGGATCGTTTAATAAGTCTATTCGAAGGATGGGTTGGTAGTCATTGGGGAGAGGTTTGATTAAGGTATGGTGTATATAAAAGAATTTAGTGTGTACGCTATGCCCCCTGTATCAACATCATTAGTAAAAAAAGATGGGTATACACAGATTAAAATATTGAAAAAAGCCGGATTTTATTCATTTCCGGCTTTCTGAAATTCATCTTCTATGCTAATTACTTTAAGATTATGCACACGTTCCCCTGTGCTTTTGGAGTAATAGGCAATGCTTACCTCTTCACCAGTTGTGGGATCGACTAGTTTTTTATAACATTTCTGTAGATGACTGCTTCCCCAAATAATGAGTGAATGGAAGACGACTTCTAACTCTTCGCCACTTTTCGTCAATGTATAACGATAACGAGGAGGGTGCTGAGAATATAGTTCTTTTATAACAAGTCCTTCATCTTCTAAATATTTCAGACGTTCTGAAAGTAAATTAGAAGAAATGCCATTTAACGCTTTTTTCATTTCGTTAAACATTGTATTGCCATTTAATATTTCATGTACAACCAATAAGGTCCAGCGATCACCGATGATATTAAGTGATTGTGCGATATTACAAGGTAAATTGTATCTGTTTTTCATTCGTATATCCCTCCAATGTACTATTTAATATTACCATAAATATTCTATGAGTAACAAAGTTGAATAATTTAACTAAGTATAATAAAATAACCTTATAAGGCATTAGATATTAATAAAAAAGTGAGGAGAATTAAAATGGGATTGTATTTAATCGAATCATCTTTAAAAAAAATTGTCTCAGTAAAAGAGGAACTAGATCAAAAGGTTGAGGTGCTTCAAGCAAAATTAAGTGAAAATCAATCAACATTAATCGAGGTACAAGTGTCGAAGGATTTCTCCCGTGCTTTCTTTATTATTGAAGGAACAGATCAGGATGCTGCTACTGAGACATTGAAAAAAGCTGATATCCCAGTAGAACTTGTGAAAGAAGTTCGACTTGTGGGGAAGGAAATAGAAGATGTGAAGCAAAATAAAGATATTGTAAACTATTTAGTTGAATGGAATTTACCGGAAGATTTAACGATGGATCAGTATTTGGCGAGAAAAAAGAAAAATTCTATACATTACCAAGAGGTTCCGGAAGTAGCGTTTTCTAGAACTTATGTGTGCGAAGATATGACAAAATGCTTATGCTTCTATGATGCACCAGATGAAGCTGCTGTAAAGCGTGCTCGTGAAGCCGTTCAAACACCAATTGATTCGATTACAGAAATTTTATAGTAGATAACTAAATATATAGAATGGTAATAGAGGCAAAAATCAGATACTTGGTTTTTGCCTCTATTTCATTTTAGTGGAGATAATCATTTGTATAAGGATTTTATTTTGAAAAATTTGAATATAGGGTTGATTTTTATAACATAGTATAATAAAATAACTTTAAACCAACTAAACATATAGGAATTAAAAGTTTTTTATTGTAGATTTTTTACAAAATACGTGTGAATTTAAGTTTGGGATTATATTAAAATAACTGGTGTTTATTTTTGGAATGCGATGATAGCACTACCACTAAAAATGTGAGGGGATATAAAAATGGGATTATATTTAATCGAGTCAACTTTAAAAGAAATTGTGTCATCAAAAGAGGAATTAGATAAAAAGGTTGAGGTGCTTCAAGGCAAGTTACATGAAAATCAATCAACATTAATCGAGCTTCAAGTATCGAAGGATTTTTCCCGTGCTTTCTTTATTATTAAGGGAGAAGATCAAAATGCTACGACTGTGACTTTAAAAAGTGCAGAAGTACCAATAGAACTTGTGAAAGAAGTCCGACTTATTGGTAAAGAATTGGAAGATGTGAAGCAAAACAAGGATATAGTAAACTATTTAGTCGAATGGAATTTACCAGAAGATTTAACGATGGATCAATATTTGGCCAGAAAGAAGAAAAATTCTGTGCATTACCATGAGGTTCCCGAAGTGGCATTTTCTAGAACGTATGTATGTGAAGATATGACGAAATGTCTTTGTTTCTACGATGCGCCAGATGAAGCAGCTGTAAAACGTGCGCGTGAAGCTGTTCAAACACCGATTGATACGATTACTGAAATACTTACAGATAAATAAAAGCAAAGGAGGGAGTGGTATCTATGTCAAGCAGCATAGTGGAGAAGAATTTCAAGCTTGAACAGTTAATTGAACAGGATTTAAAACGTAATGTGAAAAAAATTGATGCGGAGGCTTTTTATGCAGAAAGTTTTTTAAGAAAGCTTGGTAAAGCTGGATTATTTTCTTCTGTTAATAAATCTCAAAAGGAAGTATTGTTAGATGAAATGCAGGTGGTAGAGGAAACGGCTAAAACATGTATGACCACTGCCTTTTGTCTTTGGTGTCACCTTGCTGCTTTAACATATGTGCGTCATACTGGTAATAAAACATTGAAGAATAAGATGTTGGCTTCTCTTGAAAATGGAGAGATTTTAGGTGCAACAGGTTTATCCAACCCGATGAAATATTATGCGGGACTTGAAAAACTACACATGAATGCGAAACCCATCGAAGGCGGATATATTCTATCAGGTGTTCTTCCATCCGTATCAAACCTTGGTGAAAATCATTGGTTTGGATTGATTGCTGGGGTCGATGATAACAAACGGATCATGTGTTTTATTCCTTGTAACGCAAAAGGGTTAAAGCTAAAAGAAAAAGTGAATTATCTAGGTATAAATGGAAGCGCAACGTATGCTTGTTCATTTACTGATGTGTTTGTTCCTTACGAATGGATATTGTCTGAAGATGCAGATACGTTTGTGAAGGAGATTCGACCGGCATTCATCTCTTATCAGATTCCTTTAGGCCTTGGCGTTACACAAGCTTCTATTACCTCAATTGAAAGAGTGCGTAGAAAGCAAAATGATTGTAATCGTTTTTTAAGAGTACAGTCGGAAAATCTCCAGGAAAAAGAGCATAAAATACAGGGAAAGCTGCGGATATTGTTAAGTAGCGAAATCTTGAATTGGAAAAAGGTTGCTAATATTCGCCTTGAAGCGGCATATTTAACGCTTGAAGCGGTTCAGGCAAGTATGCTGCATAATGGAAGTGCCGGGTATTTACAAGACAGTGCACCATCACGTAGACTTCGTGAAGCTTATTTTTTTGCCAATTTGACACCAACAGTGAAGCACTTGGAAAAGCTCCTCCATAACACTCCCTTATGAGAATACGTTATTTTCTCATAAGGAGTTTTTTTGCAGTTTAACGGGAGTAAAACGCTCTTGAAATGTCATCTAAGAGAGTTTTAATGAATAACTAAATAATCTGTCGCATTAATACGAAGCGAGGTTGTTGAAAACTATATTTAGTAGAAGGAATTAGCAAAGAGTTGTCGAAATGTTAATATGAGCATCTCAGTTTTAAAACGCTTCATATTATTTTAGATGGAGGTCATGACCATGGGTAAAAAAGTATTAATAATTACAGGTGATGCGGTAGAGGCACTAGAAATTTTTTATCCGTATTATCGTTGTTTGGAAGAGGGATTTGACGTAACCATTGCCTCACCATCTGTTAAAAAATTGTATACAGTAAGTCATGATTTTATTGATGGAATGGAAACATATGTGGAAAAGCCTGCATATGGCATTGATTCGCATATTGCTTTTGCTGATGTTGATCCGTCGGAATATGCTGGTTTAATTATTCCTGGTGGACGAGCACCAGAATATATTCGATTAGACGAGGCGATACCAAATATTCTCCGCCACTTTTTTGCAGAGAATAAGCCAGTCGGAGCTATCTGTCATGCAGCACAAGTATTATCTGTCGTACCAGAATTGATGAAGGGTAGAGAATATACAGCATATATCGCGTGTAAACCTGATGTGACAGCATGTGGAGCAACATATATTGATGAACCATTACACACACATCAAAATCTTGTTTCTGGTCATGCGTGGCCGGATTTACCTGGATTCATGCGCGAATTTATTAAGTTAATGAAATAAGAGACTTCTCCGCATGATCTCTTAGATCAATATACACAAACAATGGATTCAAATACATTAGTATAAAGCAGTATAGAAAGGAAGCTTGTGACATATCCCAAGCTTCTTTATTGGTTCATTTCGGAAAAGAGGCGGCATTCTTTAAAAAATCGGATACTGTCTACCTTCCATACATCCATATAGGAAAAACGAACTAAATAGATTTTCTCTTTAAATACTTTTTTTTCAAGGTTTTTGAAAAACACTTCGATTTCTATTGGAACTTCTAGCATTAATTCATTACCAATGTCTTTACTAGGTGGAACAGACATATATTTCAAATTTATATTCTCAATGAAGCTAATAGATTCTTTCCCATCCAATCTTTGCAAAGAAAAAGATGAGATTAGTTGGAGATCCTGCTGCTTAATTCCCGCTAGATATGCACTAATTACTTCTTGAGGATCTGCATTATTCGCATACTCCTTCAAAATCCCTGCTGCTTTAAAAATCATCAGTTTATGTGATAAATCCATATTATTTTTCCGATGAGTCTTACTACCGTAGAAATGAATACAAAAATGTCCGCCAAAGTTATTTTCCAATGCACCTGCACCGTGTGGCATCCCATGCATGGAGGCAGCAATCCATTGATTTTTGTGAATGATAATAATAGCTCTTCGTTTCCAACTCCATTTCCCGCTATATATTCCTTTCATTATTTTTGTGTCTTCAGAAGTCAAAGGTTGCACGTCAGCATGGCGACTTCCAGCTCGTCTTTGCACATCAAACCGCTTACCTGTTTCGACATCTAATACAGTAAACTTGCTAAATTTGGGCAATATGTCATTCACTTTTTCCCATGGAAGCATTTCAATCTGAAAACCTATGCTATCGTCTTTTGCCAAAGTCGATGTGCAATGAAAGAATATGGAAACTGATAATATGATTGAAATGGTGGCCTTCATTAATTTCACCCAATTTCGTTTGATTTTCATTTTTATTTCAACATCATATAAAAAGTTTTCCAAATTAAAGAGGATGTATTCATTAATATAAAAATTCCGATTGTCGAGAACGGCTAGGTAAGAAATAAATATGATTCTCCATTGATAAAGAGACATAATAGCTTAAGTTTATTTTATTTCCCATAATGTGAGTGTACTCAGTAGGTATAGGTACGGTTAAGGTACTCGAAAAACGGTTGATATTACCGGTCTTTGGATCAAAGAAATTCGTCTCGTGTGAATGTGAATTTTTTTGAAACGTATTCTGAAATTGTTAAAATAGAAAGTCAGAAAAACCAAATTTACTTTTGAAAAGAGGATCGGATAATGCTTATCCAATGAAATTAGTTATTTGAATTGCCTATAACTAGATGCTTAAAATCTTTTTGAGTCTAGCGGGACGATAACATATTATTTCGAACTAAAAAAGGAGTAGTTCCCTTTAAATAAAAGGGACTACTCCTAAAAATTGATCGTTTTTATAAGATCGTGCAATATGCATTAAAATTGTTTCATCAACCTGTATTTACTAATCCAGCTGCTACGCCATTAATTGTTAGCAATACTTCAGTTACAAGCTCATCTGAAGGGTTTTCAGTAGCTCTTAACTTTTGAATCAAGTCAACCTGTAGGAAATTTAACGGGTCAACATATGGATTTCGTCTTTGAACAGACTCTTGAATATTTGGTGAATGTGCCATCAATTCATCATTTCCTGATATTTGTAATAGAAGGGACCGTGTTCGATCGTATTCGCTAGAAATATCATGGAAAATTCGTTCTGAAATAGCTGGATCCTCGACCAATGTCAAATATTCTTTTGCTGTTGTCATATCTGCTTTCATTAATGCCATCTGCAAATTATTAATTGTCGAGTGAAAAAACGGCCATTTCTGATACATGGACTGTAATAACGGCAGATTGTCTGTATTCTGGTTGATAAATGCTTCTAAACCGGATCCAGCAGCATACCATGCAGGAATCATATGTCTTGATTGTGTCCAAGCAAATACCCATGGAATGGCACGTAAATCTTCAAACTGTTGGCTGTTCTTTCTACTCATTGGTCGCGACCCAATGTTTAATGCGCCAATTTCTTTTAAAGGAGTTGCTTGATTAAAATAAGTCAGGAAGTCTGGATCTCCAAATACAAGAGATTGGTATTTTTTTAATGAATGTATGGAGATTTCTTCCATTGCAATTTCCCATTCTTTTTCACGGAAATATTCGTGATCAGAAGTTGTTTTTATTCGCGAGCAAGCTTCAAGTAAAGCTGAAGCTGCCTGCTCTAAATTGCGATAAGCTATATCGTCCAGCAAATACCTAGATGAAAGGACTTCACCTTGTTCCGTAATTTTTACACCATCTCCAAGTGTTTCAACAGGTTGGGAGAGGATGCTTGTATTTAAAGAACCACCACCACGACCTAAAGAGCCACCGCGCCCGTGGAAAAACTTTAGGCGAATATTATAATCACGCGCCATATTATGAATTTCTTGTTGGGCTTTAAAGAGTTTCCAGTTAGCAGTTAAAGTGCCTCCATCTTTACTTCCATCTGAATATCCCAACATAATTTCTTGATGATCACCACGTATCTTAAGGTGCTTTCTATAGACATTCATTTCGAATAAAGTTTTCATGATCTTAGGACCTGCAACTAAATCATCGATTGTTTCTAATAGTGGTGCTATATGCAGATCACTTTCGATTTTCCCATCCGAATATTGTCGGTAAATTCCTGCTTCTTTAGCAAGGAGAAGTACTTCTAGCAAATCACTTGGCGATTGAGTCATGCTGATCAAATAGACTTCTATTGAACGTTTCCCAAACTCTATATGCGCTTTTTTGATTAACTTGAAAATATTTAGTATGGATTGGGTTTCATCTGTATAACCTTCTTCATGAAGTAAGAGTGGTCTTGGGTCATTCAACACTTGTTCTAATAAACTTATTTTCTCGTCTTCATTGAGATTTGAATAATTATCGGAAATATTAACTGCTTTTAATATTTCACCCACGGCTAATTCATGTTCACCACTGTGGTTTCTTATATCTAGTGTTGCCAAATGGAATCCAAATAATTGTACTTGTCTAATAATAGTTCGTATCGTTTTCAGTTTTCTGTGAGCAGGCTGATGTTGTTCCGCACTGTCTTTTACTTGTATCAAGTCAAATAGTAATTCTTCTGAATTATTATAACCGAGAGCGGATTTACCAACTTCATGAAGTCGCTTCAAGATAATGGCGAATTTCCTCCGATATATTTCGGAGGCTATTGGCCATTTCTCCTCATCAGCTAAATAAACTGATTCCTCTTGTTCTACCGACTGACTTAGTTCTGGGCTGACTGAAACCCGGTGGGTAGATTGACTAAATCTTTTCATTAGTTCAGTTATCGCTTCATTATATTTTTTTAATACAAGTTCCCTTTGTAGAACCAACGTTTCCCATGTGATTTCAGGTGTTACATTTGGGTTCCCGTCTCGATCTCCACCTATCCATGATCCAAAGTGAAGGAAGTTTGGCACTTCCCATTTAAGTTCTGGAAAATGGTCATTTAACTGTAATTCTAATTCTTGATGTACAGCTGGTAGCGTATCAAATAATGTTTGGTCAAAATAATAAAGGCCGTTTTTCACCTCATCTAACACTGTTGGCTTGCGATGACGTAATTCATCGGATTGCCATAAAGCGATTACTTCATTATATAAGCTATCTTCAAAACTTTGACGTTCTTTTCGTGATGTCAAAGGGTTATTTAGTTTTTGAAGAATGTTAGAAATTCTTTTTTGTATTTCTAACACAGTGCGTTTTATCGCTTCTGTTGGGTGCGCAGTAATTATTAGTTCTATGGACAGGTCATTCAATACTTGTTTAAGCACATCATTAGTTAGCCCAAATTCTTTGACTCTAGAGACCCCAACTTCTAGTGAAAAAGATTGTCCACCTTTATCTTCCAGTTGATATTGCTTTCTACGACGAATCCTGTGATTTTGTTCAGCAATATTTACTAAGTGGAAATAAATGGAGAATGCCCTGACTACTTGCTGGCGCATCGGTGGTTGAAGACCGCTAATCACTTCTTTTAGTTGTATGTAAGTCGTCTCATTATATTCCTTCCGTAAACTTTTCGTCATTTCTCTGACATTTTCAACTGTATCAAACAGTTCATGCCCACCTTGATGAACTAAAATTTCTCCCAGAATATTACCTAGTTTTTTTACATCGCTTCGTAACATTGCATTGTGATCGACTGCTTTATTCATCTTATCATCCTCTTATTCTAAATTACTTCATCTCTTTTTCTACCTCAGTACACTAGTAGTTATATCGTATAGAAAGTAGACGAGTTAATCAATCGAGTAATAGATTGAAAATTCTTACTTAAAAGCGTTGAGAGTTTCAAGATACATATTACTCCCTTTGGGGTTTATACTGTCCATATATAATAGAATGATGTCCAGCATGGGAATACATAATATTTTATCATAAGTGCAAGAGAGTATCATCTACTAAAACATAGTAATCTACTATTTTTACAATTACTATAGTAAAAAGAGAAGAAATATGAATAGCATTTTCATGATAATACGCCTTGTTAAAGACGATGTCACTGGGTTTGGTCCTTTAAGTTTATTTTAAATTAATTTGTTAGTGTAAACAAACTATAATGGATCGCAGCAATTTTACTCATTACTAGCAATCACATCTAAAAATTATCTTTTTTTTATAAATCCACAATTCCATATTCGTCAGGTAGATTTTCTTCCCATATTATTTTTACTTATTATAGCATCGTTTATTCAAGATAATTTTACAAAAGGAGAAAGTAAATGCCTATTATAAGACATGAGCAATTTATCCAAGCACCTGTGAATGTCTGCTTTGACCTTGCAAGAAACGTAAATATACATACTAAAACTACGTCTAATACAAATGAAAAAATTGTCGGTGGAGTGACAGAGGGTTTATTAGAAAAAGGAGATATTGTCACTTGGGAAGCCGTTCATTTTGGTATTAAGCAAAGACTAACTGCTCAAGTAATACAAATGGAGAAGCCTAATATGTTTGTAGATATTATGCTAAAGGGAGCTTTTAGTTCTTTCATTCATACACACCAATTTGTAGAAAAAGCATCTAGCACGTTAATGATTGACACATTTGACTATATGTCTCCTTTTGGTCCAGTTGGCATAATAGCTGACAAATTGTTTTTGGAGAAATATATGAATGAATTTATCATCTCCCGAGCGAAAGAACTAAAAAGGATTGCAGAAAATATAAATTAGCTTCGTTGATAATGGAGCTATTGCAATTTCGGATAAATAAGGCACTGATAGCTTATTTATCCGAAATTTTTTTCACCAAAACGTTTTTTCTACCCAGCCGCTGCAATAATTTATTGAATTTACCCATCTTTCAATACAATCTAGTATTTATGTCAACAAAGAAGTTATTAAGAAAATTACATAAGAGACGGGGAGACCAACTTGTTAAGATAAGGAGGATACCTTCTTTAGGGGCAAATGAGCTTTAAGCGCTTCAACTTCTCAACCAATATCCATTCATTATCCTCACCTTATTAAAGTTAGATATTCTACTAATAAACTTTTGGGAATAGACTAAAACTGCTTGAATAAATCGTAATGGTTAAATCATGATTATGAGTGTCACGATTTGTTTGTATAGTTACACGATATTTTATATGGTTATTGATCATATATGAGAAACTCTTCGGTACAGTTAAGCTTAGTGAATTGATTAACAAGCTTCATCATGGTAAAGTAGAAATGCTATTTTATTATCAACAACAAATATTTATCTATCTATCTATTCGTGTTACATAATTGAATATCTGTGTTACTGAAGTGCGACTAAAACAAATGCAGACGAGTCTAAATTCTAGAGGGAGGAAGTTATGGAGGATTCTATATTAAAAAGATTTGGGGTATCGATGGAGGGGCATTTGCTCCGAAAATTTGATGATTTGGTCAAACATAAGGGATACGAAAACCGATCTGAAGCTGTTCGAGACCTTGTCCGGGATGCTCTTATCCAACATTCATGGGAAAAGGATGAACAAGTTGTTGCAGGAAGCATTCTTTTATTTTATAACCATCATCAGAAAAATTTATTAGAGGAACTTACAAAAATCCAACATAGCATGCATGATAATATTTTGGCTACAACGCATTTTCATCTAAATCATGCAAGTTGTCTTGAGCTCATTATCGTAAAAGGAGTAGCAAAAGACATACAACAGCTCAGCAATCAATTAACCAGTTTAAAAGGAGTAGATTACGGAAAGTTTACAATAGCACCAGTTGAAAAAATATAAATTGAATGAAGGATATAACAGTAAAAGCTCAAAGTACTTTTAGGATTTCTATTGGTTACTGATGGGAATGGTTGAAGCAGAGTATTTAATAATGGAGTGAGAAAAATGAGAAAAAAATTGTTGGGAATTATCGTATTAGCTATTTTTGTTTTCTCTTTTATATTGGTAGGTTGTAGTCAATCGAAACCTAACCAATCGAATGATAAAACTAAAGTGGGTGAAGAGAAAAAACAGGATGAGCTTGTGCTGGCATTTGGTTCTGAGCCTGAAACAGGATTTGATCCAACGACAGGATGGGGGCGTTATGGATCACCGTTATTTCAAAGCACCCTTTTAAAAAGGAATGATAAGCTGCAGATTGTGAATGATCTTGCTGTAAGCTATGAAGTAAATAAAGAAGATCGCAAAATTTGGACTGTGAAGTTACGTGATGATGTGAAATTTTCTGATGGTGAACCATTGACTGCGGAAGATGTTGTATTTACTTTTGAAACAGCCACTAAAAATGGATCGGTTGTAGATCTAAATGTGATGGAGAAAGTAGAAGCATTGGATAAAACAACAGTAAAATTCACATTAAAACAACCGCAATCGACATTTGTTAATACGTTGGCAGCAACAGGTATTGTCCCGAAACATGCATATGGTGCGGACTATGCGGAAAGTCCTGTAGGTTCAGGGCCTTTTCAGCTTGTACAATGGAACAAAGGACAACAGCTAATTGTAAAGGTCAATCCTGAATACTATGACAAAAAGCCATATTTTAATAAGATAACATTTTTATTTTTAAGTGAAGATGCCTCATTTGCTGCGGCTCAAGCAGGAGATGTTGATATCGCCTATATTCCAGCTGCATTTAGTAATCAGAAGGTGCCTGGCATGAGATTAGAGGCAGTTAAAACAGTAGATAATCGTGGAATCGTCTTTCCATTTGTAAAATCTGGAGACCTAACTAGTGATGGTTTACCAATTGGGAATGATGTTACAGCTGATCCCGCTATTCGGAAGGCGATTAATATCGCAGTTGATCGTCAAACACTCGTCGATGGAGTGCTAGAGGGACATGGAACACCTGCTTATACTTCAGTGGATGGGCTTCCTTGGTGGAATCCCGATACAGTCATTGAAGATGCTGATCTGGACGGCGCAAGGAAATTATTGGAAGAAGCTGGTTGGGAAGATTCAGATGGTGACGGTATTTTGGAGAAAGGTTCATTGAAAGCCGAGTTCACTCTTTATTACCTGGCGAGCGATGCGATTAGACAATCACTTGCTATATCTGTTGCAGATATGATGAAACCACTAGGGATTAATGTAAAAGTAGAGGGTGGAAGCTGGGATATCATCGGGAAAAATATGTACTCAAGTGCTGTTCTAATGGGCTGGGGAAGTCATGATCCTCATGAAATGTATAATATTTATGGTAGTGAAAATGCCGGGATAGACTACTATAACACTGGGTATTATGAAAATAACACAGTCGATGAATATTTTGAAAAAGCGCTTGGTGCTGCGAGTGAAACAGAAGCAATCGAGTTTTGGAAAAAAGCACAATGGGACGGAACAACTGGTTTAAGTGCAAAAGGTGATGCGTCATGGGCATGGTTAGTAAACATTGACCACTTATACCTGTTGAAGGATGGGCTTGATATCGGAGAACAAAGAATTCACGTTCATGGCCATGGCTGGCCTGCAACAGATAATATTGTTGACTGGAAATGGAGTAAGTAAAGTGCGCAAAAATATGCTAAGGAAGATTGGAATCTTTTTTCTTTTGAAAGGTGTAAGAATGGCCACATTATTATTTGCCATTTGTTTAATTTCCTTTCTATTAATCAAAAATTCTCCGATTGATCCAATACAAGCTTATATCGGTGCTGATATGTTGAAGGTTGGACCTGAGCAGCGAGAGAAGATAGCTGAATATTGGGGAGTCAATCAACCAGTTACAGTACAATTTTTGAATTGGGGATCTGCTTTGCTTAAAGGTGATTTAGGAACGTCAATGATTTTTCGCCGCCCTGTAGCTGATATTATCGGTGAACGTTTCCTACATTCGCTTACACTCATGATGACGGCTTGGACATTATCCGGAATAATTGGCTTTGCCATGGGTGTGATATCGGCAATGAAGAAAGATACTTGGCTCGATCGTTTGATAAAATGGTATTGTTATACGCTAGCTTCCACACCTACTTTTTGGATGGGCCTTCTTGTTCTGATCGTCTTTGCTGTATGGCTAAGATGGTTTCCAATCGGGATGGGGGTTCCAGCTGGGGTTCTTATGGAGGATGTTACGATGTTAGATCGAATCAAGCATCTCATTCTTCCTGCCATCACACTTAGTATGGTTGGCGTTGCTAATGTGGCATTGCATACCCGTCAGAAACTGATCGATGTGTTAGCCAGTGATTATGTTTTATTCGCAAGGGCAAGAGGAGAACGAGGATTTCTCTTGTTTTGGAGACATGGATTACGTAATGTTGCTTTGCCAGCGATCACTTTACAATTTGCAGCTTTTAGTGAATTGTTCGGTGGGGCCGTACTTGCAGAGCAAGTTTTTTCCTATCCAGGTCTTGGTCAGGCGACGGTAGAAGCCGGTATAAGGGGAGATGTCCCGCTTTTACTAGGATTGGTTATTTTTAGTACATTATTTGTTTTTATCGGAAATTTACTAGCTGATTTAATTTATCTCGTATTAGATCCTAGGATGAGAGAGGGGCGATCGATATGAATGTTACCCTCCAAGATAAAAATAAGCGGTTTTTCCAAAATCGAAGAAAGCGGACATTGTTTACGATTCTCATCGCAAGTATTTTTTTAGTGAGTGTTGTATTAGGTGGCGTTTTACTTGATGAAGGCAGAATCGCAACGAATCTTAATGACCGAAATTCACCTCCATCCCTAGACCATCTCTTTGGTACCGATTGGTTAGGTAGAGATATGTTTACACGAACAGTAATGGGGCTTTCTTTAAGTATGGGTGTTGGATTGATTGGAGCAATTGGGAGTGCGGCAATTGCCCTCATCCTCGGCATGGCAGCATCGATGGGAAAAGTGGCAGATCGCATGATTTCGTGGCTTATTGACCTTTTTCTAAGCGTCCCGCATCTTGTCACTTTAATATTGATTGCCTTCACGTTAGGAGGAGGCTTTAAAGGGATTGTGATCGGGCTTACGCTCACCCATTGGCCAAGTCTAGCCCGTGTTATTAGGGCGGAGGTGATGCAAATACGTTCAGCAGAATTTGTGCAAGTGTCAAAACAAATGGGCAAGTCTCGTTGGTGGATTGCATTACATCATATTTTCCCACATATCATTCCGCAAATTTTAATTGGGTTTATGTTACTGTTCCCCCATGTTATTTTACATGAAGCAGCGGTTACATTTTTAGGTTTGGGGCTGTCGCCTCATGAGCCAGCTATCGGAATCATCCTTTCAGAATCGATGAAGTATTTATCTTCAGGTATGTGGTGGCTTGCCTTTTTCCCAGGGCTTTGCTTGCTCATTATCGTGCGGACATTTGATCAGATTGGAGAAAATCTTCGCATGCTCATAGACCCTACTAAAGCACACGAGTAAGTAGGTACAATAAGTTAGTTTATTTTTTTAGAGGAGTATACAAATGCCTATCCTTGAAGTGGAAAATTTATCAGTATCATTTAAACAATATACAAGTGGTTTAAAACAGAAAGATCATAAAGTAATATCAAGCCTGAATATCACACTTGAAGAAGGTAAGATTCTTGCTGTTGTAGGCGCGAGCGGGTCGGGAAAAAGTTTGCTTGCACATGCGATTCTAGGGATACTTCCGAACAATGCAACTGTAAGCGGAAAAATTAATTATGCGGGTAAGGAACTTACTTCTGATCGAAAAATGGAATTAAGAGGGAAAGAGATTGCGCTCGTTCCGCAATCAGTCAATTATTTAGATCCGCTTATGCGCGTCGGCAAACAAGTTCGTACGTCTGTTCAAACAGGAAATGCAATTGCGTTGCAAAGAAAGGCTTTTGCACGTTATCACCTCAAACCAGATGTGGAGAATATGTATCCATTTCAACTATCAGGTGGTATGGCAAGGAGAACCCTATTATCGACCGCTATTGTAAGTGGAGCAAAAGTAATCATTGCAGATGAGCCAACTCCTGGACTTGATCCTAGAGTCATGAAAGAAGCATTAAATAACTTTAGGGAATTAGCAGACGACGGTTGTGCAGTAATGCTGATTACTCATGATATCGAGTCTGCCCTGACCATTGCGGATGAAATTGCTGTTTTTTATGCAGGAACGACTGTGGAAATTGCACCGGTGCAGAACTTTTCGGGAAAAGGCGAAGCTTTAAGACACCCGTATAGTAAGGCTTTGTGGAGAGCATTACCTCAAAATGAATTTATCCCAATACCAGGTTCGCAACCTCAATCCAGTGAGTTACCAACAGGTTGTCTCTTCGCACCACGCTGTAAATGGGCCACAGCTGAATGTCTGAAAAAACAACCGGATATGAGAGAACTTAGGGAGGGAATGGTGAGGTGTATTCATGCAACTTGAAGCAAAAAACATCGGATTTCGTTATGGGAATGGCCCATGGTTGTTTCGCGAGGTGAATGTAATTGTGGAGCCAGGCGAAATCCTTGGTATAACGGGACCGAGTGGACGAGGGAAGACGAGTTTCTGTCGGATACTAGCAGGTTTCGAGAAACCATTAGAAGGTAGGGTGACTTTTAATGGGGCTCCAATAGCAAAGAACGGATACCACCCCGTTCAATTAGTTTTTCAGCATCCAGAAAAAGCAATCAATCCTCGCTGGAAAATGCATAAGAGTCTTAATGAAGGGTGGAAACCTGATCAAGAGCTGTTAACGTCATTAGGAATCGAGGAGGAATGGCTGACACGCTGGCCAAACGAACTATCTGGTGGAGAGTTGCAACGATTTTGTGTAGCTCGAGCATTGGGACCAGAAACTAGATTTCTCATTGCTGATGAGATGACTACCATGCTTGATGCAATCACACAAGCACAAATCTGGCATGCTGTTCTCGACATCGCAAAAAAAAGGGAGATGGGAATCATCGTTGTTAGCCACGAAGCTAAGCTTATCGAAAGACTTTGTCATCGAGTGATTGAGTTTTAAAATGTGAATGTATAAGAAAAGCGCAATGCCCTTGCTCTTATCGGTTCGCGAAGAAACGCACGGCTATTCGCCACATCCTGTGGGCGAATACACTAGCACATCGTGGAAGTTAGAAAGAATAACACCTTTTCAGTAATCAGATCAAAAAACTTATACGTGTATCTATTTACAAAGGTCAACTATTCATCTCTAGTTGACCTTATTTTATACCACCCAAATTGTAAGCGGTGTCGGACTTTTATGTACAGGCATGTTCCTTGTATAGCAGCAAGTCTATTCAATGTTTAACTACAGGGCTAGGATTAAGACAACTGCTGGAATCGCCTTGGCAATTGGTGAGGAGTGTACGAGGTTGGTATTTTATTTACCCCGTTTTATAATCCATTAGTATGAAAGCAAGCTTACATATCAATAAGAAATTATTATTTAAAAGTATACAATCCATTAAACGATGGGCAATATTGGATAATACCGGAAAAACTTAGATACTATTTCTAAAAACGTAGACCTTCATGAACTTAGAAATGAAGTTAAATATTTTTTAAATAAAATCCTCGAATTTAATCATTTAAGTTCTGTGCATCCTAGTTGCATAAAATTAAAAATATAGATTAATATAAAAAGATAACAATACGAATTCTGGTGAGGGGGAATAGAATGCTTAATATAAACCCAAACGATTATATTTTGAAATCAGCATTTGCAACCATTCATTGCGAACCGAATTGGCAATGGAAAAAACGAGATACACCAATGCCCAATTATGATCTATTTTATGTTTGGAACGGAGTTGGGACAGTAGTACTAAACGGAAAGCCATACAATGTGGAAAAAGGGCATTGTTTTCTTTTTAAACCAGGTGATGTAACAACAGCTACACATACTCCTCAAGACCCCCTTGTATTAACATATATTCATTTTGACCTACCCGAGCACCCTAAATTAGTCCCTTCAGCTCATCGGATCGTGGAAAATACGATTAACTTTGAATCGTTACTAACTCAATATGTACGTTTGTTTTTAGTGAAAGCATTTGGTGCTGAAATGGAGGCAAAACTAATATTAAAGCAGTTAATGATCCACTTATTAAGAAAGGAACACGAAAAGGAAGAGCAAATGGGCGATACAAGCAATAGCTTGTTAGAAACGATTCGTGAAATAGCTAATTATATTCAGCAGCATCCCGGGGACCCGCATACGATCGGAAGTTTAGCTGCAAGAGCAAACCTATCGCAGCGGTATTTTTCCGAGAAGTTTAAACAAATCATTGGCCAGACAGTAAAGTCCTATATCGTTTATTCACGTATTAAGCGAGCGGAGCATTTATTGCATTTTACTGGATTGACGGTGACAGAAGCAGCCTATGCGCTTGGTTATAATGACCTTCACTTTTTCAGTAGACAGTTTAAAAAATACACAGGTAAAAATCCTTCCGAAATTCGTTAATAGTTTTGTATTTGTAATTTTAAATAAAAATGTGAGGAATAGATATGAGAGAAAATCAAAATTAATACTTTTTATGAAGAAAACGAGTTAATGACGTTTTGTTAAAATACGTAAGTTAAAGTGTCTTAAACTCAAAATTATCCAGCCCCTGAATTATGGAAAAACATAATTTAGGGGCTATTTGCCATCTGATTTTGGCGAATTTTAAGGGCTCAGCATTTTTACGATATACGTAAAAGTCCAAATCATACATCAATTGATCTAAATAAATTTCATATTCTTCATGTTAGTATTTAAAACAAGATAAGGAAACAAGGATCACAGGCATTATTAATCCAGCAACTTTAATGGCAATTCATTTTATTTTATCGAAATTCTTAAGAAACTATTTACCATGAATGTGGGGAATAAAGGAGGACGCTGAATGCATCAGATATGGACTGCAAAAAAACAAGGCATGTACGATCCTCAGTTTGAACATGATGCTTGTGGTATTGCAATGATGGCAAATATAAAAAATGTAAAATCACATAAAATCGTGACTCAAGCATTAACCGCTCTTGAGAGACTCGATCATCGAGGCGGCCGTGGTGCAGATATTAATTTAGGTGACGGAGCTGGGATTTTGACACAGATTCCTCATGAATTATTTGAAGAAGAGTGGAAAAATGCGGGGGGAATTCACCCGGAAGCAGGGAAGTATGGCGTTGGAATGTTTTTTCTTCCTCAACATTCGAGTGTAAGGGAGCGTTGTGAGGATATCATCGAATCAGTCATTGCTACTGAAGATTTACAGCTTTTCAATTGGAGAACAGTTCCGACGGATGATGCGATGTTGAATGAGCAGGCAAAAGAAACGCAGCCAGTTATTCGTCAAGTCTTTGTTTTGTCACCATATGAGAAACAAGGAGATATAAAATTTGAAAGGAAGCTTTACCAAGTGCGGAGAAAGATTGAAAAAGCCCTCGAGAAAGCGAAGTTCGGTGAGCTAGAACAATATTATCTCGTTAGTTTTTCGGCAAGAACAATTATTTATAAAGGTCTATTACTCCCAGAACAACTTAAAAAGTTTTACTGTGATTTAAACAATCTAGCATTTGAATCAGCGATGGCTATGGTGCATAACCGGTTTAGTACAAATACATTTCCAAGTTGGAGTCGGGCACAGCCAAATCGTTTTTCCATGCACAACGGTGAGATCAATACGATTAATGGCAATGTTAATTGGATGTTGGCGAGAGAAACAGCTTTTGATACAGATCTGATGCCCAATGTTGAAGAACTTCGACCGGTGATTAACCTTGATGGTAGTGATTCAGCAATGTTCGATAATGTATTGGAGTTTTTAGTGCTATCAGGATGGTCCCTTCCACATGCAATGATGATGATGATTCCAGAACCTTGGCAGAACAATGATTTATCGGAAGAATACAAAAGAGCGTTCTATCAATATCATAGCGCCCTAATGGAACCATGGGATGGTCCGGCTGCAATGGCCTTTACAGATGGCATTCATATCGGTGCAAGCCTTGATAGAAATGGACTAAGGCCAGCTCGCTACATGGTTACGGAAGATGATTTCGTTTGTTTGTCCTCTGAAGTGGGAGTAGTGGATATTCCAGAAGAGAAAATTATTAGTAAAGGTCGGTTAAAACCGGGACAAATGCTATTCATTGATCTTCAACAAGGTCGCATACTTTATGATGAAGAAATCAAACACAGTATTATGTCTCAAAACCCTTATAAGGATTGGGTAGGGCAAAGTATTACGCCTTTAGAAGAATTTGAGCTGAAAACTGATTTGTTTCATATTGAAAATAAAGAGACCATAGAGCAATTACAAAGAATGCAGATGACTTTTGGTTATACGAATGAAGAATGGGAAAAAGTCCTGAAACCAATGGCAATAAATGGTGAGGAGCCGATTGGATCAATGGGCTATGATGCACCACTTGCCGTTTTATCGAATAACACACAACTATTGTTTAATTATTTCAAACAGAAATTTGCACAAGTTACAAATCCTCCCATTGATGCCATTCGTGAAGAGATGGTAACTTCTGTTGAAGTAATGCTCGGGACCGAGGGGAATTTACTTCAGCCAGAGCCACAGGATTATAAAAAAATCCGACTAAAATCACCGATATTATTGGAACTAGAAATGGAAAGACTACGCCATATGAATACAAATAATTGGAAAACGTCAACGATTCCAATGATATTTCCGGTCATGAAGCAGGAAGGTGGTGGGATAGAAAATACCCTTCAGTCATTACTCGTATTAGTAAATAAAGAGATTGATAGAGGAAGTAATATACTCATCCTTAGTGATCGAAAAGTGGATCAAGATCACGCAGCTATCCCTTCATTGCTTGCTGTGTCTGCAGTTCATCATCATTTAATACGAACTGGTTACCGCAATAAAGTTAGTTTAATTGTTGAATCTGGAGAGCCTAGAGAAGTCCATCATTTTGCTACTCTGCTTGGGTTTGGAGCCAATGCGATTTATCCATACCTTGTCTATTCATCTTTTGCCGCTCTACTTGTTAGAGAGGGAGAAACAATATCAGTAACTGATGCATCGGAAAACTATGTGAAGTCCGTAACAAAAGGAATGTTGAAAATCATGTCTAAGATGGGGATTTCAACGATGCAAAGCTATATAGGTGCTCAAATATTTGAAGCAATTGGCATCAGCAAAGATGTGGTCAATCAGTATTTTCCTCGAACACCTTCACAAATTAGTGGATTGACATTAGACGACATTGCTAAAGAAGCAGAAATGAGGCATGAAAAGGCTTTTTCTGCAAAAGATGTAGGCCTAGAAACTGGATCAGACTTTCAATGGCGGCATGATGGTGAATCACATTTGTATCGGCCCCAAACGATTCATACATTACAGCTTGCCTGTCGGACTGGTAAATATGAGTTATATAAAAAATATAGCACCATGCTTAATGAGGATACGAACAATCTGAATACATTACGTGGATTACTGGATATTTCATCTAAACGAGAACCAATACCTATTGAGGAAGTTGAATCAGTTGAAGCGATTTTCAAACGATTCAAAACAGGTGCGATGTCATACGGATCGATTAGCAAAGAAGCTCATGAAGCTTTAGCAATCGCCATGAACCGGATTGGTGGTCGGAGCAATAGTGGTGAAGGTGGAGAAGATGTTGATCGATATTTCCCATTGGAAAATGGGGATTCAAAGTTTAGTAGAATCAAGCAAGTAGCATCAGGAAGATTTGGCGTATCGAGTCACTACCTTGTTAACAGTGATGAAATTCAAATTAAGATGGCCCAAGGTGCAAAGCCGGGAGAAGGTGGACAGCTGGCAGGACATAAGGTAACACCTGAAGTTGCAAAAACGAGGGGGGCCACTGCAGGTATAGAACTTATTTCTCCACCACCACATCACGATATATATTCGATCGAGGATTTGGCACAGCTTATTTATGATTTGAAAAATGCAAATCATCAGGCACGCATTAATGTCAAACTCGTTTCAGAGTCAGGTGTGGGGACGATTGCTGCAGGTGTAGTAAAAGCAAAAGCGGATGTTATCTTAATTAGTGGTTATGACGGCGGAACTGGAGCTGCATCACGATCCAGTATTAAACATGCAGGAATGCCTTGGGAGTTAGGACTGGCAGAAGCACATCAAACATTAATATTAAATGGTTTGCGAAACCAAGTAACACTGGAAACAGACGGAAAAATGATGAGTGGTCGAGATGTTGTGATTGCAGCGCTACTTGGAGCGGAGGAATTTGGATTTTCCACATTGCCGCTTGTAACACTTGGTTGCGTCATGATGAGAGTTTGCCATTTGGACACCTGCCCAGTAGGAATTGCGACGCAAAATCCTGAACTTCGAAAAAAAATGATGGGTAAACCCGAACATATCGTCCATTTAATGCATTTTATTGCACAAGAAGTACGCGAATACATGGCGGAACTAGGCTTTAGAAGTGTGGATGAAATGGTTGGTCAAACAGATCTATTGAAAAGATCGAAAAATGGTAATTGGAAAACGAAAAGGCTGGATTTATCACCACTTTTATATAAACCGCAAGAAAGACTGTTAGAAAAACAAGAGCAGGATCACGAATTAGATAAAACATTAGATAGTCGAGAACTATTGCCGATGTACTGTAGTGCTTGGAAAAGTAACGAACACATAAACGCTGTTTATCCAATCCAGAATACGGATCGTTCTGTCGGAACACAACTAGGGAGTGAGATTTCAAGACATTTCGGTGCTGAGGGGCTGGAAGAAGACAGGATAAAGCTTCGTTTCAAAGGTTCCGCAGGTCAAAGCTTTGGTGCATTTATTCCAAATGGAATGACAATGACGCTTGAAGGAGAAGCAAATGATTATGTTGGAAAAGGACTTTCAGGAGGGAAAATCATTATCCATCCATCCGTAAAATCAACCTTTTTAGCTGAGCAGAACATAATTATCGGAAATGCTTCTTTTTACGGAGCTACTGCCGGTGGCGCATTTATTCGAGGCGTGGCAGGTGAAAGATTTTGTGTGAGAAATAGTGGAGCAAATGTCGTCGTTGAAGGGATCGGTGATCATGGGTGTGAGTATATGACTGGAGGCAGAGTTGTCATTTTGGGGGAAGTTGGTAAAAACTTTGCCGCGGGGATGTCTGGCGGAATTGCTTATGCCCTCAATACGAGCGGAAGATTTCATCAGCAATGCAACCATGAGATGGTTTTGATCGAAATCTTGCAAGACCAAGAAGAAATGACATTCGTGAAAATGCTCATTACTCGTCATTTGCGATATACAAAGAGCCAAGTAGCTGCGAAAATTCTGAATAATTGGGACTATTATGTTTCCCATTTTGTTCGAGTGATTCCGAAAGAATATAAACGTGTGCTAGGAATAACGAATCAATTGAATGATCTTCAATACAGTTAATTTACATGATCGGGGTGTAGATAGATGGGGAAAATAACAGGGTTTCTTGAACATCAACGGAGTCCTTTACTCTACCGAGACCCAATGGAAAGAATGAAAGATTGGAAGGAAGTCGCACAACTACCAACAGAGAAAATATTGCAACAACAAGCTTCCCGCTGTATGGAATGTGCGGTGCCATTTTGCCAAAACGGCAGTGAATTGGCGGGAATGACGACTGGGTGCCCGGTCTATAACCTCATACCAGAATGGAATGATCTTGTTTATAAAGGAGATTGGAAAGCGGCCTATATGCAACTGAATAAAACGAATCCATTTCCAGAATTTACAGGACGTGCTTGTCCAGCCCCTTGTGAAGGGGGATGTGTCGCTTCACTTGCCACGGACTCTGTAACTATCAAAAATATTGAACGGGCTATTATTGATAGAGCGTTTGATGAAGGTTGGGTCCAACCTCAACTTCCTGCTTATCGTACAGGAAAGAGAGTGGCGGTGATCGGCTCTGGGCCTGCTGGGTTAGCATGTGCATCTGAATTAAATCAATTTGGACATTACGTTACTGTTTATGAACGTTCAGACCGTATCGGTGGGTTACTGACATACGGGATTCCAAAGATGAAAATCGAACAGAATGTCGTCGACCGACGAGTAAAACTACTGGAGGAGGAAGGAATTCGTTTTATCACCAATACGGAAGTAGGTAAACAATTTTCAACAGAGGAATTGCGATCTGAATATGATGCGGTGATCCTTTGTATCGGATCTACTCGGCCAAGGGACCTAACAATCCCAGGTAGAGGTTTGCGAGGAATCCATTATGCAATGAATTATCTCCATTTAAATACAAAAAGTTTATTAGATTCCAACCTAGAAGATGGGAATTTTATCTCAGCAATCGGAAAAGATGTCATCGTCATAGGTGGTGGAGATACTGCAACTGACTGCATTTCTACCGCTATACGTCAAAAATGCAAAAGCCTCGTGCAATTCGATATTTACTCCGAACGTCCAAAAGTCCGAAGCGCTAATAATCCATGGCCACAATCTCCAATTATTCATAAGGTTGATACCGGCCAGGAAGAGGCGATTAAGATATTTGGAACCGATCCGCGAGCCTATTCTACCTCAGCGCTTCAGTTTATCGGGGATAAAAAAGGAGCTGTGATAGGCGTTCAAAGTACTACCGTGAATGGCTACACAAATGAACAAGGAGAAAAAATAAGAGAAAAAATTTCAGGCTCAGAAAGTATTTGGTCTGCTCAGCTTGTTCTTATTGCCATAGGATTTCAAGGTCCGGAAACAGATCTATTAGACAAAATGGATGTACGAGTAAATAAACGAGCCAATGTTGCGACTGCAATGGGTTCGTATCACACAAATGCAGAGGGTGTATTTACAGCAGGAGATGCTCGTCGTGGACAGAGCTTGATTGTCTGGGCCATTCAAGAAGGGAAAGAAGCAGCGATGGAATGTAATGAGTACATCATGAGCAATATGGTTTAATGTTTGGAGGAATAGACATGTCAATGGATTATATTCAACAGCTATTTGCGGATCGAATAGGTGGATCGCAATTTGGCTTAAAAGAGGAAATTTATAAATTCGAAAAAATTAAAAGAGCTAAAAAAGCAGCAATGCACGCCAACCCTACTATGGAATTGATAGACCTTGGCGTCGGGGAGCCTGATTCGATGGCTGATGCATTGGTTGTAAGAAAATTGGTCAATGAAGCTAGTAAACCGAAAAATCGCTTTTACGCGGATAATGGGATATTTGACTTTAAACATGCTGCCGCTATTTATATGCGGGAGGTATTTGGTGTAGATGACCTTGATCCAGAAACAGAGATCAATCATGTGATTGGTTCTAAATCTGCCTTATCGATGATTCCAACAGCTTTTATTAACCCTGGTGATATTACGATAATGCCTACTCCAAACTACCCGATTTTAGCGACTCATACGGAGTATTTAGGAGGAGAGGTTGTTCATCTGCCATTATTGGAAGAAAATTCGTTTCTACCAAAACTAGATTGTTTGAGTGAAAGTGTTTTAAAACAGGCAAAGTTGATTTATTTGAATTACCCCAACAATCCTACAGGTGCTGTAGCTAGTCGTGAATTCTTTGAAGAAGTCATCCAATTTGCGAAAGAAAATGAAGTGATCGTAATTCATGATGCTGCTTATGCTGCACTTGTTTTCGATGAGGAAAGACCTCTTAGTTTTTTATCTGTTCCAGGAGCAAAGGAGGTTGGATTAGAGCTACATTCATTATCAAAGTCTTTTAATATGACAGGCTGGCGCATCGGCTTTATTGCAGGAAATTCCAAGCTTGTTCATGCCCTTGCAACTGTAAAAGATAATTATGACTCAGGGCAATTTATCCCAATTCAGAAAGCAGCAGCGTATGCCCTCTCACATCCGGAAATGACAGAACAGACTGCATCGAAATATGCACGGCGTCACGAACTGTTATCGAACATATTGCGTAAATGTGGGTTTCATGTGGAAAAAGCAAAAGGATCCTTCTTCATATATACAAAGATTCCAAAAGCGATAGCAAACGGACAAAACTTTCGGTCAGCCGAAGAATTCAGCCAATACTTAATCAAAGAGCATTTGATCTCATCTGTTCCATGGGATGATGCAGGTTCATATGTACGCTTTTCGGTTACATTTCAAGCCGAAGGAAAAGTGGAGGAGAATCGGGTTCTGGATGAGATCAAGGCAAGGCTAAGCACTTCCAAATTCAACTTTTAAGGAGGGAAAAAGTAATGTTGTTTACTAAAATGCATGGATTGGGAAATAATTATGTCATTTTCAACCAATTGGACGATCCAGCTAATATTTTGGAAGAACAGTATTATCCCGAACTTTCAAGAAAAGTTTCCGATGTTAACTTCGGAATTGGATCTGATGGCATTATCCTTATTACTTCATCGAAAATTGCCGATTATAAAATGAGAATTTTTAACGAAGATGGTTCTGAGGCGAAGAATTGCGGAAACGGATTGCGCTGTGTAGCGAAGTTTCTCTTTGATCAAATGTATGCAACGACGTCACGCTTTTCGATTGAAACGTTGGGTGGCGTAGTAAATGCCAAAGTGGAAATCGATAAAAATCAAATGGTGGAGTATGTCACGGTGGACATGGGTGAACCCAAACTATTAAAAGGAATGATCCCGATGGAAGGCGATCCAATTATTACGGCCATAAACGAGTCTCATTCTTTCGGAGAAGAAAAGTTTGATCTAACTTGCGTATCAATGGGCAATCCTCATGCAATTATATTTGTCGATAATGTGAATGAGGTTCCATTAGAAAAAATAGGTCCTGTCATTGAACAGTCCAGACTATTTCCAGATCGTGTTAACGTAGGGATCGTCCATATTAAAAATCGTCGGGAAATGGATTATCGAGTATGGGAAAGAGGCTCAGGCATCACACTTGCATGCGGGACAGGTGCTTGTGCAGCAGTTGTAGCTTCCACATTGAACGAATGGCTAGATAACCATCAACCGATAACCGTTCATTTACCAGGTGGAGATTTGACTGTTAGATGGGATGAATCTGGTCATGTGTGGAAACGAGGAGAAGCAACCTATATATGCCACGGAGAATTAGATAAATACAATTTTACAAGCAATGAGAGTAGACATTCAAGGAGGATGATTATATGAATAGAGAAACAGTCTTAGACATGGTAAAGGAACAAAATGTACGATATATTCGTCTCCAATTTACTGATTTATTCGGAACGATTAAAAATGTTGAAATACCTGTAAGTCAGTTGACGAAAGCGCTAGATAATAAAATGATGTTTGATGGCTCGTCCATTGAAGGTTTTGTACGAATTGAAGAATCAGATATGTATTTATACCCTGACTTAAATACCTTCGTTATCTTTCCTTGGACATCGGAAAAAGGAAAGGTTGCTCGATTTATTTGTGATATTTATCATCCAGACGGCACTCCATTTGAGGGGGATTCTCGCAATAATCTAAAAAGGGTTTTGAATCAAATGGAAGAATTAGGGTTTACGAATTTCAATGTTGGCTCTGAACCTGAATTTTTCTTATTTAAACTGGATGATAAAGGTGAACCTACCCTCGAATTAAATGATCATGGAGGTTATTTTGATTTAGCGCCAACTGATCTAGGGGAAAACTGCAGACGCGATATCGTATTGGAACTGGAAGAGATGGGTTTTGAAATCGAGGCTTCCCATCATGAAGTAGCACCTGGGCAGCATGAAATTGATTTTAAATATCAAAGTGCATTAAAAGCTTGTGATGACATTCAAACCTTTAAACTCGTTGTGAAAACGATCGCTCGTAAACATGGTTTGCACGCTACTTTTATGCCTAAACCGTTGTTTGGTGTAAATGGATCAGGCATGCATTGTAATTTGAGCTTGTTTACTGAAGGAGAAAATACTTTTTATGACCCTAACGGATCGTTAGAAATGAGTGACACGGCAAGAAACTTTTTAGCAGGTATATTAAAACATGCACAAAGTTTTACAGCAGTAACAAATCCAACTGTTAATTCTTATAAAAGGTTGGTGCCTGGATATGAAGCACCATGCTATGTGGCTTGGTCAGCTAGAAATAGAAGCCCGCTTATCCGTATCCCCGCTTCACGTGGCTTAAGTACTCGTGTAGAAGTTCGAAGTGTCGATCCCGCTGCAAATCCATATTTAGCGATGGCTGTCCTACTAGCCGCGGGATTAGATGGGATTAAAAACAATTTACTGGCTCCTGAACCAATTGATCAAAATATCTATGCGATGTCAAAAGAACAGCGCGAAGAATGCGGAATTATTGATTTACCATCTACTTTGGCTCAAGCCCTTGAACGTTTAAAATCGGATGAAGTAATAATAAATGCGTTAGGTAGCCATTTGTATGAACATTTTGTGGAAGCAAAAGAAATTGAATGGGATATGTTCAGGACACAAGTCCACCCATGGGAGCGGGAGCAATACATGACACAATATTAATGAATGAGTACGATAGGAAAAATCCTCTAAGAAAGAGTGATGACTAATGTGTGGAATAACAGGATGGATTGATTGGCATCAAGATTTGACACAACATGTATTCATCGTGGAAAAAATGACAAATACATTGTCAAGGCGAGGTCCAGATGCTTCAAATGTATGGAGTTCACGCCATGTATCACTTGGTCATACACGTCTTATTGTTGTGGATCCTGCCGGAGGTATGCAGCCAATGGCAAAAGAAAAAAATGATCAAATATACAAAATTGTATATAATGGAGAGCTTTATAATACAGAAGAAATTCGGAAGGAGTTACTGAGAAGAGGATACTCTTTTCAGTCCTACTCCGATACGGAAGTGTTGCTTACAGCATATATCGAATGGGGAGAGAAGTGTGTAGAGCATCTAAATGGAATCTTTGCCTTTGCTGTTTGGGATCAATGTAAAGAACAGCTTTACATCGCAAGAGATCGTCTTGGTGTCAAACCCATATTTTATCGTGAAGGAAACGGATCTCTAATGTTTGGATCAGAGATTAAAGCGATACTGGCACATCCGAAAGTAAAAACGGAGGTAGAACGGGAAGGACTGCAAGAAATATTTGGATTAGGTCCATCCAGAACTCCCGGACATGGTGTGTTTCGGGGCATTATGGAACTTCGCCCTGCACATGCATTAACTTTTAATCGAGCCGGCTTGAAAATGTGGCGTTATTGGAATGTAGAAAGTAGAGACCATCATCATTCACTGGATGAGACAGTGGAAAACGTATCAATACTTGTTAAAGATGCGATTAAACGCCAGTTAGTTGCGGATGTTCCTGTTTGTACATTTTTATCAGGTGGAATAGATTCAAGTGCGATTAGTGCCATTTCTGCTGATATTTTTAGGCAGGAAGAACGCGATGCACTCCAAACATATTCGATTGACTATGAGCAAAATAATCAATATTTTAAAGCCAATTCTTTTCAGCCAGATGAGGACGCACCATGGATACTCAACATGCAACAATATTTGGGATCAAACCATCATGCAGCGATCATAAAAAATGCTCAGCTCGCCAATCTTTTGGAGGAAGCAGTATTGATCAGAGATTTGCCAGGAATGGCAGACGTTGACTCATCACTATTTTGGTTTTGCGAACAAATAAAACAGAAATATACTGTTGCACTATCAGGAGAATGTGCAGATGAGATCTTTGGTGGGTATCCATGGTTCTATAATGAAGAAATTCTGAAAGAGGGGGGATTTCCATGGATGAGGTCACAAGAGGAACGCCAGCAGCTATTACTTCCTCATTGGCAAAAGAAACTCAATTTAAAAGAATATGTGAGAGATCGGTATAACGAAACGATTGCTGAAGTCCCACGATTAGAGGGGGAAACCCCAGTTGAGGCTCGCCGGCGAGAAATGTTTTATATAAATATGATTTGGTTTATGACCACATTGCTGGAAAGAAAAGATCGTATGAGTATGGGGGCGAGCCTAGAAGTACGAGTGCCATTTGCTGATCATCGCATTGTTGAATATGCATGGAACATACCTTGGGAAATGAAAATGTTGAATGGTCGTGAGAAGGGAATATTAAGAAAGGCATTAGAAGGAATACTTCCTCATGATGTTCTCTATCGAAAAAAGAGCCCGTACCCGAAGACGCATCACCCAGAATATATGGAACTAGTAAAAAATAAGTTAAGCAGGATCATCGACGATAAAGCATCACCGATTCTTGAAATAGTTTCAAAGAAAAAAGTTGAAAACATCATCAATTCAGACGGATCCTCTTTTAAAGCTCCTTGGTTCGGTCAACTTATGACTGGCCCACAGCTAATCGCTCACATAGCTCAAATTAATATGTGGCTTGAACATTATAACGTTAATATTGTAGACAATTAACAGTCTACTGACTAGTCCAAGTCACATAAATTAGATAGTTTAATCGAATGGGGAGGATTATGGATGGATGACTTGTATTATTTAAATAGTATCTGGATTATGTTAGGAGCTATTTTGGTTATTTTCATGCAAGGTGGATTTATATTACTAGAGGCGGGGTCTACAAGGATGAAAAATGCCGGTCATATTGCCGGAAAGACCATCTTTTCGTTCGGAATTGCCTCACTTGTATTCTGGGCAGTAGGCTATGGATTTATATTTGGTGATAATGGAAACTTTTTCGTAGGATTGTCTGATTACTTTTATTCAGGTACTGAAGTAGAAAGTAGTTCTTATTCAATAGCAGCTTTCTTCGTATTCCAACTTGCATTTGCGGGAATCTCATTAGCAGTAGCTTTTGGTGGATTTGCAGAACGAGCTAAGCTATCGGTTTATCTTGTATTTTCAGTACTTTTTTCAGCACTTGTATATCCAGTAGTCGCGCACTGGATCTGGGGCGGGGGGTGGTTGGCGGATCATGGAAAACAAGATTTTGCTGGTTCAACAGTCGTACACTTAACAGGTGCAATGGCAGCTTTAGCAGCTACAATTCTATTAAAGCCGAGAATTGGCAAATACAACGCTGATGGTACTGCTAACAATTTAAGTGGGCATAACCAGGTTTACACTGCTTTAGGTGTATTAATATTATATATCGGTTGGTTTGGATTTAATGCAGGCAGTACGTTAGGTGTGGAGGATGGGTTCTTTGCATTTATTGCTTTGAATACTGCTTTAGCAGCTTCAGCGGGGGGGATCAGTGCTTTACTTATCTCTTGGGTTGTTTTAGGGAAATCTGATATCCCGACGATGTTGAATGGTACATTGGCTGGACTCGTTGCAATTACTGCATCATGTGCGTTTGTAGAAACATGGGCGTCCGTGTTCATTGGCTTCATAGCCGGAATCATGGTCTTCTACAGTGTTAGATTGTTTGAAAAACGTAAAATAGATGATCCCATTTTTGCATTATCTGTTCATGGTCTTGCAGGAGTATGGGGGACCTTATCCACAGGATTGTTTGCTACTCCAGAATTGGCAACGGTAGGCCAAGCAGGACTATTTTATGGAGGTGGTCTAACTCAACTTGGAATTCAGGCCATGGGGGTTACCGTATCTGCGACATATGCATTCGGAATATCTATTGTCATATTATTAGTCATGAAAAAAGTATTGAATGGGCTTAGAGTGACAGAAGAAGAAGAGTTAATTGGTTTAGATTTAAGTGAACATGGTAGTTACGGGTATCCGGAAGCATTTTCAAGCAAAGATAATAAAATTGGAGAATGGAACGCAGTTTTACCAATCGAATTAGATGCTTCTCAATCAGTTAAGGAATAAGGAAGTGTACAACATGCTAGGGCTTCATGCATCCTATCAATCTTTAAAAATCTGGCATAATCATATTATTTCTCTTCAGTCTAATTCTGATGAGTTACAGCTTTTTCATGAATACGTTATGAAGAAAGTATATGAGATTGCATTGGAGGAAATGACGAGAGATTACGGAGCACCGCCTTGTAAATATTCCTGGTTTGTCACTGGAAGTGCAGGTAGATGTGAGCAGGCCAGATTAAGTGATCAAGATCATGGGATTATATATGACGAAATAAACGGAGGTACAGATTCGTATTTTCTCACTTTTGGGGAGAAAATTAGCTCAGGTTTATACTATATGGGCTATCCACTTTGCCAAGGGAATGTGATGAGTTCCAATCGACTTTGGTGCAGATCCATAACGGAATGGGAAATCCAAATAGAAAAGTGGATAAAAGAAGATAAATGGGAATCACTAAGATACTTATTAATTTTCTTTGATGCGAGAGTCATAGTTGGAAATGAGAAAACGGTGCTGTATTTAAAAAAACTGATCTATCAAGCTATTCAGGAGCAGTCAACTATTTTAGGGAGGCTACTTGAAAATACGAAGTATACTGTCAAAGCGATAGGTTTGTTTAATCAGTTTTTAACCATTGCATCTGGTCCTTATACTGGCTTCATTAATCTGAAACTAACAGCTATTATTCCATATGTCAACGCGGTTCGTTTATTAGCCATACATGAAAAAATAGAAAAGACATCTACTTTGGGTCGGATTGAAGCTCTTTCTAATTATCCGACTTATAAAAGAATACTTGGTCCCCACTATAGAAATTTCAAAAAACTGCTACAACAAAGATTAAAACATGATAATGGAACCAATTATGAAGATGCTCATTATATCAACGTAAAAAGTCTTAATAAGAAAGAAAAGCTTGAGATCAAACAAATACTAAAGGAAGTGAGAAGACTTCAAAAATTCACGGAGATGATCATACAAAGGGCGATATAAAATGAAAGATAATTCATTGCTTCAATGGATAAAACAATTTCAAGGAAAAATAACTACTATGGTTTATACACCATTACTTGGTAAACCCGATCCAAAGCATCTGGCATTTTTAAGGGATTTGGCAAAAGAGATGGAAATCGAACAGACTTTATATATCCCACTTCATGAATTAAACGTTGTTGTATTTGATTTTGAAACATCTGGATTTTCACCTGAGAGAGGCGATAAGATTCTTTCAATCGGTGCAGTAAAATCAAAAAAAGGTAATTTTAAAGATACAGAAACATTTTATTCGCTTGTTCACTATGAAGGCAATCTTTCTCACGAAATTAAGCTGCTGACAGGACTAGATGAAGCGGACTTAAAAGAGGCACCAACTCTGTCAGCAGTACTTATACGTTTTTATCAGTTTGTTCAAAGTGACACCCTTGTTGCTCACCATGCCAGCCACGAAAAGAAGTTTCTACAGCATGCTCATTGGAAATCGTTCAAAAAACCATACAAACATCGGATTGTTGATACATCGCTTGTATTTAATATTGCAAATCCAGATAGAAATTTAGTTAGTTTAGAAGATTATTGCATAAATGCTAGAGTGAAGATCCGGAATCGACATCATGCCTTAGGTGATGCCATTATGACCGCAGAACTTTGGCAGCTTTATATCAAGAAGCTCAGTAATGAGGGCTGTTACACTTTAAATGATGCATATAAACGTTTAGCAAAGAAGTGTTAATTATACGCTATTAAAATCTAAAAAGCAGAATATCAATGTGAATTGGAGAATAGTGGTGGTTTAGAGGATTTTTATAGATTCTGCAAATGCTACTATTTATATCAATTAAACAATCTTCCGTCCATCGGGGTGAATATATGAAACATTATTTACATTTAGCGAATGGTTCCATATTTGTAGGAAAAATGTTAACTAAATCTATTGAAACATTATTTACCGGAGAAATTGTATTCTTTACGGGTATGACCGGGTATCAGGAAGTTTTGACGGATCCTTCTTATAAAAATCAAATCGTTGTTTTTACCTACCCATTGGTTGGAAATTATGGAATAAATGAATTAGATTTTGAAAGTAAGAAGCCACATGTAGCCGGTGTGGTCGTATATGAAGGCGATATGAAACATTCTCATTATCAAGCAAAATATTCACTACAGGAGTATTTGGATAAATGGAAAATCCCGCTTTTAAGCAATGTGGATACAAGGGCGGTCGTGAAAAAAATTCGTTTGGATGGGACGATGGGGGCAGCAATTACAGCTACAAAAGATTTCACCTTCGATAGCAGCAAAAAGACTGCCGAAAACTATGTAGCGCAGGTCTCGACAAAAGTAGTGGAACGTTATGGTGTTGGTAGAAAACATATAGTTCTAATAGATTTTGGATATAAAAAGTCCATTTTGGAATCATTCTTGAAAAAAAATTGTCATGTAACGATCGTTCCTTTTGATACATCTTATGAACAAATAAAAGAGTTAAAACCGGACGGTGTTTTACTATCAAATGGACCTGGTAACCCGCATCAACTGCATTATTTATTAGGTAATATAAAACAAATTATTACGAACCTTCCGACTATGGGGATTTGTCTCGGTCATCAATTAACAGCCATGGCCTTAGGCGGATATACGAAAAAAATGTTGTTTGGTCATCGAGGTGCGAATCAGCCAGTGGTTGATTTGAAAACAGGAAAAGTGTATATGAGCTCGCAAAATCATAGTTACGAGGTTGATGAGCCTAGCTTAAAAGGAACGTCACTACAAATACGTTTTCGTAATGTAAATGATGGTACTGTTGAAGGACTTATGCATGAAAAACTGCCTATTGTCACGGCGCAGTACCATCCAGAAGCTAATCCGGGCCCTGTAGAAAGCGCGCCTCTTTTTGATGAGTTTTTACAAATGATTAATGAATCAAGTGGGAGAGAAAAAGTGTATGCCTAAAGACAAAACGATACAAACAATATTAGTGATTGGTTCAGGACCAATTGTCATCGGGCAGGCAGCTGAATTTGATTATGCAGGAACACAAGCTTGTCTAGCCTTAAAAGAAGAAGGATATAGGGTCATTCTTGTAAATAATAATCCAGCGACAATTATGACAGATGAATTGAATGCGGATGCGGTTTACTTTGAGCCTCTTACAGTTGATACAGTAGAAAAAATCATTGCAAAAGAAAAACCGGAGGGCTTGTTACCTACAATGGGTGGTCAAACAGGGTTGAATTTGGCTTATCAATTGGATGAGCATGGAATACTTGAAAACTATGGCGTAAAGTTACTCGGTACACCAATTGATTCTATCAAAAAAGGTGAAGACCGTGAATTATTTCGTCAACTAATGTTGGAAATCAATGAACCAGTGCCTGATAGTACGATTGTCCATACAGTGGAGGAGGCAATATACTTTTCTGAAAAAATAGGTTTTCCCATTATCGTTCGTCCTGCCTATACGCTAGGTGGTACTGGAGGAGGAATTGCTGATAACGCAGAAATGTTTACAGAACTTGTTCGTGGCGGGCTACAAGAAAGTCCAATTAATCAATGTCTAATTGAAAGAAGCATCGCCGGCTTTAAAGAGATTGAATATGAAGTGATGCGTGATGGAAATAATACATGTATTACGATTTGTAATATGGAAAATATTGACCCTGTCGGTATCCATACGGGTGATTCAGTCGTTGTTGCTCCTTCCCAAACTTTATCAGATGACGAGTTTCATATGTTACGTTCGGCTTCCATAAAAATTATTTCTGCTCTTAATATTATTGGGGGCTGTAATATTCAATTTGCGTTGGATGCAAAAAGTAAGCAATATTATTTAATTGAAGTCAACCCCCGTGTCAGTCGTTCGTCTGCGCTTGCTTCAAAAGCAACTGGTTATCCGATCGCTAAAATTGCAGCTAAATTAGCAGTGGGATATCATTTATCGGAATTAATTAATCCTGTCACAAAGAGCACATATGCGAGCTTTGAGCCTGCTCTTGATTATGTGGCAGTGAAATTTCCACGTTGGCCGTTTGATAAATTTACTTCCGCAAACCGAAAATTAGGTACGCAAATGAAAGCTACTGGCGAAGTGATGGCTTTGCATCGTAACTTTGAAGGAGGAGTACAAAAAGCTGTTGATTCTCTTGAGTTAAAAACAAATGGCTTACAGCTATTAGCTTTGAAGGATTTGGCTATTTCTAAGTTATGGAGCATGTTAAATGAAAAAACAGATGAACGGATATTTGTCCTTTTCGAACTCCTTCGAAAAGGAGTGACTGTGGAAGAAATTCATGAAGTGACCACTATTGATCATTTTTTCTTACAATCATTTGCTAGGCTCGTTTCGATAGAAAAAGAAATTAGTTTGAAAGCGATGGAATCTGTAAAAAAGGAAGAAATGACAGCTTATAAAGAAAAAGGTTTTTCTGATCGTTATTTAGCTTCTGTCTGGGATGTTTCAGAGCTTGATGTAAGAGCTTATCGTAAGTCAATTAACATTATAGCTGTTTATAAAACGGTTGACACATGTGCAGCCGAATTTAAATCACACTCAAATTATTATTATTCTACCTATTTTGGTGAAAATGAACAGGAAAATACAGAAAAAAAGAAAGTGCTAATAATTGGTAGTGGTCCGATCCGAATTGGTCAAGGGATTGAGTTTGACTATTGCTCTGTGCATGGTGTTTACGCGTTACAACAGGAAAATATTGAAACCATTATGATTAATAATAATCCAGAAACGGTAAGTACCGATTTTGCTACTGCGGATCGCCTCTATTTTGAACCATTGACATTGGAATATGTGTTAAATGTTATTGAAGCAGAAGGAATCGACGATGTAATCGTCCAATTTGGAGGCCAAACTGCAATTAATTTAGCTAAGGAGCTAGAAGAGAATGGTGTGAACTTATTAGGTACCTCTTTCGATGTGTTAGATCGATTAGAAGATCGGCACCGTTTTTATCAATTATTGAAAAAATTGAATATTTCCCACCTTCCTGGAACGATGGCAAATGATGTTTCCGAAATGTGGAAAGGTTCCGAGGAAATAGGATTTCCTATTTTAATCAGACCATCATATGTGATCGGTGGGCAAGGTATGGAAATTATACGTACAAAGGAATGCTTGAAAAATCGAATCAAAACTGGGACAGAAATAGCTTATCCGATTTTAATCGATTCTTATATTCCTGGAAAAGAAGCAGAGATCGACTTAATCGCAGACGGATCTGATATTTATATTCCAATTATCGCCGAACAGGTGGAAAAGGCAGGGGTTCATTCAGGAGATAGTATGGCCATATTTCCAGCTCAATCTTTATCAGTAGTAACAAAAGATAAAATGACCTTATATGCTCGTAAAATCGTTACGGAACTGGGATATAAAGGGTTAATGAACATCCAATTTGTCATAGATCGTGATGAAGTATATGTATTAGAGGTGAATCCAAGAGCTAGTAGGACCATTCCAATCATCAGTAAAATTACAGGTGTTTCATTGGCAAAAGTTGCTACAAGAATATTACTAGAGAAATATTCACTTAGGCAGGTTTTTAACAAAACCGGTTTGATGGAAGACATCCCTTTTTCAGTAGTAAAGTATCCTGTTTTTTCTACTTTTGCTTTGAGTGGTCTTGATTCAAAGGTAGGACCGGAAATGAAATCAACAGGTGAGGGCATTGCAATTGGTAAAACGATGACAGAAGCTTTATCGAAGGTATATCATACTCAAAAGGCTAAACAAGGGAAGGGAGTATATCAAGGTCGAGCAGTTGAAATCAGTGATGATTCGCTTAACGATATGGAGGAAGCAGGCATTAAAATGACAAATGCCCATTTTGACAATTGGTTACATTCCGGTGATGGCGGGGTTATATTGGCTTATGGCTCTAGTGAGGAAGATAAAAACCTACGGCTAATGGCAGCAAAATACCGAATTCTAGCTTTTTCAGAAGAAGAAAGCTTTAAAGCCTATCTTCAATCCTTAAAGATTAGTGAGCTAGACGTTGTTTCCTTGCAAGAATGGCTTATTCGCAACTCGGAAAATTCAAAGCAAGATCTTAGTTGAAATGGCATTGCCTCTCAAGATACAGATGGCTTGTAAAGCCTAAAATATTCTTTCGCCTAAAATAAAAGTAAATGACTGGATTAAATATACACTCGGAATTTCGAGGCGTAAATTTGCCGAATTTCCGAAAGCTTACTGGGAATTGAGCTTTATTGAAGATTTGGTATTCGCTTTCAAAACCTTCTCAAAATAAGACATGCCAAAGAAGCGTCACATATTTATTTTTTTTAAAGGCTGTTTTTGCAAAACATTGTTGCTGTACCAAGGTAGTGCGTGGTTGATTTCCGCTACAGTTGCTCGCTTTCCGCGGGGCGGGCGATGAGCATACCAAGCGTCAATATGTTGGCACATCATGATGGCATATATCCGTATGTACCACATTTTTGTGGACCGATGCCTCCCAGATTCCAAGTGATAATCTATTATTTCCCTTTTGTTTGAACGTTCTACGGATGTACGGCGGTTATAAATGAGCTGCCACTTTTCAACCCTGAGTCGATATCAGGTTGGGAATACTTGCGCGAGTGGTTACATTTCGCTAGTCCTTGGGCACTGCAATCACAAATTCGCTTGCTTCTGGGGTATCTAGTCGTTTCAATAGGTGTACCGTCTCCGGAACACCTATTGCGTCCAAATCTCCCAGTAAGCCTAACTTTGCCGAAGTTTTCAAAAAAATTGCTTGGAACAATTCAAACAATCGGTCCCTTGGCAGTTCCTTTTTCTTGGAGACATACCGAAAAAAACGATCGATTAACTTTCTTATCATTCCCGGAGTTGAGGGGGATGCTTTTTCTCCCTTTTTAGGCTTCTTCTTTTTCTTTTTTGGGGTTTTGGTTTGATATAGGGTTTTTATATTGGCATCTTCCCTTTCCCAGAGACGGTGAAAGAAGTCGTAGAAAGTCCCTATACCGGGAACATCTCTAGGTTTAAAGTCACTCATGATGGCATAGAAAGGCACCCGGTGTAATTCATCCACCCATTCTGTGATACTAAGGGTTGGTTTAGCTAAGAGAAGCAGAAGGTAGGAACGAATCATGGAAGCCGGGTCTCAAGGCTCAGGGCCTCTATTCGAATAAGAACTTTGGAGCCACGACGTAAGATACGATAGGTCTGTAATCCATAGCTTGTAAATAATAGGCCAATCATTATTTACAATGGTGAGCACATTTTCAGAGTAATGCTTTTTTAATTGGTCCAAGACAAAATTTTGATAATCTTCATGTGGAACGACAGTAGGTTTCAAATTGTGGTGTTTCTAAAAAGTCAAGTATTTTCGACGGAAATAGCAACGAAATTTCTCTGTATAAGTAACAAACTAAGCCTTTCACAATCGTATGAAAAGGAAAAGATTTGAGAACAAGGTATGAACAGTCGCCCTACTATGAGCAAAAGAATATCTCAGTTGATTGGAGTGGAAGGCGGCGACTCCTGGGGGATCTGCGTGACAGGTGAGACCCCGCAAGGCGCGAAGCGACTTAGGAGGCTCACCGCACGCCCCCCGGAACGCGTCCGCCTGGAACGGAAATCAACGGTGTCAGGCGGACGCGTTGTATGTAGATTATTTATCTCACTCAAGACAGAATGTGCAATTCTACTAATAAAAAGTGAACTATCCCCCTATAAAAGTAGGAGGAGACATAAAAAATAGTACAAGAAAACCTTGTACTATCTGACTCGGTGAATGCCGAGAGTTTATTTAATAGATAGGAGGAGGTTTAATATGATTGGAATTATTGATTATGGTGCCGGAAATTTACATAGTGTTGAAAAGGCTGTAAAAAAACTAGGTTTTAACACAAAAATTATTCATACACCGGATGAATTAAAAGGGATGAAGAAAATCATCTTTCCAGGGGTTGGCAATGCGGGCATGTCCATGCAAATCATACAAGAAAAAGGTTTGGATAAAGAAATAATACATTGTATTCAAGCAGGAACACCTATTCTTGGCATTTGTTTAGGAATGCAGTTATTAATGGAGTATAGCAAAGAAAATATTACAGATTGCTTATCTATTTTCGAAGGTGGGGTTCTTCCTTTTAATCAAGAAGTGAAGGCCCCGCATATGGGGTGGAACAACGTTCATCAAAAAATGAAACATGCTTTGTTTCATGGTATTCCAGACAATTCAGATTTTTATTTTGTTCATTCCTACTTCGTTGTTCCAAAACAAGAAAGAGATGTTATTGGTATAACGGAATACGGTCAAGACTTTTGTTCGGTTATAGCGAGAGATAACGTAATAGGGGTACAATTTCATCCTGAAAAAAGTGCGGAAGCTGGACTTGTACTGTTGCAAAACTTTTGCGGAAATATTTAAGGAGGCACATTTACCATGCTGAAAAAGCGAATCATCCCGGCAATTGATGTTGCAAATAATAAAGCAGTTAAATATGTACAATTTCGTGACCCTACCGTAATTGGTGATCCTGCGGAAATGGGGCAGAAATACGCTGATCAAGGCGCTGATGAAATCCTTTATCTAGATACCACTGCATCATTGCATAAAAACGAAGTAAATTACGATTGGATTCGACGGGTAGCCGAGAAATTATATATTCCTTTTTCTGTCGTAGGCGGCATTCGGACAATCGATGACTTTAAAAGTGTTCTTAGAGCTGGGGCAGATAAGGTTGGAGTGAATACGGCAGCAGTAAACAGACCAGCTTTAATAAGTGAGGCCGCAGAAATATTTGGTAAACAATGCGTAGTATTGGCGCTTGATGCAAAACCAATAAGAAATAAGGATAACGAAATTATACGATGGGAAGTGTATACGCATTCAGCACATAGTAGTACAGGGCTTGATGCAATAGAATGGGCGCTGCGTGCGGAGGAATTAGGTGCTGGTGAAATAGTGTGTACCAGTATTGATAGGGATGGTATGAAGAGTGGATATGATACATGTTTATTAAAAAAACTCACGGATGCTGTTAATATACCTGTCATCGCATCTGGAGGAGCAGGTAGTCTACCACATATTTTAGAAGCATTTACAGTCGGAAAAGCTGATGCAGGATTAATTGCTTCCCTACTTCATTATCAGGAGTACACCATTGAGGATATAAAGAAATATCTATCAGAACATGATATGCCCATTCGTTATTCAGTGGGAAAGAGCGGTGAAAATTAGAATACGGGCCATATTAAGCTAATGATTTAAAAACTTAATAACTGTGTATCATTGCTTTAGGGTTAGAAATCTTTCTCCAAATCCTGCTAGTTCTTCCATACTTTCTAGAAACTCTGTAATGCTCTTATTAAAACGTAGGCTGTCATTTAAATCTGCATTGTCACTCAGGTTTATGATCCACCCGTAATTTTTAACTCGGAAGGGAAAAAACAGGTTCATATCAAAAAGGGAAAGACAATTTAATTTTGAATGAAAAAGGCGAGAGCTATGTATAAGCTATCCAGATTATGTTATAGCTGGCTTGATGAAATTGAAAATCAAAAACATATTAACGAACAATTTACCGTTGTTTCTGAATCAGGATAAAAATAAAAGAATGTTATGATTGAATATAGGGGATAGATGCGTGATTATTAGGATCTGTAGCTGAGTTATTTACTAAAGAAAAGACGACATAAAACTTAACAAAAAATAAGCAAAAGCACTCATTTAGTTTGTGACTATTTGAGTACTTTTATTTATCAGTTTACCGAAAGAAGATAGCCTAATCAATAACTAGTGGTTGCAATAGTGTTCTTGGAAATCCCCTGCTTCAAACAAACCGTAAGGTCGTTAAGTTGCTAGAGGTGTCTTCATCAAGTTTAGCTTTCGAATATATTGACCCATACCTTTTGCATATGTTAATTTAAGTATGATAAAGAGAAAAGTGGACTTGATGCTACAATAATCGGAAATTTCAAATGTCTAAAACGGACAAAGGCAGAATAGTTTAATAGAAGTTCATTAGTTTGTTTAACGAAATTACTACATAATTGGCGGATGATCCATATTATAATGAAGATAAGTAAGGAGTTCTCTACAATATTAGTCAGGTCCGTAAATGTTTATTAAGAAAAAGTGAAACCTTTTATGTATAAAATCAGTATATATACTATTAAATAAAAATAAATGGAGGATATTATGAGTATTTTAACTAGATTTAAAGATATTATGGCAAGTAATATTAATGCATTATTGGACAAAGCTGAGAATCCTGAGAAGATGATTGATCAATACATGAGGAACTTAAATAGTGATTTAGGTAAGGTGAAGGCTGAAACAGCTTCTGTTATGGCTGAAGAACAAAGATCGAAAAGAGCGTTAAATGAATGTATGTCTGACATTGAAAAAATGCAGAATTATGCAATCAAGGCACTGGAATCGGAAAACGAAGAGGATGCTAGAAAGTTTTTGGAGAAAAAGTCGGCACTAGTAGCGAAAGAATCTGAATTACAACAGGCTTATAGTTTGGCAGCATCTAATGCGCTTCGAATGAAAGAAATGCATGATAAACTTGTTTCTGATATTGGTGAGTTGGAAGCGCGTAGAACGATGATCAAAGGTAAGATGGCGATCGCAAAAACACAAGAGAGATTGAATAAGATGGGTTCATCTATCTCGGGTGCCAATCAATCGATGTCGGCATTTGGAAGAATCGAAGAAAAGGTAAACAAAGCACTAGATGAGGCCAATGCAATGGCCGAGTTGAATACGAATCCAAAAGATGACATAAAGGATTTAATGACAAAATATGATAGTAATACTGGTGTAGATGAGGAGCTAGCTGCATTAAAGGAAAAGTTAAACAATAAAGAATAACAAGTCAAAGATACCTACTAGTAAAGCTGTAGCTAAAGCTACAGCTTTACTAGTAGGTAGGGGGAAATGTGTTATCAAGAGAGGTGAAAAGAAGATGATCATACAATATAAATGCCCTAACTGCGGAGATGATATGGATTTCGATAGTGAAACTGGTATGCTCTCTTGCCATAGTTGCGGTAGAAATGAAAACATAGAAGAATTTTCAGAAGATCTTATTCAGGCTACTTTTTCAGAAGAAGAGGCGAATGAATATCATTGTGAAAATTGTGGTGCTGTGCTCATTACGGAAGCGGAAACAACGGCAACTACTTGTAGCTTCTGTGGAGCTGCAGTGGTTATAGGAGATCGACTTTCGGGGATTTTAGCCCCTGCAAAGGTTATTCCTTTTACAATTAGTAAGGAAGAAGCAAAAAAGGCTTTTCAGACCTGGTGTAAGAATGGCCTACTGACACCAAAGGGGTTTATGACAGCTGATCGCATAAAAGGGATAACTGGGATGTATGTTCCTTTTTGGTTGTATGACTTAAATAGTAAGGTCAAGGTTGATGCCCAAGGTACCAAAGTGAAAACATACACAAGAGGCGAATATATTTATACAGAAACAAAATATTTTGATGTATATCGCGATATTAATCTAGATTATGTAAAAGTACCAGTTGATGCATCCGAAAAAATGAATGATGAAATAATGGATAAATTGGAACCATATCACTACGATCAATTAAAAATATTTAAAACCCCGTATTTAGCGGGATATATTGCGGAAAAATATAATTATACAGATGCAGATCTTTTGCCCCGTGCAAAAACAAAAATACAGAACTTCATAGAAACCTATATTAGTTCTACGATTTCAGGTTATTCCTCTGTTAATTACAAGCATAAACAAATAAATACGAAGAAAAAACATGCTTCATACGTCCTTCTGCCAGTATGGATGGTTTATTATGATTTTGATAAAACGGAACATACATTTGCGATGAATGGGCAAACAGGTAAAGTGATTGGGAAACCTCCAATTAGTTACTCGAAAGTTGCTATGTGGTTTAGCGGTATTGCTGGTACGTCATTTATTACACTAAAATTAATCTCCATGATTTTAGGAGGTGGTTTTTGGTGAAAACTAAAATATGTGTAAGAATGGGGTTATTCCTTATAGCCATCCTTCTGATTATTCCAGTTATCGCTAATAATACATTAGCCGCTAATGAGACGAAGCAGCATATTTATGATTCTGCGAATCTGTTAAATCAAGACGAGATTGAGAATCTGGAAGAAATGGCTAATAAATATAGTGCAAAGAGAAAAACAGACTTCATTATATTAACTACTAATGATACGGAAGGAAAAGATATCGTTCCGTATATGCAAGATTTTTATGATGAAAACGCGCCAGGATATGATAAACCTCATGGAAATACTGTAATCTTAACGATTGATATGCAACATAAAGATGTGGAAGTAGCTGGATTTTATAAGGGTGAAAAATACTTGGATAATGAGAGGGCTACACTAGTCCGAGAAAAAATCACTCCAGATTTATCAAATGAAAACTATGAACAAGCATTTCAAACTTTTATCACAACATCCTATAATTATATGGGCATCAAACCAGGGATAAGTCCAGATAATATATTATTTAATATCTGGTTTCAAATCATTGCTTCACTTGCGCTTGCTGGGATGATTGTCGGTGTGATGGTTTATAACTCAGGCGGGAAGAAAACAATTAACGAAAAGACTTATCGAGATATTAATAGTTCAAAAGTTCTTCAAAGAAAAGATACCTACATAAGGACATCCACTTCAAAACGTAAAAAGCCATCAAATAATAGCAGTAGTGGAGGCGGACGAAGCGGTGGTGGAGTGACAGGGGGAGGCCACTCCCATAGTGGTAGTAGGGGAAGTTTTTAATCGATAGTCAGAAAAAGTGATAAGCAAATACTAGTGGATGTATTCAGAAAGGAAATGATGAAAGATGGGGTTTTTCAAGGGTCAATTTGCTAATGTTGTTGAATGGGAAGAATTTAGAGATGATATGATTTTTTGGAAGTGGAGTAATGAGGAGATTAAAAAAGGAAGTAGACTGATTATTCGCCCCGGTCAAGATGCGATATTTTTAAATAATGGTAAGATCGAAGGGATTTTTGAAGATGATGGGGATTATAATATTGAATCGCAGATTATCCCTTTTTTATCCACGTTAAAAGGTTTTAAGTTTGGTTTTAATAGTGGTATGAGGGTGGAAGTATTATTTGTGAATACGAAGGAGTTTACAGTTAAGTGGGGCACTAAAAATGCGATTAATATTCCAACTTTACAACTTCCCGGTGGGATGCCTATTCGTGCCAATGGTACTTTTAATTTTAAAGTTAATGATTATATTGCACTTATAGATAAAGTGGCAGGAATAAAAAATAGTTATCTTGTCGAGGATATTAAGATTAGGATTACCTCCGTTCTCGACCAGCTCTTGATGAAGTGGATTACTAGAGAAGGAAAAGATATGTTTAATTTACAGGCGAATGCTTTTGATATTGCAAAAGGCATCATGGAAGATCTGGATATGCAAATGATCGATAGTGGAATGACCATCACTGGCTTTAATATAATGAGCTTTAATTATCCAAAAGAAATTCAAGATATGATCACCAAGACCGCTTCCCATGGAATGATTGGTGATGTGAACAGATATCAACAGGTTTCAATGACGGATGGGATCGCTTCCGGTAAAGTCAAAGGTGGTGGAGCTGCTTCAGATATGGCTGGAATGATGATGGGCATGAACGTTGCCAATCAAATGATGAAAAATATCAATCAAAATCAAGATCAAGATGCCCCGGCGCAAGCAAAACCAACACAAAAGAATTCAACCAATGCAGACCACAACATTACTTCTGAAGGAAATCAAAAGCCTAATTTTTGCCCTAACTGTGGAGAAAAAACTGGAGGAGGAAACTTTTGCGGGAATTGTGGCCAAAAACTAGTTTAATAAAAGTTGGTGTAATATGGCCTAACAAACAATTAAACTGCAAATTTTAGGTTTATACAATAAGAATGTCTCCTTTCACCAGACTACTGGTATAAAGGAGACATTTTTATTATGAGTTCACTGATGTAAAAATTTTATATACTCTGTACTTATTTACCTTGTGATGATCTTAGTTGTTTTCTAGCTAAAAAACGTCAGTAAATTATGACATTTAAGATCATAGTAGCTTTTCTATTTATTATTGATAAATAATGTTAGACTTAATTAATATCTTTATTTGTTGAAGGACGTGTTCGTATGGTAGGTCGTAATGATCCGTGTCCGTGTGGGAGCGGGAAAAAATATAAAAAATGTTGTCAATCAGAAAAGGCAATATCAATAGAAGAAGTGCAATCGGAAGAGTTAGAAAGAATGCTACAAACTTTTTACGAGGAGTATCCCGAAAGAAAGGACGTAAGTGAATACTTAAATTTAGTGAAAAAGTGGAATGAACCACTAAAGCAGTATTTAATGGAGGAGATGATTGAATCGATTGTAATGGATGAATTCTTTTTTCATCACAAACCAGAAATTTGGAAGAATTATTTGGAAAAGCAACAAAAGAAGACAATTCGTCCATCTGTAAAAAAAGTATTAACTACGTGGTCAGATCCACGTAGTTTAATTGGTGAAGTCGTAGCGATCGATGCGATTTATATGACTGTGAAAAATATTTTGGAAAATGAAACGATACGATTGAGGCGTGAAAGTGATAAGCCGGTTCCAGTAGGCGTGCATGTATATTGTTTCATTTTACCTGACGGAACATCCAAAGAAAACCATTATTTGGCGGTTTCTAGCTTGATTTTCTTTCCAACTGACCATAAAGCTGTTTTTGAGAAATTCGCAAAACAATTTGAATCTGAAAAACATCAATCGGCTTCTGCGTTTTTAAAAGAAAACGGTATATCTTTTTGGAAGCTACTCGGTGAAGACGGGTATGGTGGAGGAGAATTCACCAATTTTGAAGCAGGAGTTCTAATTGAAGCAATGGATTTTTTAGAGAAAAATAACCGGAATCCTAAAAAGTTACTAGAAATAGTTGAAGATTATTTAGTTGAACAGCAGCCGAATGCACGGAAGGAAGTAGCAATAGCGGCTGGAGCTATTCGGTTCGGTCAAGAGAATTCATTATTTGAACCTCTTGCATTGACTATCAAAGAAATTGCCGACTGGTTCGAAGTTTCCACTGGTTCACTAAATAAATATTACAATGAGTTAAATGTGTATTATAGTAGCAAGACATAAAAAATAATAAATCAAAAAAGCAAAGACCTTTTTTATAAAGAGGAGCTTTGCTTTTTTATGAATTTCAATTAATTTCCAAAAAGATTGACTAGTGCAATATTGCGTCTAATGTTACTTATGAGAAAAATAAAACTAATATTTGATTAGCAGAGCCAAATACAATAGTAAATCAAAAAGCTTAAGTACCTAGCAAAATAACTGCGTATGATCATGAAATGCTTAAGAATTTCAAAAGGTATATTGGTTGAGGAAATCACAAAAGGATTATTATTATATTAGTGATCTTTCTATATAAATATTACGGATTAGAATGGTTAAAATACCTTCTTCCGATCCCGTTCTCCTTTCAAAATTTCTACAGCTTCTCGAAACCTTTGAGAATGAATAATTTCCCGCTCTCTTAGAAAACGAAGACCATCATTTAAATCTACGTCATCACTCATGTTAATAATCCATTGGTAAGTCGCACGTGCTTTTTCCTCTGCTGCGATATCCTCATATAAGTCTGCAATCGGATCTCCTTTTGCTTGGATATACGTCGCTGTCCAAGGGACTCCGGCAGCGTTCTCGTAATATAAAGCATTATCATGATTGGCATAATGCGCACCAAGACCGGCTTCTTTCAGTTGCTCTGGTGTGGCATCTTTGGTCAGTTTATAAACCATAGTTGCGATCATTTCTAAATGTGCAAACTCCTCGGTGCCAATATCCGTAAGTAGTCCAATTACTTTATCGGGTATTGTGTAGCGCTGGTTTAAATAGCGAAGTGCAGCTGCTAGTTCGCCATCAGCTCCTCCGTATTGTTCCATTAAAAATTTTGCAAGCATTGGATTACATTCGCTAACCCTAACAGGATACTGCAGTTTCTTTTCATAAACCCACATGTTAGACCCGCCCTCCTCAATGAAACTAGTTTCTTATACTTGCCACGGCCAAGGGGCATCTTTCCAATCCCAAGGATATTGTGAATAGCTGTAGCCAAAGCTAGTTAATGGTCCAAAGTTCTTTTCAAATTGTTTTTTGATGGCTTTTCGTTGTTGAACGAAAGTGTTGTACTGGTGAACAGCGTCTTGGTCATTTGGGTGCGTGTCTAAATAAAGCGTTAATTCAACAATCACAAAGTCTACTGTTTGTAAATTCTCCAATTCCTTATAATATTCGGGAGGCATCTGTTTCATGTTTAAGACTCCTCTCTTGCCTTTTCATATGGGCTGAAATACGGATCATAAAAAGCTTTCCATAATGTACCTTTACGTAATGCTTCATTTGGAGAAAATTGCGGTAAGTTTGGCGGCTGAAAGCCCATAAATAAATTCGGTGGAGTTGAAAATGTTTTTACCTTTATTGGTGGACACGGGTCAAATGGGCTGATATATGGTTTATAAGTCTGATAGAAATTAGGCATAAAATCTCCCTCCTTAAACACTCATTATTGATTGTATGAATAATGGCTTGCCTGCATTCCAGAAAAGCTTTCATTTTAATCGGTTATGTTTGAATATGGTATGATAAAAGCTAATCTTAACGCGGGGTGGTTGAATGGATTTATTATTTGTTTTAATGATCGGCGTGTTTATTATTCTAGGAATCTATATGTTATGTGAAGCGTTTGCAAATCATATAAAAACAGATAGATTGGGTTTCTCAGAATTCCCAAGAGAATTTGGTGATTTTGCTTTGTTTTTCATATCAGATATTCATCGGAGAAAAATAAATCAAGGAATTGTAGATGACATCAAAGGAAAAGCAGAAATCGTCATTATAGGTGGCGACTTAACAGAAAAAGGGGTTCCTTTTTCTCGTGTAAAAAATAATTTGATTAAATTGAAACAAATTGGACCTGTTTATTTTGTTTGGGGAAATAATGATTACAAAGTAGATACCGATCGCTTAGTTGCACTTTTACAAGAGTGTGGAGTAATAATTTTAAGAAATGAAACATTATTACTTCGAAAAAATAACAAACAACTTGCATTGATGGGAGTAGACGATCTCACGAATGCCCCTGAACCAATGGAAGATTTATTGCAAGGTAGAGAAAATGATGATTTTCGCATATTGGTCTCTCATAATCCTGAAATTATTGATGAATTAATAAACGAACATAATATATCACTTGTTTTAAGCGGTCATACACACGGGGGACAAATTCGCTTTTTTGGTTACGGGCCATACGAACTAGGGGGAATAAGAATGATAAAAGGAATGACTACTTTTATCAGTAATGGTTATGGTACTAGACTTTTACCACTAAGGTTTAGCGCAAAATCGGAAACACATCTGATTACGATCGGATATAGTGATACTCAGATTTGATGAACAGACTCAATTTATGAACCATCCACATTGCGCTTCATAATATAAATATAAGAGCAGCATTCAGGGGGCGGTTTCATGAAACTTGAGCGGATATCACCAAATCAAATTAGATACTCCATTACATTTGACGAGTTGACAGTAAAGGGATTTATCCAAGAAGATATGATGAAGGATTCTTTTATATGGGATGAACTATTTGATGAAATGCTAATTGAAGCTAGTAAAATATTTGAATTAGAGGAATGTGAAGCAGTAGCTATAGAAATTTTTTCTCTTACTTCGAAAGAACTTGTTTTGATATTAACAATAGATGAAGAGGAATTAGCTGATCCAAAGATTATTAAAAAAATCGATGAGGTTATATTTGAAAAAGAGGAAATTGGTTTTATGTTTGATGATATTGAGGATTGTATTTCCTTAGCCAAAGCTGCTATTCAATTGCAGCCCGAACATTTAGAAAGCTGGTTATATGCAATGAACAGCTTTTATTACTTAATAATCAAAGTGGATACGATATCCCATGTTGGAATGGAAAGCTTATGTCAGGAATTCGGCGCGAGCACATCTATTACTCCAGCTGTTTTAAGCGAATATGGAAAATTAATTATTGAAAAATCGGCGATTTTAACAATCAATAAATATTTTTAAATCAATATCGTTGCACTCCATTTTGAAATCTCCTATCATATAAATAGGAGATTTTTTCTAACTAATATCCGATTCGCTTTTCTATAAATTATGTATAGTAAAGATGTGCCATGTTCGTACCAGCCAATTTAACTTGTACGATATTTGTGCGAAACCTTGTGATCGGCAAGATAGGAGCGTTTCAATTTTGCAAATGGAAGATTGTATTATCGTTGGTGGTGGTCCCTGTGGTCTTGCAGCGGCCATTGCGCTAAAAGAAATTGGTAAAAACCCACTTATTATTGAAAAGGGGAATATTGTAAATGCCATTTACAATTATCCAACCCATCAGACTTTTTTTAGCTCCAGTGAGAAGCTGGCAATTGGAAATGTCCCTTTTATTACAGTGGAAAGAAAACCATATAGAAATCAAGCATTGACATATTATCGGGAAGTAGCAAAAAGTCAGGATTTGCGCATAAACCGCTTTGAAACGGTGGAGCATATTGAGAAACAAAAAGATGACTCATTTAAAGTGATTACAAATAAAGGTCAATATCAATCAACATATATCATTATTGCTACAGGATATTATGATCATCCGAATATGATGGAGATCCCGGGGGAAAAACTTGCAAAGGTTTTTCATTATTTTAAAGAAGGTCATCCATATTTTGATACTGATGTTGCTGTAATTGGTGGTAAAAACTCTGCTGTGGATGCTGCTTTGGAACTCCATAAAGCTGGAGCGCGAGTTACTTGTTTATACAGGGGAAAAGATTATTCACCGAGTGTAAAACCTTGGATCATTCCTGAGTTTATCGCACTTGTAAAAAGTGGAGAAATAAAAATGGAATTTAATGCTTCTGTAATCGAAATTACTGACAACACAATTAAATATGATAATGAATTAGAAGAAAAAGAAATAGTGAATGATTTTGTGTTTGCCATGGTAGGTTATCATCCAGATCACACATTTTTGCAAGATATGGGTGTCGAAATTGAACATGAAACAGGAAAGCCCGTTTTTGATCCAACTACATTGGAAACGAATGTTGCACATTTATTTATAGCAGGCGTTATTGCAGCTGGAAATGACGCAAATGAAATCTTTATCGAAAATGGACGCTTTCATGGTGGTCAAATTTCCAAAGCAATTCAATTGAATGAAGCCTAAACATATCCTAGCCGGCAATGGCTAGGATATGTTTCGTTCACATACATTCTTTTTGGAAAATCGAATTATATACTTTGCGTTTTTTACAAGAAGGTTTTAAATATAGCTGACTAAATATTAATAAAACCTTTCACAAATAGAGCATGTTAAATTATTCTTTTCCATGGTACGATATAAGAAACAGAAAGAAATGAGGGCTGTTTATGCTGTTCATTTTATCAGCAGGTATCGCCCCAGGATTAGCCCTGCTAAGTTATTTTTATTTGAAGGATCAATATGAGCAAGAACCAATTAAAACTGTGTTTAAAATATTTATATTTGGTGTGGTATTAACCTTTCCAATCATGTTTATTCAATATGTGATGGACACGGAAGGTCTTATAATAAATAATATTCTCCATTCTTTTGTATCAGCTTCATTATTGGAAGAGTTTTTTAAATGGTTTATTTTATTTTTAGCCGTGTATCAACATGCTGATTTTGATGAGCCTTTTGATGGTATTGTATATGGAGCAAGTATCTCATTGGGATTTGCTACTGTTGAGAATATTCTCTTTTTGCTCGCGAATGGGGTTGGGTTTGCCTTTGGCAGAGCAATGTTCCCCGTATCTAGCCACGCTCTATTTGGTGTAATTATGGGATATTATCTAGGTAAAGCAAAGTTTAATATCGGTGGTAAAAGAAAACGTTGGCTATTTTATTCTTTTTTATTGCCTTTTTTATTACATGGTTTTTATGATTATATCCTTTTAGCTGAAGGGAAATGGATGTATTATTTGCTTCCATTCATGTTTTTCCTATGGTGGCTCGGTTTAAAAAAGGTAAAACATGCACATATATTGACGAAAAAGCATTATATCGGATCTGGCCGCGAAAACGCAGATATTATTTGATAAGGGAAAAAGTTAGTTATTTGGATTTTTTTATTGAAAGCTATAGTTAATTAGCTATATTATATTATCTCTAATTTCGAAAACAAATAATGGCGGATAATACCCGCATAAAGGCGCACCATTCTAAATCAAAGAATGGTGCGCTTTTATGATGAATAAAAAATCTAATTATTTCAGACACTATCTTCATGAAATATTTTCTTGGAGGTTTAATAAAATGAAGTCTGGCAGAATGATTAAACTTATGTCTATTTTATTGATATGTGCCATGACGTTATCTACGCATCATGTACATGAGACTCAAGCGTTTACAAATCAGGTCATTCAAAAAGGCGCTGTTGGTGACGATGTAATCGAATTACAGGCCCGCCTTCAATATTTAGGCTTTTATACTGGAAAAATCGATGGTGTATTTGGATGGGGCACGTATTGGGCATTACGAAACTTCCAAAATGACTTTGGGCTTCCTATCGATGGTTTGGCAGGAGAAAAAACGAAAGCGAAATTAACAAAAGCATCTAAATACGATAAGCAATATGTACAAGGACAATTGAAAAAAGGAAAGTCATTTACTCATTATGGCGGGGGAGATTCACCAAATCAGCCAAACAAAAATGGGGCAAAAGAAGATCAGATACAATCCCAAAATAAAGGAACAAATACTCCTGCAGGCTTCTCACAAAACGATATCCAGTTAATGGCGAACGCTGTATATGGAGAAGCTAGAGGAGAACCGTATGAAGGACAAGTAGCAGTTGCTGCGGTCATACTAAATCGTGTGAATAGCTCATCCTTTCCTAATACCGTCTCAGGTGTCATATTTGAGCCGCGTGCTTTCACAGCTGTCGCAGATGGTCAAATTTGGCTTACACCCAATGAAAGAGCAAAAGAAGCCGTATTAGATGCTATAAATGGCTGGGATCCATCTACAAGTGCCTTGTATTATTTCAATCCAGATACCGCCACAAGCGCATGGATATGGACAAGACCACAAATAAAAAAAATCGGCAAACATATTTTTTGTAAATAACGGAGGTGAGCAATAATGATAAGGAATATATTGATTGTCTTATTGGCGATTGGTGTCGCTGGAACTGCATTCTGGGGATATCAGGAGCATCAAGAAAAAAATGCGATATTAATTAATGCTGAGAATACTTACCAACGTGCATTTCATAATTTAACATATCAAATGGATGATCTTCACGACAAAATAGGTTCCACATTAGCGATGAATTCTAAAAAGTCTCTTTCACCGACATTGGTTGATGTTTGGAGAATTACATCAGAAGCTCGTGCGGAAGTAGGACAGCTCCCACTTACACTAATTCCATTTAATAAAACGGAAGAATTTTTAGCGAACATCGGTAATTTTAGTTACCGAACCGCTGTGCGAGATCTTGACAATAACCCTTTATCAAAAGAAGAATATGCTACGTTAAATAAATTATATAGCCAAAGCAATGACATCAGAAAGGAATTGCGAAATGTACAACATCTTGTGCTAAAGAATAATTTGCGGTGGATGGATGTGGAGATGGCATTGGCGGCTGGTAAGGAAAGTGCAGATAATACAATCATGGATGGTTTTAAAACAGTTGAGAAACAAGTAGAAGGATATGGAGATGAAAATCTACAAGATCCTACATTGGTTTCTTTTAAGCAAAAAGATGAAAACTATGATCACTTAACTGGGAAAGCCATTACAAAGGATGATGCTGTAAAACGCGCCAAGCAATATTCAGGCTTATCTGGAATTAAGGATACAGTTATTTCAGAAAACGGCAAAGGGGCCAAATATGGATTTTACAGTGTTAATCTTGATGATGGCAAAGGAAATAGTGCCAGCTTCGATATTACCAAAAAAGGTGGCTATCCAATCTGGTTTATTAATCACCGCGAAATAGGTGAACAAAAGATTAGTTTAAATGAAGCAGTAGTAAACGCAGAAAAGTTTTTAAGTGATAATGAATATGAAAACTTGGAGTTATCTGAAAGTCTACAATACAATACAATTGGTTTGTTTACATTTACATCTGTTCAAGACGGAATTAAGATTTATCCGGAATCGATAAAAATTAAAGTTGCACTTGATAATGGACAGGTTATTGGATTTGCAGCTGATGACTATTTAAAGAGCACGAAGAAACGAGAAATAAAGAAACCGGCTTTATCCGTCACTGATGCACAAGGATTTATTAATTCAAATGTAAAGATAATGGAGGATAGCCAGGCGATTATAGTCAATGAACTTGGTGAAGAAGTATTATGTTTTGAATTTATTGGGACGTTGAATCAGGATACGTACCGCATTTATATCAATGCCGAAAATGGCATGGAAGAAAAGGTTGAAAAATTACAAAATGCCGAGTCAGTTTATGAGGATGTCGTATAAGTAGTGCAAAAGATACGGATTGACGAAAAAGTCGATCCGTATCTTTTTGCGCGCTTGGCTTTATTCTTTTTTAAGTATGAAAGTAAGAATTCTTATTATTTGTTTAAGCAATAATTGATAAACCTAGCTTAACTTTTAAATACACTGGCAGAAAAGTATAAAAAATGCGATAATATAGGGAAATATTACTATTACTATAGGAAGTGGATTCATTGATAAAAGTAGGTATGGAAGTTATTCTTGAAATGCATAGCCAAAACAATATAGAAAAGTTTAAGTCTAAAATTGCCGATTTTAATAACGATGTAATATTTATTCAATATCCAGTTAGTTTAACTACCAATAGAACGACATTTTTATCTACCGGCACGTCTTTGTATGTAAACTTCGTCGATGGAAATTCTGATGCATACATTTTTGAATCCCATGTGATTGGTAGAATGAAAGCTTCGATCCCGATGATATCACTTCACTATCCTTTGGCGGAAAAAATAAAAAGAATCCAACGAAGAGAATTTGTCAGGATTGAAACTTCAGTAGATATAGCTTGTCATTTTCCATTAAGTGAAGCTAGGTTTGCAACAATATCTGATGATTTCAGTGCCGGTGGCTGTGCGGTTGTTATTCCAAAACATGTATATTTAGATGAAGGAGAGGTGGGAATTGCGACCGTCGTTCTACCAATGCAAAATAAAGAATTTCATTATTTGGATTTAGATTGCAAAGTTACTCGGGTACATCAAAAAAACAATATAACACTAGCGTCTTTACAATTCATGAACAGTGATAAATATGAGCAACAATTAATTCGCTTTAGTTTTGAGAAACAACTAGAAAGACGTAAGAAGGAAATGGGAATTTGACATTCGATAATAATCATATTTTTTTCTTAAAATTTATGTGATGAGTGTGTTAATATTAAGTTACAAATATTTATATTTAGTGTTCAAAAGGATGAAAAAAGGGCCAAGGCCGGCTAAGATCGCCAAGTATTGTTGCAGCGTCGGCACTAGGACTTCCTATCAGGCAAAGTTCTAGGAAGCGCAACTTTCGACCACCAGAGCATTTACACAGGATGTGCTGCTCATAGGACGTGAGCGATCTTAATAATTCGACAGCTTTTTGAACACCCTTTATATTGTAATTAATGAATTAGCAGGTGATGAAGATGGAAAAAAAGAAAATTAGTATTGCTATTGATGGTCCAGCAGCAGCAGGGAAAAGTACTGTTGCAAAATTAATAGCCGAAAAACTGTCTTACATATACGTTGACACAGGTGCTATGTATCGAGCTTTGACATATAAGGCGATGACGGAACAAATAAATATTCAAAATGAGCAAGAATTGGAGAAGTTATTGCCTAATACAACAATTGAATTAAAACCGTCTAAAAGAGGTCAATTGGTTTTTTTGGATGGACAGGATGTAACAGCTGAAATTCGTGAGGCAGATGTTACAAACCTAGTATCAGCAGTAGCGGCTTCCCGAGCTGTTCGGAAAGAAATGGTCATACGCCAACAACTTTTGGGGCGAGATGGGGGCATCGTTATGGATGGGCGGGATATTGGGACAAGTGTACTTCCAGACGCAGAATTAAAAATATTTATGTTGGCAAGTGTTGAAATAAGGGCACAAAGGCGTCATCAAGAAAATATATCAAGAGGATTCACATCAGATATCAACCAATTGAGGCAAGAGATCGAAATTCGCGATAAAACTGATATGGAACGTGAAGTATCCCCATTGGTAAAAGCTGAAGATGCAATTGAAATGGATACATCGGAACTTTCAATTGCCGATGTAGTTAATGAAATTATGAAATTGGCACAGGAAAGGATCGAAGCGCAATGAGTTTTTATATTTTTGCGAGAGCGGTTGTAAGAACAATATTAAAGCCGCTATATCGAATTGAAACAATTGGAGCAGAGCAATTTCCTAAAGAAGGCGGCGTTTTGGTTTGCACAAATCATATCGATAATCTTGACCCACCTGTTGTCGGTTTTACTTGTCCACGACCGGTTTATTTTATGGCAAAAGCGGAGTTATTTAAAAACCCAATGTCAAAAAAGCTGATGGAAAGTATCCAAGCATTCCCGGTTAAAAGAGGTATGAGTGATAGGGAAGCATTAAGAAACGGATTGAAATTATTGAAATCAGGTGAAGTTGTTGGTCTTTTTCCAGAAGGGACAAGGAGTAAAAATGGCGAAATCGGCAAAGGACTTGCAGGTGCAGGCTTTTTTGCCTTAAGATCAAGTGCCCATGTTGTACCTTGTGCAATAATCGGGCCATATAAACCTTTTAAAAAATTAAAAGTTGTATTTGGTCCACCGATTGACTTCACTGAAATGCGGAATAATAAAGTCTCAGCAGAGCATGCGACGGATGCAATTATGTTAGAAATTAAAAATATCATCGAAGAAAACAAATCATAACGTCAAATGCTTGACAAAAACGGGTGTTTATAAGAAGTTAGTAACATAACGATTATTTTGAATTATGTGAGGATTTATGCAATCAGGTTTATTAAAATGATAAAAACGCGTAATTTGAGCATTTTTAAGCCGATAGAGGAGGAGTACATATGTCTGAGGAAATGAAAAACTTAGAAGTGGGAAATTTTTCTGAAGGTGATAAAGTAAAAGGAACTGTTACAAAAATTGAAGAGAAACAGGTCCTTGTTAATGTTGAAGGAAGCAAGGTAGACGGACTAATACCCATTAGTGAACTTTCTAGTCTACATGTGGAAAAGGCTTCAGACATTGTTCAAGAAGATGAAGTGATAGACCTTATCGTGACAAAAGTAGAAGAGGAGTTACTTGTGCTTTCCAAACGAAAAGTAGATGCAGAAAGTGCATGGGAATCTCTTGAAGAACGTTTTAATAATGATCAAATATTTGATGCCGAAGTGAATGAGGTAGTAAAAGGTGGACTTGTCATAGATTTAGGTGTTAGAGGATTTGTACCTGCATCTATGGTAGAGGATCATTACGTAGAAGACTTTTCAGATTATCAAGGGAAAATGCTTTCTTTTAAAATTGTAGAGTTAGACCGTGATAAAAACCGTTTGATTTTATCACATCGAATAGTTGTAGAAGAAGAGAAAAACAAAGAGAAAAAGGCATTATTAGAAAAGATAGAACCAGGGGAAATTTTGAGTGGAACGGTCCAACGTTTGACTGACTTTGGTGCTTTTGTCGATATTGGTGGTGTAGACGGCTTAGTTCATATTTCACAACTGTCACATGAGCATATTGAAAAACCTTCTGATGTGGTTAAAGAAGGGGAAGAAGTTCAAGTAAAAGTACTATCTGTAGATCGCGATAATGAAAGAATATCATTATCTATAAAGGAAACATTACCTGGACCATGGGCGAAAGTGGAAGAAAAGGCACCTAAAGGCACAATCCTAGAAGGTACCGTAAAGCGTCTTGTATCGTTTGGTGCATTTGTAGAAGTATTTCCAGGTGTAGAAGGCTTGGTGCATATTTCACAAATATCGCATAAACATATTGGAACGCCACACGAGGTATTGCAAGAAGGAGAACAAGTAAAGGTTCAAGTTCTAGAGGCTAATGAAAATGATCAAAGACTTTCATTAAGTATGAAAGAGCTAGAAGAATCTGAATATAACTCAAATAATTATGAAGTACCTGAAGAAACGAAAGGTTTTCAACTAAGTGATATGATCGGTGATAAATTGAAGAACTTTAAAAAATAAAAGGAGAGCTGTCACTGCTTTGCTTAATCAAAAGATTAAGCAACAGAGGCAGCTTTTTATTATTTTGCTTTTGTTGATTAAATCTCCGCCTGTTTTCCGATAATGTATGGGTGGAGGTGTTCGTTTTGGATGGATTAGTAACATTGTTTTTGTTGTGGAGTGTTTGGATTTACGCAACATTTATCATGGATAAACGGGAGGAAAACCGATTATCTGTAGCTGTATTAGCATTATTGTTGATTATTACTACCCCTCTTCTAATCCCAGCCTTTTCGGTTACGATTAGCTGTTCGATATTTATTTTGTTACTCATTAATTACTATATTGCGTCCAAACTCCCCCTTCTAAAAAAAACATATCTCGTTTTTTCAGTTATTGCATTAATGTTTGGATATTCGGGTTTTCAATTATTGGAAATGTATGATCCTATTTGGGTTTTCTTTGATCGGAGAGTTTTTTTATCGATTATCTTCCTGTTTTTTTCCTACTTAATTTATCCGTTATCACTTAAGTGGAGGTTTATTTTGATTTGTCTAGGATCAATTCATGGAGAAATTCTATTTGCGATAATAATTTCACGCTGGAATATGCCATATTTAATCGGAACAGCGGTCTATTTTGATATTATTTGCGTAACTTTCATTTGTTTACTAGGAGCACACGGGTTAGTAAAATTGGTCGATATGCTCACGCTACTAAACAAAAAGAAGATTCAGCAATAAGTAACATCAAAAAGCGATTTTATCCATCCGCTTTCTGATGGAAGGAACATAGACCAAGAAAGTCGCGTTCTTGGCAATATTCTGCTGTCCATTATGTGAACATATGCTTCACTGTTTAGTGACTTTCCATATATAGAGGTGGAAGTTTCACTTTATAAAAAACTATGATAACATGAAGTGATAAAAGTGGAGGAGAAACGCTGAATAAAAACGCCACATTTCGTGGTAAGGTCTGTGTAATTTGCATCATGCAGAACTTCTGGGCGCCTGCACACTTGTATATTGTGGACAACTAAACTAGATGACATCTCACACATAGTAAAGTGTATCCGCAAATGACTATATTATAATAAAGAAGAAAAAAGGAAAATTTGAAGCTGATGAATAAATAAATGCATCAAAGGCTGATAATGAATAATTTAACTAAAAAGTGAGTGATGGCATTGGCTAAACCAACTGTGGCGATTGTAGGTCGTCCTAATGTAGGAAAATCGACAATTTTCAATAGAATTGTAGGAGAAAGAATTTCAATCGTAGAAGATACACCAGGTGTTACAAGAGATCGAATATATAGCCCAGGTGACTGGTTAACACATGAATTTAATTTAATTGATACAGGTGGTATTGAAATTGGAGATGCTCCTTTTTTAGAAGAGATTCGACAACAAGCGCATATAGCAATTGAAGAAGCAGACGTAATTATTTTTATCGTAAATAGCAGAGAAGGCGTAACATCTGCTGATGAAGAAGTGGCGAAAATTCTTTATCGATCAAAAAAACCAGTTGTTCTAGCTGTAAATAAAGTAGATAACCCTGAAATGCGGGCGGAGATTTATGACTTTTATGCATTAGGATTTGGCGAACCATTTCCTATTTCTGGATCGCATGGTTTAGGTATCGGAGATCTTTTAGATGAAGTTGTTAAAAGTTTTCCGCTGATAGAAGAGGAAGAATTCGGTGAAGATGTCATTAAATTTAGCTTTATTGGTCGACCGAATGTGGGTAAATCATCACTTGTCAATTCATTACTAGGTGAGGAAAGAGTGATCGTAAGTGACCTCGCAGGAACAACTAGGGATGCAATTGACTCTGCTTACCAATATGAGGATCAAGAATACGTCATTATTGATACCGCGGGGATACGAAAAAAAGGAAAAGTATATGAAGGTACTGAAAAATACAGTGTTCTCCGTGCTTTAAAAGCTATTGAACGCTCTGATGTCGTTCTTGTAGTAATTAATGGTGAAGAAGGCATTCGTGAACAGGACAAAAAAATTGCCGGCTATGCACATGATGCTGGACGGGCCATTCTTATCGTAGTAAATAAATGGGATGCCGTCGAAAAAGACGAAAAAACAATATTGAAATTTGAAGAACAAATTAGGGAACATTTTTTATTTTTAGATTATGCTCCAATTCTATTTGTTTCTGCGAAAACAAAAAAACGCTTAACCAATTTACTACCAGCAATTCAAAAAGCAAACGAAAATCATTCGCAACGTGTGAAGTCTAGTGTTCTAAATGAAGTGATTGTAGATGCCGTTGCAATGAATCCCGCTCCATCATACCAAGGACGTAGACTTAAAGTATATTATGCTACACAAGTTGCTATCAAGCCGCCGACATTTGTCGTATTTGTGAATGATTCTGAAATCATGCACTTTTCTTATGAACGTTTTTTGCGAAATCGAATAAGAGATGCTTTTGGCTTTGAGGGCACGCCGATTAGGATTATAACGAGGCAACGTAACTAAAAAAAATGTTGCAAAATATATGATAATAAGTAGGTGAGCTTAATGCAGAATAAAAAAGAGAAAATTGCAGTTATTGGATCTGGAAGTTGGGGTACAGCATTGGCACTTGTTTTAGCCGATAACAATCATCAGGTTGCTTTATGGACTAGAAATAGTGATCATGCATCAGCTATTAATAGTGAACGTATGAATAAAAAGTATTTGCCCGGTATTCAGCTTCCTGAAACGATTCATGCGAGTACATCTTTAGAAGATGTTCTGGAAAACACCGAGACAGTAGTGATTGCTGTACCTACTAAAGCAATTAGAGATATGATGAGGAAAATTGTATCTATTCAACAATATGCTGCAACATATATCCACGTCAGTAAAGGGATTGAACCTGATTCATTAATGAGAATATCTGAAATGATTGAACAAGAGGTACCACAGCATCTGTTGACGGATGTTGTTGTTCTATCTGGGCCAAGTCATGCTGAAGAAGTGGGACTACGTCATCCGACAACTGTTACGGTTTCGGCAAAAAATATGAAAAATGCAGAGAAGGTTCAAGATTTATTTATGAATCAACATTTTCGCGTTTATACAAACCCGGATTTGATCGGTGTGGAAATAGGTGGGGCCTTAAAAAATATTATTGCACTTGCTGCAGGTATTTCAGATGGTTTAGGCTATGGTGATAATGCGAAGGCTGCGTTAATTACTCGAGGATTATCTGAAATATCACGGCTAGGAACAAAGATGGGTGCAAATCCATTAACATTTTCTGGTTTAGCTGGTATTGGCGACTTGATTGTCACTTGTACAAGTGTGCACTCACGGAATTGGAGAGCGGGGAACCTACTTGGGAAAGGCCAAAAGCTTGAAGATGTGTTAAATAATATGGGAATGGCTGTTGAAGGCGTAAGGACGACTAAGGCGGCACATCAGCTTGCTAAAAAATATCAAGCTAATATGCCTATCACAGAGGCGCTTTATGGCATATTATTTAATGGTGTCAATTCAAAGGCTGCTGTTGATAGATTGATGGGACGTTTGAAAACGAATGAAATGGAAGATCTTGTTGACATATTAAGTGAGCAACTAGAACAATAACAGTCTGCTGGGCAAAAGGTAATGCACAATCGTTTTTTTAGCATATAATGCGGTGAAGTTCATTGCTTAAATAGCAGGTATGGGTATTGTTTGTCGTGTAAGAAGCAAGGGATTTATATCCTTTGCTTCTTCGTATTTCACTAAAGAACTACATAAATGGACATCATTTCGTAAGTATTTAACTGCTTTTATTTTTTTATACATGATATAATTGCTTTTGGAAAATACATAACGAATGCGTTGCTGTAAAACACAAAGCTACGGAGGAAAATAAAATGTCACTATCTATGCAAAAAATGTGGATATCTATTCTTGGTATGATACTTTTAGCGTTGGCAATGTTCACAATCTATATTAGTCGATACAAATTAAATAAAGGTATTTTGAAAATTGTTACTGCTCTTACAGCGTGGATTTTTATGATACTAGGTGGACTGCTCATGCTTTTTGTCGTTTTAACAGGTCCAACAAGTTAAATAAGATGGACAATAAGTAGATTAGAAAGATGATGATAGAAAGGATGACACAATGGATGAAGGTCATTTTCAAGTTGTCTATGTTTATGATGGTATCCATATTATTATCAGGATGCTTTTATCCACAAGATAAGAAAACAGAGAATTTGGTCCCATATGAAGATCAAATAGAAGGTGTACAACTAGCTGTAAATAAATTCCAAGAATCTAATGGAGGTTTATTACCGATTAAAACAAAGGATATGGATACAGATATATATATAAAATATCCTATTGATTTTACTAGGCTTGCACCACAGTACATTTCTAATCCGCCTGGAAATGCGTTTGAGAGCGGAGGAGTGTATCAATATATTTTGATGGATGTTGAAACGAATCCAACTGTAAAGGTAATTGATTTAAGAATGGCTGAGAAAATTCGCGAGATTAAAATAAGAATAAAATCGCAAGGATTTCCACCGTTTAAGGATACGCTAGCAAATAATGTATTCTCACTTGATTATTCTAAATTGGGCTATAAAGCTGAACAATATGTTAGTTCGCCTTATACAAATAATAATCTGCCCCTAGTAATCACTGGGACGGGCGAAATTTACGTTGATTATAGTAGTGATTTATTTCTTCGTTTACAGGAAACTGAACACGAATTCCTTCCCGGAGATGATATTAGACCGATTCTATCTGATCAATCTCCAGTAGCTCCAGCATTTTCATTACCATACACAATTGATGATAATGATGAGCCGGTTTATATGGAAAAATAAGCATAATCCTTCTTCTACACAATATAATGTGGAAGAAGGATTTTTTACTTTTATTTTATTAATAGTCATAACAGAATCGGACAACATCATAAACATATAGTGTCCAATCGTTTTGAAGATAAAATATTTTCAAAACGTAATGATGGGAGGGAACCTCTTGGAAAAGGTGGATATATTTAAAGATATTGCTGAGAGAACAGGCGGAGATATTTATTTAGGTGTTGTAGGGGCGGTTCGGACTGGGAAATCCACATTTATAAAAAAGTTTATGGAACTAGTTGTTTTGCCGAATATTAAAAATGAATCAGATCGAGCTAGAGCACAAGATGAATTGCCTCAGAGTGCTGCCGGAAGAACAATTATGACTACAGAACCGAAATTTGTGCCTAATAACGCAATCTCGGTTCAGGTAGATGCGGGTCTAGATGTAAATGTAAGGCTTGTAGACTGTGTTGGCTATACAGTGCCAGGTGCAAAAGGATATGAGGATGAAAATGGGCCTAGAATGATTACTACGCCCTGGTATGAAGAACCTATATCTTTCCATGAGGCAGCTGAAATAGGAACGAGGAAAGTGATACAAGAGCATTCAGTATTAGGTGTAGTCGTGACGACAGATGGTACGATTGGAGAAATACCTCGTAATGACTATGTAGAAGCGGAAGAGCGCGTCATAGAAGAATTAAAAGAAGTAGGAAAACCGTTTATTATGGTCATTAATTCTGCTCGACCACATAATCAGGAAACGGAAGATTTACGAAAGAAACTTGCCGAGAAATATGATATTCCTGTGCTGGCAATGTCTGTCGAAAGTATGCGTGAATCTGACGTCCTAAATGTTCTAAAAGAAGCATTATATGAATTTCCTGTCCTAGAAGTAAATGTGAATTTACCTAGCTGGGTTATGGTTTTAAATGATAATCACTGGTTAAGATCTAGCTATCAAAATGCGGTAAAAGAAACAGTAAAGGATATTAAACGACTTCGCGATGTAGATCGTGTCGTACAGCAATTTTACGAATTCGATTTTATAGATAATGCGGGACTTGCAGGTGTTGAAATGGGTCAAGGTATTGCAGAAATAGATCTACATGCCCCTGATGATCTGTATGATCAAGTGCTTAAAGAAATCGTTGGTGTCGAAGTTCGAGGGCAAGATCATTTGCTAGAATTAATGCAGGATTTTGCTGATGCAAAACGAGAATACGATCAAATTTCGGATGCCCTTGTAATGGTCCGACAAACAGGATATGGCATCGCCGCACCATCATTAGCTGATATGAGCCTAGATGAACCAGAAATTATCCGACAAGGCTCTAGATTCGGCGTAAGATTGAAGGCAGTTGCACCATCTATTCATATGATTAAAGTGGATGTTGAATCTGAATTCGCTCCAATCATTGGTACGGAAAAACAAAGTGAAGAACTTGTACGGTATTTAATGCAAGACTTCGAAGATGATCCACTATCGATTTGGAATTCGGATATATTTGGCCGGAGTTTGAGTTCACTTGTTAGAGAAGGAATTCAAGCAAAAATAGCGATGATGCCGGAAAATGCCAGATATAAATTAAAAGAGACGCTAGAAAGGATTATTAATGAAGGATCAGGCGGATTAATTGCCATTATTTTATAAAAAAAGGTGCCGAATATCCCAATTCGGCACCTTTTCCATTTAATATGGCTTTTATTCTTGCTAACACATATTTAATATGATAATCTTTTAACAGAATTGCTAATGAATCCCGCGTTCATCAGTAATTCAAATGATTTCTTACAGTGTATGTTTAGAAATCCATAAAATTGTTCACAATTTTAATAGTAGTTACAGAACAAGAACTCTCTTATTCGGGAGGAGGTGAATGGTATGAACAAAACTGAACTAATTAATTCTGTTGCTGAAGCAACTGAACTATCTAAAAAAGATGCAACAAAAGCCGTTGATGCTGTTTTCCAATCAATTCAAGACGCATTGTCTGACGGTGAAAAAGTAGCATTAATCGGTTTTGGTAACTTTGAAGTGCGTGAGCGTGCTGCCCGTAAAGGCCGTAATCCTCAAACAGGCGAAGAAATCGAAATCGCAGCAAGCAAAGTACCTGCGTTCAAACCAGGTAAAGCACTTAAAGACGCTGTGAAATAATTACATACATTCTAGATAGAAGCGTATGTGCAGAGGAACCGTCCATGGACGGTTCCTTTTCAAATTCAATGAAAAAGCCCTTCTATTTTTGTTTCAAGTGAAAGATATGATAAGATGGGCTTATTATTTTCTTTTGATAGAACTTTTATTACTAAAATACAGGGGTTTGTTTGTTAATAGGGAGGAAACGGTATGAATGAGATCAATCACCCACAGCTTGAAGAAGCAGTAAGGATGATGTTGGAGGCAATTGGAGAAGATCCAAATCGTGAGGGATTAATAGATACTCCAAAACGTGTAGCAAAAATGTATGAAGAAGTATTTTCCGGATTAAATAAAAATCCTGGAGAATATTTTGAAACTATTTTTGGAGAAGAGCATGAGGAATTAGTGCTTGTTAAAGATATACCTTTTTTCTCTATGTGTGAGCATCATCTTGTTCCGTTCTTTGGAAAGGCACATGTTGCTTATATTCCTCGCAATGGAAAGGTTACTGGTTTAAGCAAATTAGCAAGAGCTGTAGAAACAGTTGCTGCTCGTCCGCAACTACAAGAAAGAATTACATCGACAGTTGCAAATGTAATGATGGAAAAACTAGAGCCGTACGGAGTGATGGTCATCCTTGAAGCTGAGCATATGTGTATGGCTATGAGAGGCATTAAGAAGCCAGGTGCCAAAACTGTTACATCAGCTGTAAGAGGCGCATTTGCAAATGATAGTCAGGCACGATCAGAAGTTTTATCATTAATAAAAGCTTAATTCATATAGAATCTGTATTTATTAATTGAGGTGAATAAAATGAATGATAATAAAGGACATTCTGACTTTATCGTCATTAAAGCGTTGGAAGATGGAGTGAATGTCATAGGATTAACACGAGGAACAGATACAAGATTCCATCATTCCGAGAAGCTTGATAATGGGGAAGTAATGATTGCGCAGTTTACAGAACATACCTCAGCTATGAAAATACGAGGAAACGCAAACATCATTACTTCATTTGGTGAAGTGGAGAGTGAAGGAAAAACAAATACTAAGTCATAAATAATGAAGAAAACCTTACTATTCTTGAGGAATGTCATTCGCACCTTGGAGAATGTTTATGTTATAATTAATATGATTGTAAAGAAAGAAATTAAATCGAGAAAGAAATGGAGACGCTCGTCATGGCTGTGCGTGATTACGTGGAACAGATGAATGATATAAAGAAATTATTACTACAGCAAAGCTATAATGCCTATTTTCAGAAAGTGATTGGAACACCACAGATAGACGAGGATCGCCTACTCATGATGTCCATTTCTCTTCAAGATACTCAGTTAACAATTGCAGAACAAAATTTGTATATTACCTCAGCCTTGCTAGTCCAACTTGCGTTAGATACGCATGAAAAGGTGGCAGATTCACATACATCACTGGAAGAGCGTCAACTAGCTGTATTGGCGGGGGACTATTATAGCGGCAGATATTATCACATATTGGCACATCTTGAAAATATGGATCTAATCACTTCTCTTGCTTCAGCAATTAAAGTTGTAAATGAGCATAATATATCGCTTGATCAAAGTATTGACCCTACGTTTGAAGCTTTCCTAAGTAAATATAAAGAAGTAGAAATAGAAGTCATCGAACAGTTTTGCCTACATTTCCATGTAACTAAATACATAGCTTTTTTTAATGAGTTTTTATTTTTGAAAAAAATGATGATGGAATACGAAGATTTTCATAACGGTGAGACAGGGCTTTTTTTTGAAAGACTAAAAAAACAATTTATGCCTGAAATTTCGAATGTACATACATCACAGTTATTAAATGCAGACATAAATAAATTAAGTGAATTAAGTGTTCGTTACATAACAGATTCAATTAATAATATGAATCGCCTGATCGAAGACTTGCCTTTATTGCCACCCATGCTACAAACGCGGATTCAAGAAATGCTATCGAGCATTCAAGGCTTGACAAGATTAAGCGTGGAAGAAGGTTAGGAAATGCAATCTAAAGAAGAACGTGTACATAATGTATTTGAAAAAATTTATGATAATTACGATAAAATGAATACAATTATCAGTTTTCAGCAACATATCAAATGGCGAAATGCCACCATGAAAAAAATGTCCGTTTCAAAAGGCGATAAAGCACTTGATTTATGTTGTGGTACAGGTGATTGGACGATTGCTCTCGCTAAAAGTGTTGGTGATGATGGGAAAGTGGTTGGCTTAGATTTTAGTCAAAATATGTTGAAGATTGCCAAGGAGAAAAAAGATCTTGAAAATTTACAACAAATAGAGCTGATACATGGAAACGCGATGGAGCTTCCTTTTCCTGATGATACTTTTGATTACGTAACGATCGGATTTGGCCTACGAAATGTCCCCGATTACACACAAGTATTGATGGAAATGAATCGTGTTTTAAAGCCGGGAGGTATGGCAGTTTGTTTGGAAACATCGCAGCCGACACTACCTGTTTATCGTCAGCTTTATTATACTTATTTCCGATATATCATGCCTTTATTCGGGAAGGTTTTTGCTAAAAGTTATAAAGAATATTCATGGCTGCAAGAATCAGCTTTGGATTTCCCTGGGATGGATGAATTAGCTCAAATGTTTTGGAAAACAGGTTTTGATAATGTAATCTATAAACCTTTTAGCGGCGGTGTAGCAGCGGCTCATATAGGTATAAAACAGAAATAAAAGCCGGGTGGAAATAAAATGAAACTATCATTACTTAACTCAAACTTAAAAGGTGATTTTGATTTAATAGAACAGGAGCTAGAAACCGCTATTTATTCAGAGACTGAGTTACTGAGGGATGCATCAGTACAGCTATTAAAAGCAGGAGGTAAGAGAATTCGTCCTGTTTTTGTGCTGCTTTCAGCGAAGTTCGGTTCTTATGATATACATAAAGTGAAAAATGTAGCCGTCGCTTTAGAATTGATTCATATGGCATCACTTGTTCATGATGATGTAATAGACGATGCAAGGCTCCGCAGGGGAATTACAACAATTAATTATCAATGGAATGATAGAATTGCCATGTATACAGGAGATTATATACTCGCCCGGTCTCTTGAATATATGACAAATATAAAGAAGCCCACTGCCCATCAAATATTATCAAATACGATCATCGAAGTTTGTATTGGTGAAATTGAACAGATAAAAGATAAATATAGATTTAATCAAACATTGCGTGATTACTTAAGAAGAATTAAAAGAAAAACCGCATTACTCATTGCTGTAAGTTGTGAATTAGGGGCCGTATCCTCAGATGTGGACACACATTTACAAAAGCAATTGTATAGATTTGGTTATTTTATTGGTATGTCTTATCAAATTACAGATGATATTTTAGATTTTACAGCATCAGAAAAAGACCTTGGCAAACCTGCTGGGGAAGATTTACGTCAGGGAAATATTACTTTACCTGCATTGTATGCAATGGGTGATCAATATTTAAAAGATATTATTTCGAACGTGAATGAAAATACGAGCAAGGAACAAATGTCCGCGATTATTGCAAAGATTAAGAAGTCAGGGGCAATTGATCAATCACGTGATCTCAGTTTCCGTTATTTAACTAAAGCTCTTGCAATCCTTGATGAGCTCCCAGCAAACCGGGCTAAAAAAGCACTGCAGGAAATAGCTAATTTTATCGGAAAACGAAAGTTTTAGCCAGCACAGCGCTAACTTTGGCAAAAAAAGCCCTAGGAGCGCTTTTTTTATTCAATTAAACTGTGTGCTCGACATACATTTTCGGCTCCTTATGTTCCCTTTATCTCAGAATTAATGTTGTTCCTAGACTAAACCCGTCGCGTCCTGTGACAACGTCGACACACCCACATCCTGTAGGCGCAGTTTGTACGTTGCTAACGGACGCTTTCGCCTTTCATGTCTAGCTCTAGGCGAAAGGGGCTCGAGTCATAAGTCAATCCGTCAAGAAGGTAAAGCCTAACCTTCTCACCGTTTTATCTTATGCTTGTCACCCCTGAACGAGCGCCTTCCGCTTTTCGTGGCTTACCGTGCTTCCTTTATCTCGGGCCCACACGATGTGAGTCACATCGGTGTTGCCACAGGACGGCGATCTTAACCGATGATCCATTTTGTTTGTACGTCGCTAACGGGCGCTTTCGCTTTTCCTTATTGCCATAATATTAAAATAGTGGTATTCTTTTCTTGGTATATGAAAGTATTATGTCGATCTAATTTCAGGAGTGATCACGGATGGAAAAAACGTTTTTAATGGTAAAACCAGATGGAGTACAAAGAGCGCTAATTGGAGAAATTGTTTCACGATTTGAGAAAAAAGGCTTCCAACTTGTTGGAGCGAAATTAATGAGTATTTCAAATGAATTAGCTGAAAAACATTATGGTGAACATAAAGAACGGCCTTTTTTCACTGATTTAGTCAATTTCATTACTTCAGGCCCTGTTTTCGCGATGGTTTGGCAGGGCGAAAATGTAATAGCCGAGGCCAGAAAAATGATGGGTTCAACAAGCCCGGTAGATGCTACACCAGGAACAATACGCGGGGATTATAGTGTTGTTGTACATAGAAATATAATTCATGGTTCAGACTCACCTGAGAGTGCTGAAAGAGAGATTGGCTTATTTTTCAAGAACGGTGAGCTTGTCGAATACTCTAAGCACATGAATACTTGGCTTTATTAAAATCAGTAACCGCTTGCAAGTAGCAAGCGGTTTTCTTGATTTTATAAGGAATTACGATTTGAATGTATTCCATTTGATTAGTAAAATCTCATATAATTTGGCCGATATAATTAAAGATAATATACTAGTAAATTCATGTATAATAAATAATAGTACCGGTTGATAGGGGACAATATGTATGGATATAGATTATGAAAACTTTGTCATTAAAATAAAACAAAGAACAGGGATCGACTTATCTTTATACAAAGAAGCACAAATGAAACGGAGACTAACATCGCTTTATCAAAAAAAAGGATTCGTATCTTTTGGAGACTTTTATTCGGGAATGTTAAAAGACAGCTCATTATTAGATGAGTTTCTTGATCGTATGACAATAAATGTTACGGAGTTTTTCCGAAATAAAGCACGATGGGAAGTTTTGGAGAAAAAAATTTTCCCTAGATTATTGCTACAAAATAAGCGATTGAAAGTATGGAGTGCAGCTTCGTCTACTGGGGAGGAACCATATACGATTGCGATGATTCTTTCTGAATTACAACAGGTAAAGGAATTTTCAATCTTGGCGACAGATATCGATGAAATAGCTATCGATACGGCGAAAACAGGAATCTATCCTGAACGCTCATTTCAAGAAATGTCAAAAACAATAAAAGATAAGTATTTTCAAAAAGAGGGATCATTTTATCGGTGTTCTGCGGAAGTAAAGCAAACTGTTAAATATAAGAAACTTAATTTACTTGCTGATCAATTTGACTCCAATTATGATTTAATTGTTTGTAGAAACGTATTGATTTACTTCACAGAAGAGGCGAAAAATGAACTGTATAAAAAATTTGCCGACTCTTTAAGAGAAGGTGGGGTTTTATTTGTTGGTAGTACAGAACAAATATTCAATCCCGCTCAATATGGTTTAGAGGTGGAAGATACTTTCTTTTATCGTAAATCAAGTAACTTCGTTGATTAACGAAGTTCAACTATGATGGCAGTTTCACTTAATGATAGAAAGGAATGAAGCAAATGGAAGTAAAAATTAATACATCATCAAAAAAGTATTCTGTATTTATTCAGTCAGGTGCCATTCGACTGATCGAAAAACAGCTTGAAAACAAAAAATATACTCAATTGTATATTATTACCGATCAAACAGTGGGGCCTATGCATCTATCTACCTTAATGGCAAATCTCCCGGATGAAATAAAAACAGTTGTGTATCAAGTTCCTTCTGGTGAACGTGCGAAGCAGTTCTCGGTTTATGAAGAGTGTCTAGTATTTGCATTGGAAAATGGAATTGATCGTAATTCATGTATCATTGCATTTGGTGGCGGTGTTGTAGGGGATGTTGCGGGATTTGTCGCAGGTACATATATGCGCGGGATAGATTTCTTGCAAGTTCCGACAACTATTTTAGCTCATGATAGTGCCGTAGGTGGAAAGACTGCTATTAATCTCTCTTTAGGAAAAAATATGGTGGGCGTTTTCCATCAGCCAGAAGCAGTAATATATGATATAGATTTCTTGAAAACATTGCCTGAATCAGAGGTTAGATCTGGATTAGCTGAAGTAGTTAAACATGCATTGATAGCAGATCCACAATTATTAGTCTATTTAATGGAAAATATAACAAACCTAACAGAAATAACAGACGATATGTTTGTATACATACTCGGTAGAGGAATTGAAATTAAAGCGGCCGTTGTTTCAGAAGATGAGAAAGAAACCGGCTTACGCGCTATACTAAATTTTGGGCATACTTTAGGTCATGCTATTGAATCAACGGCTGGATATGGCAAATATACGCATGGAGAAGCTGTAATGATTGGCATGGTTTATGCTTTATATGTAAGCAAGCATGAACTTGGATTAACATATGATATCGCGCAATTTGTAGAGTGGATTACTAAGCTTGGCTATGATACGAAACTTCCGGAAAATTTAAACTTTGAACAAGCATTTCAAGCGATGCAAAGGGATAAAAAATCTTTAGGAAACAAACCACGCTTCGTACTTTTGGCCGATATTGGAAGACCTAAATTAAAAGAAGTAGAAAAGAATGTCATAGAACAAATATACTTGGACTTTAAACGAAGTTAAACAATACTTTTAACAAACCGTATAAAGATAGCAATTAAGTAAACATCGATAACATGCATTATTCTCCCCTTATGAACATAGCTTGTCTAAAGAAAGTTAATGATAGCAAAGGGGGGAGAAAATATGCATTTTGCCATTCAAAATGCAATCATGATGGACGGATGTAAGGTACGAACCACATCTATATTAGTTAAAAACAAAGAATTCAATTATATAGGTGACAATATTTCTATGTTTTCAGCGATGAAAATGGATATAAGTTCTTTTATTCTCACCCCATCATTTGTGCTGTATGCCACAAATTTACCAATAGATTCTTTTAGCGCTTTTAAAGACCATAGTATAAACTGTATACTTGCCAAAGGTTGCGGAACGATTGTTACCGACTTTTCAATTAGTTATGACTATGAATTTGAAGATAAACTACGTGAAAAGCGAACTTCGTTATTAAATAGCCCGGTAGATTATGTATTGGGAGTCAGAATCCGCGCGCCTAAAATAAATACGACATTAATTAAGAAATGCAAAATAGCAAAAGTTCCTATGATATTTCTTGAAATAAATGATCCACAGGAATTAAAAACTCTTCCGTGGGGATGGTTAAAGGAGGCGTCATTTCCTTATAATCCTTTATTAATTCCCGTGTTTCCAGGCGATATGAAAGCGAGTAATCAGAAGAAAATTTGTAAATATTGGTCTAAGCTTTTAGATTTAGAAAAGGTAAATCATCTTCCAAAACCATTACCTCACTACAAACCTTTAGATGAATTATCTTTAAAGAAAATTGGTTTATATCCAAAAAGAGGATTTTTACGATCAGGCAGCGAAATAAGTTATAACCTATTTTATAAAAACAGCAAAGTTGAACATCACGAGCCATTATACTATGATAAACTCGCCGTTGCGGTTCAAAAAGAGAAATTTATTTTTATTAATAATAAAGCTGTTTTTCGGCCGGGATTTGGTGATGAAATAATGATAAATCAAACAGCTCTTTTTGTATAGTTAGCTGGATAGGAAGGGAAATACGTATGAGAAGTGCGGAATTAATGATTAAGTATATTGAGGAACAAAATCTCGGAAAAGCGACATTGCAATTTGAGAAAGTAAAAAAGGAAAATAATGATGATGAAAAATTTATGCTTGCTCAACAATTATTTGATTATGGTTTTCTAGACGAAACGAAGGAATTATATGAAATATTACTTCGTACACATCCTGATGAAGCAGAATTGAAAATTTTACTTGCAGAACTATTAATAGAAATGAATAATGAGGATGAAGCATTTCAATATTTAGAAATGGTTGATCGTAATAACCCGCTTTTTCCTCAAGCATTACTTGTTCAAGCGGATTTATACCAAATGCAGGGCATGTATGAAGTAAGTGAACAAAAACTACTTCAAGCAAAAAACTTATTAGATAAAGAACCTGTAATTGATTATGCTTTAGCTGAATTGTATATGTCTCAAGGGAGGTTTTTGGAGGCAACTAGAAATTTCAAATCACTTTTAGAAACAGGGCATACAGAGTTTATGAATATTGATATTCATGGTCGGATGGCTGAAGCATTAAGTGCTGGAGGCGCATTCGAACAATCTTTATCCTATTACGAAACGTCTTTAAATAACCATTTGGAAATTAACGTTTTATTTGGATATGCATTAACAAGCTATCAAGCAGGTTTATATGATAAAGCGATTAAGGCGTTTAAACAGCTGAAAGAAATGGATCACGAATATCATTCTCTATATTTATATTTGGCAAAGTCTTATGAGCACCTAGAAAAAATACAAGAAGCATTAGATGCGATTGATGCAGGAATTGCATTGGATGAATTCAATAAAGAATTGCATTTGTTCGCTGCCAATCTTGCACTTAAGCAAGGAGAAGAAGTCAAAGCAGAAAAGTACTTTCGCGACGCACTAGCACTTGACCCAGAATTTACTGCTGCAGCAATTGATTTAAATAAACTTTTGTTACATCAGGAAAGATACGAAGATGTGCTGGAGATAATCTCTATGTTCGAGTTAGACGGCAGTATGGATCCACAGTTTCATTGGGATGCGGCTATATGTTTGCAACAAACAGAGCAATACAATATGGCATTAAAACAATATGAACTTGCATATAATGAATGCAAACATAATCGAGATTTCTTAGTGGATTATGGTTATTTCCTTATTGAAGAAGGGAAAAGGGCAGAGGCGTTAAAGTTATTCAAACAGCTTTATAAACTTGAACCTGCAAATGATGAATGGAATGAAATGATTGAAAATCTCCAGGAAAACGAAAACTAATACAAATACTGCAGAGGAGGGAAGTAGATGGCAACCCCTGTATCTGTCAATGAGAAAAAAGAATTTATTCGATGGTTTTTAAATCGGTACCAACTAAAAAGAAGAGAATCAGTTTGGATTCTAAATTATTTAATGAGTCATGATAAACTGATGGAAAAAGTTCATTTTGTGGAAGATGCACAATGTTGCCCACGAGGCTTGATCATGTCAACACATTGTACAAGAGATGTCCCGTTTCGCTTTTACAAAGACAATATTATGACAACCGATGCTGAAAAATCTTTTCACGATATCCGGTTAAATCGGGAAGAAGAAATTTATATCCAAATTAATTTTCGGTCGGCTAATTTATCGCATCACTATGCAGCAGTATTAGAAGAAAACCCATTTATTCAAACAAATCTATTTTTAAATGAAAAAAATAAAGTATATGCTGAAAAATTACTTGCTCATAGTTTACTGACTTATAAAGAGGAAAAATTATTAAAAGCGATTGATCAGGCTTTGGATTGCCGTGATAAAGATACATTCGAAAAGCTATCCATGGAATTAAACAAACTCAGGAAAGCTTAAAATCCTTCTGGTCAACAGAAGGATTTTTCAATGTAACTATGATGGACTAACAATAGTTTTTTCGATATAAAAGAATAGAAATGATTTGCTTGGGTTTATTAAGCAATAATATATGTCTTTCACTAGGGAGAATGGTAATATAACATTATGATTATAATGTTAAGAGGTGAAAAAAGTGAATTGGAACGCAAAGGATGTTGAGACATATTTTCAAGAAAAAGAATATATTGATACAGCTGTAATCCCTGTTTTACCTATTATGTTTGGAACTAAAATGAGACATGCCGCCGAACAGGGGGAATATATCCAATTATTATCCCAACAATTAGAGCGGCAATTTAAGGGGAGAATGTTATTTCTACCTCCGTTTACTTATTTGGAAGAACCTGAGGCAGCAAGCGATCTGCTAAATGAATGGGTTTCGAAACTGAAAGAAAATGGATTTACATATATCTTTTTGATCACAGCAGATAAAAGATGGATACCCATTCAAACAAACGACCATAATACATTTATCCATGTCCCGGCTGTACCTATACAGCATATGGATGATGTGCAAAAACATTCATTAGTGGAAGAACAATTAAAACAGATAATGGCTGAGATCATCGAAGGATGGCAAGCATCAATATAAATGTCCATTCTGCCACATTGTTGACAATGTTTACGTTCGTATATTATTGACCTATATAAGATATTGATATATCATAATTATGTCCTAGTTTGTTATTATGTGCATAAATTTGTCCGTTGGACTTACCTTACTGATAGAGGGGGGAAAAGGATGAGCAAGAATCCTGTTACAAGACGTCAATTTTTAAGCTATACACTTACAGGTGTAGGTGGTTTTATGGCGGCCGGTATGGCCTTGCCGATGCTTCGATTCGCAATTGATCCAGTTTTAACAGCTGAAGCAAGTGGCGATTTCAAAATGACTGAAAAGAAGATTGCTGATATTACAGCAGAACCAGTTCGTGTTGATTTTAAATATGAACAAGTAGATGCCTGGCACACTGCAGAAACTACGCAAATGGCTTGGGTTTACAAAAATGATGCTGGCGACATTGTGGCGCTTTCACCAATTTGTAAGCATCTAGGCTGTACAGTAAACTGGCAAGGTAGCGATAAGCACCCTGACCACTTCTTCTGTCCATGTCATATGGGTCTTTACACGAAGGATGGCAATAATGTTCCGGGAACACCACCAAGGGGACCATTGGATGCTTATCCAACGAAGGAAAAAGATGGCTTTTTGATGTTGGGAACACCAGAAGAAAATCCATTCGTAAGAAAGAAGTAAAGGAGGCGTAATCATTGCTGAACAAAATGTACGACTGGATTGATGAGCGTATGGATATTACGCCGATATGGAGGGACATCGCAGACCATGAAGTGCCTGAGCACGTAAACCCGGCACACCATTTCTCTGCGTTTGTATACTGTTTTGGCGGGTTAACGTTCTTCGTAACAGTTATCCAAATCCTATCAGGTATGTTTCTTACCATGTATTATGTACCTGATATTAAAAACGCTTGGGAATCCGTATATTATCTTCAAAATCAAGTTGCATTCGGTCAAATTGTCCGCGGAATGCATCACTGGGGAGCAAGCCTCGTCATTGTGATGATGTTTTTACATACGCTGCGTGTCTTCTTCCAAGGAGCATACAAGAAGCCTCGTGAGCTAAACTGGGTCGTCGGAGTACTTATCTTTTTCGTTATGCTTGGACTCGGACTTACAGGCTACTTATTACCGTGGGATATGAAGGCGTTATTTGCGACAAAAGTAACATTGGATATCGTTGAATCTATTCCACTTGTTGGTATTCCAATGAAAACATTAATAGCAGGAGATCCTACAATAGTGGGTGCACAAACTTTAACTCGTTTCTTTGCAATTCACGTATTTTTCCTGCCTGCAGCATTGCTCGCCTTAATGGGCGCTCACTTTGTCATGATTCGCAGACAAGGTATTTCAGGGCCGATGTAAGGATTGCTTATTTATTGAAATGAACATGAATAGATATTGGATATAAAGGAGGGGACATCATGCATCGTGGAAAAGGAATGAAGTTTGTCGGGGATTCCCGGGTATCTGCTGAGCGTAGACCGAATATTCCTAAAGACTATTCCGAATACCCAGGAAAAACAGAAGCCTTCTGGCCGGACTTTTTACTAAGAGAGTGGTTAGTTGGAGCTGTTTTCCTTATTGGTTTTTTATGTTTAACTGCAGCGCATCCTGCCCCGCTTGAAGGTATTGCCGATCCAACAGAGACAGGATATATCCCGATGCCAGACTGGTATTTCTTATTTCTTTATCAATTAATAAAGTACCAATTTGCATCAGGTCCATATAATCTTATTGGTGTAGCAATCATTCCTGGACTTGCTTTTGGTGGGTTGCTTTTAGCGCCGTTTATCGATCGTGGTCCTGAGCGTCGACCATCAAAACGTCCATTTGCTACTGGATTTATGCTATTAGCATTTGCGGCAGTTTTCTACTTAACTTGGGAAGCGGCAGACATGCACGACTGGGAAGCGGCAAAAGAACAAGGGAAAATTACACAAGCGTTTGAAGTGGATAAAGAAGACGCAGGTTATGAAGTTTATGCTGGTCAAAGCTGTATTAACTGTCATGGTGAAAATCTAGAGGGTTCTGCAGCAGCTCCGGCATTGGTCGATATGGACCATACGCCTGAAGAAATTAAAGATATTGCTCATAATGGAATTGGAAGTATGCCGGCTGAACAATATAAAGGATCTGATGAAGACTTAGAAAAGTTAGCTCAGTATCTTGCAGAATTGAAAAGTGAATAAATTGAATTCGTTTCAACATGCTGAAACGTCGGGGACTTACCCTAAACAATAATAAAAAGCCGGCTTCTTGCCGGCTTTTTTTAAATTGGGAGGCTATTACCGAAATTATGAATCTTATCTATGCTATTTTAGGTGATCGGCGCTTTCTTTGGCTTCTATTGCTAATTAATGTTGGCGGTACCATATTTGGATATGTATGGTATGAAGATCAAATAGTAAGAACACCAACTTATTTTATTCCATTTGTTCCTGATAGCCCTACAGCGAGTTTATTTTTTTGCTTCGTATTACTCGCATTTTTATTACGTAAAAATTGGGGGTTGATTGAAGCTTTAGCTTTGATTACCTTATTTAAATACGGTGTTTGGGCTGTAGTGATGAATTTCTTAGTGCTCGCTGTTACGGGCGACCTTTCATGGCAAGGATACATGTTAATCGCCTCGCATGGTGCGATGGCTTTACAAGGATTACTGTATGCTCCATTTTATAAAATGAAAGTATGGCATGTAATTGTTGCTGCCATATGGACCCTTCACAATGATGTAATTGACTATGTGTATATGCAATATCCGAAATATTCTGGATTGGAAATGTATGTAAGGGAGATTGGGTATTTTACATTTTGGCTGAGCGTTGTTTCTATAGGATTGGCAGTATTCTTTATAAGAAGAAATAGAATTGGAAAGCTAGATATAAATTAATACAATCGAGCAGATATTATCTGGTCTATTCTTGTCCAACCACTCATAAAGTTTAAAAGTAGTATGAGGAGGGACAAGAAATGAAACATCTGATAATAATCCTTCTATCGTTTTGTTTATTGACTGCTGGTTCAACGGTTGCAGCTAAAACGGTAACAACAATGTCTGAGCTTGATCAGCTCGCGGATGAATCCTTACAATTAACTAGATTCGGGCGTTTTGAGGAGGCTAAAGGGTTGATTGTCCGTTTTGGTACTTTATTTGCGGAGCATGGTATTTCTGAAAACTCATTTACGATCGACGAGATAAGAGTATTGACTATTGCTCATGATGAGGCTTTACAAGCAGTTACGAGTGTAAGTATGAACCCTGATGATAGAGTACAGAAAGTACTTGCATTCAGACTTGCTACAGATGCGGTTATATCTAAGCACCAACCGATGTGGTTAGAAATGGAAAATCAAATCATACAATCATTCAAACAAGTAAAAAGTGCAGCATTAGAAGGCGACAATGTTTTATATAATCAAGCGCTAAATGAATTCCTAAGCACATATTCGATTATCCAGCCAAGTTTGAAAATAGATATTTCAGTGGAACAAGTTCAAATGCTTGATTCGAAAATGACTTATCTTGATAAGTTCCGTACCAAGTTTTCTGAACAGGGTTGGGCGCAAGAGCTTGATAAAGTAGAATCAGATATAAAAAAACTTTTTGGGCAATTAAACCGAGATGAAATTGATCCTTCTGTTTGGTGGGTTATCATTATGACTAGTAGTATTATCGTAACAACTCTCACATATGTGAGTTGGAAAAAATATCGGGGACAGAAACATCCAAAGAAAAGTAGAAAACCTAATCGTTGACCAAACAGTCTCTATCAAATAAAATAGATAGTAACACCAAGATATGGAGGTTGAAAATGGGAAGTTATTTAATATATTTGGCAATAATCATGATTGTACCGATTTATGCACAATATAAAGTCAAAAGCACGTATAAAAAATATTCAAAAGTCGCTTCTACTACTGGGGTTAGTGGCGCTGAAGTGGCAAGAAGGATTCTCGATGCCAATGGGTTACAAAATGTGGCTGTAAAAGAAACACCGGGATTATTAAGCGATCATTATAATCCAATGTCGAAAACGGTGAATCTATCATCATCAAACTATCATAATCCGTCCATAGCGGGTGCGGCAGTTGCAGCTCATGAAGTAGGACATGCTATACAAGATAAAGAAGGCTACGCTGCATTACGTTTGCGTCATGCACTTGTCCCAGTCGCTAATATTAGCTCGAAAATGGCATGGGTATTCATTATGTTAGGCTTTTTCATAAGTTCATTATCATCAAGCTTATTATTGATAGGAATTATTTTATTCGCTGCTGGGGTAGTGTTTCAACTTGTTACACTGCCGGTCGAATTTAATGCTTCATCAAGAGCGATGGATCAAGTAGTATCGCTTGGATTAATCAGTAATTCAGAAGAAAGAGATGCAAAAAAGGTTTTAAATGCAGCAGCAATGACATATGTTGCAGCAGCAGCTGTGGCAGTTCTTGAGCTTGTTCGTTTAATTTTAATTTTTACAAATAGTAACCGCGACTAATACAAAGGAACACCGGGTGTAGACTTTTTACCCGGTGTTCCTTTATGCTATAAGGAAATTTAACGAATTAGGTTTACTTATAAAAAAACATTTCATCCTAATTTGGCGTACACAATGCATCTGTGTATCATGCATCATATGGAAGTTTATTTTCATCAAATGTAAAACCTTCACCCATCACGTCATGTACAACAATCAATGATACAAAGGCTAGTGGGTCAATGGCATGTATGATTTTTTTTATCCGGACAATTTCATTTCTGCCAATGACGCAATATAGAACATCTTTGTTTTGTTTAGAGTAAGATCCGCGGCCATTTAAAACTGTAACACCGCGTTCCATTTCCTCCATAATTGCATCTGCAATCGCTTGATGGTGATTTTCGGAAATGATCAATGCACCTCTAGCGGCGTACGCTCCTTCTTGCATGAAATCCACTACTCTTGCACCTACAAAAACAGCAACAAGTGTGTACATGGCTTCCATGTGGTTTAAATATGTAAGTAAAGATATTGTAATTACAACGGCATCAAACATAAACATTGTTCTTCCCATACTTATTCCTTTATATTTATGAAGCAGGCGAGCAATAATGTCGACTCCACCAGTCGTGCCGCCAAAGCGAAAAGTGATACCCAGGCCAATACCGATAAAAACCCCCGCAAAAAGTGCGGCAAGGAATAAATCTCCATTGAGTGGGATATTTATTTGATATCTTTGAAAAATAAATAAAAAGATAGAAACAGATACTGTTCCAATCACTGTGTATGCGAAAGACTTTTTACCAAGTAATTTCCAGCCAATAAGGAAAAGGGGAATATTTAACACTAAGTTTGAGATGGATGGATCGAAGTTAAATATAAAATATAACAATAATGTTATTCCCGTGAATCCACCTTCAGCTAAATTATTTTGCATATTAAAATGAACGAGCCCGAAAGAAAATATGGCTGCACCGAGCTGGATAAAAAAGATATTTTTAAATCTTAATCCTAAATTCACCGTATCTCCTCCATTGGGAATTTTTTGATATAAAGCCTATTCATTATAAACAATATTGATTGACGCGTGCAACATTAACACTAAAGTGGAAGCTTTAAGACAAGAAATAAGCATTTATATTTGTATTAAAAAAAAGAATTAGTTAACATAATGGGGGATGTGATAAATTTGAGCGAACAAAAGACAATACAACAATTACAAAATGAAGTAGATGCTTATATAGGTCAGTTTAAAGAAGGTTATTTTAGTCCACTAGCAATGGTTGCAAGATTAACCGAAGAAATGGGAGAATTGGCTCGCGAAATTAACCATCATTATGGTGAAAAACCAAAAAAGTCATCTGAAACGGATAAATCCATTGAAGAAGAATTAGGTGACGTCTTATTTGTGATGATTTGTTTTGCAAATTCGCTTGGCATTGATTTACAAACTGCACATGATCATGTGATGGAAAAGTTTAATAGTCGAGATAAAGATCGCTGGACAAAGAAAGGGGAAGGTGAGTAATATGACAAATATCATTAAAATCGTCGTAGCAGGACCACGTGGACGAATGGGGAAAGAAGCGGTGAAACTTGTACAAGACACAGCCAATTTTGAACTTGTAGCTGTACTAGATCGGAAGAATGATGGCATGAGGCTTAATGATTTGGAAGGTTTTGCAGGATCTGATGCTCCAATTTATTCAAATGTAGTGGAATGTTTCCAACAAGTAGAAGCAGATGTATTAATTGATTTAACTATTCCTGAGACGGGTTATTTGCATACTAAAACAGCATTATTACATGGCGTTCGTCCTGTGGTTGGTACAACAGGATTTACGAAAGAAGAGATAAAAGAGTTAACTGAACTAGCGGAGTCTAAAGGCTTAGGCTGTATTATTGCCCCAAACTTTGCTATTGGCGCGATATTAATGATGAAATTCTCACAAATGGCAGCAAAGTATTTTCAAAATGTAGAAATTATTGAGCTGCATCATGATCAAAAATTAGATGCACCTTCTGGGACGGCTGTTAAAACAGCAGAAATGATTGCCAATAGTAGAGATAGCTTTAAGCAAGGACATGAAAATGAAAAAGAGACGATTCCAGGTGCAAGAGGAGCGGATTTCGAAGGGATGCGCATACACAGTGTAAGACTTCCCGGACTAATTGCTCATCAACAAGTTTTATTTGGGGCTGATGGACAATTATTAAAGATCCAACATGACTCACATAACAGGGCTTCTTTCATGTCGGGTGTAAAAGTATCAGTAGAAACGATTATGTCATTAGAGACACTTGTATATGGATTGGAGCACATTTTGGATTAAAAGGGTGGAGGAGTTATTATGGAGCAGCAAAAGATAGATGTTCTCGCATTTGGTGCCCATGCGGACGATGTAGAAATAGGGATGGCTGGGACAATTGCGAAATGGACGGAAGCGGGGAAAGAGATCGTAATTTGTGAATTAACAGAAGCTGATTTATCTTCTAATGGATCTGTTGCTCTAAGAAAAGAGGAAGCTGCACTTGCAGCCAGTTTGTTAGGGGTATCTGAACGAATTAATCTTCAGATCCCTGATCGCGGTTTGTTCATGACAGATAAGCATATTCGTATGGTAACAGAAGTCATACGCAAGTATCAGCCTAAGATAATTTTTGCGCCATACCATGAAGACCGTCATCCCGATCATGGTAATTGTGCTAGATTAGTTCGTGAAGCTTATTTTTCCGCGGGAATAAAAAAATATAATCAAGAAGAAAGCAATTATCGATCGTATAAAGCGCAAAATTTATTTCAATATTTAATTAATGGGTACACTAGTCCAGACTTTGTTGTTGACATCTCGAATTTTATTGAACAAAAAAAGTCGGCATTGTCTGCATATCAGTCCCAATTCCTCTTAGAAGCTGATGGAGTAATGACACCGCTCACAGACGGATATATTGATAGTGTAATTGCTAGAGAGCAAGTTTTCGGCAAGGATGCCGGGGTACGTTTTGCCGAAGGTTTTAAAACAAACAGACCTATCCTATTAAATGAAAACTTATTTGGAGATAAAATATGAAAATGAAAATAGGGATTACATGTTATCCAACCGTTGGTGGTTCAGGTGTTATTGCGACGGAACTAGGTAAATTTTTAGCTGATAGAGGACATGATATCCACTTTATTACATCAAATATCCCTTTTCGTCTAAATGTTTTACATCATAATATTTTTTTCCATCAGGTAAGCGTAAATCAATATTCGGTTTTTCAATATCCACCCTATGATATTGCATTGGCTAGTAAAATGGCTGAAGTAATCAAACGAGAAAAACTTGATATTTTACATGTGCATTATGCTATTCCTCATGCAGTTTGTGCGATTTTAGCTAAACAGATGGCTGGGACTGATGTGAAAATTGTTACTACTTTGCATGGTACAGATATAACTGTTTTAGGTAATGATCCAACACTTACGGAAGCAATAAAGTTCGGTATTGAAAAGTCTGATGCGGTTACCACTGTATCTCATGCATTAAGTAGGGAGACAATTGAAGTTATAGCTCCAGATAAACAGCTACAAGTTATTCATAATTTTATTGATGAAGAAGTGTACCGAAGAATAGATGAAACAGACTTAAAAGCAGCATATGGTATTAGTCCTGAAGAAAAAGTGCTGATACATGTATCAAACTTTCGGCAGGTGAAAAGAGTCCGCGATGTTGTTTCCGCATTTGCACGAATTGCAAAGCATATGCCAGCGAAATTATTATTAGTTGGTGATGGTCCTGAAAAAACAGGCCTTTGCAAATTAGTAAAAGCGTTGGATATTGAAGAAAAAGTGCTTTTTCTCGGTAGGCAGGATCACTTGGAAGCATTATATTCAATTAGTGATTTGATGCTTTTACTATCTGAAAAGGAAAGCTTTGGCTTAGTTGCTCTAGAAGCAATGGCGTGTGGTGTTCCGTGTATTGGTACAAATATTGGTGGTATTCCGGAGGTTATTACAGATAACTATAATGGGTATCTCTGCGAATTAGGAAATATTGAACAAATAGCAGAAAGGGCTATTGAGCTATTGCAAAATGAGCCTTTATTAAAACAACTTTCTATCAATGCAAGTTTAACGTCAAAGGAAAAGTTCAAATCTGAGTTAATTATCTCTGAATATGAAGATTTATATCATAGTCTTTTATCTACTAGTAATTATGAGGTTCTATAATGAATAAATACTTTTTAGCCGCATTACCTGTAATTCAAGCGATAGAAGAAGCTGGTTATGAAGCATATTTTGTCGGGGGAGCTGTCAGGGATTATATCTTGGGACGTGATGTCCATGATGTAGACATAGCTACATCAGCTACTCCCGAGGAGCTTAAGGAAATATTTTCCCAGACAGTTGATGTTGGGATTGAACATGGCACGATTCTAATTTTATTCAAAGGTGAAAGTTTTGAAGTAACTACATATAGATCTGAATCCGAATATAAAGACTTCAGACATCCAGATTCTGTTACATTTATTCGCTCCTTGTTTGAAGATTTACAGCGCCGTGATTTTACGATGAATGCAATCGCAATGGATGGAACTTGGAATATAGTGGATCCCTTTGATGGGAAATTGGCATTAAAGGCGAATATGATTGAAACAGTAGGCAAAGCGGATAATAGGTTTAGAGAAGATGCGCTACGGTTAATGAGAGCAATCAGGTTCGTAAGTCAGCTTGGATTTGATTTGGAACAAAACACAGAAATAGCAATATCAAAGCATGCCAATTTGCTGGACCGCATCGCTGTAGAAAGAATTTCGGCTGAAATGCAAAAACTCTTAGATGGAAAAGACAAAAGAAAAGCGCTTGAGATAGCATTGAAAACGAGGATTTATCAATATTTACCATCTATATTTAATCTGAAACAAGTACTTCTTGAAGGATTATCGCTCCCAATTGAACAGCTAAAAGAAACAGAGATGTGGTTATTATTTTTATATTTAACCAATGCAGATGAACCTATTTCTTTATTAAAAAAATGGAAGTTACCAGCTAAAAAAATTCAGTTACTGATTCGGTCATTACATATGCTGGAAATTCGTTTGAAACATGATTGGACATCGTATGAATTATATAGCGCTGGAGAAAATATCGCTTGTATAGTGGAAAAAGTGTATCAGACAATACATCGAAAGAAATGTGAGCATGTTGCGTTAACGCTAAACGCTAAATTCAAGAGACTATCGATACTATCACGTGAGCAGATTGTTATATCTGGAAAAGATATATTAGATTGGACTGGAAGGAAAGGTGGTCCATGGATGAAGGAGCTTTTGATCGATTTGGAAAAGGCAATTTTAACATCCAAAGTTAAAAATAATAAAGAAGATATTAAAAGGTGGATAGAAACATGTCTGCTTCCGTAAAAAAACAATTGATATCAGCTCTATCCCGGGCCGATTATGAATTTATATCGGGACAAGCTCTAGCGGATTTGATCGGATGTTCGCGAACCGCTATTTGGAAGCAGATCGAAGAGCTGCGCAAGACTGGTTTTGAAATAGAAGCAATTAGAAAAAAAGGATATAGAATAATTACAAAGCCAGATAGACTTTCGGAAAATGAGATTTTAATGGGCTTAGAAACAAAAGTCCTTGGCCGGAATATTCTCCATTTTGATACGATCGATTCAACGCAAACGAAGGCGAATGAAGAGGCTAGAAATGGTGCTCCTGAAGGAATGATTATCATCGCCGAAGAGCAAACAAATGGTAGAGGAAGAATGGCTAGACAATGGCATTCTTCAAAGCATAAAGGGATATGGATGAGTTTGGTATTAAGGCCAAATCTTTCACCTGATAAAGCACCACAGTTTACATTAATTACTGCGATTGCAGTTGCACGAGCAATAGAGGAAGCTACAGGAATTGAACCAGAAATAAAATGGCCGAATGATATTTTATTTAAAGGTAAAAAAATGACAGGAATCCTAACTGAGCTTCAAGCTGAAGCAGATAAAATAAATTTCATCATCATTGGTATTGGTCTGAATGTAAATCAAGAAACAATCGACTTTCCAGAGGATGTCAGAAAAATTGCAACTTCGTTAGCTATAGAAAATGGAGGGAAAGTATCAAGAGTAGTACTTCTGCAATATATATTGAAAAATTTTGAAAAATATTATCAATTATATGTTGAAAAAGGTTTTGGGCCATTAAAAGTAATTTGGGAAAGTTATGTAATGAGCATTGGAAAATCAATCATTGCTCGAACCATTACCGGTGAGATAGCTGGAAAAGCGCTTGGAATTACCGAAGAAGGCGTTCTGAAGGTTGAAGACGATAATGGTAAAATTCATTATATATATTCTGCAGATATTGAAATTAAATCATAGGAATCCCTTAAAATGTTTGTTATAATTTTGTTGGGCAGTATCTAAGGAACTGCACCTTGCAATAAAACTTTTTTTAACTATAAATTAATCTGCCTTGATCCATATTGGACTGGGACAGAGGGCCGAAACGAGTGAAATGATCAAAGGAGTCCTTCTGCCTAAATGGTAAAGACTCCTTTTTATTATGTGATTTACTTTCTAACACTCGATTACGTTCGTCCCCTCTGTAAGAAAAAGGAGGATGTTTCGTGATGAAGAGTACAACGGATTTTATTAACATGAAGGTCAATGGAGAAAAGATTGCCGTAGTTACAGCTTATGATTACCCTCAGGCTAAGCTTGCTGAACAATCGGGAATAGATATGATCCTTGTTGGAGATTCGCTTGGAATGGTTGTTTTAGGCTATGACTCAACTGTGCCGGTAACGATAGCGGATATGGTTCATCACACGAAAGCTGCCAAAAGGGGAGCGACTAATACTTTTATCGTAACAGATCTACCATTTATGACTTATCACATCAGTGATGAGGAAGCGATGAAAGCAGCAAGGTCCCTTATGCAAGAAGGTGGCTGCCACGCTGTTAAAGTGGAAGGCGGAGAAGATGTTGTAATCAACACGATTAAAAAGCTAACAGTCGCTGGTGTACCTGTTGTCGCTCATTTAGGTCTCACACCACAGACAGCGGGAGTGCTTGGTGGTTATAAAGTACAGGGGAAAACAGCTGAATCAGCGTCATTATTAATTGAAGAAGCAATAAAATGTGAAGAAGCTGGGGCATTTGCAATAGTGCTGGAGTGTATTCCCAAGCAACTAGCACAAGAGGTTTCTGCTCATCTGACAATTCCAACGATTGGAATTGGAGCAGGTTCTGGTGTAGATGGCCAGGTACTAGTATATAATGATTTACTTACATTTGGAGTAAGTCGCGTACCGAAATTCGTGAAAAAGTATGGAGATGTGAATGCAGTAGTGGAAACCGGACTTCGTTCTTACGTCGAAGAAGTGAAATCAGGTAGGTTCCCGGAAGATAAGCACTCGTTTACGATGGCAGAAGAAGAACTTGCATTATTATATGGGGGAAAATAGTGTGAAAATCATTACATCAAAGACCAATATGCAGCAATCAGTGCTAGAGCTGAAAAAACAAGGGAAGACGATTGGTTTTGTTCCAACGATGGGTTATCTGCATGATGGTCATCTTCAACTAATCAAAAATGCAGTACGAACAAATGATATAACAGTGGTGAGTATTTTTGTTAATCCGCTTCAATTTGGTCCAAATGAAGATTTGGATGCATATCCGCGTGATCTTGAAAGCGATAAGGAACTTGCAGAAAAAGCAGGAGTGGACTTTCTGTTTACTCCTGATACGGCAGAAATGTATCCAAATGATATGTCTATGAAATTAGAAGTGATGAATCGTACGAATGTTTTATGTGGTAGAAGCAGACCTGGCCATTTTAACGGCGTTGCTACTGTACTAGTTAAATTATTCAATATCATCTTGCCTAATCACGTTTTCTTCGGTATAAAGGATGCCCAGCAAACAGCGGTGGTTGAAAGCATAATTGAAGATTTCAATTTTCCAATTAAGATAATCGCAGTAGAAACGGTAAGAGAACAGGATGGTTTAGCTAAAAGTTCGCGGAACGTGTATTTAAATGATCTTGAACGTCAGCAAGCGCCAGAACTTTATCGAAGCTTACGGAAAGCGGAAAAAGCTGTCCAAAATGGCGAAAGAGATCCTAATATAATTATCCAAATTGTAAAGGAACATGTAGATGGAAATACGGATGGTATATTAGATTATATAGAAGTATTATCGTATCCACAGTTAAGTTATCAAAGCAGATTACACGGGAAAATGATTGTAGCAATTGCTGTGAAATTCTCTAAAGCTCGATTAATTGATAACATCATTTTAACTGTAAATAAGGAGGCTACATCATGTTCCGCACAATGATGAATGCTAAAATTCATAGAGCAACAGTTACTGAGGCTAATCTTGATTATGTTGGTAGTATTACAATCGATCAAGCAATATTAGAAGCAGTTGGAATGGTTGCTAATGAAAAAGTACAAATTGTTAATAATAATAACGGTGCACGTTTAGAAACATATATCATTGAAGGTGAAAGAGACTCAGGAGTGATTTGTCTCAACGGAGCTGCTGCCAGACTAGTTCAACCAGGAGATATCGTCATAATTATTTCTTACGCACTAGTCCCAGAAGAAAGTATCCCCACCCATAAACCGAAAGTCGCCTTAATGAATGCAGACAATAAGATTCAAGAAATCATTCATCACGAACCAGAAGCAACGGTTTATCTTTAAACAATAAGCAAGTATTGAGAGGGATTTCTCCTCTCTTTTTTGTTTTGTGTATTTTGTGTCTGTTACCGATAATTCACGAAATATGACGAGGGGGATCGGGCGTGTCACGTAGAGTTCTTTCATCGGTATTTTTTCGGTTACTCCATAAGTAAATGCATGGATTTGATACATGACGAGGTAGAAAAACGCATTTTTTACAAACTTACTAGAAAAGCACTTACGTATTTGGTTTATCAAGTATGCAATTCATGATACAATTACGTGGAGAATATAATATAGAGTATTGTTACTAATAGGCGATTAAATAAGTGTAGAAATATGATAATCATCAATTATTTCGGACTTTGCTGATTACCTTTTAAAAGGTGTGAATGATGTGTCACGAAAATTTGTCGTTGTAGATTTAGAAACGACCGGAAATAGCTATGAAAAGGGAGATCGAATCATTCAGATTTCCGCTGTAACTGTAGAAGATTATAAAATTGTGGATCAATATACATCTTTCGTTAATCCAGGAATATCTATCCCGACTTTTATTGGAGAACTAACTGGGATTAATGATGATATGTTAAAAGATGCGCCCGCTTTTACTGAAATCGCTGATGTGATCCATCGTTTATTAGTTGATTCTATTTTTGTTGCGCATAATGTACCTTTTGATCTTAGCTTTTTAAAGAGTGAATTAAATGCGGCTGGTTATCGACAGTGGGTCACCGAGTCTGTTGATACTGTTGAATTATGTAAGGTACTAATGCCAATTGCAACTAGTTATAAACTATCCGATTTATCGGAGATGCTTGGATTTGAACATGAAAATCCACATCAAGCTGACAGTGATGCACTAGTAACTTCTGAATTATTATTAATGCTGATCGAAAAAACAAGAGAACTACCACTCATTACAATAGAGAAATTGACAGATTTAGCTCATTTTTTAAAAAGTGATATAGCTAAATTATTTCATACTATTACGAAAGAAAAAAGAAGGAAAATGGAAGATTTACCAAAGGAGTTAGAGGTATATAGAGGGATTGCACTAAAGAAAAAAGTGCAACCATTTCCAACCGATCCGAAGATACATATTGAATTTCCCTCCAGCCAGGAAGAAAAACAACAATTATTAATGTCTTTCGTAAATGGATATGAAAAACGCGATGGGCAGATGCAAATGATGGATACAGTATTTGAGGCGCTTTCTGAAGAAAAACATGCTGTTGTTGAAGCAGGTACAGGGATAGGTAAATCGTTAGCATATTTAATTCCCGCATTATATTATGCTGTTGATCATCAGCAACCAATAATCATTAGTACCTTTACACTGCAAATGCAAGATCAACTATTAAATAATGAAATAAAGAGACTTACACATATCATCCCATTTCCTTTCAGTGTTTCCGTCCTAAAAGGTAGAAGCAATTATTTAAATATGTTGAAGTTTGAGCAGTCACTTACGGATATGGATAATTCATATGATAATATCTTGACGAAAATGCAAATACTTGTTTGGCTCATTCAAACAGAAACTGGTGACATGGATGAATTAAACTTTTCAAGTGGTGGGAAACATTTTAAAACAAGAATGAGACATGATGGTTGGTTTTTACAAAAAGAAAAAGATCCATGGATTTCACGCGACTTTTACATGTATGCGAGACAACTTGCGCTTCAAGCAGATATAGTAATTACAAATCATTCCATGTTATTAGTGGATATAGAACAAGAGAAAAATTTACTTCCTGATTCTGATTTTATTATTATTGATGAAGCTCATAATTTCATTAAAGCAGCAAGTAAATGCTTAGGAGAAAAGTTAGAATACAATGCTTGTAAATTTCTTTTAAATAATATTGGCACTTTTGATAAAAATCAATTATTTGCAAAGATTGAAAGAATTATTCAACACCGGCAGCTTGTTCCAAAGGTTTCTACTGCTGAATTTGACAATTTTGTTTTGCAATTGGATGCTGAAATAGATGACTTCTTTATGTTATTAAGTAAATGGGTTATCCAAAATGATCGTAATCAATCAAATAGAGTATCTAAACATCAAGTACGTGTCACACAAGAAATAAGACAAGAAAGAAATTGGCAATCATTAACGATGTGTGCGGAGCGATTGCTTGATTTTTATCGGGAAATTCGCCAAGGATTAGAGATGCGTCTCGAGCTAATTAAAAACCAAAAAGAAATTCCGATTGCAGACAGAGCTTTCGTTGAAGAAGCAAATAGCTTTATGTTGGAATGGATCGCTTTCGGTGGAAAAATAAAATCATTAATACTTAAGCCTATATTACAAGATGTAAACTGGATTGAAGGAGATGTAAGAACATTACCGAATAGTGTTGGTATGTATTCCGAGCCTGAAAATCCTGGAGCATATTTAGCTAAACACTTCTTTTCCAAAAAGAAATGTGTTGTGATGACTTCAGCTACGCTTACAGTGGATCACTCATTTTCGTTTTTTCTACGAGAAGTAGGCCTTGACGAAACGCTACCTATTCAATCAAAGATACCTTCACCGTTTGCATATGATAAGATGGCTAAATTAATGATACCAACGGATCTGCCAGAAATTCGATCAACAAGTAATGATAATTATATTGAAGCCATTTCTGGTCATTTAGCTGCCATTGCTTGTGCGACAGATGGGCGAATGCTCGTATTATTTACGTCTTATGACATGCTAAGAAAAACATATAATTTAATCAAAGATAGCGGTACGCTGGATGATTTTATATTGTTAGCGCAAGGTGTTACATCAGGGAGTCGGACGCGTTTAACGAAAAGCTTTCAACAATTTAATAAAGCTATTCTATTTGGAACAAGTAGTTTTTGGGAAGGTGTTGATATTCCTGGAAAAGATTTGACTTGTTTAGTAATCGTGAGGCTGCCATTTTCGCCACCACATGAACCAATAACAGCAGCCAGAAATGAAGCATTAAAGAAAAATGGTAAGAATCCATTTTCTGAATACTCATTGCCAGAAGCTGTTATCCGTTTTAAACAAGGATTTGGAAGATTAATTAGAACGGAAACCGACCGTGGAATTGTTATTGTAATGGATAGACGTATTGATACGAGTGCATATGGTCAAGCATTTCTTAAGTCTTTGCCAAGTATTCCTATCCAAAGAGGGCCGTTAAAAGAAATCATTACAACAATAGAAAAGTGGCTCTAAGGGTCTATGTTTGTGAGTAGGTCCGTCGCTCAATCAAAAATAGGGAACGCGGCAAGTTAATTGCAGCGTTCCAAGCTTGTGGGCCAGATATATTTTGGAAACGCAATTTCTCATGTTGTATTTAAAATGCTGATATAATGAGAAAGTAATTTTGCGGATCATTAAAAGTAGTATTACCTGAAAATCAGCTGTTACTAATGACAATTTTTGTTGTACTGGGGAGGAAGCAAATGGTAAAACGAGTAGGGTCTTTATCTACAGTAAGTACAATGTTTTATGTAAATGATGCGTCAAGGAGAACAATTAAAAGTGAAAATCTAATTTTCGATTCAGTATTCAATCGAAATAAACCAAATTCATTGATTTTCGCGATTAATTGTCCATAAAGGATATATGGATATGAAAAAATGGATTTTACTTATCTCCTCTATCGTTCTAATAATGGCTGTTGTATCTGTCATAGTTTATAGTAAGGCAAGAGCACCGCTTACTAATGACAGGAACACTGCAGAAAAAAGAGCAATAAAAGAAGCGGATATTGTTTCGGTCGATGACTACTACTTATACAATGGTTCTAATACCTACCATACAATTATCGGAAAAAACAAGGCGGGTGAACAGCTTGCTGTTTGGGTACCCGAAAATAAAAAACAAGACATTGTAATTAAGAAATTATCAGATGGCATATCAGAACAAGATGCAGTAAAAAAGCTTTTTACTGAAGAAAATCCAAAAGAAATTCTCGGAGTTCGACTTGGTATGGAGCAAGACCTGCCTATTTGGGAGCTTGCTTATTTAGATGATAAATCAAACTTAAACTATTATTACATTCATTTCGACACTGGAAAATGGTGGAGAAAGATTGATAATTTATAAAAAAGGGCAGGGATTTATATGACAATTACTTTAGCGAACAGAGTGAAAGCACTAACGCCGTCATCCACTTTAGCAATTACAGCAAAAGCAAAAGAATTAAAGGCAAAAGGGCTTGATGTGATTGGACTTGGTGCTGGAGAACCAGATTTCAACACACCAGAAAATATCATACAAGCAGCATATCGCTCTATGCAAGATGGCATGACAAAATATACGCCATCTGCTGGATTACCAACCTTAAAAAAAGCAGTTGTTGATAAATTAAAACGTGATCAAAATCTTGAATATACAAATGCGCAAGTCATAATTGCAAATGGTGCAAAGCATGCCTTATATACACTTTTTCAAGTATTATTAGATGATGGTGATGAAGTTATTATTCCGACCCCATACTGGGTAAGCTATCCTGAACAGGTCAAACTCGCTGGCGGTAATCCTGTCTATGTTGAAGGAACAGAAGAGCAACATTTTAAAATAAACGCAAAACAGCTAGAAGCAGCGATCACTCCAAAGACAAAAGCAATTATTATTAATTCGCCAAGCAACCCATCAGGTATGATTTATTCTAAAGAAGAATTGCTGGCAATAGGTGAAGTATGTATTAAAAATAATCTATGTATCGTTTCAGATGAAATATATGAAAAACTCGTATACGGGCAAAATAAGCATATTTCCATCGCCGAGTTATCACCGGAATTGAAGGATTTAACGATTATTATTAATGGGGTATCGAAATCCCATTCTATGACGGGGTGGAGAATTGGCTATGCGGTTGGCAATCAAACAATTATTGCTGCGATGACAGATCTTGCAAGTCATTCTACATCAAATCCAACAACGCCATCTCAGTTTGGGGCTATTGAAGCGTACCAAGGTACGCAAGATACAGTAGAAGTAATGAGACAAGCATTTGAAGAAAGACTAAACATCATTTATGATAAATTAATTGCTATACCAGGTATTAGCTGTATAAAACCACAAGGAGCGTTTTATCTTTATCCAAATGTAAAAAATGCGGCAAAAATGGCAGGATATGCTCAGGTTGATGATTTTGTTACAGCATTGCTTGAAGAAGCGCTCGTTGCTGTTATACCGGGTTCTAGCTTTGGATCTCCTGATAATATCCGTCTTTCCTATGCAGTTTCATTAGAGCTTTTAGAAGAAGCAGTAGATCGGATTAACGCATTTATTGATAAAAAAATGCACACTAATAATTAATTCACTCGATCACTAAGATTAATTGTTTTGAAAGGATGTTTTTCGTGAAAACTACGATTTCCGAGGTAAGTAAATATGTAGGTCAAGAAGTGACAATAGGAGCGTGGCTAGCAAATAAACGCTCCAGTGGTAAAATTGCATTTTTACAGCTGCGTGATGGAACTGGGTTCATTCAAGGTGTAGTCGTAAAAAGTGAAGTAGAGGAAACCATATTCCAGACTGCGAAATCATTAACACAGGAGTCATCTGTATATGTTACAGGTACGATCCAAGAAGATACACGTTCTCCTTTCGGTTATGAGATGCAAGTATCCAGTATTGAACTGATTCAAGCTGCTGTTGATTATCCAATTACACCGAAAGAGCATGGAACAGAATTTTTGATGGACCATCGACATTTATGGCTGCGGTCCCGTCGTCAACATGCTGTGATGAAAATTCGTAATGAAATTGTTCGTGCCACATATGAATTTTTCAATAATAATGGATTTGTTAAGATCGATCCACCAATCCTGACAGGTAGTTCACCAGAAGGAACAACGGAATTATTTCACACGAAATATTTTGATGAAGATGCGTATTTATCGCAGAGTGGGCAGCTCTATATGGAAGCTGCTGCAATGGCACTTGGCAAAGTATTTTCATTTGGTCCTACGTTTAGGGCCGAAAAGTCAAAAACTCGCCGACATTTAATTGAGTTTTGGATGATTGAACCTGAAATGGCTTTTTATGAATTTGAAGATAGCTTAAAAGTTCAGGAAGAATATATTACACATATTATTCAATCCGTGTTGAAAAATTGTTCACTTGAATTAGAGAGACTTGGACGTGATACGTCTAAACTTGAAAAAATATCTGTTCCGTTTCCGCGGATTAGCTATGATGATGCGATTCAATTTTTACATGAACAAGGATTTGATGATATAGAATGGGGAGATGATTTTGGTGCTCCACATGAAACTGCGATTGCCAATCATTATGATCAAGCGATTTTCATTACACATTACCCGACAAAAATTAAACCATTTTATATGCAACCAGCACCGGACCGTGACGATGTCGTGCTTTGTGCTGATATGATTGCCCCTGAAGGCTATGGTGAGATTATCGGTGGCTCAGAACGAATTCACGACTTTGAATTAATGAAACAGCGCATTGAAGAACATCAACTGCCACTTGATGCTTATAAATGGTATCTTGATTTATCTAAATATGGAGCCGTCCCTCACTCAGGATTTGGACTAGGCTTGGAACGTACTGTAGCATGGATATCAGGGGTAGAGCATGTTAGGGAGACCATTCCATTCCCTAGACTTCTCAACCGCTTATATCCATAATAGTGTAAGTTCAAAGGGATGTGGGCGAATGAGTATGAAAGAAAAACACTGATAACGAAATTCGTTAGCCACTTTACCGGACTTTTAGAACGTCGACTGATAGAAGGCCACGTACAATTATGTGCGTGGTTTTGACTATCCTCAACACATCATAGTGATAACAGAAAGAGAGGTGGTACATATGGATAAAGAATTAATGGTTTCTTGGATCGAAGCAGGTATGGTACAAATACCTTATTTACTCATGAACAAATACCGACAGATTGGTTTGGATGAAAAAGAATTGGTATTACTATTGCAAATATTTTCTTTTTCTGAAAAAGGAAATGATTTTCCAACACCTGAAGAAATATCCGAAAAAATGACCATTACGAGTAGCGAATGTACCTCCATGTTAAGAAAGCTTATGCAACTTGGCATGATTAAAATCGAGGAAGAACGCACAGTAGATGAAATCAGATTTGAAAGATATTCTCTCACTCCTTTATGGATGAAATTGGCCGAGGAAATGATTCGAGAAAAAAAGCAATCCAATTTTGAAAAAGTACTTTCAGAAGAACAGGATTTATTTACTATTTTCGAACAAGAATTTGGTAGACCACTCACACCGTTAGAATGTGAATCTTTAGCGATGTGGATGGATCAAGATGGACAAGACCCATCAATGATTAAGGCTGCTTTAAGGGAATCTGTCATGTCCGGAAAACTAAATTTCCGTTATATTGATCGTATTCTTTTAGAGTGGAAAAAAAATGGTGTAAACACGGTGGAAAAAGCAAGGGAACAAGGATTGAAATTTCGCCAAAAGTCTAACAAATCTAATGCATCTGTTCAAAGTTCAAATTCTGTACCTTTTTATAATTGGTTAGAACAGTAATAAATATAAAGGTGTCAAAAAGGGGGGAGGTATAGGATGTTAAACAAAAAACAAATTCGCTTTTGTCTTGATGAAATGGCGAAAATGTTTCCAGATGCCCATTGTGAATTGAATCATGCGAATCCATTTGAATTAGTGATAGCCGTTGCACTTTCAGCTCAGTGTACGGACGCATTGGTAAATCGAGTAACGGAAAAACTATTTGAAAAATATAAAACGCCTGAGGATTATTTATCAGTGTCATTATCAGAACTTGAAAATGATATACGCTCGATTGGTTTATTTCGAAATAAAGCAAAGAATATCCAAAAGTTATCACAAATGTTGATTGACGATTACGATAGAATTGTTCCTTCTGAGCGTGATGAGCTAGTTAAGTTGCCTGGAGTAGGGCGGAAAACAGCGAATGTAGTTATGTCAGTAGCATTTGGGGAACCAGCTATCGCTATTGATACGCACTTGGAAAGAGTGAGTAAACGTTTAGCGTTTTGTAGATGGAAAGACAATGTCCTTGAAGTGGAAAAAACACTGATGCGTAAAATACCAAAAGATGAATGGTCTGTAACGCACCATCGAATGATTTTCTTTGGACGGTATCATTGTAAAGCGCGAAATCCACAATGTCCAATTTGCCCACTTCTAGAAGTTTGTAGGGAAGGGAAAAAGCGAATGAAGCAGGTTAAATCAGTTGAAAGTACTTGAAGACCTTCTAATTTTGTAATCATAAGAGGGAATAGCTGTTTTTTGCAGCGCTAATAATTAATACTGGTATATATTAAAATCATTATCAATGAAAAAATCCTGGAGTTTTGCTCCAGGATTTTTTCGTAATTATTCATTTGTGGTAGGATCTGGTTTTTGCTCTTTATCTGGCTCTTTGCTCTCATCTGTTTGTTCATTATCACTAGGAGGCGTAGAGGCTTCCGGCGGTTCCTGATTATCAATATTTCCATTGGAGTTACCATTACCATTACCATTTTCATTATCGCCCGGAATTACTTCGTCTTGATTTTGATCTTGCTCCGGGTCCTTTTCTGACTGGTCACTTTTATCATCAGTACTTTCGTCATCAGGAGGGACAACTTCTTCTTCCTCCTCAACAACTTCTTCTTTCTCTTCCTCTTCATTCTTAGGAACGCTCACACTTGCCGTCCCCGGAGTGCTTCGCAGATTATCGCTAATGGCTATTACTTCAATAGAATAGGTTTCACCAGGTTCAACGTTTGTCACGGTGTATGCTTGATCGTCAAGTTTGCCTAATGATTGTTTTTCGCCGCTAGCTTTTTTGATGGACACTTCAAAAGTTAGCTTTTTATTATCCTTTTTAGCATGGTCCCAAGTAAAGAGGATTTCCTTTTTCTCTTCATGGAATTCCCCTTTTACTGTAGGTGCGTCAAGCTTGTCGAATGCTACTGATACTTCACTTGGTTCCGTTCCTGCCACGAATAATTCATATACGATATTGCTATCGGGAGTGTGTTTACTCGGTTTCTTTGCAGGATTTGATCCTTTTTCTACAGCAGCCTTAACAACACTATTAGGCATTGCAAAATCTGGAGTATCGATCCCTTCAGATACATGTTGCATTAGATTTTTGTACAGTTCTTTTGCAATTTGCTGATCATTATTAGGATATGCACGCAATGGATTTTTTCTTTGATCATATCCAGTCCATACGGCAGTAGTGTAATTGGTCGTATATCCCGCAAACCATGAGTCAGGGACATCACCGTTACTTAAATTGTATTTTTGAAACTCTTCATCTGTATAGTTCGATGTACCCGTTTTTCCCGCTGCTGGTAGGCCAGGAATAATCGCAGTTTTTCCTGTAGCCCCAGCTTTTTCAGATAGAACATCTTTCAGCATATCAGTAACCATATACGCAGTAGAATCTTTCATCGCTATTTGGGGTTTAATTGTATTTTTAACTTCTGTTTCTCCGTCAAGTAGAATGATTTTATTCACTGTGTGCGGTTTATTATACATACCGTTGTTTCCGAATGCTGCATATGCGCCCGCTAATTGCATAGGAGAAATATTTTCAACTCCACCAATAGATGCTGATTCGTAAAACCTATCATCGGCAAATTCTAATCCTAGCCGCGATGCGAATGCTTTGGATTGGTCCAATCCAGCTGCCTGAAACGCTTTTAATGCTGGAATGTTTCTTGAGCGATATAGGGCTTCTCTAATTGACATTTGTCCAAGATGCTTTTGATCAAAGTTTCTAATTGGAGCACCTGTCGTATATTTAAATGGCTCATCTACAATTTGTTCATATGTGGACCAATTTAAATATTCTATAGCAGGGCCGTAGTCCAATATCGGTTTAATTGTTGATCCCGGAGAACGATCACTTAGTCTTGTCGCATAATTCGTACCCCTTGTAATATCCTGGTACCGATTTCCGCCAATTGCTCGAATTTCGCCAGTCTTCGTATCTTGCAGAACGACGCCTGCTTGAAAATCATCATCTGGAAAGTCAATAATTTCATTTGCTTCTTTAGGTGCCAACATTTTTTCTACATGTTGTTGCGCGTCTTGATCTAACGTCGTATGAATAGTTAAGCCATCTACGGCTACGTTGTAATCGCCTAACGCCTCCACCTCTCTAATAACCTGATCGACAAAAGAATCATATTTATATGCAGTGGTATTATTGTCTTCTTCTTTGATTAATGTTTCGGTAATCGAAGTATTTTGAGCTTTCTCCATTTGTGCTTTCGTAATTTTTCCATGCTGATGCATTAATGATAATACGATATTTTTCCGTTTATCAGATTTCTCTGGAAATGCATATGGATTATAATTATATGGACTTTGCGGAAGGCCCGCAAGCAGAGCTATCTCTTGCGATTCTAATTCGGAAAGTTCTTTATCAAAATAATATTTCGACGCTGTTTCAATTCCATTAATATTGTTTGCATAGTTAATTTTATTGACGTACATTTCAAAAATTTGTTCTTTAGAGTACTTTCTTTCTAATTGAAAGGCAAGCCATGCTTCTTGCGCTTTTCTTTTTAGTGTCTTTTCATCTGATAAAAATGATCTTTTGATGACTTGCTGTGTGATAGTGGAAGCTCCTTCAGAACCAAAGCCCCTTGTTACATTGGCTAACACTGCTCCAGCAAGTCTTCTTAAATCAATTCCACTATGTTTAAAAAAGCGGACATCCTCAGTCGCTAATACTGCATCTCTAACCTTTTCAGGAATGTCATCATATTCGACGTAATCACGTTTTTCTGTTCCAAGTGTCATAAATAGTTCCCCATTTTTATCCAGAAGCTGAGAAGCGACTGGGTCGACCAATAGACTTTTATCTAGTTTAGGTGCGTCCTTAGCGTAGTAAGCAAATAATCCTCCTCCAAACGCGAGGCCGACAAAGCCTATTATGACTAAAACTAATATAATTTTTTTAAAGAGGTTGGTGCCTTTTCCTACCTTTTTCTTTTTTCCTGCTGATTGTTTTTTTCTTCCTACACGTGTTTGTTGATTTTCTGCCATATGCAGTATTCCTCGCTTTCGATATATCAAATAAAAGTATAATAATTAAAAAGAATAAATTTCTTTTAAAATGTTTAAATAATCAAGCCGCGGTTGAAATCCTATGTTAATTTTGTGTCCGAATTCGATCACTTCATTTTTAGTAATTGATTTTCTACCGCCATTTTTCATACGATCCCAGAAATTAAATAAAACTTCGCTTTCTAATAAAAAGACTTCCTCCGTTTTTGAAAATCTTAAAATAACAAATGCGATTCCATTATGCTGCACAATATTCCTCATATGACTAATTTGATGTTCATGGAAATTTACTAATGGAAAGGAAGTTGTGCTTTGTGTTTCCTTTGCTTCAAAATCAATGTATTTACCTTCACATATACCATTATAATCCGTTGTGGAAGCCTGTCTAAAATAAGCTTCCTTGATTACCGCTGTACTTCTTTTTTTATAGTCCACATCGACAATTTGAATTGGGGTTGGCTTTTTATGAATAACGGCCATTCCTCTTGCTAAATAATATAGATTTGTATCATTAATGTCATCTTCTAAGGCCATTCCTCTTTTGGCATATGAAATTTTTTGCTGTGCAGGAGTTGCTAGTTTCCTTGTATGTTCTAACGTATATTTTCTACCGTTTGGGTAATGAAATTCCATGATTCTGTTCACCTCACTCGCTAAATTATACCATAGCTCGATTATGACCCAAAAATAAGAATAACAGTATGCATAGACAGACATTTTTTTTAAAAGTGCAAGATGCCCGTCTATCGACATACAGAATGAATCATAAGATATTGGCTTGTCGACGTTAGCACGAGATATTAATACCAAAAAAATATATTCGTACCCTAAAAAAAAAGAGTGTGAAGCCTATAAATAACCCTCTATCACTATATGACGTATTTACCTATTACTAAGTTTCACTTAATGAGAAATTTAATTTTGTCAATCCGGAAAACAGTGTCGAATAAAATGAAAGAAAAAGCAGGTTAACACTTTGTTTGCCGAATTGCTTCTAGTTTTGTCAATGAGGAAGGAAGACAGAATAATATAGGGAATATATACATCATAAGATTATGAATGGAGGCAGGGAAATGACAAAAGATGACTGTCTTAAAAAACTAGAACGAATTGAATTCCGACTACAACAATTGGAGAAAATGCTTGAAGAAAAGTTAGACAACGAAAGAAATACGATTGTAAGTAGTATGGAAGAAAACAAGTATCGTATGGAAAATAAGCTTCAGTACTTAGAATTAGCATCTAAAGAAAAGATACAAAGGGTCTCTTAGTCTTGAAAATAAATAAATAAAGGTTTACGATAATATAAGGTTTTATGAGGAGCATGTCAACATGCTGCTTTTTTTATTTCCATTGGAAGACATATATGTTTAATAAAGATCGATTATACAAAGTGTGGCTTTCATAGCTTTGACGTGTAGTTTATAGTACGATGCAGGTTAAATAGCGCAGCATATGTATGTTCATTCTACTAGTGTTCCATCACACATACCACACTTACGCTTTTCGTAATAAGAAAGAGGGTGTATACAATGGGCAACCGTGCATTGTATGATTTAACATTACAATTATGTAATTATAATAAAGAAGCTTTTGAAAACTATCATAATTGTCGATCAACAGGGATAAAAGGTGATTTTTATAGTGAAGTGAAGCCTTTTGCTGATAAGGTGAAAGAGTGCCGCGATAAATGGGAGCCTGAAGCGATATTGTGGACGATTAAAAACAAACCCAAAAACTTGTATCCACTGCAAATAAAAAATACAGGTGAAAATATCGAAATGGTTTCAGTGCGAGCATTTTTTCCGGACTCTAGTTTAAAAAAGTTTAATAGTCATGTTCAGTCTATTGATTATGTGTTAAGACGTTTGCTCGATGAATTAGATGCACCGAACTCTCTAGGCGAAAAATAATAGCCAGAGAGTTTTTTTATATTCTCACATATTATATGTTGGTTTCATAACCTATAGTATTATAAAAGGATCAGGAGGACTAAAAATGTTCAATCGCTATCCTCGCCAAATGTATCATCAGCCACTACCGTCGCAATATTATCCACAATCTATGAATGCATATGGAATGCAGCATTACGGGGCCGTTCAACCACGTCCAGAAATGTATCCAAATTTTCAACAATCTCAGGCGGGATTTTATCCGCAAATGAATCACCCAGTCCCACCTTATGAAAATATGCCAAAAGGGTATGGGCATGATTTATTTCAAAATCCCCTACAACCTAATGATGGATATTTTTATGGGAACCATAATCCTCAAACTGGAAATCAGCAAGGAAATGCTCAAAAGCCTAAATTTCCAGGTAGTCAAACAGGAGGACATTTTAATTCTATTTTAAATTCTTTTAAATCACAAAATGGGACCCTAGATGTAAATAAAATGGTTAATACGACTGGACAACTAGTAAATGCTTTAAATCAAGTCTCTACAATGGCAAAAGGTATTGGTGCGTTTTTTAAATGATAGGGTAACTGGCGGAATTTTCACTTTATAATTGATTTTCAAAAAGTCACCAAATGATATACGGCGAATTTTTTCGTTGGCATAGGTACTTCTACTAGGAAAAGGATCCTTTGTTAAGGAAATGAGGAGCCCTGTTATATAGAACAAGGAAGGGAACCTCTGTTAAGGGAAAGGGAAATCTCTGTTAATGAGAAAAGGGAACCTCTGTTAAGATCGCTCATGTCCTGTGAGCAACACAGAGGTCAGCGCATCGTGTGCAATCCCGGAAATAAAAGTACTATTCATTTCCCGGGCAAGCGCAGTAATCGACGATTATATATATATAATATACGGAATTGGCTTTATTTTGTAGCATTTCGTCAGAATTTGGTGCAATATAGCCGTGAAAAATAGGTATTTACATTAGTACATGTATTAGGTATTCCTCATAGGCTATTAGTGTAATCAAATCACAGATGTGAAAGGAGTAAATGATATGTATAATCACTGTGGACCTAAAGTTCTACCAGCAGTAGTTCATCCAACTAAATGTTGTGTAAAACATACGCAAGAAAATTTCATTGTGCCAGAAATTCATCCGATTCATACAACAACAGTTAATCATAAGAATTTTGAGCATCAGCATTTTTTCCCGCATACTCAATCAACTGTAAATGAAGTGTCAAATCAACAAATGAATATGCCGGGGCCGGGTCCAATGGGCTTAGGGCCTGCTAACATGGGGCCGATGGGTCAAGGACCAATGGGCATGGGGCCAGCAGGTCATGGTCCAAGACCAAGACCGGGATGTTGCGGTCCAAGACCAGGATTCCATTATTAAATATGATATATTTATTAGCAAGAATGAAGAAAGTTTTCATTCTTGCTTTTCTAATAGTCAATGAAGAAAAGTAAAAGGATTGAATTGTTCGAATAGGGGGTTGGAATGTGTTAAAAGTTGCAGCTCTTACTGGGTATAAGTCATATGAGCTTGGCATATATAAAAATAATGACCCTGCAGTAGAGTACATAAAGAAAACTATTTCCAGGAAGATCGTTGAACTAGCAGAAGAGGGGCTTGAATGGGTCATCATTTCTGGACAGCCAGGAGTAGAACTTTGGGGAGCAGAAGCTTTATTTGATTTACAACAAGCATACGATACGTTAAAGCTAGCAGTTATGACACCATTTTTAAATCAAGAAGAAAATTGGAAGGAAGAAAATAAAGAATTATATGAAATGGTGATGATGCAAGCAGATTTCACTGAATCCTTGTCAAAGCTACCATATACGGCACCATGGCAGTTTCGTAATAAAAACAATTTTTTCTTGCAAAAATCAGATGTTGCTATTATTTTATTTGATGAGGAAAAGGAAGGCTCGCCTAAATTTTTTTATGAAGCTGCGAAGAAATACCAAGAAACAAACCCATATGAAATTCGGGTGTTAGATTTTTACGATTTACAGGCAACAGTTGATGAGGAAAACTTTTGATATTTAGCTGTTTAATATTGAAAACAAGTCTGTAATATTGACAAATGGAGTTTGATTTGACATTATGAATATAATGTAGCGTGAATGTCGAGGTGGTGTTTCGGATGTTGGCTGATAAATTAAAACTGACAGCAAAAGAAATATTGGAAAAGGAATTTAAAACGAGTGTTCGTGGATATAAACAAGAAGAAGTAGACAAATTTCTTGATGTCGTCATTAAGGATTATGAAACAATGCATATGACAATCGATGAATTACAGCAAGAAAATTTACGTCTAAAAAAACAATTGGAAGATAGCAGCCGCCGTCAGCCAGTGCAACCTGCTGGGACTACGAATTTTGATATTTTAAAACGGTTGTCAAATTTAGAAAAACATGTATTTGGCAGTAAGCTTGATGAATAACTTTTATTTTTAATGATTTACTATTGCAATTGGATACAAAAAGGATTACAATAATAAGTCGGTGAGACTAATAACATTCGGGTAATTGCTGTCGATAACCTTCGACAGAGGAAAGTCCATGCTCGCACGGCGCTGAGATGCACGTAGTGATCGCGCCTGGCGAAATAATAAGCCAGGGCAGTTTGGAGTAATCTGGGCTGACGGCAGGGAAAACACCTAAGTTCTTTGCGGAATATGGAGTGACTACCTATAATGTGCCACAGTGACGGAGCTTTGCTGGAAACAGCAAAGGTGGAACGAGGTAAACCCCGCGAGCGAGAAACTCAAATATTGGTAGGGGCACTTTTTCTGAGGAAATCAACGAAGAAAGAGGCAGGCTATAACTAAATAGCTTGCAGATAGATGATTACCACCGGAGTACGAGGTTTACCTATGACCGATTGTAGTACGAAGGTACAGAACATGGCTTACATGAATGTTATTATAGGTTCATGCACTACGAATGCCCTTCTTCATTTTTATGAGAAGGGCATTATTTTATTGAAAAAGGAAATTATAATATAATCTGCTATTATAAGGATGGGTCTAATTGAAAACTTTTAAGCTAATCGCTACAACCGCGATGGGGATTGAGGCGCTTGCAGCAGAAGAAGTAAGAGAACTTGGCTATACCTGTGAAGTGGAAAACGGCAAAGTTATATATCAAGGGGATAGGTTAGCCATCGCTCGTTCTAATCTTTGGTTAAGAACGGCTGACAGAGTGAAAATAGTTGTTGGCGAATTTCCTGCCACAACTTTTGATGAGCTATTTGAACAAACAAAGGCAATTAATTGGGAAGAATACCTTCCTGAGGATGCAGAATTTCCTGTTCAAGGGAAATCTCTAAAATCAAAGTTATTCAGTGTTTCTGATTGTCAGGCAATTGTAAAGAAAGCCATTGCTGAACGACTAAAACAAGCATACAATAAATCATCATGGTTAGAAGAGACGGGTGCTTTATTTAAAATTGAAGTAGCCTTATTAAAAGATAAAGTATTACTCACAATTGACACGACTGGCCCTGGATTGCATAAACGAGGGTACCGAGTAGGACAAGGTGAGGCACCTTTAAAAGAAACGTTAGCAGCGGCTTTAGTAAAACTAACAAAATGGCAACCGAACAGACCGTTCCATGACCCGTTTTGTGGATCAGGAACCATCCCTATCGAAGCCGCGTTGATTGGCCAAAATATTGCACCAGGTTTTAATCGTGACTTTGTGAGTGAGGCATGGCCCTGGATGGATGAACAAATCTGGGAGCAGGCAAGACTTGAAGCAGAAGATCTAGCCAATTATGATCAGCCACTACATATATTTGGGTCAGATATTGATCACAATATGATTAAAATTTCCGAACAAAATGCTTTTGAAGCTGGATTGGGTGATTTGATATCTTTTAAACAAATGCAAGCAACAGATTTCTCGACTAAACTGGACTACGGTGTCGTACTAACTAATCCTCCTTATGGGGAAAGAATTGGCGATAAAAAAATAGTAGAGAAATTGTATCGGGATATTGGCAAAGCGTATAAACGTTATGATACATGGTCATATTATATTCTTACCTCCCATCCGGAATTTGAAAAATTGTATGGCAAACAGGCAACGAAGAAAAGAAAATTATTTAATGGTTTTATTCGTACAGATTTGTATCAATATTGGGGTCCACGCCCACCTAGAAATCAGAAAAACGTATAAAACTACTTCTCGCTGAATATACTTTATATATATCATTCAGCGAGGAGTGAGAATTGAATGGAAAGTGGATTAATTGAGCTAGAAAAGGTCAGGAGAGCGCTTATTTCTTCAAGCGAGTTACTTCTTCAGAATGATCAAACATCGCAACAAGGTATAGACAACTTGAAAGAAGCGGAGCATAGTTTGGACAGAGCTCTAAATCATATATTATTACATGACAGAAATAATCGATATTCTTAAAACGCAGGTGCCAGTTTTCGCACTTGCGTTTTCATTCGTTTGTGCCACTACAGGAGGAAATCAAAAATGCAGCAATCACTTCCGTTTGAATTAAATAAAACGAGTACATTTTATGAACAACTTCAAGACTGGATCGGGGATGTTTTTTATGACATATTACCAAGCCAGGGCTATGAACTTCGGGATGAACAAATTTTTATGGCATTCCAATTAGAAAAAGCATTTTCTAATAAGAAAGTAATATTTGCGGAGGCTGGTGTTGGTACGGGTAAGACTTTTGTGTATTTACTGTATGCCATTGCTTACGCCAGATACATAGGTAAGCCAGCAATTATTGCATGTGCGGATGAATCTTTAATTGAGCAACTTGTAAAAAAAGAAGGCGATATAAAAAAAATTGAAAAGGCGCTTGGAATGAAAATTGATGTCCGCCTTGCAAAATCAAGGGACCAGTATTTATGTTTACAAAAGTTGGATCGCGCTTTAAGTCATTCAGATAAAGAAGTCTATCAGACCATTCACGAGGAAGTTCCGTCATTTGTACAAGACACTTCATCTATGACAAAGTTTCATACATATGGTGACCGTAAAGATTACCCTTATGTTAATGAAGAAGACTGGAAAGATATTGCTTGGGATTCACTCCAAGATTGTTTGTCATGTACGCAACGCCATCGTTGTGGACAAACTTTACATCGTGATCATTACCGGAAAGCCGCAGATCTCATTGTATGCTCACATGATTTTTATATGGAGCATATTTGGACTAAGGATGCGAGAATTCGCGAAGGGCAATTAGCTCTTCTACCGGAACCAAGCAGTGTAGTATTTGATGAGGGGCATTTACTTGAATTTGCCAGTCAAAAAGCACTAACCTACCGTATTAGCGATGAAATGCTAGATTTATTATTAAATAGACTGCAGGAGAACGATGTTCGTGAAAAAACCCTACATGTAATTGAAGAGGTTATTGACGTTAATAGTAGTTTATTTTCACTTTTATATAAAGAAGCTAAACCCGTAATCGGGTCGGAAAGAATGGAACTTCGCAAAACAGGACAAATGTTGGATTTAGCGACTCTTCTTCTTCAAAAGATCAATCATCTATCAGAGGAATTAGTATTTGAGTCAGAGTTGTATACAATCGATGAATATGAGTTAAGAATTGTGGAAGAGTATTTAGATCAAATTATCTTTTCATTAACACTATTGATAGAGGATAAAAAAGGTATTATTTGGTTTGAAGATAATAATGCAGGTCAGACATTGGTAATTATGCCCCGTCTGATTGGTGAAATATTAGGTAGTCGCGTTTTCACAAACAAAATACCTTATATCTTTTCTTCTGCGACACTTTCTAATGAAGGTGATTTGACATATATGAGTAAAACCTTAGGTATTAATGATTATTTATCACTTCGTGTTCAATCGCCATTTGACTATGAGGGAAATTTGTCCATTACACTTCATGCAGAGAATGATCAAACAGTAAAATGGACAAAAATATTAGATTCTATCATAGAAGCAAAAGGAAGATCTTTAGTATTATTCAATAATAAAGCAGATTTAGCTAAATTTAAAAAATACTTACAAGTGAATCAGTTTAATGATCTACCAGTGATTTATGAAGGTGATGCTGAAATTAGTACACTTATTCAGCAATTCCAAGCCCAGGAAGAGATGGTACTTTGCGCTAATACATTATGGGAAGGTCTTGATATACCAGGTCCTTCTTTAGAAAATGTCATCATCGCTTCCCTACCATTTCCACCATACGATCCTGTCTTTGATGCGAAAAGAAATAGTTCAGAAAATCCTTTTTCAGACGTTGATTTGCCATATATGCTTTTGAGATTGAAACAAGGAATTGGCAGAGTAATAAGAACTTCTACGGATAAAGGGACGATTCATATTTGGTTAAATAAGGACGAGGTAGGTAGTGTGTTGAAAGAAGTGAAAAACAGCTTGCCCGTGCCCGCGACATCTCTTTTTTAGACTGTTAATTATTGAATATTCTACCTACATACAAAACTTGTAATAGGATTGAAAAATGACTTTCTAATGTTATAATAGTTACATTCTTAATCGCATTCACTCATATAATCGCGAGGATATGGCTCGCAAGTTTCTACCGATTTGCCGTAAACAAATCGACTATGAGCAGCAATGAAAGGGTTGTGTTTTTTTACTCACCAATCCTTTTATCATCCTTTCGAAAAATAAACTCGAAGGACATTGCTCCACTCATGTCATGTTTGGATGCATTGGTCTATCAGTTTATTTATTTTTGACATTCGGAAGGGGATTAATAAAATGAAAGAATTAAAAGACAAAATAATAAATGAAGGATCGGTTTTATCCGATACAGTGCTAAAGGTCGATTCATTTTTGAATCATCAATTAGATCCAGAGTTAATGAAATCGGCTGGGGAAGAGATTGCTGCACGATTTAAAGATACGGGAATAACGAAAATATTAACTATCGAATCTTCAGGAATTGCTCCTGCTTTTATGGCTGGTTTAACACTAGGTGTACCAGTAATTTTTGCCCGTAAACGCAAATCATTAACGTTAAATAATCACCTTTATGTAGCAGAAGTTACCTCGTTCACAAAGAAAGAAACGAATGAAATTTGTGTATCAAAAGATTTCATTCATGCTAATGATAGACTGTTAGTTATTGATGATTTTCTTGCTAATGGACAAGCTGTACTGGGGTTATTGGATATCATTAATCAGGCAGGCGCAAGCAGTGTCGGGGTTGGTATTGTAATTGAAAAAGGATTCCAAGACGGAGGGCGTATGCTTCGCGAAAAAGGCATTCGCGTAGAATCATTGGCGATCTTAAAAAGTCTTCAAAATGGCATCGTGACTTTTCTTGAGGAGGAACTCGTTTGATGAAAGATCCTCTTCGTCTATCCGCTCTTGCCATTCAGCATGTGTTAGCGATGTATGCGGGTGCCGTTCTCGTTCCACTCATTGTTGGCGCTGCGATCGGCCTAAAGGGGGAACAGTTAACCTATCTTATCTCAATAGATATATTAATGTGTGGTGTAGCAACGATTCTTCAAGTAATGAATAACCGATTCTTTGGTATTGGCCTTCCTGTCGTACTCGGATGTACTTTTACAGCAGTGGGGCCAATGATTGCTATTGGTGGAGAATTTGGGATATCGGCTATTTATGGCGCGATTCTCGTTTCTGGTTTATTCGTCGTCTTAATTAGTACATTTTTTGGGAAATTAGTTCGCTTTTTTCCTCCAGTTGTAACTGGTTCAGTCGTAACAATTATTGGGATAACATTAATTCCGGTAGCAATAAATAATATGGGTGGCGGAGTTGGAGCAGCTGATTTTGGTTCCGCGACTAATATATCACTTGCGTTTGGTACATTGCTATTCATTATTTTAGTATATCGATTTTCCAGCGGTTTTCTTAGAGCAATCTCTATTTTACTGGGTTTAGTAGTAGGCACGATCGTTGCTGCGTTTGTGGGTATGGTGGATTTTAGACCTGTATTAGATGCTTCTTGGCTTCATATCGTTAAGCCGTTTTATTTTGGTCTACCAACATTTGAATGGTCCGCAATTATTACGATGATATTAGTTGCGATGGTGAGTTTGGTAGAATCTACAGGTGTCTATTTTGCATTAGGGGATATTTGTAAACGTGATTTAACAAAAGATGATTTGTCAAAGGGATATCGTGCCGAAGGACTAGCAATCATTTTAGGTGGTTTATTTAATTCCTTTCCATATACGACATTCTCACAAAACGTTGGATTAATGCAAATGTCAGGTGTTAAAACGAAGAATGTTATTTATATTACAGGTGGCATGTTAATTACACTAGGATTTATTCCGAAAATAGGTGCTGTTACAACGATCATTCCAAATGCAGTTCTAGGTGGGGCGATGATTGCTATGTTCGGAATGGTTATCTCTCAAGGGATAAAGATGCTTAGTAATGTCATAGCTTCTTCACAGGAAAACGCAATGATTATTGCGTGCTCAATCGGGATCGGACTAGGTGTCACTGTTGTTCCTGAACTATTTGCACAACTACCTAAAAGCGTTCAAATATTAACGAGCAATGGTATTGTTGCTGGAAGCATGACTGCGATCATATTAAATGTTTTGTTTAATATGCTACCTTCAAGAAAAAAAAATCCAGTTGTATTGGAAGAACAAAAGGCAGGTTAAATCGATATTTAATATAAAAATCCCCCTTCCTGAAGATTTCAGGAAGGGGGATTTTATCTTTTGATGAATGTCTGTAGTTCAGCTCACACTCGAGTAGGAGCTTGTTGAACTACTTTTGCAAATGCTTTTACTTCATCCATGTATGCGTTAAATTCTGCAATATCCATTTGCTGTGCGGAATCTGATAATGCGACAGCTGGATCAGGGTGAACTTCAGCCATTACTGCATCAGCGCCAATTGCGATTGCAGCCTTTGATGTAGGAAGCAATAGATCTTTGCGCCCTGTTGAATGCGTCACATCAACGACGACAGGCAAGTGTGTTTCTTTCTTTAAAATTGGCACTGCTGAAATATCGAGCGTGTTTCTTGTGGCTCTTTCATACGTACGAATGCCTCTTTCACAAAGAATAATTTGATCATTACCTTGCGCAATAATATATTCAGCTGCATATATGAATTCTTCAATTGTTGCAGACAGTCCACGTTTTAATAATACAGGTTTGTTTGTTGCCCCAGCGACTTTTAATAGTTCAAAGTTATGCATATTACGGGCGCCAAGTTGAATAACATCAACATAGTCTAAAGCGAGTTCTATATCGTTTGGATGTAAGATTTCACTAATTACAGCCATGCCTTCTTCATCTGCAACTTGGCGTAAAATCTTTAATCCTTCTAAGCCTAAGCCTTGGAAATCGTATGGCGAACTTCTTGGTTTAAAAGCTCCACCACGCATCAGTTTTAATCCCTGTTTCTTCATCGCTTGTGCGACTGTTTTTACTTGTTCATAGCTTTCAACAGCACATGGTCCCATGATGAAATGTGCTGTCCCATCACCGATGTTTTCGCCTAAAATAGATACAACTGTATCATCTGGCTTTTTCTTTCTAGATACAAGGAGTGCTTTCCTGTTATCATCTTTTTGTAGTTCAAGGCTTGCTTTGATAATTTCCTTAAACACATGTTGAACAGTCGATGTATCAAAAGGTCCTTCATTATGTTCCGCAAGTAAATTAAACAATTTTCTTTCTTGGACAGGGTCAAAGCGTTTCACACCCTGCATTTCTTTTAATTTACCAATCTCCTGAGCAATCTTACCTCGTTCATTAAACAATTCTAACATTTGCAAAGTTTTTTCTTCGATTTTGGCACGTAATAATTCTAGTTCAGACAATGATAAGCCCTCCTTATAATTCTGCATAATTCAACAATACCACAATATTCATCAAATTAATATAAAAACTGATTCGCTTTAAAGCTTCAACGCTGTAAAGTGTGTATGGAAATATTTTTGTTGATAGCTCAATACATTAGACCTTATTATCTTAACTGTCAATAGATAATAAGAATATTTTTCTTAATATTATATTTACACATTATTTTCAAAAGTGTAACAAAAAAGAAAAAAGATACATAGCCAATTCAATGTGAAAAATATAGCTAAACAAGCGTAGTAAGGTTAATTTTAGAAAATAATGAAATATTGCTTTACAACTAATCAATTTTGTGGTTAAAATTGAATCTATATAATTAAAAATTTAAGCAATGACAGGGCACAGTAGCGATCATATTCCTGTAAAGTCCAGAGAGCTAATGGTTGGTGGAAATTAGCACAGATTTGATTGTGAATTACTTCCTTGAGCTTCTTTTTCGAACATTTGGCTTTGTCCAATCAGTAAAAAAAGACGGTAGAACCGTTATCCGATCGAGAGGTGGACATATGTCCACAATAAGGGTGGTACCGCGATATACAATCGTCCCTGCTATATAGCAGGGGCGATTTTTGTGTTTATCAATTTTAAAATAATGGAGGAAACAGAATGAGATACTTAACGGCGGGAGAATCCCACGGCCCACAATTAACAACAATTATAGAAGGTGTACCTGCGGGATTACACTTAACTGCAGAGATGATTAATAATGAATTAGCTAGAAGACAAAAAGGGCATGGTCGCGGGAGACGTATGCAAATTGAAAAAGACCAAGTTCACATTACAAGTGGTATTCGACACGGTTTGACACTTGGAGGTCCAATTGCGCTTGTTGTAGAAAATAATGATTTTAAACATTGGACAAAAATAATGGGAGCTGCTCCAATCAGTGACGAGGAGCATGAGGAAGTAAAAAGAAAAATTACTAGGCCTCGTCCGGGTCACGCTGATTTAAATGGAGCCATTAAATATGGTCATCGCGATATGAGAAATGTATTAGAACGCTCATCAGCGCGAGAAACGACAGTTAGAGTAGCTGCTGGCGCAGTAGCGAAGGTTATTTTAAAAGAGCTCGGTGTAACAATCGGTGGCCATGTATTAGAAATAGGCGGAGTAAAAGCCGAAAATATAAACTATCACTCTATGGATGAATTACAAACAATTACAGAAGCATCACCAGTACGTTGCCTAGATGAGCATGCAGGGCAAAAAATGATGCAAGCAATTGACTCTGCGAAAGAAAATGGCGATTCCATTGGTGGGATTGTTGAAGTAATTGCTGAAGGAATGCCGACTGGTGTTGGTAGTTATGTGCATTATGATCGGAAACTAGAAGCGATACTTGCTGGAGCAATGATGAGTATTAATGCATTCAAAGGTGTCGAAATAGGCATTGGATTTGAAGCAGCAGGAAGACCAGGTAGTACTGTTCATGATGAAATACTATGGGATGAAAAAAGTGGGTACACACGAGGAACAAATAATGCAGGTGGATTTGAAGGAGGTATGACAACTGGGATGCCAATTGTCATTAGAGGTGTGATGAAGCCTATCCCTACTTTATATAAACCATTGCAAAGTGTTGATATTGACACGAAGGAACCTTTTAAAGCAAGCATAGAGCGCTCAGACAGCTGTGCAGTTCCGGCAGCGAGTGTTGTAGCAGAATCTGTTATTGCTTGGGAATTGGCATCTGCACTTGTCGAGCAATTTGGTCGAGATCGCATCGATGCAATTAAAGAAAATATAAACAATCACAAAGAATATGCAAAAAACTTTTAAAGAAAAATTATTAAAAGGTAAAGGCGGGAAGTCATGAAGGTAAAAAAACAACTTCTTACATTAGATGCATATGTTCCTGGAAAATCAAGTGAAGAAGTCAGAAAAGAATTTGGTTTGAATAAAATAGTGAAGTTAGCATCTAATGAGAATCCCTATGGTAGTTCACCAGCTGTACTAGAAGCGATATCTACAGCTATTCCAAGCTTTGCTATCTACCCAGATGGTGCAGCAATAGAATTAAGAGAAAGGGTAGCTTATCATGTTGGAGTGAATGAAAATCAGCTCCTATTTTCAAGTGGATTGGATGAGCTTATTCAAATAATTAGTAGGGCTATCTTATCATCAGACACGAATACTATTATGGCACAAGGCACTTTTCCACAATATAAGCATCATGCCGTAATAGAAAATGCTGAAATACGCGAAGTAGCGTTAAAAAATGGGTTGCATGATTTGGACGAGATGGCAAAAAGGATAGATGAAAATACAAAAATTATTTGGATTTGTAATCCGAATAATCCTACGGGAACATATGTAAACCAAATGGACTTGGAACAATTTCTAGCTCGCGTTCCAGCAGATGTCCTAGTTGTGCTTGATGAAGCTTATTATGAATATGCAATAGCTGAAGATTATCCACAAACCATTCCACTCCTTAAGCAATATGAAAATCTACTTGTTTTACGGACGTTTTCAAAAGCTTATGGATTGGCAGCTTTCAGAATAGGATATGGCATGGGTTCGGCAGCATTTATTAAACAATTAGAAGTAACTAGACTTCCATTTAATACATCCGTACTTGCGCAAACTGCTGCAATTGCTGCATTACAAGATCTTGCATTTGTCGAGGATAGTATAGATAAAAACAGTGAAGAAAAGCAAAGATTTTATCACTTTTTTGATCAACATCAAATAGTGTATTATCCTTCACAAACAAATTTTATTTATTTAAATATTCCTGGAAAGTCAAGTGGCGAAGTATTTCAATTTTTACTTGAAAAAGGCTTTATTATTCGTCCTTTTCCAGAAGGAGTTCGCATTACAATCGGTACAGAGCAAGAAAACAAAGAATTATTGCAGCATATAGAGCAAATGATTGCTGTAAAACTATAGAGAGAGTGGCATTGAAATGAGGAATGGAAAGCGTGTATTATTGGTAGGTGTCGGTCTAATTGGTGGATCCGTTGCCTTAGCAATTAGGAAAGAACACGATGCATGGATAGTTGGTTGTGATATTAATCAAGACAATTGCATATTAGCACAAAAAATGCATATCATCGATACGTACACAGAGAGCATGGAAGAAGAAGCAATCCATGCCGATCTCATCATTCTTGCATGTCCTGTTGAAAAATCGGAACAAATATTGCAGATATTGGCTGATTTACCATTAAAGAATCATACGATTATCACAGATGTTGGCAGTACTAAAGGAAGAATCATGAGTAAAGCTGAGTCATTAGTTTTTAACGGTGCTGTTTTTATTGGGGGTCATCCAATGGCTGGCTCCCATAAAATAGGACCAGGTAGTGCCAAAGCACATTTATTTGAAAATGCTTTTTATGTTTTAACGCCAACCCAACAAGCTGAAACAGCGAATACAACCGAATTAAAAAATTGGTTAAAAGGAACAAAAGCCAATTTCATTATGATGGATGCAGAACAACATGATTTAGTTACCGGCGTTGTAAGTCATTTCCCGCATATCGTAGCTGCTAGTTTGGTACGGCAAGTGGAAAAATATGCGATGGGAAATGAGCATATTAGTAGTCTAGCTGCAGGTGGCTTTCGCGATATAACACGAATTGCATCAAGCAGCCCGGAAATGTGGAGGGATATCGTAAGACATAACCAACCGATGCTTCTATCTTTGATGGATGAATGGGAGAATGAAATGGGTGCTATTCGCCATTTAATCCGGGAAGGAGATAGCAATCAATTATTTGATTATTTTTCCGGTGCTAAGCAATTCCGTGATTCTTTACCAGTTAGAGCTAAAGGTGCAATAACGGCATTTTATGATTTATACGTTGATGTACTTGATAGTCCAGGCGTTATTTCAGATGTAACTACTTTATTAGCACAGGAACATATTAGCATTACAAATATTCGTATTATTGAAGCACGCGAAGATGTTTATGGTGTTTTAAGACTTAGTTTCCAAACGGAAAGTGATTTAGAACAGGCAAAAAAAAGCTTGAATGACAGAGGATATAAAACATATATCAGTATGTGAGGAGTGGCCGAATTGACGACAGTAACAAGTGAAAACGTACAGTTAAATGGCGTGATGCAAGTTCCAGGTGATAAATCGATATCCCATCGATCCGTTATGTTTGGGGCAATTGCCCATGGCAAAACGATCGCAACTGGGCTACTTACTGGTGATGATTGTTTAAATACAATAGCTTGTTTTAGAAAACTAGGTGTAGACATTCACCAAGATGGCGATTATGTGGAAATTATTGGTAATGGTTTCGAAGGGCTAAAAGAACCAAGTGAAGTGTTGGATGTTGGCAATTCAGGGACGACAATTAGGTTGATGCTTGGGATATTAGCCAATCTTCCTTTCCATACAAATATTATTGGTGATGAATCAATCGCGAAACGGCCAATGGACCGAGTCACCATTCCTTTGAAAGCAATGGGCGCGAAAATAGATGGCCGAGCAAATGGTTCGTATACACCTTTAAGTATTCGCGGTGGTGAATTAACAGGCATTGACTATATATCGCCTGTGGCAAGCGCACAAGTTAAGTCCGCTGTTTTATTAGCAGGACTATCTGCGGATGGGGTCACATCCGTTACAGAACCAGAATTATCTAGAGATCATACAGAGCGGATGTTAAGAGCTTTTGGCTGTACTGTTCAAGAGGATGGCATGAAAAAGTCACTACAAGGCAAGCAAATACTTAAAGGAACAAAGATAAACATTCCGGGAGATATATCCTCGGCAGCATTTTACTTGGTCGCTGGTGCTATTTTACCAAATAGTAATATTACGATTAAAAATGTCGGTATCAATCCAACAAGAACAGGAATTATCGATATACTAAAGTCAATGGGGGCTAAACTTTCTATTGATAATGTGAATGAGAGCGCAGTGGAACCTTCTGCGGACATTACCATTTCAACGACTAGTTTACAGGCTGTTGAAATCAGCGGAGAAATTATTCCACGACTTATTGATGAAATTCCAATTATTGCACTTGCTGCTACACAAGCAGAGGGTGTGACGATTATCAAAGATGCGGCGGAATTAAAAGTAAAAGAAACGAATAGAATCGATGCTGTCGTCGAAGAATTGAAAAAGATGGGTGCAAATATTGAGGCTACAGAAGACGGCATGAAGATTTATGGGAAATCTCAATTACATTCAGCAGATGTAGATAGCCATGGCGATCATCGAATTGGTATGATGCTTGCTATTGCTGGTTGTCTAGCAAATGGAAATACGAATATAGCTAACAGTGATGCAATTTCCATTTCGTATCCTGGATTTTTTGAACAATTGGATAAGTTAAAGGGCAATAAGTAAATCTTTTAAAGGATGTTCAAAAAGTCCGGTGAAAATTGCTGTCGAATTTCGTTGTAAGCTTGCTCCTCTGCTCCTCAGGTATGATCTCCTGATAAGATAAGATTGATCATGTCCTGTGAGCAACACAGGAGTCAGCACATCCTGTGCAAGCGCAGTGCTCGAAGGCTTACGCTTCCTAGAACTTCGAAGTCCTAGTACCGACAATGCACAAGACGTAGCGGGTTTAGTCGGATCGACCCTTTTTATCCTCCTTTTTGAACGCGCATTTTTATAGCAATATCCCTATGTTTTTATGGTTATTTTAATATGCGAATTGGGTAACAATAATAATACGAACCATTCATGGTTCGTATTTTTTGCAGGTAGGGTCTATGAATGGAAGGAGCTGGGCGTGTGCCGCGAATCATGTCAGTAGGGACTGGAATTCCGGAATTCTCCGTATCACAAGCAGAAACAATGGAATTCGCCAGGCAATTATTCTCCAAGTCAGTGAAAGATCTCGATCGCTTATTAAAAGTTTTCCATAATGGGGAAATTGAGAAGCGTCATTTTGTCAAAGATATGGACTGGTATCAGCAAGCACACTCTTTTTCGGAGAAAAATGATGCATTTATTGAAGCGGCTGTGAAGCTTAGTATTGAATCAATTAATGCGTGTTTGAAATCATCAACGCTTAAACAATCAGTGCCGTACGATGAAATTGATGCGATTTTTATGATTTGCACAACGGGCCTAGCAACTCCTAGTCTTGAAGCTAGAATCATGAATCATCTACCATTTTCGGAGCATACGAAAAGAATTCCAATATGGGGTCTTGGTTGTGCTGGTGGTGCTTCGGGCCTAGCGCGTGCATCCGAATACTGCAGGGCATTTCCAAAATCTAAAGTACTTGTTGTTGCAGTAGAATTATGTAGTCTCACTTTTCAAAAGGATGATTTTAGCAAGAGTAATTTGATAGGAACTTCCTTATTTGCAGATGGTGCAGCTGCCGTTTTACTTGGTGGAGAGGATGTAGAGTATCATACATATACAAGTCGCCCATTACCGACTATTATCGATACACAGTCTACATTAATGACTGCATCACTTGATGTGATGGGCTGGGACATTAAAGATAATGGCTTGTATGTAGTATTTTCTAAGAGCATACCTGGATTAGTAGAAAACTGGTTTGAACCAAATGTCAGCAAGTTCTTAGCAAAAAATGATGTAACTTTTGCAGATTTAGAACATTTTATCGCACACCCAGGTGGAAAAAAAGTTATTTCGGCTTATGAAAAGTCGTTTGCGCTTTCACCAGAGAAGACTGCAATATCTCTACATATCTTGAGTCAGTTTGGAAATATGTCCTCACCAACCGTATTATTTGTATTGCAATTATTTATGGAAAAGGAAATTAAAAAAGGTGAGAGTGGTTTAGTTGCTGCCTTAGGTCCTGGTTTTAGTTCTGAATTATTACTCGTTAGGTGGGAATAATGTTAGTTTGGATTGTGTTTACATTTGTTGTGATCCAACGGCTATTAGAGTTAATGCTCGCCAAAAGAAATGAACAATGGATGAAAAAAGAAGGGGCAGTAGAATATGGGCATAGTCATTATATGTATATGGTGCTCATGCATATAAGCTTCTTTGTCTCGCTAATCATCGAAGTGATCTTTACCAACAAATCTGCGAATCAATATTGGGCTATTTTACTAATTATATTTGTAGTAATCCAATTGGCTAGAGTATGGGTTATTTTGTCTTTAGGCAAGTATTGGAATACGAAAATAATTGTATTGCCAGGAAGTAATATTGTGAGTAAAGGCCCTTTCCAATTTATCAAACACCCAAATTACTTGATTGTTACGATCGAATTAATCATCCTGCCATTAATGTTCCAAGCATATTTTACAATGTTGGTCTTTTTTTTCTTAAACCAAATTATTTTAGCTATCAGAATACCAATTGAAGAGCAAGCACTTCAAGAAAATACAGATTACAAAAAATGATTCTGAAAGATCCATTTCCCTACATCGATTTAGATTTACAGGAAAATGGATTTTTCTTAATGAGATTTCAATTTGGTTCTTATAAAGTTTGATCATTTCTACTTATGTTGTTCCACCCATAGCAGTTAAAGCAAGGTAAATCTACCTTCCATTTGTCTGCCAATCTTTTTTGTGCAGAACATAATGATGATGTTCTTGGTTTTCAATTTCTATTTCTCTTACATAATTAAATCCACTCTTTATAATAACTTTATTTGAACTTTCATTACATCCTAATACAACCGTGTTTAGAATCTCAACGTTGGTATTTTTAAACAAATACTGAATCAATCCCTTGACAGCTTTTGTTGTATAACCTCTATTTCTATGATATTTTGACATAGCATATGCAATCTCTCTGTTCGGTGGAGGTAACTCTTGCTTAATACCACTATTGCAGAATCCTATAAACTCACCCGTTTCCTTCAATATAATCCCGAGCTTTAAAGAGTTTTGCTTGTCAATATTGGGTACTGCTGATAAGAATTCCTTGTTTGACGGTATCTCATAATTTGTTACCCAGTTTAATCGTTGTTCTTTTGTTGACCTCCAATCTGGCAAAAATTCATAAACTTCAGGTTGTGAAGTTAGTTCATAAATAGCATCAACATCCTCAACCCGAAATTCACGCAAAAATATCTCACCGCAGTCTATCATAAATAGATCGTCATTCAACTTAAACTCAGCCCCCATCCTATTACTACCTATATTCTATACTATTTTTGATCTTGTTTTAATTTAATAAACGTAAATAGGGAAGAATTAGAATAAATAAATTCTAAAATATACTCCAGAAAGAAGGAGATGAAACAAGTGTCAAATATAAATGAATCAAATGAAATGCCTTGTGAAGAAGGCTTGGATCATAGTCTAAGTCTTATGAGAGAAGGGTATATGTATATACAGAATAGACGTAGTAGTTTTGCATCCGATATTTTCGAGACCCGTTTGCTCGGGCAAAAGGCAATATGTATGGGTGGAAAGGAAGCTGCTAAAATATTTTATGATAATGAGAAATTCATGAGGAATGGTGTAGCACCGAAAAGGGTTGTGGAAACATTGTTTGGTGCAAAAGGCGTCCAGACATTGGATGATCAGGATCACAAACATCGCAAGGAAATGTTCATGTCGCTGATGTCGCCCGAACAGCTAAAAAGACTGACTGACATCACGAAACAACAGTGGGAAATTGCGATCGAAGAATGGAAACAGATGGATGAAGTTATACTATACGAAGAAGCGAAGCAAATCTTGTGCAGTATTGCGTGTCAGTGGGCTGGTGTACCATTACGAGAGGGTGAATTAAAGCAAAAAACAAAAGAACTTAGCGCAATGTTCGAAGCGCCTGCCGCAATCGGTCCAGAACACTGGCAGGGTAGACATGGTCGAAATAAAGTAGAAAAATGGATTGGTGCGCTTATTGATCAGGTAAGGGATGGGAAAGTGAATCCAGCTGGGGGAACAGCGTTACATACAATTGCATGGCACCGAGATATAAATGGAAATCTTTTAGATACGAAGATCGCTACTGTGGAAGTGATAAATATTTTAAGGCCAATAGTCGCAATTGCTATTTACATCAATTTTACTGCATTGGCAGTGCATCACTACCCGAAAGAAAGAGAAAAATTGTCTATGTCAGATGATGGAAAGTATGCACAGATGTTTGTGCAGGAAGTTCGGCGCTTCTATCCTTTTTTTCCGTTTGCAGCGGCAAAGGTGAAAAAGGATTTCACATGGAATGGTTACATATTTAAAAAAGGAACACTAACACTGCTTGATCTTTATGGTACGAATCATGACCCAGAACTTTGGGACAATCCTAATGTGTTCCACCCGGAAAGATTTGCTGACTGGGAAGGAAGCCCATTTGACTTCATTCCACAAGGCGGTGGCGATTACTTTATGGGGCATCGATGTGCCGGTGAATGGGTTACGATTGAAGTGATGAAAGTGAGTCTAGATTATCTAGCTAATCAGATCTATTATGATATTCCCAACCAAGATTTAAGTTTCAGTATGGTTAATATTCCAAGTATTCCCAAAAGCAAAATAGTAATCAAAAATGTTAAGAAGATATTCTAAGAACGTCTGTATAAAGTTCATTAGGTATTAACCACATATAGAAAAAGATAATCTGAATTTCATTTTACTTTACTCATGAAGAATGTTGTCAACAGGCAATATTCTTTTTTGTCTTGAAGGAACTCGTATTAATCTATATGAAAATAGCGAAAACTTAGGTAAAATAGAAGGAAATGAACATGATGAGGGGTTTGTTAGCAACATGGTTAACATATTAGAAGAGATCACCAAGGATAGCCAACTTCAAAAAACACTTACTTTATTGGAAAGATTCCAGCAAAATGGGGACGATATCCGCGTTGAGAAAGCAAAAAACTTATTAAAAAAAATGCATGAAAAAGAATTCATTACTGCTTTTAGTGGGCATTTTTCAGCGGGGAAATCGACGATGATTAATGCTTTAATTGGCGATCAAGTTTTACCTTCAAGTCCGATACCGACAAGTGCAAACTTGGTGAAGGTATTAAAATCCGCCGAAGATTATGCAAAAGTGTACTCGCATTCTCAAAAAACATTATTATTCCAGGCACCTTATGATTTTGCAACCGTAAAAGAGTACTGCAAAAATGGGGATGTAACGAATATAGAAATAGGAAAAAAGGATTCACTTCTCCCAAAAGGAGTAACTATTATGGACACACCGGGAGTGGATTCAACAGATGATGCACATCGCATAACTACTGAATCAGCACTTCACTTAGCTGATATTGTTTTTTATGTGATGGATTATAATCATGTACAATCAGAACTTAATTTTATGTACACGAAAAATTTACTTAAACATGGAGTCAAATTATATTTGATCATTAATCAAATTGATAAGCATAATGAGCAAGAGCTATCATTCACTTCTTTTAAAAAATCTGTCCATGATTCGTTTGCTAGTTGGCATGTAGAACCAGCCGGGATATATTTTACGACATTAAAAAAGCTAAAACATCCAGACAATGAATTTACGACGATAAAAGCATTGATTGATCATGCTTTTTCCCATCATAATGACTTGATGCAGGGGACAATAGATGCGGCTTTTAATCGTTTAGTTGCTGAACATGAAGCTTGGCTACAAGATGAAATGGACATAGCTGCGCAACCATATGAACAAGTAATTACAGAATACTCCGACGAAGAACTTCAAACATTATTTACGGAAGAGACCGAATTAACTACTGAAAAAGAAAAAATCTTGAAAACTGCAACAAACTGGGAAAGAGCGTTTGAAAAGGAACGTGAAGTGATTCTGAAAAATGCTTATTTAATGCCATATGAAACGAGAGAGCTTGCAGAACAATACTTAATTTCAGCGCAATCAGATTTTAAAATGGGATTTTTATTCAGTAAAAAGAAAACGGAAGACGAAAGATCAGAAAGACTTCAATCATTCTATATAAGTGTAAAAAAACAGGTTGAATCGCAAATAAATTGGCATCTGAAACAGTTAGCAGTGAAAAAGCTGGAAGAAACGGAGCTTTTTGAAGAGAAACTGCAAGCAGCAGCACAACAAATGGAAATTACATTCGAAGCAAGTTTTTTAACTAATGCAGTACATAGGGGGGCCGGTATAAACGGTGAATATTTGCTCCATTATTGTGAGGAAATAGCCAGTCGCCTTAGGAATATAGCAATGAAGACCTCTGATCAATTTAAAATAGCTGTTGCAGAAGTATTACAAACTCGTATGGATAAAAAGCTAATAATGGTTAATAAGCATTTATCGAAGATAGAGAAAGGGACGTCTGCTTTAAGATCATTAATCGAGTTGGAAAAAAAATGCGATCGAAAGAAGGGCTTGCTTTTTATTCCATCAGGGAAGGAAGAAGCACAATTATTATCATTGGCCAGAAAATGGGAGAAAGAATTATTAGATGTAACCATTTATGATGATAATGCTGTAAACAAACCTGAGATGATTCCGGCTGTTACTGAATCAAAAAAGGAATATAATACAAACTTAGATACATCTATCGATATGAAAAAAATGATTGAAAAACTAGATCGCGCTGTTACTTCACTATCAGGAATTAAAGGCTTTAACAGAATGACAGAGCAATTATCTGAAAAACGCACGAGGCTTAAGCACCAAAACTTTACGATTTCCCTTTTTGGGGCTTTTAGTGCAGGAAAGTCTTCATTTGCTAATGCACTACTAGGTGAAAGTGTTCTCCCAGTATCACCAAATCCTACGACAGCAGCAATTAATCGAATTTGTCCACCGACGAAAGAGAACTTACATGGTACAGCAATTGTGCGATTAAAAGAAGCGGACCAACTATTAGCAGATATTAACGAGTCATTATTGCTGTTCGATTACGCAAGCAATACATTAGAAGAAGCCTTTACAATTGTCCCAAAAGTTCTTTCCAATCATCAGGGTGAAGGAAAAGAAAAGATTCATTTATCGTTTTTGACTGCTTTTATCCAAGGGTTTGATTTATATCGAGAAAAACTTGGTACTGCCATAAAAACAAACTTAGAAGGGTTTCAAAGTTTTGTAGCGAATGAAACCCAATCATGCTTTGTCGAAGCAATTGACTTGTTTTATGATTGTTCTTTTACAAAGAAAGGGATCACATTAGTAGATACACCTGGTGCAGATTCGATTAATGCTAGACATACTGGAGTTGCATTTGAATATATAAAGGACTCTGACGCGATTTTATTTGTAACGTATTATAATCACGCTTTTTCAAAAGCAGATCGAGAGTTTTTGATTCAACTTGGACGCGTAAAAGATGCTTTCGAACTTGATAAAATGTTTTTTATTGTAAATGCCATTGATTTAGCTAGCTCTGAAGAAGAAGTATCAGAAGTGCTAACGTACGTAAAAAGGGAGCTTACTAAAAATGGCATCCGTTTTCCAAAAATTTATGGGATATCAAGCAAATTAGCTTTAATCGCTGGGGAAAGGAAAGCCTCTAACCTAAAAGCATTCATATCTGACTTTAACCACTTTCTAGATAAGGAATTAACTGCAATGGCAATTAATTCAGCTGATAAGGAATACCAAAGGGTTTTGGTTATGCTTGAACAGCTAATCCAATCTGCAAATGAAGATGAAAGTATAAAAACACAAAGAAAAGAAGCTTTAATATCTACAAGAGAAAAAATAGATACATTGCTTTTAGAAAATAAAGCTAATATATTGAGCGATCGACTTAAACAAGAGACAAAGGAACTTTTATTCTATGTTAAACAAAGGGTGTTTTTCCGATTCCCGGACTTTTTTAAAGAAGCTTTCAACCCAGCAGTGTTGCAAGGAAATAGTCGAGAGCTATTGAAAAAACCATTAGAGGAATTATTGGCAACAATGGGCTATGACTTTGCTCAAGAGATGAGAGCAACATCTTTACGATTGGAACAATTTACGAAAAAACTTCTTCAAGGTCGATTTGGAGAGATAGAAAAAGAATTACAAGCGTTACAATCGGAAATCATGCTTTCACAGTTAGAGATTTCTAAAGGTGTTTCGCCGGACTTTTCGGCAGCTTTTGTCGAAGTGGAGCGGAAGCCACTAGAAATTGTTTTTAAGTATTTTAAAAATCCAAAAGGATTCTTTGAAAATAATGAAAAAAAACGGATGGAAGAAGCTTTACGGGATTTATTAGCTCCATTAGCAGATGGATATATCGCAGGTGAACATGCTAAGTTAAACGCTCATTATGAGGTAGTGTTGAATGCTGAGTTTTCAAAGATGAAAGATCGTGTTATTGCAGATGTGAATGAGCAATATGATGCGTGGATTGATGCATTGTCAGATAGCAATCAACTACCAGACTGGATTAAAACCCATTCCGTATTGCTGAACCATTAATATGGATGTTCGAAAAAAATTCGCTAAAGGGGTGGCATCTATGAAGATTATTAAATCTGCTACATGGTTGAAAGAGCGTTTAAATCAGACGAATGTGAGAGTGGTCGATTGTAGATATTCGCTTGGAGATTGTTCATATGGGGAAGAGGCATTTAAAAAAGGCCATATTCCAGGGGCAGTTTATTTTGATTTAAAAAAAGATTTATCAGGACCAGTCCAGGAGCATGGAGGAAGACATCCTTTACCAGACTTGAGTGTATTTAAGCATAAAATAGAATTAGCGGGTGTGGATAATCATACGATTGTGATCGCGTATGATGATGGTGAGGGCTCATTCGCTTCTCGGTTCTGGTGGTTACTGACATATATCGGACATGAACATGTGTATGTATTGGATGGGGGATTAAAGAAATGGCAGGATGCAGGTTATCCCGTAACCGCTCATACAAGGGAATACGAAAAGAAGGTGTTTTCTATTTCCGAGAATAAGGATATGCTTGCCACATATGCTGAAGTTAAACAAAGAAGTGCAGACAGACAAGCGATATTAATAGATTCAAGGGCGAAAAAGCGCTATCTAGATCTTGAAGAACCATTAGATAAAAAGCCAGGACATATTCCTAGTGCAATCAATAAAGAGTGGACAGATGGTTTTGAGGGTGGAAGATGGAAAAGCAAGCAAGATCAAATGGAAAGATTTACTGATTTAGACCATTCAGATAATATCATTGTTTATTGTGGATCTGGGGTTACTGCTACACCAAATATTCTTGCTTTAATGGGTGCAGGATTTCGTCATGTAAAATTGTATGCTGGTAGCTATTCTGATTGGGTTTCTTATGATGATAATCCAATCATTGGAATAGACGAAAACAAAGAGCCTTAATTTCCAGGGTACTGAAAAACTTCGACTTTTCAAAAAAAATAGCAGGATTAGGAAAAAAAGGGCGAAAAAAATGCCCGGTTCTTTTATAGTTAAGAATATGAGTGTGTGTTGATTTCGTTCCAGGTACTCGCTTTCCGCGGGCGGATCGGGAGCCTCCTCGGAGTGCTGCGCACCCTGCGGGGTCTCCCGTTACCCGTTTTTCCCGCAGGAGTCAGTACCTTTCACTTTAATCAAATCAATTGGAATTTGGCTGAGGTATAAACAAATCTTTTCATTTAACAATGTTAAACAAGGATGTTGTCTTGCTTTTTAGTACTCCAATTAGCCTTGCAAAAAAGAAGACTCAAGATTATAAAAGTGATTTTTGAATCGTCTTTTTAATCGATATAGTTTATATTTTACCGATATTTTAATCAATTAGTTTCAATAATCGATCACTTTAATGATCTTTCGACGCAATATTCCATTTAATCCTCCATGACATCCGTTGTGTTTTGACGGGAATCTTAACTTATATGGACTAAAAATCATTGATTGTTGAATTTTGTACATAGTACCCGCCCGCTTGAAATTGATACTATAATTATTCAGCAAAAAGGTATAATTCCCTTTAAATTTAGGGTATTATACCTATTTACGTAGGCTCTATTGATTTTTAGCACATTCCGTTGATAGCGGAAGGCGGCGACTCCTGTGGGAAAAGCGCGTCTACGTGAGATCCGCGGAAGCTTTACGGAACGAAGCCTAGAGTCGCCACATCGTGTGGCAACGGCTTCGTGACCAACATCCTGTTGGCCTGAGGAAGCTCACGAACCGCCCGCGGAAACATACTAACATTAGTAGCACAAACCAAGACCATGGTTGTGCTACTATTTTTTATAGTAGAAGTCGGTGATGCCCATGAATTGGCCAAATCACATTTTAAATACGTGCGGCATGAGACTTATGTACAAGATGACTATTTTGAACAGATGCGGGCCTTAGGGCGCTACTATGAGGATATAGAAAAAGAGATCAGACATCACCACAATCGCTTATACTCCTTCCTGCAGTTAAGTTTTCCGCTACTATATGCAGATCTCCCAGAATGTATAAAGCACTTGCTGCGTTTACATGATTGGAAACAAAACTTACCGTGGGAAATAGAAAACCAAATTGATTGGAGTGGAAGGCGGCTCCTGGGGGATTAGCGTGACAGGTGAGACCCTACAAGGAGGCTGCAAGCATAAAGTCGCCACATCCAACGGCTTCGTGTTAACATCCTGTTAGCCTGAGGCGGCTCACCACACGCCCCCGGAAGCGCCGCCTGGAGTACAAATCAACGGTTGTTAACCTTCGCGTTGTGTGTAGATGATTTTAATAAACGACTTGACTACGGTTAAGAAAGGGTCCGCCTGAAGCGGAAATCAACTGTATTCTATAATAGACCCTTCTTAAGGGGACTTTTTTAGTGCCCTATTTCGGCTCTGTTTTCATATGCTATACTAGAATAGATGAAAATTATTTAAAGAGGTGTTTATAAGAAATGAAGCAACAACATTTATTGTTAGTAGATGGAATGGCATTATTATTTCGGTCTTTTTATGCAACAGCAGTGAGTAAATATTTTATGGTAAATACAGCGGGAGTGCCAACTAATGCAGTTCAAGGGTATATCAAACATTTACTGATGGCAGTGGAACATGTAAACCCCACTCATGTGGCAGTTTGCTGGGATATGGGAAGTGTAACCTTCCGAAATGATCTATATCCAGAATACAAAGCTAATCGTGGGGCAGCACCAGATGAAATGATCCCTCAATTTGATCTAGCGAAAGAAGTGACAACAGCCTTCCACATTCCTAATATCGGTACAGCAGGGTTTGAGGCAGATGATTGTATCGGAACAATTTGTGAGCAATATAAAGATCAAATGAACATTTCGGTGCTAACTGGTGATCGAGATTTAATCCAAATCGTAGATGACAATGTTCAAGTGCTAATTATGCAAAAAGGGATGGGCAATTATAAAACATATACGAGATCATTAGTTTGGGATGAATTTAATATATTGCCAAAACAACTCATTGATGTAAAGGCATTGATGGGTGATTCAAGTGATGGCTATCCAGGGGTTAAAGGAATCGGTGAAAAAACGGCATTAAAACTTATTCAGAACTTTGAACATATTGAAGGTCTACTAGAAAATATTAGTACCATAACATCTTCACAAAGGAAAAAAATTGAAGCAGAGTTAGATGTTCTCCATCTATGTAGGGAACTAGCAAAAATAAAATGTGATACACCACTAGTTGTGAATATAAGCGAATGTGAATGGACGGAAGTTTCTTCTACAGCTTGGACTGCCATTCATGAGCATGAATTAAAAACAATTCACACCTATTTACTCAAATCATCCATGTATGCAAAGGCAGATGAAGTTTTCAGTATTGAAAGGTAAGGGAGAAGGATTCATTGTCATTGAAATATGTTGATTTAGAAAAGTATCTCCTTAATTTAGAAGATAAAGGTTTTAAATTTAAGGAGGATGCGATTTCTTTTATTTATTTTGGAAAACAATTAACTGGATCATCTGATAAACTAGTGGCACTTGCTATCGAACTGACACTAAAAAATCAAAAACGATTTGATGGTAGTTTTTATTTATCATTACTTGAAACTTTAAAGGAAAATAATATTCGGACAAGTAGGCAAGCATATCATTTTGCTGAAAATATTGGTTTATTAAAAAGCATCTAGCAGAGTAAATCTGTAGATGTTTTTTTATTATCTAGTTATGGTTGTGAAGTATGCAAATAATCCAAAAGGACATGATAAACTTGTGCAATTTTAAAGATAGCTGGCACAATAAAGAAATTTTTGGGAGGTTTATAAATGGGAATATTAAGTGGGAATCCAAAAGATGAACCAATGCATTATGGTGAAGTATTCGGCACCTGGTCCTTTTTAACGGCAGGTAAAGGAATGGTGGCAGCCTATCAGGCACTAATCAATCATTCTGGGGATGATGACTTAAAAAAGCTAATAGAAGAATCAATTCAGCAATGCAAGAATGAAATGAAACAAATAGAAGAATTATTAAAGGAAAACGGGGTGGGATTGCCGCCTACTCCGCCCGAACGACCTAAGACAAGTGTGGATGATATCCCGGTTGGTGCTCGTTTCCAAGATCCTGAAATTGCCGCCAAACTGTCTGCTGATACTGCCGCTGGCTTAGTGGCATGCAGCACAATTATGGGACAATCCATTCGAGAAGACATTGCAATGATGTTTGGTCAAATCCATATGCAAAAGGCTTCGTTAGGTGCAAAAATGCTTCGTCTAAATAAAGAAAAAGGATGGCTAATACCTCCACCACTCCATCGAAATTAGGAGTAATGAACAATTATTATTTTGTTGAAACGATACATGAGAAGCAGTAAATTGGAGGGTAAAAATGCAAAAAAGAAAATTTGATCATAGTGATAGCACTAAATTGGCGGGTGTCAATTATAATCCAGCAAATTTAAAAAGTAATTCGGAACTTATGTCAGGTCTTGCTATGACTCATGAACAGGTTAGCGATACCTATGTGGAAGGGACAATTGATGGTTTAAGTGGAGAAGATACAGTTGCAGATTAAATAAGAAAGATCCGTAATGGAAGAGGAGCCTCTTACTTTGTCAGGGGCTCCTTTCATATTCATCACTAGATATGTTATGACTTTTAACAGCCGCAATATGATTCTGGGAATCCTTTGTTCAGTACATAATAAAATGTCCTCCGTTAATAATAAATTGAAATAAGAGGAGGGATTCATTAATGGAAATGCCAGCTCGAGCCAAGGGAAAAGGGGATGAAAAAGATCCCAAAAAATTAGCATGGTGGCAGCTGTCCCTTATCGGGGTAGGATGTATAATTGGCACAGGCTACTTTCTGGGTTCTGGTATTGGAATAATGATGACAGGACCTTCTATTCTTATTTCCTTTACACTTGCTGGAATAGGCACATATATTGTTTTTGAGGCGCTCGCAAAGATGTCTACGCAGGATCCTCAGAAAGGTTCGTTTCGCTCTTACGCTAAAAAAGCATATGGACCTTGGGCTGGTTTTAGTAGTGGTTGGGTTTATTGGTTCTCGGAAATGTTAATTACCGGAAGTCAACTAACTGCATTATCCATTCTTTCCCGGTTTTGGTTCCCTGCTGTCCCATTATGGATGTTTGCTTCAGGCTATGCCATTCTTGGGGTGATCGTTGTTGTCATAGGTACAAAGGGATTTGAAAGGATTCAAAACGTATTTGCAGTAATAAAAGTAGCAGCGATTATGATGTTTATCGTACTAGCGATTGCTGTCCTTTTTGGACTTTTCGGGGGAAGTAGCAGTGATCTTCAAATACCGAAAAACATAAATGAGTTTATGCCAAAAGGAATGACTGGATTATGGTCATCGCTTATCTTCGGTTTTTATGCATTCGGCGGAATAGAAATTATGGGAATTATGACGACACGACTTAGAAATAAAGAAGATGCTAAAAAATCAGGAACAATTATGTTAATTCTATTAACAATTATTTATTTAATTTCACTTGCTCTTGCTACATTATTAGTGGCCACAAATAATTTTAATATGAAGGAGAGTCCATTTGTCATTGCTCTTGATAAATATGATTTGGCTTTTTTTCCGCATGTCTTTAACGGAGGTATAATTATAGCTGGATTTTCTACAATGGCGGCTTCGTTATTTGCTGTTACAAGCATGGTCGTCACTTTATCAAAGGATGGAGATGCACCTAAGTTTTTTTCCAAAAAGGGTAAGCTAAAAGTTCAGCCCTTCGCACTAGGACTAACGATTTGCGGTCTCTTCACATCGATTATTTTTGCACTGCTTATGCCTGATCGTGTTTATGAATATATTACAACGGCAGCTGGTTTAATGCTCTTGTATAATTGGTTCTTTATTCTAGTTTCTTTCCCAAGACTAATAAAGGTAACTAACTTTGATCAATTGAAACGATTTACTGGAATGGCTTTAATATTGCTTGCAGTCAGTGGTACATTACTCCATAAAACAAGCAGACCAGGTTTTTTTGTTAGTATATTGTTTGTTGCTATTGTCGTAATTGTCCTTTTCATCATGCATTTCATAAGGAAAAAAAAGAAAAATGTATATCCCAAAAATATCTAAAAGTAAATATAGAATTTATCCTGTATGGTATTGGAATAGGAACAGAAATTTTGCCAACTCGATTGATTGACAATATCTTTTACTTTAATTAGATCAACTAACTAAAAGTGAAGGAATTTTTCATTGATGATACGGTAATTATTATCCCATTTGTTGGACTTGTGTCTTATTTTGCGCGGTGGTTATACAGAGTAGCCCAACAATCCTTGATCCAAATGGTAATGCTGTGAGGGAAATGAATATTTGTGATAGTGGGGTTTGACCTATGTATTAAGAAAACAATACCTTTGCTGCTTGAATGCCAAAGTAAATCCCAAATCCTATGAGAGATAATCCAGATAATATAGATATAAATGCAAGGGTTTTTTTAGTTAGAAATCTTCTAAAACTACTTGCAACAGCGGCCATTGTTATATCCCAAATTAACAAGCCTATAAATATCGCAACACTGTAGAGGATTACGTACTTCTCATCATATTCTGCAGATATTTTAGCTAGAACGGAACCGTAAATGCCAAGCCAGAAAAGAATAGTTAATGGATTCGATATCGACATTAAAAAACCAGAAAAGAAAGACTTAACTGGAGAGTCGTCACTTTTTCTGGAACGTAAATCAATCTTACCTGCATCCATTAAACTTTCAAACCCTGTATAAACAAGAACAAAAAAGCCAAATAACCATAAAAATGTTTTTATAAACGGAAACTCCAGAAAATGTACCAATCCGAAATAGACTCCAAGCATATAAACGCCATCTGCTACCATAGCACCTAGACCAACAAGCCAAGCATGAAAGAACCCGCTTTTAATACCTTTGTCTAATTGTGCAGCATTCACTGGTCCGATAGGTGCTGCTAGTGACAAACCAAGAAAGATATAACCCAGAAAAACTCCCATTTCCATACAACCCCAATTCCTTTTATTTTTACAGTCGCTTGTACAAATTCTATTCATGAGTAAAGGGTTGTACGACAACTTTTTGACAACATCAAGTATCAGTTAATATTTTTCAAAGATTAATGCCGTAAAAATTTGGAGGGAATATATTTCTTGTGAATAAGCAGAATATGTAGTAAGGAGATGATATGTATGAAACATATTAAAGCATTAGCATTAAAATTCATTTCTAGCCTTGTGCTTCTTTATATTATACTTGGGGCAATCTATGGTTTGAATTTTGGAAATGTTTTCTTGATCACATTGGTATTGGGGATTGTTTCCTATTTAATTGGTGACTTGTTTATACTGCCTAGAACGAATAACATGACAGCAACTATTGCAGATTTTGGGCTAGCATTAATTGTAATATGGTTAGTGACAGCTAATGTAACTGTTGATCGGAATACTTTTGCTATTTCTTTGGTTTCTGCAATAGCCGTGGCACTATTCGAGTTGTTTTTTCATAAATATTTAGCAAAAGGTGAAATGGAAGACACCCAATCAGATGTTGGTCGAACGGAAAGCTTCCAATATCAAACAGAAACTTCACAGGAGCTAGCTCCGGAAAATGATGACTTCAAGGAAGAAAAAAATGATGATGAAATATAATACAGTTTGATCAAAATTTGAAGGGGAAAATCACTGACTTTCCCCTTTCTTTAAGTTAGCATTACCTACTCTGAGAATCATGAAGCAAGATATAATTTTATAGGATGTTCTACATAATTAAAGACCATCCATGCTTGGTCCTAAAACCCAATGGCCAGGCGCATTTATTTCCTTTAGAGAAACACGGTCATTTGTCGTTTCATATAGTTTTAAAACCAGTAAGTGCTTCGCGATTCAGCTTTAAGATTTGTCCGACAGTATGTGAAAATAATGAAATCAGCGTTTTTTATAATTTATGGGGGTGAAAAAATGTCTGTTTTTGTTTACCAAACATTTGAGATTAATCAAAAATGTTTTAAAGCGGGGATAGAAAATTTAAAGGAAATTAAAAAGCACAGAAATGATAACTATGACCACACGGTAGAAATGTTGACACCAATTACTGGTAATGATTCAACATTTGCCATTCTTTCCACATATGAAGGACTGGCTGAAATGGAATTCCAAAATAAAAAAATGTTCGACGATGAAGATTATTTGAAATTAATTGGTGAGTTTTTTTTGGAGAATATTGTACAAGGAAGTATGAATACACAGTTATATCGGTCGATGAGCGATAAGGAAACGAAATAAAGAAATTATACCAAAAACCTACCTAGATTCTAGTTCTATTTTCCATAAGGTTCATGATGATATTATCTTTCTTTCCATAATATAAAAGTTGTGTAATTATATAATATTATGCGGCTTTCTTTTCACAGGAGCTGTTAAGATAAAAAGCAGATAGCAGAAAAAACTCAGCTATCTGCTTTTTATTCATTTTGATGAATGGCTTTCCGTGCTAGTTGATCTGCTTGTTTATTTTCTTTAGACGGGATCCACTTTATAAAGAAAAGGTCTAATCTACTAGCTAAGTCCAAAGCTTTATTTAACAGTGGTCGGTATTTCACATTACGCACATATGCTTTTTCTACTGCGTTAACAACCGCAGTAGAATCTGAGCGGACAGAAATAGTCGTAAATTTCTTTTCCAAACAGATTTCAAGGCTTGAAATCAAGGCGAGAAATTCTGCTTCATGATTGTCTTTTATACCTATAGGAATCGAAAAACTATTTACCTCTCCATTATTTTTAATGAAAATACCGACCCCACTTAAACCAGGATCACCGGCGCTAGCACCATCTATATAAACTTCAACCATGAAATTCTCCTTTCTATGATTAATAAACAATAGCTCCGGGAAATATCATAAGAAAGAACTTATCGATCTCAGAAGATCCCGTCCTTAAATGAAAGGTGTTGTTATTTATGAAAATAAAATTAAAAATAATTTATCAACCAGCAAAAACAATTGCAGTTCCGTTTGAATCTGAATGGATAGAGGAACGCTACGTGGAGGACTTACTTATCGATTTGCAGAAAACGGGAAGAATGAAGCATATAACCATTATGGATGAAATGGGAAGAGAATGGAATAGAAAAGAGTATGAAAAATTAAAACAGAAGACGGAAATGGAACCAAAAAATCCAGTTGTTTATTTTGATGGTGGATTTGATAAATCAAATAAAAAATCTGGGATTGGCATAGTAATTTATTATGAAAAAGGAAATGAAGTATATAGATATAGAGTGAACGGAAAATTAGATGCGCTGGAAACTAATAATGAGGCGGAATATGTAGCATTATATAACGCGCTATTATCATTAAATGAGATTGGGATTCGGCAGCAACCGTGTAAACTCAGAGGGGACTCCCAAGGTGTTTTAAAACAACTATCTGGTGAATGGCCGTGTTATGAAAAGACATTAAACAAATGGCTTGATCGAATCGAAGTGAAAATCCAAGAGTTGGGAATAAAGCCTATATTTGAAGTTATTTCGAGATCAGATAATAAAGAGGCAGATAAACTAGCAACCCAAGCACTTGAAAATAAAGTTATTCACAGTCACGCAAAATTAGAGTAATCCATGGCGGAAAGGTTGTATATATGAAGCGGTATAAAGTAATGAAAGAAATTGACGAACTTTTCTCATTATATTGCGATGGTTGTTTTTTAAAAACCCATCATAGAAAGGCATTCGGAAAAGCATATGCACATTCTTTTTGCATCAAAAAATGTACAGTAGGCGCAGCTATACAAACGAAAGGAAAGAATCTTTAAGAAGTTGTTCAAAAGTAACCCAATGATAAATTAAATGAGAATTTCTTCATGCGCAATTTTTTTTACAAAGGATAAAGGGTCCTCTGTTGAAAGAAAAGAAAATTGGATCACAGAGATCAGCACAACGTATGTGCAAGTTCTAGATAGAGTTTGCTCTTTTCTTTTTGTCTAAACAAAAAATAGCAGGCAATCAAATTGCCTGCTATTACCATTATATTATGAAAGTTTAGTTACGTTAGCTGCTTGAGGTCCACGATTTCCTTCTACGATTTCAAAAGAAACTTCTTCGCCTTCTTCTAATGATTTAAAGCCCTCGCCTAAAATTGCTGTGAAATGAACGAATACATCATCGCCGCCATCAACTTCTAGGAAGCCAAATCCTTTTTCGTTATTAAACCATTTAACTTTACCGTTTTGCATAATACTAATTCCTCCTAAATCATACAGCACAAAGTGCTATCAAAAATATTATCATCTATAGATGATAATGTAATTTTACGATAAAAAAAACACTATGTAAAGGCGATTGTCTTATTGTCTATGTATTATAATAATTGTATAGAACATGAAAGGAGTAGGATAACCATCCTTGTTAAAAGCATAGCTATATAGTAAACTTTTAGGTGCTTATAAATACTTATAAGGGGTAGAGATATAAGATGCCAACACCTAGCATGGAAGATTATATTGAGCAAATATACTTATTAATAGAAAATAAAGGCTACGCCAGAGTATCTGATATCGCTGAAGCTTTAGCAGTCCATCCCTCTTCCGTCACAAAGATGGTACAAAAGCTTGATCGAGATGGCTATCTTATTTATGAGAAATATAGAGGGCTAATTCTTACTCCCAAAGGCAAGAAAATCGGTGGGAGACTTGTTGAAAGACATGATTTATTGGAGAAATTCCTTCATATAATCGGTGTAAAGGAAGAAAATATTTATGATGATGTGGAAGGAATTGAACATCATTTAAGCTGGAATTCAATAGATAGGATAGGGGACCTCGTTCAATTTTTCGAGGATGATCCTCAGCGGATTAAACAATTAGAATTACTACATTTGAAAATCGAAGAAGTATCCGATAAAGAGCCAATATAAGCTGGTTCTTTTTTATTTGAGCTATATAATGATACTAAGTGGGAAGGGGCGAATACAAATGGTAGATCAACGATATTCTATTAATGAATTTATAGAAGAAACAAAGCAAGAGGATAAGGATCATGGTTTATTTGAGTTAGAAACACCACGCTTCTTAGAAATTAATTTGAATGGTGACGTGTGGGCAAAAGCAGGGTCAATGGTATCTTATCGGGGGAATATTAAATTTGTTAGAGAAGGCATATTAGAGCACGGTATCGGAAAAATGTTCAAAAAGGCATTTACAGGTGAAGGTACTGCACTTATGAAGGCTACTGGAAATGGGAAATTGTATTTAGCTGATAATGGTAAAAAAATATCCATATTAAATCTTCATAATGAATCGATTTTTGTCAATGGTAATAATCTGCTTGCTTTTGAGTCTGAACTCGATTGGGATATTAAATTGATGAAACGTGTGGCTGGTATGCTAGCAGGTGGTCTTTTTAATGTGAAAGTAGATGGGAGCGGTATGGCGGCTATTACCACGCATTATGAACCATTAACTTTGATTGTATCACCTAGCAATCCAGTTTTTACGGACCCAAATGCAACAGTTGCATGGTCAGGTAGTTTACAACCAGAATTTGTAACGGATGTTTCGTTAAAAACTTTCCTTGGTCGAGGCAGCGGAGAGTCTATTCAGATGAAGTTTACTGGGAACGGATTTGTCGTTGTTCAACCGTTTGAAGAAACGTATTTTTCCCAGCAAAGCAATAGCTAATTACGTACTTTTTATTTATAAAGCTCATAGGCATTGTGATTAGGTACAATCGATATCGTTGCATGTTACAATAAAAATATATAATAGGATGTTCAAAAAGTCACCAAAGGATAAATGGCGAATTTTTTGTTTCTCGTTTGGCACCTTTTTGACCACGCACTATAATAAAATGAGGGAAAAATTAATGATTGGAATGGTCCATTTTGAAAATATTTTCTGTAGATAAAATTACAAAAGCATATGGAGAGAAGCAGCTTTTTGATGAAATTACCTTTCATATTCAAGAAAAAGAGCGTATTGGGATTATTGGCGTGAATGGTACGGGTAAATCAAGTTTGCTTAAAATAATTGCTGGTATCGACGATGCTGATTCTGGCCAATTTTTCCACCCAAAAGACTATTCTGTTGGGTATTTACCACAAATACCAGTTTTAGATGAATCACTAACGATCCTTGACCAGGTGTATCAAAGTGATTCACCAATAATAAAACTAATGAAAGCACATGAAGAAGCATTACTGCAATTAGCTGCTGCACCTGAGAATGAGGTGCTTCAAGAAAACTTATTTCGATTGCAAAAACAAATGGATGCTGAAAATGGCTGGGAAGCAAGTACAGATGCGAAAGTAATCCTTTCTAAATTAGGACTTGATCAAATAACGCAAAAGGTAGGAGCATTATCAGGCGGACAGAAAAAGCGCGTTGCTTTAGCGCAAGTATTAATAGAAACGCCTGATTTGTTACTATTGGATGAGCCTACAAACCATCTAGATTATCAAAGTATTAAATGGTTGGAAGGGTATTTAGGTAAATATCCAAATGCCGTGATGATTGTAACACATGATCGATATTTTCTTGATAATATGGCGAATCGAATTTTAGAATTGGATTATGGAAAAATATATTCATATAAGGGGAATTATCAATCATTTATTGAAGCAAAAGCATTAAGGGAAGACCAAGAATTGCAAGCGGAAGATAAAAGACGAAATTTATATAGAAGAGAACTTGCATGGATGAAAAGAGGTGCAAAAGCAAGATCAACAAAACAGAAAGCGAGAATTAATCGCTTCGACTCTCTTTCATCAGATTTAGGGAAAGTACCCGCAAAGGATAATATAGATATCGCATTGCAAGGAAGTAGGCTTGGTAAACAAGTCTTTGAATTTATTCATGCGGAAAAAACGTTTGAAAACAAACAAATTTTGCAGAACTTTAATTGGTTAGTTAAACCCGGAGATAGATTTGGTATCGTTGGAAAAAACGGAAGTGGGAAGTCGACTTTATTAAATCTGTTAGATGGGCAGCTTACATTAGATAGTGGAGAGTTGTCTATCGGTCAGACAGTGAAGATTGCGTATTATACCCAAGAAACAGAAGTAATGGATGAAAATCAGCGAATGATCGCTTATATTCGTGAGGTTGGGGAAGTGCTAGAGACTTCAGATGGAGAGACTATCTCTGCAGTACAAATGCTGGAACGCTTTCTTTTTCCAACTAGCACACATGGAACACCGATAAAAAAACTCTCCGGTGGCGAAAGAAGACGATTGTTTTTGTTAAAGTTACTAATGGACAAGCCAAATGTATTGCTTCTTGATGAACCTACAAATGATTTGGATACTGCGACGCTAACAGTATTAGAAAACTATATTGAGGAATTTCCCGGAGTAGTTATATCCGTATCACATGATAGATACTTCCTCGATAAAACGGCAGATCAATTATTGGTATTTCAAGGAGAAGGAAAAATCCTGCATTTTTTCGGAACTTATTCTGATTATTTGGAGACAGAACAACAAGAAGAAATTCCTGCTAAATCAGCGAATCAACCGAGTAACCCATCAACCTCGCGCACTAACGGAAATGATAAAAAGAAAAAGATGACTTTTAAAGAGAAGTTGGAATGGGAAAGCATCGAAACTGAGATTGCTGATGTAGAGGAGCGTTTAGAAATAATCAATATGGAACTCCAGCAAGCAGGAAGTGACTTTGAGATAGCACAGAAATTAATGAAAGAAAGTGAACAAAAGAACATTCTATTAGAGCATTTGCTTGAACGATGGACATATCTTTCGGAAATAGAAGGGTAGGGTCTCTAATCGATCTGTCTCTGCCCGACTTCGTTTTAACACCATAACCCTGTAACAGGTATCACGTTGGGGCATGTTGTTAGAGCTGCTATTGTGCCTATGATACAATAAGTGTAATGGAACTTCTATAGTAATTGAAGGTCATGAAAGGTGGAACGATATGAATATTAAAACAATCGAACCAACTCCTAGCCCGAATACGATGAAAATTAATTTGGACGAGGAACTTGCTGCTGGTAAAAGTAATAATTATAAACAGGACCAAGCAGAAAGTGCTCCACCCATTATTAAATCGATTCTTGAAATTGAAGGGGTAAAGGGCGTATACCATGTTGCTGATTTTTTAGCGGTGGAAAGAAACGGGAAGCATAGTTGGGAAGAGATACTCCCTCAAGTGAGATTAGCATTCGGGGAAGCAGTTGATGATTATGATATAACAGATAATAAAGTGGATGAACATTTTGGAGAAGTAAATGTTCATGTGTTGATGTTTAAAGATATCCCTGTTCAAATAAAATTAACAACAGAAACAGACGAAAAAAGACTAGCGCTTTCCGAATTGTTTACTAAATCGATGGAAGATGCCCAACTTGATGGCGAAAACTATGTGCTATTAAGAAAATGGAAAGACTTCGGGGTACGATATGGCGATTTAGCGCAGATAGGTAAGGAAGTAGCTGAAGAACTTGGTGCTGCCTATCCACAAGAAAGGCTGAAGGGACTCGTTGAGCAAGCACAGAATCCAACTATTAGTACAAAAATCAAACAAGCAAAAAAATTAATTAAGTTAACTTTAGAGGACTTAGATCACCCCGATTGGAAAATTCGTTATCAGCTGTTAGACCAAATGGATGATCCTACAGTTAAAGATATCCCGGTATTGGAAAAGGCGCTACAAGACGAAAGATCATCCATTCGTCGACTTGCAGTAGTTTATATGGGAATGGTTGAAGATCGTGCAATTTTGCCTTTTTTATATAAAGCGTTAAAAGATAAGACAGTACCAGTGAGAAGAACGGCGGGAGATTGTTTATCCGATTTGGGTTTTGCCGACGCAATGACTGAAATGAGTGAGGTTTTACAGGATAAAAGTAAAATTGTACGTTGGAGAGCTGCCATGTTTTTATACGAGGTTGGAGATGATAGCGTGCTTCCAGCATTAAGGGCTGCCACTGATGATCCGGAATTCGAAGTACAATTACAAATTAAAATGGCAATTGAACGTATTGAAGGCGGAGAAGCAGCCCAAGGATCCGTATGGAAACAAATGACGGAAGCAAGACAAAAAAACTAGAAATTTAAGGAGGAAGTAACATGTCTATGGCATATGAAGAATATATGAAACAAATTGTAAAACCAATGAGAGAAGAATTAATAAAGGCGGATTTTCAAGAATTACTATCTGAGGCTGATGTGGAGCAATTTATGGAATCCACTCAAGGCACAACACTATTAGTAATAAATTCTGTTTGTGGTTGTGCAGCTGGTCTTGCTCGCCCAGCAGCAGTACATGCTGTCGCATCTAGCAACACGAAGCCCGATCAGCTTGTAACAGTTTTTGCCGGTCAAGATAAAGAAGCAACTGCAAAAATGAGAGACTATTTTACGCATCATGAACCTTCATCACCATCCATGGCGTTATTAAAAGGTAAAGAAGTAGTACATTTTATCCCTAGGGAAGATATAGAAGATAATGATGTAGAAGAAATTGTTAAAAACTTAACAACAGCATTTCAAAAACATTGCTAAGGGGGAGCCAAGCATAAGGCAAGATGGCTGGAGGGTATCTTTTTATGCCCTCGGAGCCCCTAGCGCCTGAAGCTAGACTATAAGGAACAACGGCTAAGGACGCCCCGTCGTGTTGCAACGCCGTTATGACTCGGATCGTGCGAGCCTAAAAAATAGAGCTATGGGCTTAGCCCTTAGCTCTTAATCTGCAATTGCCAAATATACAAAATAACCAATCATTATGAAAGCCCCAATATTAAGAAGCGCTGCTTGCATGCTGATACCCCCTTTATATGATTACAATACTTCTATTATACCTGAGAATATTTTTTTTACCATTTTGAAATAGTGAAACTTAGTCGTAGAATATTCGTATAATATACTATATACTATAAATAAGAAAATAAAGAAAGGGATCAGCGGAGATGAAACAATGGCTTAGAAAATCACTAATTGTTGTTGTATCAATACTAACATTTGGCACTGTCACTCCATCACATGCACTATGGTCACAAGAACAAGAGGTTGCGAAATCGCAGCAACGAGGCTCTTCCGCTGACCATACGCCCAATCAGCCTGCAGTTGTTGTTGAGGCTAAATTACAATCTACTGACAACAGAGTTGATAAAGAACAATTTATCAATGAAATGACATTGGAAGCTGAGCGGCAATCTATGACAAAATTTGGTCCGAAGATTTCCAATGTAATTGAAAATGAATTTAGAGAAATTGTTTTACCAAATATTGAATCTGCTATTCAAATGACAGCAGCACAGTTTCCCGAAGATGCATTAGCAAGTTTAGAGATTACTGAAACACCAAGCGGTGGTGTAAGTGAAAAAATCTTTCATATTTTTAATAATGATACACAACAAGATATTATACGCTTCCATGTAAGAAGGGACAAGCCCCCATTGGAAGGATACACATTTAATTTCCATTATCACACGTATCACGATGAGTTCCAAACACATTATTCGCTCGGAACAATATACTGGGATAAAAATACCCCCCCGAAGTGGAAAGCGGTTTAACAAGCACATCGCGACGTGCTTGTTTTTTTCTGGTAAAATATCACACTATTAAAAATTACGATAAATGAATGATGATAAATGATATAATAAAGCATGTTTTTAAAAGTTTATTTCATTTTAAAGGATGCTGAAGCTATATGAAAAACTGGGTAATTATGCCGATAATGCTAATCATCGTAATACTGGGGACAGGTCTATCGCAACCTACATATAATGGCCTGCTTTTGAAAAATAGTAATGTATATAAAAATATAGAATTACAATCTATTGATATATTGAAAGACATCGTTGTTGTTCCCGAAAGTCCATTTAATGAAACGGAAGCGATGATGGTATTAAAAAGGTTAGATATTCTTCCAATCTCTATTTTACAAAATATGAAGAAAAAAAGAATAAAAGTTATATTATTTACTGGTGAATTAACGGATAATCCGAGCGCAGCACATTTAAAAGGTGTTGCACCAAGAGGCTATCCAAGTGGAATTGTATGGAATGACTTACCGGGCGTTGGCGGCTCTAAATTAATACTTGTTAAAATTGGTCATAGCGAACAAGGAAAAGGACATGGATCAGTTAATTTAGAATATCACGAAATAGCGCATACAATATATCATTACACGCAAAATGATAGCAATAAAACCGATTTTACATTAGCATGGGAACAAGAAGCGAATATCTTATTTCCAGGGCAAAGTTATTTTTTGAATTATAAAGAAGAGTATTTTGCCGAAAGCTTTGCATTATTCTTTCTTTCAGATGTGACGAGAATGAAATTGAAGGAATTTGCGCCAGTTACATATGGATTATTTAGTCAATTATATAATGGTTAGGATGGGTGAAAATGAAACAATATGTACAATTAATAAATGATGTGTTAGAGAATGGAACAAAAAAGGAAGATCGCACGGGTACTGGTACGATCAGTACATTTGGTTATCAAATGAAATTTGATTTGCAAAAAGGATTTCCACTGCTTACTACGAAAAAACTTCATACAAAGTCAATCATCCATGAACTTCTCTGGTTTTTGGCAGGTGATACAAATATTGCTTATCTACAGGAGAATGGAGTAAGGATTTGGAATGAGTGGGCAGATGAGAATGGCGAATTAGGTCCGGTATACGGTAAACAATGGCGGTCATGGCAAGTAGCAGATGGGTCAACTAAGGATCAAATTAAAGATGTGCTCCAGCAAATCAAAAACAATCCTGATTCGCGTCGTATGATTGTAAATGCGTGGAATGTAGGAGAGATTGATAAAATGGCTTTACCTCCATGTCATTGTTTATTCCAATTCTACGTAGCAGATGGAAAACTATCGTGTCAACTATATCAAAGATCAGCTGATATTTTTCTAGGAGTACCATTTAACATTGCTTCATATGCTTTACTGACAATGATGATGGCGCAAGTGACAAATCTGGAGCCAGGTGAATTTGTACATACGCTCGGGGATGCACATATCTATTCGAACCATCTGGAGCAAGTACAGTTACAGCTTAGTCGGGAACCTTGTTCACTTCCAACAATGAAGATCAATCCAGAAGTAAAAGATTTATTTCAGTTTACTTTTGATGATTTCTCATTAGAAAACTATGATCCACATCCACATATTAAAGGGGCGGTAAGTGTATGATTTCTTTTTTATGGGCAGAAGATGAGAATGGACTAATCGGTAAGGAAAATGATCTACCTTGGAGATTGCCTGCTGATTTGAAATACTTTAAAGAGACGACGATGGGACATACCATTGTCATGGGAAGAAAAACATTTGAATCAATTGGGAGACCGTTACCTGGACGTACAAATATTATTTTAACTCGGGATTCAGATTATAAGCAGGAAGGCTGCCTAGTTTTCCATTCTAAAAATGAACTTCTACAATGGGCAGATGAAAATAGCTATGAAGTTTTTATTACAGGTGGATCGGAAATTTTTAAACTATTCATAGACGAAGTGGATCAGTTATATGTCACTAAAATTCATGCTACTTTCGAAGGTGACACGTATTTCCCAAAATTAGCTTGGCAAGAATGGACTATAGTATCAAATAATAAAGGTCTAAAAGATGAAAAAAACCCATATGATTATTATTTTCAAAAATATAAAAAGAAATAAAGAAAAAGCGAGCTAAGCAGCTCGCTTTCTTATATTTGACAAAGTAGTATATATGTCTAATTAGTGTCGAGGTTGAACTTTTTTCTGTATTTATACATAGAACAAAATACAGAAATATATGCATGCACTTCCTGCAATTACAAACAGATGCCAAATAGCATGTGAGTAAGGCAAATTTCTCCATATATAGAAAATGGCGCCTACGGAATACAAAAGTCCTCCACTAAGTAGTAAACCAAATCCGGTTCCACTTAAATTAGAATATAGAGGCTCAACAGCAATGATTACTAACCAACCCATAACCAGATAAAAAAAGGTGGAAAGTACACGAAACCGGTTAATTAAGAAACATTTTAAAGTAATTCCTGCAATGGCTAAGCCCCAGACAATCCCGAACAAAGTCCAACCGAGAACACCATTTAGTGAAACCAGTACTAGTGGTGTATATGTGCCTGCGATTAATAGGTAGATAGCTGAATGATCAAGTATGGCAAATATATTTTTTGCTTTTGAAGGCTTAAAACTATGGAGCATTGTAGAAAATAAATAGAGTAGTAACATGGAAATGCCATATATAGTGAAGCTAACGATCTGAAGTGGATCGCCTTTTTGCGCTGCAGAGACGATTAAGATTACAAGCGCTGGGATACTTAGAAGAAATCCGATACCATGAGTAATAGCGTTAGCTAGTTCTTCTTTCCAATTATATGACTCGCCATCAGTATAAAAAGTTGTTTCCATTGGAAAACCTCCAATTCCTTATCCATATATTTTATCGTCACATGTGATGAAATGCAAACGCTAAGGAAAAACAACCTAATGATTCAACTGCATCGCTTTTTTAAAAAGGCCATTTCTATCCTTCTAGTAATGAAACCTGTATAATATGATTGAAGATTATAAGGATGTGACTTAATGAATAAAATAAAAATTGTAACGGACTCGACGTGTGATTTATCAAAATCTGAAATAGACAAATTAAACATACACGTTATTCCTTTATCCATTACTATTGACGGAGAAACTTATTTAGACAGAGTTGATATTACTCCAAAGACCTTTATGCAAAAAATGAAACTATCTGCTGAACTGCCAAAAAGTTCGCAACCCGCAGTAGGTGAATTTATAAAATTATATGATGCATTAGGTGAGGATGGTAGTGAAGTACTATCTATCCATATGACTGGTAAAATGAGCGGTACTGTAGAGGCAGCAAGAACAGCAGCAAGTATGAGTAAATCAAAAGTAACAATTATTGATTCCTTATATATTTCCAAAGCGTTGGCATTTCAAGTGGAAAAGGCCGTTAATTTGGTTAAAGAAGGAAAAACAGTACATGATATTATCGAATCCTTGGAAACTGTCCGAAATAATACAAAATTATATCTTGTTGTAGACACACTTGAAAATTTGGTAAAGGGTGGCAGAATTGGAAAGGGGCGTGCGATGATTGGTTCTTTGCTAAATATAAAGCCAATTACGATGTTGGAAGATGGCGAACTATCACCAGTTGCCAAAGTAAGAAATCAACCACAGGCAATCAAGTATTTAATTAAACAATTTTCAGAAGATATCGAAGGTAAAACGATTAAAAGTGTTGGACTTGCACATGCAAATGGTCTAGAATTCGCTATGAAAATAAAAAAAATAATCGAAGAACTGACTGGTTTTGATAAAGTAGAGATAGAAGATACTACTCCAGTCATTGGTACACACGCAGGTCCGGGAGCGCTAGGATTTATGTATTATGTTGAGTAAATCATTGCATTTTCTACTTCGGTCTGTAAACGATCGCTATTTTTTTGTGCAAAATTACTCAAACATTTTTTGTTTTCGTTTTCCTTTGCCGTGTTATAATAATATAACTTTATAAATAAAGGATGAAAGCAACGAATGAATAAACTTTTACTATTTTTACTTAGCCTAACGCTCATATTGACAGGATGTTCAGCGACCATCTCCAGTCAAGAAGCTCGGACGTTTTCTAGAGAAGTAAAACAAAATCCACCTGTTGATTTTATACCGAGGGATGTCTCTGTAGTTGCTGTGGGAGATTCTTTAACTCAAGGAGTTGGGGATATTCAGGATTTAGGTGGATATATTCCTTATTTGCAAGCTAAATTGGAAGCTAGTAAGTTAATTTCCACTGCAAATTTTCAAAACTTTGGTGTGAGAGGAAATAGAAGTGATCAACTATTAAAACGCTTGAATAAGGAAAATGTGAAAACTGCTATAGTGGATGCTGATTTGGTTATCATTACCATAGGTGGAAATGATATCATGCAAGTGTTTAAAGAAAACATGATGGGGCTGGAGCTAAATAAGTTTGTCGCGGCAGAAAATGGGTACAGTAAAACATTACATGAAATTTTTATGACTATTCGTCAATATAATAATGAAGCTGGGATTGTATTAATTGGAATATATAATCCATTTATAAAATGGTTCTCAGATATTAAAGAAATGAGCACGATAGTGGAAAATTGGAATCAAACGAGTTTAGAGGAAGTATCCAATGTAGATCGAGCTATATTTGTACCTATTGCAAATATATTTGAAAATAATGAAGAAAGTCTTTTATATACAGATTATTTTCATCCCAATAATCGAGGATACGAATTAATAGGAGATCGCATTTTTTCTCAATTAGAGAATGAGAATCTGCTTAAAAGTGTATTTGAGTAAACATGCTATAAAAGGGGTGTGGTAAGTTGATAAATAAAAATGCATGGAAACTCCTCTTTATTATTTTATTTGCATTTAATGTTCTGATAATAATGGGATTAGCCTTATTATTATTTATTTCATCCGACCAAGAAGCCATACCAGAAATAATAGAAACAAATAAAAATGCATCTGAATTTTTAATTCAAACGGATAAAAAGGACTTAAATAAACTAATTAACCATTATATTGAAAAAGAAGGACTTAATGGACCTGTACATTATCAAGTGCTATTGACGGATGAGGTAGAATTATTTGGAGAGATGAAAGTTTTTTCTCAAACAATGCAATTAAAAATGACATTTGAACCAACGGCTTTAGAAAACGGGGATCTTTTATTAAAACAAAGAGGCGTATCACTTGGAAATGTTAAACTTCCGGTTTCCTATATTTTAAAATTGATTCGTGATGCCTATAAATTTCCTGAATGGGTTATCATACAACCAAATGATAAAGAGATTTATGTTGCTCTTCATAAAATGAAATTAAATGGCGGAATCAATGTTAAAGCTGAAAGTTTTAATTTAGTCGATGATGATATAGCTATGAAAATGCTTGTTCCAGTCGATTAATAGGCATAGTAATATGAAGGGAGGCAATAGTATGAATGAAAGTCACGACTTAGAAATTGCTACATTTGCTGGTGGGTGCTTTTGGTGTATGGTTAAACCCTTCGACGAATTGCCGGGCATTATAGCTGTTGTTTCGGGGTATACAGGAGGAATTACTGAAAATCCTACTTATGAAGAAGTGTGTTCTGGGCTGACGGGACATACAGAAGCAGTGCAAATCACATTTGATCCAAATGTTTTTAAGTATCATCAACTGTTGGAATTATTTTGGATGCAAATCGACCCGACAGACGCCGGTGGACAATTCTATGATCGGGGAGTATCGTACCGTCCTGTTATTTACTATCACACAGAACAACAAAAATTGCTTGCGGAAAAGTCAAAAAACGACTTGGCGGAAAGTGGCAGATTTAAGCAACCGATAGTAGTCCCGATAGAAAAAGCTGCTACATTTTATCCAGCTGAGGACTATCATCAGCAATTTTACAAAAAGAATCAACAACGGTATTCATCTTATCAAATCGGTTCGGGACGAGCGGATTTTATTCAAAAACACTGGGGGGAGTCACATGAATAGCGATGATTTAAAAAACAAACTTACTTCTATGCAATTCAATGTTACACAAAACAATGGCACAGAGCCACCGTTTAATAATGAATACTGGGACAAGGAAGATGAAGGAATTTATGTTGACATTATTTCCGGTAAGCCCTTGTTCAGTTCTACAGATAAATACGATGCAGGCTGTGGATGGCCAAGTTTTACAAAAGGCATAGACGATGAGGAACTGCTCGAGAAAAAAGATATGACTCATGGTATGATCCGGACGGAAGTTAGAAGCAAGGAAGCGGATGCTCATTTAGGACATGTATTTCCTGACGGTCCAGGTCCAACGAAGTTGAGGTATTGTATAAACTCTGCAGCGCTTCGCTTCATACCGAAAGATAAATTAGTGGAAATGGGCTATGCAAAATATGAAGGACTTTTTAAGTGATCTCTATTCACTAAGAAAACATGGGGGAATCAGGTGGGGATTCTGCCCCAGCTGATTGGTAACTCATACCTACGCTTCGCTTAGAGGTGTGGGGCTTTAAACCTTAGAAAGACACTATATTTACATACATTAAGTATCCCATATAAAAGGGATTGGAAGGCGGAATAGCATATGTTGAAAAAATTATTTGGTAAAAAAGAGGAAGTATCTAAAACATTCACAGTGGTCGCTCATCTAACAGGACAAGTGATAGAATTGGGAGATGTACCTGATCCAGTTTTTGCTCAAAGCATGATGGGAGACGGAATGGCAATAAATCCTGAGAATGGGAAGGTAGTTGCTCCAGTAGACGGAGAAATTATTCAAGTATTTCCTACCAAGCATGCGATTGGTATTAAAACAAAGAATGGCGCTGAAATACTTCTTCATATCGGTATTGAAACGGTTGGTTTGAAAGGTGAAGGCTTTAATGTATTTGTTAAAGAAGGAGATAAAGTAAATACAGGTGACATATTGGTTGAGTTTGATTTTGCCCTAGTCACTGACAAAGCAGCTAGTACAATTACTCCTATTATTATCACGAATGGTGATGATGTAGCTTCAATTACAAAGCATTCCGTTGGTCATGTAACTGCAGGTGAAACGCCAATGATGGAAATAACGATGAAATAAATATTTTTACACCCATTCATGGGTGTTTTTCTTTTTTTTATAGGCGAATGCACAAACCGCCCAACCATACTCTACATAGACTAACAGCGAAGGGAATAAAAGAATGAGGAGTGGTGAAAATGTACGAAAATTATGGCTGTTATGATCCATGTTACCCAGCTTACGGATATGGTAATGAGTGCGGTGGCGGTGGAAGAGGCGGATTTGCCCTTATCGTCGTATTGTTTATTCTATTAATCATTATCGGCGCATGTTGGTGCTTCCCAAACTAAGTATCTAAAAAGGAAGTCCCTGAAGGAATGAACTTTTCTTCTTGGGCTTTTTCTTTTTTGTCTAGGTATGTATCTAATCTTTCTTTGTCCATCATGGGTTAATGGACGTGGTATCACGTACTTTTTTGCGAATTTGTTATGATATTTTCAAGTATTACTGAATTAATGGAACAATCCGCATGAATCTTTAGATAATGCATACATTTACAAGTAAGAAATGTATATGGAGGGATGTGTAAGCAGGAAATCATTCTAGGCGAATAGAAAGTGATTTTATAATTATACGATGTAGCTGTATTTATAATTGGAAAATGGTTTATTTGAGTAAATATCATTTACCATGGGACGACTATCCGCTATATTTATGAGAGCAAAGAAATAGAAAGGCGGATTAATCTCAATGAATAAATCCTTTTATCACTTTTTAATGAAATACCGTCATACTATCAAGAAAGATGAACTTAGTGAATTTGCTAATGCTGCTTACCATGATCATGGTTTTCCGAAAGGTTCGGATGATTATCACTTGCTTACTAATTATTTAGAGTTAAGCGGACACTATTTACCTAATATGTCACTATTTGATTTTGCTTGGGAGCTATATATGGAGTCTGAGAATAAATAGTTGGCTAGTAAATAGCTAATTGATAGGAATTTCAGCATAAGGGGCGATTAAGATGCGTGAAATGGAAGTGTTTATCGACACGGAGGAAATCGCAGAATTTTTCTATCGGGAGCTATTACAAAGAGGATATACTCCAAGTGAAGAAGAAGCTGATGTGTTGGCAGATATAGCATTTGATTATTTAATTGAAAAGAATATTATAGACGAGGATTACGAAGATTAAAAAGGAATATGGAAAGACTAAAGTAAAACGTCAGTTTATAACTGGCGTTTTTTCGTTGGCTTAGAACTGATTAAAATGTATATTGTGTGAAATGTTTCTAACGCATAGGAGCCCTCCTTAAGCCCCTTGAGAGGTTCTGACTTAGTAGGTTTGCTATTCAGGAACAAAATGTTTGGATAAAGAAACTTGTTAAAGCTAGCATTACAAAGTTTTAAATCTATCCTAAATACTCGAATATTTGCATGATATTAGCGAAACAATTAAAATGTAAATAGGTGAGTGTAAATATTAGGAGGAAAAATAAATGAGTATACATATTGGTGCGTCACAAAATGAAATTGCTGAAACAGTACTTTTACCAGGAGATCCACTACGAGCAAAATATATTGCCGAGACATTTTTAGAAAATGTAATATGCTATAATGAAGTGCGGAATATGTTTGGATATACCGGTGAGTATAAAGGTAAAAGAATTTCCGTGCAAGGAACCGGAATGGGCGTTCCGTCAATATCTATTTACATAAATGAATTAATGAATAGTTATAATGTCCAAAATTTAATAAGAGTTGGAACATGTGGTGCTATTCAAAAGGATGTAAAAGTCCGAGATGTAATTTTAGCGATGACTGCTTCGACAGATTCACAAATGAATAGATTAACTTTTGGCGGTGTAGATTATGCACCAACAGCTTCATTCGAATTGCTGAAAAACGCCTATGATACTGGACTAGAAAGAGGCTTGAATTTAAAAGTAGGAAATGTTTTCACCGCAGATATGTTTTATAATGACAATGCGGAGCATGAAAAATGGGCTAAGTATGGTATTTTAGCGATAGAGATGGAAACCTCAGCATTATATACAATTGCAGCTAAATACGGAAGAAAAGCCCTTTCCGTATTGACAGTGAGTGATCATATTCTAACTGGTGAAGAAACAACAGCAGAAGAAAGACAAACCACTTTCAATGAAATGATTGAAGTGGCATTAGATGCAGCCATTAAAGAAGCAAGATAAACAGCTATATTTTGTTGGAAGAGAAGTGAAGAAGTATGAAAAAAGTTTTAATTGTATTTTTAACAGTATTATTATTAACAGGTTGTTCTTTGGAAAATCCATTTAAGTCGGACAAGCAGTCAGAAAAGCCGGCAGAAAATGAGCATATAGTAGAAGAACCAAAAAAACCGGAAGAAATACCGGACGAAGAACCAAGTAATACTAATGATGGTTTAGGTGAGAAACAAAATAATGAAAGTAAAGAATCTGAAATGGCACTGGAAGCCGCGTATTTTAATGAAATACAACAGGTAAATAACATCTTAGAAATTAAAAATCCTAGTAATCCTTTTGCATTAGTGAATAAGGAATTTTTCTTACCAGGAAATTATGAACCGGATGATTTAGTTCGTCCCAAAGTATCTTTTTCTTTCGGTGATGAAGATATTGAGAAAAGTTATTTAAGAAAAGAAGCTGCGGCAGCATTGGAAAAAATGTTTTTAGCGGCTAAAAAAGAAGATGTTCATTTATTTGCGGTATCTGGATACCGATCATATAGTCGACAAAAAACAATATTAGATGCAGAAATTGCAAAAGTTGGCGAAGAGCAAGCCTTACAAGTTGTAGCTAATCCTGGAAGTAGTGAACATCAATCAGGTCTTGCTATGGATATATCGAGTCAGGACGCTAATTTCCTTTTATCAGAAGAATTTGGGGAAACACTAGATGGCAAATGGCTAAAAAATAACGCTCATCGTTTTGGTTATATACTTAGATATCCTAAAGAAAAAGAAGAAATTACAGGATATCAATATGAGCCTTGGCATTTTCGCTATGTAGGAGAAAAAATAGCAAACTGGGTTTTTGAAAATGATTGGACATTAGAGGAGTTTTTTCAAGTAGTAGAAAAAATATAATAAGGGATATTCGCTAGTGAACACGTTTCAGCAAGCTGAAACATCGTGGAATTAGGTGGGGGCTTAAACCCTGAAAAATCGGGATAAAGAAATACAACGTACATTCGCTAGGTAATAAAGAAAGCCTCCTTTGTTGGAGCTTTTGTATGGATAGCACATAAGTAATTAACATGGAAAACAAAGAAAGAGAGCTGTTTATACTTGTTTCAGCTGTCGGGAATGAAAGTGGTGAAATGAAATGGTAGATAATAATGATACGGAAGAAACGGAAAGCAAGATTGGCTATATTCACATGAAGAAGTTTAAGTTTGTTATGTTAATATTTTTGCTTATCTTTTCTACTGCGGGTATTACACTGATTGCACTTGGTTTGGGCGATGAAAAGGCAGTGAATGTTACGGGCCAAGAACGGAAAAATTTTACAAAGCTTTATCAAGCATACGATGAATTGGAGAAAAGCTATTTTCAAGATTTAAATCAAGAGGATTTGGTAAATGGTGCGATAGACGGCATGCTTAATGCGCTTGAAGATCCATATTCTGATTATATGACGAAAAAAGAAGCAAGTCAGTTTAGTGAAAGTATATCTTCTTCTTTTCAAGGAATTGGTGCAGAGATACAAGAGCTAAGTGGATATATTGTTGTCGTTTCCCCAATAAAGGGCTCGCCAGCGGAAAAAGCAGGGATTAGACCGAAAGATAAAATCATTACTGTTGATGGTAAAAGCATTCAAGGCATGAGTGCGAACGAGGCAGTATTATTAATTCGTGGAGAAAAAGGAACGAAAGTGAACCTTCAAATCCAACGCGGTGAAAAAACGGAGCCATTAGATATAACGATTACAAGAGATGAAATACCAATCAATACGGTATATGCCGAAATGATGGAGGATGGCGTCGCGAAAATTCAAATTACAAGTTTTTCTAGTCATACAGATAAAGACCTTGCTGCTGCGTTAAATGATATGGAAGAAAAGGGAATGAAATCCCTCATCATTGACGTTAGACAAAACCCGGGAGGCCTACTTGATCAAGCTGTGAATATATCCAATTTATTTGTTCCAAAAGGGAAATTACTTTTCCAAGTTGCATATAAAGATGGAACCGTGGAAGAATTTGTAGCTAAAGATGGCAAGAAAATAGATGTACCAACAGTAATGCTGATTGATAAAGGCAGTGCGAGTGCTTCAGAGATATTAGCCGGAGCCGTAAGCGAATCTGCTAATATCAAATTAGTTGGTGAAAAATCTTTCGGTAAAGGGACAGTGCAAACGACGAAAGAGTTTACCGATAAATCTAATATGAAATACACGATGGCAAAATGGCTGACTCCAAACGGTAATTGGATACACGAAAAAGGCATTGAGCCTGACTTTGTTGAGAAGCTACCTGCCTATGCAGAGCTTTCATATATTGATCCAGATAAAGAATTGAAGAAAGATACGGTTGCAAATGAAGTGAAATCTGCTGAAGAAATGTTAAAGGTTCTTGGATTTAATCCTGGAAATGTAGATACTAATTATGACGATAAAACAGTACAAGCTGTTAAGGAATTTCAAACTAGCGTAAAATTAGATCCAAATGGAGTGTTACAAGGAGAGTCAACAGTAGCTTTAATGGAAAAAATACGTGATATGATTGTTAAAAATGACCCACAGGTAAAAAAAGCATTCGAATTATTAACAAAAGATAAAAGCAAATAAAAAACTCCATTCGGAGTTTTTTTGTTTGCTTTTTATTTTTCCCCAAACTTTATAAATGTATATTCATCTTCCACTAGTCCACATGTACCACATTGTATTCTTCTCTCTGGGCCGCTATAAGCAATGTGAAAAGGCCCAGCATCGTCCTTACCGGCAAACCTTTCTATCGTTTCCCCTGTTTGAGGATCCAGTTTAACTGCATGGGGAACCTGTTCAATAATATTAAAACGAGAACGATTGGTTTTGCAATTAGGGCAGCGGTATCGGATATCCATCTTCATTCCTCCCAAAAAGTGTCATATGATAGGTTACCCTGATTTCCGAAATATTATAAGTATACGTGTGAGAGAGTACGATCAAATATAATAATTGTTATATCAATGTAATAATTGTAACGAAAGACACTAGAAAAAAAAGCTGTCAATATGCATTCTATAGCAGTTTATGGTAATACCTTGTTGTAAATGGAAATTGCCCAATGTAAGTCAGAATTATCCTTCACACAGAAATGCCGTATCTATAAGATTTACTAACTGTACAAATTCAGAAAATATCTTACTCTCTTAAACTGGCATTTCCTCCCTTAAATATTACAAAAATCATATGGTAAGATATTTTTGTAGACGAAAAGAAAACATTGGGAGGAATAAGACAATGAAAAAAATGATATTTACAACTGCAGCAGCAGTAGCAATTATGGCAGCACCATTTGCAGGAAAAGCAGATGCGGCACAAGTTGAGCCTATCAAAGCAAAGGTAGTATTCCAATATAATACTGTTAATCTTTCAGATCACGAGGATTTGTTAAATCAAATCTGTAAGAAATATAATATTAAGTGGAATATGAAAGACTTGAATTTAGCACAGCCGAAACCAACACCGGAAAAACAAGAAAAACCAGTGGCACAACCGAAACCAACACCAGAAAAACAAGAAAAACCAGTGGCACAGCCGAAACCAACACCAGAAAAACAAGAAAAACCAGTGACGCAACCGAAACCAACACCAGTGCAACCAGAAAAACCAGTAGCGCAGCCAAAACCAACACCGGAAAAACAAGAAAAGCCTGCTGAGCAAACAACTTCACAACTAAGTGCTTTTGAACAACAAGTATTTGATTTAACAAATCAAGAAAGAACGAAAAATGGTTTGGCACCATTAAAAATAGATCTTGAATTAAGCAAAGTAGCACGTGAAAAATCAAGAGATATGTCAGCAAACAATTATTTTGATCATAATAGCCCAACATATGGCTCACCATTTGATATGATGAAAAAATTTGGTATCACATATCGTTCTGCAGGTGAAAACATTGCCATGGGTCAACGTACACCTCAAGAGGTAGTAACTGGGTGGATGAATAGCTCAGGTCATCGTGCAAATATCTTAAGCCAAGACTTCACTCATATTGGAGTTGGCCATGATGCTAACGGTAATTATTGGACACAACAATTTATTGGGAAATAAAATGGAGCGTAAGCTTGCTGGAGGATATCCTGTAGGAATTGCCTTATGCCAATAGAAAAACGAACAGGTAGCCACTAGGCTTACCTGTTCGTTTTTTTGTTAGCTGTGTGGAAAGGTATAAGATTTAACAGATAGAATCATATTTGACCTACTTAATAATGTACTAAGGCCTTTAATCGTCGACAATTGAAGGCCTGTACAGGCTATACCAAACTACCTCGGGATGTAGTTTGGTATACCTTTTATAAGCTTACTTTTTCTTTTCTTAACCCCATTTTTTTGTTTTGGACATAGCGTAAACGAAAGGAGAGCGTGATGGCACCTATAGCTAAACCGATGATCAAACCGAGCCAGTATCCAAAGGGACCTAAGTCAGTATAATTAGTCAGAATATAGCCGAAAGGTAAACCGATTACCCAAAATGAGATTAAAGCCATGATAAACGTGACATTTACATCTTTATACCCTCGCAACGCTCCTTGAATCGGTGCTTGAACAGCATCAGATAACTGAAAGAATACAGCAAACAGCAAAAATTGCGATATTAATTTTACAACTTGCAAATCATCGCTGTATAACTGTGCTACTTCTGCGCGGAATACAAAAAGTAATAACCCCATTATTAGAGATATACTTACACCACTAAGAATACCCAGCTTACTATAGGATCGGGCATCTTGATATCTTCCTGCCCCAGACTCAAAACCAATAAGTATAGTAAGTGCCATTGAAATACTTAGTGGAATCATATAAAGAAAGGAAGAAAAGTTTAGTGCCGCCTGATGTGCTGCAATTACATTCGTACCGAATTCACTCATAAATAATGTAACTGCTGAAAAGATACTCGTTTCGATAAAAATCGATAAGCCAATAGGAAGTCCGAGCGCAAATATTTCTTTCCATTTATGTAAATCAATCCGATAGAATGTTTTAAATATCCGATAATCTAAAAATGGTTTTTTTCTATGAATGATCCACATGGCAATTAACGTTATTAACCAATATGTCGCTGCTGAGGCGATCCCTGCTCCAATACCCCCAAGTGCAGGTAAACCAAGCTTACCGAAAATTAGAATGTAATTTAACACGACATTAATTGGCAAAGATGTAAGCGTAATAATCATTGTCACTCTTGTTTTACCGAGTGCGTCAATAAAGGAGCGAAGGGCGTTGTAAACGAATAAAGGAATAATTCCAAATGCCAAACTAACTAAATAAAACCTGGCCACATGTTCTACTTCATTCGCCAAATTCATTCCATTCAAAATGGGATTTAGAATGATAGAGCCTACTAAAATGACGAAAGCTGCCATTGCAATTCCAGAGTAAATCCCTTGTACAACTGAAAAGGGAATATCGTCTTTTTTCTTTGCCCCAATTAAGTGAGCAACGATAGGTGTGATTGATAAAAGAATACCACTTAAGCCGGTGAAAATTGGTACCCATAAGGATGAACCTATTGCTACACCAGCTAAATGTTCGGAGGAATATCTTCCAGTCATCATGATGTCAAAAAAGGTCATCGAGAACATAGCAAGCTGAGTGATCAATAACGGAACTAAAATCACCCAAAGTTGTTGAAATTTTTCACGTAAATTATTTGTCTGTTTCATTTTTACCCTCACTTACAAATGATTTCATTAAGATAAGATTATAACATATTAGTATTAATCAATACACATTTAGAACTCCAATAATATTGTTATGTAAACATGTGAGTTGATACATATAAATTAATGTAATGCCTTCAGAAGAGGCAGTATAATAAGATTATGAACAGGTTTCTTGTTTACCAGATAAATTTATCTTTTGTAGGCGGGGGAAACTTCACCCTACGACTGAGCGGGGATTTGACTAAATAGAGATACCTCGTTTTTAAAGATTTTTATAGCTACAAAAAAAGAGCTAAAACCTATGTGGTTTTGAGCTCTTGAATCATTTTTCATATTAAGCTTCGAGTGGCTGCATTTCTTCTGAGTCGATCGTTTTACGAAGGTAATTCATCGTAAATAAATCTTTCGGAATTTCGTAAAGGTCATACACGTAATTTTCCCGATTTAGTTGTTGAAATATAGATGGGCGAGTTTTATTTGCCAGTACAACATAAGGGAATTTTTCAGCGGCTTTTCGTGAACGGACATTTTCTTTACGAATACGCATATATATCGTTTCAATTTCTTTCTCAAAAAATAATTCTTGGAAAAAGCATTCTTTGGCTAATATATTATACCCTTTACCATGATATGGTTTACCTATCCAAGTTCCTAAAAATCCAGCATTTCCTTCTATATCATAAAGGTTGATCGTACCAATTGGATTTTCCCATTCATCCATTATTGTCCTTGAGATTAACTCCTCGCGTTCTTCTGCTTCAATGGTCTGTTTCGTCAAAAATATGAACTCTTCATATGAAGTTGCTTTTTGTCGTACGAAAGGGAAGACATCAGGGTGCGTCATTAAATCAAATAATGCATGACATTCATGCCCAAATAATTCACGTTTCTTAAGCATTATGAACCCCCTCCAGGGCAGGGTAGTCCCGTAGATTCGTTTCTACCCTCGAAATTTTTTAAAAGTTGCATAAAAAATTTCGGGGTGGGAATCGAACCCACTAGGACCAGCCAAACAACAGGACTGGTGGCGCACCATTTGCCTTCCCTCAATTATGAGCTGTATTAAATTTTAAGGTATTTATATTGACATCATACAAAAAAAAACAGCTTTTGAAAATAGGTAAAACAAAATAATTTTCTTTTTTATTCTACTATTTTCGACATGTTTTTCAAGGCTGATTTTTGTTGAATATTGATAAAGGAAATGCTGGTTTTAAAAGCCGATTTTAACTACATTTATCGGCTCTAAACGAAGGAGGTATTTAAATATATGAAAAAGTGAAGATTTTACGAAACCTTCTGTTATGTAAATCGTATTATATATTAAGAGAGATTTAAGAGGAGGAAATTGTGATGCAAGAAAGTACAGAAAAATCTGTAGCTGGATTATTATATATTACTAGTTTGTTTTTCCCAGTTATTGCACCTTTGATTATTTGGTTAATCAAAAAGGATGAATCACCATTCATTGATTTTCATGGAAGAGAGTATTTTAATTTTCTCATATCCTATACTGTTTACAGTATTGTCGCAGGAATATCGGTCATAATATTGATTGGATTTATCCTTTTACCTATTGTTGGGCTTTCGGCAATCATTTTTACGATTATCGCAGCAATTAAAGCATTTGATGGTCAAACATACAGAATCCCATTTGTTTTCCGGATTTTATAAGGTCCAAAGTGGAATCTAATAGCAGGTAGTAATAGATAAATCTATCTATGGTTCCAAGCGAGTCTGACAAAATTGTCAGGCTTTTTTTCTTGGAAATCGTTCTTAATGATTCATGTAGGACATACCATCTTACTAGGGGGAACCGTATGAATATTAAAGACTATTATGCTCGAATGACTCGCTTATATTTGAATCAAACCATATTATTTACACTGGTTTTTGTTTCTATTATTTTGCCCAGTATGCAAAAGGTCAATTTTTTGCCAATTAATATAGCCGGTATCTTTGTATCGCTATGTCTTTTTACCTTTTTTTTGAAATATTTGTATTTCACTAATAAAAACCGGGATGTTAGCTTATTAATTAATGCTAAAGATATTGTAATGAGTAAAGCGCAATTTTATATATTGCTTCAATCTCCGTCCTCTCTTTCCATATTTGATATTTATTCCGCTGATGGAATCTGTCGTTTTTCTATTTCTAGAATAAAAGGCAGAGAAAAGCGAAAAAGAGATAAGATTGGAAATAAATTCAAATCTAAATGGATGTACAGAATCGATCAACATGGTTCGACGAATAGGTCGTATATCCATGTATATTCGCAAGATGCAGTTATTTTTATTCAAAAAAGTAAATTACCAATAATTATTACAAAAATAAATGCAACAAGAAAGGAACTAGTAGTAGGGGCAAAAACCTATCAATTAAAAAAAAGTTATGCTGACTATGTTTTATCTATAGATGAAAAAGTAGTGATGAGAATCAAAAAGGGTTTCATGCCGCTTAAAATGCAAACAATGTTCCAACCAAATACACCTATTTTGAGTTTCGAAAAACGTCTTACGGAAGACGAGAAATATTTATGTTTATGTTTACTTGTTTTCTTGGAATAAGTCCAAGGTTTTATTCGAGTTTTATCATTTTTAGCACATCATTAAATGGTTGTTTTCTTTTGCATGTGAAAAAGTGTGAAAAGGGATCACCTAAGACATTTAATCTTTCTAACACCTTTTGCATCGTGAAATACTCCATGTGTAAATCATTTGTTATTTCATGCCAAAATAACGGAGCAGCGACAAGAGCATCTTTATTATTTCTAACGGAGTAAGGGGAGATAATTGTTTTACCTTCTGCATGTTGGATGAAATCAATATAGAGCTTTCCATTCCGGTTTTTTTTCAATCTTTCTATGGTGAACGATTGAGGTTCGGTAGTGATCAGGAAATTCGCGATAAACTCTGTAAATAGACGTGTATCATCCCATGTAAAAGTGTCATCTGGAAGTGGAATATACACTTGCATTCCTTTATTACCAGAAACTTTTACAAAGGCAGTTAATTTTAATGTATCTAGTATTTCTTTCAATAGTATTGCTGCATGTATAGCCAGGGTGAAATCTGCACGTGAAGGCGGATCGAGATCAAAAACAATTTCACTTACATAATCACTTTTTATCGTTTGGAAAGGGACGTGAAACTCGATAGCAAGTTGATTCCCTAACCAAATTAAAGCTTGCAAATCATTACAAATGATCATTTCAGACTTTTCGTGTGTATATGACTGAATATAGTCAGGTGCTGTTTCAGGACGTTTTTTTTGAAAAAAAGCCTCACCAAAGATGCCATGTGGCGCACGAATGACTGTTAATGGTCGATCTTGAAGAAATGGCAGCATGAAAGAAGAGACAGATCTTAGATAGCGAAGATAGTCTAATTTTGTGCACATGTTTTTGTCCCAAAGATCTTTATCTGGATGTGTAAGTATGACTTTATCTGGAAAAGCAGCATTAGCAATTAAAAAGTGTTCAAATGTACATTTATCTGGAGATAGATCAAAGCGCAATTCTTTAAAATATGGCTCGCGAAGCTGTTCTCCGTTCCATTCTATATAATAAAGATCCAGACAGATACCTGGTTTTATTTTTATTAAGCTGCCTATTCTTTGATCGTAGTTTTGCATTATTGTACTCTTTATTGCCAGTTTCGTTTCTGTTTCCAAACCGTTTATAAATAGACCCAGAGGAAATACTGTATCGTTTTTCCACACACCAATATGAAAAAAACCATTATTTTCATCAAAAGCAGTTAAAAAACAGGATGCAGTTTTCCAGTTTTTTATTTTTAACCATGTAGAAGTTCTTCTACCTTCCTCCCAAGGACTAGAGCTTAACTTTACGACGATCCCCTCACTATCATATGCCTGCATTTTTTCTAATAAAGAGCTATATTTGGAATGAAATGGGACATATTGTACAAGCATTTCGTTTTTGGTGGAAGGTGTAACTGAAAATCCTAAGCGCTTAAATATAGACAAAAGCATCGCTTTCCTTTTCATATAAGGAAGTGTAACTGTACTCGTTTGATTAGTTGATAGAAGGTCAAAAGCAAGAAACTTACAAGGTCTGGTGTTTGCAGCCTCGTAAATTTTTTCTTTGGACCGCAATCTACCTCTTTTTTGAATGGCTTGGAAATTTGCTTTCCAATCATTTTCTAGAATGACGAGTTCACCATCTAATTTTAAAGGGAGCAAGTCTGTAATAGAGTCCTGGTGCTTGAGTAGAAATGCTTTTAACTCCGGGAATAGGGGGAGTAAATCCTTACCATTCCTGCTTAATAAAATGCATTCTTCTATACTCCAGTTAAGGATGCCTCGAAAGCCATCATATTTGATTTCATAATACCAATCACCTTGGTTAGGCGGATGAAAGGTTAAGGTAGGAAGCATGGGTTTCAATAAAAACGCTCCTTTCATTTTTTTTAGTTTTACCCACATAATGAATTTTTACCAAAAGTTGATAGGAATGTTTGTGATTCAATTTAGCAAATACTATCAATAGGAAACATAGAAGAAGGTGAGAAAGTGCATACAATGTGGAAAGGCAGTATTAGCTTTGGATTAGTAAATATTCCAATAAAACTCCATGCTGCCACAGAGGATAAAGATGTAAAATTTCGATCGCTTCATAAAGAATGCCATACACCTATTAAGTATGAGAAAATATGCCCGGTCTGTGAAAAAGAACTAGACATAAAAGAAATTGTGAAAGGCTATGAAATAGCTAAGGGAAAGTTTGTCATAATTGACGAGAAGGAAATAAAAGAACTAAGTGGCGCGAACGAGGAGAAGGCTGTAGAAATTATTGATTTTATCAAGATGGATGAAATAGATCCGATCTATTATAACCGCAGTTATTATATGTCTCCAGACGGTGGTACAAAAGCATATGGACTCCTACGCAAAGCGCTTATGCAGTCAGAGAAGGCTGGTATTGCTAAAATAATAATACGTTCAAAAGAACAACTTGCGGTAATTAGAGTATTTGAAGGAATATTGCTAATGGAAACCATTCATTACCCTGATGAGGTAAGGAAAGCGGCTGATGTTCCTAATATACCGACTGCAGATGAAGTCTCTAAAAAAGAAATCGATACAGCTATTTTATTAATTGATCAGCTGACAACCACTTTTGAACCAGAAAAATACCATGACGAATATAGATCTCAACTTCTTGAGCTTATTGAAGCGAAGAAAAATGGGAAAGAGATGATAGCGGTCAAACAAAAAGAACCAGCAGCAAATATGACAGAACTGATGGCTGCATTGCAAGCTTCGATTGACAAAACAAAACCAAAAACAGCAAAACAGCCAGCACGTAAAAAAGCTGCAACGAAAAAAGGAGTAGCAAAATAATAAAAAGCGTGTAAAGCGCACATTTGGTCTAGGTAAAGTCACTGATTGAAGCGATATTTCATAGACATCTGTGAGGATTATTGTTCTTGTAGTAGAGAGACCATCCGCTAATTACTAGGTGAAGCTAGGAGCTCTTGTGTCTAACCATTGTTTCTAGACAGCAAACGATTTTTCCTTTATGATTGTTGGAATTTATGCTAATATCTAGTAAAAAGAGGATATAAAATGCATAAACGAAAAATAGGATTATTCTTCATTTTAGTAGTTGGTATTGGATTATTTACATCAATCTCATTGACAATAAATAGTGAATTTATTAAGCAATTTGATATGTTGATCATTGACAGTGTGCAAGGAATGATATCGACTCCTTTAACTTCCATTATGCTTTTTATAACTTTTTTGGGTTCTGTTAAAGGAGTTATCATTATAACCGTTATTTGTGCTGGTATTTTTTGTATGAGCCGTAATTATTTATTAGGTGTTTATTTAATTATTTCTGTAGGGGTAGGAGCAGGGGCGTTTAACCGCCTATTGAAAGCACATTTTCATCGTGATAGGCCTGATCTGTTACGTATTGTTCATGAACATGGTTTTAGTTTTCCAAGCGGTCATGCAATGGGTTCAGTTATTTTATTCGGTGGAATTTTCTATGTCATATATAGGCTAATTGGGAGTAATCGCAAGACTTTGATTTTATTTATGATTGCAGGTATATTCATTCTGAGCATTGGCTTAAGTCGTATCTATCTAGGTGTTCATTATCCAAGTGATATAATCGCAGGATATGCAGCAGGAAGTGTGTGGGTGGTGTTAAGTGTGATTATTTTTCGATTATATGATAAAAATGTTGAAAGTTTTAAATAAAGTGTTATAATACCAAACAAAGACAGAAATACTTTGTTTGGTATTTTTATGAAAGCTTTTTCATGAATTACTTAAAAATATTACCATCCCTTCTTGCAATTTACATGTACCTCATGTATGATAGTAAAGAACTAAAGTTTTGGTTGGTGCTTGACCAACTACTAAAATCCTTTTTCCTCCAATGAGTGATCTCAAATACTCGTTGTTTTGTAAGACAAATCTCACTGGCGCGGTTTTGGAGCCGCAAGGACGAGAGAGAGGAAGGGCTTTCGTTGTTTTGAAATGCAAATATAATAACATTTATGATTTTCCTGTAATTTACCGCGTGATGCTGGCTGCATTAAATAATACGTTATCTATGGAGTTTAGGATTTACATATTATAAAGAATATCTACTCCCAATTGTGGATCTTGTTTATAATATGTGAAGTTTTATTTACACCGTAAATATGAGTAACATATTAAAAAATTTTTGGAGGTTTTTACCCATGGCAACAGGAACAGTAAAATGGTTTAACAGTGAAAAAGGATTCGGTTTCATCGAAGTTGAAGGCGGAAATGATGTATTCGTACATTTCAGCGCTATTCAAGGAGAAGGTTACAAATCACTTGACGAAGGTCAACAAGTTGAATTTGAAATCGTTGAAGGACAACGTGGCCCACAAGCAGAAAACGTTGTTAAACTATAATTAGTTCATTTAAAACTGCCTCTAACTAGGGGCAGTTTTTTCTATTGCCTTTATTATCGATTATAGCGAAGTTCTAGTAAAAAAAGAGGAAAATAAGGGACCACATCCTATAGTTTTATGTCTGCGTGAGTTTCTTTGTAGTTTTTGATGTTTTCGATACTCATACGTAGTATAGGGCTTAAGATCAATAGGAACTATACAGATAGTGTATCTTGGCTAAGCATCACACTCTGTGATGACAGTGAATGCGTCGGCTAGAGATAGCTTGTTTCTGTATATTCTATCTGTAAAAATTAATACTTTCCGATAAAAAAAAGCAGCCACTCGGCTGCTTTTTTTTATCGGAAGGACTATTTTACGGGATAGAGATCATAGTTCATCAAAACCGTTTAAGTCACTTGTTTTCGTATATTGTCTTGATTTTTGTTCAAAGAAATCTGTTTTTGTATCATCGAAGTTATCTACGTAAGCACGGATCCATTTCATTGGGTTATCTGAATAACCTTCATAAATATCACTTAAACCTAATAGACGTAACATTTTATTAGCGCGATATTTAATATAACCTTCCATTTCAGTAAGATCGATTCCATCAATTCCTGAAAGAACATATTTACTCCAAATAGTTTCTTGTTCAACGGAATGGCGGAATTGATCATATACCCAATTAGTAAACTCAGTTGTGTTGTAGGTAGGGTTTTCAGACAGTGTAGCGCGGAATAGATCACTGATAAATCTTCCATGCTGTAATTCATCACGGTTGATGTAAGAGATCATAGTGGATGTCCCAACCATTTTTTGATTTCTTGCTAGATTATAGAAAAACGCAAACCCAGAATAAAAGAATAAACCTTCAAGTAGGGTAGTGTATACCATTGCTTTTAATAAATGATCAATCGTTGGGTTTTCGGCAAATTCATTGTACACTTCCATAATCCGCTCATTACGTTTAAGAAGGACTTCGTCTTTTCTGCCTGTTTGGAATGACTCATTTTGCTTATCCAGTGTTGCCACTGAAGATAGGACATAAGCATAGCTATGATTATGCTCGCTTTCCTGGTCTGCGATGGTGGCCATGATTGATTTTACAGATGGATCAGTAGAAAGATGTGAGATTCTCCCAGCAATATCTGTTTGAGGTCCATCTAAAGTGGCAAGTAATCCGATAATCTTTAAAAAAGCACTTTGTTCTTCCTTTGACAATGTTGAAAATTGTTTTGTGTCTTGTGTCATATCCACTTCACTAGCACGCCAAAATAATGCGCGGATTTGTTCCCGATGTGTGTAAAAGTGTGGATAGGCGATATCATTCCAGTTTAAAATACCACTTGCTTTACCACCAAAAAGGGCCGTTGATTTATTAGGGTTAACCGGTTCTAAGATTTTTACTTTAGTTAGAATTTGTGACAATGTTTAACACTCCTTCTGTCCATTCCATCACCTTAGTTTCTTGTGATCCTCTTGGACTTTGTTCTATTTTTAGTGGCTCGTAAGAAGATTGATAAAATTTAGCAAGCTTGTCAGTGGCATGGCAAAACAATGTGTCACCACCAAATTGTGTATCACCTGTTCCAAAAATAAAGACATTAGGTGGTTTATAGCCGATTTCATACACAAAATCTTTGACATCATCTGGTGTCGCGCCTTTTCCCCATGTAAATGTACCAATCATTAGTACATCAAAAAGGGAAGGATCAGGTATGGTTCCTGACCCTATTCTATATACATTCACTGAATATGCTTCTTCTAATAATCTCTTCTCTATTAGTTCTGCCACTTCTTTAGTATTTCCACTATAGCTGGCATAACATATTAAGATTCGCACCATACACAGTCCTCAATATCCGATGCTGTTGATCGAACATAATATGTTGTTTTTAAGCCCGAATCCCATGCTTGTAAGTGTAAGTCTAGCATTACTTGTGCTTTAATATTATTCGGAACGTAGAAGTTAAACGAGATAGATTGGTCGATATGGCGTTGTCTAGCTGCATTTTGTTGTACGGACCAACGTTGATCAACAATATAAGCTGAACGACGGTATACTTCGTACGTATTATGATCTAGGTCTGGTGCAACAACTGGTAATTTATAATCTTTCTTTTCTTCGTGATAGAAAGGTTTGAAAATCGGATCAATACTAGCAGTTGAGTTTGCGATTACTGATGTACTTGAGTTAGGTGCAACAGCCATTAAATAACCATTTCTCATACCATGCTCTGCCACATCATTCATTATTTCTGTCCATGCATCTGCATGTAGACCTTTTAAATAGCCGCGTTGTTTGAAATAATCTCCAGTTTGCCAATCGCTGCCTTTAAATTTAGAGTAAGCCCCTTTTTCTTTTGCTAACTCAACACTTGCTTTAATTGTTAACTGTGAAATGAATTCGTACAGTTCATCAGCGAATGCAACAGCTTGTTTTGACTCCCAATTAATTCCTTTAAGTGCTAGAAGGTGATGCCAACCGAAAGTACCTAATCCTACGGCTCTATACTTTTTATTCGTTATTGTCGCCTGTTTCACATCGATCGTATTAAGGTCGATTACATTATCTAACATTCTTACCTGGATCGGGATTAATCGTTTTAATACGTCTTGGTCGTCATTATTGGCATGAACAGCTTTTCCAAGGTTAACAGAAGAGAGGTTACAAACAACAAAATCGCCAGCTTTTTTATATGTGATAATCGTGTCACCGTCAACTGTTTCATCATACTGAACAGTAGGGGACATATTCTGCATTATTTCTGTACACAAATTACTAGAATAAACCATGCCTTCATGTTTATTTGGATTCTTTCGATTTACTTCATCACGATAGAACATGAAAGGAGTACCAGTTTCTAATTGTGATTTCATAATTCTTGCCATGATTTGAATAGCAGGAACCTTTGTTTTATTTAATGCATTACTTTGAATACATTCATCGTATTTTTCTCTAAAAGAACCTGAACCTTTTTTCTCGTCGTACAAATCTTCAAGCGAATACCCCATTACATTTTTCACTTCATATGGGTCAAACAAGTACCAATCTCCACGTCTTTCTACTTGTTCCATAAATAGATCAGGTAAGCAAACTCCAGTGAAAATATCATGCGCTCTTTGTCGTTCGTCCCCATTGTTAAGCTTTAAGTCTAGGAAGGAGAGGATGTCTGCATGCCATACGTCTAGATAGACAGCAATAGCTCCTTTCCTACGACCTAACTGATCCACGCTGACTGCTGTATTGTTTAGTTGTTTTATCCATGGTAATACCCCAGATGATGCTCCCTTAAAACCTTTAATGGAACTACCGCGACTTCTCACTTTCCCCATATACACTCCGATACCGCCGCCATCTTTAGAAAGTCTAGCAACGTCCGTGTTACTGTTGTAGATTCCCATGAGTGAATCCTCGACTGTATCGATAAAGCAACTTGATAACTGGCCGTGCGCAAGTCCTGCATTTGCAAGTGTAGGTGTTGCGACTGTCATATAAAGATTGGATAGTGCCCAATAGCTTTCTGCTACGAGCTTTGATCTTTTCTCGATCGGTTCGTCTTGCATAAGATGTAAAGCAATAACTAACCAGCGTTCTTGAGGTAACTCATATGTGTTTTTTTGATGGTCTGTCGCTAAATATCTGGTCGCTAATGTATGTAGACCGATATAGTCAAACAATAAATCTCGATCAGGATCTATTAAACTAGCTAACTCAATAATTTCTTGTCTACTATACTTTTCTAAAATGTTTGGAGCATAAATGCCTTTTCCAGCTAATGTTTTTAATAATCCGTAAAAATCGCCATATTTTAATTCCTTGTCAAATGCACGATTTTGGCTTGCTTTTTTGTATAATTCTTTCAAGTAAATCTTTGCTGCATCATATGTCCACTGCGTATTTGCTTCATCAACATTTTCCAAAGCCGTGTTAACGAGAAGGTCGGTAATGTGATCAGCATTTATCTCCTCTTTAGCTTCCACGCTGCGAATAATTTTTTCTTTATATTCTGCTGAGTTAATCAAGGTATTCTTGTCAATAAATGCAAGTAAACGTTCCTTGTCAAATGCCAACTTACGGTTACCATGATCTTTCGTAATCATTGTAGTCATTTTGTTCACCTTTTCTTTCATGATAAAATAAAAAAATCCGCTTGAGAATGGGGCGGATGAAACGATAGATAAAATAAAATTTTCTCTATCGTTTCATCTTCCCAATCCCCAAAGAATTAAAACTTGTTCTTTCACATTGATGTCATCGGTCTGAAAGCCTTCCAAGATCTGATATGTTAACTTAATGGATCAGTTGTTTCCCGTATTTATGCCTTTACACATCAGGGAGACAAGAAGCACCTGATCTTGCTGGTATTCAATATATGGTATACATTTTTATATATACATACTAAATATGGTGTTTAATAGATGATAGCATGCAAAAAAAAGAATGGCAACTGAAATCTATTTTAACATAAAAGATGAGTAATAAGTTCCAGATAACCGAAGTATAGAGCTCTCGATTTAAGGAAAAACTTGTTTGGATAAGAAGTATAAGAACCTTAAAAAAGTAGATAGCGGGAAAAGTTGATATGGAAAAGAAATGACGATTATTGCAAAAGAAAAAAGCACACATAGAACATCTTAGCTGTTTCCGAAGATTAATGGAATAGTTTCTTATTAAATGTCATAATATTGTTCGCTTCAGAATCACAATAAATCCCGTTTTTCATTGATATTTTAGCAAGAGACATTATTTCGTTCTTTTTATTTCTTTGCCGCGTCCAATTTTCTTTGCTAATAGCTATAAACATGAATTCGTGAAAGAACGTTGCTATAGACCCACTAGCGATTTAGTTGATACCATATATATGGACTATTCTGGAGGGATTAATTTTATGGATCAACAAAAATACGCAAATTTAAAATTGGCTGAACGCGGAGCGATAATTAGTATTATCGCTTATCTCTTTTTGGCCAGTTTAAAATTAATTATTGGCCTTATGAGTAATTCAGCTGCCTTAAAAGCAGATGGATTAAATAACACAACAGATATTATTGCTTCCATTGCATTATTAATTGGTTTGAAGTTATCTCAAAGACCGGCAGATGAGGATCATCTTTATGGACATTGGAAAAGTGAGACCATTGCCTCAATGGTTGCTTCATTTATTATGATGACTGTAGGATTACAAGTAGTGTATGGTGCGGCGAAATCTTTATTTGATACTACGAAAGAATCTCCTGATATGATTGCTGGATGGGTTGGTGTTTTTTCTGCTGTCGTAATGTATTTTGTATATAGATACAATCGTGGGTTGGCAAAGAGGGTCGACAGTCAGGCAGTGATGGCTGCAGCAAAGGATAATATTTCCGATGCATGGGTAAGTATTGGAACAGCAATAGGAATTTTTGGTTCACAATTAAATATGCCATGGCTTGATCCATTAACAGCAGCAATTGTTGGATTTTTAATTTGTAAAACGGCATGGGAGATTTTTCGTGATACATCGCACTTATTGACGGATGGTTTTGATGAGGAAGTGATTGAAACATATAAAGAAACGATACAAGAAATAAATGGCGTAATCGGTGTGAAAGAAATCAAGGCAAGGAACTACGGTAATAATGCTGTGGTCGACATCGTCATTCTTGTTGAATCATCTTTGGATATAAACTCTGCGCATGATATCTCTACAAAAGTTGAGAAGACATTAATGAGGGAACATGATGTATATGCTGTACATGTACATGTGGAGCCAAAAGTAAACAAAGATTGATTCGTTTAACTTAATTTGCAAAACTATACAAAATGAATTAGTTAATGGATCAATCTGCACCAATGAAAAGATACTACATTCTTAGAGGGCACTGAAAAAGTCCCTTTGTAAACCAAAAAGAGTACAATCCTTAAAATATATGGGGATTGTACTTTTTTTGCTGTATAATTATAGTAATAATTTCAAGTGGGTGGATACTATGATTCAACAACACCAGTCTATTTGCTACTGAAAGTTATCCTAGATCGAGCTGAGTTCTTTTTTATTACTCTTGTAAAAGAATTAGGTTTAAATAAATATAAATATGAGATTGATCAAATAATGAAATTTAAATTAGGGTCATGATTTTTCACAATCCTTTTTGTATGATATATACATTTCTAGTTAACATAAAGTTTCTTATGGAAAGTTAAGATAACCACATTTCTTCAAAATACTCTTATTCTAGTTTATTATCATAAAAGAAAGTTATTATGGAGTTAAATCTGTGACTTTACCAATAAATCCGTGGAGGTATTTAGTATTTATGGATCATACCCTTGTTTTTTGCGAAATTAATATGAATCATATTCCTATAGTAAATAACTGGTACCACAATGATAGTGATAGCTTTTATGTAGAGGAACTAACAGAACGATTTATAAAGTATGTGACCACAAACCCTAATCATTACTGTTGGATAGTTTATCAAAGTAATGTTCCCGTAGGTAGAGTGTCATATGAAATAGATAATCAAAAAGCTTACATAGATATCCTTATAAGACCTGACTACCGACGCAAAGGTTTCGGGAAAATGATAATTGAACAAGTTATAAATAGAACCGAAATTTCATCAATAAAGCAAATCGTTGCAGGGATTAAACATACCAATGAGGCCAGTATAAATTTATTTAAGTCAGTTGGTTTTGATGCTATGGAAAATGAAGTTGATAACGATGGATTTATTGATTATTCATTTTATTTATAAAGGTATTATCCATCACAAAATTTTGATATGTTTCATGCGAAGTAAAAATTGGTTTCAAAATCAACGCCTTGGCTTTTTATGTATTTAATTGCAATGTTTCGACACTTTATTTCCAGCTTGGAATATTGTTTAAAAAGTTCCTCCATGATCAGTCGCCATGAGCAAAAGAATATCGCAGTTGATTGGAGTGAAAGGCGACGACTCCTGGGGGATCAGCGTGACAGGTGAGAGACCCCGCAAGGCGCGAAGCGACTGAGGAGGCTCACCGCACGCCCCACGGAACGCGTCCGCCTGGAACGGAAATCAACGGTAGCAGGCGAACACATTGTATGTAGATTATTATCTCATTACATACAGAATAGGCAATTCTACTATTAAAAGTAGAAGGAGACATGAAAAAGTGGCACAAGAAAACCTTGTACCATCTGCCTCGGTGAATGCCGAGAGTCTATTGACTATATGGGAGGATTATCTTGGGATTACAGACAACGAATATACCTATAACTGAAGTACGTCTATATGAAAATCAACATTTGAGAGGAAATCATATTTCCGATCATTATCATGATCATTTCCAGGTTTTGTATGCACTTAATGGGCAAGGGAAAGTGACACTAGATGAAAAGCAATATGAATTCTCGAGGGATCAGGTTGTCCTAATTGTTCCAAACTCGATTCATTCTATTACTGCATATTCAAAACTATCTGTTCTTGTCTTGGCTTTTTCCCCATCTGCTTTAAGTCATTATATAGAAGATGGATTATTAAATAGTTTGCAAGCACATTCGCAATACTATCAATTAGATGTCGTTCGGGCTAGTGAAATCAGGCAAATATTACGAAAAATACTTTTTGAACAAACGGACTATGATAGCCTATGCAAATATGCTTCACCAATTTATTTGTATGAATTACTGTTGATTTTAATCCGCTTCAATATGGAAAAGAAATTCGATAATGCTAATGATATGAGATCATTAAAGTTGCAACAATATATTGATACCAGATATTTCGAAAATATAACTGCTGAGGATTTATCACTGAAATTCGGCATCTCATCTCGTTACATCAATGATATATTTAAGGAAAAATTCCATGAAACGCCACTACAATATTTGCAAAAAGTACGAATCAATCGGGCAAAGGAATTGTTAACAGAATCGGATAAAGATATTGTTTCCATTTGCTTTGAAGTAGGATATGAAACACTTTCGACATTTTACCGTACATTTAGAAATATTGTCGGAATGTCTCCAAATAAGTTCCGTATTCTTCAAAAAGAGCAAATGGAGTAGTTTGTTTAACATCTAAATGTTTTTACTATAACTTTCCAAAATTAAGAATCTACCTCCTAATGTAATAAGACAATTATTTGTTTACACTACATAATAAACACACGTAATGAAAGCGCTTTAGTTAGAGGAGGAGAATGAAGTGCGAAAAAATTGGATGGTAATACCTATTTGTATTTTGCTTCTATCATTGTTCATTGTTGGTTGTAGCAAATCGACAACGAATGATAATGGAAAAAGCGGTTCTGGGCCAGATAAGAAAGAATATGAAATTAAATTTGCACATGTTGTAAGTGCTTCTACAGCAAAGGGGAAAGCGGCAGAAAAGTTTGCTGAATTATTAGAGGAAAGAACGAATGGTCAAATCAAGGTGGAGATTTTTCCTGATTCGCAGTTGGGATCAGACAGAGAAATAACAGAGCAAATGCAGTCTGGCACTGTTCAAATGAATGCTCCTTTTACAGGTGTAATGCCATCTTTTGTAAAGCAATTTGAAATTTTTGACTTACCGTATGTATTTTCTGACAAAGACGTTGCTTTTAAGGCAATGCATGGTAAGTTGGGCGATATGTTGAATGAAAAATTAGAAAAGCAAGGTTTAAGAGGGCTTGGGTACTGGGATGGTGGGTTTAAACATTTTACAAATTCTAAACATCCAATTGAATCTCCTAAAGATTTATCCGGATTAAAGATGCGTGCATCTCAAAGTCCTCTATTGATTTCTCAATTCAAAGCATTAAATGCTGGGGGGATTTCGATAGACTTTGCTGAACTTTACACAGCGCTTCAAACTAAAACGGTTGATGGGCAAGAAAACCCTTTATCCAATGTGATTAGTAAAAAATTTTATGAGGTGCAAGATTATTTGACGTTAAGTGCACATGGGTATATGGGATATGCTCTGATGATCAGCGACGAATTCTATAAAGGCTTGCCAGTTGACCTTCAAAAAACAGTTACTGATGTTGCCGAGGAAGTAACGAAATGGCAATGGGAATTGGCTGCTGCTGATGAGGAGGAGTATATGAAAATATTAGACGAATCTGGTATCCAGATCACTGAATTTAATGACGAAGATAAAGACGCATTTCTAAAATTAACCGACAATGTTATTGATGAGTTTATGGAAATCGATGGTAGTCAAGAACTACTAGACGCTATTAAAAAGGTAAATTAAATTATCATGCATAACGAGGGGCGGCTTAGGCGGCCCTATTTTTAAAAAAGGGGGATAAATTGTGCGGAAAGCTAATAAGATACTAGATTATTTGGAGGAGTATGTAGCTGTATCCACGCTAATATTTACTTCTTTGCTTGTCTTTACACAGGTTGTTTTAAGGTATTTATTTAATTATTCACTTCACTGGTCTGAGGAAGTAGCAAGATATTTAATTGTTTGGTTTATTTTTATTGGCAGTAGTATTGCGGTAAGGGAAAAGGCCCATGCCGCCGTGGATGCTGTTGTTATCTACCTACCTTCTATATTTAAAAAGATATTTTCAATTTTAGCTAATGCTACAGCGATGGGTTTCTGTATTATTATTATTTTATCCGGGTGTAAGGCGATTTTAAATGTAGTTCAATATGATAGTGTAACACCATCTTTAGGGATTCCTATGTATATTCCTTATCTAGCTATTCCAGTTGGTGGAGCATTAATGTTGTTGCGTTTTTTTCAAATTCTCCTAGATGATATTAAGACTTTTAGAACAAATGATCCGGTAGTAAATACAACAGTTGAGGAGATGACAAAACTATGATCATTGTCATTTTTATTCTTCTCATGCTACTTAGTACGCCAATTGCTGCCGCCATAGGTTTATCTAGTTTTATTGCAATGTTTCAAGGGAATATATCTATAGATACATTTGCGCGGACAATGTTTTCAGGAATTGACTCTTTTACTTTAATGGCTATTCCTTTTTTTGTTTTTGCGGGTGATTTAATGCTTGCCGGTGGTACATCCAAGAGATTGATAGATCTAGCTAAAAAATTAGTAGGCTGGACAACAGGGGGTCTACCAATTGCGGGAGTTATGTCCTCTATGCTTTTTGCTGCTTTATCAGGTTCTAGCCCTGCAACAGTGGCTGCGATTGGCGGTATTATGATACCATCATTAAAAGAGGCAGGATACTCTCCTAGATTTGCTGTAGGATTAATGTGTGCGGCAGGGTCGTTAGGAATTATTATCCCTCCTAGTATTACGTTGTTGGTTTATGGAGCAGTCGCTGAAGTATCAATTAGTCAGCTATTCATTGCAGGAATTATACCGGGAATATTTATTGGACTCGTATTGATTGTCCTTAGTTATATTATCGCAAAAAAACAAGGTCATAAACCTGATAAACGGGTAGGCTTGCGAGAGTTGTGGAACTCTACAAAAGCAGCAATTTGGGGGATTATGATGCCCGTAATTGTTTTGGGTGGGATTTATAAAGGTTTTTTCACCCCTACTGAAGCGGCTGCAGTCGCTATTGTGTATAGCTTAGTAATTGGATTTTTTGTGTATAAAGAACTTAATATAAAGACATTGTTTACTGTAACAAAGAGATCAGTTGTCACCTCTTCCATGATCATGCTTGTTATCGCAGCAGCAAAAACATTTAGTTGGTATTTAACCTATGAGCAAATTCCGACAAAACTAGCAGCGAATATTATGGAATTTGCTACAACTCCATTCTTCTTCTTAATGATAGTAACAATTGTATTATTAATTGTAGGAATGTTTATGGATTCAAGTGCTGCCATATTGATTCTTGTCCCTCTTTTTTTACCAATCGTAATAGAAATGGGGATCAACCCAATTCATTTTGGAGTGATTATGATCGTGAATCTTGCTATTGGCATGTTAACTCCACCTTTCGGCTTAAATCTATTTGTTGCTTCTGGTATTAGTAACATGTCTCTTACATCAGTAACTAGAGGTGCTTTTCCATTTATCATAGTACTAATTATGACTTTACTTGTGATCACATTTATTCCACAAATATCTTTATTTTTAACAGAATGATTAAATGGATATGAAGAATAGTTCAAAAACCGTGCGAATATAGCACGATTTTTTGTCGGATAAATACATATTTTTACCTGGTTTAATGATTTAATTCCGATATTGCACATTCGGTTCCTATATAGATAAGACGCAAAAGCTAGTTACATATAGAATCAACATATGCTTAAAATTAATCGAAATTAGAGGGGTGTTTTTAATGTCTATTATTAATGTAGGAATTATTATGAATGGTGTAACAGGAAGAATGGGAACAAACCAGCATTTAATTCGTTCGATTGTTGCTATCCGAAATCAAGGAGGAGTGAAACTTCAAAATGGTAACGTAATTATGCCTGATCCTATTTTAGTCGGGAGAAACGAGAATAAATTAAAGAGCCTGGCTGAAACACACAATATTGATCGTTGGAGTACAGACTTGGATTCATGCTTAGAAAACAATGAAAATGCTATCTATTTTGATGCGCAAACTACAGTGCGTAGGGCAAAGGATATTCGTAAGGCAATTAAAGCGGGCAAGCATATTTATTGCGAAAAACCTACTGCAACTAGTGTGGAAGAATCATTAGAACTTGCTCAATTGGCGTATGAAGCTGGAGTGAAAAATGGAGTTGTACAAGATAAATTATTTCTTCCAGGAATGTTGAAATTAAAACGTCTCATAGACTCTGGATTTTTTGGAGAAATACTTTCCGTTCGAATGGAGTTTGGATATTGGGTGTTTGAAGGGGATTGGCAGCCTGGGCAACGACCATCTTGGAATTATCGCAAAGAAGACGGTGGTGGGATTATTGTAGATATGTTTGCTCACTGGCGCTATGTGCTAGATAACTTATTTGGGAATGTGCAAAGTGTTTCCTGTATTGGAGCTACACATATACCGAAAAGAATTGATGAACAAGGAGATCCGTATGCTTGTACAGCAGATGATGCAGCATATGCAACATTCGAGTTGGAAGGCGGAATCATTGTTCAAGCCAATTCTTCTTGGACAGTAAGAGTGAATCGAGATGATCTACTTACCATTCAAGTGGACGGTACAGAAGGTAGCGCAGTAGCAGGATTACGAGATTGCAAGGCACAACACCGCGTAAATACACCGAAGCCTGTGTGGAATCCAGATATCGAAAATCCTTTCAGCTTTTTGGAGCAATGGCAGGAAGTGCCAACAAATGATGTTTTTGATAATGCCTTTAAAGTGCAGTGGGAGTTATTCTTACAACATATTGTAAACGATGAGCCATTTCCATGGGATCTTCTTGAAGGAGCAAAAGGAACGCAACTTTCAGATCTTGGATTAAAATCATGGGAAGAACGCTGCTGGGTTGATGTACCGGAATTATCAATTGGAGGTGTTTCTAGTGGCGAAAAAGTTGAAGTTACCAAGGGCTAACGGCACTTTTACCGATTATCAACCAGGTCAAGTATCTGTGTTTGAGATTCCTAACAAACCATTCCAAAGTAGAATTGCCTTCTCAGCAGCGCATGTAGTATGTGATCCATTAGCAAATACAGATCCACTTACTAATCCGCAAATTGATTGGGACGAAACCTTGGCTTATCGTCGTCATTTATGGTCGCTTGGACTATCCGTTGCTGAGGCAATGGATACGGCACAACGCGGAATGGGCCTGAGTTGGAATGGGGCACAGGAATTGATCAAACGCTCCGTTACTGAAGCTCGTGCAGTGGGTGGTAGAATTGCCTGTGGTGCAGGTACGGATCATTTATTACCTAGCGCGCAAATAACACTTGAGCAGGTAGAGGCAGCATATGAAGAACAATGTGGCTTTATAGAAAACGAGGGCGGAGCAATTATTTTAATGGCAAGTCGTGCACTTGCAGCCTGTGCAAACGGACCAGAAGATTATCATAGAGTATATAGTAAGATTTTAGGACAAGTGTCACAGCCTGTTATTCTCCATTGGTTAGGTGATATGTTTGATCCCGCTTTAAAGGGGTACTGGGGACATGATAATATCGATGATGCGATGGAAGTTTGTCTTAATATTATTTGGGATAATCAAGAAAAAATCGACGGGATAAAAATATCGCTATTAGATGCTGATCGTGAAATAGAGATGAGAAGGCTATTGCCTAAAAATGTGAAAATGTATACGGGTGATGATTTTAATTACCCTTCATTGATTCAAGGAGATGAACAAGGCTTTAGTCACGCACTTTTAGGTATTTTTGATGCAATTGCCCCAGCAGCTGCAGCTGCATTACATGCACTGGATGCAGGAGACTTAAATAAATATAATGCACTATTAGAAAAAACAGTGCCTTTGTCTAGACATATATTCCAACAGCCTACGTATTCCTACAAAACAGGTATCGTATTTATGGCCTATTTGAATGGGCACCAAAAGCATTTTCGAATGATCGGTGGAGCGGAAAGTGCCAGATCGATTACCCATTTAGCAGAATTGTTTTTATTGGCAGATCAAGCGGGACTATTAGTGGACCCACAACTTGCTGCTGATAGAATGAAACATATATTAGTCACTTCGGGAATCGAATAGGAGGGATAGCATGGGGAAAATAGAAACAATAGAGCGGCTTAGCCTAAATCAAATTACGACGGACAAATGGGATCTTCGTGAAGCTGTAGAAGGATGTGTGCGGGCTGGTATCCCTTCGATCGCAATATGGCGGCATAAATTGACTGAAATGGGTTTAGCTGAAAGTAAAAAATTAGTGCTTGATGCCGGTCTTAAAGTTTCCAGTCTTTGTAGAGGCGGGATGTTCCCCGCAGCTACAAGTGTTGAGCGACAAAAAAGGATCGATGATAACAAGCGTGCAATAGAGGAAGCTGCTGAGTTGGGCACAGATGTACTAGTACTCGTTTGTGGTCCATCACCTAATAAGGATATTGAAACTGCACGTAAAATGGTTGCTGAAGGAATTGAGCAAATAATACCATTTGCGCAACAATATGGAGTTAAATTAGGGATCGAACCACTTCATCCAATGTATGCAGCAGAGCGAAGTGTCATCGTCACATTAAACCATGCAAATACGCTTGCAGAGCAATTCAATACCGATGCAGTAGGGGTGGTTGTGGATGTATTCCACGTCTGGTGGGATCCGGATTTATATAACCAAATTTCACGTGCAAGTGGAAAAATTCTTGGTTATCATGTCTCTGATTGGATTGTCCCAACTCCTGACTTGTTAATGGGAAGAGGGATGATGGGGGACGGCGTAATTGATTTAAGGAAAATACGAAATGCAGTGGAAGAAGCAGGCTATAAAGGCCCAATTGAGGTTGAAATATTTAATCAAGAGATTTGGGATCGCCCTGGCGACCTTGTTTTGGAACAAATAAAGGAACGTTATCTGGAATATGTTTAACTTCCAGCATTCATTCAGTGGGAGTGTAAACTCCGCCTGAATGAAGTGAAAGCCTCCAGCAGATGTCACAGATTTTCAGAGGAAGTTTATCGAGCGAGCTCGATAAAATCTGGACGCAATTCCGCCGAGGCGAAATTGATTAATAGGTAATTGAAATGATGTTAAAAGTGTATCCTCCGGGTGCACTTTTTTATTATGCATTAACATAAACTGAATCACACTGAGCTGAAGAGGGATCATTTTTAGAAGGAATCATTGTTATCGAGACGACCGGAACTTGGTTTACTTATTATCTGTGACTTCAAAAAGTAGATAATTGTAACTGATTCTATTTAAAGAAATTTATACAATATTTTCAATGAAGTTAATTATATTTTATCCTCTGACAATCGTTTTATTTAATTTAGCAATTCCAGAAGAGGAATATAGGAAGTAATCGAAATACAAAAAGGATAGGAATCTTTTCTATAGCAGAAAAGTTTCCTATCCTTTTTTTAACATTATATATTCATTTCACCACTATCATAGTTAAATTGCCATTCAATTCCAAACTTATCAGTAACAAGGCCGTAACATTTGCTCCAGAAAGTTTCTTGAAGCTCCATGCCTACTGTGCCACCTTCTTTAAGTTGAGTGAAATATGATTTGATATCATCCAAGTTTTTACTGGCGATCGACAGGCTTATATTGTTTCCTACAATAAAAGGCATATCAGGGAAAATATCTGAAAACATCACATTGCTCTCTTCGATCTTAAGGCGCGTGTGCATTACTAAATTTTTTGCTTCCTCTGGGAGAGGAAACTCTGGATTAGGCGGCATTTCTCCAAAGGTCATGATTTGTGGTTGTTCTGTTCCAAAAACCTGTGCATAAAATTCTACGGCATCGCGACAGTTCCCATTAAAGTTAAGATAAGCATCAACTGACATTAGCTCCACTCCCCAGTATTAAATTGTAAATCATTTATTAAATGATCTATTTCCATATTGTAACATTTAACATTACAATATCAAAAAAATGGATAACATATTTTTATTGCTGAACATCAATTAGTAGGACAAAAGGTATCGTATTTTATTCGTATGCCTTTTGAATATCTTAGTGAACTACCACGCACAGAGGGCTAGTTATTGTCGTGGAAGGGAAAATGAAAAGTAAATATCAGGGCAATATAAAGCGAAGAGAAGTAAGGGGATATTTTCAAATGTACCGAGATGGTAAGAATAGTGTAAATTGTGGCTTATAAGTAAAAAAAAAACAGTGACGTTGCGTAACTTTTCTGTAATTCAGCAGACTCTATCATACGTCTTATATCTAACAGATTGAATAGGAGAAACGATGATTAAAACAATAGCAATTAATAAAGAATTTGAGTTGATAACAAATCTGGAAATCACAGAATTAATTGTGGGAAATTATCTTTGGTACTGGATTGATTTTGATCGCTCCGATGAAGAAGAAATAAAATTATTAAGTAAACCATTAGGCTTTCATCCATTAGCGATTGAAGATTGCATAAACACCATACAAAGACCAAAATTAGATTATTATGAAGATCATATCTTTTTTGTTACACAGGCGATAACCCCTGAAAATCTTATGAGAGAAGAAATAAATCTTTTTTTAGGAGAAAATTATATTGTTACTTTTCATCAAGAGGTTTCTAAAGAAGTTGAAAATGTGTGGGAGCGCTTTGAGCATACATCAAATATAGAAGAATGGGAACCAATCCAGGTTTTGTATCATGTTTTAGATAAAATTGTTGATAATTATTTTCCACTGGTTGAAACAATTGAAGATACTCTAAATGAGATTGATGAAAATTCTAATAAAAAGTCTATGGGATTGCTACTTGAGGAATTATTTGAGACGAGACATCATCTTCTTTCTTTAAGACATGTGGTATCGCCGATGAGGGATCTTGCCTATCGAATCCTTAACTCTCAAAGATTCACTGAAATCCAAAAGAAGCAGGCGTATTTTTCTGATATTCACGATCATTTATTAAAACTTACTGAAATGATTGAAGAAAATCGTGAACTAACTACGGACATAAGAGATAGCTATATTTCCTTAAATGCACATCAAACAAATCGTGTGATGAAGGTTCTCACAGTCATTACAACCATTTTTATGCCGCTCACTTTTATCGCTGGTATTTATGGAATGAATTTTGAAAATATGCCCGAATTAACTTGAAAATATGGTTATTTTGAAACCGTATCCTTAATGTTTTTGATAGGAATCGGAATGTTTATATGGTTTAGAAAAAAGGGATGGTTTAAGTAGATAATAATAAACATTTAGATTTGAAGAGGCACAATTTCAAAAAAAGATACGTTGACTAAAGTTAGTTAAATCTTTCCATTTGATTGGCTTTGCATGTCTGAAGCATTAATGGAGGTATAAAAGATGAAATGGGTTATCTTTTGGTCCAGTATGATCTTAGTCATTGGATTGGCATTAACTATTGAGCAACCATTAATACAAACGTATGATGTAAAAATTCTTTTGTTTTTCGAGGATATTCGTACAGAATTTTTGAATGATTTGTTTTTCTTTTTTACTGATATTGGATTAATCAAATTTTTACTACCACTAGCTGTTATCGTTACAGCCTTTTTATTGATTAAGAAACGTTATCTTGAATCTATCTTTGTAATGTTAGCATTTTGGGGTGTAAGAGGAGTCAACTATATGATGAAAGAATTTTTTGAAAGAGAGCGTCCATCATTTCATTCGCTAATTGAAGTTGGCGATTACAGCTTTCCAAGTGGACATGCAATGAATTCCATCGCTTTTATGGGCTTTTTGTTTTATTTATTTGCGCATATTTTGAAAGTGGGAATAAAGCATTGGCTGTTATGGCTATCCACAACGTTGATAATTGTTATCCTTATAGCAGTAAGTAGGGTGTATCTTGGAGTGCATTATCTAACAGATGTTGTTGCCGGGGCATGCTGCGGTATATTGTATCTTTTCATAGTCGTATATTTATATAAGTTTTCATCAGTACTTATTCAAAAAATAGTACTTGATTAATCATTCCCTATTTTTTTTCTCCATTCTTTGCGATCAACGACCCCGTTCTTTTATGAAACAATAGAAACGCTAGTCTAACATTTTAAAGCGTGAATATCATCGAGTAAATGACGCGATTTTAGGGTCATATAATGCTCTTCCTAGTAATTCTCCTAACACTATCGAGATAATAAAAGTGAAAGTGGATAATTGATTACTGATTTTTTAACAATCTTGTAGATAATGAAATGAATAAAAAACTCGATAATAAGTTCAATATTTAGATTTATACAATCATTTACTTTTTCTTTTATAAACCCTAATGAGTATAAAAAAAAGTACTCATTGAGACTACATCACTTGGTCCATAATCAAGAGGCTGACTTTCGATGTCAGCCTCTTGGTTTATGCAGTTCTCGGTTATTGCGAATTATCTTCCATTTGCTCTGAAGGTTCTTCAGTTGGATCTGGTTCATCTTCGTCAACACCATTGCAGCCAAATAATAAACCCAATGATAAAATGGTTGACATAAAAGCAAAAAGGTATTTTTTCTTGTTCATTTTCATCATCCTTTCTTTTTTACCATTCCCTGTATTACTCATGACAATTCATCGTAAATAATTAGATACAAGCTAATTTACGACGTTTGATGATAGTCACATCCATTATTATGAAGCAAATACAAATATCATTGCCAAATGGCTATCATGTTCATTATGTCGAAATCAAAACAACTGAAAATGATTGCCATGTGCATATCATTATAGGTTTTACCCAACTGTCAAAAAGTGAATAACATGCCATTCATCCTTTTTCAATCATTAAACCATTTCTCATGTCACAATTTGACACCTTATAAACTTTTTGTATCAAAAAGAAGGTCATCCTGAATGGTAAAGAGTATTCCTTATTAACACCGATATATCCTCGTTCTCAAAACCATCATAAAATGCATTCAAACGGCTGCTGAATTGTGATAAGTCACTCCTTAAAATATTTAATATTTGTTCTTCGACCTTATTTGTTGGCTTCCAGTTCTCCAAATTAAATATCAATCCTTGGCTTTTATAACTGATTTTTGATTTGTAAACTTGGTACAAAGTGATAATCAATACCTTGGATGCCTCATAAATTATTAACAAAATAATCTGTGTACACGTTTACTGGTCCACCCCAAAGTTTCTTCATTTTCAGCAGGGCGACACTATGGAGGACGGAAGAGTATGTGTTCTGATGATTAAATCCGGGTGTCTATCTTACGATTCTCCAATAAAAATAGGCATCTATATCAGTAACAATGCTCGACCGTAGTTCATATTTTGTTGAGGAGAACTATTGTAGATTCACCTATTACAAAGTTGTTTTTCTAATTGGTCGTTCTGTTTTCCTTTCTGTTGCTGGACACCTTGTTAAAATAATTTAGGGAGGCTATAAAATGAATGATTTTCAAAATGAACTCCAGATGTTAAATGTTGGGGATTTCCAGGCGAACGAGGCAGTTCCCTGGGACCAAAACCAGTCCTATATTGATTCGTCTCGACAATTCGGTGTTTTTGGTGGTTTTGGTCGGTGTTTTAGTTGTTTTAGTTGTTTTCGCTGCTTTAGTTGTTTTAGTTGCTTTAATTGTTTTCGTTGCGGTGGCCGTTGCAGTAATCGTTGTGGTGGCCGTTGTGGTGGGCGTTGCGGTGGCCGATAGCTCGTTTCCCAACGAAAACTAGGGTGACTATGGAGGAGAGTTGCCCCTGCTTAAGTTGTTAGGGGCTTTCTCTATAAGATTAGACATAAGAGACAATTAGCGGTACATAGGATAAAAGGTAAAAGTAAAGCTGCATATTTGAGAACAGCTTACGGGAAGGAGGAGCGGAATGACAAATTTAACCTCTTCTATGCGTCTGAAAGTAAAAAGGGACACGTTTTTTCTCCCTGATCCAAATAGCGGAGTGTATTTTCGGAACAACTTAAGTTCGTTTCGTATGGAAGGCAGTGCGATCGATCAGTGGGTTGAAAAGCTGATCCCGATGTTCAACGGAGAGTACACATTGGGGGATTTGACAGACGGTTTGCCTGGTTCATACCGGGATCGTGTTTATGAAATTGCTGGAGTGCTGTTTCGAAACGGGTTTGTTCGAGATGTAAGCCAAGATCGCCAACATCAATTGGCGGATCAAGTTCTTAAAAAACATGCGTCTCAAATTGAATTTTTGGACAGTTTTGGCGATTCGGGAGCGTACCGCTTTCAAACCTATCGTCGGGGGAAAGTGTTAGTAGTTGGCTCAGGTCCTTTTTTTATTTCGTTGGTTTCTGCGTTGTTTGAATCTGGCTTACCTAAATTCCATGTGCTAATAACGGACTCGGTACCTACCAATAAACAGCGGTTGATGGAAATCGTAGCACATGCTCAAAAAACAGACTCTGAGGTGGTGGTAGAGGAGGTCAGCCTGCAAAAGGAGGGGGCAGGTGCTTGGCGGGAGATTGTGCAACCGGTAGATTCGATTTTGTATGTGTCGCAGGAGGCCGAAGTAGAGGAACTGAGAGTTCTTCATACGGTTTGTAGAGAAGAGAAGAAGATATTACTCCCAGCTTTATGTCTACAGCATGTAGGTCTGACAGGTCCTTTGGTGCATCCAGATTCAAAGGTATGTTGGGAGTCTGCATGGAGACGTATACACAAATCTGAACTATCCAAAGATCAGCAGTTCCCAGCTTACTCTTCCACAGCAGGGGCGATGTTGGCTAATGTGATCGTGTTTGAATTGTTTAAAGAGATTACAAAAGTGACTGAATTGGAACGGAAGAATCAATTCTTTCTGTTGGAACTTGAAACGTTGGAAGGAAACTGGCATTCGTTTATACCTCATCCGCTAGTGACCGGACATGTGTCTGTCGAACGGGTTAATGATTTGGATTTACGTATCGAACAGAGCTTAGGCAAGGATGAGCCAAGTAGTTTACTTCTTTACTTTAGCCAGTTGACATCAGTTGAATCAGGAATTTTCCATATTTGGGAGGAGGGGGATTTAAAGCAGCTCCCACTATCTCAGTGTCGTGTTCAGGCAGTTGACCCATTGTCGGATGGACCGGCTGACCTGTTGCCCGAGATTTTGAGTACAGGTCTAACACATGAAGAGGCACGTAGGGAAGCGGGTCTGGCCGGGATTGAAGCGTATGCATCTCGATTGGCAGGTCTGCACGTTTCGAATGTACCTTCACATCTGGAAGTAGATGCTAGCTTGTTAAAATTTCAGCAATATATCGGGGTGGGAGCGGGAGAAACTGTTGCGGAAGGTGCTAGTCGTGGATTACAAAGGTGTTTGAACGAGGAACTGATTAAACGACAGGTCAATAAGAAGAATTCTGTCTCTCGTGTGCAGCTAAGTGTGGTAGAAGATGAACGCTGCCGTTTTTATTTACAGGCACTGACCACGTTACAAGGAGCACCGATAATAGGCTTGGGAGAGGAAGTGTCCGGCTTCCCAGTAGTATGGATTGGTACGAATGGGCGCTGGTTTGGCAGTGTAGGTTTGAATATTACATTGGCGTTACGCAATGGATTACAACAGGCGCTTATGCAGGCACAAAACAGACCGATATTTCATATGACGCAAACATTGGAACTTTCGTCCGTGCTTTTGGAAGAAAAGGTGCCACAAAGTCTTGTAATTCATGCATGTGCAGAGGCTACAAACTCCGAGGTCTTGCAGTCCGCCATGCAGGTTTTAGATAGGAAGCGTAAGCGGCTCTTAGTCTTCGATCTAGCATTGGAACCGTTTTTAAAAGAGGAACTGGCTGGGGTATTTGGTGTGTTGGTACGAGAGGAGGAATCCCGGTGAGTGCTGTCGTGGTGGTTGTCGGAGAAGGATTGTTGGCGGATCGAATGTGCGGAGAACTATCCGCTCAATATCAGGTAGTTCGTTGTACCGATTTCGAGGCGGGAGTGCCGAAAGCGACTGATTTGGTTTTGGTATTGCACGATACTTGGAATCCCTCTGTTCATAAAAAGACGGAAGAGGTGTTGCACCCAACCGGTATCCCTTGGCTACGGAGCTTCGTTTCGTTTGGGGAAGGGGTGGTCGGACCGCTCGTTCGCTCAGGGAAGCCCGGGTGCTCCCAGTGTGCTGATATGCGACGTCTCATGGCCGGACGAGACCGTGAAGAGATGTGGGAGATGGAGAAAAGATTTGCGGCGCACGGAGAAATGACACGAGATGCTTGGGCATCACGCTCGGGACTATTGCAGATGGCCTACTTAATCGAGGCGGAGATTCAGAGCGTATTGCAAGGTGATCAACCACATTCTGAAGGCAGGATATGTTTAATCAATCTGAAAACACTGAAGAGTTCATGGCATTCCTTTCTTCCCGACCCATTGTGTCAGGTTTGTAGTCAATTACCCGACGATTCACCGATAGCGGCCCAAATTTCACTACAACCTTGTCCGAAGATCAGCATCGACAGTTATCGCTGCCGTTCGATAAAAGAACTGAATAAATTTCTAGAGAAAGACTATCTTGATCATCGAACTGGCTTTTTGAATGGGAAAATGTATGACCTCGTGCCGCCATTTGCTGATGTTAGTGTCAATCTTCCTTTGTTCTCGGGTGACGAGGGAGTAGCAGGGCGAACCCATTCATATGCGGTAAGTGAGTTAACTGCCATTTTGGAGGGGTTAGAGCGGTACTGTGGCCTGGAGCCCCGTGGCAAACGAACAGTGGTCCATGATAGTTTCCGTAATTTGGAAAATAAAGCGCTAAATCCTATTAAGGTAGGTGTACATGCGAAGGAACAGTATGAGCTGACTGGTTTTCCATTTAAAGAGTTTAATCCAGAACATCCAATTAATTGGGTTTGGGGCTATTCGTTTTTACAAGAGCGCCCGATTCTAGTTCCAGAGTTGCTGTCCTACTATAGCTTGGGCTGCGGGCAGGGATTTGTTTATGAAACTTCTAACGGATGCGCGTTAGGCGGAAGTCTGGAGGAGGCTATTTTCTACGGAATTATGGAAGTGGTGGAGCGTGATTCGTTCCTGATGACTTGGTATGCGGAGATGAGCCTCCCGCGTCTGGACCCTTATTCCGCTAACGATCAAGAATTGCAGATGATGGTTGACCGTATGCGTGCGGTGGCGGGATATGATCTGTATTTGTTTAACTCAACAATGGAACATGGAATTCCGAGCGTTTGGGCGTTGGCGAAAAACAGGAAGCAGAAGGGAGTGAACATCATCTGTGCGGCCGGAGCTCATCTGGATCCAGTACGAGCGGTGAAAAGCGCGGTTCACGAGTTGGCTGCTATGATGTTGACGCTTGACGAGAATTTTGAGGCGAATCAGGAGGAGTTTGTTCGAATGTTGCATGATCCTTCTTTGGTACGGAAGATGGATGATCATGGCATGTTGTACGGTTTACCGGAAGCGCAAGAGCGCCTAAATTTTTTGCTGGACGATCATCGTCCAGTGCGAACGTTTGACGAGGAATTCAATTGGACGTCTAGCCATACAGACCTGACCGATGATTTACAGGACATTCTTCAGGTATTTCGTCAATTGAAGCTAGATGTAATCGTTGTAAACCAGACGACAGCGGAAACCATACGAAACGGACTGTATTGCGTGAAAGTGCTGATTCCAGGGATGTTGCCGATGACATTCGGACAACATCTTACCCGCGTAACAGGGCTGGAGAGGGTGTTGAATGTACCAATGGAACTTGGGTATGCGAAACAACCGCTGACACTTGAACAGCTTAATCCACATCCGCATCCGTTTCCATAACCTATGGTTAGGAGGTAGGAGGATGAGTTTAGAGGCATTTCTGCACAATCTACATTTTGATATTGACAAAGTAAGCCCGCTGGACTGGGAAGTGGATTGGGATCATGCACCACTTCCATATAAGCTCTACCGCGGCTTGCCGGTGGTACCGTTTTCTTTGGAAGTACCGCTGACACTTGAAGGAGGGGAAGAACCTGCAAAGCCTAACCTCCGCAGTATCGGGGATTTTCTATGGTATGTATTTGGCCTAACTCAATTTTGCCAGTCAGTCTTTACCTTGGAATCCACAGAAAAAGCGGTTGACCTAATGCAGTCGTATAGACGGTTTGTTCCTTCAGGCGGGGCGCTTTATCCAAACGAATTATACGTGTATCTGAAGATAGAGGATTTACCTGCGGGAGTGTACCATTACGATGTAGCGCATCACCGTTTGGTGTTATTACGCGAAGGGAATTTCGATTCATATATAGCCCGGGCTCTTGGTAATGGCTGTGAAGTGTCCGCTTGTTTTGGTACTGTTTTTGTGGCAACTATGTTTTGGAAAAATTTCTTTAAATATAATAATTTTTCCTACCGTCTGCAAGGGTTGGATGCTGGTGTGCTGATTGGACAGTTATTGGAAGTAGCGAAGCGTTTTGGCTTTGCATCGGGGGTATACTTCCAATTTCTTGATCGGGCAATCAACCATATGCTTGGGCTTTCTGAACAAGAGGAAAGTGTGTATGCAGTTATCCCGCTATCGGTGGAACTTACAAGCTGGTCTCCTAACTGCGTAGAAGGGATTGTCTCTGCCGCCGAATTGTGCCGAGAGTTGACTCCTATTCAGAATAATGACAACCATCAATCACGGAGGGGTATAGAGTATCCGATGTTATCCGAGTTGAATGAAGCGTCCATGCTAGAATCAACTCGATCGTTTTCGCAAATAAAAGAAAAGGAGAAAAAGAATTGTAAGGATCGAGCTGTAGCTCTGCCTCATGTTAAGCGGTTGTCATATGATTTGGCGTCAGTCTGCCGAGAGCGTTATTCACCCGACATGGATTTCGTTTTGGGAAAGGTAAGTCAATCTCAGCTGGCCACTCTGCTGCAGGAGGCCACTGCTTCTTTCTCGTATAGAAATGATTTGGATGCAGCACATCCGAAATACGAGTCCCGTGTCTCATTGTATGGCTGTTTGTATAATGTCGACGGCATTCCAGATGGTGCTTATTACTATGATAGCACTGCTCATGCCTTACGACAGGTATATCCCGGAGACCATAGACTCCAATTGCAATACGGAATGTCTGGAAATAACGTAAATTTGCTTCAAGTACCACTTTGCTTACATGTGGCAGGGGATAAGGATCACTTAAAAACGGAACTCGGGTACAGAGGATATCGTATCCAGCAAATGGAAGCGGGTATGCTTGTACAGAGATTATTATTAATAGCTTCGGCCATCGGGATGGGGGGGCATCCACTTCTCGGGTTTGATGCGAACTCGTGTGATGAGATTTACAAGATGGATTCACAAGGAAAAACCAGCTTAATCCAAATCCCGATCGGTCCCTTTCGACATCGCCCTTGGTTAAAGGGAAGTTTGCATAGTTAAATAAGGTATTCTTAACATAAAGATGAGTTAGAATTTAAAGTGATGGAACCAGTTTAAAAAATTATTTTGGAAAGAAAAAAATCACTATAACTTTTTTCGTTTTAGTGATTTTTTTGACTAAACTTCATTATTCCTCAAAACTCTTTTTGCCTAATACATACCAGACATTATTTCCGCCTTGTCCGTTTACATCACCGGATTTTACAGATTATAATATGCTACTTTGTTAATTTCAAAATCCAATTTTTAAAGTCTACTGCACGGTTGTGTTCCGGGAGCAAAGTGGTACCTGTTACAATCATGGGGGAGATGGAATCAACACGATGTAATGACCCATGTCCGCCGCCACCTAAATGTGCGGGAGTTCGCTACCCACTAAATTCAAATCCAGGTTTGGCATCGACAATAAGGAACCTACCTTTGTGAGAGTGCAAGGAACCGTGAAGTCGAGCAAGAGCATCTGGATAATCGCCGTAATTAATGTTGCGGTGATTATTTATTTTTATGTCTAAAACAGATGTATTTCCACTTAATTTCCAACTTTGACCATAAGCATCTTGATAATTTCCCTGTAGCCTAAACAATAATAAATTCCCATCTAATTCCGTATTTCTGACAAGGTTCATTCCATCCTCCTTCCAAGCCATAAAACCAATTCTTGAATCTTGTTTTAACCGAGAAGCAACCTCATCGTAAGTTAACTTACCATTCAATAAATAAATGTAAGCCATGCGCTCGTTCACCGCCAGAGCAATTTGATCCTTTGTATGGACCGGCATGCCAAGCTTATTAATTTGATAGTTATTTAAAAGAGACCTCAGATCGATTAGGGCTTTATTCCGTTCCTTTTTAATGAGAGACTGTCCGCTGTCACCATAAACAATCCAATTGCTTTATCTAAAGCTTCTTCCCAGGATGGATAAGAATTCAAAATTTCTTGTAGTTGCTGATCCGATTTTACAATTCCTTTTATATCGGTAGGTCCATTTTTGTGTACACGCTGATCCAAATCAGGGAAATAAACGAGTGAAAAGGAGGGGACTGAATTGTTCCTGATTAGATAATTCAGTTCAGCAGCAGAAAATGTATCGTTAAACCTAAGCCTTTGCCAAATATTTTTCTGGTTTGAATTTTCAGGGTTATATTGTGATAGGCTGCCGAACGAGAACAAGGTTGGACCTTTTACTTCTACATTCGCAGGCATAAGGTTCAATGCTGATCCTGCTTTTGGGATATGTAATGGATGAGCAACATCACCACGATAAATGAGTCCATTAATGGAAGCCGAAGCATGTTGCATCTGATGTAAATCCTCATATAGAGTCTGTACTTCTTTACTTAAATGACTTTGATTTAAATGTACAACACTCATGTAAAACTTGTTTTACTCCATGCGCGACACTTCTCGCATACCACTGCCATAATTAATCAGACGGTTCTCAGCTTGATTGTACCAGACAAGTCCGGGAATCCGGTGTTGATCAGCATAAGTTCCAGTTAAAATTGTACTGTCTATGGTTACTGACATCGTCGGATAGGAGGACGCAACTTCAGGCTCATAATGTCCGTTTTCCATTAAAAACTTCAATGCAGGGGCTTTTCCTGTCTGCACTGCTTCCTGCAGGGGTTGATCCATTAGGGAATCGATTACCAATACGAGGACAGGCTTTGTTGCTGTCTTGTTAGACTGCTGTGTTTCAGGTTTATTTGTAAGTGTCGCAAACCCAATCAAATAAAAGGCTATCAAAATGACAATGACGCCGATCACACTAGCTAATATTTTCTTCAAGGTCGCTATTCATCCTTTTTGTTTTTAACTTAGTATGTATTAAAGGATGAAATTCATGTGTGAGAACTTAATCCTCAAAGTGATTTGGTAACAAACACCTTAAATTTTTAAGTTGTTTTAAGACAAGATAATAAGGTTCAGTTAATGAACAAAAATCAAAAATATATATATGGGGTGATGTTGATGAAGATGTCAATGGATAAAGTTTTACCGGTTTTTGCTTCAGTTGGAGTAGGTATTGCAACATATCAGATGATGAGTGGCAATGGCGGAAAAATGAAAAACATGATGCCACTAGCCGCAAATATGATGGGAATGGGAACTGGAATGCAAGGACAGAATCAGCAACAGTCCGGAAATCAATAAGCAAATTTAAAATAAAGTAACCTTTAATACAAATCTCCCCCATCCAAGTCAAAGATGGGGGACTCTACATAAAAGATTTAAGCGCATCTTTAAGGCTTTCTAGTTAAACTGATTTCTTCCAGAATGGATAGTGGGTTTTCATTTTTTGTAAAAAGTATTTATTTATATATGGAAAGCTGTATATGAAAAGATAAATATTGTGCATAAGGAGACACTAACATAGGAAATATTAAAAAGAACCCATGTCTCTTACTAAGGAATGAAGAAAAAATGCAGTGTGTAGATTAGCACAGTTTTCCATAGTTTATTCCGAAAAAGAATAAATGCGACATCATTTTTAAAAGGAGCAAGGGATAATGAAACTGAGTGAAGTTTTAGAAAATATTATAGGACATCATAATAGCCCTGAGCAAACGTTAAATGATATAGACATTGAAGGTATTTCAGCCAATTCATCTAGAATCGGACCAAATGGTTTGTTTATAGCTATTTCAGGTTATCAGCAAGATGGTCATCATTATATAGATGATGCAATAGCCGCAGGTGCAAGCGCTGTAGTAGGAGAGAAAGAAATCGCCCAGTTAAAGGTACCTTATATTAAGGTTTCCAACAGTCGATTTGCGTTAGCACATATTGCTAAAAACTTTTATCAAACATCTTCTAAAAACCATACCATAATAGGTATAACAGGCACGAATGGGAAAACAACAACTTCTTTTATGCTAAAACATGTCCTTGAAGATGCTGGATTAACTTGTTCTTTATTTGGCACGATTCATAATGTCGTCAATGGACAAAAATTACCTTCTATTAATACAACAATTGACGCCTTAGAGTTGCATAGACACCTTTCCATATGTAAAGATGACGTCGTTATCATCGAGGTTTCTTCACATGGTTTGTCCCAATTTCGAATAGAAGGAATTGAATTCGATTGTTGTTTATTTACAAACCTTGACCATGAACATCTTGATTATCATCAAGATATGGATGACTATTTTTCTGTTAAAGCCACTTTGTTTAACAAACTAAAGCCGGATGGGAAGGCCATTATTAATAGCTATAATAGTTGGGGAGAAAAGCTTTTACATTCTCTTCCATGCAAAGCAACCAATATATTTGCAATGGGAGAGGCAGGGAACCATCATTTACACATTACACGTTGTAAAAAAGGCGAGCCTGGAATTGCTACTATCACCGAAGGAGATCAGCAATATAAACTAAAGCTAAAAATCCTAGGGATACATAACGTGTATAATGCCGCTATGGCATTTTTAACAATAAGAAGGCTTAACATTCCTGGAGATAAAATTATTCAATCCTTACAAACGTTTCAAGGTGTCCCAGGGCGTTTTGAGATTATTGAACAACCAAAAGAAGCGACTGTCGTAATTGATTATGCTCACACATCTGAAGCTTTCTTCAACTGTTTAAGTACGGCACGAGAGCTAGGAGCAAGACGTATATTCCACGTTTTTGGATTTAGAGGAAACCGTGATGAAAGTAAGAGAATGGGTATGTTGAATATATCCTATGAATTAAGTGATAGGATGATTTTAACTTTAGATGATTTGAACCATATATCTTATGAAGAAATGGTGAAAACACTCCATGGAGTAAGCGCTCCTTCAAAAGCACTAATTATACCTGATCGGACTTTAGCCATTCAATATGCCAATGACGAGGCCGAAGAAGGGGATTGGATCATCATAACAGGGAAAGGTGTAGAAAAATATAAGCAGCAATTTTTTTTACCAACTACTTCTGATGAAGAAACGATACGCTTCCTCCATTCGATCAATTAAATAGCACCGTTTGAAAAACAAACGGTGCAAAAGTATGGAGTAAATTATTAAGCATCTTGGTGGACGATTATTTGGTATGAACTTTTGAGTTCAAAAAAGCATTGTCTTATTATTGTGCCGATGTTTTATTAATATTTCTTTAGACAGTAGAACCGGCATTTCAACATGGAATAACTTTTTAATATGGGTAATAATAAGGATATGGGCTAAAAAATGGAAACAAAAAGAAATAGAAGGGGAAGCGTCTACGACGAAATCTACGGAATCTTCTTCTGCCATACCCACCATCAAATCCAAATTGTCTTTCGGTATCCCCGTTCAATTCTTCAGGGATTAACATTGTAACACCTTCGTCATCCATATCATCAATAATACCTTCGATCATGGAGCCATCTTGCATATGTGCCATTACATGATATCCCTTATACTTCCTACAAATACTTGGAGCATCCCTTAAATCATTCACATTAAACTGTTGATCATTTCGATTGTTTTCTAATTGAACGTGGTTATAGTAATGCATTTGCATCCCTCCTAGCTACCCATAAGATATGAACCTCTGATAAAAATGTTACAAAGGAAAATACTTCAACTGAAAGGAGCGATACAAATACGTAATAGGAGGTGGTGCACGTTAATTATATAAAAAAATAGTAATGTGTTCGGTTTCATCAATGGTTGCTAATAAAATATCGTGTATGTCAGCATTGTATGTAGATTTTATCTTCGTTTCCAACCAGTTTTCCTCACGCCCCATTGCATGCAATAGAGATACATCAATTTTCCTTTCTTTAATAATGGTTTTGGGAAAAACGAAGGATTTGGGAGACAAATTCAAATCCGAAGGTGTTACTGGTTGATATTGAGGCTTTAGAAAAAGAGACAGAGTTCCACCCATTTCCCACAAAGCGAGAGCGACTTTTTGAATATCTTCTACATTCCCTTTCCGTAATTCCAACATTAGATCATCAAGTGAAATTCTAGCTTTTCCTAGATTTTTGTAAAAAATTTTTCCATTCTCAATCAAGGGAAGTGGAGGTGCATCAAAAAACTTTCTTAGTTTATCCGACTTTAAACTCGCAATGACACTTGATGTATATAAAATAACTAGTACGCTCATTGTGATCATGGAACCTTTTAAGCCTAAGCTCTCATCTGACAAAGGGTGAGCAATGATGTTTCCAATTATTAATGCAATAACAAAATCAAGTAATCTTAACTGTGAAATGGAACGTTGTCCCATTACTTTTACTGTAATAATCATAAAGAAATATGATACAATGGCGCGTAAAATCCATTGAATCGCAGTCAATGATTCTTGGCTATGGAAAAAATCCATGCGTACTCACTTCCTCTATATGAACAGTATTTTCATGCACCTATACCGCCCTAAATGAGTATCTAAATCGCTTGATTAATGTTGGGGCGTAGTACTTATTTGAAGTTCTTAGAACAAGAAACTACCTAGGGTCATCTTAAAACCAAAAAGAAATTACCCCATTGAAAACGAAATTGCGTCTTGCTTTTTGGTATCTTCGCGGTAATAAAATTGCAGATCCAGATGGTTATTATTTCAGAATTAATTCGAAGTAAATTCGTTATAAGTAGAATTTCATTGATTTATCTTGGTCTTTCTTTAGGGTTTTAAGACCTCCACCTCTAAGTGAAGCGTAGGTGGGAGTTACCAATCAGGTGGAGTAGAATCCCCACCTGATTCCCCGATGTTTCAGCTTTCTGAAACGAGTTCACTATTCTATAAGTTTCGATACACTTCATTCAGCAGAAGTCCCCCACTTCTATAAGTGGCGGGATGAATGCGATTTACCACCATTCAGTGGGAGTGCAAACTCCGCCTGAATGAAGTGAAAGCCTCCGGCAGATGTCACAGATTTTCAGAGGAAGCGTATCGAGCGAGCTCGATAAAATCTGGACGCAATTCCGCCGAGGTGAAATTGATATCAGGTGTTGTGCGATTTCTTCTGCTCTTTGTTTGTTCAATAAATAACCTCCGATTATTTATGGTCCTGCTTTCCAATAATCCATCCAAGTTTAATTATTATTCTAAATCATCTCTTAAGTAATCGCATTTTTCGTTTTCTGAATGCATCATTAATATGATAAACAGATATTCTATGTATATTGCTATTATTATTTCTCTCATACTAACGCAAAGATACTAGGTAGTAATAACCATTTATCCATATGATAACGAATTAATAAATGTTGACTCTTGCGAAAGAATTAGTTATGTTCGTATTTTGTCTAAATTATATGGATATCACATTGATAATTTTTACCTTTTGACCCATACTACATTTGAGGTGAAAACATGTATAAACTGTTGTCTCATAATGATCTGGATGGGGTAGGATGTGGTATTTTAGCAAAGCTCACTTTTGGTAAAGAAGTAAAGGTTCGCTATAATTCCGTTTCAGGTCTTGATCGCGAAGTTGAATGGTTTTTTGAAAATGATGATAAGGATACATTTTTATTTATAACAGATTTGTCTGTAAACGAAGAAAATGAAAAAAGACTTGATGTGTTTTATCAAACGGGAGGAAGGGTACAATTGCTTGATCACCACATTACTGCTCTGCCTTTTAATGATTATGAGTGGGGACATGTAGTAGTTGAAGACGATCAAGGAAAATTAACTTCCGCAACTTCTCTATTTTATAAATATCTTTTATCACATCAACTAATTAAGTCATCAGACGTCGTAGCTGAATTTGTCGAGCTTGTCAGGCAATATGATACCTGGGAGTGGGAGAAAAACGACAACCACCGAGCTCGACGGCTAAATGCTCTCTTTTTTTTGGTTTCGATAGAGGAATTTGAAGAGAAAATGATTAGCCGACTTAAAGCAAGTGACCATTTCAGCTTTGATGAGTTTGAAAATAAGATTTTGGATATGGAAGAGAATAAAACCGAACGCTATATCCGCCGGAAAAGGCGGGAACTCATTCAAGTCAAAGTGGGTGATCTATTTGCAGGTGTCGTTTATGCGGAATCGTATCACTCAGAACTTGGAAATGAACTCGGTAAAGAATACCCGCACCTTGATTACATCGCTATATTAAATGTAGGTGGAAAACGGATGGGTTTTCGAACAGTCCACGATCACATTGATGTATCTGTTGTGGCTGGTCATTTCGGTGGAGGCGGGCATGCAAAAGCATCGGGTTGTTCTTTAACAGAGGAAGCATACAAACAATTTGTAGTTGAAACATTTCACTTAGAGCCATTACGGGAAGATGCGAAACGAAATCGTTATAACTTGAAACGATCAGCTTTCGGCTCCCTGTATAAAAATAGAATGGACGAGGTCTTTTTTCTTTATCCGTTGAATGAAAGTGACTGGGCAATGGACCATAATAAAATTAAATTGGAACAGACCTTTACAAGTTTTGATGAAGGGGAAAGTTTTTTAAAAAGAAACCACGCGGCTTGGCTTGTAAGAGATGATACTTTTGTCAGCTATTTAATAAACAAAGTAAAGGGTATTGAAAGTGATAAGTGAAAATTTTAAAAAAAGAAAGTTCAAAGCGCTAGAGCCTTATTGAATTGTTAAAATAAGGTCTCTAGCGCTTTGGAATTTAACTTATCGTATGATTTGGTTAAATTGTGTACGTAATAATGTAGGATCAGTGTTGTGAGGATATGACTTACCTTGCAAATATTAGTAGACGTACAATTTTCATTGGTTGATACATCTATAATTAGAACTCATAATAGATTTGAATTAGAGTTTTATTGTGACGTTTGGAAGTCTTAATGACATTGTTGTAGACTAATGATAATTTAAGTTAAACGTTGAAATAAGGAGAGAATACATAATGAATAAAGTTACACCATTTTTAATGTTCCAAGGAAATGCGGAAGAAGCTATGAATTATTACGTTTCTTTGATAGAGGATTCAAAAATAACCAGTATTACTCGTTATGGATCAAACGAAGCAGGTGAAAAGGGTAGTGTTATGCAAGCTAGCTTTTCATTAAAGGGTCAGGAATTTATGTGTATTGATAGTAACGTTAAGCATGAATTTACGTTTACTCCTTCATTTTCCTTGTTTATTACATGTGATTCGGATGAAGAAATTATCCGACTTTATGAGAATTTAAGTAAGGGAGGGGCTGTTTTGATGCAGTTAGATGATTATTCCTTTAGTAAGATGTTTGGTTGGATTGTCGATAAGTTCGGTGTATCCTGGCAACTAATGCTCCCTTAGACAGTAGTAAAGACAATTTTTTTGTTCTTTTAATTATTTTTCCCAGTTAGTAGATAATATGTCCACCTTCTCATCTTTTTTACATGAAACAAGATGAGAAGGTGGACATATATTTAATAATTCTAATATGTGTCTACCTTTTATTTGTTGATGTTTAACGGTTTATTTTCAGTTTATGGGTAAAAAAAGGGAATGTAATTACTGATAGTATAAATCATCAAGTCCGCTGATTGACTATGTGGTGTACTACATAGTTTATAGTAGTTTTCGGGGGGAGGATTAAATGTATCGTATAGGTGAGTTTGCATCAATGACCGAACTGTCAAAAGAAACTTTAAGGTATTACGCTGACATTAAGCTTCTGGAACCTATATATGTAAATCCAACTAATCAATATAGGTATTATGACAATAATTCTTTTTTAACTGCTCGGTTGTTATTTTATTTACGCAAGTTTGACTTCTCCATTCAAGAAATGTTAGAAGTGATTAATAAGCGTTCATTGGCTGATTTAGAGGATATTTTGCAGGAAAAGAAAAGTAGATTAATGCTATAAGTAAGTGAGTTGGAAAATTTAATTTATGATATTGATTCATTTATCAATGATGAGAATGGAGTAGAGATTAATGATTAAATGGAGTAAAGAGATTACCATCCCCACAAATATTGAAACAGTTTGGCGACTTTTTGATTTGGATCAAATTCAAAGGATTATGCCAAATGTAATTGAACATAAACCAATGGAAATAAAAGAAGGTGTTGTAGGATCAACGTATCAACAGACCTATCAAGAAGGTAAAAGAAAAGAAACTTATATCGTAACTGATCTGGAGTATGAAAATACCAATCAGAAGAAACATAAAAAAATAGAATTTATTTTAGCTAAAGCCTTTAGAATCCAAACATCCTTTACGCTTGTTAAAGAAGCTGATCAAAGAACTAAATTTATCTACTCTGGACAAAATGAAGGAATTAATTTTCTTGGTCGATCGTTAATAAAGTTAGGCGGAACGAAGAATAACGAGAAAGTGGTCAATGACTTTGTTAAATTGGTCCATGACGAAGCGATGAAAAGTAATAATAATTGATATAAATTGCTTGCTAGGATTGCTAAAATAGGATCAATTATTTCTCCCTCCATTTATCTCCAGATATAATGAATGGAAGGAGAGAGTGGCATGCTGTCATTTTGATAAGATTTGAGAAGGGGGAGATTTCATTGTCAAAAGAATTGATATTAAATGATACAATAATCAATGTAAGCAATTATAAAGAAGAAAAAGTAAACAATTTATATAAAGTTTCGGTTGAATTTAAAGTAACGAGTGACGAATATCACGATGTAACTACTTTGCTATATGAAGGTGTATTTGACGTGAGAATTCCTGAGCGGGATTTATCATTTAGGGGGATCATTCACAATTACTCTACATCCATTACAAATTTATATAAAAAAGGTCAGGTTGGAGAATTTAAACTGGTTTTACTTGAGGAGAGTAATTAAGAAAGAAGGCGCTGTATGATGCTGTTAAGTATATTAGATCAATCACCAATTTCTGCAAATCAAAATGCCAAAGAGGCATTAAATGAATCGATGAAATTAGCACAAGCAGGTGAGGCATTAGGTTATACGCGCTATTGGATTGCCGAACATCATGATTTGCCAGGGCTTGCATGTTCCGCGCCGGAAGTATTGCTAAGCTATATTGGCGCCAACACAAATACCATTCGTGTAGGCTCAGGAGCGGTTCTATTGCCCCATTATAAACCATATAAAGTGGCAGAAATATATAATACGTTAGCCACATTGTTTCCAAATCGGATTGATATTGGAATCGGACGAGCGCCAGGTGGATCTGCTGAGGCTACTGATGCTTTATCTGATAACTTTTTACAAAATGTATGGCGCTTGCCCGATTTAGTAAAAGAATTACTTCATTTCTTAGCTGATGATTTTCCTGCTGAACATGATTATTCAAAAGTATCTGCTTCACCGCTACCCGAAGTATCACCAGTACCATGGCTTCTCGGTACTAGCAAGAAAAGTGCTTTACTTGCAGCAGAAAATGGCATGTTCTATACATTTGGTCAGTTTATGAGCGATAACGATGGAGCAGCCATTATACAGCAATATATAGATGCTTTTAAGCCAAGAAAACAAGGTCAAATACCTCAAGTCATCCTAACTGTTTCTGCTGTTTGTGCAGAAACATCGGAAAAAGCAGAGAATATCGCATTAAGTTCACTGATTTGGGCATTGCAAAAAGAAAAAGGGAAAGGTCTTTTTGGTGTACCTTCTATTCGCGAAGCAAAAGAATATAAGCTAACGGATAAAGAAAAAGAAATACTAGAAAAAATGCGGCAGAAAGTGATTATCGGAAACCCCCAAGAGGTGAATCGGAAACTAACCGAGTTACAAACTACACATAAAGCAGATGAAATCATGATTAATACGATTACCTACTGTCCGAAAGATAGAATTCATTCATATACACTTATTGCCAAAGAGTTACTTTGCAATAAAGGCAAAGGCTAGGGAAATAGAAGGCTGATTCACGTTTAAATGTACACAACACTATCATAATCTAGTAGAAATAGTATAATGAATTCAGAAACGTACTTAAGGGTTTCTATAAAATAATTTTTTCTCCACAAAATCTATAGTAAACTGGTAATTACATACTAATATTTACGAAAAGAGAGGACAAACAAAGATGATTAAAGCTGTTTTTTTCGATTTAGATGATACCCTGCTTTGGGATCAAAAGAGTGTAAAGGAAGCATTTGTAGCTACATGTAAAGTTGCAGGAGAAAAATATGGAGTAAATCATAATCAGCTTGAAAATGCTGTACGAGAAGCTGCTAGAGATTTATACTCTACATATGAAACATACTCATTTACGCAAATGATTGGGATAAATCCGTTTGAAGGATTATGGGGAAACTTTTTAGATGACCATGATCATTTCAGGAAAATGAAGGAAATTGTTCCTGGCTATCGTAAAGAAGCATGGACGAAAGGCTTAAAAACAATGGGGATTGATGACGCTGATTTTGGATATGAATTAGCTGAACGTTTCCCACAAGAACGGAGAAAGCTACCATTTGTGTACGAAGAATCATTTAATGTTTTAGATAAACTGAAAGAGAATTACCGACTTTTATTGTTAACAAATGGATCTCCAGATTTACAAAATACAAAGCTTACGATCACACCAGAGCTTACACCATACTTTGATCAAATCGTCATTTCTGGGGGTTTTGGAAAAGGGAAACCAGATCCCTCCATATTTGAACATGCATTATCCATAATGTCACTTGAGAAAGAGGAAGTGATCATGGTAGGGGATAATTTAATGACCGATATTCTTGGAGCTAATCGAGCTAATATCAAATCTGTATGGATTAACCGTGAGGAAAAAGAACGGAATGAAGTGATACCTACATATGAAATTGAGCATTTAGAAGAGCTGTTTCCTATTTTAGAAGGTTTAAAATATAATGTGAAGAATTTGTAATTTGGAATCGTGTTTGGCTTGTAATCGTTTTTTCCATATGCCTACCCATATTGTTAACGAATGGATTTTATTATAATTAGTAAAAATATACTTGAATAAAATTCTCTATCTTTCAAAAAATATAACGACAAATGATAGGGAGTGAGTGTAATCGATCTTAACCGAGTAAACCAAATTCTATCTTCATCAGCAGAAATAGATGTCTTGTACAAGGGGGTTTCTGTGTGGATTGATAAAGTGAATGAAGGTGGAGTCACTGCAACAGTACATTTACGGGATCCTCGACCTTTGGAAGAAAGGTCTATTGTAGATATATCAAAGTTAGAAGAAGTTTAAAAAAGCCGTCATCCTTAAGTAAAAGGATGGCGGCTTTTATTAATTATTGTTGTAGGTGGACACAATAATGCTTATCTAACAAACCAACAACAGGAGATGAAGACATGTCCAATCATTGTTCAGCACTATGGCCAGAAGAACCCACGCCAGAAAAGCTAAAAGATTGTCGCGAATGTGGTCTATACGAGCATGGGTCACGAATGATTTGGGGAGAAGGGAATCCAGATGCGCCAATAATGATTATTCTTGATAATCCAGGAGCCAGAGAGGATAGAGAAGGGAATCCCATGGTTTGCGGCACGAGACAAACATTACAAAAGGTGGCTAGCGAAGTTGGATTGAATACGAAAGATTTGTATGTCACTTACATTTTAAAAAGAAAACCTGTACGAGCATACGAAAAAGAGGAAGTGCGTAAAACCTGTATGCTCCATTTAAATCAACAGATTTTAATTAAAAAACCTGCCCTCATCCTTTGCTTGGGTAATGTAGCAGTCCAATCCTTTTTTCAAAACGTTGAAGTTAGTGTTAAAGGATTGCGTGGAACTTGGCATGATGTTCATGGATATCGGACAGCGGTAGCTTATCATCCGCTAGCGGTAAGACGTCGCCCAAATTTATGGTCTTTATTTTTGAGTGATTGGAAGTTGGTTGCGGAGAGTTATCATAATGGAGAGATAAGGAAATAGCTACTAAAAAACGCGTTATTTCTAATTTATAGCTTAAAAAGGTCACACGATATAAAGTACACTTGGTTGAGGAATCTTTCACTTTAGGAGTTATTTTGCACTATAAGTAAATATAAAAAAACTATAGCTTTTATATTTATTTGATTCCAATAACTAAATTATCTCGTGCAGCTTCAACAACTTCCGAAGTAGAAGGATAGTTTTTCTTTGGCACAAATGTCTTGTCTTTCGGCACTTCTTTCAATCCCTGTTCCCATTTATCGATGGCGTCAACTGATTTTAGTAGAAGTAATCGGTACATTATCCAACTGTTCGACAATCTGCTTATATTTTTCATTCAAGCTTTGATCATATTTTTCAATCGACTTCGCCAGACAAATGTGTATTTATTTGCGTTAGCTTCTAGTTATTCCCATCCAGAAAATTGCCCTTCAATTTGATTAGCGCTGTTTATTTTAACATTCAACAATCGAGAAGAAGATTTCATAGATGACGTCCTTCATCCGTTCCGAACGGAAACGGTTAATATTCAACAACATTTTGGTATGATAAGAAGGGCGTCCTCCACCCGGATAATGTAGAAATAGGTTAAGGTCCATTTAAAATGGACGATTCTTTTTATTTTTTTGTACACAAAAAGAGTGCCCAAAAGCTAGGGTTTTGGGACACCTTCTACTTTTATGTCCGAAAGAAAAAACTGGTTTGACAGACAGATGTCGTTGAAAAGTGGATTAAACAAGGTGAAGGGGCATTTGGCATCAATCCCTTAGCTATTCGTTTTTCTGTGTAACATCTTAAATCTTAATACTAATCTTCGCATTTTTCTTAAACTCATCAACTTGCTGTGCGAGTTTTTCCTGCTGTTTTTGCTGTTGAAGAGATTGTTCGATTTGCGGTTTTACTTCTTCAAGCTTTGGAACTTTTTGTCCAGTATTCTTTCCTTGTTCCGCATATTGATCATACGTTTTTTGAATTTCTTCATCAGTTATTTCATCAGTCGGTACTTCTTTCTCAACGTACTGTTTAAGTTTAATTTCGTCAGCTATTTTAGTTTCAAGTGTTTTCATATCCATGCTGGATTTTTTTAGAGCGGCATCGAATTCTTTTTCTGTTTTAAACTGTTTTTTAATTTCGTCTAGCTGCTTATTAATATCTGCCTCTGAAACTTTATAGCCTTTTTTATCTGCCTGTTGAAGAAGAAGAGTTTGTCCGACTAAGCTGTCAATTGTTTGGTTTTTTACTTGCTCTGAAGCTTCTTTAGAAGTCGGATCTTGTCCCATTTGCTGAATGTTACTTTGTGTAGATGCTAAAGCGCTATTATAGTCGCTTCCTAAAATTTTTTTATTATTCACTATGGCAACAGTTTTCCTTTCATCTATTTGTTGTGCTTCTAATTTCTTTTGCATTTCTTTCATTTGCTTTTGCTGTTCCTTCTGCTTATCGGTTTCCGCTGTTTTTGCTTTATTATCATTTTTAGGTTCTTTACTTTCTTCATTTCCTCCGCATGCTGCTAAAACAACGACCATTAGACCGGTTATTAATGTAAACATCATTTTCTTCATAATCGATCTCCCTCCTAAGCTAGAAGTATAATTTTCCCTGAAAAAATCATCTAATGGCATTATAAAGTAAATCCTGCAAAAAAGAATCATTATGCGCTCATTTTTAATATTTATAACAGGATTGAAATATTTTTAATGCTAATGATGCCTGAAAAAGGCAAATTCGAAAACAGTTAAGCAATTTAAAGCTGCTTAAAATTAATTCCCTATAGTCGGGTGTAATAAATATGTAAATTATTAGATTACCAGTCGAATGAAAAGATTGAGCGTCTAAAGGTTCTTGTTTTCGTAACTATTGCCATGTGTGAATGTACCTGTATATAAGGAACTCTTTTGCCTTTTGTAGGAGGAAATCCTAATCTGTGTCGAATAATGGCATATGGAGGGATAATTATGAGGAATCAAAAACGGTTGACCAAGCAAAGAAAAAAATTATGAGGCTACAGGCATATGCGGATTTGGCGGAAGGTTTTTATGCGACTGCCATAATTCAACTATCAAAAGAAAAATCAGAGAAAACGAGAATTAAAGTGGAAATGACAATTTCAGAAATGGCATTAAAAAAGGAAAAAATTAATTTTAATTCCGTTCTCAAAAGGCAAATGTATCAAAATCAGTGCTTTATAAACAAAATGATATTAGAACTAGGATAGAAACATTAAGAGGGATGCAAATAAGCGAATTAGTCCCTCGTTCGGAGGATGCTTTAATAAGACCCCTAAAAGCTGTATAAAGGCATTAGAAGAAAAAACAAACAATTAAAGAATCAAGTTCAAAAACCTACATGGCAAGTTGTATTAGCAGTATTGTGATTGGATTTGTGGACATTATACATGATATTTGACCGTGGAGCAGATGATTATATTGTAAAGCCATTTAATCCTAATGAATTGGTTGCGAGGGTTAAAGCCCATTTATCAAGATACGAACGTTTAGTTAATCGTAATAGGGAACCAAACGGTATCCAGGTAAGAGAATTATCTATCGACTAAAACTCACGGCGGGTTTTTTTAAATGGCGAGAAAAGTATGTTCACCGCAAAGAAATACGATCTGTTGGTGTTTTTGGCAACAAACCCCAATAGGGTGTTTAGCAAGGATCATTTATTTGAACGTATATGGGGTTTTGATTCAATGGGGGATTTAACAACTGTGACAGTTCATATCCGGAAGATAAGGGAAAAAATAGAATCAGACCCTTCTAAGCCAAAATTTATTGAAACAGTATGGGGAGTGGGATACCGCTTTGTAAAAGGCGATTCGTAAAAAACACATAAAATAAGCTAAAAAAGCAGGGAAGTTTCGCTCTGCTTCAGTTTCGATTGTTCTTTTTTATCAATCAAGGGTAATAATATAGCTAAATTATACAGGTTAAGTAGGGAAGTAACATAAAAGTTAATGGAATCGCCAAAATGTCAACTCCAAACAACGCCATTGGATAGAGGACAGACAATAAAAGAAGTTTTTCTCAAACCCCATCAACCACTTTTTATTCAAGAATTACCACAGGAATTCAGGTTCTGTAATACTAAATTAAGAGATGAAAACGGAAAAACCATTACTACATTTTGGATAGATCAACACGTTAAAAAGGGGCTTGAAATCGAGAAAGGGAAAATTGAAAAAATAGAAGAGAGAAGAGATTGACGAAAGTACTAAAAAGTATAAAGTATCGGGAAAATGGTATACCGCTGACAAATAGTATGCACCAATTAACTGATAGCGAACTAATTGTAGAATGATTTGCACTACTGAAGTTATGGAGAAGTTATTTATTGTGACATTGTAATGAATTAGGGGAATAATTTGTACAAGCTTACATTTCGATAGAAAAACAGAAGCCCATCTGAGTCTGATGAACAATAACATATATCTATATGTTATTGTTGTCATGTAGTTGTATGTTGAAATTGATATATCTGAATGTGTGATAATAAATACACATTCAGATATTATTTTATGTAGTGATATTATCAGTATCCCTGAAATTTGAGCGGCAGCATTACGGTCTGTACAAAAAGGAAGGCAGCCGAAATGGCTGCCTTCCTTTTTGTGTTTTTTGTCTTTTGTCCTACGAAGCGTACACGGTCACAACCGTTCTAAGCCTGAAGGAAGGACAGATACCTAGGCTTGCGCCCTACCCTTCTTTCAAGCTAAGAACGGAGCCGACTAAATGTAAAAACCAGGTTGATTCTTGAAATATAAAAGAGCTTGTATTAAAAAAAGGTTTATTCAAGAGGCTCTTTTATATCAAATAAACTTTTCATAAAAAGGAAAAGAAAGTACATAATATACTAGAAATTTTAAAGTGAGTTTGACTGTATTTATCGTTCTTGTTTGATTTAAGGAGTTGACATGATTAAATGAAATTCAACAAGAAAAAAATCAACGTTGTAGATATTCAAAAAGCTAAGAAAAGCGTGTTTGCTACAGGGGTAGGAAACGCCATGGAATGGTTTGATTTTGGCTTATATTCATATTTAGCTGTTATTATTAGTCAAAACTTTTTTACTGGTGTTGAGAATGATGAGCTACAATTAGTTTTCACATTTGCAACATTTGCGATTGCCTTTTTAATGCGCCCATTAGGCGGTGTTATATTTGGTAAAATCGGGGACAAATTAGGAAGAAAAGTTGTTTTAACAACCACGATTATTATAATGGCATTTTCCACGTTACTAATTGGTTTATTACCTACATATGATCAAATAGGTATATGGGCACCTATACTCTTACTAATAGCTAGGATTATTCAGGGTTTTTCAACTGGTGGCGAATATGCTGGTGCAATGGTCTATATTGCAGAATCTTCTCCAGACAATAAACGAAATTTGCTTGGGAGTGGACTAGAAGTTGGTACGCTCTCTGGTTATATATTAGCTTCATTACTTGTCAGTACACTCTTTATCACTTTATCTGATCAGCAGATGGCTTCATGGGGTTGGAGAATACCGTTTATACTCGGCTTACCCTTAGGGCTTGTTGGGTTGTATTTAAGAAGACATTTAGAAGAAACACCCATTTTTGAAAATGAACTTTCTAATGATGAAGCCCAACAGGAAAGCTTTCTATCTATTTTAAAAAATCACAAAGAAGATATTCTTGTATGTTTTGTAGCTGTCGCATTCTTTAATATTACAAACTATATGTTATTATCATACATGCCTTCTTATTTAAATGGGGTTGTTGGATTATCTAGTGAAGTAGGAACCATATTAATTACTATTATAATGATTATTATGGTGCCGCTTGCGTTTATGTTTGGAAAGCTCAGTGATAAAATTGGAAACAAGACTGTTTTATTAATTGGTTTAGGCGGATTAACCCTATTATCTGCCCTCGCTTTTTATTTAATAAACTTGAATGCTTTAGTATTTATTTCTTTCGGTCTTCTAATTTTAGGTTTTCTGCTTTCAACTTATGAAGGCACACTTCCTGGATCGTTACCAACGATGTTCTACACAGATATTCGATATAGAACATTAGCTGTAACCTTTAATGTCTCTGTTTCAATATTTGGTGGGACTACCCCATTAGTTTCAACATGGCTAGTCCACCAAACTGGGAATAACTTAGCACCTGGTTTCTATTTAACAATCGTTAGTGTAATCGGATTTTTAGTGATATTATTCTTTTTCAGTAATACTTCAGGAAAATCTCTAAAAGGTTCTTATCCAACAGTTGCTTCTAAGTCTGAGTATAAAGAAGCTGTTGAAAATCCAAAAGATTCATTATGGTGGAGCGCAGAAAAGGAAAAAATCGAAGAAAAAAAGGAAAACTCGGATTCGAATAAATAAAGAAAAACATCTAGGAGGGGCGGTGACACTAGGTTCCCCTCCTTCTCTGTCACATACTGGGTAGTGTAAATATATTCTTTGGTGATCACTCTGATCCTAAAACGAAAGTACTTTATGATGAAGAAAAGTTACGCAAAACACTTGAAAAAGTGGGAGCGCTTGATCCAAATAAAAAAATTATCACATAAGTGGCATTGCTACCACTTGGCATGCGCTCATTTTAAATAGTTAGGTCAAAATAATGTTTCTATTTATGATGGCTTTATGACTGAGTGGGCTGCCGACCTATTGCAGCCATAAGAAACGATGCAAAAAATAAAATAATTAGCAGAAAAAAAGTCAGGTAAAGTTTTGGCCTGACTTTTTTTGATTTCTATAATAATTGAGAGGGATAGATAATTTATCGAATTACAGATTTTTCGAACGAGAAACCCCATTACGGTGCGGCAGAACACCCTTTAGGGATAGGATGATAGTGAGGTAAAATGTGGAGTGCCACTTAAATCCGTAAGGTGCCACAGTAAACAATGTAGCTATTTTGCAGAGTTCTGAAAGGCTTAAAATTCTATTATATCGTTATGAAACTTTCCGTCATTCATACCGCAGTATTACCAAATGGTACGTACTGGTAATGGGTCGGAGGTTAACTGTCTAAAGAGAGAGGAACAAATTCTAGCAGAAACATCTACCACTTTTTTTGTAAAACTCTAGTTTTTCACGGTCTCTATGGACCCAACATACTAAATTGATTCAAATAAGGGTGTGAAGTGAGCCTGTTTGGGGTGCGGATTCTATATTGACCCCAAAGTTAGAACGACTTTTCTTCACTTCTACTATAAAAAAATAGTAGCACAAAACCATGGCCTTGGTTTTGTACTACTAGTGTTAGTATATTTGGGGTGCAGCAAATATTGAGGTCCATTTTAATACTTTTTATTAAACTAAAGCACCTTAGCACAATAAGATTATAAAGAAGTATTGATCTGAACACTTTTAATTTATTCCAAGTTGATTTCCAATTCTTTTTAGTTATTCGGTCTTCTTAAATCTTCACACGTTGCTTATTCTCTGTAAAATATGGAATAGGCTTTACCTCTAAATTGACAATATCGTTTATGCTTAAAGAATAAAGTTTAATATTCTACCTAGATAAGATTTGAATAAAACATGATATTCATATTCATAAACTTCTTCCCCTAAATATAGAACCCGCTATCACTAGTAACCAAAAACCTGAAATAGGCGCAAGTATGGAGCATACTAGACCATATAAAAAAATTCCCCAAACTAGAAAAGCTGGAATTGTATGATCTTGTTGAATACTCCATAAAAGAAAACCACCCAATAATGCAGATGGAATACACAAGCTTCCAATCGAAGTCCAAAAATTCCGCTGAAACACAATGTCACGATTTTCCCAAGGTGGGACAACTGAGTTCCACAAGCAAGACAGTATAAACTGTTTCCACATATCTTGGTCTGCAATGATCGCGTAAATAGGATGGAAAAGACCCATAAAGAAGACCCATAAAGATAAGCAGCCCTCCAGCCAATTTGGGAAGCCATAAAAGGGAAGAGTTTTCTTTATTCATCGCCATACCCCCTACTCTAGAGTTCGAATCTTCATCGGCGCCTTCAAGATCGGCAGTGACTGGAAGTTCACTACGATTTCGTAGTATTAGGATAAAAAAATCCTGTTAATCCTCGACATTATTATTACTGGGTTTCTTAAGTATTACCTTTTTGGGTTTTTTAAGGTTTAGAATTTCCAACTCCTATTTTAGTATTTGACATATTACCGCAAGAATTTTTTAGAGTAATAGTATTGTCCAAGTTTTAGAGATTACTTGCAATTATCTTGAAGTTTTTGCACCAGATCCCGTTAATTTATGGATCAGCTTGTTTGCAAATCTTTCTGCAGGAAAAATATTAATCTTTCAATTACATTCATTTTTCGAATTAAACTCTTTAAATATCTTGAATAGACCATCCTTCTTTTTCTACTAAAATTGAGTAGAAAGGTTCATCAAGTTCAAGTCCAAAACCTGGTTTTTTAGGAACCTCAACATAGCCATTATTGATTACGTAATCAGATCCATCTAACCCTTCAATTTTCACTTCATCCCACTCTATAAACAAAAACCCTTTTATAAGAGGTGCCAGATGCCCTAAAGCAAAGTTTCCATACACACATCCATAGGCGTGAGGTGCCGTCTTAACATTTGCTTCGTCAAGATCTTTACCTAGATATTTCCATTTGTGGAATCCAAAATGTAGAATATCATATTGAATAGCATCAATTTTACCCTCTTTGGCCCAATCAACGATTTGAGGAGCAGCATTTCCCTCACCGTCGGTAACCATTACATTTAAACCTTCTTTTTTTAACCAAGTCTTCAAGTTGTTAAGAAATTCAGGATCTTCATGGAATGGTTCTTCTATCCAATAAATGTTAGAATCTGCCGTTTTTGATAGAACTTCTTTTGTTATATTTAAGTTGTATCCATTATTAGCATCAATCATTATCTTTGCATCTGGTCCGACTACTTCTCGGACTCCTTTTATTATTGATATGTCACGATTTGTACCCTTGATTAGAGGCATGTGCATAGCTCCACGCCCAACTTTAATTTTGAAAGCTCTGTGACCTAACTCCCAACCGGCCAAAGCTTCTGATTTGATAAGTTCAACTGCATCACTATCATTTTCTAAATGGAGATCATCGAAATATAACGACGTATCGTAGCATGGGATACTAATTTTTTCATCTGTATTGCCTAACAAAAGTTCATAAACAGGCTTTCCTTGCTCCTTTCCCAGCCAATCTAGCAATGGGAACTCTATATCATAGTAATGCTCGCTCACTTCACCATTACTTCTAAATAATTCTTTGACTGTCGTTCCTAATAGTTCTTTCCCTCTTTTCTCTTTTATTCGAGACCAACCAAAACCTTGTTTGCCATCAATTGTGACACGCACTAAATCTAGTGGAACGTTATCACCGTGTACTCCAAGCCTAGCGTTACTACCCGCAGCACGATTTCTTTTTCCTGGTAATTTACACCACTCAATCTTTTCAATTTTTTTTGTTGAAATATTTGATAAGTCCATCAATTTATCCCCTTTCTACATTAAGAGACTGTGAATCAACTATATATTCTATACCCGTAAACGAAATCCCTTTAAGGGGTAGCGTCACATTCCCATCAAGCTAAAGTATAAATCCCTAAGAAGTCTATAATAAAAACTCTTGCCCAGATGCACTGACTCTCACTTCGGATGCATCACCGTAAAGAATATTAACTTCGACTTCATATTTACCAATACCAATTTGATAGTTCGAATGATGTTAAGGAAGCAGGAAAAAATTATATTAAGTTTTATAATAATAAACGTTTTCAAAAAAATTAAATAACCTTATCCCTACTGAATATGGAGCTAAGGATACCTAATAAGTGAACCTTTTATTAATTGTCTACTTGACGGGGATAAGAGCACAATTGAAGATCCTTTTATGCTACTTATTAAACAATAGCACCCGATAGAATAAGAAAAAGCGATACTTCAATATCGAAGCATCGCACCATTTAGCCATCCATGAAACGCAAAAAACAGCGCTGCACCACCGAGAATGAAAATATATTGAACTGTCCATACTGGTTTTTAAACCAGTCAATCCAATCCATAGATTATTGTAATGAGGCTCTCTCCATTTTTTTATACAATGAGACGGGTCCATTTTGGTATTGTCTTTTTTCGGAGTTAGAGAAGTTTTTTTCATTGTAGTTGAACGAGGAAGTTATTTAATTATATACTCTTCTAGGGTATGTTCTTCAATTAACTCAATATTTTTTTCCTTTTTGCATATGTAATTATTTGCTCTTTTATATTAGGATACAAAACTATATCACTTGATTCATTAAGATTTATCCACTTAACATCAGTTTGATTTTGGTCAGGATTTCTCGGCAGTTTTGGAATAAATCCATCTTTTATTTTACATTCAAACATTAACTGTAAAGAGTGTGTTTCTCCATCTTCCAACTGCTTCAACAACAGATTCACTAGGTTCAACTCTACCTGCAGGCAATTTATAATGCATGGGTAGGCTACACTAAGTTAGACAATAAAATAAGGGTCAGGTAGAATCTACTATGACTAAAAAAGCACGTCGTACATTTACAGATGAGTTTAAGGAAACTTTGGTGACGAATAATGGTAGCATTCTGGATTTAACCGAAGAAAATACTGAAGCTGACAATACAGATCTTCAATGGTTTAAAAAGAATATCAATGCACAAGCACTTCTTAATGGCTATTGTCGTTTACCAGTAATTGCGGGACCGTGTCCTCACGCAAATGCTTGTTTAGATTGTACGAACCTCTGTACAAGTAAACAATTTCTAAATGAACATGAAGAGCACTTAGACCGAACTAAAGAAATATTAAATAGGGCTAAGCAGAACCAATGGCAGCGTCAGGTTGAAACAACCGAACGTGTTAAAAATAGATTAGAGCAAATTATTCATTCGTTAAAGGAGACGAATTAAGATGACTAGAAAGAGTAACACAACTGCCATAATTCAACTATCCAAAGAAAAGTCGGAGAAGACAAGAATTAGGGTTGAAAAGACAATTTCAGAGATGGCATTGAAAAAAAGAGAAGATTAATTTTAATTCCGTTGCACAAAAAGCAAATGTTTCAAAGTCATGGCTTTACAAACAAAAAGATATTAGAACTAGAGTGGAGACATTAAGAGGGATGCAAATAAGTGAGTTAAGCCCTCGTAAAACTAGTAAAAGTGTCCTTTCAGAGGAAGTATTAATAAAGACCTTAAAAAACGTATAAAGGCACTAGAAGAAGAGAACAAACAATTAAAAGATCAAGTTCAAAAATTACATGGCAAGTTGTTTTAGCTTTTTCGGTTTTCTTACTTTTAAATAGAAATTCAATGAATAGGTAATGTTTTTAGTATTATTTTAAAATAAATTTATTTCCTTATAGAGGTGGATTCCGTGGCTAAAATTGACAATGTACTAGCGATTCTATGGATGCTTAGTTCAGGTGAAAAAATTACTGCGAAACAAATTTCAGAAAAGTTAGAGATGAATATAAGGACTGTGTATCGTTATATTGATACACTTTCAATAAGTGGTGTACCTATAATTTCAGACGCAGGACATAATGGTGGATACACTTTATTGAACAATTTTATTGAAGCTCCTCTTTTTTTTGATTTTGAGGAGCAAACCTCGCTATTTCACGCTGCTATTTTTGCAGAAGAAGCCGGGTATTATGGAGGTGAAGCACTAAATAGGGCTATTTCAAAGCTAAGAAAATATTCGAATCAAGAGCAGGAAACAAAGATAAATCAACATTTAACTAGTCTTGAAGTAATAAGTCGATTAAGTTCCCTCGCTATGGAACCTTTTTTGAAGGAGTTGGAGCAGGCCGTAGCTGACGGATACTCTGTAAAAGTTCTATACCATAAAAGTGGTGAAGCGCAATCAAAGTATAGATTGGTGGATCCGTACAGAATTATTTATTGGAATAATAAGTGGTATGTGATTGGGTTTTGTCATCTTAGGAATGATATCCGTAGTTTTAGAGTAGATAGAATGGAAAGTCTAATGTTAACCGAAAATAAGTTTAACCGACCAGAAAATTTTTCAGCTCGTGACTTTTTTATGAAAAACCTTGTTCCAACTATAGAAGATAAGGAAGGGATTATTTCTTTGGTCATTAATGGAGATAAAAGGGCATTGGGTGATATTTGCCAACATTGGTTTTTAGGACATTATTTACAAGAGTGGACTTCAAATCAAGCAGTATTTCTCCTTGAGAAAGATATGATACATACATATGTACCTTATTTACTTTTACCGTACGGTAAATCTATTCGAGTTATTGAGCCAATCAGTCTTAAGAAAAGACTGATTGAAGTTTTGTCGGAATTAATAAAATTTCATCAAATTTGATAACTTCCCTGACGCTAGGTGTCAGGGAAGTTATGTTATATTTGGCTATATTAAATGTGATTGGAGTGTTATTGGATGCAAACAAAAAAAGTTTTTCTTTATGTATTTAATACAATGTCGGACTGGGAATATGGATATTTAATTGCTGAACTAAACTCAGGAAGATATTTCAAAAAAGATATAGCACCTTTAAAAGTAATTACAGTAGGAGCTAATAAAGAAATTATTACTACGATGGGAGGACTGAGCATAAAACCAGATATTTCCCTTGATGAGTGTACTCTTGAGAGTACGGATCTTATAATTTTACCTGGAGGGAATACTTGGGGAGAAGATATTCATCAACCTATTTTGAAAAAAATTGGCGTGGCTTTAAAGCTTGGCACTATTGTTGCTGCAATTTGTGGTGCAACTGAGGGACTAGCAAATGTTGGATATCTAGATTCTAGAAAGCATACAAGCAATGACTTAGAATATACTAAAATGGTCTGTCCTAATTATAAAGGAGAAAAATTTTATGAGATGGAACCTGTAGTATCTGGCGAGAATTTGGTTACTGCATCAGGAGTAGCTCCTCTGAAATTTTCGATGGAAGTAATGAAAAAATTAGATGTGTTTGCACCAGATACATTGCATTCATGGTATAAGCTTAATAAGACTCATAAACCTGAATACTTCTTCCAGTTAATGGATTCAATAAGCGGATGAGCTGAAAAAAATCAACTTAGCAGTTTAATATTAGTTTAAATAATTACCATGCTTTAGACGATGTCTAAGCATGGTTTTTGTATATAACTTAAAATAAAGACCTTAATAAACAGTATAAATGCAACTTGAACTTTCGTTCTTTATACTGTGAATTTAAAATAAAGTTGCGAGGTTTATAAAAATGTTGCGATGCTCTCCCCTCCCCCTTTAGATGGTTACTTAAAGAGGTGTATTTATAGTGAAAAGGAAAAGAACATCTGAATTGAAAGAACGATTAAGGGACTGTTGAGTGACAATAAGTTATTCCGTTAAAGGGCCAGATTGTGGAGGAAAGCTTTCACGTATTCATGTAGAATAGTAATTAAGTTTATGGGATTCGATTAAAATTGAAATTTATTTAATAAAGATAAATAAAGTAAGAAGGGAGTTGTAAAAATGCAGAATAACTTCGTATTGACAAAATCCGCAAGAACTCATGCAAAGCTCAGTATTAGAATGGCGATTCCTGTATGAGTTGGTAGTAATTAAAACAATCGCCTATTGAATAATTACATCAAAAATACTTGGCTTTGCACCTTATTTTAATTACCAAAAATAAATAAGGGGCTGGCAAAAGTGAAATATGTAAAAGCAACTACTATTTTACCTGAAGAACTTTTAGTTGAGATTCAAATAGTTGAGATTCAAAAATACGTTCAGGGTAGAACGATTTATATACCGAAACAAACGTGCACTTATCAAAAATGTGGCTTGCTTTCAGGCGGAAGGAAGAAAAACGATGAAAGAAATGCTTATATAATAAATGAATATTATAATGGCAAGTGCATTAGTCAATTGGCTCAAGATTATTTTCTTTCAACCGATACAATAAAAAAAATCGTTTATTCAAAAAGGTAGCAACTAGCACTGGTTTCTTATTAAAGATAATCAGTGCTTTTTTATGGTAACTTTGTTTCCTAGTAATTATTTCTATTTATAAATGCTGATGTAGATTTTAAAATAAATACAAGGGTAGAAAGAAACATTTCTCGAGGACGTTAGATAAATGAGTAAACCTGTAATTCGAACTTACAAGGATTCAAATGATTTAAAACGGATGCAGAAAATCACACAAGCTATATGGTCACTGGAACCTAATTACCATATAGGCGATTTAGCTTGGCAACGCTACCGACACGCTGGACGCGAGGATGATTGGGATACTGTAATTTGGGAAATGGATGGAATCCCGTTGCTTGGGGATGGATTCAAAAACCTGGTGAGTTAATATGTCAAGTTGATCCCGATTTTCCTGAGGTGGCCAAGGATGTCATTGACTGGTTTGATAAAATAACTAAAACCAATGAGCAAAAAGTGACTGTCCTAGAAACGGAGTCGCATCTTATTTCAGCCTTAGAAGATTCTTTATTCAACCCATTAGCAGAAAATCCAGAAGTCCTCACAAAAATTTCATTGGATAGTTGTTCATTCCCTGTTCAATTGCCAGATAAGTTTAAAGGTCGCCATATCAAGGGTTCTGAGGATTTAACAAATCGTGTGGCAGTACATAGGGCTGCATTTCATAAATCCAGAGTCACAGAAGAAAGTTACTTGAACGTTATGAATACCTATCCTTATGATTCTTCTCTTGATTGGGTAATAAAATCCCCAAATGGTGAGTTCGTAGCATCTTGTTTAATTTGGTTTGATGAAGTTAACAAGGTGGGGTTACTGGAACCTGTTGGAACGGATCCGAGATTTAGGAGAATGAGGTTAGCCAGTTCAGTCTGTAAGCTTGCTCTCAATGCGTTGAGTGAAAAGGGGGAAAAAACGGCAGTTGTGGTTTGTACTTCCCCAGATGCATGTGAGCTTTACAAGTCTATTGGTTTTGAACAATTCGCTCAAACAAAATCATTTCACCGTTTAAAATAGAGCCAGATTGGACACCCTTTATACCTACAATTTTGTTATAGAGATGTATCAAAAATGCGGGTTTTCGAAAAAGAAACTTCAACAATCGGGCGCGATGTCGGCTTGAAACAAAGTTGTACTGTTTAAAAGAAAGTCGTACCGTTTTGAAAAAAGTTTAACCGTTTATAAAAGAAATGTACCGGAATGATTTACATTTCGGTTTTTCTTATTGAACTTAAGAATCAGGAAAGTTGATATAATTAAGAACAAGAAGATCATCAATTTTGGCGGTCTTTTTCTTTGAATTTCAAATGGTTAAATGGAATATTATATTAAAATTAACGTTAACTAAAGATCTTGTAGTTAAGCAGCAGGATTGTGTAACAAAGTAGAAATTTGCCTCATAAAGGTATAACTCGCCTTTAAAATATCTCCATATTTTTCTGTGTTAAAATCAATGTGATGCAGTGTTAATTAAGATCCGAGTCAGCCAAGTAGAGAAGTATGAAGAGTCCTTTAGATTTGCAATTGATAGGTACGCTTTGTAAATCGTACCTTGAACAATGTCTAGAGAGTCACTTTCATTTTTCACATACAGGAATGCTGTTCGCTAAAAAAAGTAAAATAGTACATCAATTTAAAATATTATAAATTCCATCATATTCACATAGGTTACTTTACAATATAAATATACTGTGTTGTAAGTGCTATTATTTTTATGAGATTAATATGTTTCAGTAGGTATAACAATGAAGTATCGAAAACTAGGCGATTGGCGAAGCTTGGGGGAAAAACGAATGATTAAGAGTCATTGTAAGCTTTGGTTTATGCAACAGGTCAAGGTGTTAATTTTTTTGATACTGCAGATGTTTATGGTGATGGCAGTGAAAAGCTGTTAGCTAAAGCGACCAAAGGGAAGGAATACGAGATATTCATTGCAACAAAGTTTTGTAAAAGTGGTGATATTATTGTTTTAGGAAAATTATTTGAAGCTGTTCGAGAATTGTACGCACCAATAAAAAAACATGATAATGCCAAAAAAGACACGAAGTTAATAAAAGTTCGTGTCTATCACTTTAATCTATTTTCTAATGTTAATACGTTTTGGGTGATAATCCTAAAATTATACAATCTAAGAAGAGGGCGCGTTCGCGATAGCGCATCCCTCTTTTTAGATTAATCGTCAGATAACCGTTCGTTTAAATCTTGTAACCGTTGATGAGCCAGTCGATAAGTACGAGACAGTATCAACAGCTTTTGATCTTCAACAATCGCGATTGCGAAACATTGAGCAGTCGCCTTTTTACTAAACCGATCAGAATAGTTCTATAGATGATTGGATGTAAATACTTTAAAAACCCAGCTAATCTTCTCGTGTGAAGCTAGCTAAGTTTTTAAAGTAGGATGTGCAAAATAGCACTTAAAGTATGCGCAAATTGTCGACCAAAATGACAGGCATCTTTTTATTGCTCTTTTTACATAGTATGGTATTCTAAAAATACTTATTAAAGATCTTTAATAAGTTGAGCCCTACTATATTTAAATTGCTAGAAAGGGGAACACAATATGACATCTGAAAAAGAAAAAATGCTGAATGGTGAGTTATATGATGCTAGCGATACGGAATTAACGAGTGATCGCATAAATGCACGGAGACTGAGCCGTTTATTTAATCAAACAATAGAAACGGAAGAGAGCATACGAAAGGGACTATTAAATGATCTTTTTGGTTCAACTGGAGATATTATCCACATTGAACCAAGTTTTAAATGTGATTATGGTTATAATATCCATGTTGGAGAAAATTTTTATGCGAATTATGATTGTGTAATATTAGATGTTTGTGAAGTGCGGATAGGTAATAATTGTTTACTTGCTCCTGGGGTACATATTTATACGGCTACACATCCGTTAGACCCAAATGAACGAATTGCGGGACCAGAGTTTGGAAAACCAGTTACGATCGGAAACAATGTTTGGATTGGTGGCAGAGTAACAACAATCAATCCGGGTGTTACCATTGGGAATAACGTGGTCATTGCATCTGCAGCAGTCGTCACAAAGGATGTACCAGATAATGTTGTTGTAGGTGGCAATCCCGCGAGAATAATTAAACAAATCGAAGTGAAATAAGCTAACTCGTTAAGACTGTGGGATGGGTTTCTATGTTTAGAAGTCCCAATACCAATATTTATATTAAGTTCACTAACAAAGCAATGTCCACGAAAATTGAATATGTGGCAATATAATATGATTCTATTCCATCTTTTTTAATAATTGATTAAGAGGGTGAACTTATGGATAAAGAATTTACTACCCCAAAATCTATGAAAAAGGTCATTCCACGTGCTATTCGAACAACCTTGTTGCAACTGGAAAGTGCTACTAAGGTAGAAATTAGCCAGCATTTAGATATTAGCTTTCCGACTGTCAGTAAGGTCATTGCTCAAATGGAAAAAGAAGGAGAAGTGTATGAGGTTGGCTTGGATGATTCGAGTGGAGGTAGAAGAGCGCAACGATATACATATAATCCCGATTATATGCTAGGTTTGGCACTTTTCTTAGAAGAAGATAAAACAGTATATACTATTTTTAATTGTGTGGGTGAAGTGAAGGAAAAAGGGACAGAAGTAGTCATGGTTCAAGATGATCTTGATTCATTAACAGAACTGATCAAAAAGACCATTTTAACATTTCCGAAAATCAGTTCAATCGCGATTGGTGTACCAGGTGCAGTCGATAATGGCCGAATATTTTATATACCAAATTATGAGGGTTTTCATGAATTTGATCTGAAAGACTATTATGAAGACTTGTTTTCCATACCTGTGGTCGTAGAGAACGACATGAATGCTGCTGTTTTAGGCTTTCATATCATGAACAAAAGAGTGGAAAATCAGTCACTTGTGTATGTATATTCTGGAAAGAATGGTCCCGGAGCTGGTATCCTCATCAATGGCGATGTAGTCAGAGGAAGTACGTTTTTTACCGGAGAAATTTCTTTTGTACCATTATATGATGACCGTAATCTCCTTCAAGCATTAGAACAGAGGGACAAGAAAAGTATGGAAAAGATCCGTATGAGTAGGGAGCTTGAAATACAAGCGCTGGGTCGTTTAATCGCTTCGTTCGTTGCCATTATTAATCCGCATGAAATCATTTTTTCCAAAGAAGAAATGAATGAGATAACGCTTGACCGTGTTGCTATAGAAACTGCTCAGTATGTGCCGAAAGAACATCTTCCAAGACTTGTTTTAAGTAATTGGAAAGAGGACTATCTTAATGGATTACAGCATCTTGCGCTTGACCGTATGATTACTAACAATTAAAACTCAGAGAGGATATATACTATGGCAACATTCTTTTTAATCATCATTTATATGGCTTTTATTAGCTTAGGATTGCCGGATTCAATGTTGGGGGCTGCGTGGCCAGTCATGCAGTCTGATTATGGACTACCACTTGAGACCGCTGGATTTCTGTATATGATTATTGCCGGTGGAACAATCGTCTCCAGTTTAGCTAGTGGGGCGGTTATTAAAGTGCTAGGGACGGGCAAAGTCACTGTCATCAGTGTGTTAATGACGGCTATTGCATTATTAGGTTTTTCTTTTTCATCATCTCTTATATGGTTAATTATATGTGCTATACCACTTGGATTAGGTGGAGGAGCTGTCGATGCAGCTTTAAATAATTATGTTGCGACACATTATAAAGCCCATCATATGAGTTGGCTACATTGCTTCTGGGGAGTCGGTGCCACCCTTGGACCCATTATTATGTCAGTATTTATTTCAGGTCAATTTTCATGGAGAAGCGGTTATGTTGCCATTGCAATCATTCAGTTTGCTTTGGTAGTACTTCTATTAATTACTCTTCCATTATGGAATAAGATTGCGAAAAATAGACAAGTAGATATAGGGGAGGTTTCGGATCACACACCTGATGTGAAGCTTCAACATGTGAAACCATTACAAATTAAAGGGGTCAAGCTAGCGTTTATATCATTTTTCTTTTATTGTGGTGTGGAGTCAACGATGGGTTTATGGGGAAGTAGTTTTCTCGTGAATATAAAAGAACTGTCCCCGGCAGTGGCAGCAAAATGGATTTCCTTTTTTTACGCAGGTATTACAATTGGTAGATTTGTTACAGGATTTATCACATTAAAAATAAGTAATCGAATTCTCATACGGGCAGGCCAAATCACAGCATTGATAGGAGCTATCCTTTTATTATTGCCAATACCAGTTAATTTCTCGCTTGTAGGTTTTATTTTTGTTGGATTAGGATTGGCGCCTATTTATCCGTGCATGCTCCATGAGACACCTGCCCGTTTTGGTAAAGAACATTCTCAAACGATTATGGGTTATCAAATGGCTGTTGCCTATACTGGAAGTACCTTGTTGCCACCACTTCTTGGCTTAATAGCATCGCAATTATCTATAGGTATTTTCTCGGTTTTTATCGTAGTTTACATTCTCGCGATGCTCATTAGTTCTGAAAAAGTGAATACATTGATGAAAAACCGACTATTTCATGGTAAGGAAAATGTTGATTTAAAAGTCTAAAAGAGTAGCATCAGGCAATGGCGGTTTCCTGATGCTACTTTTATTTAAATTAGGCATTTGTGATCTCCTATTGTAGTAAAAGAAAAGGTTGGTTTTATTAACATTACAAGCTACCTTTCCAGATGGTACAAAGCTAATTTGATCTCTATAACTTTTTAAAGTATTGGTGTCTCAGGAACTTTACAAAGGATGGAATCATTTGATGTCTGCTGAATATTTTTCGAATAGGGTATTAAACAAAAAGCCTTCAACATAATGAACACATACTAAGTAATATACAATTAATGATGAATTCATCAATGACTAGAATATTCAGTTGGAAATTTGAAATAATAATTGTATATAATAAAAACGTTATAAAGTCTGTTCTGTAATAACAGGATGACCGCAAATACATTTAGAAGGCCCATAAAATGTTAGGAGGAGTCAAATGAAAGCTGTCACATATCAAGGGAAATATGAAATTGCCGTAAAAAAAGTAGAAGCACCAAAGATACAAGATCGTGAAGACGTTATTATTAAAGTGACTTCAACAGCAATATGTGGATCGGACCTTCATTTGTATCAAGGGAATTTTCCTTTACCTATCGGTTATGTTATTGGGCATGAACCGATGGGAATTGTTGAAGAAGTGGGTCCTGATGTTACAAGTGTGAAAAAAGGAGATCGTGTAGTCATTCCATTTACAGTGGCATGTGGCACATGTCAATACTGTCAACAAGATTTAGAAAGTCAATGTGACAACTCTAATCCCCACTATGATTCAGGAGGTTACTTAGGATATTCTGAAAAATTCGGTAATTATCCCGGTGGACAAGCTGAGTATTTACGGGTCCCTTTTGGTAACTTTACCCCTTTTGTCATTCCAAAGGATTGCGAATTAGAAGATGAGTCCTTATTATTTTTATCGGATGTGCTTCCTACCGCCTACTGGAGTGTTGATCATGCAGGAGTAAAAAAGGGAGATACTGTCATTGTATTAGGTTGCGGGCCAATCGGGTTAATGACTCAACAATTTGCGTGGGAGAAAGGGGCAGAGCGTGTTATTGCTGTAGATTATATTTCTAATCGGCTCGAGCATTCAAGGAAGATGAATAAGACTGAAGTATTTAATTTTACCGAGTATGATGATATGGGAGAAACCTTAAAGGAGTTAACAAGCGGTGGAGCAGATGTTGTGATTGATTGCGTAGGGATGGATGGTAAAAAGTCTCCACTTGAGTGGGTAGAGCAGAAATTAAAACTCCAAGGGGGAACGCTTGGCCCAATTCAAATCGCTACAAAGGCTGTCCGGAAAGGTGGAATATTACAAATTACAGGGGTTTATGGTGGTTTATATAATATGTTCCCATTAGGTCCTTTTTTCGTTCGAAACATTACCATAAAAATGGGACAGGCACCGGCGCGTCACTATATGCCATACTTGTACGATAAAATAAAGAATGGTGAGATAGATCCTACAAAAATCATTACTCATACTTTGCCGTTGGAAGATGCCTCGCACGGATATCATATTTTTAATAAAAAGGAAGATAATTGTATAAAAGTTGTATTAAAACCATAGTGTAGTGCCCTGTCCCTTTTAACACTTTTTAACGCAAAAGAAGTATTAGAGGGGGCCGACACTTAGTTTTTATCTAAGTTTGAAATATATGCTGGTAGGCTTCTATTGAGAATAAAGCCTTGATTTTCAACTCCTTATAAAATTTTAATAAACAATAAAACAGAAAACCTCTTGGTGTTCAAGGGAGGCCACTGTTCTTTTACCCTTCTCGGCTAGCGCATACTATCACATGTGGCCTTAATTGACTTCTGCTATGAGACGCTAGACCCTCAAATAAACTATTTGTGATAATCGAATGTGTACAGAGCGATCTTCCAAATTTTTTGAATGTGATCTCCGACCACTTCAGCATTTATACCTTTCATTCTTCTTGCTATTGTCACCCATGCTATACTTTTAATCGCCTTAATAGTACAATCTATTTACCAAATGATGGTATTGGTTTATTCTTGTTATTAGATTGTATTCTTTATATAAAATTCGGATTTTTGTGTGATAGATTAGAATATTCAGTGTGAATTAAATAAATGATTTGAAATATGATGAGTGAAATTGTCATTTTGCTTTTCGAGTTAGGATGGTCAAATAGATGAAAATTTTGCTAGTGGAAGATGATAAAATAATCGCATCCGGATTGGAATATTCGCTGCAACAAGAACAATTTTCTACTGTTCTTTGCTACGATATCACCTCCGCGAAAAAGGTACTTGCGAAAGAATTAGATCAAATTGCTTTATGTTTATTTGATTTATCGCTACCAGATGGAAGTGGTTATGAATTGTGTAAGATCGTCAAAGAACGAAGTGATATTCCTGTGATATTTTTAACAGCGATTGATGATGAGGTCAATGTTGTGATGGGTCTTGATATGGGGGCAGATGATTATATAACAAAACCTTTTCGAATTCGTGAGCTACTTTCAAGGATCAAATCGGTATTGAGAAGATATCAAAAGCAAAATCAGACAAAAACGCTGATTGAAATAGAAAATATTCGAATCAATACGCTTGAAGGGAAAGTTTTTAAAAATGATGTTGAAATATCCTTGACTGCTTTAGAGTATCGTTTATTACTTATTTTTGCTAATCATCTCGGACAGGTGCTATCGAGAAGCCAACTTTTAGAGCAGATTTGGGATGTGGCAGGGGACTTTGTGAATGATAATACATTAACGGTGTACATAAAAAGGCTACGTGAAAAGTTAGAGGACCATCCACAAACTCCAACGATTATCAAAACAATACGTGGCTTGGGTTATAAGGTTGGTGATTAGCATGCTTCGGAATAAAGAGATTCACATTTATTTACTAGTAATGTGCTTGATCAGCTTGGTAGTAATAGGCGTAGCAATTTTCATTTCGCCGATTTCGATTCTATTTATTCTTATCACTTCTACACTACTAATCGGATGTAGTGTTCTATTTACGCGCTGGAGATATCGTGAAATCGAAAAGCTTTCTAGCTATTTGCGTCAAATTAGCGCTGGAGACTACACGCTTGATGTCCGTGATAATGAAGAAGGTGAGCTTAGTATTTTGAAGAGCGATATGTATAAAGTGACACTAATGCTGTCAGAACAAGGATCGCTATTACGTCAAGATAAAATGCATTTGACAGACGCCATTTCAGATATATCCCATCAGCTTAAAACACCCCTTACATCCATGATGGTAATGGCTGATTTATTAAGTGATTCTGATCTACCAGAAACGAAAAAAACAGAGTTTACTCGCAATATTCGGATTCAGCTTGAACGGATTGAATGGCTTGTTTCGTCCTTATTAAAGCTATCTAAAATCGATGCGGGTACAGCGCAATTCAAAAAAGAATCAATAGTAGTCGAAAAGTTGATTCAAAAAGCATTAGAGCCGATTCTCATTCCGTTGGATATTAAACAACAAACCGTTTCGATAAAAGGTGACGACACTGTCACATTCCTCGGTGACCTCAATTGGACAGCCGAAGCTGTGATCAATATATTAAAAAACTGTGTGGAGCATACGCATGAAGATGGTGCAATCGATATTTTGTATTCGGAAAACCCTTTGTTTACAGAAATTGTCATTACTGATAATGGTAAAGGAATCGCCGAAGAGGATATCCGCCACATTTTTAAACGCTTCTATAAAGGAAAGAACGCAAGTGATGGAAGTATCGGCATTGGCCTAGCGATGGCGCACAGCATTATTACAAGTCAAAACGGTGATATTGATGTGAGAAGTGACAAAGAAACTGGCACACAGTTTCGGATTAAATTTTACAAACAAGTGATTTAAAACTAAGTGACTAAATTGCCATTTTTTAAATCAATTAAATACACAAACCCATGCGCCTCTAAATTAATGCAATACTAGTGAAATTTAATAATATAAAAATGTTTAAAACTACAACAAAAAAAGGGCGTCGATCCATCCTTGATCAACTCCCTAGATAATGGAAAACCGTTCATAATGCGAGGCTATTGTTTAACATCTTACATATTTGCGTTTGAAACCAAGCTTCCCTTTAACTACTTCCTTTTGAATACTTTCGTATGCGTGTAGGAAACTACTTTTTTTCTTGTCCCGTTTGACTTCAACTGGGCCTACTATCTTTGCAGTTTCAAGCGCCTTTTCATGGAGCGGCAAATATGAAACCCCAACAGTGTATAAAAAATTATTCATAGCAGATTTTGTTCGTTCCGGCGAATCGTGAATTGTATTTTTTACCATTTCAATCATGTTGGCAATCTTGCTCTCGGAAAATTCAACGTCTAAGCGATTTCCTAAAAGCCAACAATAGCAACTCCAGCCTGCTGACATTCTCAGCTCTTTACCGCTTGCGATCCATTTATCAGCAACTTCTTGTGCAATATCTGCTTCCGCTAAAGTTACTGCTACCACATAATCGGATAGCATATAAAAATATGCCGAATCCATCCAACGATCAAAATCCGACTCAGTCATTACCTTTGGATCTGCAATAATGCCTGCAAAGTACATTGCGTCGTAGTTCCCTGTGGCATAAAGCTCTTCAGCTAAAGTTTGATTTATTTTTATTTTCTTAGCTATTGGCTTCATTGCACCTGTTGCCGCACCAAAAAGCGGCTCATGTGCACCATTGGATACGTACATTTTTTTAGTTCGTTCCTTGCCAAGGGCTTCAAGCTCCTGCATAGCCATTTCTAAATTCATCGTTTAGCACTTCCTTCTTTTTTGGGTTTTCCTTTTCCCCTAATATTTTGCCGATAAATACATCTCCATTATCCTATAGTAGACTACCATTTGTCAGCAAAACTAGCGTCTAAACGCAGGAGTGTTATGCAGGGATCCACTTAATGCATGTTACCACTATGTTCTCGAACTAGTGGTAAGAAAAATAATGTTTTACAATACCTTCTATTACAGTTGCTTACAAGGCTTAGGATCAAGCCTTAGGATCAAGCCTTACTCCATTAAATAGCCAGGTGTTGGTAAGGATTAATGATTAAATGTGATCGATTCATTTTGGACGGATTGATTTTTTGGTATTAATGGATTCTTCATGTCTTGCTAAAGCACCTAGTTGAAGATCGACTGCATTTTCGTGGTCATTGCTGTACCAACTACCTATTTAAATTCTATCTTAACTATGTCTGGTTCTCTTTCATGCTTAGTAAGCATAACATTAGCTTCATAATCATTTTTCCATTCTATAGATATTTTATCGGCTAATGTAGTTTTTGTAATTTGTTTATTATCATAATTAATTCTAAGGGTAGGGTCTGGGAAATCTTCTATCCTAACAATCTCAATTTTATTTTTATTAGTAGGAGAATGGCTGACCATTAACTGAATTGGGTAAATTGTATGATATAAATTCCAAGTAATTAGTAAAATAACTAAGGTTCCTATTATTATCCAAAAAAGACAGCCGATTTTAGTTAGAAATTTAGTTTTTTCTATGTCTTCGATGTAATCGTCATTCCACTCCATTTTATTTTCCTTTCCTTTCAGTCAGTATGCTGAGTAGCTTCACTAACCTGCCCAGTTCGTTCTATAAACTTAAAAGCCTACTTTTGATATGAAATCTCAATGATAGCTTATCTTCTATATAGGTTGATTGGAGCGAAAGGCGGCGACTCCTGCGGGATTAGCGGGACAGGTGAGACCCCGCTAATCGAGGAGGCTCACCGCCCGCCCTGCGGAAAGCGTCCGTCTGGAGCGCAAATCAACGTTATTCGGATTCTAATATGGTAATCACTATTTTTATATTGCTTCAGTTATCAGGAAAAAGTCTTAAACTTCCGTCGTCAATACGCCAATACACCAACCTTTATTGAAGGACTAATTTTAATGTCATTATATCACATGTATACATAGGTAACCTATGTATAGAAGGTCAAAAAGATACGGAAAAAGAAAAATCCCCTTTTTAGTAGATAAAGAGGATTTGAAAATAACTCACGAAACTCACATTAACTTCACGCGTTTTCCGAAACCACATGAAATTGACTGAAACTATTTTTGTTATACTATGATAGATAGCGGTTTACGACGAGAAAAATGAAACTGTTAGAAGTGGTGCGAACTAAGTGACTAAATTGTCATTTTATAGTCACTTGAAAGTCATTTTAGACAGATAAACTATAACCATCAGCAAAATTATGGAGGTTTTACAATATGGATATCTTAAAAATAGAAAATCTGTCTAAAGTCTATGGGAAAGGCGAAACAGCGGTTAAGGCGCTTGATGATGTTTCTTTCTCAGTGAAAAAAGGGGAGTTTCTTGCAATTATTGGTCCATCTGGTTCGGGTAAATCAACGCTATTGCATATGCTTGGGGGTGTAGATAGACCAACAAGCGGAAAAGTACTAGTAGATAATACAGATATTTATCAACTAAATGAAACACAGCTAGCGATATTTCGCCGTAGACAAATTGGTTTGATTTATCAGTTTTATAATTTGATTCCAGTCCTAACGGTTGAAGAGAATATTACGCTACCACTGTTACTTGATGAACATAAAGTAGATCAGAAACAGTTTGATAATATTGTACAAACATTAAATTTACAAAAACGCTTAAGCCATTTGCCAAATCAACTTTCAGGTGGTCAACAACAAAGGGTTTCGATTGGTAGAGCGTTAATAAGTAATCCGGCAATTATGTTGGCAGATGAGCCAACTGGTAATCTGGACAGTAAGAATAGTGGAGAAATCATTGATTTATTAAAAATGTTTAATAAAACCTATAATCAAACGCTAATTATTATTACGCATGACGAACGGATTGCTTTACAAGCGGACAGGATTATCTCTATTCAAGATGGTAGGATTGCTAAGGACGAGGTGATCCGCCCGTGAATATTGTTAATAAATTAACTGTAAGACATTTGAAGCAAAACAAGAGACGAACGCTTGTGACGATCATTGGTGTTATTATTTCTGTAGCAATGGTGACGGCCGTTGCCACGCTTGGTGTTTCTTTTATGGAATTAATGCAAAAGCAGACAATCGCTGATGGGGGTGAATGGCATGTCCTTTACAAGGATGTGAACAAAAATCAGCTGGAAGCGATTAAAAACGATGAAGCAACAAAAGAAGTTGTCATTTCAAAGGATCGTGGCTACGCATTCTTGAAAGGAAGCCAAAATGATAACAAACCGTATTTATTTATCAAGGAGTATAACAAAGAAGGTTTTAAACAATTTCCGATTGAATTAAGTGAAGGAAGGCTTCCGAAAGCAGCCAATGAGGTGGTTATTTCGGAAGGAATTTCTACTAATGCAAAAGTTAAATATGAATTGGACGATATTCTAACTCTTGATGTTGGTGAACGAATCAAAACTGAAGGGGATGATACGCCATTAGATCAGACTTATTCATTAGAAATCAAGAATGATGAAATAATAGAAACAATAAAAAATAAAACAACCGAAAACTATACTGTAGTTGGTTTCATTAAACGTCCCATATGGGAACCTACATGGGCACCGGGTTATACGATCATATCTTATATAGATGAAAGGATGGTTGGGGTATATGACTCAGTCGATGCTACAGTTGTATTAAACAAAGTTAAAGGTGAGCTGTATGGTCATGCGGAAGAATTAGCAAAGAAAAATGGAATAAAAACAGTTTATTTTAATAATAACTTACTGAGATATTACGGTGTGACGAATAATGATGGCTTGAGTAGCACACTATTTTCACTGTCAGCAATCATTATGGCAATCATTATTATTGGCTCCGTTTCACTAATATATAATGCTTTTGCGATATCCGTCTCCGAACGTTCTCGTCACTTAGGAATGCTCGCGAGTGTAGGAGCTACAAAAAGGCAAAAGAGAAACTCGGTGTTTTTTGAGGGAGTTATCATTGGATTGATCAGTATCCCAATCGGAGTTATTGCTGGACTAGTTGGAATAGGTATCACCTTTTGGTTTATTAACTCCATCATTGAAGGGGCATTAGGGATTACTGAAAAATTAACGGTAGTCATCACACCATTATCGATCTTGATTGCATGTGGTGTATCGATGCTGACGATTTTTATTTCAACCTATCTACCAGCCATTAAAGCATCTAAAATCTCGGCTATTGATGCAATTCGACAAACGACAGATGTGAAGCTTACAGGTAAAGCGGTAAAAACGTCAAAGTTCATTCGCAAACTTTTCGGTATAGAAGCGGAAATAGGCTTGAAAAACTTAAAAAGAAATAAACGTAGGTACCAAGCAACTGTATTCTCACTCGTTATAAGCATTGTTCTATTTTTAGCCGTTTCATTTTTCACCTCCAGCTTAACCAAATCACTTGTACTCTCACAAGATGGAGTAAATTATGATATCGAAGTATCGATAGAAGATGAAAATACTGGTGATCGATTAATGAATACAATTGCTTCTCTTGATGATGTAACGCAATCTACTGTGATGAAAGAAGCGGGTGTGTTCTCTTGGATTAACCAATCCTCCATTGCTGATGAACTGCAAGATATGGTGGAGGAGGATAAGAGCATGCTCAAAAATGGAAAATATTCTTACTTTAATATTATCCATGCATTAGATGAGAAGAGCCTAAAAGCATATGCAAAAAAGATTAATGCGGATTATAATCAGCTAACAGACACAAAAAAATTATCTGCTATTGTAATTGATACGATTCCTTATGAGGACATGGAAGCGGGTAAATTTGTTGAAACAAAAGCTATTCACAGCAAAATTGGCGAAAGCCTCAATTTCCATTATGTAGATGAAAAAACAGGAGAAGAGAAATATTTGAACGCAGTGCAAATCGCCGCATTGACTGATCAATTTCCGATGGGAGTTTTTCCAGGAGGGTTAGGCAGTATAAATATTATTGTCTCTGAACAAGTATTGGATCAACTGATTAGTGAAAAGAGTAATGTTAATGTTAGATCAAAGCTTTTCTTAAAAAGTACAGATCCAATGGCAACACAACAGGAAATCGAGGAAATGAAAGAGGACAATATCTATGTTCACAATGTGTATCAAGGCAGACAACAGGAAGAACAGATGATCTTGTTAATGTCCGTATTTACTTATGGATTTATCGTGCTCATTACGGGGATATCGATTGCGAATATTTTTAATACGATCTCAACGAGTATCTCACTTCGGAAAAGAGAATTCGCGATGTTAAAATCTGTAGGGATGACACCAAAGGGCTTTAATAAAATGATCAATTATGAAAGTATCTTTTATGGAATTAAGTCATTATTGTACGGACTTCCTATTAGTATGATTGTGATGTATTTAATCCACAGGGCATTGATGAACAGTTTTGACTATGGTTTTTCTTTACCTTGGATGAATATTTTTTATGTGATCGCAGCAGTATTTCTCATTGTAAGTTCTGCGATGCTATACTCTAGCGCAAAAGTAAAAAAGGAAAATATTATTGATGCATTAAAGCAGGAAAGTATATAAGTAAGCCGTTTTCTTTTGCGATACCCGCATAATAAAAAACAAGTATAAAAGCAGTGAAAATTCCACAAGGAATATTACTGCTTTTATTACTTTTCAAAAATGATAAATGGTATATTTAGATATTAATTCATGAGGAGTATGAGTGTGAAAAAAACAAGCAAAAAGTGAAATCATAAAACTTCAAGCATTTGTAAATTTGGTGGAAGGCTTTCATGCGAATACGTTAGAAGAATGGTCATCAAAGAATATGCTTATGTAGGAAGCATATTAAAAGTTGCCGAAATAGTAAACGAGCTGGGTTTTCGGCTTAGTGGTTTACCAGTCTAGCCGGAAGATGTATCCAACATTATCAAAAGTAGTGGGACTAACGAGTTACATAAAGTAATCGCTCAAAACTTTGTCCCATTGTGTATTGCTAAGTCAAAACGTAGCGAGTATTACTTTAATGCAGCGATGTTGTGCCTTGAAATCTTCCACAAAGGTTTTGATCAGTTTGGTCTCAGGGCCTTTTTCGGAGTTTAGCCACTACTAACAACAACACAGGTAAAACAAGTCCGTAGGTTGAGGCATACGGCAACCAGGTTTCTTTAGTCCATTTTGCGGCATATATGATATTCGGATATATGATTAGGGAAAGCACAACCAAGATGATTCCTAAAGGTAGCGTAAGTGGCCGGTAATCTTTTAAATTCAATATTTGTGATAGTCCTAAAACTGTTACGTAAAAATACATTACCAACCTAAAATAGATCGTTATAATCCACATGATCGCCATGATTGCTTCGATACGTTGTAGAAAATTACCAACATTTATTTTTTTAGCTACCGCGTAGCTAGGATATATGTGTCTCTCTGTTTGATCAACACCCAAAACCAAAATAGTCAAAGCGATAGTGATGATCAAAAAGATTCCACCAAAGAAAGTTCCTATGAAAAAGGCCTTTTGAGCTTGTTTCGGCTGATTCACAGAAACAGGAAAAATCATTAACAAAATAATTGGAGATAGAGAAATAATACTTGTAAAGGATATGGTAGCATGAATAATGGGTTTTATTCCCGTTTCCAATACGGGTTGTAGTTTTTGAAAATCGATTTGGGGGGAAATAAGAACCGCAAACATAATAAATAGTAAGACGAACAAAGGAAACAAAATTTCAGCGGCACGAGCCGTCGTTTCAATTCCAAGACGAACCGCCATCACTACAATAGTTACAAAAAGAATATGGATCGCTGCAATTGGTGTTACGGGCATAATTTGCGTAGTCACGAAATACCCCATTATAATTAATAATATTGCTGCACCTATCAATGAAAAAAAAACAAACGTAAGAGAAACGAGCTTACCTAACCATTTCCCAAGAAGTATTTCATTGATTTCAACAAAAGTTTTATCCATAAAACGATTCCCCAAAGTAGTGTATAACATAACAAGCAATAAGGCTAATCCAACTCCAAGTATCGATGCAATCCAAGCGTCTTGTTTTGCAATAGTAGCAAGTTCTGACGGAGTGATTAAGATAGCAGTACCAATAGAATAAAAAATAACTAGGATTCCAAATTGACGTGGACTTATTTTAACGTTTTTCACAATAGAAGCCTTCCTTGTCTTCTTTTTTTATGATTTAGTTGATACAAGTTAGAACCAATTATTCTTTCTATAAAAAAACCCTTTTCAAAAGTTGTACAGTTGTATCCTCATTGCATTCAGAAATGATATTCCAATGATCCAGAGGACATTAATAGGAGTTCTAAAAACCTCTACATCATAAAGGTTACGCGTATATACCACACTAAGCGTAAAGAGTGATAACGATCCATAATAAATGTACATTGATTTCGTAATAGCCTTGAACACTATCTTTTCCCCCTTGATTGGTTAATCTAAGTATTACCAATCTATTCCTTCAATATAATTCCTAAAGAATTAGCGAAATAAACACTATTAAGGGGTTTGCTGCTAGAGTGCCTATAAAATGAAAACAACTTGTTGCAAGGGACTGGTAAATCCTTGTGTCCCAGAATACTCCCCCTGAACAAGGATGTGAGACATCCATATACTTGCAGTTTAAATATATCCTTTGTGCGTTCTAATGCATCAAGATGGATAAGGGGCATTAGAATTGCTCGTTAGTTGAGAGCGATTGGAAACAATAAATGTAACCCCCATTCCTTTTTATAAACCCTGGAAATTACTTTAATATTTTTCCGGAAATGAGTTACCAACCGTACCTACGCGTCGAATCTGTATGTCATAATTGATATCTACTGACAAGTCCTGAAATTCTTTATCCCAATCTTTTTTTAATTGTTTCCAAGCTTTCGGGTCGGCCCGATGGATGGCTTCTCCAAATCCGAAAATGTCCACTTTCTCGTCTTCTTGCACACTTTGTATAGCATCTTTTATTTGTTGTATTACTTTCTTTTCATAGGCCTTCTCTAATTGATTAATGGATTCCGGTTTCGTTAGATCAATATGACATTCTACCTCCCCAACATTTCCTTCTGCATGGATATGTACATCTACTTTCGGTTTTCCATTCTTGATCTTTCCTTTTATATCAGATTTGCCATGAGTAATCTGTATCGCCGCTTTTCCTCCTTTCGGACAGGATACGTTTACAATCGTACCTTTCACATTGTTTGTAATATTGTTATAAGCTTGGCTTTCGGTCTCATTTAGCCAACCGACTAATTTATCTTTTTTGAATGCAGCTAAGTTATTAAACTTTACACGCGCAGGGGAATCAATTATTTCTAGATTCTGTGTGCTCAAAGAAGTTTTTTCATCACCTTTTATATCTGCTTGGATTCCGCTTAACACTGGCTGTTTTCCATCACTTACCATATCCGCGATCAATTCATCTAATGTAACGGTACTTGTAACTGACCATGATTCTGCTGAGACTTTCAGGCTATTAAAAAAATTATTGGCGGGTATTTTTTCTAAAGGTGTGGGCACCTTCAAGATCTCTTTTGCGTCCATTTCCTTAGCAACGACGACATAAAAATCAGTTCGCAGTTCCCAGTCCCTTGAGAGAAGATCTAATGGTTTTCGAATCCCTTCTTTTGCTAATGACTCACCAATCACGAGTAATCGAAGATGTGAAGGATAAATTTTCCTTGGGGATTCCTTTGTCAATTTTCGAAAAGCCTCAAATACGGTTTTCCCTGTCGCCTGATAGATGATGACCGGTGAATGGCTAGAACCGCCGTTTGTAGCTACATTTCCTGGATTTACTACCTGGGCGGTTAAAAGATATTGTCCATCCCTTGTACTATCTAACCCAATGGCTAACGTAATAGCAAGTTCATTTAATTCACGACGATTCCAGCAGCCTGTAGTGAATAATAGAAATACAACCAGCATGATAAGCATTGGAAAGCTCCGTTTCATAGGTTAAATTCCTTTCGATCAATTATTTCAGATATTGGTTTGTTACGAATTAATTTAAAATGACGATTTCATTTTATGATCCATCTTCGCTCTTGCTCAAACGTTGAAGTTAAAGAACTTCCGCATTTTGACGTCCCACCTAGGGATGATCATCATCAGCTTATCTATGATCGGGTTTCCAAAATATAGTCTTTTTCTAAACATCTTATTAAGACTATAATGATCCCTTATTCTCTAACCCGTAGGATTCATTGCCCTCGTTCGTAAAAAAGGTGAATCCTAATTGGAAAATAAGTTTGTACATAAGGGAGTAGATACATGTTACGATAAATGCTTCTAAACAAAAAACAATCATAGCCGTTGACCCGACAGAGGAACTGTTCATTTTATAAAAGATTGTCTGTTACGTAAATGATCCCATGCCGATTTTTGCAGCTCTATGCATCTTTTGCCTATTCCATTTTCACTTTAATAATTTCTCAATCATGTCGGAAAGCGGTTTATAAATAGCTGCAATCCAATCTAATGGATTGGGAATCTTGATATTCAGGACTTGGACAATGCTTAACGCGGTTCCAAATAGTAGAAGAATGGAAAATATCCATAGTTCCTTTTTTAAATTTTTCCTCAACAGAGGAGGAACATCAATAGCGATGATTACAGCGACGATGACAAGGATTCCTGCAACAGCTACCACCTTCGACTACTCCTTTCTCTATTTACTTATAACAGAATGGGATATGGTACCAGGCTTCAGTTCTTTGTATTTATACATTCTCAGGCAAGACGGAATGACGGAATTGTTTATTCTAACCCCTTTTTATCGCTTTTTAGAAGCTTAGAATCGCTATGATTAAGACTTCATCCTTCATCCAATCTCAGATAACTCTGGACTCAATCTTACATTTTATTCCGCGGCGGTTTCGGTGCCGAAGCTTGTTCGCGTTTATTGTTTTTCTGGCTGATTAAGCGGGGGCGAGTGAGCATCCTCCACCAGGGAGCCCGGATAAACGTATCCTTAATATCTTCACGTATAAAAGGACCAAAAGGACTCATATAGGGAACCCCAAAGGAACGCAAGTTGCACATATGAAGAATAAGTGCAATGAACCCAACAATAATCCCGAATAAGCCAAAAGAAGCGGCAAGTGCCATCATTGGGAAACGGAGCATTCGAATCGACATGGACATGGCAAACGCAGGAGACACAAAGCTTGAAATCGCCGTAATTGCAACAACGATTACCATGGCAGCCGATATGATTCCAGCCTCTACTGCCGCGCTTCCAATCACCAGTGTCCCTACAATAGATATAGCTTGTCCTATAGCTTTTGGCATGCGTAAACTAGCTTCCCGCAAGATTTCAAACGCTGCTTCCATCATGAGAGCTTCAATGAATGCCGGAAAGGGAACTCCTTCTCGTTGTTCAGCTAGACCGATCAGCAGTTGGGTCGGTAACATTTCCTGATGAAACGTGGTGATGGCAATATATAGGGATGGCCCTAGCAAAGCAATCAAAAGAGATAAAAATCGTAATAAACGAATAAGGGTACTAATGTCTGCACGCTGATAATAATCTTCCGCAGCATGTATAAAAGAGACGAACAGTGCTGGGACGACTAGAACAAACGGCGTTCCATCCACTAGTATGGCAACTTTCCCTTCCAAAAGCTCACCGGCAATCACATCAGGTCGTTCCGAATAATAGATTGTTGGAAAAGGACTGTACGGTGCATCTTGAATTAATTCCTCGATATAGCCACCTTCTAGGATCCCATCGATATCGATTCGATCCAGACGCCTGTGCACTTCTTCGACGATTTTGTCATTCACTATTCCATCAATATACATGATTGCTACATCGGTTTTGGTCAATTTTCCAATTTTTTTCGATTCCAACCAAAGTTGAGATGTTTTTATTTTACGGCGAATTAACGCTGTATTGGTACGCAAGTTCTCTGTAAAACCTTCCTTTGGTCCCCGAACGACGGTTTCCGCGGTAGATTCCATTACACCCCGGTCTTTTCCACCACGCATACCGATTGTTAAACCTTGTGCATATCCATCTAATAAGAGGATCACATCCCCTGATAACAAGGAAGTCATTAAAGAACTGAATTCTGTAACATCCTGTATGTTTCCAACCGCAAGGATGCGGTCTTTCAATACCTGTAAAACGTTTGTTGAGTCGATATCATTCAGATCCTGATCCGGATAGATATCTAACATAAGTGATTCCATGATAAAGTTCTGAATGGAATTAATGTCCACTAATCCATCCGTATAAAAAATACATGCTTTAATGATTCCCTCTTTGCCAATTTGTATTTCTCTAGTCACAATGTCGCTGCTATTCCCAATCCGTTGCTTTACATGTTGAATGTTTCCTTCTAGGCTTGTTTTTATTGAGTCTTTGTTCGATTCCTTATTTTGATCGTCTTCACTTGAGGAGAAGTTATCGCTGTTTTTTCTTTGTTTCTTAAAAAAATTCATAGATTTTATCTCTCCCTCTCAATATTTTTCTTCTTTAGAAGGTAGACTTATAAGATTACTTTCAAAGTTATTGAGAAAAGAATAGATGCTGTGTGATTCATGAATGTGCAAGTCACTACTGTTCCTAAAGGTTCTTTCATATTTTTAAGGTTTTCATCTAAATGTTCCATGTCCTCGCTATTATCATGCTTTCCTTCCAATTTTTAATACATTCAGGAAATAAATAGTTCTCCACAGTTTGTAACTTCGACTATTATGTTAGTGATAATAAATACCTGTATGCTGATATATAAATTAACTTATAGGGGAACAAACTAGTGAAATTACAAAGTGTTGCAATAAAAACCTTAAAACGTCGTATAAAGGCAGTAGAAGAAAAGAACAAACAATTAAAAGATCAAGTTCGAGAATTACTGGATAGGCTACACAAAGGAATGAGAGGGAAAGCCTCTAGGGGCGGCGTGGAGACGTGCATTATAAGGTGAAATATGGGTTGGTAGCCAACGTCTTTATTTAACTATGCTTTCACGAAGCCAAAATGATCTGAACTCATTTCATTTATCAAATAATCTAATTAAAGGGTTATGAAATACTGCGAGTAAGTGAACCATTTAAAAGATTAACGTATCAAACTGAGGTGTAACTTTTGGAGATAATTTGCACTTATTTTAAGTGCTATTTTGCACACGAAAATTCAAATGAACGTTTTAACCTTGTTATAAATACATATATAAAGAGCATGTTTTGAAAAAAAAGTTTGATCAAAACACGCTCTTATTTAATGTAATCGATTCATATCTGTATAAAAAAGATTTTATTAAACTTTATTCTACTAACGCACCTGTTACTTCAAGTGTAGTTACATACTTAACTGACGTTGCTTAAAATAATCAAGTGCTATTGGCTATTAAAGTACCTTCAATTTGCTCAACTCAACCTTTTAGAAAGAACAGGCAAGTGGATTAAGCAATATTTACAATGTATACCGTATTCACGGATGCAAAAACTAGACCTTGATTAACTTACCGCAATACTACTGATGAAACACTAGCAAATGCGATACAAACGGTAATAGAGACAAAAGATTATAAAGACCCTTGGGATAATCAAGTGAAACTTGCTGACTTATTACTGGAATTAGATGGAAAGCAACTACATATTTTAGAAACTCATCCTATCAGGGCAGAAAAAGGTTTAAATAGATATTACGGTGAGGTAGCGTATGTAAACTTAAAAGAAAAAAGTGATAAAACTCAATTTATCATATTGCTAGTTCGTTCTTTTCTGAAATAAACGACGGTTAAAATCAATCCTATAATAAAGGTCAAAAACGGAAATATCAAAGGAAAGAATATTGTAGGAAAGCCTTCCCAGTCATTTGTATAATATCCAATGGAGTATGGAACAACTACACCACTGTTAAATAATTCTGTTTGTATTGCATTTCGTTCTGTAAAGCTAAAAGAATCACTTTCAACTTTTCCTTTCTCATCTATCGCATAAAGTATATACTTTAACTTTTCCTCCGGAACCGACCCAACTATATCTCCATTGGGTGTCTTTATTCCATCTTTCATCTTAGTTTTCTTGGATGAATGTTTGGATTTCATTCGATAAAATCGCTGTTTCCCACGGATTCCAATAGTAAGTTTTCCCGTCAAAATGCATATTGAACAGATAAATTATTGAAAATACTTTTGATTAGTTCGGCTGAACGCAGTGGAAGCAAACAGCAATAGGCTCATCTGTATAAAAGACCATTTCATAATAATCGGGATCACCTTTTTCCGTGTCTAGTTGAAAGTTTGGATTTTCTTCACTATCATTTAAAATATCTAGAAACTGCTGAATTTCTTCCGTATTTTTTAATACGGTCATTTGTTTTGTGCCATCGGGTGTATATAATTAATACATTTCTATTCGATCAACTTTATCCAGCGGCATATTTTCAAATTGCCAGACATATTTTGTTTCTGCTGTAAAATACAAGGCATAACCGTTAATTATATGTGTAACTTTTACCGCTATTAAATTGGCTTCCCTTCGATGGAAAAAAATTTCAGTCCCTTTCTCATGGAACGCTGCATCCCCATCTTTTATTTGATAACTAGGATTTTGTGTATGTCACTTATACGAATAGGCCTAGTATAGTCTTATCTCGAGAGGGGAACCTAAAATATCATTAAAATAATTGGGGGATGTTCAAATGATAATTAGCAATTGTACATACAAAACCTTCCTGTATTTCTATACGTTTATAAAGGGAGCGATGAGATGAAGGGGAAACACATCACGGGACATCTTTTGCTTGGATGTGCTTTAGCATTTACAATAGGTGGACATACAACTTTAGCACAGAATTCTGATGCAATACATGCAATCTCGGCTTCTTCAAAAACAAATAAAGATAGTCTGTACATGGAAATTAAAACGTATAGTGAGCAACATAAGATAGAGCCAGTTGATGCAAAAGTAGACAGCGTGTGGAAGGCGATACCAGGTTACAATGGGTTAGAAGTGAATTTAAAAGCTAGTTATAAAAAAATGAAAGCTAGCGGCGAGTTTGATATAAAGAAAGTGGTTTATAGGCAGATATCACCAACGGTTCATTTGAAAGATTTGGAGCCGCAACCGATCTATAGAGGCAATCCACAAAAGCCGATGGTATCCCTCTTAATCAATGTTGCCTGGGGAAATGAGTACATCCCAACAATCCTTAAAACTTTAAATGACCATCAAGTCAAAGCTACATTCTTTTTTGATGGCAGTTGGGTGAAAAAGAATCCAGACCTAGCTTTGATGATTGATAAAGAAGGCCATGAAATTGGCAACCATGCTTACAGCCATCCTGATCTTCAACGGCGATCAAAGGCAGATACTTTAGAAGAAATAAAAAAGACGAGCGATATCATTGAAGCAACCCTTGGTAAAAAAACAAAATGGTTTGCACCGCCAAGTGGAAGTTTTAATCAGACTACCATTCAAGTGGCTCACGACCTTAATATGAAAACGATTCTATGGACGGTTGATACAGTTGACTGGAAAAAACCTGAAACTTCAGAAATGGTCAGAAGAGTCGTATCAAAAGTAGAAAATGGATCAATGGTTCTGATGCATCCAACAAAACCTGTTGCAGAAGGACTAGATGCGATGATTTCAGATATTAAAGAAAAAGGTCTACAACTAGGCACCGTAAGTGATCTAATGAGTGAAAAACGGGTGCAGAATAAAGATTGAAGCATCGTTGAAGATAACACAATATCTCGTTAAAAAGTAGTACCGTTTTGATGTACAAAACGGAACTACTTTTTAACTTCATTCAGCATTCATCTCGCACTTCTATAAGTGGCGAGATGAATGCGGCTTCACATCGTTCAGTGGGAGTGCAACAAAGCCTCTGGCAGATTCACAGATTTTCAGAGGAAGTTTATCGAGCGAGCTCGATAAAATCTGGACGCAATTCCGTCGAGGCATAATTGATATCCTATAAAAGGATAAATAAAAGTTCATAACCTTGCGCAATTATAGTTAGAGAAAAAGTATGATAGTTAAGAATTAAAGCAAGCTCCTGTTTCTTGAAAAATAAACTAACCATAATGCTTATATCTCCCAGTTTATAATCCGTCGAAAAACAGATACACACCATCTTCCCCTATATTTGTATACCTCGGAACCCCATCAAAGAATCTTGAGTGCAGCTCTTCATCTGTGGAAGGGTCCTTATCATTCCTACATATTGCAATTCCGCTAACCGATTGGAAAACAGCACCAAAACTAAAATAAATGACATCTTCATCAGCCGCAATATAAGTATATACTCCAGCAGATCGGTTTAATTTTTTCATCTTATTAATAACCTTATTAGAAAAAATAGTATTCATTCTATCTAAATCACTTGTGTTATAGGGCTCTGAAGCAAACTGTTCTCCAACTAATACCTTACCATCATCGTACGCTTGAAAAATCGCATCTGAGACAGCAAAATAATCGTCTCGATATAATTTGAATGTATCGTCCCGATCTAACGAAGGAATAAATATAATGACTGATGTCATTATTAAGCAAAGTATAATTGCAAGTATCTTTTTCTTATTAACTTTCCCTGACATATTTCTAACCCATAAAATAATCCACCATATTACGGAAATTGCTAGCAGCGACATTGCGGGTAGATGAAGAATTAGCGTTAAAAAGGGGTCACCTACTACAAACTTTGCATACAAAAGCAAGAAATTCCCTAATAATAAAATGAGCAAAGGAGGAATGAGCCTCTTAATATTTCCTTTCCCAAAAAGCAAAATCACAGTTATTCCTACTAGGACCAATATTAAAAAAGTGATTGCTAACATCATCATAACCTCGCAATATATATATCTATTCATTTTAAAATAAAATATCTGTAATAACAATGCGGAGGGGGAACTAGATTGAAAGATAAAAGTTTTCAAAGCTTTTATATTAGTAAATAGGTCTAAATCTAACGATAATCATATATTTTAAATGAAGGGATACTTCGTGTTACACATACCATATGAAATAGGGGAGGCCAACATGTTTGTAGTTCACTTTTTTGAAAACAAAAACCTGTCACTAATTCAGCTACTTCATCATGTTCCGTCCGTGGGTGAAGATTTAAGAATAAAAGGTCATAAAGGAAAAGTATCAAATGTTAATAGGGATGAAAGAAATATTCATGTGCAAGTAATCTTAGAAAATATGAATAAAAATAAAGTAACTGTGGATAAAAAGAAAAAAAGGTAAACCATTTGTTTATCCCTTGATGGAAGGATTCTTTGGATTCATTTGAAGAAAATTACAGAAGCCTAATAGAATAAAGTTTTTTATTATTGTAAGCAAGGGTGTCCTTTTCCACCGTAACTACCTATAAAGAAGGTAAGGGAGGGAAAGGGCATGCAAAAATTTTACATACAAAAATATACATATAAATATTCCGCCCAGCATAGATGTGCCGGGATATTTCGTGTGTCCTTTTTCCCGATTTTCATTTAAAGTGAGGGATTGGATTGAGAGGATGGTTTAAGGTGGATCGGGTTATTTTAACAAATGGACCTTGGGAAGATGTGACGACGTTTCGATTGTACATATGGTTGATAGCAAATGCTACATATATGAAAGGCACGATGATCGGCGGGATAGAGCTTCAACAAGGGGAATATTTGCGCTCTTATGGCAAGCTTGCTGAAGATTTGCAATATAAAGAAGGGCGTGGCCTGAAAAAGGTATCAAAAAGTACGATTAAACGAGCAGTAGACCTTCTTGTGAAGAAAAAATTGATTTCCGTTCGTGAAACGGAGTATGGGACCATTTTTACTGTAATAGAACATACTGGGGGAAAGAAAAAGGTTTTTGTAGAACGATCGCAGAACGAATGCAGAACAATATAAAGAATGTAAGAAAGAAAGAAGAGTGAAAGAAAAAAAAAATGCTGCTGAATTTATGAATCTTGTTAGCCTCTGGAAAGAGGAGACCGATGCAAAATGTATGCAATCGCTGTGAATCAAGATCCCGTCTATGATGCGGAAGCAATGGTAATTGGTGCGCTTTTTCTTGAACCTGATGCCATCCATGTGATTACTCTACAGCCGGAACATTTTTCTCATGCCAGACACCGGATTATTTTCCAAGCATGCCGAGAGCTTGCGACTGAAAACATTCATATTGACATGGTGACAATAGCGGCAAGACTTGGTGGATCAATGGAAAATGCTGGCGGAGCAACTTATATTACGGAGCTTGCGATAAGTTGCCCAAGTGTTGCACATATTACGCATTATGAGGAAATTATTTTTACAGAATACAGAAAACAACAGCTCGTAAAAGCCGCGGCTTCCTTCTTAAATGATCGATCAGAGTCTAGTGCGGAGCGTCTATATCAAACATATATCGAGATGGAGCAAATTGGTCGGAATCAAGCGATTGGCTTAGAAGGAATGCTGAAAGAACTGAAAGCGGAGATGAAAGAGGACAAAGGCGAGTTGAGCGGATTAGATACAGGTTTTGTCACATTAAATAGGATGACTGGCGGGCTGCAAGGCGGCGATCTCATTATTCTTGCTGCCAGACCGTCAATGGGGAAAACAGCATCTGCCTTGAATGTGGCTAAAAGTATTTGTCATTCGGGCGAAGCTGTCGAACTTTTTTCGCTTGAAATGCCCGGAAAGCAGCTAGCCCAGCGTATGCTTAGTTCCCTATCGAATGTCCATGGATCCAAATGGCAAAATCCATTCCAAATGTTTTCTTATCATGATAAGCAACAGGTACATAAAGCAATGGAGGAATTTTCAACATGGCAGATGAATATTCATGATCATGCAGCAATGACGGTTGCTGATATTCTCGCAGCATTAATGAAAGCAAAGCGAGAACACCCGGACAAAAGTAAAGAGGGAGAAATGTATGTTCCTAGTTGTAATATTCTTTTATAATTAAAATATTAGTTGTATAAGGCGGACGGTTGGCCACTTCCTGTGATCAGCATAATAACAATATTTCATTCAACTATTTAGCCAGTTTGTAGGTGAAATGAACAATTTAGAAATTTAAACTTTTAAGGGAGAAATAAATAGATCCGTTTATGCGGACAAATTCTTTTCGTTTCTGATTAGTTTTCATTTAAAGAGTCAAAAATAATCACCCTCCATTCATATACTATAAAAGATTTGATGGGGGGAGAGGGTTTGTATTTATTCAAGATGATTGCAGATGATGCAGAAAAAATGCATCTCGATTTTTTACGGCTTTCAAAAACGAATAAGCTTGTGTTAATTGCTTATTTCAGTTGCTTTGCGGCGATATTTCAATCTGCAGGAGGTTTCTTTCCTGGGTTCGGATATTTCATTAGCCCGTTAGCAACAGCACCACTACTTTTATGCACCGTTCTATCTTTGCCATTTGGCGTACTTAGCTATATGTTAACTATGCTTTTACTACTTATTATTCAACCAAGTGAGTTGCTTGTTTTTCCATTCACAACGGGATTACTTGGACTAGGAATCGGTATTTCCTTTTATTTTTACAAAAAAAGGCTAAGTATTATTATAGGCGGCGCTACGGTATTAACGCTGGGGATTATGACTTTATTATATTTGATTAAATTTCCTGTTTTAGGACCCGCTGTTTCATCAACGTTTTCAATTTCAACTGGAGGAGCGATCTTTTTATTCTCCTGTATCTACAGTTGGTTGTGGGTTGAATTAAGTGTTGCTTGTTTTAAAAGATTAAAAAGCGTCACAATTTCGTGATTTTCCATATAACGCCGGATTGCGGTTCGAACGGATAGGAGCCTTTATGGTTTGTAATACCGAAATCAGCAATGTACATGTCTTTACTTTTTCCGAAAATGACATCGATCGGTCTTTCTAAACCACCGCCTCCTGTTGCTGATGCAGAGAGGCCTGATTCATTAATAGCAAAAGTCGTAATTTTCCCAGAGTCAATATTAATTCGTGAGACACGGTGACCCACTTTTGGAGCGGGCTTTCCACCAGTTGTCGTAGGTGCATTACTCCCGAATTCAGCAATATACGCTTCATCAACCGGGCCGAAGGTAGGGTCAATATTAAAGTCAAATCCCATAATCGCTGAATGGGGAGCGAATGTCGTGACTGGTTTTGGTGGCTTCATCGGGTGTTGTGCTAGTAAAAAAGTTGGCTGTGATTTTCCTTCTGCTCTAAAAGAAGGATCAGTAACGGGCATTCCTCCTGTATAATCCGGCCAACCATACCAGATTCCAGATCTAATCCATTGAAATTCATCAGGGGAATGAGCGATCGGGCGACTACCACGAACATCAATTCCGTGGTTACCAGCAAATAAGCGGTTTTGGCGATCAAACCTTAATCGAAATGGATTTCTTAACCCCCAAGCAATTAATTCAAGATTAGATCCATCTGGATTGGCACGCAAAATACTTCCATTTGCCCGCGTGATCCCTTTTATAAACTCACCGTGAAACGAAGGAATACCGAAAGGAGCATAAGCGCCTGTCTGTATTTTGTCATCTGGTGAGCTAGATAATATATTGTTTGTTCGAAAATTTCGTCCAACTAATGGAATAAATGCACCTGGGTAGTCATGAAAAAATGGATATTTTTCTACCCAGTGATTATCTTCACCAACAATCCCGGAATTTGTCGCTGTCCCTTGACCAAAATACATTTTTCCATCAGTTCCGAAAATAACCCGATTATTATGATGGTCCCCGAAACTTGGGAGTCCGGCAAGAATATTTTCTTTTGTACCATCTTGCTTTACTTTCGTAATAAATCCTCGGTGGGCAACGAAAATATCTCCATTATAAAAAGTAATTCCTGTAAGAGGTGGATTAAATCCTTTTGCTAATAATAGAGGGCCTTTTACAGTTAGTTTGTAAACTTTGCCACTGCCAGACGTAATTCCGGCATCGCCAACCAACATATCACCGCGGTCAGTGAATGTGATATTAATCGGTGTCGTTAATCCAGTAGCAAAAACGTCAATCTTGTACCCATTTGGAACGGAAATATCTTCAGTGTTTATTTTTCGTTTAAGTAATTTAGCATGACTCAAGTTGTCCAACCTCCTAGGAAAAATCGGCATATTCATAACTATTCTTAGGGGGTAGACCTTATTCAGTTATTTAGAGGAACGTCGATAAGCGTGATTTTATTTTCAGCATTTAGTGCAGTTTTCAATACATCTTCAAAATGCTGCACATCTTCTGCTCTCACCCCATTAATTCCAAAGCTATGTGCCAATTGAACAAAATTAGGGTTTCCATATGTCACGCCATTGCTTACTCCAAACTTTTGCATCATCATTTGTTCTTCCAATTTTAATACATGATCGTTGAGGACGATGATGACGAAAGAGAGACCTAAACGCTTTGCAGTCTCTAATTCCGAAATATTCATTAATGCTCCCCCATCCCCAGTGATACAAATCACAGGATCATTTGGACAAGCGAACTTAGCCCCAATCGAACCAGGTAAAGCAATTCCCATCGATGCAAAACCGTTAGAGATAATCAAACGGTTAGGTGCCTTAGCTTGAAATGTGCGAGCAATCGCAATTTTATGTGCACCGACATCAGAAATAATAATCGTTTTTTCTGATGAAAGCCTTTCAATAACATGCAATATATTTTCCGTTGTTAATGGCAAAGAACGGAGATGCTTATGATTCCAGTCTATTTGATAAGATTGCGCTATTTGCTTTTTTAGATTTCCAGATGGAGACCATGGTGTAGCTAAACCATCAATAGTGTTCATGATTTTGAGCGTTTCACTGATATTTCCAACTAATTCTACTTGTACAGGATAGAATTCATCGACCTCCGCTGGAAGGGCATCGATATGTATAATTGGGATCTTTGTTTTATTCCAGTATTTGGGAAATCTCTCTACAAAATCAAAGCCAATCACAATCAATACATCAGCCTCCGAAATGCCCTGTAATACTTGATCATTTTCTTGAAAGCCAAACGAAAAATAGTTGAGTGGGTCATCCTTAGGCAATATACCTTTAGCCATAAAACTATGTGTAACAGGTGCTTGAATATGTTCAACGAATGTTTGAAGTTCCACTGTCGCCCTTTGTCTAATAACACCATTCCCTACGATGATGAATGGTTGCTTAGATTGATGGATGATCGCAACGGCTTGTTGCAAAGCTTCCGTTGTCGGGACACTCGTTGGAAGCTGTGTAACAGGTGAGGCTTTGGGGGGAGCAGCTTGTATGGCGATGTTCTCGGGTAATTCAATTACAACAGAACCAGGCTTTTCATTGATTGCGAGTCGAAAGGCTTTGCGAATGATTTCCGGAATCGTGTTTGCATCTTTTATTTCTATAGCCCATTTGGATACGGGCTCCATTAACTTGATAATATCGATGTATTGGTGTGATTCTTTATGCTGTCTCTCAAGACCTGCTTGTCCGACAATTGCTACAACTGGTGAATGATCCAAATTTGCGCAAGCGATACTAGTGACCAAATTCGTCGCGCCCGGACCTAATGTTGATGAACATACTCCGACTCGATTAGATAATCGCCCATACACATCTGCCATAAAAGCAGCCCCTTGCTCATGCCGAACATTGATGAATTGGATCTGCTTAGACTTAGAAATAGCATCAACTAGATCAAGCGTTTCTTTCCCAGGAATGCCAAAAATATATTCGACACCTTCATTTTCTAAACATTGTATAAATACTTCAGCTGCTTTCATAATTCCTCCTTAAATACTCATAAATTATTTGTACTTTAGTATGTGTTGTGGTGTAAGTAACTATGAATGTTATACCAATCTTAACTTTGGATTTGAAAAACGGCATAAGCATTTTAAAAAAAATAAAAAGTCTTTACATTTTATGCAAAGAGATATAGAATTTCTATGTACATAAAAACTCTAGGTAGGTGGAAATATGTTTGATCGTGAATTAGTAAAAGGAAGTTCATCCCTATTGTTGCTGCAAATGTTGGAAGAGAGGGATATGTACGGATATGAGCTTGTAAAAGAACTGGAGAAACGTACTAATAATGGGTTTTCTTTTAAGGAAGGAACGCTGTATCCGGCGCTTCATAAGCTAGAAAAGCAGGAATACATCGAATGCTATTGGCAAGAGCAGGAGAAAGGACCAGCAAGGAAGTATTATTTAATTACGGAGGCTGGAAAAGAAATGCTACTGGAGAAAACCCGTGAATGGCACGATTTTGTTTCTGTCATGAGCAAAGTGATGGGGAGAAAAAAACATGGAACGGCTGAAGAATGAATTTTTAGCGGAACTTGAACAATGTCTCGTTAATCATGAGGAGAAAGAATCAATCCTAAAAGAATATAATACACATCTTGATGAACTCCTTGTAGATCTTAACATGCAAGAGGATGAATCTGAGCTACGGGATCAAATTTATTCAAAATTTGGGACACCCGAGGAAATAGCTACAATTTGGAGAGAAGAGCTTTCCGTTACACCCAGCAATATGAAATGGCTGTTCATCGCGGTGAATATCCTCTTTTTTGGTGGGGGTTCCGCTCTTACTCTAGCGCATAATTTGTTTAATTGGAACTGGCTTACAAACTTATGGAGTCAGATGACGTCCTTTCCAATTTTAATAGCAATGATTTATATGTTTTTTTGGGCATTGCTTGGTTATGAAATAGGGAAAGGCTTTGGACATAGCGGGAAAAAGTTAATGGAAAAAACCTTCTTATTGGCATTAATACCAAATATCATCTTAATGGTTTTAACCGTTTTTCGGATTATACCGCATGAGTGGTTTAACCCGTTGTTGACAAAAACCTTTATCATTATTTGCATCCTATTCACGCTTCTTTTATACCCTGTTTGTCTCATTAGCTATAGGTGGGGGAAAAAGGCTTCTGTGTGAGCTTTTTTTACCTATATACATAGAATATCTATGTATATAGTATAACTATATATTTGGAGGGATTAAAATGGAATTGAAAATTAAAAAAGTTGACTGGTTGTTTTTGTTTTTGTGCCTAATAGTTGGAATTATTGCTGAAGAAGCGTTTTTTAGAGATGAGATCGGTGTTTCCTATATTGTTTTCATTGCTGTATTTTACTCAATATTTTTCTATAGGTTTCGATCGTTTTCGTTCTCGCATCAACGTTTTGGATATTTAATATTGATTTCAATATGGCTATTGGCAATAAGCTATTATTTATATGATAGTATCCTTTTTTATACGTTGAATATCCTGATCATCCCGTCACTTGTCATTTTTCATCTTGCCTTGATAACGGCACCGAAAAAAGCAGAATGGAGTAGTTTGCATTTCATCTTTTACATTATGCAGCGTCTTGTTGATGGAATTCGTTATAATGTTAGATTCACAAAACATATTAGTGGGAATTTCAAGCGGAGCAGCAATGAAGATCATTATAAAGTTTGGAAAAAGATCCTGATTGGAATCGCTTTTTCATTACCCGTTTTGTTTATTATTTTGAGTCTGTTGACTTCAGCCGATGCTCAATTTGAAAAGCTGTTAGGTAATATCCCGAATTTAATTAGCGTGAGAAGTGACTTGGTCTTCCGTATTGCTGTCATACTTATTTATACATGTAGTTTCTTTGGATTTATGCAAATTCTTTTACAAAAAAATAACTATATCATCAAAAGGGAAGATACCGTTAAGCCAATTACAGCTGATGGAATCGTTACAATTACTATGCTGCTCCTTCTAGATTTGGTTTATGTTTTATTTGTCGCTATTCAATTCAAGTATTTTTTTAATGGCGCGCTTGATGAGAGCTACACGTACGCAGAATATGCACGACGCGGTTTTTTTGAACTAATCTTTGTTACACTGATTAATCTGACCGTTATCACCGCGATTATTCAATTCACGAAAAGTATCCTAGGATTATTAAAAAGGACCATTCGTATCGCATTGACTGTACTTGTCTTATCAAGTGGGGTTATTCTTATATCAGCCTTCATGAGATTGACGATGTATGAGGATGCATATGGCTTTACATTTACAAGGGTACTCGCTCATTCTTTCATGATTTTTCTGATGGTGATTCTTGCCTATACCTTCGTTAAAATCTGGCTTGAAAAGCTTTCCTTGTTTCACTTTTATTTCATCACATCTCTCATCTATTACGCAGGCATTAATATAGTAAACCTTGATAGTTTTGTTATTGACCGAAATATAGACCGCTTTGAGACGACAGGAAAAATTGACACTAATTATTTAAGCAACCTATCATCAAGCGGAATCTTGGGTCTCATCGAGATTTATGAACAGAATCCAAATGTTCCAGGATTGGAAAAGTTGCTAAAACAACGTAAAACAGAGAGAGAGTATCTAAAAAACGATGCATGGCAGTCGTATAATCTTACAAAGAATAAGGCGTATATAAAGCTGGGGGAATTGGATTTGTAATATAGGAAGGAATTTTGCTGAAATTATTTCAAAAAAACAGAAAAATATTTTTCGGGCAGTAAAACGGGTGCCTGTCCCCCCAGTGTGCCAAGGCAGGTACCCGTGGATAGTCCTTGATTTGAAGAAAAAATATACTAATCTTTCCTCCCTCTAAAGATCTAAAAACATGCACAAATGTTGGACTGTGAGACCATTATGTCTGATTAAATCCTAGTCCTGCTTAACTTTGACAAGCTAGAGAAGCAAGGGAACCGTCCCCTTGCTTCTCTAGAAAATCCACAATCCAATGGTCGTAGAAACAATGAGTCCTATGAAAACTGGGACGATGCTCTTTCGTACGAGTTCCATAATAGGGACCTTTGCAAAACCAGCAATGGCTACAAGGGAAGACCAGGCAATTAATGTTCCGCCGCCTACCCATATAGCACCCATTTGGCCAATAGCAGCGAGCGTTTCCACATCCACTCCAACACTATCACCTAATGCTCCAGATAATGAGCCAACTAGAGGCAGACCTGAAAAACCAGAACCATCCAAACCAGTTATCATTCCAACTAGAAGAATGCCAAAGCCTGCAATAAAGGCACTTTCCGGTATGAATTGCTGACCAGCAACGACTAAATCAAATAAGAAAGAAGGTGTTTCCTCTGCGTTTGTGCCAAATATTTTTTCTGCTAATTCTCCACTGCCAATAAAGAAAAATCCTGCGATTGGAATGACTGGCCCCATTGCTTTAAAGGCGAATAAAAATCCTATTACGATATTGTCACTAACAGTATTTAGAGAAGAGCGTATATTTTTAAAGGAGGAAGCTGCAATAAGAAGAATAAATGAAGTGCCGCCAATTAAAGCTGCCCCAGTGCCACCTTCGATTGTAGGCATCAGCTCAGAAAACTTTGCCAAAACCATGTAGATAATAATCACTAAAAATGTGACAGGGACAAGTATCGCAAAGAAGAGACCATACTTCCTTTTCGTAGGAGGTTCATTTCCGACATTCTCTTCGTTTCTTACTGTGTTATCACTACTATTTTCCCATGTTTGAAGATGTTGATTAGAAGGTTGCAAAATATGTTTTCTGATAAAAAGGTAAGCAATGACAATTGCTGTAATCCCTGTAATTAAAGACAAAACAAAGGCACGATCTGCGACTGGACCAACATTAACAGCTGCTGCGGTTGCGGTTAAGGTTGGAGCGATTTGAATGATATAATCGGAAGATAGTGCCATTCCTTGGCCCGCAAATGAAATGGCGATTGCAGCACCAATTGGTGGAAGCCCAGCACGAACAGCTACAGGGATAAGAAGGGCACCAACTAATGGAACGGCTGGCGTTGGCCAAAAGAACAGGGAAATCCCATATGTGACAAAAATAATCACCCAGAAAGATATATGCCCATTCTTCATCACTCGCTGAAAAGGAATGATCATTTGTTCATCTGAACCTAATGCTTTCAGTGAATGCAATAAAGCCGTCATGATTGCGATGATAAGAAAGATACTGAATAACTCGCCTGCTGCAATTAAACTACTGTTGAATATGGTCTGTAAACCAGCTGTAAAAGAGCCAGTAAAAATCCACCCAACCAAAAATGTCACTAAAATGGAAGGTACAACGATATTTTGGCGAAACAGCATGGTTACTATAATAATCACTGTTCCAGCAAAATATATCCAGTGAGCTGCTGTTAATTCCATCTAAATTTAACCCCCTTAAAAGGAAATGGAAGCGAAAATAACTCGTAAACTAGGTTATGCGCTTAATTAGGCTTTGGTGAAAAGGTGGAGTAGAGAATGGGAGACAGGGGCTATTAGGTATTGTAGGTGCCTAACTGAGCCACAGTTGTGGAACTAGAACTTCATATATCGAATAGATACCCTATTCCTTGAATGCTCATAGGACTGGAAATCTCTTGAAGAAGCAAGATGTTGATGTTATAGTATTTGAAAAGAAGTTAAGAAAATTGCTGGTTTCTATATCGAAGACATTGCGTATAAACAAGGTAATGTGAACGAATGAACAGTACCGTTCCTGCGGATTTTCATGTTAAAATACTTGTACATAGGAATAGTTGTCGACGGAAAAAATCAATTATATATTAATTAGGGAGAAGACTGATGCCAAAAATTATCTTTGTTAGTGGAGTTGCCGGAACAGGCAAAAGCACTGTTTCAAGTTACATACATAAGTATATTCCTGCTGTTTATCTAGATAAAGATACGGTTGGAGGAAAATTTAGTGAGCAATTTTTAAAAGCAACAGGGCATGACCCGAGTGACAGAGACTCTAAATATTACAAGGAGCATTGCCGCGACCTGGAGTATGATGTGACGATGGATGTAGCAATGGAAAATGCTCAGCATGGGCTAGACTCCATTTTGATTGGTCCTTTCACGAAAGAAATTGAAACGAAAGATTGGCTGGATAAGAAATTGGCAGAGTTTGAGCTTTCAAGAGACGAAGTTACAGTTAAAATTATATTTGTAACCTTAACAGATACTCAGTTACAAAAAGAACGCATTATCAAACGCGGTGCTATGGACCGGGACAAATGGAAACTTGAGAATTGGGACGGGTATGAAAAAAGCTTAGCTAAGCTTCCAAACGTTGCCTGGGGTATACCAGAAAAAGACGTGATGGTATTTGATAACTCAGGTGAATTAACCGAAGTTAAAGTTAAGCAAATTGTTACTTTCCTCGAACAATAAAGATCATAATTGTTCGAGATAGGGATGAAATGGATAAACATAAGGCGGTCCTCCATTTCACATTAGATATAGCAAACAGCAAAACCGTATGATCCCAGAAAGAAATGACTAATCAGTTCATTGATTTGGTTCAATACTATTTAAATCGAGACCTCTTCATCATGGGGTCTTTTCTTATGCACTTCTCGGTATTCCAACAGTAGTATATTTCGACCTTAGACATGCTGAAATACGCAATTTTTAGATAGAGGGTCTCTGACCTAAAATGAAAACTCTTTAAAGACAAAGACGTGCTTCCCCATGCAATAAGCAGGAGACACATCATTCATAAGAATGAAAAAACTTAAAAGTTTATAATAAACATGGTATTTTATAAATCATTTGAACCTTTTTCATTGAAAGAGCGAATGTAATAGTGAGAGGTGTTTTGCAGAGGAGGACCTTAGAAATGAAAGAAGACCAAATAAAGGAATGGATTGAAGGGATTCTTGTTGGTGATAAGGAATCTTTTCAATCTTTATATAAAGCTACCTGTGAAGACGTTTACCGAACAGTAGGTTTTCTAATTATTGATAAACAAGATATAGACGATGTTGTAAACGAAGTGTACATCGCAATGTGGAAATCAATCAGTAAATATGACACCAATAGATCCTTTCGTTTTTGGTTGCATGGTCTCATTGTCCGCCAAACACAAGATTGGCGACGTAAAGCATGGCGGCGCTTCCGGATCTTGGAACGTAAAAAGGCATTTAGACAAGAATCATCCTACATAGATGAGGAAAGGATTTTACATAAAGAGATGCAAAGTGAATTAATGCAATATGTAGTTGCGCTTTCCAATAAACATCGAGAGATTATCATTTTGAGATACTACCATGATTATAGTTTAGATGCCATTTCTATTCTTCTAAATATTCCTATTGGTACTGTGAAATCACGATTACATACAGCTTTAAAAAAGCTGCGAAATAAACTAGAGCATGCAAAAATCATAGAAGTTGGTGAAATAAATGGATGTTGAACAACAATTACGAGAGGATCTAAAAAAAGAAGCTTCATCTATACGTCCTCCAGAGCATCTAAATAAACAAGTTGCCACTTCATTTGATAAGTACATTCAAAGAAATACAAAAGTACAGACCCGGATGAAAAAACGTCTAATAACAGGAGTGATTGCTGCAACATTTCTTATACCGACAGGAGTGTTTGCAGGAACGACAGTTATTCCATCTTTTTTAGAAAAAACAATTGGTACACCGGATAAAGCAAACGAAGAGTGGAATATAACTAAAGAAGGATATGAGGAACGCTTACATGTAATGGAGGCTGCTGAGAAATATTTAACTAAAGAAGAATTTAATCATTATTTGGATTTGGAAAGTGAACGGATTCTATTATTCAAGAAAGCCAAAATTCAAGGTCATATAAGACCTGTTGATTTAGACCGTTTAAATCCCGAAGATAAGAAAAAACTACAGTTTAACGATGAACAACATTCACAATACTGGGACAAAATAATGACTCATTTTATTTATACAAAAGAAGAAGCGCAAAAGATCATGGGTTATACGATTCAATCTCCAACCTATACATCAGAAGGTTTTTCGTTTCTGAAAGAAGAAATTTCACCTGACATTACGATCAAAAATCCGAAACCAATTATTATTTCTATGTATAAGAATGGAGAATTTGGATATAGCATTCATCAGTCCGAATTGCTAAATAATAGCAGAGATCCATTCGAGATTAGGTTTGATATCATTGAGCAATATCAGCTTCATGGCAACCAAGTTATTTTTGGAAAATATAGTGATAGTAATGTAAAAGGAATGAAAATGATCATTCCAGCTAAGGAAGGAATACCTGCAAAGCAAATTGTGATTATTGATGACATCTTAAATAAGGAAGAACTAGAGAAAATCATGTTATCCCTATTAAACTAAGATAGGTAAATAGGATTCTATCTAAATATTTGATAATGGAGAAATACTATGAGAATAGAAATAAGGAATAAAAAGAAGAAGAAGTTTCGACGTGTTCTACTTAGCATTTTATTTATATTCATATTAGGGATAGGGGTTTATGGAATTAGTATATACCGATCCTTTTCTTCAGCTTTAGACACGATGCATCAGCCAGTTGAAAAGTCAGAGAAAAGAGAAAATGATATTTCAATACAAAAGCAGGACCCTTTTTCTGTGTTGTTATTAGGGGTAGATGAAAGGGCGAACGACATTGGAAGACCTGATACAATTATCGTCATGACGGTTAATCCAAAAGAAGAAACGGTTAAAATGTTAAGCGTTCCACGAGATACGAGAACGGAGATTGTCGGGAACGGAACAACGGAAAAAATGAATCATGCCTATACTCGTGGCGGAATAAATATGACCATTGCTACGGTTGAACATTTTTTAGATATACCGATTGATTATTATATTAAAGTAAATCTGGATGGATTTAAAAATATAATTGATGCTCTCAATGGGGTTACAATCATAAATGATATGGATTTATCTTACAAAAAATACAACTTCCCAAAAGGAGAAATTAAATTGAACGGGAAGGAAGCACTTGTTTTCTCGCGAATTAGGTATGAAGATCCTCGTGGTGACTTTGGACGACAAATTAGACAGAAGCAAATAATCCAGGCAATTCTCAATGAAGGTTCTAGTATATCTTCACTATTGAAGTATGATGGTGTATTTAACGCTTTAGGAGAAAACATAAAGACGAACCTAACATTTAAAGAAATGGTTGGCATTCAACAGCAATATAAAGGTTTAGAAAAAAATATCGAACAGTTTCAATTTCAGAACGGTGACGGAGGATATATCGGCAAGTATTGGTATTACTTTCCTGACGAAGAGGAGTTAAGTGAATTTCAAATAATGTTAAAAAAGCATCTTTTATTAATGTAGAGTTCATTTTCTAAGATTTCAAGAATTCATATGTACAAACAATTACGGATGATTGAAATGCCTGTTGCTAAAGTTGTAAAATTAAACCACTCTTCAATCTGCTACTGGGTCTCTCGCTTCATTTATTAAAAGGGAAGTATCCTTTTAAAAATGAAAACTAGAGCGATAATAATAAGGTATCCATTACTGGAAGACGACTTCAATACAAGATGAAATTACCGGGTGCTAAAAAAAGGCGGTATGTACAAATTACATAATATTGCTATTCACGAGATGCATAAATGGAGGGTATATCAATATTTTCCTAATGCTATGTATGAAGATTTCAAAAAATTTTGGAATAAAGAGGTTATTTTTAATGAGCTCAAAGCAAAAGGATTTGAAGTAAACCTAACAATGGAGTATCGCATGAAAGAGCGTAAGAAGTACGGTCTCAAAGGCGCTCGCCGTGCACCACAGTTCTCAAACAGGCTTAAACCCCTTGATACCATTGGGTTTAAGCCTGTTTGGAACTCGATTCCAAGCAGGCTTTTTCTTTAAAAAAAGTACAATGAATGGAAAGTGACTGGAATTATTTTAATTGCATTCACTATCGTATCTTTTTGGGATGACTATTTGTTGATTTTAAATATTCAATTAGCAAATGATTTAAATGCTTGTCACTTTTTTCCGTCAGATAAGTATTAGATATATGACGTCATTCATCGGGTTTTTAACGATTATCTTTTTCTTTCTTAATAGCATAACGAAATAGTAGATCCAACTGATTGCTGTATTCTCTAAATGATTAATCTTAGACGAAAATGTTGCGTGAGAATTCCTCTTGCGGCTGCTTCCGCCTCTTTCTTTGTTTTGAAGCCCCTTCGAGTAGTACTCTTATATTTTCCACTCATTGGATCTTTTCCTAAACTAACTTGTACAAGCCAATGTATGCCTGATTTTGATTGATACTTTTTGTATGAAGCCAATATTACAAAACTACTTTATGAATGATAATAATAAGAAATGAAAAGTATTTTGCATATTTTCAGCGAAAAATACTAGCCCACCCAACTACTTTCCAACAAATTGAGGATAACTTCCAACAATATGAACAATAAATAGGTGATACTATGAGAAATCTAGTAATTTATCGAATGATAATCATTATAGCCAATTCTAAATTAGGGTATTGGCGGGTGTAACCAGCTGGAACGTGATCTTATCTGTATACAGCAGCGCGTAAAAATTGTACTTGCTTAGAAAGAGGAAAAATTTAATTGATGTGTTAGTTTTAAATCTATATTAAATTAACATTTTCTTTATTAATATTTATTCTATTTTTTATCAAAGGCAATAATTGCTTTACGTAATCTTCTGGATGTGCCGTTTGATTTTGCATCCAATGCACCGCAGCTCCATAAAGTGCCCAGCTAAGCATCACCGCAAAAGCCTCTATTTCCATTTTGTTTTGGCTGGACCATTGCTTTTGTGCCCATTCTGAAAAAAAGGCTTGAAGTTCCTCTTTAAAAATCGTTTCTATTTTAGGTGTAAATGCCTCGTAACTTCGCTGACATTGGTTGCTGATTGAAGTTAGGAACTTAATGATTGATAAGAAAATAGCTTTAATGGTCTCTTCGTTAATTACCTCATGTGTACTTACCTCTTGTATGATTTCCCTCATTACACTTTCACTTAACACCTTTTCAAGTAAGTCATATTTGTCCATGAAATGAGAATAAAAGGTTGCACGATTAACCGTTGCGGCAGTCGTAATATCTTTAATGGTGATGTCTTTAAAATCCCTTTTCATTGATAACTCGATAAATGCATCCATAATGAGCTTACGGGTGCGAAGTATACGTGGGTCAATTTGCTTTTCCATAAAATTTGCTCCTATTTTTTAGACATTTTTATCAATATGTTGTTTAAACAATAAATGTTTTATTTTGTTGGTTGCTTCAAATTTTCCAACTTGATATATTAACTATACAACAAATGTTGGTTAAACAAAAGATGTTGGAGTGAGGAAAATGAGAATAACGATTTTTGGAGCAAATGGTCAAATTGGTCAGCTTCTTGTGAGTCATGCACTTCAAGCTGGATATGATGTTAAAGCCTATACGAGAAGACCTAATGCTTTAAGTATAGAACACGAATAATTGCAAGTTGTAGTCGGGGCTTTAACAGACCGAGAAAAATTAAGAGAAGCAATCACAGGAAATGATGCTGTATTAAGCGCTCTAGGACCTAGTTGTCAATGAAACGAAAAGTTTCAGTCCTTCCTATAGCAGAAGCACATAAAGCAATTATCTTTGTTATGGAAGAATTCGGACCGGAAAGGTTCATTACGAATGGAACACCTGCGATGTCTGCAAAGGTAGACGTTAAACAGCTTGCTACAGTGTTGCCGAGTCTCATGCCTATGATATTCATGCCCACTGGCTACGCGGGGAGATGAAAGAGATAGAAAAGCTGTTTAAAACAGCTAAGCTTGATTGGACGGTTGTGCGTATCATTGATCCTAATGTGAAAACAGATGGCATTGGATACGATATATCGTTTGGAGATAGGAAAAGCAAGATGAGTGTTTCTCGTTATAATGCAGCGAAATGTATGCTGGAAGCTGCGACGAAAGACGAATGGATTCATAAAATGCCAATCGTATTTAACAAATAGGAGGCAAGGGAATGAAACTATTTGAATTGGGAGTTTATTCATTAGGTGAACGAATACCTGATGCCAATGGGTATAGTCGAACTGCTCAATCCAGAGTAGAAGAGATTATCCAAATGGCAAAAATGGCAGATGAAGCAGGACTTGATATATTTGGTGTTGGCGAACATCACCGTCTGGATTTTGTCACATCTTCTTACTCCATGCTACTTGCAGCGATTGCACGGGAGACGGAAAATATTAAACTAACCAGCACGCTATCCGTTATTAGCACAGCTGATCCAGTTCGTGTTTACGAAGATTTTGCAACGCTTGATTTATTATCGAACGGACGCACTGAAATTATTTTAGGTCGTGGGGCATTTTTAGAATCATTCTCTCTCTTTGGAGCAAGTTTAAATGATTACAATGAATTGTTTGAAGAGAAGCTGAAGCTATTTTTGAAATTGCAGGAGCAGGAAGTCGTAAGTTGGCATGGGAATTTCCGTCCTCCTCTTCAAAATGCTCAGATTGCACCTAGACCTGTACAGAATAAAATTCCACTTTGGATTGGTGTTGGAGGTACTCCTGCAAGTGCAGTTCGTGCTGGCAGACTTGGGATCAATATGGCACTCGGCTTGTTGGGTGGTCGTCCAGAAAATGTCAAACCACTAACAGAATTATACTGGCAAGCCGCAAGTGAAGCAGGTCATGATTTATCCAAGTTAAGGGTTTCGGTGACGGGGCATTCTTATATAGCCGAAACAGGTGAGCAGGCGGTTGTTGAATTTCTTCCACACTATAATCAATACACTAATTACTTTTCAAAAGATCGTGGTCTTTCACACTTCTATACAACAGCAGACCAGTTGATGCCTCAGCGAGCGGCAGGACAAATATTAGCTGTCGGGAGTGCAGAGGAACTGGCTGAGAAAATCTTGTATCACCATGAACTATTCGGACATTCACGCTTTATGGGACAATTCGATATGGGTGGTCAGCCATTAGCCAAAGTAGAAAAAGCCATAGATTTACTGGCAAATAAAGTAGCACCAATCGTACGCAGAGCTTTATCTAAATAACGTAAAACTATAAAAATTTGTTTTTAGAAAGATAATAAAGAACTAAGAAGGGGATGAGTAGAACTATGGTAATAGTAACTTATGTGTTACAAGGAATACTTGCCTTCATGTTTTTGATGGCGGGATTCGGGAAAGTAACGGGTTCTAAAATGCACCTGGAAGCATTTAAGCATTGGAGATTACCACAATGGTTCAGAATTGTAACAGGGATTGTAGAATTAATGGGGGCGATACTTTTAATTGTTGGATATTGGGCTTCAACTTCGGCATTGGCAGGGTCACTTTTACTTGCAATTACAGGTATAGGTGGCATTCTTACACATATTCGTGTGAAGGATTCCTTTAAGGACACGGCTATGATTCTATTCTTAGCCATTCTATCGTTTGTTGTATTTTATCTTTATTTAACGTAAAAATTTCTTTTTTACCAAGATGGGTTAAAAGGGAAATATAATATAAAATTCTATTTTTGGAGGAAAAGAAGATGAAAATATTAGTTACAGGTGCAGCAGGAAAATTAGGGTCAAATATCGTTGGAAATTTAGTGAAGAAAGTACCCACTTCAGATATTATCGCTGGTGTACGTGATCCACAATCAGAAAAAGCAAAGGCATATGAAGCACAGGGTATTGAAGTTCGCTTAACAGATTTTGAGAAAAAAGAAACATTAGTTGAAGCGTTCAAGGGTGTGGATCGTGTCTTCACGATTTCAACCTTCGGTGATGTGGAAACATCGATTCGTCAACAAACCAATGCAGTTGAAGCTGCAAAAGAGAATGATGTTTCACAGATGGTTTACTCAAGTGCACCACGTGCAGATGTTAGTGGGTTTGTTTTGGCTGGTATTCACCGTGAACGTGAAAATATCATTAAGGAATCAGGTATTCCATATGTATTCGTTCGTAACAACTGGTATGTCGAAAACGAATTAGGTACCATTCAACAATGCTTAAATAGCACACCTTGGGTTACATCAGCAGGAGAAGGGAAGGTAGCTTGGGTCTACCGTCCAGATTTAGGTGATGCCACTGCCAATGTGTTAGCAGGTGATGGACACGATAATAAAGCATACGAATTAGCAGGTGAAAACTTAACACAACAACAATTCGTTGATGCAGTTAATGAGGTTACAGGTAAAGAAATTCCTTTATTAGCTGTAGATTCTGAAGCTCATGCAAAAATGCTAAAAGAGGCTGGCGTGCCAGAAGAATTTGTATCAATGACATTGATGATTCAAAATGGAATTCGTGAAGGTGGATTAGAAGCTCCACATTCTGATTTAGAAATGCTTCTAGGTCGCAAACCAACTTCTGTGAAAGAAGTGTTACAAATTTTATTAAAATAATTACGAATGCCGCTGTATCAGACGCCCAGTCACGGTGATGAAAGAGGCTTTGGCCCAAATTGTTAGCCAACACAATTAAATTATCGTATAACTAATTCAAAAAATTCTTTTTAATAGACCAAGGAGGAAATAATCATGACAAATGAAAAACTAAACATCGGAATTATCTTAGGAAGCACTCGTCAAGGTCGAGTTAGCCCTCATGTTGGAGAATGGGTAAAAGAAATTGCCGACAAACGTGGAGATGCAAATTATGAAATTGTTGATATTGCAGATTATCAATTACCGTTTTTAGGAACAACTGATGGAACTGACCCTGGAATTGCGGCTTGGACTGAGAAAATTTTTAGCTTGGATGGATTCGTATTTATAGTACAGGAATACAATCACAGTATTTCTGGAGCATTAAAAAACGCACTGGATATTGCTAATCGTGAAGCCTGGGGTAACAAAGCGGCAGGTATGGTTAGCTATGGTGGAGCTGGTGGAGCACGTGCAGCTGAGCATTTGAGAGGGATCTTTGGTGAATTACAAATAGCAGGTGTGAAGGGCCATCCCACATTATCTTTATTCACAGATTTTGATAACTTTACATCCCTTAAACCAGCTGACATTCATCTTCCTACTGTCAATTTAATGCTTGACCAAGTTAACGCTTGGAGCGGTGCATTGAAAACTTTGAGATAATAACGAGAATTGATAGATGTAATAAAACCCGAATATCAGATGCTACCAAATAGGGTATCTGATATTCTTTTTAATGATTATCCCACTAGCTCAGAATAGTTTACTGTTTTTGTCGATGCACATAGTGCCCCTAAGCGATGGAACCATTCACCTTTAAATTTCCTTCGATTAAATTGTAAGATTGAAGATGCTTTGAGCCGAGTCCGTGATATGTTCCACCAATAAATGCCTTAGCATTTGAAATAACAGTGTGTAGCAAATGGAGATGATCTGGACTTTCTTTGGCATTGTATACTTGATACTCATAACATCTTCTGCATAAAGTTTGGTTTAGACTTTCTTGTCTTTATACAGCTAAAAGCGCCATATGTATCAAGGGTTTAAAAGTGAATGTAATTCGTCCTTAGTGAATGTAAATTGAATGTAATTTACCATGGTGAATGTAATCTGACTTTAAAAATCATAAAAATCTGTAGAAGTTCATAGAAGGAAATTCCTCACAAACGCCATCAAATCAAGCATTCCCCTTTTTTCATATCAGTCCATAGAAATCTGTAACATCCAGCCTCAAAGAAATAAAGGTAGCCGACTATTTAGATCATGCTGAAAACAGGGATATTTCCGTGCTAACTCTAATAAATGATATAGACTATGAAGAAGGATTAGAGAAAATTAGATATGACTTAGCAAAAAATCCTAACAAAACCATCGTTACTGATTTTGCTGAACTATTTTGCATTGCAAAAAAATCTAATACCTTTAAGCACATATTCATACAAATTAATGGGAGTGACGTAATTGAATATGATTTGTGAGTCTGATAAATTGGATGATTATTTACTTGAATTAAAAGAGGTTAATTATTCTAATCCTCTAATTGTAGCTAAAGTGGATGAACTTTTCGACCCTTCTCAAACAGACCTTGAAAAAGCAAAAATTGCTTTTCAATTTATTCGTGATGAAATATCTCACTCTTGGGATATTCAAAGTAACCGCGTTACTTGTAAAGCATCCGAAGTATTGGCGCATAAAGAGGGGATTTGTTATGCAAAAGTAAATTTATTCACATCTTTATTACGATTACAGGGAATTCCAACAGGTTTCTGTTATCAACGATTAATGTTATTTGACACGCCCAAAAAAGGGTATTCTATTCACGCTTTAAATGCTGTTTACTTTAAGTCACTAGATAAATGGATAAGGTTAGATGCTCGTGGAAATAAACAAGGAATTGATGCCCAATTTTCAATTGGAGAGGAAAAATTAGCATTTCCTATAAACGAACAATTAGATGAAAAGGACTACCCGGTTATCTATTATAAGCCACACCCCAAAACAATAGCTGTTTTAGAAGATCATACGGATGTATTAGAAATGTATAAACATCACTTGCCAGATAGTTTGCAGATTTTTCACTAACGAGTACGATTTCAAAAGGAGTGGAGGTAGATCCGATGATAAACAATGTGTTTCGTCTGATCACGCAAAAGCGAAATGGGCAGCCAAATTGGGATTTTACGAGGAATATTTACATTCGCTTTTTTCAACAATGGAAAATGACGAATTTTTTAAACCAATGGTAGAACCGGATGAATTCAAAAAGCATATACCGGTATTTAAGTCATTTTAAAATAAAGGAACCTTGTACACAGTACCCTTTATAGGGCAATATTCAAATGCTAGCATTATACATCTATATATTGATTGGGATGAGCCCTTAATGATCATGATATGCATCATCACTTTTTTCACCTGGAAATTAATGACTCATACGATTTCAGGAAAGAAAGCGGTGGGGTAACAACAGGCCATATGAGTTATAAGTTTGTCGTTTCGGCATCCTTATCGGATAATCCAACAGGATTGGAATTTAGTTTTCAAAGAACGTAATACAAAATTTACTTCTGGAAATAAAACTGGTGGTGAATTTGTTATTAAGATAGGAGTGACTGCTTTTATAACCGTGGAGATAATTTGGTTATTACAGTCAAGATTGCTGTTTAAAACAGAGCAAGAAGGAAAAATAGTTGATATTGTCGAATATTTCCATAAGGATTATTTAGGGAGTGATTGAATGACACTTGTTATAAATAAGGCATTGGGTGAAATGTTGGAACGATCAGAAATTGATACTTTAAACTCTAAGCTAACTGCAATAAGGGAGATTGATGGAAATCCAATGGGAGTAGAAATTCAAAAGTTCGGAAATGCAACTGCGTTTTTAGTTAAAAATATCCCAGGTCCCGCATTTAATAAGGTTATAGGTTTAAAAGAAGGCGATCAAATCTATTTGGAGAAGATGTTAGAATTTTACAACGGAAGGAATATCCCTGTGCTATTTGATTTAACTCCAGCATACGCTTCTTCAGACCTACTTGCATATCTAAATAAGTTAGGATTTAATCAAGTTGATTTCCATACTACGCTTTTTAAGCCAGTTCAATTAGAATTAAATGAACCATTAATGAACCCTCAAATTTACATTCGTGAGATAAAAGGAAATGAATTTGATACTTTTGCTGATATATACACGAAAGGTTTTCAGATGCCAGCATTCTTGAAAAGTGGCGTAGCACAAAATAACGAAATACTTTTTAACAATAAACATTGGACTTTTTATCTTGCTTTTATAGATAACGAACCTGCAGGAATAGGAGTTATGTATATTAAAAACCGTGTAGCTACTCTTGCTGCGGCTGCAACTGTTCCAACCTTAAGAAACAAAGGAATTCAAACTGCTTTAATTAAGCAGCGCATCTATCAAGCATACATGAAAAAGTGCGACTTAATTGTCGGACAAGCAAAATTTGGTTCCAGTAGTCAAAATAATATGGAAAGAGTCGGTATGAGAATAGCTTATACAAAGGCAATATGGGGTAAGGAAGTTTGGTGAGTTTCTATCATAGGATAGGAGGCTCATTTTTATGTGATCAAATCGTAAAAAGTGGCTCAAATTTAGATTATCAAAAACACCACTAAAGGTAGCTTTGGAGAATGATCACTATATATGTGTATGCCAGCACCTTATTTAACGATTCTTATCATGTATAAGAATGGATGTGAAATATGATGGAAAGAATTACTTACGTTATTCTCCTTGTCACGTCTATCGTTTTGCTTGCTGCCTGTAATTACACCAGTAAGCGATAATAATAACCCTTATACAACTGGAAAACCGCAATCAACAGTTAAGAATAGCTTAAAACCTTTCGTGAAGGGCGTGAAAAATGTTGATGTCGTAAATGCCCATGGAAGCATTGAAGGATTGGAAAGAATGCAGAAATTTTATGAAGACATACAGAATGTTGTCCCCGCTGATTTACGAATTGTCCACTACACGATTGAAGGGGATCCAATAGTAACCGATTTAACTTATAACGGAGAATCTCTGGAGGTGAAACTGGACACCACGCGGACAACTATGGAAGTGGAGAAATAAGTACCAAAAGCTGTAGCTATAGGATGAAAGAAGTAAATCCTACGAATACCTCCTATATAGCGATCGACTGTAACGATGCTCACTTCGGGATGGATGAAATTTTACAAATCAGCTACAACATGGGTCAACAGGATAGCTTTGAGTTCAAATTGGATTATGGAGTAAACATAGAAAACGAAATAAATACGCAAACAAACACCATAAAAAAAGAAGTTAGTGCCACCGAAACACAGTTAACAAATGACTATGTCATGGCATCGGCTGTGAAGCAAGAGATATATATATGTTTAGTTTTTGCCAATTACTTAGCTGAAAAAGACCTCGTTACTACTTGTGATGCTAAGGACGCAGTGAATTATTCTCTAAAGGTATATATTAATGGCGCTCACCGCGAATATCGCTGGAATGCTTGTGATCGGAGCATCGATGGCGTGAAGTTTACTAAGATTGTAAAATATATCATCGAACAATCCGAACAGAAACAAACTGAAAACCAAGAGGTCACTGTTCAAGGTTATGTGCTAAAACGGAATGACAACACGCTATTAATTGGGGAAGACTTGAATAAGTTTAGTTACGAATTGATAAAGGATGAAATACAACAGATGGATCTGAATGCGTATAATATTGACTTTATCGAATTAGAAGGTGTTAATTCAGAGGAGTTCAATGTAGGAGATAATATCCGAGCAACTATAGAAGGACCTTAAGAAGGCTCTATGCCAGGCAGGGCTATAGTGTAAGAAATTAAGCAATTAGAATAACACTAGCTACTTTTTTTATGTAGCTTAGTAGTGTAAGTAAAAGTCGTATTACAAAGAATCGTATAAGGGGTTCTTAGGTTATGTACGGATAAGAACAGCAAAAACAAATCAATAAAGTACTTGAATACATTGAAGAGAACTTAAACGCACTTTTCTTCTTGAAAAGTTAGCAAAAGTTTCAACCAATTCTGTTTATCATTTTTAACGAATTATTAAAGCGCTTACTGAACACCAGCTGGCTATTACAAGAAAAATTAACCCTCATCCAAAAAGATTTTTGAGGAAGAGGGTATTTTGAATTGTTAAGCGAATACGTTACATATTAGGTATTAATGAACTTGGAGGTACTGATGAAGCAATCACAAATTATTAGTTTAGATAGCATATCATTCCAATTAAAAGAGATGCACAATTTTGAATGGCTTAGAAATCTTGGCGAAGTATTTTGTGTGTTTGACAAACAGGATTCGGGTAATATTAGCTTCGGCATTGAAAAAAATGGTATAAATCAATTTGTGAAATATGCAGGGGCACAGACAATCGAATATTCAGGAAAGCCAGAAGATGCTATCAATAGATTAAAAGAATCTATTCCCGTATATGAGGATCTAAATCATCCAATCTTGGTAAATTTAAATAATCATTTTGAGGTTGAGGATGGATTTGTTGCTGTTTTTGATTGGTTTGATGGAGAATGTCTACACCCACATTGGTCATTCCCGCCTCCACATAAATATAATCATCCAGATTCCCCGTATTTTCGCTATAAACAATTGCTAATAGAACAGCGATTAGATTCATTGAAAAATATTTTTGATTTCCATGTTCATGTAGAGAAGAAGAATTATGTTGCGGTTGATTTCTATGATGGAAGTATTTTATATGATTTTAATAATAGCCGTACAAAGATTTGTGATATTGATTTATATAAGAGAAAACCATTTAAGAATCAAATGGGCAGAATGTGGGGATCTTCACGATTTATGTCGCCAGAGGAATTCGAACTAGGTGCTGATATTGATGGGGTAACTAATGTGTTCAACTTGGGCTCCATTGCATTTGGGTTATTGGGCGGAGAACTTGACCATTCAATAAAAAAGTGGGATGCCAGAAGTGATCTGTATGAAGTAGCAATGAAAGCTGTCCAAAAAGATAGAAAGAATCGATTTTCATCTGTTGAAGAATTTGTTCGAGAATGGCATTTGGTATTAAATAAGTAATTTTACCTTTATCAGTAGTTACTTGGTAGGTTAATAAAAGCAACTACCAAATTGAATATGAGAGGAATTTAATATGTACATTGAATTATCACTTGTTTCATATGAAGATAAAACAATTTTATATCATTTGATTCAACTATATCGTTATGATAGCAGTGAATTTGATGATCACGTTCTAAATCAACACGGATTATATTTATATAAGTTTCTAGACCACCAATGGACGGATGAATATCGGCGTCCATTTATTGTGAAAATTGATGGGGAAATTGCAGGTTTCGTATTGGTTAGTCTTGATCTCCCTAAAGAATTTACAAAACTAAGTACGTCAGATAAAACAAACGTTATAAGTGACTTCTTTATTATCCGAAAGTTTAGGCGTAAAGGTATAGGGAAAAAAGTTGCATTTTCTATATTCAATCAGTTTAGAGGGGGTTGGGAAATTAAACAAACAATTTCCAATAAAACTGCAAATGTATTTTGGAAGAATGTTATAAATGAATATACAGGTACTTCCACATACAAGAGGAGATAATGCAAAATGAAAATTGGAAAGGCCCAGTTTTAGTTTTCCATTCATAACATTATGAGAACTATTTAAAAGTTAAAGGAGCATAAAGCAGTATGATTACATATCCTTTTTTAGAAAAAGAAGCAACAATAGGAGTTACAGCGCCCTCGTCAGGTGTTGAAGTTGAATTACATGATTTGCTTAAACTTTCTTGTGATCGTTTGAAATCGAAAGGATTTCGTATTATTTTTGGCAATACTGTCTGGACTCAAGACAAGGCAAAATCATCAGCAGCTAAAAACCGAGCAGCTGAGTTTAATGACATGATGAGTGATGATAAGATTGATATAATCATTCCTCCTTGGGGAGGAGAACTTCTAATTGAGATACTTGAAGAAATTGACTTTCACAATATGAAGAAAAAGTGGGTATTAGGTTACTCGGATACAAGTGTATTGCTATTGGCAATCACTTTAAAGACTGGAATGGCTACTGCCCACGGAACAAATTTCATCGATTTAAGAGGAGAGTATTCAGACAACACTACAGCAATGTGGAGAACCGTACTATCAACAAAAACTGGAGAATCTGTGCTTCAATATTCATCAAATCAATACCAGAAAAAATGGCAACATGATAACCCCTCTCCATGTGTATTTCATTTAACAGAACAAACATATTGGGAAACAGTTGTAAATAAAAAGGTAAATGTACAAGGTCGTTTGCTTGGTGGATGTATAGATGTAATCAGACATTTAATTGGTACACCTTACGGTGATGTTCGAACCTTTAGAAAGCAATTCACCAACGGAGAACCAGTATTATGGTATTTAGAGAATTGCGAGTTAACAACGACGGATTTAAAAAGATCTTTAGTACAAATGAAGTTAGCAGGTTGGTTCCAGCATTGTTCGGGTATTCTGTTTGGTCGCAGTGCTGCAAATACGCCTGTAGATAATTACACAATTGAAGATGTTTATAAAGAACTTTCAGATGAATTACAAATTCCAATTATTTATGACATTGATTGTGGTCATGTCCCACCACAAATTACCTTCATAAATGGAACATACGCTGAAATTCAAGTAGAGGATGGTAAAGGAATAATTTTACAATGTTTCAGGTAGTAACTGGATATTGGTGTAGCTATTACTTACTTATTAGATTAAAAGAACCATTGAAGTTTATTTTATAATTAAAGGAAGTGAGAATACAATGTTCCCAAAAATAGAACAAGCTACTTTGCTTAAAAAATTAACCACACCAACATCAAAAGTAAGAATGGTGCTTGATACCGATACTTTTAATGAAATTGATGATCAATTCGCGATTGTGTATGCCCTTTTTTCCCAGGAGAAATTAGATGTTGAAGCCCTTTATGCTGCTCCATTTTATAATAACAATTCTGCAAGTCCGGAAGATGGAATGGAAAAAAGTTACGAGGAGATTTTGAGGGTTTTACAACGCATCAATAATACATCTAATAATTTTGTATTCAAAGGCTCAAGGAAGTTTTTACGCAACATGAATGAGCCTATTCCTAGTGAAGCAGCACTGGATTTAGTGGAAAGAGCGATGGCTGCGCCTGATGATGAACCTTTGTATGTTGTCGCGATAGGTGCGATAACGAATATCGCTTCAGCTATTTTAATGGAACCGAGGATTATTGAAAAAATTGTTGTTGTCTGGTTGGGTGGACATGCCTTTCATTGGCCTGATACAAAAGAGTTTAATTTGCAGCAGGATGTATTATCATCACAACTTATATTAAACTGTGGTGTTCCTTTAGTTTTAATACCATGTATGGGGGTAACCTCCCATCTCCATACTACACTTGCAGAAATGCAACATTTTGTAAAAGGGAAAGGAGCAATTGGAAATTTCCTAGCAAAGCGATTCGAAGAATACAACGATGATCATTTTGCTTATTCAAAAGTGATTTGGGATATTTCCGCGATTGCCTATCTTGTAAATAGTCAATCCGTCCCAAGCCAGCTTGTGCATAGTCCCATTTTAACTGACCAACTAACATATAGTTTCGATGCTTCGCGACACTTTATTAGATATGCACACCATGTAGACCGCGATTTAATCTTTCGAGATTTCTTTAAAAAGCTAGAAAGGAATCGGTAGGTCTTTAAAGACATAATTATTATTAGAAATGAGTTGTTTCATATGAACATGAAAGTAGTCATTGCTGGCGGTACTGGTTTTATTGGTAAGTATTTAGAGGGGCAATTTAGAGAATTAGGTTATGAAGTGAAGGTCATATCCAGACAAACTCCACATATCACATGGAATAATAAACAAGAGATTGTTAATGCATTGGAAAACTCTGATATGTTAATTAATCTTGCAGGAAAATCAGTAAATTGTCGCTACAATTCTCGTAATAAAGAGGAAATTATAAATTCTAGGACTGAGACCACCAATATACTCGGAAATGCAATTGGTGAATGTAAGAATCCGCCGCGCTTATGGATAAATTCAAGTACAGCCACCATATACAGACATGCAGAAGATAGACCAATGACAGAAGAAACAGGGGAAATTGGCTTTGGCTTTTCTGTTGAAGTTGCAAAAAAATGGGAGCAAGCCTTTTTTGCATTTCCATTGCCCAAAACGCGTCAAGTTGCCTTAAGAATTGCGATAGTGTTAGGGGAAAATGGTGGTGTAATGACCCCATATAAAAACTTAGTGAAATATGGTCTAGGCGGTGTTCAAGGATCTGGGCGGCAAAAATTTAGCTGGATTCATGTCGAGGATTTATATAACATTATACTTTTTATAAAAGAAAAAGAGGAAATAAGCGGAGTAGTCAATTGTTCCGCACCAAATCCGATTACAAATCGTGAATTAATGGAAACCCTCCGAAAAACGTTAAATAGAAATTTTGGACTACCAGCATCGAAATGGATGTTAGAGGTAGGGTCCTTTTTTATCAAGACAGAAACTGAGTTAATCTTAAAAAGTCGTTGGGTTATTCCAGAACGATTAATTAATGAAGGATATACTTTTAAATTTGATAGAATCGATAAAGCACTGCAACAGATTTTATAGCAGCCAGATTATTCGGGTAACCTCTATCAAACTATTCATCTATAAAATCTGACTCAAATTTAAAAAACGAATGCATCACTAAATAAGGGAGCGATTTTAATGTCAGAGCTTGTATTGGAAAATATCATTTCAGTTGAAGCAATTGATTGTAAATACCTTACCTATCTACTGAGAGTATCAGGCTATGAGGATGCTGAAGTTGTTGCATTCAAAAGGGAATCTGTTGATGGAAGCTCCCATGGAGGAGGCTCTATTCATCGATTTAGACTAATATTTTCAACGCACGGGTCCAATATTGCTCCGGATTCCATTATTTTAAAAGAATCTCGAGAGATTCATACTCAATCATTAGACCCTGTATTTGCACGTCGGGAAGCAGAGTGTTACAAGAATAACCTATTTAAGAATATTAACAAAAAACTATATATCCCCAAAGCATACCAACTTATTGTAAAGCCAGATTTGAAGCAATACTGGGTATGGATGGAGGACCTTGGTGAGAAAGCTTTTAACATAGAAATAACACCAGCAATCCTGGTAGAGATGGTTCGAGATATATCAGAATTGCATAGCATGTGGTGGGGAAGAGAAGATGAGCTGAGAAACATGCCATTCCTTAGACATCGCGCTCAAGCAATGTACGATGGGTTGTGGGTAGACAGGATTGCCCAGAATTGCCAATCCATTGCATTGCATTCTCAGGCTGAGCAAATTTCTAAGGTATTTACAGAAAAAAGATGCAAAGCGTTAATGCAGCTAAGCAAGGCTAAGGAATTAATCTATCCTAAGCTGGAAGCTTTGCCACAAACACTTCTTCATCATGATATTTGGCCCCCTAATTTAGGACGCTATTCCGGAAAAACTGTATTAATAGATTGGTCTTATGTTGGTCAAGGTACGCCTGGTGCAGATTTAAGCCAAACCGTAGCCTTGTTATTTCAAATGTGGGATCCAAATTTAGATGATGAAGCACTTTTGCACGCTCTTTGGACTGGATTAAAGGAAGATTCGGGATTGACCGTAGAATATGAAGAAATAGTGGCTGGATATGAACTTGCATTTTGTCTTAGACCAGCGCATGTTTTAGCGGGGCCTGTTCTTGGTTCAATTCTATCGGGAAAAAGTTCCATGGTTGGAGATTCTAGTTTGGACGGTAAATTGGCTTCAGCTGAAGCTGTTTTGCAAAGAATTGAGCGCGGTATACGGCGTTTGGAAGGTTGATTGGAAATATCTACATTGATCACCCCATATAGGAACAAAAGAGACGGTTCTCACTGTATAAAGCAATAAAATAGTTCAGGGAGATTATTAATTCGGTTAACACAGCTGTGTTTAACTTTCAATAGTTTTGATGAACATCGTAGTTGGAACAAAGAAAATATCCAGGGAATTTACGATTTTTGCTCGAAAATAACTGATTCAACTAAATCAATTGTGCCTGAACCTACAAAACTTGATCAAGAACTGTCGGAAGGTTACTGCATACTCCTGCTATTCTAATGATTCACCTATCACAATTAGCCCGTTTTATATAATGGAAGTAGACGGAAAATACATGTGAAAAAACCGACTGTTTTAATAATAGGTATATTTCATATGAGCCCAAGTCCGGATAAGTTTCAAGTGAATTTCAAATAATGATAAAAAAGCATCTTTTATTATATCAGACTGAAAGCAAACCGAAATAGGGAATTTAACAAATATAAAGCAGGGGATAAGGTGGCCTACCCTGCTGATTTTTTAGGCACCTTTATTGCCATAATAACACATTACATATACCAAATATGTCAGTATCTGTTTGGTCTGAAATTTTAAAGTGAGCACTACTTACTTAAGGTGACTCCATAAAAGATGTCATAAATCAAATCTAAGATCGAAAGTTTCCACTAATACCCTATTGCACTTGTCCATTACGTTATATATTTCAAAACATATAATGTCATATGTTTTATAAGTAAATGGAGGTGTAAGCATGTCAGCTGGACATTATCATGGATTATGTCAAAGGCATATGGGTAGAGCTGTTGAAATCAGAACTCAGGATGGAAGAATGCATAGGGGAATCATTCACCGTGTTAATAACAACAGAGTTTATCTTCAACCATTAGGGCGTTCTAGAAATCTAGGCGGTTTTGGTTATGGAGGTTGGGGCTGGGGCGCTGGAATCGCGCTTGGATTCATTACTTCATTAGCTGTACTATCTTTATTCTTTTGGTAGTTAATGGGGATTATGTCGCAAGAATTATAAAGAGTTACCGCAAATACCTTGAAATGTGATCAGCTCTAACGTTAATGAAATAAGCTGTGGGAGAAGATGTATATCTAATTTTTGATTCAATAAACAACAGACGAGCGTCTTTCGTCTGTTTATTTCTGTTTTAAAGTAGCTTCACATTATTTTAGCAATTGTTTCTGTTTTGATGTTTAATAGATCCTTACTCGTTTTGTTATTAGCTTCCATATAATTCTTAACCAAGTAATATCCAACACTATAGCCTAACATTTTCGGATAAAAACGTAATCCATACAATATGTTTTGATGTTTGGAATTACTTTTTTTAACACTTCTATTTGGGAAAACTAAGTTATTCCACATTTGCCCTAGCTTTTCATTGGAATAATACGATGTCCAAGTAGCTAAAAGTTCCTCGCCCAATCTTTCACGTACCGCATTTTCAGCTAATCCTTCTAAAATGATTGTGTCCAGCAATACATAGTCCTTTTCCTTTTTTTGAAACTTGGATAACCGACAAACATGGTTATACTCATGTGTAAACAACGCCCTTATTTCCTTTTCTGTGTTATTCTCTGCAATAAATAAAAATAGTTTATCCTTGAAAGCCAACCCTGATTTTCCGTTAAAGTCCTGTTTTAATTTTCTGTTGTTCTTATCGGATGGAAAAATAAAGATAGGAATATTTGGTCCATCCCACACTTTTTGAAGTCGAAGTTGTTCCTCTTGTACAATTTTCCATACTGTATTTTTTTGAAACGCTTCTACTACTTTGCTTCCATTTCTGATAGGTTGATACATTCCATGCAAAATTAAGTAATCATAGATTTCGGCGGCAAGAGCACCATCGAAGTGCCCTTTTAACTTTTCACATATTTCAATTGGTTTATGATATGAATCGAGTAACCATTTATCTGTTCTAATTACACCCATATCAGTACTCCTAACTATACATTATCTTTTAAATACAATATGTACCTATCATATAAACGTTCCGACATTTAGGTCATATAACATCAATTCAGCGCCTGCAATGACTAATATCGGAGTCCATAAAGCTAAGTCAGCTTCAGTTGTTAGAAATCACATTTTACTATCTTACTAAGGCGCAAGCAAAAGGCGTCTATAAAAGTATGAAAAATACTGAAAAAAAGGAGGTTGGCCAAGCGCTGTTGTTGGACTAATTCCTGAAGGACAAGCAGTTGAAGTTAATATAGCTTTGTCAGCATCTATTCCGTGATTCCAGCCACACTTTGTTTTAGTTCACTGAACCCTTGAGTACCATTCTTTGATTAGTGCAATAATATTATTGGTTACCACTTTTCACCTTTACTTAAAGTATCTTCAGCACGACATATTCTTGTTCCATTTTGATCATTATTTTCTCTACAGTATCTTTTTGTATACTATGCCACTTAAAAGTACGTACTTATTATGATGAAATTAATATGTAATAATAGTGTAAGTTGAAAAAGAAAGCAACGTTATATATAGAAAGGTGAATAATATGAAAAAATATAGAATCGACCAAAATATGGGGCTAGAATTTGGCCTTTATACATTAGGGGACCATATCCCAAATCCCTACACTGGAGAACGTATCTCAGAAAAACAACGGATTCATGAAATTATTGAATTGGCTAAGTTGGCTGAACAAGCTGATATTGACGTTTTTAGTGTAGGGGAAAGTCATCAAGCATATTTTGCAACTCAGGCACATTCTGTTGTTTTAGCAGCCATCGCTCAAGCGACAGAAAAAATAAAAATCTCAAGTTCTTCTACGATTATCAGTACGTCAGACCCCGTTCGAGTGTTCGAAGATTTTGCGACTATCGACTTGATTTCTGAAGGTCGGGCTGAAATCGTTGCTGGTCGCGCATCTCGAATAGGACTTTTTGATTTATTAGGCTATAAAGTCCAGGACTATGAAGCGTTGTTTGAAGAAAAATTTGATTTATTGCTTAAGCTCAATGAAAAAGAAGTAGTTAATTGGAGAGGGAATTTCCGTGAGCCTTTAAGGAACGCTAAACTTTTACCCAGACCTATGAATGGATCACTCCCAATTTGGCGTGCAGTTGGTGGAACCCCTGCTAGTGCCATGAAAGCTGGTTATGCTGGTGTTCCAATGATGCTAGCAACATTAGGAGGTCCCGCTAGTATCTTTAAGAATACGATTGATGCTTACAGAGAGGCTGCCAAGGATAATTCTTTTGACCCAGCCACACTACCGGTTGGAACAACAGGATTCTTCTATGCAGCTGAAACAACACAAGAGGCAATGAGGGAAATGTATCCTTATATTAATGAAGGAATGAAGTTAACAAATGGACAAGGCTTTCCAAAACAAGCATTCGCACAGGCGGCAGATAAACGTAGTGTGATAAATGTCGGCAGCCCACAGGAAATCATTGAAAAAATACTATATCAGCACGAGCTATTTGGTCATCAACGTTATCTCGCACAAATGGATTTCGGTGGAGTGCCATTTGAAAAATTAGCGAAAAACATCGAGATAATCGGTACAGACATTTTACCTGCTATTAAAAAGTATACAGTAAAAAAATAGGAGCAAATAATATGAAAATCGTAGGAATATCCGGCTCAGTTGTCGGTTCTAAAACAAAAACAGCGATGAACTACGTATCTAAGGAAATCTCTGAGAAATATCCAGAAGCAGAATATACACTTATCGACTTGGCAGAACATAATGTTCAGTTTAGTGATGGGCGCAATTACTTGGAATATGACGGCGATACTGGTTTTGTGACAAAACAGATGATGGAAGCAGATGCCATTTTGATAGGAACACCTATTTTTCAGGCTTCCATTCCAGGCACATTAAAAAACATTTTCGATTTATTACCAGTTCATGCTTTTCGCGATAAAGTGGTAAGCATACTTGTAACAGCAGGTTCATCTAAACATTTTTTAGTAGCAGAACAACAGTTGAAGCCAATTTTGGCTTATATGAAAGGGCAAATTGTTCAGACCTATGTATTTATCGAAGAGAAAGATTTTAATCGTAAGGAAATTGTAAATGATGATGTTCTCTTTAGAATGGAACGTCTAGTTGAAGATACTGTTTTGTTAACAGATACGTATACAAAACTTCGAGAAGACAAAGAAGCAAAATACGATTTCTGATTCTAATGGAGCAAAGAAATACACATTCTTTTCAACTAATTCTTTAATGAAAAAAGCAATAATAACTGAATAAACCACAATATACAAGACATTACGTAGCGCTTGTATATTGTGGTTTATTTTAAATTTGAACATTATACTCAATTATGCAAATTGTAGTATGTTGACCTTTTACATAAAAGCACTTCGCAATTAATTATTCTATTGTCCCAAAACAAAGATATCCCATTCCATAATCAGGGAAAGGGATAAATGCTGTAAAATTTGTGACCGAACTGAAAAGCTGAAAGAAAGCCTTTAGGTACTGATAAACAGATTTATCATATGTCATAACCCTATCGTGAACCAATTAGTCCCATTATCATAAAATAATCTACATTTTCTAAAAAGGATGGGACTTGATTTGAATTATACTTATCTTGATTGTTTGGCAGCATTTGGAGTTGGCGGTGCACATCCTGGGGGCCTTCAGCTAACAAAGGAACTCTTATCAAGGGAAAAAATAGATGAAACAAAGTCAATTCTTGATGCGGGGTGTGGAACAGGGCAAACCTCTGCATATATAGCAGAACAGTACCGATGTCAAGTTACTGCCCTAGATTGTAACAAAATCATGTTGGATAAAGCTAGAAAAAGATTTTCATCCTTACATTTGCCGATTGAAGTTAAGGAAGGGAGCACTGAAATTCTTCCTTTCGATAAGATGGTATTTGATATGATACTATCAGAATCAGTTATGTCTTTTACAGATGTCAGCTTAACTATTCCTGAATTTAATAGAGTATTAAAGCCGAATGGTGTGTTGCTTGCGATTGAAATGGTTCTTGAAAAATCACTTTCTAAAAAAGAATTAAAACCAATCGTTGATTTTTATGGGGTTACTCAATTGCTAACTGACAAGGAATGGGAAGATCTTTTCAAAAAATCCAGTTTTAAACAAGTTATTGTAGAGGAATTTAACCTACATTTGGAAGAAAATGATGTGCAAAATGCTACTGATTTTTCAGTTTCGGAAAATATGGATGATAAATTATTTGAAATTCTTGAAAAGCACGAGAACTTCACTACAGTATATAAAGGTATAATAGGTTTTCGACTTTTCAGATGTTGTATTTGACTGATGTTAAAATGCGCTCAGTAGTTTGTGCGGTAGCATTTTGTTGAAATTTGTTTTCAGATCAACCATCATTCCCTTCAATAAGTTTGACGGGAATTATCACATGAAAAGATTATTATTTATGTTACTAACAGCTTTACTCTTGTTGGTTGCATGTAATGCGAAAGAACCGAAAGAAAAAGGCGAAGAAACAAATGAGTTGATTGAAGGAACAGAAGTGAATGACATAGAATCAATCGAAGACAATCCAGAAGAAGGACCAATTGAGGAAAAATCACCAATAGACGTAGCAGAAGTTGAAGAAATGCTTACTTTTTCTGGTATGGGTGAGGACGATAAATAAGTTAGTGTATCTATAGAAAACGGCGAAATAAAAGTAGTTTTCGAAATTGGTTTCACAAGAATTACTGTCTAATGAAAATTTAGCAATAACGAGATACAGCCAAGCGTCTGATGAATTACTAGACCGTGAAGGCTGGGAGTTGCTAACGATTGAGTATGTTGAAGTGGGAACAATCAGTATGAACCGTTTGGAAAAGGAAACAAATGAATACGATATGGACTACTTCCCGACAGATACGATCGAAGAAAGAATAAAATAAAACAGGATTATGAAATATACAGAAAGGTGTGCGAAAGTAAAAACCGCTCACTTTTCTTTTGTATTGTGCGAAATCACTCGTTTCTATATAATGTTAGGATTAGCTTAATAGGTAAAGGAGAAGTTCTTGAATGGTTGGAAGAAAAAAGATGGACTGGCGTTATAAAATAGCACATAAAGAAGCGTGGATTGGTATTGGTTTAGTTGTCATTCATTTTCTCTGGTGGTATGGATTCGCATATGGGTTAGGAAAAAAACCAGTTGAAGAGTACTCGTACGTATTCGGATTGCCAGCATGGTTCTTTTATAGCTGTGTTTTAGGATTTGTATTCATGGTAATTCTTGTTTCCGTGGCTGTAAAGTTTTTATTTAAGGATATACCGTTTGATGATGGGGAAGGTGAGACAAAGTGAATATTCAAGTCATTCTTCCATTACTGTTTTTTCTTATCATCATTTTTATTGCAGGTATATATGCAGCAAAATATGTAAAGACGTCAGATTCGTTTTTACAGGAATATTTTCTCGGTAGTAGACAGCTAGGCGGATTTGTATTGGCGATGACTATGATCGCAACATATGGAAGTGCTAGCAGTTTTCTTGGTGGTCCGGGAGCAGCCTATCATTACGGTCTTGCGTGGGTTTTATTAGCGATGACTCAAGTTGTCTCTGGATACTTTCTCTTAATGATCCTCGGAAAGAAATTCGCTATTATAGCTAGAAAATATGAAGCAGTAACTTTAACTGATTTTTTGAAAAGCAGATATAACTCCCATTGGGTGAGTATCATCTCGGCCATTAGTATTATTATTTTTCTTTTTTCAGCAATGACGGCGCAATGGGTAGGGGGAGCAAGGCTGATCGAATCTGTTGTTGGGGTTTCCTATACTACGGCTTTGTTCATTTTTGCTGTTTCCGTTATGGTTTACGTAATTATCGGTGGGTTTCGTGCTGTAGCGATCACAGACAGTATCCAAGGGGTAATTATGCTTGCAGGAACGATCATACTTGTAATTGCAGCGATTATAGCAGGTGGGGGCATTGATAATATTATGACCGAGCTCAGAACAGAGAACCCAAATTTATTAAGTCCGTATGGTTCTGATCGGAGCTTAACGCCATTATACATATCGTCGTTTTGGATTCTTGTCGGTGTAGGAGTGGTGGGACTTCCACAAGTTGCCGTCAGGGCGATGTCTTATAAAAATGCCCGGTCGATGCATAGGGCGATTATCATTGGTACGATCGTTATTGGTATCATTATGCTCGGTATGCACCTTGCTGGAGTGTTTGCGAGAGTGATCATCCCAGGTATTACTGTGCCGGATACAGTGATGCCCACTTTAGCGCTTTCTATCTTGCCACCATGGGCAGCTGGGATCGTTTTGGCCGCGCCCATGGCCGCAATCATGTCCACTGTCGATTCACTACTTTTGCTTGTTGCTTCAGCCATAGTGAAAGATTTATATGTTGGATATATAAATCCAAAAGCGGAAATATCTAAAATAAAATGGATTAGTTTTTGGACAACTGCTTTAATTGGGCTAGCTGTCTTTCTGTTAGCGATTCACCCGCCTGAATTACTCATTTGGTTGAATTTATTTTCCTTTGGTGGGTTGGAAGCTGTTTTTATTTGGCCGATAGTGCTTGGGTTATATTGGCGAAAGAGTAATAAATATGGGGCTATTAGCTCGATGATAGCAGGGATGACATCATATATATTAATTCATTTATGGCATCCAGATGCATTCGGTATGCATACTGTCGTACTACCTGTCTTCATTTCTCTAATCGTTTTTGTCATTGTGTCGTTATCAACAACAGCAAAGCATAAAAAGTTTACATATTGACAAATTGATTAGGCCCGCAGGAGATCGCTTTGTCGTGTCCTGTGGGCCGTTCTAAAGTTAAACATCGAAAAAAATGGCTTATTACAAAGCTGGCTTTATTTTGACGGCCTCTTTTTCTTTTTCAGGTTTAATTGCTATCAGTGCAAGTACAGCTCCGATAATGCTAAGACCAACGAGCAGAAGAATCATATCAATATTTTTCCCTTTCATTAATAGCGCGATAATCGGTGGACCTGCAGCGACACCTGCAAAGCGCATGGAACTAAATATAGAAGAGATTGTACCTCGCATTTCCTTTTCAATACTCTGTGTCAAAATAGAATCTAAGCATGGTAGTGCTGCGCCTATGCCGATCCCGCAGAAAGATAAAACGATTATTAAATAAATAAACTGATCAGATATCAATGTTACTGCAACAGCAGTCCCTGCTAAGATTATCCCAAAAAAGGTAATCCATTTCATTCTGCTTAAACTGTCCTTAATCACTTTCCCGGCAGTAAAAGAAGCGATACATAAAGCTGCCAATGGTATCGCTAATAAAAATCCTTTCTTTATACCATCATATCCATATTTATCTTCTAAGATGGATGATAAATAAAAAAGCAATCCAAACAAAATAAACATTAATATCGCCCCGATTATAAACACAGCAATAAGCCATTTTCGATGTTCTTTAAATATTTCTTTCGTATTTTTAACAAACCTACCAAAAGATAACTCGTGTTTGTCGTTTTTCGGTTTTTTTACAAAGATTAAGATTAAAACCAAAGAAATGAGACTAAAGACAGGAATAGAGAGAAAAGGTAGAAACCAAATAACGCCAGCTAGTAATGAACCTAAAATAGGACTTAATACCTTTCCAAAAGTATTCGAAGTCTCAATCAAACCTAAAGATGCGCTTACGTCCTTATCATTCTTGAATAAATCCCCAACGAGAGGGAGGACGATTGGGAATGCTCCGGCAGCACCAATACCTTGTAAAATTCGTCCGAGGATGATCCACATAAAGGCAGAGTCCAATTGCCAAGATGCCCATCCCGCTACAATTCCCCCAATGCCAGTAATGATCAATGATGGGACTATTACGATTTTTCTTCCAAACTTATCTGAAAGATAACCCGCAATTGGAATAAGCAAAATTGCTACAATGGAATAAACGGTGATAATATAGCTTGATTGCAGTTTGGTAATATCTAGTTTCTTTTCTAATTGAGGTAAAATTGGTATGAGCATGGAATTCCCTAGTGTCATAATCAGCGGGATAGATGCGATTGAAAGGATGGCCCACTTTTTTTCGGATATTCCATTTCCAGAAGTTTCTTCATGATGGTTTTGTTCCATGGCTATTTCCCTTCACACGTTATAATATTAATATGGACTATTTATTCTTTTTTAATCTAATCATTTTTTGATTTCCTTATAAGGAGGATTCATATGTTAAAAACATCTATTAATATTGGTAGACCGCAATTAATAAGCCATGGGTATGGGTAAACATAAGAAAAAGGTCTATTCAAACAGCGTCACTTAATAAACATGCGCTAGAGTTTAGAGGAGGGTGAGGTAGAGCAAGGTACAAAGCTTATATTAAAAGCTTGTCCTAATCCAGGAATGATAATTGCAGGCCTACATCGTGTATTTTTTCATGATCGTAAAAACTATAGTGCGATTGAAAGTATCGTAATAGCTCCCGAACTTGCAGATGCAACGCGCGCGACATGATTGAAAAGCTTTTGCCAATGAAAAAGCTTTAATCAAATAAATCGGGTGGTTTACCCGTTCGGATTATTGAAATTATTGCTTTTCCATCACTATAGTGATTTTCTCCATATTGAATAGGAAGAAGGGCAAAGAAAATATAATAAACAGAAAAATACACAAATTGGTAAAAGAATATATGCTTTGGAATAAGCCCAATAAAGATAGATGTGTTCACCAATACAATGGCCAGGATATTAAAGATTATTCCACCTGCATGAACAAGACAATGACTTAACTTATTGTTTATTTTTAATTTCCGATAATGGCATTTGGAGTCGAAAAAATAAAGTAGTCGTAATTCAAAAATACCGCGAGAGAATATACGTTTCCCTCTACCTAAAACTAATTTAATTTGACCGCCGAAAATACTTGCAAAGAATAGATGGCCTAAGGAATGAATGAGAGCAACGATAGGTAAGGTAATGAAAAAGGCGAATACAAATGTGATTGTATCATTAAATGTAAACAAATTAGGCCTCCCCATTAAATGTAATGAGTGGAACACTACATGTTTACACTGATTCAGTCATATTTAAACTTCTTCCTAGAGCTTTTCCGAAATGGAAATCTCAGTGAATTGTAAATCACTTCCTTTAGGGATTCTCACTTCTAATATATTGTCTTGTACTTCGGCTGTGGCTCCTTTTTTTTTAACGACACATGGAAGGATTATTACCTTTTTACTTCCTTCTTCATGAATATTTTCTATAATTGCTTGATTCGAAGTGTGAAATATACGTAATTGATTAATGGATACGTTCTTTGGTAATGTCAATCGTATATATACGTAGTCAAATGTCTCAAATACACTAGGCTCTAGTTCAACATGTTTTGATTGACTTTGATCCCTTTCTTGTTGATTGTAATGATCCCCAAAAGGAGGCATATTTAGCTTTTGCATCATATCATTTACATAGGATTGAACATCACTTGGCTTCATTTCCTCTGCCATTTTTTTTAACTCGTCTTTAAATGGAAAGTTTCCCCAGGGAATCATGTTTTTCACCCCCATTGTCTTTACCTTTATTACCATATATATGCACCATTTTGAAAAAAGAAAGTGAAAATGCATGTGAAAAAAATTAAATAGGTATATTTAAACAAAACAATTTGATTTTTTATTCAATAGTAGTAAGATTGTATATGGTTTAATCGTTCCATAAGGAAGTAAGGACTGGTTATGTAATGTTATTAGCAAATACTTGTCATGGAAACAATGTATTTGAGATTACTCTTTAAATTGCTCATTTACAGTGTTAAAATGGAGGTGTAAGCGTTTTTTGAAAATGCTTCAGTAATAATACATAAATATATCATTTCATTTATCAATGAAAACTATCGTCGAAAATAGTGGAGGCGTATTATTAATGAGTAAACATGCGTCATATCAAGGTACACCATGGGAAAATTTCTCCGGACCAAACCTTGGGTATGTAATGGAAATGTACGAACATTATGTAAAAGACCCGAAAAGTGTAGATCTAGAACTGAAGGAATTATTTGATCAATGGGGAGCACCTTCAGCAGAAAGTGATTCAGAAACGACAAAAGGACAAGCTGATGTTTCATTTCAAATGCCAGCCAATCCAGATATGTATAGTAAAATTGTTGCTGCTGTAAAATTGGCAGACAATATACGTACATATGGGCATCTTGCGGCGGACATTAGACCTTTAGTCAAAAAGCGGCCAGAGATCAGAAGAATTGATTTAGCGGAATTTAAGTTGACTGAAGAAGACTTAAAAGAAATTCCAGCATCATTTATATCACCAAATGCACCATCAGATTTAAAAAACGGCCTTGATGCAATTAAGCATTTAAGAAAAGTATATACGCATAAATTGGCTTTTGAATATCATCAAGTACATGATTTAGAAGAAAAAAATTGGCTCCAGCAACAAATTGAGTCAGAAAGTTTTTATCCTAATCTATCAAAAGAAGAAAGACTCGCATTATTGACTCGTCTTGCTGAAGTCGAAGGCTTTGAAAAATTCATTCATCGGACGTTTGTAGGTCAAAAGAGATTTTCCATTGAAGGGCTAGATTCGCTAGTTCTATTGATGGATCAAATCATTGGTTCTACGGTAAAAACGGGTACTCGCACTGTTAATATCGGAATGGCTCACCGTGGTCGTTTAAATGTTTTAGCTCATGTTCTTGAAAAACCATATAAATTAATTTTTTCCGAATTTCAACATGCACCAAATAAAGATTTAATCCCTTCAGAGGGATCAATTGGAATAACTTATGGTTGGACAGGTGACGTAAAATATCACTTGGGGGCTGACCGCAAAGTTAAACGAGGAAGCACAGCAAACACAAGAATCACATTAGCTAACAATCCGAGTCATTTGGAAGTTGTTGGACCAATTGTAGATGGTTATACACGAGCAGCTCAAGAAGATCGAAATAGAACTGGTTACCCTGAACAAGATGTGGCAAGTTGCGTTGCCATTTCTGTCCATGGCGATGCTGCTTTTCCTGGAGAAGGAATAGTACAGGAAACGTTAAATATGGGGCGATTAAAAGGCTATGATACAGGTGGGACACTTCATATTATCGCAAATAATATGATTGGTTTTACAACTGAAAGCGCTGATTCAAGATCGACAACATATGCGTCAGATATAGCGAAAGGCTTTGAAGTACCAATTGTCCATGTGAATGCAGATGATCCTGAAGCTGTAGTTGCAGCTGCGGAACTTGCTTATAAATATCGACAAAAGTTTCATAAAGATTTTGTCATTGATTTAGTTGGATATCGTCGTTTTGGTCACAATGAAATGGATGAACCAATGGTTACAAATCCATTAATGTACACTGCGGTTCATAACCATCCAACTGCCAAAGAAATTTATTCTGATCGTCTTATTGAAAAAGGCTTACTGACAAAAGTAGAGTCTTCAAAAATGGATGAAGATATACAAGCGAAATTGCAAAAAGCTTATGATTCAGTAGTGAAAAATAATGAAGACCGGGATACAGCAATGGATCCTCCAGCAAATGTAGTAAATTGTCATAAAGAATGGAAAACGAAGGTTAGCCTAAACGTATTAAAAACGATAAATCAAGAACTTCTACAATGGCCAGAAAGCTTTAACGTATTCCAAAAGCTTAGCCGTATTTTAAAACGTAGAGAAAATATTACTGCAGGCGAAGGGAAAATCGATTGGGCACATGCAGAGTCACTTGCTCTAGGCTCGATATTAATTGATGGGACACCTATTCGCTTTACCGGCCAAGATTCTCAACGGGGAACATTTGCCCAAAGGAATCTAGTTTTACATGATGAGAAAACAGGTAAAGAGTTTATTCCTTTACATCATTTAACCGATTCAAAATCTACATTTGTTGTTTATAATAGTCCATTAACGGAAGCAGCTGTTGTTGGATTTGAATATGGATATAATGTGTTTGCACCAGAGACACTCGTTATTTGGGAAGCACAATTTGGCGACTTCGCCAATATGGCACAAGTATATTTTGACCAATTCATTTCATCTGGCAGGGCCAAGTGGGGACAAAAATCTGGTTTAGTTATGTTATTACCACATGGGTACGAAGGACAGGGGCCAGAACACTCAAGTGGAAGAGTGGAGAGGTTTTTGCAAAGTGCAGCTGAAAATAACTGGACTGTTGCTAATTTGTCTACATCCGGACAATACTTCCATATGCTAAGAAGACAAGCAGCTATGCTGAATAAAGAAGGGGTTAGACCATTAGTAATTATGACACCGAAAAGTTTACTTCGTCACCCACTTGCAGCTGCAGATATTCAAGATTTAGCGGAAGGTAGCTTCCAACCAGTGCTTGAGCAAAAAGGCCTTGGAAATAATCATGATTCAGTTGAGCGTATAGTTCTATGTAGTGGTAAAATAGCGATCGACTTGGAAGAACATGTAAAAGATAAAAAAGATGTGGAGTGGCTTCATATTTTAAGGGTAGAGGAATTATATCCTTTCCCAAGCCAAGAATTATCAGCCATTTTCACGCGTTACCCAAATGCAAAAGAACTTGTCTGGGTTCAAGAAGAACCGAAAAATATGGGTGGTTGGTTGCATGTTGAACCATACCTAAGAAAAATTGCTTCTGAAGGTGCGGAAGTAAAATACATCGGTCGACGTAGACGTTCGAGTCCTTCTGAGGGAGATCCAACTATTCATAGAAAAGAACAAACTAGAATCATTCAAACGGCATTCACAAAATAATAACAAGACTAATAAATTGTTGTAGGTTATCTTGGCTAGCTTTTGTTAACGTGTAACAGCTGGCACCGGTTATATATTATGAGGAGGATTTAAAGTGGCAGAAATCAAAGTTCCAGAACTGGCAGAATCGATTACGGAAGGTACAATTGCACAATGGTTAAAAAAACCAGGCGATTATGTTGAAAAAGGCGAATACATCGTAGAATTAGAGACAGATAAAGTCAATGTTGAAGTTATTTCTGAAGAAGCAGGAGTAGTACAAGAATTAAAAGCTGCTGAAGGAGATACTGTCCAAGTTGGGGATGTTATCGCACTTGTAGAAGCTGGTGCAACTGCTGGGGAAGTAGTACCTAGCGAAACGGAAAAGGCTAAAGAAGAGCAGCAAGCACCTGCACCATCTGAAGCACAACCAGTTACTGAAGATACTACAAAAGATGAAGTAAAGGAACGCCTAATTGCTTCACCAGCAGCACGTAAGCTAGCTAGAGAAAAAGGAATTGATTTAAGTGAAGTACCAACAATAGACCCACTTGGAAGAGTTCGTAAACAAGATGTTTCATCGTTTTCTACTCAACCGAAACAAGCAGCACCTGCACCAACTGTTGCTCCAAAGGCGGCCCCATCATCAAGCCAAGTAGATGGCAAACCTATTGAGCGAGTGCGCATGTCACGCCGTCGTCAAACGATTGCTAAAAGATTGGTTGAAGTACAACAAAACACAGCAATGCTGACTACTTTTAATGAAATTGATATGTCTGCTGTTATGAATTTACGTAAACGTAAAAAAGACAAATTTTATGAGCAACACGATGTTCGTCTTGGGTTTATGTCATTTTTCACAAAAGCTGTTGTCGCTGCACTTAAAAAATATCCCGCAGTAAATTCTGAACTTGACGGCGATGAACTAATTTTGAAAAAGTTCTATGATATCGGCGTTGCTGTTTCAACAGATGAAGGACTAGTCGTTCCAGTAATTCGCGACTGTGACCGCAAGAACTTCTCAGAAATCGAAGGGGATATTCTTGCAGTTGCAAAAAAGGCACGTGATAACAAGCTATCATTAAGTGATTTGCAAGGTGGTACATTTACAATAACAAATGGTGGCGTATTTGGATCTTTATTATCCACCCCAATTTTAAATGGTACGCAAGTGGGAATACTTGGTATGCATACAATCCAAACACGTCCTGTTGCAATCGATGCTGAAAATATGGAAAATCGCCCAATGATGTATGTTGCGCTCTCTTATGACCACCGTGTAATCGATGGAAAAGAAGCAGTAGGTTTCCTTGTAACAATTAAACAATTATTAGAGAACCCAGAAGATCTACTATTAGAAGGTTGATTTTATACCGAAAGAGCGGTCACTTAATATGTGACTGCTCTTTTTTGGTATGTAAAAAGATTCATTGAATATGCTTAAAGAGGATGTTCAAAAAGTCACCAAATGATAAACGGCGAATTTCTTCGTTGCTCGGTTTTTCCGGTTCTCATGTATTAAAAGCAAACGCTCCGATCCTCAAAACCTTCGCGCCTCGAACTTCTTGTTTCTACTTTAGCACCTTTTTGAACACGCACTTAAACGAGTCTTTTATATTAAGGGGGATGTAATATTGGCAATTAAAATAGATGAATTAAAGTTCGAACATGAATTCTGGCTACAAATAATGGGGGATCATGCTAGATTTATATTGGATTCATTAAGTCCTTCCGAAAAAAGTGATATTGAAATCGCAAAAACATTTAAGAAAAGTTTTGATCAACTGTTAGCTCATGCAAAATTGATTAATACGTTAAAGGAGGGAATAGATTTAACAATCCAAACCGAACCTCTCGTACTTAAATTTAAAAAGTTTAAACTAACAATCCTAGAAAAGCTATTATTCAAAAATATAAAATTTCATCTATCTCCTACGTTTGTGAATCATATGGTAAATGAGTTGGAGGAATATGAACGGATCATTCGTTATTTTAAAGAAGGGGAATCTCCGCCGATCGAACATGAATTACATCATCATTTACTTTGGCTTCGCGATGCTTCAGGACATGCTGGAGCTATTGAGGATCAACTTGATGCGACGGAAAAGGCATTAAAAGAAAAAAGCTTTGTATTCAATCAACATTTTGAGCATTTATATTTAAAAGCAGTTGAATTCGCAGGTTATTTACGTACAAAGATTCACGAATTCCCGGCTTTGGATCGGATGAATGATGATGCAAAGTTAGAAATAGAGGCTTTCCAAATATTTTTAAATGAAATATTAGAATTAGATATTTCAGAGAAGGTGTTAGGAACTTTTCCAGCATTAATGGCAGATCATATGTACCGTGAGGAGTGTTATTATTTAAATAAATTAGCCAGGTCAGCTAATACGTTGAAACCAGAGTGTGATCCAACTTCACCTAGATTCGAAAAGTAATGAGGAAGGGTGCGGCTTTTTACTGGAAAGAGACGACAGTACTGAATCATCATGGTGAAATCTGTATCGCGATCTTCCGGCACTGATACAATGTGAAAAAAAGCGTGCAAGTAAACTTGCACGCTATGTTTTATTTACTTGTTAAATAGAGAAACAGATGATTAAGGATTTAATCCGCGTTTTCTAATTTCAGTTTTTAGTATTCTAACCACATTATCTCCGTGATCATTCTTTACCGCATCTCGATAGGCTGCAACAAGCTGTTCGTTACTCATAACTCTCATCCGTGCAAAACCTCCTCATGAAATTAAGTATTTCTCTATTTTTAACCATTCTACACTCTTTGAAAGAAAATTAAAAGGAAAATCTATTAAATGAAGCAAAAAAACTTGGTTACGGATGCAACCAAGTTTTTTGCTTTAATTCATAGAAACCCATACGGTTTTTACTTCCGTATAATTATTCAGAGCATAGGATCCCATTTCACGTCCAATTCCTGATTGTTTAAACCCACCAAATGGTGCTGCGGCATCGAAAGCATTATAGCAATTGACCCATACCGTTCCTGCACGTAGTTTATTGGCAATATAATGTGCACTTGCTACATCCTGAGTCCACAAACCTGCCGCAAGCCCGTATTCACTATCATTGGCCCGCCCAATTACTTCATCTAGGTCGTCATAAGGCATAGCGGCAATAACGGGACCAAAAATCTCCTCCTTCGCAATTGTCATATCATCATTAACGTCCGCAAAGATTGTAGGTTCAACGAAATAACCTTCTTCGCGCGATTTCTGACCCCCTGTAAGTAGCTCAGCCCCTTCATTAATCCCTTGTTCTATATAATTTAATACTTTATTTTGCTGTTCTGAAGATACCAATGGACCAATTTGTGTCTCCGCATCCAAGCCAGATCCTTGTTTAATATTTTTCGCATGTGAGGCCATATCAGCAACTACGTTATCAAAATGTTTCTTTTGAATAAAAACCCGTGATCCTGCGCAGCAAACTTGTCCTTGGTTAAACATAACACCGTTTAATGCCCCTGGAATTGCTTTTGATAAATCAGCATCAGGTAAAATAATGTTAGGAGACTTTCCGCCAAGTTCAAGTGTTACTCTTTTTAATGTATTGGCAGCACGCTGCATGATTAGTTTTCCAATTTCAGTGGATCCAGTAAAGGCAATTTTATTTACTTGTGGATGGTCCACAAGTGCTTGTCCAGCAGTTTCACCATAGCCGGGCACAATATTAATTACACCTGGTGGGAATCCAGCTTCTTCTACAAGTTCAGCGAAAAATAATGCAGATAGTGGTGTTTGTTCTGCAGGCTTCAAAATAATGGTACAGCCTGTAGCAAGTGCAGCACCCATTTTCCACATTGCCATTAATAAAGGAAAGTTCCACGGAATGATCTGTCCGACAACTCCTACAGCCTCATGACGTGTATATGTGAAATATGGACCTGCGACAGGGATGGTTTGTCCTGTTATTTTAGTCGACCATCCTGCGTAATAGCGCATATGTTCAATTGCAAGTGGAATATCAGCATTCATTGTCTCACTAATTGGTTTCCCATTATCAAGAGTTTCAAGTTGTGCCAAAGCTTCTTTATTGTCTTCCATTAAATCAGCAAGCTTATACATAAGTTTGCTTCGGGAAGCAGCACTCATTTTCGACCATTCTCCATCATCAAACGCTTTACGTGCAGCTTTTACTGCCTTATCAATATCCTGCTCTTCACCTTCATATAAGGTAGCAAGTGTTTCGCCTGTTGCCGGATTTGGTGTATCAAATGTTTTACCTGAGGAACTTTCTACAAATTCCCCATTAATATACATCTTTTTAGTACCTTGCAAAAACTTCTGTAGTCGTTCATTTAATTCAATCGTAATTTGGCTCATTGAATTCCTCCTTTAAAATGATAATACAATCATTAGGCCACAATGTCAGCGCTTACAGTTAGTAGTTTACTAGATTGACCTAATAAAAACAAGCTTTACCATTAGACAAATACACCGAAATTATATACGTATTCGACAGACGGGAATATAATTTAAATAATATTCGAAAAATTACTTTACTAATTTTCCAAGTTTATTATATGATGAAGATAATATAAATATCATTTATACGGAGGCGGTATGTGGTGTTTACCGAAAGAATGGCATTAAAAATGAGATTAGAACAAATGCTTGATACAGAAGAACGTATGATGAGAGAATTACAAAAAGAAAGAGCATTTATCTTCAACCGCTTAAGGGAACTAGATTCAATGAAGGAAAATAACAGAAATGATATTCCTGCTGAACTGCATTATTTAGAGTCTACAAATGCTTTTATCGAAGGGCCTACAAGCAATGTGGATATGGAAGAGGATATTAATCATTTAAAAGCGCGTAAAAATCGCTCTTCACGCCGAAGCAAAACAACAAAAATGCGCGAATTGGCTATCGCTTTTTTAAAGGAGCAAGCTGAACCTATCCGCAGTGTAGAATTAAAGAGGTTTATTGAAGAGCGTACCGATTATAAAATTGCCAATATGACTACTTTTATGTCGACAATAGAAAAACATGATGTAAATATTTCCAAAATAGGACGTGGTCTATATATTTACAAATCTAACCAAGTCGAAAAAGTGCAGAATAATCCTATTTTCTTGGGAAAGGATCATGTCCCAGAGAACAGTTAAGAGGAGCAAAAGACGGCTTTAAATATATTCTGGATAGTAATTGCTTTTCAGAGCTTGCTCCTATGCGAGCTTTTTTCTGTTTATTGTTCTTATTTTTGTTAAAATAGAGGAGAGTACAATAAATCATGTTTTATTTTGAGGAAGGAATTGAATGATGAATAAAGTTGAATTACCAACCGACATCCAAAAAATAATGAAAGAACGTCATCTCATATTTTCTAATATCGACGAGGAACTTATGAATGAGGGTGGTTTCATTGCTGCAGATAAACATATTCTTGCGGATGCGGTGATTGCACTTTCCCTTGGCAAAAATGTATTGCTCAAAGGACCAACAGGCTCCGGTAAAACAAAGCTTGCTGAAACGCTATCCTACCTGTTCAAACAACCGATGCACAGTATAAATTGCTCGGTAGATATGGATGCCGAAGCTTTACTTGGCTTTAAAACAATTGGCGTTGATGGCGGAGTAAATACCATTGAATTTGTCCCTGGTCCAGTTGTCAAGTCGATGAATAGAGGACATTTCTTATATATTGATGAAATAAACATGGCAAAACCTGAAACGCTACCGATTTTAAACAGTGTATTAGACTATCGCAGGACATTATTTAATCCTTTTACTGGAGAGGTTATACATGCAATGAAAACCTTTGGCGTAATTGCTGCTATTAATGAAGGGTATATTGGAACCGTGCAATTAAATGAAGCATTAAAAAATAGGTTTGTCGTAATTGATATACCATATGTTCAAAATGAAGTTCTGAAAAAAGTATTAGTAAATGAAAGCAATCTTCGTAATGAAGCGATGATTGATACGTTCGTCAAGTTGTCCGAAGACTTAATTGCACAAGTAAGTAATGGACAAATTCCTGAAGAAGCTGCTTCGATTCGTGCTTTAATTGATACTTGTGATCTTGCTCAATATTTACCTCCACTTCGTGCCATTCAAAGAGGGATTGTGGATAAACTAGAAGAAGAGAGGGAAAAATCAGCTGTTATGAATATTGCGGCCACGTTGTTTTCCTAGGAGGGTTGCATATGTATCGATTCATTCATTTTAACGATGAAAAAATTGATTCGATTGTTTTGATGGAGTTGGCAGATCTATCTAGAACATTGACAAGAGATAATGAATTTGAGACGGAATTTCGCGTACATTCCTATCTTGATAAAATAGAGAAAAAAGTATATGTTAGTCACTTTTGGAATCATCGCTCAATCGAAGTTATGCGCGCTGGCATGAAAAGCGACGTTTTTTTAAGAGCGTTAGGAAATATTAAGTATACAGACTTTGAAGTTGCAACCAAATTTATTCAACAGGCCGATAAATATAAACATAGTCGATTTGCAAAACAGCTTTTTAAACTCGCTGAAGATCTAAGAGTGGAAGAACTATGTAAAAAAGAAAGACCAGGCATGGTAAAGGAATTTACAGTTAGACGTCAAACGTATATGGATTATTTTCAATCCCAGTTAACTGTTAATGTGGAGAAAAGTTTCCAACTAGATGCATTATTTAATTTGGCTTATATTATTTTAAATACAAATAGTCCTTACATTACTTGGCCAGATATAAATGAACAGATAAATAATATGTTTCCTATATATCGCAACCATCTAGAAAAAATATTTGATGCTACGACTACATCTGATATTGCTGAAATCACAATGCAAATGGTTGATTTGACAGAAGGTTATATATATAAGGATATGATCAATGATTATTTCCATTTACCAAAATTAGATTCGGAAACGGATAATGGACTTAGCTATGCAGATTTATTAAGAAAAGATCCACTTAAAAATGATGATCAAGCAGAAGAAAGTGCAAGTGGTGAAGAAGAAGTATTTGATGAGGAAATGAAGACATGGCATCGTGAAACAAGCAGTCCTGGTACAAGCTTTATGCAATTTGATCTTGATCAAGGAACACAAACAGACATTCTTTCAAGTGATGCGAGAGAAGGGGAGGCAGGGGATCAAGCTTTAGCTATTGTCCAAGGATCAGCTAGAAAAAGTACGAATAAAGACTTTTCTGAACTGAAATCAGTGGAAAGTATTGATGATGATACTGGAAAAAGGGGCACGCCATATGGAAAAGAAAATAAAAATGCGCGGCCTATTTTTTTGCCCAAGAAACATCCGACATCAGAAGCGATAATCAAATATGCAAATTATAAAAAAAGTGTTAGTCTTTATCAAAAAAAATTAAAAAATGTTATTGATGTAACATTAGAACATAAAAAAATACAACCACGTACAGATTTATTATTTGGTAGACTAAACAAGAAAATGCTTAGATTCTTTACCGAAGAGCAGCCAAGATTATTTTATAAAAAAAATGAGCCTTCCAATGAAATTAATGCAGTTTTTAGTTTGCTAATTGATTGTTCAGCATCGATGCAAGATAAGATGGAGGAAACCAAACTAGGAATTACACTTTTCCATGAAGCTTTAAAATCCGTGAAAGTGCCACATGAAATTACCGGATTTTGGGAAGATGCTACAGAAGCTTCCGACAATGATCAACCCAATTACTTTAATAAAGTGATTGATTTTTCTTCTTCTTTACTGTCAAAGTCTGGTCCGGAGATTGTGCAACTAGAAGCGGAAGAAGATAATCGTGATGGTTATGCTATAAGGGTAATTAGTGAAAATTTATACCGAAGAACCGAAGAACAAAAGTTTCTTTTGATTTTCTCCGATGGTGAGCCTGCAGCGTATGGGTATAGTCAGAATGGTATTATAGACACACATGAAGCAGTACGAGAAGCAAGGAAACGAGGCGTGGAAATTTTTAATATCTTTTTATCAATGAACGGGGTAGAGGAGGAGCAAAGAAAAGTGTTCCAAAATATATATGGTCCATATAGTATAATTGTGCCTTCTATTGATAAGCTTCCAGATATGTTATTCCCGCTTTTAAGAAAGCTTTTATTCCAATCGATTAACAGATAAAACTATAGATATAAGGCTATAGATAAATAATCCATCGCCCAATTAGGGTGATGGATATAATGTTTTAATACATAATTTTAAAAGAAGTATATCCTTTAAGCTTTTCATTATTGTTAATAATCACTTTTTCGACTCGGGAAAAAGGAGAAGGATTCGCTTTTATTTCAGATAGAAAGGTATCGATCTCGTTTTTTTACCTTCCGCATGCATTTCCACATTTCCGTCATTTACATTCTTGGCCCAGCCGCTTAAATGATATTTGTTTGCTAGTTGTTGAGTAGAAAACCTAAAACCAACACCTTGTACATTACCAATGACAATTGCATGGACCGAATATGAGATAAAGCTCACCCCTTTATACAAGCGTAGGTGCCTTAGCTCATCGCTGTAGCTAGGTAGCTAAAGACTTTTAAGTCAAAGAAGATTATTTTATGAACAGCTTACCATCCTCTGCTAGCACCACCACCGCCTGATGATCCGCCACCACCACCTCGTGATCCGCCGCCACCGCTTCCACCACCACCTCGTGAAAGTATGACAGCTATAATTCTAAGTATACTTAAAGTTAGGGCGCCACCCAAGAATCGTACATCCAAAAAGATGATTCCGAGTGCGATCAAAGAAAAAATAACTATTGTGAGTAAAGAGGGACCTTCACCACTTGATTCTTCATATTTAAATTCTTTTGTATCCATTTGCTTATCTAGTTTATATTCAGCAGAAACTTCATTGAACAGTTGCTTATACGTATTGGTAAGGGCAGTCCCGAAATCGTCAGCTTCCAAATATGGCAAGGAATAGCTTTGTAAAATACGGCCAACTTTTCCGTCAGGCAAAGCACCTTCTAATCCATAACCCACTTCAATACGGATTTTCCGCTCATTTAAAGCAAGCAGCAACAACACACCGTTATTTTTTTTTGGATCACCTAGGCCGTATTGACGAAAGGCATCTAATGCATATTCTTCAACTTGTTGGCCTTGAAGTGATTCCACAGATAAAACGGCAATTTGCGCTCCTGTATGATCATCTAGGTAAATACCAAGATCATGTAATTCCTTTTTTTGTTCCGCCGTTAAAACTTGTGCAAAGTCTTGAACATAAATGTCTCCTACAGGCTCAGGTACATTAGCTGCGTGCACTTGACCGCCTAGTAGACAAAAGAAGAGGAACAAAAAAGTAGGGATAATAGAATGAGCAGGTTTCATTATTTCTCATTCCCTTCAAAGTCAACCTTTGGTGCGTCTTTAGCACCTGCGTCTGCTTTGAAGTATGCTTTTTCATCAAAACCAAAAATAGAGGAAGTCAGTTTTCCTGGGAATTGCTTTACTTTTTTATTAAATAAAGTTACTTGATCATTATAATCCTTACGAGCCACAGCAATCCTATTTTCTGTTCCAGAAAGTTCATCCATCAACTGAGTAAACTGTTGGTCCGCCTTTAAATCGGGATAACTTTCAGAGATAACTAGTAATCTGCCCAATGCACCCGTCAAATCTGCATCCGCATTTGCTTGTTCTTGCAATGAACCAGCACCAGCTAATCGTGATCGTGCACTAGCAACATCTTCAATAACATCTTCTTCATGACTTGCATATCCTTTGACTGTATTGACAAGATTTGGAATCAAATCCATTCTACGCTGAAGCTGATTTTCAATTTGCGCATATTGCTGATCGACATCTTCTTCCGCATTTACAAAACCATTGTAGCTACCTATTAATGGGAAAGCTATAAGCATGATCACAACAATAATGCCGATAATAGCTCCTAATCCTTTTTTCATCTTTCACCACTCCTTACACAGTAATAACGAATGAACTGACAAAAAGTTTCATTCTAATTTAATTTCTATTTTTAGATTATCTGCGTGTTCAAGAATCCGAAAAACCAAGGAACGAAAAAATTCGCTATTTTTCATTTTAACTTTTTGAACATCCTCATTAAGAATTATACTTTAAAATCGCCATTTTTCATATTATGTAACCTGATTGATGATGATTATGTTGAAAACAAACAATAGTAAGCATGTAAAAAATGAAATGAAAAAGAAGGGAATAGAAGAAAAAGAAAGAGTTCGGATAGCAAAGGCTAAAAATTTTTAGCCTTTGCACATCATTATATTTTGTTTTCCACTGCCTGACAAACCTCTTCTGCTGTCAATCCACTTGCTTCAATAACGGATCCTTGAATTACTGCAGTTTGGATACCCATAATGTTTGAATCGACACCTGAAACGACACAACAATCACAGTTTTTTATATCTGATTCATTGTGAATAGGAACGACATTATACCCTTTATCCAGTAGTGCCTGCTGTACATTTGTCAAAGATCGCTCTACTCCAATCGTCGCCATATACCATACACCTCCCTTATCCTTACAGTTTTCCTTTTAAACAATGAATTATTCAAGAGTGTATTTGACAATTGAGTGTTGTATAATGGGCTACATGATATTATTTATTTTTAAAATGTGGAGGAATCAACTGTGATAGACAAATGGGAAGTTATAACAATGAAAGGCGAATGTGAGCCTTGGTGGTTTTTTAAAAACTGGCAGGAATCCATTATTGAAAATAGATCTTTTGAGGATCGGGCGTCAGCCATTACGTATTATCATGAAAGATATATGAAATTAAATACAAAATATCAACATGTAAAAGTAAAAAAATCAACGATGGCTGCTTTTTGGAATGAAGGAGAATATGTATTTTGCACAAGTTGTGATGATGATTTGCAATTATACTGTGGTCTCCTGCTTTTTAAGAATGGCGAACCGTTTAGCGACATTACGTTAAGTGTACAGGGAGAAGAGACAGACAATGAATAGCGCTAAAACAAATAATAATGGACAGCAGATGGCTACCGTATATGGTGTTTTATTTGCCATTAGTGGTAGTCATCTTTTTAATGATGCTATACAAGCGGTCATACCAGCTATGAATCCTATTTTTGAAAGGTCACTTGGATTATCCTACGCACAGCTAGGTTGGATTGCTTTTGTGTTAAATATGACTTCATCTGTTATGCAGCCTGTGTTTGGTTATTTTTCAGATAGAAGACCAACGCCGTTATTATTACCATTTGGTATGGTTTTAAGTATGATTGGTTTAATTAGCTTCGGCTTATCTACTAATTATTATTTGATTCTTCTATCCGTATTATTTATTGGGCTTGGTTCAGCGATTTTCCATCCCGAGGGATCGCGTGTAGCATACATGGCAGCCGGTTCGAAGCGTGGGTTGGCTCAATCCATTTATCAAGTTGGTGGGAATTTTGGACAATCTTTAGCACCTGTATTTACAGCATTTATTTTTATTCACTATGGACAAAAGGGAGCGCTTGGATTTATTTTAGTCGCATTAATGGGAATGGTATTATTACTATTTGTATCAAAATGGTATAAAAACCGCCTTGAAATGGATATTTACAAACCGAAGAAAAAGGTAAAAGGGGAGTCCAACATCCCACTTCATCCAAAAATAAAGACTGCGATGACATTGCTTGTATTCCTTGTTTTTGCTCGGTCATGGTATTCTGCAGGAATCGGTAACTTTTATCAATTTTACTTAATTAATGATTATGGATTATCAATAAAACAAGCGCAATTATACATTTTCATTTTTATGTTTGCTGGTGTACTTGGCACATTTCTAGGCGGACCGTTAGCCGATCGATTTGGTAGAAGGAATATCATTTTTCTATCGATGGCAGGCGCAGCACCGTTAACGATTTTATTACCATATGTGTCAGTAGTTTGGATCATCCCATTATTTTTTATTATAGGATTTATTATTACCTCGAGTTTTAGCGTTACAGTAGTTTATGCACAGGAACTCGTTCCTAAAAAAATCGGAATGGTGTCTGGATTAATTGTTGGATTTGCATTTGGAATGGGTGCAGTCGGTGCTGTTTTACTCGGTACACTTGCTGATCTTTACAGTATAAAATTCGTAATGATTCTTTGCAGCTTTCTTCCCGTACTTGGTGTCTTGACATGGCTATTGCCTAGCGATGAGAAAGTTCGTCAGTTAAATGTAGAATGACTTAAAAACTCGTTGCTTAAAAAAAGCAACGAGTTTCTTAATGTATATGTTTTTTTCTAAATCTACCGCCACGTACTTCAGAAACATTTCCTACGGCCAGAAATGCACCTTCATCTAATTCTTCAATAATTGACTTTAATTTTGCCTCTTCCAAGCGGGTGATTACACAAAAAATCACCTTTTTATCATCACCTGTATAAGCGCCTTCACCATTTAAATATGTAACCCCTCGACCTAATCTAGCTAAAATCGCATCACCTATTTCGTCTGCTTGATCACTAATGATCCATGCTGACTTAGATTCATCTAAACCTTGAATTACTATGTCAATCACTTTAAAGGCAATAAAATATGTAATGATTGAGTACATTGCCCGCTCCCAACTGAAAATAAAACCCGCAGTTGCAAAGATAAAGAAATTGAAAAACATAATAATTTCACCGACGGAAAAAGGGAGCTTATTATTAAGTAGAATGGAAAGAATTTCTGTACCATCTAGGGAGCCACCATATCTGATCACAATTCCAACACCCGTACCGAGAATGATGCCTCCAAAAACGGTGTCGAGAAGTAGATCCTCGGTAACTACCATTACATCATGTAAAAGCACAGAAGTGATCGATAAGACTAAGATGCCATAAAAAGTAGTAAATGCGAAGGTTTTTCCAATTTGCTTATATCCTAAATAAACAAAGGGAATGTTTAAAATGAAAATAATAAAACCGAGCCGCCAACCTGTCAAATGAGATAAAATAATAGAAATACCCGTAATTCCACCATCTAATATATTATTCGGAACTAAAAATAGTTCCAAGGCAACGGCCATAAGCACAGCACCAAGCGTTATGAGAATTGTTCGCCAGAATAAAATCTTTTTAGGTAATCTTTTATGTTCAACTTTTGGTATTATTTGTGTAGATAAATCCATCTCATCATCCTTTCAATTTTTACTTTACTTTTATTATAATCATTATTTAAGGATAAGCATACTGTGTTGACTTCAGTATCTATATTATCTTAAAACAGCTATCTCTTAATGGAGTCATATGATTGCTATAAATCTAGCAACTGCTTTCACCTTTTATGGTATATTATGTATATTGCAACAACATAGTTTCTGACTTTTATTATTAGGTGCCATTACATTTACCTTTGGGCAGGTGTTCATATTGAATTTACAAGCGTCTATTATTTAAAATCGAGCTTGGATATAGGGGTTACACTGAATAATCAGAGTACAAGGCAAATTAAACATCTGCAAAAATTATCATTTGAACGCATACATACAATTGAAGCAATAATAATAGGGGGAATTGTATGATTTACTTTATTAAAAATGCATCTAGGGTTTCATTCATTTCATTGATTACTACTATTATTGTAACCGTTTAATATTATGTTTTCTAAACCTTGGCGGATACGATTCAACCATCATCCATATCGCAGGCAAAGTTATCATTGCTATTTCATTACCTATTCTAAGCATATGCCCTGTATTTGGTTTTATCTGGCATTCTTTAAATGGAAAATGATATATATAATATTACACTTAGCTTGCATGTGTACAATATCATTAATGGCGATAACAAGTTTTATGTTTAGATAATTTGTTTCATTCTCCGTAAAATTCGCAGTATTGGAATTTATATAGATGTGGCGAACAGATAAAGTCTGGAGGTGAAAACCTTAATTTGATAGTAATTTCACAAACCTATTAGGAGAATTTCATTTTATGGTAACAATTCCTTGTGTCGCATTGCATGAATATTTGAAGATGAAACCTGGTAGCTATGATTATTATTAATTACTAAAGTTATTTTTAAATACACGTATTTAAAACATTTGCTCCTGATGATGTTTTCAATACATTGGTTTACTATTGCTTTTTTAATAAAGGATACCTTTAGTACCTTCAATGAATATTAAGGATATATTGAACAGAAGGGCAAAATCCAATGACTGTTTTATAGCTACCAATATGATCAAATCGTAGAAATACGACATGCTTCCAGTTTCTTCTTACTAAGCTTTGATAGTATCCGTTTCTTAAAATGGACATGTGGCATGATAATTTTTTAAAGCTGAATTATCCTTAATAGAAAAGAATATTGTGGTTAATTTATCAATAACAGAATCTGTAGTGGGAGGAAGGAATAATGTTTAAAGCAGCTATAGATTCAAATTCCTATTTGTCTATTTTAGAAACAAGGCATGCAGAAGAATTATTTAATTTAATTGATGGAAGCCGAGATAGTATTGGAAAGTGGCTTTCATTTCCGCATCACACAACTGAAGTTCAAAATACTAGGGATTTTATAGAGAGATCCCTAAATAGACTTGCATCTAATAATGGGTATTGGGCCGGCATATGGCATAAAGAAAAAATCGCAGGTTCAATAGGATATTTATATATAGATTGGAAGACTAAAAAAACAGAGATTGGATATTGGTTAGGTAGGAATTTTGAAGGTAACGGATTAGCGACAAAAGCTTGCGAAATTTTGATTCAACATGCATTTAGTGATTTACAACTGAACAAAGTCGAAATAAATGTAGCAACTAATAATATAAAAAGCAAGGCTATCCCAGAACGTTTGGGTTTTACAAATGAAGGAATAATAAGAAACTATGAAATGATAAACGGTGAATACCTTAATAGAATCGTGTTCGGACTTTTAAAAGACGAATGGTTTACTAATAAAAAGTAATTGCTTTTTTGTGAGACAGAATTGAAGGCGAGTAAAATATTGCAATCTTATGATTTATTGGAATGAAGTTGTTTACTTGGAGGATGCAGTACATGGATTTATCGTATGTAATTTGGATTGGTAGTCTCGTGTTATTTATTATAGGTTGGTGTTATTTTAGGTTTATTTATGTTAAACATAAAAAGTACTTTATTCCTTATATTGTGTTTCAACTGGGCATTTCTCTTTTAATTGCAAGTATCTTTATCATTGGTGGATGGGCAGGAATGGGATATGGAATTATTTCCTTATTTATTATGGGGCTGGGTCTCATTTCCGGATTATTTGTTTTTATTTACTATTTAATACAAGAAAAACTTCTTACTGGCAAACGTTAATATAATAGGGTGGGTTATTTTTTTCAACAGAAATGAACACAAGGAATTAATAATCCTTGACGAAGCATTAATGGCACCGTTTTATGGGAGAAGATCAATCCATCGGAAGAAGTAAATGTGAGTGATTTTGAGGATGAAATGTATACAAAGTTTGTTCTATGATTGAATAATAAGTGAGGGATCTAATGAAAAAGCCATTGATTTATTTAAAGCCAATTAGCAAAGAAAATAAAGAGCAGTGCATTAATTTAAATCCAAGGAAGGATCAAGAAGAATTGGTTGCTTCGAACTCATCCTCACTTTTACATGCGGCCAAAGAGCCTACTACTGTACCCCATGGTATATATGCCAATGACCAAATAGTTGGTTTTATACTGTTTGACAATCAGATCTATCCGGATGGGTGTTATTGGATATTAAGATTCATGATAGACCACCGTTATCAAGGGAATGGATATGGAAAATCTGCGATCAACGAGGTATTAAAAAATCTAAAGGTTAAAGCTGACTGCAAAGAAATTAGGGTTTCTCATGTACCGCAAAACATTGTAGCAAGTAAACTTTATAAAGATTTCGGATTTATAGAAACAGGAGAAATAGAGGACGGTGAAACAGTTTTAAGCTACTATATAAACCAATAATTAGGGGGAAGTAAGTAACCATAGGGTGGAAAATAATCGACACTAATGCACCAAACTAAGGAGTAGTAATTTTGAAAAAAGTAATTCAAGAACAAAAGAAGGAAAGATGAACCAAACTAATATTATCGTACCATGTTCGCTAGTACAAATAGTTTCTTCATTACAAATCATTTACGGATTGGAGATTTATGATGCCTGATCTTACCATGTCAGTGGAAGCTATACAAAAGAAGGTAGATGACTATTGTAGTGCGCTTTCAAAAGTAGGTTATTTAACCGGTTCTGTTTTAGTCACATTGGAGGAAAATATTTTAATCAGTAAAGGATACGGTAACGCGAATTTTGAACATAGGGTAGCAAACACGCCACAAACCATTTTTCGCATTGGTTCCATTACCAAGCAATTTACAGCTATGGCCATTATGATACTTTATGAACGCGGACTTCTAAATCTTTACGATCCAATCAAAAAATTCATATCAGATTATCCAAACGGAGATCAGATTAACATCCATCATTTATTGACACATACTTCAGGAGTTCCTAATTTTACTGACTTTCCTGATTATCTTAAAACAGCAAGATCAGCTGCTTCCATTGAAAGTATAATAGGTCGATTTAAAGAAAAACCATTGGATTTTTCTCCAGGAGAAAATCATAAATATTCAAATTCAGGCTATATCCTCTTAACTTACATTATCGAAAGAGTAGCAAATTGTTCCTATGAATCGTTTTTAGAACATGAAATATTTAAGCCGTTATCCATGTTGAATACCGGATATGATAGTAACTCCAAAATTTTAAAACATAGAGCAGCTGGATATTCCATTTGGGGAGAAATAATAAATGCAGAATTTGTAGATACCTCTCTTGCTCTTGGTGCAGGTGGTTTATATTCCACTACCGAAGATTTATACCGTTGGGTGCAATCGCTTAATGAAAGCCGTCTAATAAGTAAAGATTCATTTAAAAAAATGGTCACACCAAATATAGGAAAATATGGTTACGGAATATATATTGCCGAGAAAAACGTTAAAGGAAAAATTAGAACAAAGATTGGGCATGGAGGTATGATTAATGGATTTTGTTGTGAAATGATGCATTATGTTGATGACTACATAACTATTATTGTTTTAAGCAATGTGCAAAATCCAGTGGGCTCTATAATTGCTAGTTTAGAGAAAATAGTTTACGACGAAAGTTATGATTTACCAATAAATAAGCCTGAAATTACAATTGGCACTCATCAACGTAATAGTTGTATTGGTAAGTATAAAGTGAATAACCATGTAATTTTTGAAGTTTCAGAAGAAAAAGATAAATTATATCTTTCTTTTGAACCCTGGTTTAAATATGAATTATATCCCACACTAGAACAAGTTGGCAGGTTAATCTTTGCTACAAGATTATCAAATGGGGAAGTTAATTTCCACATCAATTCTAAGGGAGAAATTACTCAATTGGGTTTTAATCTTTACGGGAACATGGATGCAAAAAAAGTTTACCAAGAATAAGAATATTAAAATTTAGGAGGGGAGTAATATACTATATTGGAAACAATTGAAATGGTAGAGTTAAACGAAGAGAGTGTAGATGATAACGGATGTTATTGTCTTCGAAACAAGCCAAATTCAAACAGGTTACATAAATAAAAACAAATGGCTTAATGGAAGGTTCAATGAAGGGTTAAAGTATATAAAAATAATGGAGAACAGCAAACCAACAGGGTTTATTGAATATACACCTATTGAATATTCTTCAAGAGTTGTTTATGGTGAAAATTATTTAGTTATTCATTGCCTATGGGTAAGTATTACAGGAAAAGGGTATGCCTCAAAATTGATAAATAAGTGTATCCAAGATGCTAAGAAACAAAATAAAGATGGAGTTATTGTGATTACAAATCCAGATACTTCTTGGACACCCAGTAAGGACATTTTTATAAAAAACAATTTTATTGAAGTAGATAATGCGCCTAATGGTTTTGAATTACTTGTTAATAAATTTGGACATTCACCTGCCCCATATTTTCCAAATGATTGGGATGTGCGACTTAAACCTTTTGAAAATTTAACAATCCTCCGCACACAACAATGTCCATTTGTAGATATATCTATCGACAATGTTATTATGGGAGCAGATAAATTAGGTATAAAAGCGGAAATTATTAACATAAAGAATAGAGAAGAATTGTTGAGACTTTCACCTACACCTTATGGTATATACGGCGTCATCTACAAGAATAAATTAGTTTCATTTCATAGACTTACGGTTCACTCTGCAATGAGACGATTAAAAGAGTTACTCTAATAGAACGAACATATTACACCTATTAAATATGTTGAAAATCACCCTTACAACAGATCAAACCGTGGATATATCAATATTTATAGAGGGGGATGAAGTTGAAAACTCGAAAGATACTAATGATATTAGCATTATCTATTTTTATTTTATTTGGACTAATATTTTTAATTTTAGATTCATTCATTCGTGTTGAACTTGATGAGCTTAGTGGAAACGGTGAACTTCAAGATACTTTTTTATCTCCAGATAAAGAATATCAAGCGGATTTATATATTATAAATAAAGGTGGAGCTACAGTAGGATATCAAGAAAGAGTATCTATTTCGCGATGTACCATGAAATAGTTTTAATTGAACGAACAGCAAAAAAGGGGGATCTCTCTGAAAGATCTATATGATCAAGGTTCTAGGGTGTTGGACTAACTTGTGAAAAAAGATGGATCATGGAAATTTTAACAATTAAGGACTGTTGAATGTCAGGTGATCATTGACTATGATCACCACATTTGGGTACAAGAGATTCTTTTAAGGGAAGCATGGAAAAAACCTAATGCATCTGAAAAACAAATCAACCCTATGATCATCCAGGACCTTTCCGCCTTTTCTACAAGTTTATATGTAAGCGTTTTTTATCGCGTCCTTTTTTAATATGATTTGCGGTTTATCAGTAACGTTTTTGTATGTAATGAATGCCGTTTGTCATATTATTTCTGACAAGTTTTCTCCATTACTAAATCTGAAACTTACATACGACCAAGTTCTAATCATTAGAAAGAACAGTTAAAACTTTATAAAAGGCATTCCTGTTTTTTATATTTCAGCTAATTGTATGATGTCACTATCATATATAGATATGTTGATAATGATATATAACACAATGTATATTTCAGGAGGGCAGCCGGAATCCATTTAGATAGTTCAGATATATAATGTCTATTTGAACATAGGGCGGCAGCACTACGGGATGTACAGATAGTAAAAGCAACTTTCTGACATGCCGTACGTGTCGCTTCCCTCTAAAAAGTACGATAACAACGATCTGTACGGCTTACGCTTACATCTCGTAAGTTCCTGGACTTTTCTTTACGAGGGAACGAGCCGAAGATCACAATACAAATGCATAAACCATAGCAAGAACAAAGGAGGGCAGCCGAAACGGCTGCCTTTTATTTTGCGTTTGATTTACTCACGACTTATTACCATGAAGATACGTACTTAGCAAAAGGGGAAAAGCCACTTATCATTAAGGATAAAAACGCACTGTTGAATCAAACCGAGTTTGCCAAGCTCTTGCAGGAACATGGGAGCAATATGGATCCTAAAAAAGTCCATATGTATTACAAACGAGGTAAATTACCAAAAGAAGCGTTGAAAATCGGTAATACCCCTTACTGGTTGAGAGAAGATATTGAGAGTTTTGTAAGGGAGAATACGCTAAGGGGGAGTTAGTATGGGGGGAACGGAAAAGCGTTGGTGAGCCTTGGAATAAAGATTGATCATTAAATTCCCACCAATCCAAGTTTATTAAAAATACAAAAACTCCTTTGTGGACTATTTAAATAAAATGAACAATATTACAGTGCAGCTAATATGAGTGTTTACATTCGAAGAAATATATAAGAGCAAAAGCTGATGATTTTCAATAGGTGGTTTTTCTGTTCTAACTTTAAAATTAAATTTGATTGAAATCTAATGCTAATTGTAAACACACCCTTGTTCATCATTGGACTAGAGGACAGACAATAAAAATAGACAAAGTGGATAATTGACGGAATATACCGAAATTAACGGGTTGGAAGATCTACAAGAGAGTCACGATGCTTATCAAAGAAGGATTCAATCCACTTAATTATTTTCAACATAAATAATATCGTATACTCTATCGACATAACCTGTTTGTTCTTTTTGTCTAAGGGTATAACTTCGATGATTTCCTTTCCTTCTTCATGGAACTGTTTCAGAACAGTATTTATTTCGTCACTTTCAACTGCCATTTTTACCTGTACCAAACCTTGTTCCTTTAATTCAGCTTGAACAACCGTATTCGGTTCCTGCCCTTGACATGCCGACAATAACCCTACGGAAATCATTAATACACCTAACATCTTTTTCATTTTCAAATCCCCCTAATAGCCTTTAAACATCTTATTAATAATATCCTTTCTAAAAGGTTTTCCTTTGTTCATGTAGAAATGTTGACATATGGAGGGATAATTATGAAGAATCTTAGAACGGTTGATCAAGCAAAAAGTGAAATAATAAAGCTTCAGTCGTTTGTAAATTGGTGGAAGGTTTTCAGGCGAATACGTTAGATGAAGTGATCATCAAAGAATATGCTTATGTAGGAAGCGTTGTAAAAGTTTCCGAAATAGTAAACGAGATGGGTTTTCGGCTTAGTGTTCACCAGTCGAGCCTGAAGATGTATCCAACGTATTAAAAGCAGAGGGACTAACGAGTTACATAAAGTAATCCGAACCGGTTATCTAAAGAAAACAAGACATTCCCGCCGAAAGTTTTAATCAATTTTTGAAAATTGTATTCCAAGGATTAGAAACTTTACAAGAACCCTGTGTAGCATGGAGTCCATTCGGCGAATATCGCTTTCCTTATAAAAGAGAGGAATGGAGATGCCGACCAGCGATTCCAGACCATTCGATCGAAAAGTAGCAGAACATACTACAGCTGTTGGAAAAGCGGCAATTGAACCGGGTGCTTCCCAAAAGGTTGTCAATCTAGTAGAAATATAAATAGAATAGGAAAGTTCATAAAGATGCCTTCTATCGAGAAGTGGATAAGGTAAGGGACCCGTTGAGACATGGGAGGGAAAGCCTCCAAGAGCTTCCAGGAATAGACTGGAGTATATGATATTCTTCTATTTCTTTAGCGAGAGCATCTATTTCATCCACAATCTTAGATAGATGCTCTTGGTATTGAAGAACAATTTTGACTAATAAGTCAAGATTAAAAATATTACTCTGGTACAGGTTGTTTTGAAACGGGTTACGAAGGGCTGCTTCCCTTAATTTTTTAGCCTTTTCGTTTGCCCATGCATCTGAACGACTCATACATAGCGAAGCTATTTTCTCTGTTATTTCTTTTTCACTCACACTTAACACTGCTTCTGAAGTAGGAAATGCTAATAATGTAAGCAATGAGACCTTTGAATATAAGCTTCCAAAAACTCCTCTATATTCAGGAAATACCTGATCCAAAAGGGTATGCAGCTGTATTTTAGTCTGTGCTGATACTTCGGCAATACTTTCTTGTTGTCTTGTTAGATTACGAAGGTTTAATAGTTGAATGCCTCTTTTTTTATAAGGCTATAACTCTTCTTTATAAAATAGCTCGCAAAGGTGATAAGCATCAACTGCATCTGTTTTTACCTTCCGTAAACTTGAACTTTTAGCTCGATGTGAGATAAGAGGATTGACAACAATATAAACGTAATTTTGCTCCTCAAGAAATTGAATGACAGGAAAATGGTAGTGTCCTGTTGATTCTAAAACGACCGAAGGTTGATGACCACCAGCTGAACTCTCTACTCCATGAAGGAACTCTAATAAACTACCTAAACCATCAGTATTGTGTTTGATACTAAAGCTCTTACGATATGGTTTGCCTTTATCTAAAAATGCTTGAACCTGACTTTCACCTTTTGAAACATCCAGACCAATGACTGGATTCATCATCAAATCTCCTCCTCTTCCCCTAAGGCTTCTTGTAATGTCATAGGTTCGCTTGTTAAACGGGATCCTTGTCCCAACCAGACTGAAACATGTTTATACAAGTAGGGGGTGAACAGTTTAGTTGACGAGATCGAGTCCCACGGGTGCGACGTTCTACCCCGACTACCGTAATCATATGACCATATATAAAAAGGTCAACCAGAAAAATCTGGCTAACCTTATATTACGAACGGGTGCGTTACTTAAACAAGCAGCAAAAAAGGACCTTCCAGTCGAAGATCCTTTTTCAGTACCGATAACATACTAGAACGGCAGAGGAAAGTCGGAGGTTACTTCAAACGCTTACCTATTGCTAACATTTAATTTAAGTTCATTTCTTTACACAAACAATATTTAAAAAATATTGTAATAGTAGATATTTTAATCTATTAATAATGTAATACACTATGATATGGTTATAATTGAGACAGAAAAGGTGTGCGACTAGGTCGCGACTACATCCTTTCTGAAATAAAGGGAGTAAGGAAGGTTAAAATGAGCAACGGAGAAACTAAAACAGACGTTATCTTAATTGGGGCCGGAATCATGAGTGCAACTTTGGGGACACTCCTGAAAGAGTTAGTACCGGAATGGGAAATCAAAGTGTTTGAGAAGCTTGAAAACGCAGGGGAGGAAAGCTCTAACGAGTGGAATAATGCGGGAACAGGGCATGCTGCACTGTGTGAGCTTAACTACACTACTGAAAAATCGGACGGATCAATAGATATTAGCAAAGCTATTAAAATTAATGAACAGTTTCAGCTTTCAACGCAGTTTTGGTCTTATCTTGTAAACAGCAAGCTGATAAAAAATCCGCAGGACTTTATCATGCCCTTGCCACATATGAGTATGGTACAAGGGGATAAGAATGTAACTTTCTTAAGAAAACGTTTTGAAGCGCTGTCAAGTAATCCTCTGTTCCAAGGGATGGAATTTTCTGATGACCCAGAAAAACTGATGGAATGGATTCCGCTTATTATGGAAGACCGTCCATCGAATGAAGCAATAGCGGCAACAAAAATCGACTCTGGAACGGATGTCAATTTTAGTGCTTTAACGCGCATGTTGTTTGACCACTTAACGACTAAAAACGTCAATATCAAATATAAACATAGCGTTGATAATTTTAAACGTACTAGCGATGGCAAATGGGAATTAAAAGTGCGTAATGTTGATAGCGGTAGCGTAGAACGACATACTGCAAAATTCGTCTTTATCGGTGGCGGAGGCGGAAGCCTGCATTTACTTCAAAAATCTGGTATTCCTGAAGGAAAACACATTGGCGGATTCCCAGTAAGCGGGATTTTTATGGCATGTAATAATCCAGAAGTTGTTGCGCAACATCATGCAAAGGTATACGGAAAAGCTAAAGTTGGTGCTCCACCAATGTCTGTTCCTCATCTTGATACACGATATATCAACAATAAAAAATCATTGCTATTTGGGCCATTTGCTGGATTTTCACCGAAGTTCTTAAAAACAGGTTCAATGTTTGACTTAGTAACGTCCGTCAAACCACATAATGTCTTAACTATGTTGGCGGCAGGTGCAAAAGAGATGTCATTGACGAAATACCTGATCCAGCAAGTTATGTTATCGAAAGAACAGCGCATGGAAGAGTTACGAGAGTTCATCCCGAATGCTAAGAGTGAGGATTGGGATTTAGTAGTAGCTGGACAACGTGTACAAGTTATCAAAGATACTGTAGAAGGTGGGAAAGGAACGCTTCAATTTGGTACGGAAGTTGTTAGTGCAGCTGATGGCTCGATTGCAGCATTACTAGGAGCTTCCCCAGGTGCTTCTACTGCTGTTCACGTTATGCTTGAGGTAATTAAAAAATGCTTCCCACAACATATGAATGAATGGGAACCAAAAATTAAAGAAATGATTCCTTCTTATGGCATGTCACTACTGGAAAATCCAGAGCTTCTGCACGAAGTTCATACTGTAACCGCAGAGACGCTCGGACTACGTGAAAAAGAGCTAGCCTATAGTTAATTCTTTGGATGTAGAAACAATGGTAGTTAATGAAAAGGATTAAGCAACATTTTTCATCAATGGACAATCGTTTTTATGATTGAAAAAAACGAGGAAGATAATAAATTCACTTAAATAATTGGGTAAATAATAGAATATCATTGGAAATAAAACATAGAACCTTTGATCTATCTTTAGATAGAAGGTTCTTTTTTTATTCGCAGTTAAAGAAGCCACGGTGAACTATAGTCAATTGATACAAGCAAACGTTATTGGAATAATAGGCTTAATAACTGTATATTTAAAATAAAGTCTATTAATTTGAAAATAAGTTTAGATTGTGGAGAAATGTTCTTTGCGAAACGTTTCCTAATAAGTGCATAAACACGAAACAGGGGATTGCTAAAAAGCAATTACAACTTATTAATGAACCTCGGATTGAAAATCGTCATGTTGAATTGAAACGAGTTATCTGATACTCCTACATGCACAATATTGGAGGTGTCTTTTTATAAATGCTTTGCAAGAAGTTTTAGAAAAAGGCAATTTAAATATGAATAATTGAGCACGAAAAACCTATGCTTTCAAGAGAAGATGGGAAATAATATTTTGGAATTGAGGTTGGGCAAACAGCACCTAACGTTGATATTAAATACCGATAAAGGATTTTTTGTTTAATTGTATCTGGAAATCGTGGCAGACTTGAGTTCGAGAAAATAGCTGAAAACATAGGGTGTTCTAAAGTAAAATTAGCATCTCCAACGGAAGTTCAAAAAGTAACAGGTTTTGAGGTAGGAAGTGTTCGTATGATCAGACTTGATTTACCTTGTGTGCTAGACAAAGGACTTTTCAACTATGATTTTGTTTACGGAGGAACAGGACAACTAACATTTAAAATTGAACCACAAGCATAAAATCAATTAAATAAAGTGATAGCAATATTCTGTTAATATGAAGGATTTCTTCTCATCTTCAATTAATAAGTGTGAAAAAAATTGACCAAAGGAGTTGTTGAGGCAGCTCTTTTTTTGTTCCACTAACGGTGCAGTTTAATTGAATGGAAAATTGGAACTTATTTGTTTTTTTGTTATGGAAAATTAGTTTAACTAACTGTTACTAGTATAATCAAAAGAACTGAAAAAAGGTGATTAACACAATGAAATCTGAAAAAGAAAATGTTAAATCAAGAACACTATATAAGTTGGGACAAAGAGAAAGAGCCAAAGATTTGTTATTTGAATTTAATAACATAAAACCATCAAAACTCTATGAGAGAAATCAAATCATTCAAAAAATATTTCATTCACTAGGAGAAAATGCATGGATTGAATCACCTTTTAACTGTGATTTTGGTTATAACATTACATTTGGGGATAATTTCTACGCAAACACAAATTGTACAATTTTGGATTGTGCAAAGGTTACTATTGGAAACAATGTGTTGAGATTGGTCCAAATGTTAGTTTGTATACACCAAATCATGCAATTGATGCAGATGAGCGTAAAGTAGGCTATGAGAGGTCATTGCTAATTAATATAGGGGATAATGTTTGGATTAGTGGTTCTGTTACGATTGTTCCAGGAGTGACTATTGGTGATAATACTATTATTGGTGTTAGAAGTGTTGTGACGAAAGATATAACTGCAAATGTTATTGCAGCAGGTGTACCATGTAGAGTTATCAGACCAATAACTGAAAAAAAGATAAAATTGGATTAAAAACTACTGTAAATAATAATTAAAAGCGAAAAGTTATTTTAAAGTTACGATTAACTGATTAATTAATTTTCAGGCCCATGCTATAAATACGGCATTGTCTGTTATATTTTGATTTACATAGCAGGTTGTGATGTATCGTAATTAAGCTAAATGGTGCGATTATTCAACAGGAACAGTCGCTTCTATGCTAACGGGCAAGATAGTGGAGAACAAAAACTAATAAATTCTATCCTTTGTGGTGCATTTCTGCTGCATGTATAGGGATCGCTTCCTAATATCATTTTATTAATAATTGTCCATTCCTCACGCAATCTGCTTGCATAAAATAAATATATGCCAATAGATTGTGAAGGAGGTGATTACTTGGTAGAAAAAAAAGGATCAAACTCTACTTCTTATAACCATTCTCACTGTTTTGAACCATTCATTAGTCCCAACCCTATAACTTCATTTAATCCTGTTCAACGTTTTCCTAAAATTCACAAAACAGCATTTGTAAGTCAGTTTTCTAGTGTCATAGGTGATGTTACCATTAGAAACAATGTTTATGTAGCTCCTAATGTAAGTATACGTGCGGATGAAGGAACCCCTTTTTATATAGGTTCTAATACAAATATCCAGGACGGAGTAATTTTACATGGTTTATTAAATAGAAGGATTTCAGTTGGGGGAAAAAGGTATTCTATATTTATTGGAAATGAAGTGACCATCGCTCATGGAGCCCTTGTCCATGGTCCTTGTTATATAGCAGACAAAGTATTTGTTGGTTTTAATGCTATTGTTTATAATGCAATTGTCGGGAAAAACTCGTTTATTTCCTATACTGCAGTAGTAACAAATGGCGTTAGAATTCCGCCAAATAGATTCGTACCACCTGGAGCTAATATTGATTCTCAAGAGAAGGCGGACGCACTTTTGCCTGTACCAGAGGATAGTAAGGAATTTGCACGTGAAGTTCAACGTGTCAATCAGGAATTCCCCGCATCTTATCATTTGTTATTTGGGAAAAATCGTTGCTCCTGTGGAATTGCCTATGACTAACATTAAAATGTGTTATGAATGCTCGTTCGAATCCTTTTCGAGGAGGACTCTTAATAGAAATGTGAAGCTGTCATCGAGACAGCTTTTTATTGTAGGGGAAGAATCGTTGAAAAAGTACATAGCATACGAGATTGTGAAGAACTGTACTTAAACAAACGGGAGCGATACTTCAAGAAGGAGTAAAGCGTTTTTCTTATTCAATTAACGAAGCAGTTTAGTTGAACAAGGATTTCCCTTTTTTAGAGAATAATACTTAATTAAAGGGAGGGCTCTGTGAGGTTGAGATTAAAAGGGCAACGTGTCGATATGGCAAAAGAAGATAAAGGAATAGAACATAACCAGATAAAATAAAATGATAACGGGAAGAAATGAGGTGATTGTATGTTAGAAAAGCTTAGAAAAGTTAATATGAAAACGGCTGTATATATGGGGATATGTTTTTACTCTTTGACATTCTTAATACAAGTTCTTATTATTAGTGGGATTATTCCATTTACATGGGTTAATGGTGGAAGGTCAGAATCCTTAGCAACTCAGCTACCAATATCTATTATCAATATCATTATTTCTATTATAGGAGGAGTTTTTACGCTAATTGTTGGCGGAAATATGTTATATAAATACAAAAGAGGAATAACCGTTATGTGTTGGTTTTTTGTAGTACTTTGGTCTTTTGGGTTTATACAACAATTGTTAGGAACACCTTTTGAAAAAATGGTTATGTCGTTAATATTGCTTCTCGGTGTCATTTCGAACATGCGTATGGCGATTGAAAAAAGATTAGCAATAAACACTATTATTAAAACATGAATCAAAGAATTTTTTATGTGCAATCCAAAGATTATTAATCCAAATTATATCACTGAACAAACTTCACTTCCACTGGCAATTCCAGAGGAAACTTGCGTTTCTGAAAAACGAAAGTCATTTTCGGATGGAATGAACTTCTACCTCCGCTTTTATAATGAAAAAGAAACTTCGTCATCGAGAGACTCAACATTTCATCTATTACTCGTGACACATGGTTACTTGAAATCAAATCTTGAATATCGAAGAGAAAAATTCCTTGGTAAACAAACCATACTTGTCACGAACCGGACGTGAGATCGAAATTTGCGAATCTGAATTGGGAACGTTTTTCGTAGTTATTTTCCAATTTATTGAAGGCGAGTTGAACGAAATAGATGAATTAGCTGAAATGGATTTTTATCAAGGGGGTAAAAGTCTGGGACACCTTCACAAAGTTGCTCAGCATATGACAAGCAAAGTGACGAGATGAAGCGTCTGCTTTCTTATGAAAAGCATCTTCAGTTATTAAACGTATTATTGCTAAAGAAGAAGATTACACCCATCAAGAGCTGCAAGCCATTGAAAAATGGTTGAATCATCTTCCAAAAACGGAAGAACACTATGGAGTTATTCATTTTGACTTCGAACTTGATAATGTGATATGGGCAGAGGATCATTACGAAATGATAGATTTTGAACAATGTTCCTATTACTGGTTTACCGCGGATCTCGCATTCGCCTTAAGAGATTTATTTGAAGATGGATGCGATTTTTCCCATCCTCATTTTCAATCGTTTCTAAAGGGATATCAAGTTGAAAAGGAGATCTCTGAAAATTATGTAGAAGAGATCCCAGAGTTCCTCAGATTTCATCGTCTATTTATCTTCGCGACAATATTGAAAGCATTAGATGTGAATATGGAAACTAATCAACAAAATTCGTGGCTTATGAAACTTACACAAAGATTAGAAAATTATCGAAGTACCATATATTACAAAAAAAGGGAATGAAGTTACGAATTTCTGTCTTAGTCTGTTAGGGACCTTGCAATATAAACCTAAAAAACTCCCAGTCCCATAATGGGAAAACTTTATAATAAGTTTATTCGAATCAATTTACTGTATCCTCTTATTTAGTATAGAGTTACCACCTTTTTACTGGTATATCACAGATTTCGCATCCTCATACCAAAGTCGCATGTTAAGCAGGTATTTCTGTTCAAAATAGAGAAGATAGTAAAGAAACATTTTTAGATAGGGGGATTTAATTTGATTAAGGCTATCCTATTTGATTTTGATGGAACCTTATTAAATCGAGATGAATCAGTAAAGAAATTTGTTGACGGGCAATACGAGCGATTGCATAAATGGCTAGGTCATATTCCAAAAGAATATTATACTACAAGATTCATAGAGCTAGATAGCCATGGATATGTTTGGAAAGATAAAGTGTATCAACAATTAGTCGATGAACTTGATATTACAGGGATAAATTGGGCAGATTTTCTTCAAGATTATAAAAGCCAATTTAAAAATAGCTGTGTTCCATTTCCTTATCTTCTCAGTATGTTAGAAGAATTGAGCAGTAATAAGCTTACTTTAGGAATGATTACAAATGGATATGGACAGTTTCAGATGGATAATATAAAAGCTTTAGGGATCGAAAGGTATTTTGATATTATTCTAATATCTGAGTGGGAGGGAATAAAAAAACCTGACCCTCAAATATTTAACAGAGCATTGAAACAATTGGATGTCTCAGCTAATCAAAGCGTATTTGTTGGAGATCATCCAGAAAATGATGTAAGGGCATCCAAATATGCAGGGATGAAAAGTATTTGGAAAAGAGATTTTCAATGGGATACCGTCGATGCAGATTTCATTGTTGACGATTTGGCGGAACTACCAACCATCATAAAAAACATAAATACAGAAAATGTCTTGTATAACAGATGCGACGCTTGACTAACGAAACACACTTTTTTTCTACATGATATTGGGGGATTATCTATGTATCCAAATTAGTTTTTAGAGAAGGTACAGCGGGGGTTCCCGCAGACAGCGTGGAAGAACTTTTTGAAGATGCAGGATGGGCAAGAAATACTCCAGTTTGGCAAAAAGAAAAGTTTTCGCTGATTTTCAAAAATTCCACTTGGGCGTTTACTGTTTGGGATAATATCAAAATGGTTGGTATGATCAGGGTAATTTCAGACCAGATAATAGCTGTTAACATGATGGATTTGGTTATTCTATCAAAATATCGTGGAAAAGATATTGGGAAAAAGCTAGTTGAGCTATGTGTTCAAAAACTCTCTCACGGTGATTGGTTTGCTCATACATCTTCTAATAATTTTATTTTCTATGAAAAGTGTGGGTTTAAAGTAATGGACCTATCAAAAAATGGTGAAGGTACAAGTCTCCACCATTTTGTATTGGCTTTAAGTTAATTTTATTTCTGGATAGAAGGTTTACTAGCCATGTCCGTTACTAAATAACTGTCCAAATATTATCTGTGAAACATCTCAATACTTACAACGACACTGGTAGCTCTTTTACGCCTCTAACAATCATGCCTGATCTCCATTCAAGATCATTTTTATCAGCATTCAATTTAATATTAGGGTAGCGTTGGATAAAACTATTAATTGCAATTTCAGCTTCTAAACGAGCAAGGGGTGCGCCTAGGCATGCGTGAATCCCTTTTCCAAAGGCTAAATGTTTACTTTTTTCACGGCTGATGTCAAAGATTTCCGGGTCCTTGAAATGATTTGGATCATGGTTTGCTGAATTCAGGACCACAATAACTAAATCACCTTTATGGATTGATTTCCCTTTAAACTCTAAATTTTCTCCTGCCCAGCGAGAGGTACTAAATTCAACTGGATCATTGTAACGAAGTACTTCTTCAATAGCGGTATGTATTAATTCTGGTTGACTTTTTAGCAATTGAAGTTGCTTAGGATGTTCTAATAAAGCCATTACACCATTGCCAATCAAGTTTACTGTCGTTTCGTGACCAGCAATAATTAAAAGTGTGACAACGCCAAATAACTCTTGCTCTGTTAGTTGATCCCCTTGTTCTTCAGTAATAATAAGTTTACTGATTAAGTTTTCTCCTGGATTTTCCCGAACAACCGCGAATCTTTTTCCGAGATAATCTACAAACTCATTCATATGTTGTTGAACATCTTCGGCAGGCTCTCCATTCGGATTTTCAATCAGCGAGTTGGACCAAATGCGAAACTTGTCACGATCTTCTGTTGGTATTCCAAGCATTTCACAAATGACGATGATCGGCAAAGGGAAAGCGAACTCATCTATTAGATTTACATTTTCCTTCCCGGCAATTTTATCCAGAAGCTCGTCAGTAATTTCTTGGATACGATCTCTCATTCCAGCAATTATTTGTGGGGTAAATGCTTTAGAAACAAGCCCACGCAATCGCTTATGATCAGGTAGATCGGCAAAAAGCATGTTTTGGCTAAAAACATCAGCATGTTCCATATCTTCTTCATAAAGTTTTGTATAATCTTTAATGAATCTTTGATCTTTTAAAGCTGCAAGTGCATCTTCATATCGCGTTATCATCCATGCATATTGACCATCTGGAAGCAGTACATAGGAAACAGGATCTTCTTCTCGTAACTTAGCATAAGCAGGATATGGATTTTCTGTAAAACCTTTTGTGAATAAGCTGGATGTTAATGGTTCAGTTGGATTCATTTGATTGTCCCCTTTCTAAAGGCAGTTCAATCTTGTTCTTATTTTGACTCATAATAATGGTAACATAGCATTCCCTATGACCACCTGATCTTTTCGACCCATATGTGACATTTATATAGAAATATAGATTTAAGGAGATAAGAAGCTTTTTCATTGAAAAGCCTGTATACATGAAGGATTATCATAATTGAAGAGGAATATATAATTATACTAGACAAAATCAAAGGAGAGGTATTTTGAATTTTAAATTATCTATTTCAGTTAAAGGAATTATTTTTAACGATAACAAAGTTTTATTATTAAAAAATGAGAGAAATGAATGGGAATTACCAGGAGGAAGGCTCGAAAAAGATGAAAAACCAGAAAGTTGTGTAATAAGAGAAACACAAGAAGAGCTTGGTGTAAAATGTGATATTAAGGAGATTATTGATTCGTGGGTATATGAAGTATTTGAAGGGAAGTTTGTATTTATCGTCACATATCTATTAAAATGTTATGATTTTTCAAGAATATCGATTAGTGAGGAACATTTAGAATACAAATGGTTTCCAGTAGAAGTAGTTGAAAATATCTATATGCCTAAAGGGTATAAAAACTCAATAAGAAAAGCAATTCTTGGTATTTGACTTGCTTTAGCGTTTCAATTCCTCACTAATCATACTGAAAATGAACGTTAAATGTAAATTAACAACAGGAATAGAGCATAAGCAATGATTTAACTTTTATGACTAAGGATATTTGTCGGCTGCCAATGAACAATGTGAATTGAAAAATGTTTTTAGGAGCTAGATTTATAATGACAACTAAACCTGAACTAATTCTTGATATAGCAGGTGTGCTTGCAACAAACCTTTCACCAAAATTTTGGCTAGAGTTATCATCTGAATCAGCGACTCCATATGATAAACTAGTAAAATTTAAAAAGAATATTCGAGAGGAATTATGGACTGGAAAAATTACTGAAAGAGAGTTTTGGACTCGGCTTTGTGAGCAATTTCCATCCATCGAGTTGGAGTACGCTAAGTTGATATTATTTTCAAATATTAAGCCATTGCCAGCTTTTGAAGAAGTGCCTATTTGGAGCCAATATGCAAACATTCACTTATTAAGTAACCATCGGATAGAATGGATAGAACCAATTCTTAGCCCTATCCTAATCTACTTAAAAAGTATGACAGTTTCCAGTGAAGTTGGCTGTTGCAAACCTCAATCTGATATATATTCAAAGGTCGCATTATTTCTGAACAGCAGGGCTAATATCTTATTTGTTGATGACCAAGAAAAAAACTTTAAAGAAGCAAATATTCTTGGTTGGGACACATTGCTTGCTGATGAAGAAGGGGATTGGATTAACAAGGTTTTACCACTTATTAAAAAGGTTGTTTGAACGTTAATATATTCGTTCTACTAATGAGGACCATTTTGTAAGACAACTTTAAGCAATATTATACAGGCTTAAAAAAAGAGGAGAATTTGATGATGGGATTGCATATCACCAAAGAGTTAAATAAGACCAATAAAAACCATATTAATAATCAACTTTATGAATATAATTTGAAACACTTTCCGGTAGATTTAAGAGGCAGATACGAAGAAATTAATTTATTTCTACGTGATGAAAATGGCACTGTGCGGGGTACTAGGTGAGATCTGTTGGAATTGGTTAGAGATACATACTTTAATGGTTGATGAGGATATACGTAAATTGGGATATGGAAGTAAACTATTATTAGAAATTGAACAAATTGCTATTGAAAAAAAATGCGATTTTATAAAAGTTGATACTCTAAGTTTTCAGGCACTGGATTTTTATGAAAAGCATAGTTATAAAGTGTTTGGTAGTCTTGACCTCGGCAGGGATTATCATCATTACTATTTGAAAAAGAACTTAGGAATAATAAAAAATTGTTAATATGTGTAAGTTCTATAGAGCATTACTTTTAGCCCTTACCTAAAAAAGTGAACCAAGCTTGATTTTTTAACAGAAGGGAGTCTTGTAATTAATGTCAATCTATTTGAATCTCGTTGTCATACAGTCTAGCAATCCCGTAAAATCAGTTTCCTTTTATGAAAAGCTTGGACTTGTATTTAACCAAGAAAAACATGGAAAAGGGCCTGAGCATTATGCTTGTAAACTTGATAAGCTCATTTTTGAAATATATCCTACATCAAAAGAAGGAACTAGTAATATGATGCGAATTGGATTTACTGTTATACATCTGGATGAAATAATGGAAAGTATTCGTTCAAGCGATGCCTACATTATTACAGAACCAACTATTAGTCCCTGGGGGAAACGTGCAGTTGTCCAAGACCCTGATGGATATAAAGTTGAATTAATTGAACCCTTAGACATTTAAAACATTTTCTGGCTGAGTGGTTCCTGGATTGTACTAGAAGATATTAACATAATGAAAAACATTCATTTTTATTATTTCATGATAATGATGAAAATATGTAAATTTATTTTAATAATTGAATCACATGACAGAAGGCCAGGCGTTAAAAAAACAACGAAGTTAAAACCTTTTCATAAATATTACAATAGAGTTAATTAAATTATTTTTAAATTTTCAACGTTGTTTAAGATAATAAAAAAACAGGCAGGAGAAAGTTCATTCTCTTGTCTGTTTTTTCTGTGTTAGCATTTTATTGCTCTCATTATGTATTCGAAGGATTAGCTTATGAGTTCTAGTGCTGTATCGATTGCAGTTTTTAATTCATCTGCAGCTAGTTCTGTGGGATATTGATATTCTTTATTATTAATAAAAACAGTTGGTACCATTTTTACACTTCTACGGATGGCCTCTGCAGTTACGTTCAAGCTAATTTCAGTATTTTGCGGTTCCTCTTTTAATTGATATTTTTCTAATAATAGATTTTTGATTTCTTGATTGTTCAAATGATCCCATTGTTCTTGTGTTTCAAATAATTCCTTCAAAATTTCTTTTACGCGTGAAGGCTTCTCATAATCTAGGAAAAGGTTTATTAACGTTCCATTTAACAGCATCTCTCTTGGTTTGTCATAATGCTTTACTATGAATTCAACTTGCCCGTTATCTAAGTACTCATTTAAAATATCTTCTGCAATACCATAAAATGTAGCGCAATAAGGGCATGTTAAATTCAAAAATACTTCAACCTTTACAGGCGCATTTTTCTGACCAAAACTCAAATGTGTATTCTCAATCTGATTTGTCATTTATCTCACTCGCATTCCATAAAAAATTATTATCATAGCAAATCATAACAATTCATACCCGAATTGTCAAGATTGCGATTACCGCATAATCTTCCATTTTGTTCTCCATTTCGGATCCGTTTTCAGCAAGGAAATTGATTGTTTGAAGCGATGACTCTACCCTGTTATGGGTTTTGCTGGTTCTAATGAATTAAGAAGTTTATAAAGGTATACCTTTAAGGGAAGAACCTCAAGATATAAAATTGATAACAGTATAATAATGTTCAGAGGATGTGGAAAGCAAAATGGATATGCTATATTGGTATGTAAAATAAATTTATGATGGAGGTACTATATGGAATATAAAGGTGCTTCAGTTTATGATGATAATGCATTCTTTGAAAACTATTTATCAAGAAGACATAGGGAAGAAAGTCCAAACAATATTATTGAGAAACCTGTATTGACCAAACTAATTGGTGATGTTATAGGAGAAAAGATATTAGATTTAGGTTGTGGGGACGCCGAATTCGGCTTAGAACTAATTGAGAAGGGATGTACCTTTTATGAAGGCGTGGAAGGCTCGGTTAATATGGTTAATAGAGCAATAAACGTCTTAGATGGTACCCATAGTAAAATCCACCACTCGTCAATGGAAGTTTGGGATTTTCCAAAAGTAAAATATGATAAGGTTGTTTCTCGACTAGCGCTACACTATTTAGAAACATTAGAACTTGTGTTTAAACAGGTATATAACTCTTTAAAAGTAAATGGGCAATTTATTTTTAGCGTCCAACACCCTATTTTAACTTCTTCAGTAAAAAGCGCATCCAATTCCTCCTCACGAACAAATTGGAATGTTGACGATTACTTTCATACAGGCAAACGTGTAGAACCATGGATTGAAAAAGAAGTCGTTAAATATCATCGAACAGTAGAAGATTACTTTCAAGCTTTAAAAGGTGCGGGCTTTAAAATAGATGACATAAAGGAATGCCATCCTCGAATAGAAAATTTTAAAAGTGAAAAAGAGTACTTGAGACGTATGAGAATCCCATTATTTTTATTATTTTCGTGTACTAAATAAACCGGAATACGAGGAAAAATAGCTATAAAAGGCTGTAAATAAAAGGTTTTTACAGCCATTTATAGAAAAGAATTAGGTAAAGTGAGTCTCCAAAAAGAAGATAAATAGGTATAGCCGTTTTTACCGACTCAGTAAAGTTAGTTATTTGGGAGGAAGGGATCTAATGTCTTCAAAATATAAAATATTAATAAACAAACCTATTTCTAAACAGGAAGTACCTGAATTAAGAGAGCTTATCGGATGGGAGAGGCGTGATAATGATTTTCCATCATTATTTGAGCGTTGTAATTTTTGGGCTGGAGTGAGGAACGAAGGCAATAAACTTATCGCTTTTGGTTATGTTGCTGGGATGGGATTACAGCATGGGTATATGGAAGATATATTAGTACATCCTTATTATCAAGGGCAAGGCATTGGAGTGGAATTAGTACAAGAATTATTAGGAGAATCTGAACGATTCGGATTAGAAATAGTAACGTTAACCTATAATTCAAAGCATTCGAACTTCTATCAAACATGTGGTTTTACCTCTTGTTCTGGCGGTTTATGGAGGAAAGACTTATAGGCCTATCGTTCTTCCATTATACATTTTATAAGCAATATTGTTGGTTAGAAAAAGGAACCATTAAATGGCCTGGAAAAGACGACATGAATCCCTTTCAAATCAACCATCGCCAATTAAACTGGCTTTAGGACGGGCTCTCACTTGAAAAGAGAAAAGCGCATTCAGTAGTCGATGCGAAAAATATCGTATAAGAAAAAGGGATTCGCCAGTATTTGTCGAATTCTTTTTGGATGGGAAAACTAGAGATGAATCCAAAAAAGCTGAAGGCTAAACTAAAATGACTCGAAGGACAATTCTGTTTGAGCAAACAGCGCAAATTTGGCCCTTCTAGTCTAAAAAACAAATCACGATCATCAACTTGCAACTCGCTCTTTTCAATCCATTTTGATCTGTAAACGAGCATGCTTTAGAAGAACTACTCCGAAGACCATCAACAAACCCAAGGGTTGTCGTTTCTAAATCAACCTGAATAAGGAAGTGGATTTAACGGAACAATATTAAAGCTTCTACAAATTATTTACTTAATAAAAAAGACTTAATGATTTTTAGGAGGATAATATGGAACTATCTTTATTAATAGAATATGGCTGGGTTTTAATTATTTTGATTCTTTTAGAGGGTTTATTATCTGCTGATAATGCTTTAGTTTTGGCTATAATTGCAAAGCATTTACCTGAAGAACAGCAAAAAAAAGCGATTAATATTGGTCTGATTTTAGCTTTTATATTTAGAATTGGTGCAATTTTTATTATTTCGTACCTTTTTCATGTTTGGCAAGTTCAAGCGATTGGGGCTGCATATTTAATTTTCATCGCTTTAAAACATTTACTTAAAAAGGACCACGGGGAAAAAGAGAAAAAAGGGAATAGCTATCGTATGACTGTTGCCCAAATTGCATTAGCAGATATCGCATTCGCTGTTGATTCTATTTTAGCAGCAGTAGCTCTAGTTATTGATTTGCCTGATACTCCTATGGGTGATATTGGTGGTATGGATGGCGCTAAATTTATTGTTATTGTAATAGGCGCAATTGCAGGTTTAATTGTTATTCGATTTGCAGCAGGTCTCTTTGTTAGGTTATTGACAAAACGCCCTAGTCTTGAAAAAGCCGCAATGTTATTAGTTGGTTGGGTTGGTGTTAAGTTATTAATGCATACTCTGGCTCATCCTTCAGTGGACATTATTTCTCATGATTTTGTCGAAGGAGTAATTTGGAAGTCCATCTTTTGGTCAGTTATGGTTCTTATTGCTTTAGGTGGTTGGTTTCTATCTAAAGAAAAAGCATAAGAAACTAATGAAGATAAATAACTTGAAAAAATCCCTACTATATTTTAGTCCTTATAATAATTTGGAGATTTATTCAAAAGTTGCTCTATTAACAAAAAATGTATTTCCTCAGTAAGCGTAAAATAGAGCCTATCTATTTTGCGCTTTTAACGTGGAGCGATTTATGGTTCATTTATTTTATTAACGTATGTACATTCATCTGATATAGCATCGCGCTATTGCTAAAAGGCGATCATTCCAAGTATTTCTACAATCGTGGAGACGCTTTTTTATAACTTGAGTAGGAAATCATACGTGAAATATCTTTATTGATATCTGCGGAATAATAAATGTAATAAAGGGTTACCTCATATAAGTATCGATTTCATTAGCAAACACTAAAAGATAGTGGGAGGATATTAATGGTACTGGCTAATCGTACAGTGGTAAATTGATATTTGTTATAAACATGGGATTGAAAACGGAATGCCTTGGATGGTGACTTGTTTTTAGATATTATTGTACTGCCAACTGGAGAAGTTATTCTCAAAGATGCAGATGAACTTAAAACTGCCCTAAACGATGGATCATTGATACATCTATTTATAACACACCATGGAAGTGAAGCAAATATAATAAAAAACCTAATAAATAAAAACGAGTTTGATTTGATAAAATTAATCACCGCGGACGGTTGATTCAATTTATTCAAGAAATGCGCTTTAAAACAGGCTTTAATAGGATGATAGCTGGATAATTTTTCTTAATTCATTCATGAACCAGAGATAAATTGACTGTTTCACGGTATATTATGGATTTTCGGGATGGGGGGTGGATTTATGGGCCACTCGCGCTGGTTAACTGGCCGCCCAGGATTTTTATGATTTAAAAGTTTTTAGAGGAGGATTTTTATGACTGAGGATTTCTATTGTGATGAGACGGAAAATGTTTTAGCTTATTATCATACCAAACCTTTTTATCCAGTCCATATTGTTGCTATACCGAAAAACAAATTCCTTCTTTATTATCACTAGAAGATGTTGATAATGAATTATTACTCGAACTGTTAGGAGTAATAAAAAAGGTAGCTTTTAAAGGGCGGATTACCTGGCTTCACCTCAACTATGGTTCTTCCTTCTGATAAGTCTTTTGGCCTTGTTCCTCTTTCAAATTCGAAGCAGGATATAACATTTCACTCTGGTTTTAATTTATATAAAATAGTAGAAGGGGGGATGCCTAAACTTTTATTAGGGAAGGATTTTCTAAAGGTGAATTCAGACGCTAAAATTATTCTTGGGATCATCACTTTTATTTGTATTCTTTTAACATATGTAGTAGGATCAATTTTCTATAATTTATCAAAAGGAAGGTAAATGGTAGCTTTTGTTATACCAATCTTCAGTAAATTGAGTATTATAATCCTCATGCTAGCATTATATTTTGGAGTAATGTATTAGATTTACGTCTTACTTCCTTTTTATATTGGAGTTCCTTCGTTATTTGACTTTAAAAAAGAACCCTACGTCACAACAGGACTCTTTATATTAAGTATAGTATAATCAGTATTCTCATTAGTATTATATTTAAAAATCCTTATGATTCTAAAAGTTGACAGAACTACCAGCATGGTATTTAGAAACTAAAATGCTGTTTATTATTAAAAATGGTAAAGAATATCTGCCGAATCAACTGATTGCTATACTGTTTAAACATACATCCTTCAATAATAGAGTGCCTTTATGGTGTAACCGGAAAAGTCCGATTTTTCAGTTTTAATGCTGAGAAATCGGACTTTTTAATATTTGAATCTCCTTAACATTGTAACCGCGGTTTCCTGACGCTTCACCTAGTACTGCTTGGAACATACAAACCCTCTCTGTTAAATCATAAGAATATCTAATTTAACAACTATCGGAATTCACCTAAAAAGGTATTTAGTGGACAGACATACAAGAATGATAAGTGTTTTTGAATATAATTTAATATCTTAAAGGAAAGGATGTGTAATTTATGTCAGCAAATTTTATTGATCCTTGCTCAAATATTTGTGGGATTACCCCCATTACACCAGTACAAAGTCCACTAGGATTACGAGGCCCTCGAGGTATTCAAGGACCTCCTGGAATCTCGGGCGGTGGTGCTATAATACCATATGCTTCTGGAACCCCTGCTGTTCTAACTACAGTTTTAGGCGGTTTACTTGGCACTACGAGTCTGGTAGGGTTTGGAAGTTCTGCAACTGGTGTTAGTCTTGTTGGAGGAACAATTGATCTTACAGGTGCTGGTGGAACATTGCTTAATATGGCATTTTCTGTACCGCGCCCTGGTGTTATCACTTCAATATCTGCGTACTTCAGTAATACTTTGCCAGTAGACCTTCTACTTTCAACAGTAACGATCACAGCACAATTATATAGAGCATTACCTGCTCCACTAAGTAATACCTTTGCTCCGATTCCCGGTGCTGCTGTAGCATTAGCTCCACCTCTCACAGGTTTAGTTGCATTAGGAACTGTTAGCCAAGGGACTACTTCTGGATTGGCAATACCAGTAGCTCCTGGTGAACGTCTATTAATGGTTTTTTCCGCACAAGAAACTAGTGGTATTCCTATTGCTGCTGCTATTGTGGGTTATGCAAGTGCAGGCGTTGCAATAAATTAACCAATGGTTATTCAACAAACGTGTAGTAAACTTTTTCCCTTAGGTATTTATCTAGGGGTTCTTTTTTGATAATTTTTTTGGAAAACTTGAATTAAGTTGATTAAAGTACAAATAGTGTAGATAAAAAAGAAAAGCGTGAATATAAATAAAGAACGAAAGCATGAAATGCTCAAATTGTGTAAATACCAATTGTTATCATTTTAAAAGCTGCATTTGTTTAATCCCATAGACGGTGTTATTAATGTGTGTTATAAGCATGAAAAGTTAAATGATTTCTGAATTAGAGGGTGAAAATATAGATGAATAACAAAAAAGTAAGCTTTATATCCTGTGTCAATAATTTTGAAGAGTATAATCTGGCGTTACATTATATTCATTCCCTTATCATTCCAGATGGCTATGAAATTGAAACTGTAGCAATCGAAAATGCAGATAGCCTCACATCTGGATATAATCAGGCTATGAAGAGAAGTGATGCAAAATACAAGGTGTATATACATCAGGATAATTATATTTTACACAAAAATTTTATCATCGATATGATTATCTTGTTTAAGAAATACCCAGCATTAGGTATGCTCGGAGTATTGGGTGGAAAAGAATTACAAAATGGACTGTGGTGGCATAATGAGAAAGGTGTATATGGCTCTGTATACCATACTCTTGGGGGAAAAGGGAATGTAGGGGCACTATCCTATCGTGTTGCAAGGAGGGATTATGAGAAAGTGCAGGCTATCGATGGATTAGTGATGGTCACCCAGTATGATCTTGTTTGGAGAGAAGATTTGTTTAAAGGCTGGCATTTCTATGATGTTTCTCAAAGCTTGGAATTCCAGAATGCTGGATATGAGGTGGGGGTTATACAACAAAGAACTCCTTGGTGTTTCCATGATTGTGGAATTATTAACTGGACAGATTATGAAGAAAACAGGAACATTCTTGTTCAGAATTACTAGCTTTTAAGAATACCGTGACACAATAGGGTGCTTGCAACAATAGATGTAAGTATTTCTATCCACTCTCCATAATAGAAACATATAAATGAAACTTTCTCTCATATTAGAAAGTAGTACATTTCTCTACCTACTCTTCAGTCAGCAAAAAGGATCGTGTGTAATATTTATTAGAGCGTCTTTAGAACTGTGAAAGAATTTTTACTATAATTCTAGAAAACAGGGGATAACTAGATGAATAATAAAAAAGTAAGTTTCATTTCTTGTGTCAATAACTACGAAGAGTACAACATAGCATTACATTATATTCAATCCCTTATGATTCCAGAGGGGTATGAAATCGAAACTATTGCAATCGAAAATGCAGATAGTCTCACATCTGGATACAATAATGCAATGAAGAAAAGTGATGCAAAATACAAAGTTTATTTACATCAAGATAATTATATTTTAAATAATAAATTCTTGTATCATGTCATTTCATTATTTGAAAAGTACCCTACATTGGGCATGCTTGGTGTATTAGGTGCTAAAAGGATACCAGGTATTAATGGTTGGCCTAGTTCAGTTGCCTATGGAACTTTGTATCACTCGATGAGAGGTAAAGGCAATGTAGACTTGTTACGATATAAAAATGTAAGAAATGAAATCGAGAAGGTTTTGGCTGTTGATGGAATAATCATGGCTACTCAATATGATTTAGAATGGAGAGAGGATTTATTTAAAGGCTGGCACTTTTATGATATATCTCAAAGTTTGGAATTTATCAAAGCTGGATATGATATAGGTGTCCCTAGGCAAAGAACACCTTGGTGTTTTCATGATTGTGGAGTGCTGAAAGTGGATGGGTATGAAGAAAATAGGAATATCTTACTTCAACAGTATAAGGAGTATATCTAATAAAATGTTTCGGGCCGATTTTGCCTTTTGAGTGCTTTTTTAAGGAGTAAAACCCCCACTCGGAAGGTAAATCGAACCCGCATGTTTATCAGCGTTTAAATTTAGGGGCGGAGCATTCGTGAATCAACAAGGACACTTTTAAGTGTCTTTATTCATTCTTCTTAGAAGCTACTAAAAAATCAGCAATTTGTAAAGTATTAATCATTTTTAAAAACAATATAGGATTTTAATTCAATTCTGATTACTTTATCTTCATTAAAAATCCATAAGGATGAAAAGTTAAAAAGAATTTATGCTTACTTTGATCTATGACAAAATCATGGTTCTCCTTCAAAAATTCAGTTAGTGCTTCCATTGGCCCAGGACCAAAATTGCGATATACAGGGTGTCCATTTATATTCGTATCTTCCACAATTAAATAACTACCTGTGGTAACTATGTTGCTATATAATCTTAATTCATTAAGTACATGGTTCTTACTATGATCAGAATCCAAAACTACCAGCACCACATCTTCAGGATTTATCATACTTTGAACTTTCTCCATTGCTTCAGGAGAAGTTGACGATGCTTGTAAATAAGTTAATCTGGGATGAGAGGGGAGATTAGGCTGAGGAGATATATCAATAGAGAGAATTTTCCCTTTTTGATTTAAATCCAACATGGATGAAAAAAACAATGCACTTCCCCCATCATATGTTCCACATTCAATAATAAGATCGGGCTTAATTTGATAAATTATTTCTTGATATAAAAATAGATCGAGCGGACATTTATAAATAGGAACTCCAAGCCATGTTGTATCATTGGCCCATACCAGACTATCATAGTAGTGTTTATGAAACGCTTCAATAAAATTCCCCATTTTCGCATACCTCATCCTTTTATTTTTTTTACACAAAACCATCATATGTCTTTGACAAAAAGTTGTGAGGTATTTAAAACGGATATTATATGAGTCTGTTAGAAACCCCTACATACACTATATAATAATTAACAAATTTATATTTTAACAGGATGACCAGAGAAAGTTACTTTGATGGGATTTGAATAATTGCAAGTCAATATTTATCTATAGCTAAAGAAAAGGAACCATTTTTTAAGCAGGTAATATTATAATTTTAATGGAATCACATATGATTTTATGTATAAAGGAAAAAGGGCTAAGTTGTGAATCCCTTAACATTGTAGCCAATCTGATTGTGCGTCACTTACACCACCTTAGGATTTAGTTTCGTAGCAAAATGTGTAATTATTTTCTTATTTTTGAATAGGTTAAGAATGCATAATCGGGATAAAAGTAATCGGAATAACAGATTACAAATTGTTATATCAAGGAGGATACTATGGATTCAGAACAAGGAAGAAAGATGTATATTGAACTACTAAAAAAGGCAATCTTATTCGAAATTTGGCAAGAGTATGAACAAGACCTTTTATCGGCTTTAATTAATCGAAATCAAGTAACGACTGTGGATCGTAAGAAACATAAAATGGGTGAAATTTGGCCCAAAATTGCTCATAGTATGATTGGGCGTATGCGAATGGATAATATACAAATGTGTATCGAGACTGTATTAAAAGACAATATAGAAGGAGATTTTATTGAAACAGGTGTGTGGCGCGGAGGTGCATGTATCTTTATGCGTGGCTTACTAAAGGTTCATGAAATTGACGATCGCAAGGTATGGTTAGCAGATTCGTTTCAGGGATTACCTGCTCCAAATGAAGCGATGTATCCTAAGGATAAAGGAGTTAGGTTGCATACACTTGATTACCTATCTGTATCCTTAGAAGATGTGCAGAATAATTTTCGGAAATATGACTTACTTGATGAAAACGTTCAGTTTCTAAAAGGCTGGTTTAAAGATACTTTGCCTAATGCTCCAATTGAAAAATTAGCGATTTTGCGCCTTGATGGTGATCTTTATGAATCTACAATGGATAGTCTAACAAATTTGTATGACAAGGTATCGCAAGGTGGTTTCATCATTATTGATGATTATATATTACCTACGTGCGCAGCAGCAATTACAGATTTTCGTAGAGAACGTAAAATACAGGACCCTCTTGTTAGGATTGATAATCACTCAGTTTATTGGAGAAAGCATTTAAGCTAATCTTATAGTTGATTTAATATGTAGCAAGTGGGTGTCCCGATATGCATGGTACACCCACATGTAAAAATAGTGCTTCATCTATATGTCACCATATTTCGGCTGAATGACCTTAAATTTACATAATAATATATTATCTGTTTTTATGAAATGATACGAATAACATTCATGTAATATGTGTTCTATTTTTATTAACGGAGTGGAAATTTCTGCATAATATAAAGAGGATTACTTAATATGTGGAAATATGTATAAAACGTAACCATAATGAATGTATGGGTGGTATCTATATGAATAACAAAAAAGTGTGCTTTATATCATGTGTAAACAATACCGATGAATATAACAACGCATTACTATATATTCAATCTCTGAATATTCCAGAAGGTTATGAAACGGAGACTATTGCAATTGGGGACGCTACTAGTCTTACCTCGGGATATAATGAAGGAATGAAAAGAAGTGATGCTAAATACAAAGTATATATGCACCAAGATACGTATATTTTAAACAAGAATTTTATATTTGATATTATCAGATTGTATGAGAAATACCCTAAATTAGGAATGCTTGGAGTAGTAGGTGCTCTATCTTTACCAAATGGAGTATGGTGGAATAGTCCGATGGTATATGGGGCTGTTTATCATACTCTTACTGGTAAAGGGAATGTAGGTTTGTTGTCCAATCGTTTAGTTAGAGGAGACTATCAAAAGGTACGGGCTATTGATGGATTAATTATGATTACCCAGTATGATCTTGAATGGAGAGAAGATTTATTTCAAGGGTGGCATTTCTATGACGTTTCTCAAAGCTTAGAATTTGAAAAAGCCGGATATGATGTGGGAGTTGCAAAACAGTCACCTCCTTGGTGTCTTCATGATACAGGTGTTACAAACCTTAGTGGTTACGAAGAAAACAGGGAAATACTTGTTAGAAATTATTCGGATTATATCTAGATACACACTATTTCAGTAAAATACGAATAATTTTATTAAATGGAGGTGTCGCTTATTGTACTTGCGAAAGTGTTGCAAGATCTTAAACACCTTGTCTATGGGAAGATTAGAAGACAGGTGTATTATGAAGTTAGGTAATGAATTGTTGGTGTGTTTCTTATGAAACTAGTACAAATGTGCAAAAATATCCAAACGGATTGAATGTTACGGAAAATACTAGTTATTACGTAATATAGATGCGCTAAATGGTATGAAGCTTGTGGTCAAAAATCATAAATAGAATCAAGTTTCCAATGTAGTTATAAATAGAAGGTAGAAGGAATGTGGAGAGCCTATCTCTAAAAAAATTAAAATATTTTTTAAAATGATCACTTTTCCAGTACACTCGTACAAGCAGAAGTTTTTTATTTTAATACTATATATAAGAAAGTGAGGTGTTCCTATGTGTTTATGCAGTAAGATTAATAAACTATATTCACCGAATGGTTTATATCATGGTAGACCTGTCCAGGTGGCAAGATATGCAAACCCTGTATCCCCGCAGGTAATGGTAAAAAAAACACCTCGGATGATTACGAAATATGGAAGTATGAATTAATGTTGTAAAAAAGCGATTGTTTACCCCAATCGCTTTACTATACTTGTTTATTCCACCTGATTAAAAATTGGACATAATGTAGCCGATCATCCTTGCCATCATGGGGAGTTACAAATAATACTTAGCATTTTATCCAGCCTATGTTGAAATGTGTGTTCCCTTAACACGCGACTTCTTGCATTATTTGCAATTTTTTGACGAACCTCTTCAAACTCCATATAGTGATCTATCTTTTGGATGAGCTCTTCATAATTTCGAAAAGCCACCATTTCTTCATCCTCAATAAAATGGTTCGGTAAATCTTCTTTGAATTCAATCAGTTGAAATGAATCGCAAGCTGCAGCGTCGAATGTCCGATTGTTTATACTTTTTCCTGCAATGCCGAGTCGATTTTGGTTGTTTTTTAGGTTAAAAGGTCGATGGGTATTTAAAACAATGTTTGCTCCGTTATAAAAATCAGCGACAATCGATGGTTCCACCCAGCCTTCATGGATCACTAGGTTCCGATTATTACGGAAGCGAGAAAGCGAATTTTTCCATGTGCCTACAACCTTAATCTTATAATCTGTATGCTGTAAAAGGTGCTGAATATATTGTACGCGCTCTGGATATGGATAGCCTACGAGACATATATCGCTCCTATAGTGTGCTTCCACTTGCTTAGGTTGAAATACACGTAAATCTGTAGCAAGCGGTAAGTGATAAGCATGTTTGTGTCCATTTTTTTTATAATATTCTAACGCTGCGGTATCAATAGTAAACACAAAATCATAATAATTTGATAGTACATTTGTCTTATCAATAAAATAAGGATCTTCAGTGAACCAAATAGCCGTCTTTACTTCCCATTTTTTTAACAGATGAGTCATTTTGATGGGAATCTTAAAACCTACTAATGTAAGAGCTATATCAGGTTTACCTGCTATTATAAACGATTGAAGCATGTGGAGACCGTCTTTAATCTGAAAATGCTGCACTTCATGTTTTTTCTTTAGCTCATGCAAAATCCAGTCTTCAAAGTATTTATATATCCCCTTATAGCCTGAACTTATAAATAATATTTTCATCATTTAGCACCTACAAATTAATCATAATGTTATTTAATGTTGAGAATCCATTTTTGATTTCCTCACAATAAAAAAAACCTTCAACTATTACATGCTTCTTTTCTTGTGTTAATGAAATCCTAAGCTCGTTTGCAAATGTTAAATTGTCATTAGGTTGCAATTGCCGGCAATAATTTGGTTTTAGCCAATGTTCTCCAGTTTCTTTTGTGGTTTCTTTCCAATTATCTTGAAAATAGTGCCATGCTTCTGTATTTGTTCCATCAATCGATAGTGCCGTATGCGTAGCGGAGCCAATTTTACCACCGAGATGAACACCTTGTGGCGGTTTAATACGCATGCAGATTCTCGGGTCATTAAGTACCACATTGCCAGTATTTTTTATCGTCAAATTACCAATAACTGTTACTTCATTTTCTCCATCCTCCGTGTCTGGAAGCATAACAGTATAGCTGAACCATGCAAATCCCTCAGTATTTACTTGTTCTTTTTTTTTCCAAAACAAATAGACCGCCCCCTGAAATTGCCGAAGATATCTTTACATCTTATGCAATAAATTTGGTTACATGATAGCAACGAAAATCTGTATTAAAATTGGACGGATTTTTTCTTATTATCTTTTTTGAAGGCATAAAAAAAAGAGGAGCTGGAACTCCTCATTCTAAATTTTAGTGTTATGCCCAAACTTATAAAGGAGTTGGCCCCGGTCCTGGTGCTGGAAAAACTGTTGGACATTGAGGCGGGAAAGCTAATGGCGGGCATATGAACGGCATATCGGGTCTTGGTTGACAGAAATCTGCTGTGATTTCAAGTTTTACTAATGCCTCCATCTGAACGTTTTGGCATAAGTTGATAGAGATATCGAGTTGTTGGAACTCGAACGTACCTCCTGGAAGTGGTCGGCAGATTAAGTTCGCATCACATTCAAAGTCAGTTATTTCACATTGTAAGAAGGTGCCTGGAGGTGCGCATAGGAAAAATTTCTCAGATAGCGCCCAAGGGATTGGTTCCGATGTACAACTCACTCCTAGAGGATTGGTTACACGAACAACAATAAATCCCTTTTTCAATACTTTTACCTTTTGGAGTGTAACAGTGCTTCCATCAGGCAATTGGAATTGACCAGTTGCACGTCCTTCTGGTTGTGGTATTTCTTGACAAAGAATGGTACCAGGTGCTAAAGGGTCAATTGGATTTCCGAGTTCATCTGTAGGGAAACATTCTACTGTTAAATTACCTCCGAGACTAGCGCAAGGATCATCATTCAGTCCTGGTGTAACACCGGGACAATCAAATCCAAGAGTACCTACATCATTGAACGCTAGCAGAGGCACATCTGCCTGACGGGTTACCCAGTCATAAACTTTGTTTACTTTTATGCACAAAGTCTCCTGGCCACCACTAATTGATTTTAAATCCATAAATTGGTCATCCTCTCATTTATATTATTGATGGGTGTGAACCTACTTTACAGTATGCGAGTATCTCGAACTGTGTTTAGGCTTTTGTGTATTTTATTCCGTATTAATTTGCCAGCCTATAAGAAATGATGATGCTCAGGAACAGTTGACCCATAGATAATATATTCCAATGTTAATTGGATGTGCAAAAAAAATATTTGTACAAGCCCGGATTGTGTAGAATGTTTATTTCTAACTACACATGTTGCTACATAAATAAGATTAGGTATCTAAAATGTTGAAATGTAATTTTTAGGAAGGCGAATTAGAAGTTATTTTATTCAGGGATTACAAGATGGTACCAAAAAGTATCGTACGATCTGAAGCATTTGAATTCATGGGATGCAGTTCGGGAAAAGTTTCACATTTTATTTTGATGGTGTGAGTCGATTATCGTATCATAGACTTTGTAAAAACGGGCCATGTTCCTTGCATGTAGATAAAGTATTCTTCTGTGTATTTATAGTTACATTTAGTTCGCCTTAAGCATAAGCTGAAAAGAGATAACTAGGCATTTGCCTACGAGGGAGGATAATCATGATGAGAAGGAGTAGATACGAAAAACTAAGCAACGTTCAGTTACAGCAAAAAGTTATAAATCTTGAATCAGAACTTTCATTTTATCGAGAAGATATGGAGATGAAAGTTCAAATGTATCGAGATCGATTAACTATTTTGAAACAAGACAACATCAAGTTGAATAGAGAGATGAAGGAGATATTCAGTGACGGTATGGATGTTGATCAGGAGAAAGACGAACTAATAAATGATTATAATAAGTTACTTCAGATAAATGCTGATTATCAGAAAAAAATGACATTGCTTGAGGAAAACCCTAAACAAAAAGAATTGGATGAAAAAATTGAATGGCTTAAACAAGAAAATGCCGAGTTAGTGAACGAAGTAGAGATGCTGAGAAAAGAAATGGAAAATGAAAAAGAGAATTCAGATAAATTTATAATGGAGACGCAACTGAAGGAAGACGAAATGACAAAGATGAGGAAGGATATAGCTGATTATCAGAAAAAAATGACATTGCTTGAGGAAAACCCTAAACAAAAGGACTTGGATGAAAAAATTGAACGGCTTAAACAAGAAAATGCCGAGTTAGTAAACGAAGTAGAAATACTGAGAAAAGAAATGGAAAATGAAAAAGAGAATTCAGATAAATTTATAATGGAAACGCAACTGAAGGAAGACGAAATGACAAAGATGAGGAAGGATATAGCTCATTATCAGAAAAAAATGACATTGCTTGAGGAAAACCCTAAGCAAAAGGACTTGGATGAAAAAATTGAACGGCTTAAACGGGAAAATGCCGAGTTAGTGAACGAAGTAGAGATGCTGAGAAAAGAAATGGAAAATGAAAAAGAGAATTCACATAAATATATAATGGAGACGCAACTGAAGGAAGACGAAATGACAAAGATGAGGAAGGATATAGCTGATTATCAGAAAAAAATGACATTGCTTGAGGAAAATCCTAAACAAAAGGACTTGGATGAAAAAATTGAACGGCTTAAACAAGAAAATGCAGAGTTTGTGAACGAAGTAGAGATGCTGAGAAAAGAAATGGAAAATGAAAAAAAGAATTCAGATAAATATATAATGGAGACGCAACTGAAGGAAGACGAAATGACAAAGATGAGGAAGGATATAGCTCATTATCAAGAAGAATACAAAGAAACACGGCAGCTTATGTTGAGAGAACAAAAGCTGAAGCAGGAACTTCAAATGGAAAGAACGGCATTGAAAAAAGCCGTTGAAGAGAATAAAGTAATATCCCGTGAAAAAGAATCACTACAATCAGGACTGATTGAACTGCAGAAACTACTGACCGAAAAAGACGATAAAGTTAAAAGTCTAATAGAAAAAGACTATTACTTAGAGACTCATCTCGCCGAAATAAGTGTAGAACATGAACAATTAGATAATAACATCAAAAAAGTGGAAGCTGAAAAACAACAATTAAATCTAACGCTGATTGGTAAGGTTGCAGAATTCAAGCATGTACTCAATAAAAAGGCTAGAGCTACAAAAGTAATTGAAAATTTAAAAAGGGATAATACACAACTGCAAAAAGAATTGTCTCAGAGTGAGAACGAGTGTAATCAATTTCAGCAAAGAGAGTTAACTTTAATGAAGAAAATGGAGGAAAGCAGTAATGATTTAACTGAAGCAAATAAAAAAATAAACAAGATGAAGAGAGAAATAAATAATCTAGAACAGGAATTGAAAAATAAAAATGAGGTCTTGAACAATGAAACAAAGCAAAACCAAAAAATGGGCCAGGACTTTCAAGTTTTAAAAGAAAAACAGGAACAATTACAAGAACAAAACGTATCTTATCAACGAAGGATAACCCAATTGGAAGCAGATAAACATACCGCTCTTGAGTCGGTTGGTCATCTACAAACAGAATTATCTCAAGCAAAAGATAAACTATTGGAATTGGACAATGTAAAGATCGAAATGTTAGATCGTCTGGAAAATCAGATACAAGAAGTATGCAAGCTAAAGGAGGAGAATAATCAGTTTGTCAGTGAGAAAACTGAACTTCTCAAAAAGATTGCGAAACTTGAAGAGGAAAACGCCTCATTTCATGAGAGTATTTCGAAGATAACTTCACAAAGGCGTTCCGATGAAGAGCGTTTTGATAAAATTACTTACAATCTAAATGAAGTCTTTACGGAAACAAAGCAGTTAGTTCGGATGACATCATCGTTAAAACACCAATTGGAAGCTAAAACATTAGAGATTGATCAAATGAAGAAGGAGAAGGAGATGCTCATGCAGGAGTTAATTTTGCTTAAAGAAGATTATGAGAAGTCTGAGGCTAGGAAAAATGATCTTGAAGATCAAATTGAAATCATGAGAACGGAATTGTCGAAAGCCCAACATTCATTGTCTCGTCTAGAACAATTCGAAACAGAAAAACTCAAGCTCAAAGATGATTTGGAATCAAAAATTGAGGAATTTAATATGCTGACTGACAATTATCAGCAAGAAAAAGAGTCATACCTTCACGTTCTCGAACATGTTCAGGATCAAGTCAATGTGTATAAAGAAAGGTCAGATCATTTTGATTCGGAAAAAGGGTCATGGTCCAAACAAATTGATGAACTAAAATCCGAGTTAATCCAAACGAAAGCAACAATTGTAAAAATGGAAGAACTTGAACAGAATAATATAAAGCTCACTGCGGAACTCCAAGAAAAAGAGGTTGAAAATTATAAAGCGAAGAAGGATGGTGAACGAGCTCTTGTAAAGCAGATGGAGCAATTTAAAACTGAGATGAGTCTTTATCAAACTAAAATTAACCAATATGAAAAGGATCGGGAAATATGGGATAAACAAATGAAGCAGATGAAAACCAGGTTTGCCGGTTTAGAAAAGAGCCTGGAAGAAAAGGAAAGTTTTATCAAACAGTATATCAAACAACCTTTATCACAATCAGCGCCCGAACTTGAAATACCTTTTCAACAAGTTGAATCTAGCCAGCAATCACCTACACATAATCAACCTTCTCAATCATCAAGTGATTGGTATCAACGAATGGCATCTCAACAACAACATCAGCCTGTCCAACAAAAAAGTCAGATTACGAGTCCAACTGCGATGGACTTCTTCACATTACGAAGCAAAACAACACAGCAATCACCACCTAATCCCTATGGAAACCAATGGAATTCAGAATAAACAAGTCAATATTGAAGTGAACCACTTTGAGATCAGAAAAACCGTCTATGAAGAAATGATTTCTTATTGTAAAAAAGCTTTACCCAATGAAGCATGCGGGTTACTCTCGGGCATCCAACCTACTGGGAGTACTTTATGGAAAGTGAAAAATGAATCCCTCAATCCCAATCGGTTTTATATGTCTGTAGATTCTATAAAACAAGCCGTTATGAAAATAGAGGAGAATGGAGAAAAACTTTCGGGCATTTTCCATTCACATCCTAGCTCTCACGCCTTTCCTTCATCCCATGATATTCAAAATAATCCTTATACCCATTTAGCATATATTATTGTTTCGTTTTATAATGGAAAAATAGAAGTAGGTTGTTATCGGATGGGTGGCGAAACACCAAAAAAATTAAAATTAATCATTATTGATACGTGAAAGAAACGGCGGTTCTAACTGAACGCCGTTTTTTCTTTGTATGAAACGATAAGTAAGGCGAAACGGCTAGGATTTTTGGAAAACCTACACCTAAAGCTATTTTGGGAAATTGTGAAGATGCGCTTCGTTCATACTGTAAAATAACTTATCATCGAAAGCTTATTTATAAAACTTATTTTACTATTAAAATGAATTTGGGTTTAAAACAGCACACGTCATTATTAGTAGCAACATATAATTTAATAACAGAGTACTTAACAATGCTAGGAGGAAGTATTTTGATAAGAAAGCAAGGTCTGAAAATCATAAATGGATCTGTTTCTCCGCCAAAGCAACAGCAAACAGGCCAATATATGGGACGTAAAATAGGTTTCAATCAAACTGAACGGGGAGGAATCTCATCCAGAAGTCGAAAGTTCGGAGGAGGCTGCGGATGTGGTAGTAATCCAAAACAACTAGGACGCAAGTAAGCAATTGATTACTAGGCTGAGGAATACACCTGTCCCTTTGATTATAAATACACATTAGCCCCCCCAATATCAAATGGAATGTAGATGCAATCTTGTTTTTAAAGAAATGGAATGAATCACTCGCTGGATATTATTTTCATATCACAGCAAAGAGGCTCGCTCAAAAAATCGTTAATAACGGTTTTTTCGAGTAACCTCTTTTATACAATAAATATTTGACTATAAAGAGTCGATTTTGCTTTTGTTTTGTAAACAATACATAAATTTTTGCTATTATTTTCTATTTCAACAACATAAGTGGAAGCGGTTTCAAGGATTAATGAGATAGAGTTTAGCTATTCTAAGCATCACCTTTTCTTTTCCTTATTGTCCTATCAGGCAGGATAAGCAGGTATGTTTGGAATGACGTCGAAGTAGTTAATATAAAAGAAACACAATACATATTGGTAAGGGATTCCGTAAAAGTCTCCATGAGATAGAAAAGTGTATTATGGTTGCCTCATTAAAGTCAGACTGTCAAATTTTTGTGGATTTTTCCAACACCGAACTCAAACAAACTTGTGGGTGAAAATGCGAGCATATAAAGTTTCAATTTGTTATGAACAAGAAAACAATCGAACCAACGTAAATAGATGGCCAAACAAATACAGGAATGATATGACGTCTTTGTATCCTTCATTATTAAACTATCTAAGGCAAGTCCGTTTTACAAGGATATTTCGTTTATAACGCAAAGTTTAAAATAATTATTTTATCGAGGCAGGGAGGGTATCATGAGGAAGTTTGCTATGGATACTGCTGAAAAATTTATAAATGAGAAATTCCCCAATTGTGATATAGCCTATCTTGCTGGAAGTGCGTCACGAGGGGAAGAAACAGCATCTTCGGATTTGGATATTGTTATCTTTGATAATACAATATGCAGGAGTTATCGTGAGAGCTTTGTTTTATATAATTGGAAGATCGAAACGTTAATTCATAACAATGAAACTTATTTAGAACAATTTGAAAGTGATAGAGATACAGGAAAACCTATTTTAGCTATGATGTTAGCTGAAGGTAAAGTAATTAGGGATAATGGTCAGTCTAAAGAAATAAAGAACGATGCTCAAAAGTTTATTGAGAGTGGTCCTAACCCATTATCTAAAGATTTTATGAGCGCCTCTAGGTATTTTATTTATGACCTTCTTGATGATTTCACTGATGCAAAAAATCACCAAGAGGCAATAATTACTTTGAATACAATTTCAATACAACTTGCAGATTTTATCCTTCGTTCCAATAACCAATGGACAGGGAGAGGAAAAGGTCTTTCACGAGCCCTAAGAAAATTCGATGAAGGATTGTATGTGAGTTTTTTTGAATCCCTTGATTGTTATTATAAAAATGGAGAGAAACAGGCCTTTATTAATTTCGTGGACAAGTTCTATGAACCGCTAGGTGGTTCTTTATTTGATGGTTTTAAACATGTTAAATAACCTTTTCAACTGCAGGTGCATTACCTTTAGATCGTTGATGTTTCAAGTTTTTTTTATCTAACTAATTATCGCGCTTAACTAATAGAAATCCAAATTTCAACAATCAGGGAGTATATAAATAAGGCTGCTCGGCTCGGATTTACTGTTACAAACTAAGAAGTAATTATGGAAGGTATTCGTTCTATAAATGCCTTAATTATTAATGAATAAAATGTTAGCATGCAGTTGTTCGAAACGCTGACGTGGGGATAATCTAACTAATAAATCTGTTTTCTAGCTAAAATAGATACTTGAATAAAAATATAATTATTGCTAAATTCAGAAAGGAGAGAGTTTGTATGTCTGAGGATTTCTATTGTGATGAAGTGATAAGTGGGAAAAACGCTTTTTCAGTTTTAGATGCTTTTATACGCAAGACTGAAGCTAACCCGATAAAAGAAAACGAGAGACTATTATTAACTGCTTTTCAATTAGTAAAGAAAGAAGTTGTCAAAGCCAACTATTCAATAAGAAGTGTTCGACTTGCACATAGAATTTTTGGATATCTAGGTGACTGCGGATTAAGCGAAAGAGTAGAACTAATGAAGAAATATCTGAAACACAGGATTAACGATTCTCCTAGAGATACATTTTGGGCGAATTGGGAACTTGTTGATAATCTTGCTCTATTAAAAAGATATAAAGAAATGATAGAACAACAGCGAATTTTTTTAGAATGGACAAAGTCAAACATGGAGCCGGATTATTGGATAAAAGCGATGTATGATAGTACACAAGCGATTGGCTGGGTATTTGAAAATCAAGCTGATGAGTGGTTTGAAATTTATCATTGTTTTATAAACAGTATTGAGCCAACAAGATTAAATCGCCTTCACCGAATTCTATATGTAGAAACAGCTGCTGGCCTTTTTGCTTTTAATTTACAAAAGTATGATGATGCCTTAAAAGAAATAGAGCGGTATAAAAACATATTACTAGAAGATAGCTCATGGTCTGAATTTAAGAAGTTTTCAATCCGTCGTACTTCATATTTTTTAGAAGTTTATAAAGGCAAAAAGTGGATTGAAAAATATGATGAAGTAGCCAACGAGGCTATAGCAGAAATTGAATCATATATTAAACAATACAAGCTAGGAATGCCCATTGATATCGATGAAGTATGTGATATGGCTCATGAAATAGGATCATGTTTAATGTGGGATCAACAATATAAACAGGCAATGAATTTATTTGAGTGTGCGATTGAGTTCCAAGGAAATGGAATCACCCATTTTTTTTATGCGATTTGTATTTGGGCGAAACAAAAAAATAGACAAAAAACATTACACCATTTAGAAATGGCAGAATTAAAGGTTAAAGGGAATGAGGGGATGCGTTCAAGATATATACATTTGTTTTTAGAGCAACACGAATTTTCCGATATACGAGATGATGAAGAGTTTCTATCGGTTTTTAATAAGCAATATTTAAAATAGCTTCTTCATATGGAAATAATTTAAAACTTTTGTATGATGATCAAAAGATCAAAAATGAAGTACATTTACAATACTGTTTTATTTATTATTTGAAAAGGGTTGGTGCACTTATATGGAGAATATTTTAGAGGTTAATAATTTAAATAAAACATTTAATAAAAAAGATAAGGCGGTGCATGCTATTGAAAATGTAAGCTTCACTGTGAAGCGTGGAAGTGTTGTTGGACTACTGGGGCATAATGGAGCTGGAAAGACCACAACGATTAAATGTATTTTGGGCCTGATGAAGCCGACCTCTGGAGAGATCAAAGTGGATGGTCTAGATATGAAAAAGAATCTTAGAAAATCACTTAGAAAAGTTGGTGCTGTATTAGAAGGTAATCGGAACATCTATTGGAATTTGACGCCATTAGAAAACTTGATTTTCTTTGCTAATTTGGTTGGCATCCCTAAAAAAGTTGCAAAGGAGAAAGGGTTAGAATTACTTAGGCGTTTTCAACTGGAGAGTAAGATACAGACAAAGGTAGCTGATTTATCCAGGGGAATGCAACAGAAAGTAGCGATCTGTGCAGCATTAATCAGAGAACCAGATTTATTACTATTAGACGAGCCTACACTAGGTTTAGATGTCGAAACGACACTGCATATGAAAGATTTATTGCTACAGCTTGCAAAAGAGGAAAACAGAGCAATTGTTATTACTAGCCACCAGCTCGATTTAATTGAAGATATTTGTGAAAGCGTAATCATTATGCAAAATGGAAAAATTATCTCAGAAGAGGAAGTATCTAAGTTACTACACCTATTCAGTACGCGTTCCTATCAGTTTATTACGGAACAACCTATATCTCCAGATACGATGATGCATATAAAAAATCGCTTTGCGGATGCAAAGATTGAAACAAATGACATAATGACGAAGTTAGATGTAACATTTGTCCATGGAAAGGAGCTATATCAACTAATGGATATCTTAAAAAAGGAGAATAATATGCTTCATTCCGTAGAGCATCTAACGCCTGATCTTGAGCAAGTGTTTATGAAGCTTTTACAAGGAGTGAGCTCATGATTCATGTTTTACAAGGAGCAATTTGGTTTGAGTTCATTCAAGCAAAGCGCTATTGGTTAAACCAATTAGTTGGAATTATATCTTTTTATGCAATTTTCCTATTTCTGTTTTTTGGTGTGCAGTTTTTTGGGCAATCAGCATCATTGGGCACTACACTTGAAAGTATTATTATCGGGTTTTGGGTATTTATGCTTGTTGGTTTTGCTTATCAAAGTGCTAGTGCTTTGATTGGAAGAAATATATCAATGGGAACACTGGAACATCTGCATCTTTCTCCTTATGGATTTGTATCGATTTCATTCGGATCTCTAATTGGAAACTTTATAATTATGTTGTTATTATACGTTCCTTTTTTACTACTTATGATGCTTACAACTGGTAAATGGTTGTATATTGATTTAATTTCGATCGTGCCGCTTTTATGTGGGATCGTATTACAAGCCTTTGGGATTGGTTTTATCATCGGTGGTTTGAGGCTAATTCATAAGCGAATAAGTTCTCTTCACGAACCTCTTAATCTATTATTTGGCGTCTGTATTATCATGCCACCTGATAGTATAATTGCTAAGTTATTACCATTTAATACATTATGGAGACTGTTGCGAGATGTGATGACAGATGGGGATTCTATTTTTCATTTACCTATGGTTCCTTTATTTTACTGTTTGATTCAGACGATTGTCATTTTAGCTTTAGGCGTTTTCATCTACAATTGGTGTGATTCAATTACAAAAAACAAAGGAAGTATTGGTCAGTATTAGCGATTAGCTTTGATAAGAAAGTTGAGGTTGAGATGATGATTCATACGTTACGAGGTTTAATTGAATATCAATTTATTCAAATCAAACGCTATTGGTTAGATGAAGTTTTTTTATTATTGAGTGAATATGTTATTTTTTTACTGCTATTTTTCGGCATTCAAGGTATCGCTCAAGTATCAAACTTAGGAGCATCAACCGAAAGCATTATTGTCGGTTATTGGGTATTCTCGCTCGTGATCTCTTCCTACGCCAGTATAAGCGGCATCATTGGTGGTAATATTACGATGGGAACGCTTGAGCATCTTTATCTTTCCCCGCAGGGATTTAAGTGGATTTCCATTGGTTTTACATTGGGGGGATTAATGACTATGTTCGTTTTTAATATTCCTTTCCTTTTTCTACTCATGCTTACGACGGGTAATTGGTTACATATTGACCTGCTTTCTATTACTCCGTTAATCATTGCTATAATCATTCAAGCATATGGAATTGGTTATATGATGGGCGGATTGAGCTTAATACACAAGCAAGTTGGTTCATTAGCTCAATTAATTAATATGTTTTTTATCGCATGTATTGTGATACCCCCAGATGTCTCTAGATTTACACAGTTATTACCGTTTAATATTTTATGGAGACTTCTAAGAGAAGTTATGGAAAATGGAACCTCAATTATTTATTTATCGTCTGGTTCTATGTTCATTGCGTTAATACAAACCATCGTTCTATTAGCTTTAGGTATTTTCATCTATAACCGCTGTGAAAACATTGCCAAAACCAGAGGTGTCCTAGGACAATATTAGTTCTCTTCGGAATCGGGCTTAATCATGCTGACTGGTTTTTTTAATTGATTTAATTTAGCAGAACCAAAAACACCTTTACACGTTTAAGGTGTTTTTTAATTGCCCGAAAATCTTTTGTTCTATGATTGCTTGTTTCTATGTACTATTATTAAGAAATTATGGTAGAATATGGTCTTAGTTCGTGGTTTTAATCATATTTTAGAGATTGGAAGAAAATGCGATTTTTTGAGGAGTGTGGGTATTATGGAAAATTTCATATGGAAATATTCGCTACAGGTTAGGGAACGTGGGCTATATAATATACCTAGATAGAACTCTTCATCTATAATGATAGCGCTTTCTACAGAAAAGTAGTAGATGTTCTTTTAGAGGTATTCCCTTATATACATTCAACAAGGAATACTTCAACATGAACGACTAAATAGTTATAACAAAATGCAAAAAGAAGCTGCTGATCTATCCTTGAAAATGTTAGGAAATATTGGGACAGTTGAAAAGAAAAAAGGGAAGAAGTATGGTCAAATCCTTCAGGATGAAAACAAAAAGAAGAGAAAAAGGAAAAAACGTCAGTAGTTTTTTTTATTAAGGGGGAAATCCATCATTGCAGTCGGTCTTTCGTAAGTTTGAAGAAATATATATCCCTGTAAAAAATATATTTGAAGTGTTGGGATATTTTAAAAGTATTCTTTGGCAAGCATCTAAACCATTAACGATTATTCTATTAATCTTAAGTTTAGGTGGTGGGTTAACCCTCGTTGCTGAATTATGGGCTATTACGACATTAATCAATAAATTAATAGAACATGACCCAAGCAATAGTAATTTTGCGATGACAATAAAAATATTACTGCCATGGGTGTTACTCTTTATCGGCGCTATGTTGATAAAACATAGTTTTCAAGCGTTCCAACCGTATATTTCCAAGCAATTAGAGGAGAGAGCCACCAGTATTGTAAAGGACAATATTTTTAAGAAATCACTTAAATTGGATCTGCGGTCATTTGAAACAGAGGAATACTATAATCAGCTAGAAAATGCACAGCAGTCCATCAATCACCGATTCACGACGGCTTTAGAAAGCGTTGGTTTTCTCATTGGAAGTATAGTTGAACTAATCGTTATTATTGCTGCTATTTCCAAAAGTGGCATACTCTTTGCGATATTACTAATTGCTGGGTCTATACCTTTAATTTTTTTAGATATTAAAGCAAGTAAAGAATTTGTTCAAGTCAATTATCGGCAATCTCCTTTAAAACGGCATCTTAATTATTGGGTAAGTTTATCTACATCACGGAATACAGCGGCAGAACTGCGCTTATTTGGGCTTGGACCATATTTCCTGAAAAAATGGAAAAATCTAAGTGACCAGTTAATCGATGAATTGTATAAAGTTCGTAAAAGAGTCGCCTCATTAAGAGTAAAAGGCGAAATCATATTGATCGTCTTATTATCGATAATCATCGTTGGAACTGTTTACGCTGGAGTAAAAGGCACAATTTCAGTTGGGGTACTTGTAGCTTCTTTGTATATGTTGAATCGATTTGAACAAGCCATTTCCCAAGTAGGGGGTTATGGTGAAGCGCTTTCGGATTTTTACTTTAGGTTTCAATATGTACCGAAATTTTTAAAGTCAGGGATAGAGGAGGCCGCTAGAGGTTTCCAATCACCTAAAGATATTAAGCATGGAATTGTTTTTGAAAATGTTAGTTTTTCCTATCCAGGCAGTTCGAGGCCATCTCTAGAAAATATTGATTTGCATATTGCAGCTGGGGAAAGAATCGCCGTTGTAGGAGAGAATGGAGCGGGGAAAAGTACGTTAGCTTTATTGTTACTTGGGTTATATCAACCTACTAAAGGAAGAATTTTAATTGATGGAATTGATCTAAAAGAAATTAATTTAGTGTCATGGAGAGCAAAGGCGGCGGCCGTTTTTCAAAACTTTGTTAAGTACCAGTTAAGTGCGAAAGACAATATTACTTTTGGAAATATAGGCGTCCAAGATGATGAGCTAAAGCTTAAACAATCAGCCTCACTAAGTGGAATAATGATGTTCTCAGTCAGTTTTCATATGGTTATGAGACGCTTTTAGGTATGGAGTACGAAAATTCTAAGGATTTATCAGGTGGTGAGTGGCAAAAGGTGGCAATAGCTAGAGCTTATTTTCGAGACGCTCAAATTTTGGTATTAGATGAGCCTACTGCTGCCTTAGATGCTCAATCAGAATATGAGGTATATAAGCAATTCAGCCGAGTATCTGAAGGAAAAACAACAATGTTAATTTCGCATCGTTTAGGATCAGCAAGACTGGCGGATAAAATTATATTACTTCAGTCTGGCCAGCTCATGGAAATAGGAAGTCATGATGAATTAGTTCTTAAAAACGGACATTATTCAGCTATGTATCACTTACAGGCGGAGTGGTATCAACACAGGGAGGAGGAAAAGGATGGAGCATTCGGAAGGGTATAATAAAAAAACAGATAAACTTAAGTCTTTATATTATAGATGGATATACATGCTGAGATTATTAAGGTTAATTTCGACTATCGCACCAAAAGAAATGATAATGATTATGGTAATTACAATAGGTACTGGTTTAGTACCGTTACTATCCATTTTTGCTTTACAGCAATTAGTAAATTCGATCACTTATTTAGGAAATTACGCTTCTGATCGAATTCCATTAGAAATTATTATGTGGATGATGATGCTTATCCTTGCTCTCCTATTAAATAGTGGGGCTAATATTTATGGAGGAATGATTAGGGATCATATTCAAGAGCGAATAAAGGCTAATATCCAAAAGTTAATTATCCATAAGACGCATCGATTATCATTGGCGCAATTTGAGGATCCAAAGTTATATGATCAATTACAGCGTGCCAATAATGGATTAGAGTCGAGACTTTTTTCTACGATCGCTTTTATGTTTCAATCGATTGCGAGCGCCATCACTCTGATTTCATTACTCATCTATTTGACGTTTATCCATTGGAGTGTCTCCCTAGTATTACTGATTGGAAGTGTCATATTTACTTTAGTTCAAGTGAGATTATTTATAGAACAGTATATCCTTGATAGAAAACAAACGACGGAGATGCGGAAATTAAATTATTTAGAGCGATTAATGACTGCCCGTGAAGCTGCACGGGAGATTCGCTTATTTGCGTTAGGCGACCATTTAAGAGGAAATTGGAATGAGCTTAACGATAAGTTGAGGAAAGAAAGACTAACAATAGCGCGAAGGGAAAGCCGTTTGGAATTGATAAGTTCTAACGGAAATACAATGACATTTGCGATTGTTTTAGCAGGTATCGTTTATCTCGCTACATTCGGGTTACTTTCCGTTGGTCAATATGCAGCTTTTATAAGAGCAGTTCTTCAATTTCAACAAGAATTAACGAACCTATTATGGGACCTAGCGCTTATTGATAATGACCTTAGGTATATTAAGGACTTTTTTGATTATATTGATTTACCTGAGGAAAAGGAGAATGGAATCCTTTTACCTGAAACACGATTAAAAGAAGGGATGCGGTGTGAAGAAATGAGCTTTACTTATCCAGGTACTAGCAAGCCTGTATTTGCCGATATTAATATGCAGATCAAACCGGGTGAACGAATTGCCCTTGTTGGAAATAATGGATCAGGAAAAACCACGCTTATAAAGCTACTTTTAGGTTTATATAAGCCAACGGATGGAAGGATAACTGTGGAAGGGATAGATTTGAAGAATGCCAACTTATCAACATGGAGGAGAAAGTGTACAGCGATTTTTCAAGACTTCCATAAATACCATCTAACCGTGAAGGATAATATTGCGATTGGTCAAATTGAAAAAATAGATGATTACGATCAAATATCGAGAGCAGCAAAATCTTCTGGAGCAGATGAAATGATTAAACAATTAGCTGTAGGCTATGACACATTTCTTGGCAAAGAATTTGATGGGGAGGAGCTTTCACAAGGACAATGGCAAAAAATTGCAATTGCACGGGCATATGTCCGTGACGCAGAACTCCTTATATTGGATGAACCAACAGCTGCTTTGGATCCACAAGCGGAAGTGGATATTTATAAGCAATTCCAGGAAATTGCTCAAGACAAAACGACAATATTCATCTCTCATCGCTTAGGAATATGTAAGCTTGCAGACCGCATTATTGTCTTGAACAATGGCGGTATAGCTGAACAAGGAACTCATGAACAATTAATGAATGAAAATGGCCATTATGCGGAGATGTATCGCCTGCAATCGCAATGGTATGCGTAGAATTGATGAGAGCAGGAGTATTTATCAAGATCCCAAAAAAATTAAATAATTATGAAATACGCTAAGTATTCAAAGGTGGTTGGACTGTATGTGGGAGAATGAAAACATAGGCTTCGTTCGTCCCACAGGGCAGCCTTTCAGCCACCATCTAAATTACTGTACATCGTATCTTGGCAAAAAGATCGTCACCTTAATTATGATCTTCAATCTTACGAATTGTTATAAACCTATTTTTAAATATATAAATCGATTTCATAATTCTTTATTCTAAAGAAACACAGACCTTCAGAATTTGATTTTTTTTTTAAAATTTAAGGTTTAAGCAACCTGTTGTTGATTGAACATAGCACGGATACGATCTGTGGCTAATTTTGAAGCAATATAAACTAAGGTTACTAAATCGAACTTTGGCTCGTTTCCCAGTACGATAACGAACATTGTTCGTCTCAAAACCCTTGAGGTTCTAAGGGTTCGATATGTGCAATTGATTCATTCATGATCCTATATAAAAAAAGCTACTTTATCCTAATTTAATGAGGTATATTCTCAGTTTTGGTTAGAAACTTCATAGTATTTCTCAAAAAGTTATAGATGGGAAAATCTCATCTATAACTTTTCAGTTGTAACTATCATTTAAAACTTGATGGCCTTCTTCAAGTGATTTTTATCCTTCGCTAGAGATTGTTTAACCTAAGCGCGGCATGGATTATCACTTAATCCAAATAGGGAGTGATTTTTATAATTTCCATTCACGATCGCAGAAACAGCTCGAACATGTTCGGTAGTTATTACCATCTCAAGCACCTTTGTTAAAGCAGTAGCAACATTCTTAGGCTCATGCTCATCTCAGATGTTCATAAAGACTCTTGTTGTACACCCCATTGGTGAATATCTACAATCCCTGTTAGCTCTTCCCGTAAATATGCCGCTAGTTAAAGTCAGCCGTTTAGAAGCCCGATTATATCTCGGTTCGAGGAGCAAACTATCTCATAAATAAGCTACTATAGTTGTCATACTTTAAAAATTGTATAGTTTATCCATTTGGCCACAATGCAGCCTTTTCTTGAGGATTTGATTGTTTGGAAAATTAGTAAAGGGTAGTTATTTGTAAATTATGTCTATATTTATGCAGCGCTAGAGGCATTTTATATGACTAAATCTGTAAGTAGTAAGATCAGCCAGTGCTCATCTAGGTTGAGGCTTATTTTCAGTAAGATGCACTTCAAACATATCTATAATTTCAAGGAAATGCTCTGCTTCACGGAATACATGGTCTGCTAATAAAGGGTGGATGATACTTTTTATCTTACATTCCTCGATCAAATCTCGTGCGGTTTTCTTAAAGTCTCGGAGAGAGACTACAGACACACGATTCTGATCAAGGAATTGATCCAGAAGAGGAGCTGTCTGAGATTGTGGTTTCATTCCCTCTAAATCTCTAGCTTGAAAAAGCAATTCATCAAAATCATTGCTAAAGTTGCGGGCAATATCGACAAGTTTTCTTTCTGATGGATCAAGGAGGTGTCCTATAAATTTTGCATGATCGGCCATGATTCTTAAAAAGAAAACATTCTCTTTGATAATTGCATCAGCTAGGGGTTTCAATTTTCCTTCATTTAATTCAATTAATCGTTTTCTAAAATAATTGGCTTCCCGACTTATATGGTCAACTAAAAGGGGGAAATTATTTGCACCGGGCAATTTACAAGCGAGTATTAATCCTAATACTTTTCGCTTAAAGGCGAATATATTGGTCGCAGCTAGTTGAACTTCCGTATTGAATCTTCTCATTTGTTCAGGATCAGTTTGAGTTGTCAAAGTATGAGATCGTTGTTCTATATTTTCAAACAAATGGTAAAACTGATTGGCTTCATTTATTAATTGTGTATCTTCACATCTAAACCCTAATCTAAGGAATAGCGAATGTTCTTTCATTATCCTTGACCAGAAACGAATTTCATCTAGAGAACGTGTTACAAACGCAATAGGTGTTATACGAATATTAGAATCTGGTGACGGGTCATTCCAATTCATAACTTAATCCCCCCTAAAATAACCTGTATATCAAAGTATTCAAAGATAACTTGTCTTCATGCCAAACAATTTATCTTAGGGGAGAAAGGAAGTAATAGAAGTTGCTGCCATCGTGTGAACTAAAAGAGAACCAATAAACAAAACTGAGTTCGAGACCTTAAAGAAAAACATATATTCAAAAAAGTATTGGTAAAATAAACGTACTAGTGCAACGAAAAAACTTGAATAAAACGGCATAAACGTTAAGAAAATAGAAGATAAGTATAGACAAACCTGAACTAAACTGAAATAATAAGCATATAATGCTAAAGAAGAAAGGTGAACATGAAAAATTGTAACAAGCAAGGTATTGACAGGATTTCCTAGGAACGACGAGAGATGATATCGAAAAAGATAGAGTACGATTAATATGTAGCTATGGAATATCTTTTGAAAAAAGATGGGAGGCGGTAGCATGTTTTCTGAAGAACGACGCGAAAAGATATTAGAAAAGTTGGAGAAAGAAGAACGAATCTTAGCTAAAGATTTAGCTGAAGAATACGGTCTATCCATTGACTCAATAAGACGTGATTTATCTATCATGGAAGAACAAGGCTTATTAAAAAGAACACATGGAGGAGCTATACCTATTCAAAATGTGAGAACATTTGCTCAACCTCCTTCAACAAGGTACGGTGAGGGAAGTATTTATCAAAATGCGATTGCAAAACTTGCAATCAACTATATTAAGGAGGGGCACACCGTTTTTATTGGTGGTGCGACAATCCATTACGTTATGCTAAAATATCTTCCTAAAAATATTAGATTCAGCGTAATTACAAATTCGGTTGAGATAGCTTACAACCTGCGTACAATGAAAAATGTGCAAACATATTTAATTGGAGGAAAAGTAAAAAGCTCTGGAAATATTACTGATGCTTTAGCAACTGAATTTGCAAGCCAATTCACAATTGATTTATGTTTCGCAACAGCAGGGGGATTATCATCAAAAGGATTGAGTACAGCTACTCCTGAAGTCGCTATTTTCCACAAAAATGTTTTTAATAACTCAAAAAAAATTGTAACTCTTATCGAACATTTTAAGTTTGGTATTGATTCGTTTAGCAGTATGTACCCTATTAATAAGTTAGATGTAATTATTACTGATGAAGAAACCACAAAGGAAAAAATAGAAAATATTAGAGCACAAGGCGTTGATGTTATTATAGCGAAAAGTGAATAATACTAAAGAAGCACTGACGAAGAACGAGATAATAATGGCTCCTAATGAATGGAGTCGTTATTATCTTACCGAAAATGAAAGCGGTTACGAATCACTGGTGGATGGAATATCACGATCAAATACATTAATGAGGAGATGTTTTGTATGAGTACACCTAAACATATCGTTGCTGTTTCAGCATATGTAACTAACAGAAAAAATGAGGTTTTATTAGTCAAAACGCATTGGCGTTCGGATACATGGGAACTTCCGGGAGGACAAGTGGAGGAAGGAGAGTCTCTAGATGAAGCAGTAAGGAGAGAATTTTTAGAAGAAACAGGTATTATCATCAAACCAATAGGAGTTACGGGCGTTTATTCCAACACGACCAAAGGAATTGTAAGCATCGTTTTTTATGCGGAATATGTTAGTGGGGAGATTAAGATCCAACCTGAAGAAATTAAAGAAGCCTGTTTTGTAGAATTGAATGAGTCAAACATAGATACATATCTTGTCCGCCCCCATATGAAATCTCGTACCTTAGATGCAATGAGAAAACAATCCCTCTCTCCTTATGAGGCTTGGGAAGTAGACCCATTTAATTTATTGGAAAGACTAGAATGATAAATAGACAACTTATTAGAGTTGTGATTTTCATGAAAGCATTTTTTTCATTAAAAGGAGGGAGGAGATTCCTATGAAGTCCCAATTGGAAAATCAAACAAAAACAAAGATCAAAGTGAATGGTAGGTTCCCATTGCAAGGAACTGTTGATGTAGATGGGGCAAAAAATGCGGTACTTCCTTTGATTGCTGCCGCATGTTTAGCAACAGATGGTGTCACAACCTTAGAAAATGTTCCCGCTATATCGGATGTACATGCTATGACAAGTATTATGGATAAGATAGGTGTATTGAACAATCTGGAAAATACTATTCTCCGGATTGAAAGCAATACTATTAAATCGGAACATATCCCACAGCATTTAGCTGCTCCATTACGCCAATCTATTCTTTTCTTAGGCGTTCTAGTTACAACATTAGGTGAAGCTAAAGTGGCTCTTCCGGGAGGAGATAAAATCGGTGGAAATCGTCCCATTGATTTTCACATTGATGCCTTAAATGCATTTGGGGTTGATATATCCATAGATGATGGTGTTATTTATGCTAAAGCAAAAAAGCTACCGTTAACTGGTGGTCGTATAACGTTTCGTTATCCAAGTTTTGGAGCAACAATAACGGCATTAATTTCGGCTACCTTAGCCGAGGGAGTAACTGTAATAGAAAATGCTGCAATGGAACCAGAGATTTTCGATTTGATTAACATGCTAAATAAGATGGGAGCAAAAATAAATGGTTCTGGGACCAATAGATTAACAGTGGAAGGTGTTCAAAAGTTAATTGGTGTAATGCATAAAGTCATTCCAGACCGTATTGAAGCAGGAACACTACTTACCGCAATGGCGATGACAAATGGATCGGGCACCATTAAAGGGTTTATTCCTGGTCATAATCAACCACTACTTAATTTATGCCGCAATATAGGGTTGGAATTATCTATGATTGGCAATGATTCTATTTGTATAAAGAAAACAGATGCCCTACTTCCTTTTAATGTTACTACTGGGTCATTTCCAAGCGTATCTAGTGATTTGCAGCCTCTTCTTACTAGTATGGCAACACAATGTAAAGGTGAATCTATCATTACCGATTCTGTTTATAACGATAGATTTAACCATATTCCTGAACTGCTTAGAATGGGGGCAAACATTCAAGTGAAAGGGCGTTCTATTCATATTCTAGGTGGAGAAATCTTGAAAGGTTCTACAGTTACAGGGAAAGACCTCCGTGCCACAAGCAGTCTTATTTGTGCTGGATTAGCTGCTACAGGAAGTACTTTTGTATACGGGTTAGAACATTTACATCGTGGACATGGGAACTTAGTAAAAAAATTACTTAGTCTAGGTGCATCTATTAGGTACGAGTAATATTATTCTGTATAAAGTCCTTGGGTAATACCACTTATTCAGGAACTAAATTGTTTTGTTAACCAAACAATTTTAGTAGGCGTTAATTTTGAAGTAAAGTTATTAAGGAAAAAAATAGTAGTTGAAGAGTGCTATAATAATTCTTAATACTTCGACAAAGGGGGATGTAAAGATAGAAACTACAATTTATATGATTAGGCATGCAAAATCTCCATTTGTTTTCGGGGCAGGATAGAACAAGGAAATTATCAGAACAAGGAAAACGAGACGTAAAAAAATTACGGGCATAATAAGACAAGAAGAAGTGGATGTAATCATTTCAAGTCCATACTACAGAGCAATTCAAACCATTGAGGAAATTGCTAACGATAGAAATTTAGAAATTCAACTTTTTGAGGAACTAAAGGAAAGATCAATAAAAGATAGACTCCCAGAAGAAAAAATATTACAAGTTATAAAAAAATCCTTTGATGACAAAGATTATTGTTTACCAGGTGAAGAAACTACGAGGCAGGCTCAAGAACGAGCAATTCCAGTTATGAAACATCTATTAAATGAATATAAAGGAAAAAACATCGTTATCGGCACTCATGGAAATATTATGACAATAATAATGAATTATTTTGATCAACAATATGGATATGCTTTTTGGAAAAGCACGACTAAACCAGATATATACAAGTTAAGCTTTTTTGAAAAGAATCTTAATAATGTAATGTGATTATGGGAGTACAATGGATGAAATTTTCCATTTCCTTGGCCACTATTTAAAAATGGTCATCCAGAAATATATGGTTGACCTTTTAACGCACGGTCGGTGTAGTTGGTAAAGAAACCGATACGAGATTTATTTGCAACTCCTTAGTATGCAAATAAGGATTATCAAATCATTTTAATATTACCGCAGCAGGCATTTACTGACTCAAGATGGTCTTAGATAGATTAGGTTGGAACAAGATTATAAAGGATTATCTATTATAGATATCGAAGTATTACCAAACATTAAATAGACTGGGAATTAAGCTTATTGAATATTTGGTATTCGTTTTCAAGATTTTTTCAAAAAGAGACATGCCAAAGAAGCGTCACATATTTATTTTTTAAAAAGGCTGTTTTGCAAACATTGTTGCTTTACCAAGGTAGTGCGTGGTTGATTTCCGCTACAGTTGCTTGCTTTCCGCGAGGCGGGCGGTGAGCCTCCTCGGCGTAAACGCCTGTGGGGTCTCACCTGTCCCGCTGATCCCGCGACGGACAGGATGTCCTAGTGTCGGGCATTGGCCACAGGACGTGGCCGTCTTTAGCCGACCAGGAGTCTCGCACTTTCGCTCCAATCAACCTTCAACAGATTTTGTTTTAAAAGCAACAATCTCTTAGAAAGAGCCTTTAAAAAAGATTAAGCCATTGAAGAGAAAATATGACCGTTAAAGAACGATAGTTCAACTCTTTTATGAGCATACCAAGCGTCAATGTGTTGGCACATCATGATGGCATATGTCCTTATGTACCACATTTTTGTAGACCGATGCCGTCCGGATTCCAAGTGATAATCGATCTTTTCACGCTTGTTGGAACGTTCTACAGATGTTCGCCGGTTATAAATGAGCTTCCATTTATCAGTTTCTCTGGGCGTCTTGGTAAAGAGTCTAAGGTTATCCTTCCTAAACGTATAAAACGTTCTTCCGTACTTGGCTGTAGAACAAGGATTTTCACAAATGTTTTTTGTACCAATAGCCAGCGGACACCGCCATTTTTGCCTGTTTTGAGATTTGTCGAATCCATTTGATTTCACTTTCAAGCCAGTGGGGCAAATGGGGATCCCTTCGGGAGAGATTTGGATATCACTTTCTGTGCTAAAGTTTTTCTTGGTTCGGACATTTAAATCGATGAAAGGCTCGATCTGATAGTGATCTAGCAACTCGTAAATAGGTTCGGCATCGTGTGCAGCATCCAAGAGCATTTTGCCAATTGTGCCCAAGGTAGTACGTTGCGAAAATTCAAGAGCTCTGGCAGCAAGACTGACAGAATCATGCCTCGAAGCAGGTTGAAGTCTTGGATACAACGATAAATCGACTGTCGCTGGTGGATATCATGTAAAGGTGATATCCATTGAAGTACTTTTCCCGTGAGCTGTCCCACCCTGAGTCGATATCAGTCGCCTTACCATGAGCAAAAGAATATCTCAGTTGATTGGAGTGGAAGGCGGCGACTCCTGGGGGATTCAGCGTGACAGGTGAGACCCCGCAGGGCGCGAAGCGACCGAGGAGACTCACCGCACGCCCCCCGGAACGCGTCCGCCTGGAACGGAAATCAACGGCGGCAGGCTCTTACGTTGTATTTAGATTATTTATCTCGTTCATTACAGAATGGGCAATTCTACTAATAAAAAATAAACTATCCCCCTATTAAAAGTAGGAGGAGACATAAAAAGATGGCACAAGAAAACCTTGTACCATCCGACTTGGTGAATGCCGATAGTCTATTTAAAGGATAGGAGGAGGAAATGTATGAATGTGCCTGAATCGGAAATTGATTTGGTTAATGTGAAATTTTCCAAACGCACTTTAAGAATAATTAAATTAGCAGAATTAGAAGCGGAAAAAACGAGCTCAATTGTCTATCCAGTTCATTTATTACTAGGATCATTACTGGAGAAAACAGGGGTATGCGCAGAACTATACTTTAATTATCCACATCTTGTTGGTATTTTAATGGAGAGAATCGAAAAAATACATTTCAATAGTGAAGTACAAGGCATTCAATGTCATCCGTTTAGCTCGAATGTTTCTTTGACAATTATCAAAGTGTTAGAAAATGCCAATAAGCGAATGACACAATTCAGACAGGTTTATATCAATGAAGGATTATTAATCAAAGCAATTTTTGATATAAAAGATCCTATGACAGATTCACTATTAAAAGGTCTGAATGTAACACGACTGCTTGAAGTCATATCTTCACCAAGGGATATGGCAGTCGCAATGAAGAATTACTCTTTTCCGGAGATCACTACAAATGAAGTGATTTATAGAAAAGCAGAAATAAGTGATGCAATTTCACTATTGCTTTTTGTAGAAAAAGAATTTGGAAATAGATGGGTCGATGCTATTAAAAATGGATTTCAGGAAGAAAATATCCCCATTTATATAGCTATCGCTAATGGAATGATTGTAGGATTTGCTTGCTTTGATGTAGTCAGAAGAAAAAAAGGCTTATTTGGACCTATGGGTACATCACTTTCCAATCGTCTTCAAGGAATTGGCTACGCTTTGCTTCATTATTGTTTATATGATATGAAAGGAAAGGGCTATGAGTATACAATTATAGGAGAAGCTGGACCCCTTGAATTTTATGAAAAGTCCTGTAATGCGGTTATTATTCCTTTATCATTAGGTATTCCTAATTGATAGAAAATAAAGGCTCGCTATACGGGATATTCGACATTTACAGTAGATTAATGAATGAAGTGAGCGAGGGATATTAATGAACAGAATCGAATTAATCAGAAAAGAAGAAAAGAAATATCATGACTCTTGTTATGAGAATTACAAACTATTTGAGGAGGGGTCGTGGCTACATAAGCCTGTGAAAACGGTAATAGATTTAATTCCGTTGTTTATGGGAAAAGACAATCTTAAAATCCTTGATTTAGGTTCTGGAGTAGGGAGAAATAGTATCCCGTTAGCTGAAGCAGTAAAAGAAAAAGGCGGTAAAGTCATCTGTGTTGATTTATTGGACTCGGCTTTACAAAAATTAATCAAATACAGTGAAAAATTTAATGTAAAAGAAGTAATCCAAGCAGAAAAAGCTGATATTGGAAACTACGATATAAAGCCTAAGTACTTCGATTTGATTGTCGCGGTTTCCAGTCTAGAACATGTTCAATCAGAACTAATATTTGAAAAAGTTGTTCAACAAATGGCAGAAGGAACAAAGTATAATGGCATAAACTGTATCATTGTAAACTCTGAAGTGGAAGAAATAGATTTGGCTAACGATAAAAAATTAGATGCTTTGATGGAGATAAACATTTCAACACATGCTATGATCAGTAAATTAAAGAAATTATATAATGATTGGGAATTATTGGATGTTAGAGTCAAACCATTAAAATATAATATTGTTCGAGATCAAAGGTCTATTTTATTAAAATCGAATGCTATTACATATATAGTAAGAAATAATAATCTATAACGTTCACCTTGCCTAGTAGGGATTGATAAAACTCAGGGCGCTTTCTACGTGTATGACGAAAGTATGAAGATTCCATTACCTGAATTGACCATGAAATAATGTTCTATATTTTATAAAAACTTATAAAGATGTTAGAACTAACTGGCGTAAAAGTTCAACAAAAAAGGGTGCTTTTTCTAGCGGAACAGGGTAATAGATATATGAAAAAGTGCTCTTTATAGTTAGCCGTAGAACAACATTTGAAAGAAGGAATAGCAAATGGACAGTGTAACTAAATCATTCTTTGAAAACTTGGAAAATAAGGATAAAGATGCTCAATTCGAAGCCTTCAATAATATTATAGCCGCTACAAAAGAGAAAGTGGACTGGGCATATGAAGTTTGGGATCAATTAAAGGAATGGTTAGCAGATGCAGATAATCATCGAAGATCCAGAGCCGCTCAGTTCCTATGTGGTCTAGCAATCAGTGATCCTGAAAAAAGAATACTTAATGACTTTCCAGCACTATGGGAAGTAACTAGTGATCCAAAATTTGTTACTGCCAGACATACCTTGCAATCGATATGGAAAATCGGCTTAGCAGGAAAAGAACAAAAGGAGATGGTAGTTAATCATATCGTAGATCGCTTTCAAAACGGTGCGTCTGAGAAACATCATACCTTGATCCGATTTGATATGATTCAAGGTCTTAGAAAATTATATGATCAATTAAAAGAAGAAGATATTAAAAATATAGCAATGGATTTGATTGAGATAGAAGAAGATAGTAAGTATCGAAAGAAGTATATGTCTCTATGGAAATAAAACTAGAACGTCTGTTTAGGAAAATGGCGATAGGTAATTTGGAGTTATTGTAAAACCTGATTTAGATATATGTAACAATATATTAACTGAGGACCATTTTTATTTACAATGAATTATTACATTTCACAGTGAGCACGCTCAAATGTTACTACCTCCACCCAAAAACTAGAAGGACTTTTTCAGTAAAAAGATTTATATTAATCAAGGTTCTTTGAATATCTGAAAAATATCAATGTTTGTAAAGATTAGGCGTTTAATAAGGTGCGAAAATACTTATTAAACGTCTATTTACATAAGATAGCAGGATAACGCAAGCTTATTATACAGTTTTGTAAGGTATGTCAGAATAGGAAAAAAAGGTAATAGAAAAGAGGGATTTACTCATGGGTAGTCGTCTATATTTAATAAAACCAATAGTCGATTTAAAGGCGAAGTATCTATCGTTTTATCATGAGTGGATTGAATGAGTAGTATCGGGAATATTGTACGGTTGACGGTACAATGCAGCATGTGAGACATATAGTAAAAAAATTACATATGTTCATATCCTTTTAATAATATAGAATTTAATAAATTTAAAATGGAATAATCTTCATTGATAGATCCAACTTAAAATATGAGGTGTACGAATGGTAAACATAAGAACGAGTAGTGCCATTGCCAATCACGAACCTGGTTGGAGAATCGAACATCAGCACAGTGCTGTAGAAATTTCAGTTGTATTTGAAGGCAAAGGTATGTTTTTTGCGGAGAATCAATCTAAAGAGATACAAGAAGGAAGCGTTGTCCTAGTACGAAAGAATGTCGACCATTGTTTTCAAGCAATCACTCCTATTCGTTTTGGTGTTTTAATGATTGATTATTTACCCGAAGGAACGACACAATTCTTCGAACAATTAATCACTACGAATCGGACCAAAATTATTTCAATTTCACCTTATGAACTCCATCAGTATTTATCGCTATTTAAAAACTGGTTAAGGACCATTTCTCAACCTTTTTTAAAAGAAAAAAATCTTCTTATAAAGAATTGGATAGAAATTTTACTATTAAATCTATTACAAAATGCTCATATGGGAGACAAAGTATTTTCCGTTTCACAGGCGGCGGATTTTATAAGAAATCATCTTGAACAAGATATTGTGATGAACAACCTCGCAGAACAAACTGGATTGTCAGAATCAACATTTAGAAGATATTTTAAAGAAGAATACGGTATCTCACCGAAACAATTTCAACAGCAATATAGAATGGCCGAGGCTAAATGGCTTCTCCGTTCTTCGGAAAAGTTCTTCCAGGAAATTGGAGAAAATGTCGGCTTTTCTTCTGTACACTCTTTCTCTTCCTGGTTTAAAAAATACGAAGGATTGAACCCTTCTGAATGGAGAAAGCAGCAACAAATCGGTTCAAACTAAGTTTTTTGACGGTTTTGAACAAATTTTTAACTGCTGTAGCTAAATACTCATTCAATCATGTCTTTTATAATAAATAGTGAAGATATGATTAAAGGAAGGATTGATAGTATGAAAGTCCAAATGGGAAAACATGAATTAGAGATGAACAGTGAATATTTAACAGAATTGCGTAGCTCAAATGACATTCTTGATGATTCGGATGCCTTAAGAAAGCGATTAAACGAAGATGGATACTTGCTCATTCGTAATTTTCATGATCGAAAAAAAGTTCTAGAGGCCCGCTATAATATTCTAGAGAAATTACAGCAAATGGGAAGACTGGATCCTAATGCCCCGTTAGAAGCAGGAGTGATAGGTCCGGAAGGAAAAGGAGCCGCTTTTATGGGGTTTTCCGAAAAATTGACAAAAGAAATTCCAGATGTAGTGGAGTTAAGTGAAAGTGATAGAGTAATGAAATTCTTTGATCGATTACTTGGTGGCGAGTCTCTTACTTATGATTTTAAATGGCCTCGTGCTGTGTCTAATGGAGGTAATACAGGAGCCCACTATGACAACGTATATATGGGACGTGGTACAAGGGATTTATACACATGTTGGACACCATTAGGTGATGTTTCGTTAGAAATGGGGCCACTCGTTGTGTGCCTAGGATCACAGAATTTTGAAAAAGTGAAAAATACGTATGGGGAAATGGATGTTGACCGTGATAATGTAGAAGGCGGCGGTTGGTTATCGGATGATCCTTATGAAATTGTTGAAAAATTTGGCGGAAAGTGGGCAACGACTTCTTTTAATGCAGGAGATGCTATCATATTCGGGATGTTTTTCTTACATGGATCGTTGAATAACACGACGAATCAATATCGATTGAGTATGGACACCCGTTATCAATTAAAAAGTGAGCCTGTTGATGAAAGATGGTTTGGAAAAGATGCTAAAGGTCACTATGCATGGGGGAAAGACAAAGGCAAAACGATTTCTGAAGCAAGAAAAGAGTGGGGAATATAAAACTAGTATCCATTCCTGGATTAGAACAATTTGAGGTTTGAACAAAAGTTTTATTTCGAACGGTGTTGGGTCAGTAAATAGCAAAGGCAAAAGAAGATATCTGAGTAGATGTCTTCTTTTTGTATCATTCACAATAACCAGATAAGGATTAATCTCACATGAGTACTGTCCTTATAGGATGTGCGGTGGTACACCTTGATCATCAGAGTAAGCCATAGAGTATCGCTGAATTCAGCGTTTTTGATTTAAGAGCGGCAAAAAACAAATATCTTGCTGAGGATTTAGAATATATACAGAGTTATAGTTAACCTTTTTTTGATAAAATAGGATTTAAAGGAAGGTGTTTCGGATTGGAAATGTGGGAAATTCTCCTTCATACACTGTTGATTAGATTAAGTTATTTTATTATCGGGTGAATTTGTTATTTTTTCACTTTTATTTTACGGCATTCAAGGTATTGTTCAGGTATCAAACTTAGGAGCAACGACCGAAAGCATTATGCCGCTATTTGATATTCTCGCTCGTAATCTCTTCCTACGCCAGTATATGAGACATAATTGGAGGGGATATTTCTATTGTAACGCTTGAGTGTCTTTATCTTTCTCCGCAAGGATTTAAGTAGATTTCCATTGGTTTTACACTTGGCGGATTAATGACCATGTTCGTTTTAAATATTCCATTCCTTTTTTACTCATACTTACGACGGGTAATTGGTTACACTATTGATTTACTTTCTATTACACCCTAAACAAATGCTATAGTCGTTCTGGAATTGGTTATATGGTGGGTGGCTTGAGCTTAATGCATAAGCAAGTTGGTCATTAGCCCGATTTATTAATATGTTTTTTATCGCATGTATTGTAATTTCTCCTGATGTCTCCAGATTTACACAGCTATTACTGTTAAATATTTTATGAAGGCTCTTAGAGATGTCATGGAAAACGGAACCTCTAATAGGTGTTGCTATAGCAATTTTCAATTCCGGTAAACAGTAAGAAGCATGTCTTTCGCCAGCTGGCGATAATCAGTTTACAACGATTGCCTTAGCTCGATCTGGTTCCGATTTGTTCGATGTAACTGCTCAAAAAGTCTGTTCGGAAGTGGGCGAGCGATTCACTTAGTATTAAAATATCAGTCTCAAATAATGCTTATCTCTAGAATACTAAGCATTTTTTATTTTTTATTCGTTTCTCATCTACTAGTAGCGTAGATGGGTTAAGTGTCAAAGTCTAAATAATAGCGGTACTTACTTCCGACATAAAAGCACTCTGTGTATTCATAGAAATTTTTGTTTTTTTGAGAAGTAAAGCGCACTCGTTTAAGAATTGGATCAGTATCTTTTACTTTTAGTACCTTTTTCAGTTCTTTTGTTGCAGAGACTGCTTCAATATACTCTCTTTCTTGGTTGACAACAATACCTAAACGACGTAGATAGTCATAAAAGGAGTCGTAATAATCCCTAGATTTTAAGGAATATTCTTTTTTATATGCTAGATACGTTTTAAAATATGCAAAAACATCATTTCCATCACCACGAACTCGTTTAAGAATCAATATCTCTTCTCCTACTTTGATATTGAGAAACTTTGCCACTTTTTGATCGGCATGTGAATGTTCGACCTCCGCAAAAACGGTCGTCGCATTTTTTCCCTGTTCTTGTAATTCTTGCGTAAACCCTTTGACAATTGTCGCATATTCGTCTTTGTTTGGTGTCATTGCTTTTACAAATGTTCCCTTTGCACGTTCGCGATATAATAAGTTTTCTCGCACCAATTCATCGATAGCTTTTCTGACAGTAATTCGGCTAACATGGTAATGTTCACACAGTTCCATTTCGGTAGGAATGCGTTGGCTTTCTTTCCATTTTTCCGTTTGAATATTTAAACGTAATTGATCAGCTATTTGCGCATAGAGTGGATAGGCTGTATCGTTATTAAGCATCATTTTTACTCCTTCAAAATTATCTTTGTTATGACATTATAACATAATTTAATAACCTTATGATTGCCTATTGTTATAACAATAGCTTGTAAACGTTGATTTAAGTGCCTTTTATAAAGACATTTTAGTTAGATTGGCTATGCTATAATCAGCATGCAGTTAATAAATACCGAAGGAGCATATATTATGTATAACTTTCGTCCTGAAATAAAGATAGAAAATGTATCTAAGGCTTGTTATGGTTATTCAGAAGTTAATGCAGAGTTAAAAAATAAGATCGATGCGTTACAATCTAATGTTATAACAATAGAATGTTATCCGACAATGAATGAAGAAGAATTGATTAATAAGTTGATTGCTCCTTTAAATCCAACCTTATTGATAGATGCGAGTGAATTATTTTATGATGTCAAAAAGATTAATAATATGATTGAAAGAAATATGACAGATGATCGTGTTTTCGGTTTAATGAGTCATCATTCATTCAGTGATTTCATCGATAGACAACAGGCGCATGCTTTGGAGCAGAAAATTTTACTGGCACTTAATAATGGTGAGCGAGTGGTCATATATGGTGTGGGTGCTAGTTTAGTATATCCAACAGACCTATTGATCTATGCGGATTTAGCAAGATGGGAAGTACAAACAAGATATCGTTCAGGAAAATATAGCAATTGGCAGGCAGATAATGCTGGTGAGGATTCTTTACGAATGATTAAAAGAGGATATTTCTTTGAGTGGCGTGTAGCTGATAAATTAAAAAAAGAAATATTTAACAAAATTGATTACTTTTTAGATACTCACATAGAAGGAGAGCCAAAGTTAATCGATGGTAAAAGTTATCAAGCGGCAATGAGCCAAATTGCTAAACAGCCCTTTTCTTTGGTGCCATTCTTTGATCCTGGTATTTGGGGTGGCCATTGGATGCAGGAAAAATTTAATTTTCGTCAAGATGATGTCAATTTAGCTTGGAGTTTTAATGGAGTGCCAGAAGAGAACAGTTTAATTTTAAATTTTGATGAAGTAAAAATGGAAGTGCCAGCTAATAATCTTGTATTTAGTCATCCGCTTGCTTTGTTAGGTGAAAGAGTCTATGGACGTTTTGGAGCAGAGTTTCCGATCAGATTTAATTTCCTAGATACAATTGGTGGCTCAAATTTAAGTTTACAAGTTCATCCAAAGACGGATTATGTTCAAGAAGTATTTGGGGCAAATTATACGCAAGATGAAAGTTATTACATACTAGAAGCACATGATCATGCGAAAATTTATTTAGGTCTGAAAAATGGTGTCAGTAAAGAACAGTTAATGACTGAATTAAACAAAGCAGCAAATGGGGAAGGTTCTTTTCCAGATGAAGAATTGATTTACCAACAAGAAGTAAAAAAACATGATCATTATTCGATTCCAGGTGGAACGATCCATTCAAGTGGTGCCGATTCAGTCGTTTTAGAAATCAGCTCTACACCAAATCGCTTTACATTTAAACTATGGGATTGGGATCGGGTCGATTTAGATGGATTGCCAAGGCCAGTCCATTTAAATCATGGTGAACCGAATATTGATATTACAAGGGATGAGGACTGGGTAAAAAAAGAATTGGTCAATCCTTTTGAAATCATTAATGAAGGTCCAGGTTGGCGAGAAGAACGAACTGGGTTGCATGAATCCGAGTTTATTGAAACAAGACGTCATACATTTTCCGTACCAGTCTTACATGAAAGTCACGGGAGTGTGAACGTATTTAATCTTGTTGAAGGGGAAGAAGCGATTGTTGAAAGTGTGAACGATTCATTCGCACCTTTTATCGTTCACTATGCTCAAACCTTTATTATCCCTGAGCAGATACAAGCATATAAAATTAGCCCTTATGGAAAAAGTAGCGGTAAGACCATTATGACCATTAAAGCATTTGTACGTTAAAGAAGGAGGAAGGACTTGTTGTTCAAACAATACTACCTATGCTTAGATGTCGGCGGTACTGAAATCAAGGTCAATATATTAAATAAGGCAAAACATCCTTTTTATACAGGAAATATTTGTTATCATTCCAAAGCCAGGCAGGATCAACATAGCATCCTCCAACATTTTAAAACTATCATAACGGAACACCTCCAAATCATGAATGAGAATGGTGCTGAATTATTAGGGATTGGCATTGCTTTCCCTGGTCCTTTTGATTACGAAAATGGAATCAGTTTGATACGAGGAATTAGGAAGTATGATGCTATTTATCAAGTCAATTTAAAAGAATTGATGATTCAGTGGATCGTTACGTTAGGTTTTAAAGCTACAACACCAATAATCTTTGAAAATGATGCGACTAGTTTTGCTACAGGAGAATATTATTACGGAGTAGCAAATGGGCAGAATAAAGGGATGTTCATCACATTAGGTACTGGGTGTGGCTCTACATTTATTGAGAATAATCGAATGGTCAAAAATAAGTATGGATTAAATCAAGATGGAATGGTCTTTGATACCCCTTTTTTAACTGGAACCATTGATGAATATCTGTCAGCAAAGGGATTAATGGAAATTGCCAAAGCAAATAATGTAACGAATGTAGATGGCTATCACCTCTTTGTAGCTGCTGAAAATGGGAATGTGATAGTACAACGGATTTTTAGCCAATTTGGGACACAAATAGCGCAAGGACTTCGTCCATTTATTCTGTCTTTTGCCCCAGATATATTAGTGTTTGGTGGTCAAATCAGTCACAGTTTAAAATGGATGATTGATAGTATGCAGGAGGAGCTAACAAGAGGTGGCGTACGATTGCCCCTCATTTGTAACTCGCTTGATACTAGTTTAGCAACGTTAACAGGTTTGGTTCAAACGTTAGAAAATGATCATAAAATATAGGAGTGTTGATTATGACTAAAAAGTGGAAAATCTATTTAATTCATCATTCACATACGGATATTGGATACACGGAACGCCAAGAGAAAATCGAACGTTTTCATGTCGATTATATAAAAAGAGTTATTCGTATTTTAGATGACATTACTTCGGGGAAAAAGCCAGAATGGACTGGCTATAAATATACATGTGAAAACTATTGGCAAGTAGAACAGTTTTTGAAGAATAGTAATAAAGAAGAACAAGATAAGTTTGAACATTATATTCATGAAGGCTTGATCGATATATCTTTAACATATTTAAATTTAACAGAGTTAGTAGACAACGATGTTTTAGCTAAAAAGTTAAGTGATGGGCGTAACTATGCTAATGAGAAACAAATGAAACTAAATTCTGCGATGACTGCTGATATTAATGGTTATTCATGGGGCTATGCTGAGGCAATGTATCAAAATGGGATTACAAACTTCTTCTCTTGTTTACATACACATCATGGAATGTTTCCTTTATATAAAAAACAAACGCCGTTTTGGTGGGAAACGCCAAATGGTCATAAAGTTTTAGTGTGGAATGGGGATCATTACCAACTTGGTAATGAATTTATGTTACTACCTAATACCAATATTTCTTATCAAATTCGTGACGAGTTCACTGGTGATTGGGATACGGATCAATTTGAAATTACAGAAGAGAGGGTTTTCAGATACGTTAAAAACTTGGAAACGGAAGGTTATCCATACTCCTTTGTTCCGGCAATGATTTCCGGTGTGATGACTGACAATGCTCCACCAAACCCAAGAATGATGGAAATTATTCATCATTTTAATGAGAAACATGGGGAGCAAATAGAGTTTGAAGTGGTCACTTTAAATCATTTCTTCGAGATTCTGCGTAATGAAACAATTGATATACCTACTTATGCTGGTGATTGGCCTGACTGGTGGGCTGACGGAGTCGGTTCGACACCTGCACCAACGAAGATTTACCGCGATGCCCAGCGGAAATATCAATTATCGAAGAAACTGGATCCTAATATGCAACTAGGTAATCCAACATTTTTCTCAGAGGCTGAGCATCAATTAATGATGTATGCAGAACACACTTGGGGCTACTCATCATCGGTGGGTGAACCTTGGAATACGTTAGTGAATGATTTAGATTATCGTAAAGGAGCCTATGCCGTAAACGCAAACTCACTTATTTCACGAAATCTAGATGAAGTATTAGCTAATTTAGGCGAAGAATCATTACAAGCTGATCGTGAGAAGTATTTTAAGATTATTAACCCGCATGAGCGTCCTGTTACTGATTATACTAAGGTTCATATTAAGCACTGGGAAGATGTGGATGGTGAATATTTTCATTTCAAACGAGACGGATTTATTGAGGTGGTAGATTGTCAAACAAACGAAATCCTATTGTCTCAAGTTGTAATGGTTCCAGGAGGAAATGAAATTGAATTTAAGATTTCCTTAGCTGCTAAAGAAGATCGCTTAGTTAAAGTTCGCCAAATAGTAGAGAAAACAGCTGGTGGAACGGAATTTAACCACGCCTATCGTGGAAATGATGGCGTGTCTGATTTTGCTCCATATCCTGGTTACCAGCAACCGGCGAATCATCATATTGTTGAAACAGATCACTACCGTATTATTTTTAATGATACAACAGGAATTGAACAAATGATTGCAAAAGCAACCGGAGCAAACTTGATACACCCTAATGCGGTTCATGCTCCTTTTACAGGTGTGTATGAAAAAACACCGATTACAACAGATGCATGCCAAGAACGACGCAGAATGGGGAGAAACCGTAAAGGTCGTATCACCGAGCGTGATGTTGCTAAATTGGTTGCCATTGATCAAGTGGCTGATGGCGCCGTTTATACTACAATAAAGATGGAGTTTGCCTTAGAGGGCACTAACATGTATATGGTAATGTTAAGGATTTATAAAGAATTACCGAAGATTGCAGTAACTGTTCGGATTCAAAAACAAAATGAGTGGGCACCGGAAAACTTATACATTCCACTGCCGTTTGGTGATGGTCAAAATCACGAACTATATGCAGAGAAAACAGGATCTATTTTTAGACCGACGATTGACCAAATTCCTGGGAGTAATATTGACTTTTATTTATTACAAAATGGCATGATCTTTAAAAACAAAAACCAAGATTTCATGGTCGCTCTAAAAGATAATCCATTAATTACCCTAGGAACTTTAGCGCATCATGAGATTGAATTAAGCAATGAACAGACAAAGATTAAAAATAAAGACCTTGTATATTCATGGGTGATGAATAACTTCTGGGAAACGAATTTCAAGGTTGATTTATCTGGTTTTTATGAATTCGACTATCAGTTATATCTTTCAGGAGACAATGAAACACCAGAAGCATTGATCGAGAAATGTCAGGAATTGAATGAAGGTTTGGTTGCTTTTGCATATAATCCGCAAGAGAATGAGATTGGATAAAAGAGAGGTGAATTAGGTAATGAAAAAGAAATTACATGTGGTATTTAAAACGCATTTAGATATTGGTTTTACCGATCTTGCAGAAAATGTAACAACCAAATATTTGGCTGATTTTATTCCTCGAGCTTTAGCAATTGGAGAAGCATTACCAACAAAATTTGTTTGGACCACAGGGTCATGGTTGATTGCTTATTATCTCAACCATCCAGAGGTGACCAAAGTAGATAAAGAAAGAATGGAGCAGGCGATCAAAAATGGCACAATTAAGTGGCATGGCTTACCTGTGACGACACACACAGAACTGATGGACCGTCGCTTGTTTGAGTATGGTTTATCGATTTCTAAGGCGCTTGATATGAAATATAATCAACAAACAATTGCGGCGAAAATGACAGATGTACCAGGACATTCGATTGCCATTGTTCCGTTAATGGCACAAGCAGGTTTGAAGTATTTACACATCGGTGTGAATGCTAGCTCTGCGATTCCAAACGTACCGGAAATGTTTGTTTGGCGTGCGAAAGATGGATCGGAAATTATTGTCCATTATGCACAAGATTATGGGGAAACCTTTATGCGTGATGGTTGGCAAAATATGCTGTATTTTGCCCATAGTCATGATAATCAAGGACCACCTAAAGATGCTGCAGAAGTGACTGAACTTTTTGCTAAATTAGCGGAAGAATATCCTGATGTAGAGTTGGTTGCATCAAGCCTAGATGAGTTTGCGAAAGTGGCATGGGCTAAAAAAGGTACTTTACCTGTTATTGAAGAAGAAATTGCTGATAGTTGGATTCATGGGGTTGCTTCTGATCCGAAGAAAATCGCAGAATATAAAATCCTATTAGATTTACGTGACACATGGTTAGATAGTGGTGCGATGGCGATTGATAGTCAGGAGTACAAAGACTTCTCAGAACAATTAATGTTAATTGCAGAACATACTTGGGGTGGTAATGGGAATGTTTTTTTACCAGATTATCGAAATTACCGATTAGCTGATTTTAAAGTAGCGAGAGCAAAAGATAAAATCACCTTTAATCATAATCGCAATACGATGGATTTTGCTGATTTAATGGCATTAATCAGCACCAATATTGAGAATCAAGCAGATGCGAATCGAAGGTCTTACCGTTTATATGAAGCGTCATGGCAAGAACAAAGAGAGTATGTGAATAAGGCGATCGCTGCTTTAAATCAGGAGCGTCGCCAAGAAGCCCTTGAAGCAGTTGACAGCAAACGTACAGCTATTTCACCTTTAGACAACAGCATAGAAGCCGTAATACCGGGTAAAACATATCAATTTGCTGGAGTAAGCCTTGCTTTTTCGACAACAGGGGGCATAAATCAGTTAGAGGTTAATGGGCATAGCTTACTAAAAGATGGCAAAGAATTTGGAAAACTATCTTATGAACGTTTTGACTTTGCGAACTATAGCAATTTTTTAAGCAAGTATAGTCGTTTAACTCGTTGGACATCTAGTTGGGCTTTAGTTGACTTTGCGAAACGCGGAATTGAGGCTTATCAAGAAATTAGACATGAGGTTTTAATGCCATCGATTGAACGATCGAGCATGAAGCAGCAAGGTGATATGATTGAGGTCGATTTTGATCTAGTCTTTACAACACACGAGCAAGAACAGTGGGGCGTACCTAAAAAGATAAGACTGACATATCAAATCAACTTAATAAGCAAAGAAATAGCTGGAAGTCTAAAATGGAATAGTAAAGAAGCCAACCGCATGCCTGAAGCATACTGGTTAGAGACTAGTTTAACTGTGGCTAATCCGTATCGCTGGAAAATGGCGAAATTAAATGAAAAACTTTCCCCTTATGATGTGGTTGTAAATGGGAATCGAAATATTCATGCCTTGACAAAAGAAGGCTTAACTTATCAAGGAATAGAAGGAAACTTCACGATTCATAGCTTCGATGCACCTTTATTCTCTTTAGGTCGTCGTGGATTACTAAACTTTGACAATAAACAACCATCATTAAATGATGGAATTTATGTGAATCTCTTTAACAACACGTGGGGGACCAATTTTCCAGCGTGGTTTGAAGACGATATGCTTTTCCGCTTTGGTGCAAAATTAGCTTGTTATGAGAATTAATTAGGATCAAAATTGATTATATAGCTGGAGTATCTTGTTGATAACTAGGCGAATCGAAAGACATTATTAATTAAATTTTATTTCGAATACCTAATGTTTTTATTATTGCTATCACAACCTATAATTTTTAGCTTTGTCTTATTCCATGATGAAGTAACTACCTTCAAAATGCTTTTTTAAGCACAAAGCGGTGTTTACAAACGATATAACTTTATTTAAAAAGTACGACTTTATTTCAAATCTAAATTTATTTGAACATCCGATTACTAATCTATGTTTTTTATTATATAAGAATAGCAACTTCACCAGGGAAGGCGTTCTTCATTTTCACTAGAGCATACAGCAGATAATCAATTTCGTTATTATGAATTTGCTAATTCAATGCTGATAGATAAATCGACAGTTGGTCAAAATATTACGACGCGTGAATGGACACATCTGGCTGTAACGAGAAATATTGCTAATAATAAAGTTACCGTCATTCAAGTTGGAGTTGTTATTGCTACTTTTAAAAATCTGGATTTGGCAGAGCAGGTTCCGCTAGAGTATCTTCATAGTATTGGTACGGATACAATAAATCAATACCATATAAGAGCAGAGGTAAGAAGTACGATTGTGGAATCATGTTCGCACACTAGATGAGATCAAAAATTATGCAAATACAGAAATTAAGGGTGAAGAAGGCTAAAACATGCTTGGACATTAGATCATTCTGCATTGAACGGTGTTGTTAATGTGATTTTTGATAAGACAGGAGATGTTGACGGGATGCAGTACGGATTTGAAAGTACTTATGAAAGTGAGTTTAAAGGAACTGGCGCCGATTTTGCGGATGGTAAATTGGAAATTGTATCAAAGAAACGTCTTTCTGATGCACCACGTACAGTTGAAGCATGGGTGAATGTGCCAGCTGATACGTCAAGCGATAAGCGTGTAGGGGTTATTTTAGGTAATTACTTTAATAATTACTACAGCGATATATCCCGATTTAACTTTGAAATTCATGCTAATGGTAATCCAAGAGTATACTGGAGAGCCAGCAAAAGTCATGAGGTTAACTATATTGCAAAAAATGTAAATATTAATGTGGGTGATTGGGTTCATGTCGCAATGGTATTAGATGATACAAACAAAATAGCGACTACTTATATCAACGGCGAAAAAATTAATGAGGAAGCCGTAGTGGTTCCTATTCCAACTGATCGCACCGTTCGTGAACTGAAAATAGGTTCTGATTACAGAAGAAATAATGCCCATGGCACGCCTGAAATGACATTCAATGGCCAAATTACCGATGTTCGCGTGTGGTCTACCGTCAGAACGGACAGTGAGATTAAAGCCAATTACAATGTTTCTTTAAAAGGAAATGAAACGGGGTTGATGGGAAATTGGGAGCTGGATAAGGAAGCTAATGATGTATATCGAGATAGATCCAAAAACAAGAACCATGGACTGGTCTACGATGAAGAAACAACAAATTGGCTTGCTCCTGAATTTGCAAAAGGAGATTATACGATTGCCGTGTTGCCAGACACACAGAATATGGTAGAGTATCATCCGGATGCATTTAAAAATTATATGACCTGGATAAAAGATCTTGCCAACCATATGAATATCAAACTAGCGATTCAAGTAGGTGATTTGGTTAATAATCCACGAAGTATTGCGCAATGGGAGACGGCTTCTGAAGGGATGTCCTATCTGGATGGCGTCATTCCGTATGTATTTTTACCAGGCAACCATGACGAAATATTAAATCGTACGCAGATGACTCGTGATCGAACGAACTATAATAAATATTTCCCATATAGTAAGTATTCTCAAGCATCCACCTTTGGAGGCTCTTATCCAGAAGGGAAAATGGATAATACGTGTCATTACTTCGACATCAATGGGGTGGAGTATATGGTTATTGCATTGGAGTTTGCACCAAATGATGATGTAATGGCTTGGGCAAATAAAACAGCGGCAGAAAATCCGGATAAAAAAATTATTGTAGCTACACATTCTTACATGTATCACACTGGAGATCAAATTTCTACAAAGCATATTGATTATCCAAGCGCATATATCAATGATGGTAATAATGGTGATGATATGTGGAATGAATTTGTAAGCAAGCACGAAAACATTGTTTTAGTACTGTCTGGACATATTGGTTATCCTGATCTAGTTGTGAGAGAAGACATTGGCATGCATGGTAATTCCGTTAAACAAGTACTAGTGGATGCTCAGTTTATGCAGTATGACCTAGGCATGGTGATGATATTGACATTCAAAAAAGGTAGTAACGAAGTAGATGTGAATTGGTATTCTGTTACGAAGGATAAGTTCTATCGTGCTAACAACCAGTCTTCGATGGAATTGAATGTAAATGAAGATAAAAATTCTAAATCAAGATTGCAAATTAGATAACATGCAGCTTTCAGGGCAGATCAAATGATGGACAAGGGCAACAACTTTATGGTTCCAGTTAAGGGTTACAATGCATCGAATCTGGTGGGACTTGAAGGTCTAATTTATTACAATAAGGACTTGCTAACACTTAAAAAGTTTGAATATGTTACCTTAGAAACAAATGAACATAAACGGCTACGCCAGAAAAAGTGAGCTTCCTAGGTGTGTCTAAAACAGCGGGAATGAACTGATGAGAAGACGGTTATAGCCAATATGGTTGTTCCTGCAAAATCAGATGGAAGGCGTTGAAGCGCCTTCCCTGTATGTATAGAAAGGACAATAGCTAGTAGGCTTCCCCTATCGCTGATGTTTCAAATCTTTGTTTTTGTAAAACCAGCACTAAACTAAAAGTGGAATACAAACTTTTTCAAATAGGGAAAACAGCACCTTCATTTGACCAAGGTGTTTAGTACTAAACCACAACGAATTTGAAACCAGATATTCCTTTCTCTATTGATTAGTGTTAATTGTAAAATTTCAGATGAAATCAAGTAAAACCCATTATCAGAAATTATCTATATGTCTATAAATGTACTTTTATCTATGTTGAGAGAGTTTTTAGAAGCAAAATAACGAAAAAAAATGAGAACATCGAAGGAATAAAAGGTCTCAAAACAAGCGAAAAAAGCAACTTTTTTTGTCAGAACAGTTGCAAAAATAAAAAGTATGTAAAAAAGGAAGATTTTCAACCTAAACTCCCATTCTCCTTTTTTCACTTGTATTTAAAGCTTATGTGAATTTTCATGCAATTTATTTACTCAACTTTCGCACATAGAAAAACTCAATGAGTCCTTGATATAACTAGGTAGGGATTGAAAACATTGTGTTAATTGACTCGTTAAGGCTTCCGAAAGAAACCTTGTCTTTCGACAGTATTTCAAATAGTTCAAGTAACTGTTGTAAGGCCGTGAACATATCTAAATCCTTCATGTTTTCACACATTAAAAAGAATAGGTGACCCAGTGTTTTAGGATCTTGTTCCTTTCTGCGCTTCCGAAAAGCCTTTAATAAATTTATGAGTTACGTGGTCCTGAACACGCGAAAGAAGTTCCCACACACTTACCACGGAGTAATCAATGATTAAAACAGACACTATTTTTGATGAAGTTAGTTTTGGAAATGTTGAATCACATCAAAAGAAAGCGATGTTAAAAATTTACGCTGATTAAAGGTGGGTACTTTTAAAAAGAGATTAAATCGCATCCTCGTAAGTGCTCTCCTATGTTTAATTTACAAATGCTAACTCCACCTGCTTTAGCAGGTCGGCGTTTAAGAATTTAGAAGCCTTTACCGCGAAAATTCGCGAGACAACACGATGCCTTCGTTATCGATATGAAACGGAGTCATTTGTACCATAGCTATTTAACAGTCAACTTTGTCATAGTAGATATCAACCCAATGTCATTCTATTGAAATTCACCTGACGATTGTGCAAAATCCCGACTAATTTGTAAATACACAGTGTGTGGTATTTGCTAAAGTATTAATCATAACCAAACACTAAAATTTATTTAAAGGGAGAGTGTATTCATTGTCGATATCTAACCATTTGTTGACGGATGAACAAATTGTTGAGTTCATTACGAAAGGATATCTTGTGCTTCAGAACGACCTACCGCAGCAGCTTCATCAAGATGTTATGGACAGAATTTATTACGTTATGCATGAGGAGGGGAACCCAGGAAATAATATTTTACCTCGGGTTCCAGATATCGAACAATTTTTTGAAACACCGATTGTAAAAGGTGCGTTAACAAGCGTGCTCGGACCGGATTACTACATGCACCCTCATCGGCATTGCCATTATAATCAGCCGGGTAATCAGGCTCCTGGTGGTGGACAATGGCACAAAGATGGATATTGGTCTTCCATGCGGAGTCACCGACCATGGTGGGCGATGATTTTTTATTATACGCAAGATATTACCGAAGATCTAGGGCCAACCGCTATTATGCCCGGCACCCAATATTACGAAAAGTTTCTCGGAGATAAAGGAGAGACACTCCTTCCGACTGGAAAAGCAGGTACGATGGTTTTGGTACATTTTGACCTTTGGCATAAAGCTTCACTTAATGTGTCCAATTTAGATCGTTACATGTTAAAGTTTCAATTTGCAAGACTCAAAGAACCGGAATACCCGAGTTGGAATCATAAAAATAAAGAGATGGTATTACCTGAAGATACACCCGCTATACATCAAAACCTTTGGAAAGATGTGTGGGATTGGCTTAGGCACGAACCAGCAAATAGCGTAGCGGCAAAGATGGTCGATGCTTATGATTTATCACAGCTTAAAGCCGATTTAAATGCAGAGGACGCTTCCGTGCGGGGACGGGCAGCTGATCAACTTGGTCTTATAGGGGAAGCAGCAGCTTCTTGCGTTTCGGAGCTTGGACGTTTGCTTAGCGATCCAGTGGAAGTTGTGGCTTTAAATGCTGCATATGCTCTAGGTCAAATGGGGTTAGCCGGTACTCGCACGTTGCTTGAGCAATTACAGCAAGGATCTAATCTGATCGCTAAACGTGCTGCATACGGCATACAAGGACCAGGTGGCATAGCTATTCCTGGCCTTATCGATACACTTCGTCATAAAGAAGAGAAAAGAAGAGCTCTAGCTGCTTTTGTTCTCGGTATGCTCGGCTCAACTGCAAGTGAAGCAGTTCCAGCTCTAATTATGTCTTTACAAGATCAAAGTCAATGGGTGCGCCGTAATAGTATTGAAGCGCTTGGGGTGATTGTGCACCCTGCTGATCAGATAGTACCTGCATTGGTGAAAGCTTTGAAAGAATCATTACTCGAGGAATCACCAGATTCTGCAAAATCGGGCGATTTATATGACCAAAATCAAAAATATATTATAAACAAAAATGGCTACACCGCAGCTCTCTCTTTGTTACGTGTAGGGAAGGAAGGCGACGCACATATCGTAGTAGATGCCCTAAAGAAGGCGTTGAATAGCAAGGATCGTTATTTACGCGCATACGCTGCTGAAGCTCTGTCCCATCTTCGTACAGAAGATGCAATTGACGCTTTGATCCGTTTTGGCCGTTCTTCCAGATGGTGCCCAGATACACATAAATCCAGCACATTCTAATCGTTGTTAACTAGCAAATCTTCTATTAAGTTCAAATTAAATATTGACATTATTGTGGTAACAGCACATTGAAACAGTTGGTAATTATTTGCATCGAGAAAATTGAGCGATATTTAAAATATATTCATCAAGATAGTAACACGACTTTTGGGGATTAGAATGGAGAGAGCATTTGGAAATCCTTAGCCATCTACAACTTGGAGATGGCGAAAGGGTTCTTAATGCAATGTAAAAACATCTGTATCAATCGTACTAAGAACACGTTTGTTTTTTTGAATTATTAGTATACTTTTGTAGGTATCTCATGATTCATGATATAAATTATTGTAATAGAACTCGGAAAAAGACAATCGAGTTGCTTTGCCTGTGGAAGGAGGAGCCTCCCTTGGCTACTAAATGCTAAAGATAATGAGGAGAATAGTTTATGAAAATCATAAATGTTGATAGTTTCGTATTACATGTTCCTATCACCCCGCCGATTACAGATGCCATAAATGTAGCCACACATTGGGGACTTGCAGGGGTAAGGATTTTTACAGATGAAGGTATAATTGGTTATGGTTATACAGGCACAACTGCGTTTGGCGATGAAATGATTGCAAAAACAATCGATCAATACTATCGAGAAGTTTTAATTGGAAAAGATCCTTTTATGGTTAAAGAAATTTGGGACGAGCTTCGATTTGGCAAAATGCATTGGATTGGTCGTGCCGGTGTTACGCATATGGCGTTAGCAGCAGTAGATATTGCGTTGTGGGATATTATGGCGAAAGTTGCCAAGCAACCTCTGTGGAAATATTTGGGGGGGCATAAGCCGGAAAAAATTAAAGCATACAATACGAACGGCGGATGGCTTAACTGGTCTAAAGATAGGTTACTAAAAGATGTAACCGAAATTGTGGAGCAAGGATTTAGCGGTGTGAAAATGAAAGTAGGTAAGCCTAACCCTAAAGAAGATTATGACAGGGTTAAAGCGGTAAGAGAAGCGATCGGTGATGATATCATTCTTATGATAGATGTTAACCAAATGTGGAATATCAACACAGCTATGACTTGGGGGAAAAAGCTAGAAGAGTTTGATTTATTTTGGCTAGAAGAACCTTTAAATCCAGATGATATCTTGAATCATAAAAAGCTGGCTAATGAGTTAAATGTTCCAATCGCATTAGGCGAACATGTGTACACAAAATACGCTTTTCGTGATTATATCCATCAAGGAGCTGTCGAATATGTTCAAGTCGATGTTACGCGTGTCGCAGGTATCACTGAATGGTTACAAGTCGCAGGACTTGCTGCTGCATATGATCTACCAGTATGCCCACATGTTGGTGATATGGGGCAAATTCATCAACATCTTGTGGCTTCAACACAAAATGCAACGATGCTTGAATATATTCCGTGGATCCGTCACATCTTTGTAGAACCGATTCAAGTACGCAATGGCTATTACGTCCTCCCTGAAATGCCAGGTGCATCGACGGATATATTACCCAAATACTTTAAGAAATATCGTGTGAAGTAAGGTAAATAAGTTTTAATAAATACAATTCCTAGTGGACTAGGAGAATTATATTTATAGCAAGCTGGTTATCTTGAAAGCGCCTAATTTAAAAATATGTTGTCCCATTGTGAGAAAACGAGGGAGTTAATCAGACAGGGGTGTGAAGCGAGAGAAATTACACTTTTGCAAGGAAGTGTGGGAAAAGACTACATCCACTTGTCGCTATCATGTCCACACAATAGAAATAATATAGCTAACTAATTTCATGAAGGTAAGAACGAATTATGTAGGATTGAGGACTGAGTTTAATCTCACATAGTATACATTAACTTAAGGTCTTTCAGAAGACTTCAGTCTTAGTTAGAGATTTTAGTCACCGGTATTTATGTTTAAATCCACCTGCTTTAGCAGGTGGTAGTTTAACACTAGACGTACAATAAATGAAAAAAATTGAAGGAAACGAAATCAGGAGGTTTGGTACTTGATTATGCTTCTGAGGAGTTCATGTGAATTGTTTTTGTCCTGCTAGAGTGAAGATATCTTTTTTCGAGGTGTGAGTAAATAGCTCAAGTTGCTTTATTCTTTGCCCTAATCAATCTAATTTTGTAACTGGAAGAGCCTCTATTGATTATTAAACATAACAAGGAAAATAGTGGATTCACCACACCATTGTTGAGTCAATTACGGTTCAGGATAGTTTTTACGTTCTTCCAAAGCTTCTAGGAGTCTCTCGGAAATGTTGACCTAAGTAAATAGATTTCGATAATGAATACACTTCCGCTTTGATTAATGATAAATATTTTAGCAAATACCATACCCTGATATTTTACAGGCTAGTCTGAATCCGATATAATCATTAGCTAAATTTAAAACTAAGGTTTGGAGGTGAACACCATGGATCTCGCCGAGTTTCATCCTTATGTTTATTATGCAACCCAATACCATTTTTCCAAAGGACAGACTAGTAACTTAAGAATCTGTTATACCAGTTCGCTTTATTTGATTAGTGAAGGAAAGGGAACTTTACATACATTAGAGCGGGCATATGAAACTGCTCCAGGATCCCTTGTATATATTCCGGCTGGGCAGCAACATGAATGGATTGCAGACGAAAAAAATCCAATGGTACACGTTTGTTGCTATTTTGATTGGTCATACATAAATCGCAAGACTGTATTCGAATGGCCAAGTTCCATTTGTTATGATTTTACGCAGCTCCGCCAATCCTTAATTGGTCCTGTGTTTCCTTATCCGATCCCAGAACATTCTAAAGTGGAGACACTTCGTTTATGGATTGAATTATTCGAAGTCTTTTATACATCTAATGAACATACGAATGAACGAACGTTTATAAGGAGCCTTAAAATTCAAAGTCATTTTCAACAATTTATCGAGTATTTTTTAAACCATGTTTTAAACGAAGAGAATATTCCAGACCCGCGGATAAACAAGCTTCTTGCACAGATGGAGCAAGATCTAATGCGTGGTAGCCCAGAATCGTTGGAAATCTACTATAAAGAGCTTCGGATTAGCAGGGGGTATTTTTTTGAACTGTTTAAAAAAGCAACTGGTTTTTCTCCTATGCAATATATTAACCACTTCCGGATTCGACGGGCGAAGGACGATTTGAGATTTACCAATTTGAGCATTACAGAAATTGCGGAAAAAAACCACTTTTCATCAGTTCATTATTTTTCAAGATTGTTTCGTAAATTAACCGGTCAAACGCCTCGAGAATTCAGAGAGACAGAACAATAAAGGAGCGATAAAAATTTGTACGTCCATTTAGTACCTCAGAACTTAAAATAAACAAGAATGGTAGACGGAAGCAAGGTTGAACCAGAAACAAATCAAGATTCTGGTCCATGTGGATATGAGTTTAACACAGTTTATCCACATTGAACGTTAACACATAGCTGGTTGTCTACATTCACAGTTTAGATAGCATTCAAATCTAGACAGTAAATGTCTCGGTGGGCGATGATTGGTTTAGGAAACGGGCATAGTGAATGGATGATGGAAGAAAAATTTGAAAAAATAGCTGAGGCAGGCTTCACCGGTATTATGGGTTCTCTACCTGAAGACCATGAAGCCGAAAAATGGAAGCGATTACTTGGTGAATACAAATTAATGATGAAATTAGAAAAAGTAATGGAAATCGTTCGGGTCAAGCAAGTAATTCGAGAGGTCGAAGAAAAATACACATCTACCAACAAAAATCATGTCCCAAAAAGATGTGATTCCATTTGTTCAAAGTCTTATCGGTGACGAGGACAGAGAAATTTTTTTAGTACTTTGCATGAATACGAAAAATCAAATAAATGCTATTCATAGATGCCATATTCGTAGTATCAATGCCAGCATTGTTTCACCTAGAGAAGTTTTTAAAGTTGCGATATTAAATAATTCAACAAATATTCTGGTCGCCATATAGGTATGAAAATTTTAGGGCGAAATAATAATTTGTTGTGCTTTTAACTTTATCTTATTTTCGCCAGTTTTTTTGTGGCGAAAATGACCGATAGTAAAGATAGAACTGACGTAATAGTTGTAAAAGATCTGTATGATACGGGTAATGAAATTGAATAATTTAAAAAGAGATCTCATGAGTTCTTTCAGTTTGTCCGCAGTAGTTGTTATGGGCAAGGAAATGTACCAAGGTTGACAATATATTTTCTACCACCATAGCTTCTGGTTTATTAAAAGTAAAAGCCATACGTAGTTTGAAATATAAATGTTATACTTGTTGTACTAATTTGATTGATTTTCATTAAGAAATGTCTTCAACAAAACCAGCCAATAGTTGTCAACATATTTCAATAAAAATATTAAAAAATACATGATATAATAAAATTAAGCATGCCAAATAACCTTCTAAATAACACATTTGGAAAGTTTTGGTTTACCTAGTTAAACTATGAAGTCAAGCTAAATCTTGGAAGGCAGTTTTGCATAAATCCAATGTAAAAGTTTATTTGCGCAGGCAATCACAGCTACCCTAAAAGGTTTTTCTTCTTCTCGTTTCTTATCATAGAACGCTCGTAATCTCTTGTTACGAGGAAGAATTTCATCTGTCGTTTTCTGTTTGCGACAGTCACGAATGGCACACTTAACAGCCATGTACAAAGCTTGCCGTAGTCTGCTTGAGCCTCTTTTGGTAATTCGGTTGCGGGTGCCTTTGAATGTGCCAGATTCAAAGACACTAGGGTCAAGACCGGCAAAGGCCACTAGTTTCTTGGGATCATTGAACCTTTCAATTTCCCCAATTTCGGAAATAATCGTTGCAGCGATTTTTTCACCGATACCGGGAATTGATCGGATAATCTTAGATTCTTCAATGTCCTGCACCAAGGCATCTATTTCATTTTCAATCATGGATAGATGCTTCTTGCGCTCAAATAGCATATTATCTAGGCTAAGGGCAAGGCTTGAATATAAAGTCTTGCGAAAAGGGTTTTGTTCAGCTGCGATCATTAGTTTTTCGGCTTGTTTGTTTGCCCATTCCAGTGAACGGCTGTTACAGAATTCCTTTATTTTGGCCGTTAAGGTTTCAATATCTGTGTTTAGCACATCTTCTGAAGTAGGAAATGCTTGCAATATTTTTAAAGATACATCTGAATATAGGCTCCCGAAAACTTTACTATATTCGGGAAATATTTGATCCAGAACAGCTTGAAATTGCAGTTTGGTTTGAACAAACATACCTGTAATATTATCGTGCTGTCGCGTAAGATGACGTAAGTTCATTAGTTGAATACCACGCTTTTTATAAGGCTCTAAATCCTCTTTGTAATACAGCTCGCAGAGGTGATGGGCATCAATGACATCTGTTTTTACCTTTCGCAAACTAGAACTTTTTGCTTTATAGGAGATGAGTGGATTTACGATAATAATTAAATAGCCTTTTTCCTCAAAATACTGATAAACCAATGCGTGATAATGACCTGTCGATTCCATTACAAGAGGTGGGCGTTCCCCCGAAATATCTTCAACCTCTTTAATAAAATCTAATAAACTAGCTAGTCCATCAAGATCATGTCTAACCTTAAAACTTTTCTTATAGGGTTTCTTTCGTTCCAAGTATGCTTGAACCTGACTTTCGCCTTTTGCCACATCCAGACCAATGACTGGATTCATTATAAATCCCCCCAAAAAATATATTTACCGGTACCCCTAATTCCTCTTGCAGTGTCATAGCTTCGCTTGTTATACGGGATCATTGTCCCAACCAGCCTCAAACGTGTTTCTACAAGTAGGGGCGAACTGTTTTGCGGACGGGATGTGTCCCACGGGCCATTACGTTCTACCCCGGCTACCGCTAGCATATATCGATATAAAAAATGATCAACCAGAAATATTTTCCGGCTGACCTTATAATACGATCGGGCCAGATTGTTGAATGAGGTTAGCACGATAACAAAAGTCAATAAAAAACGCCCCTTTCAAAGGGCGTTTTAAACTTGTTATAATTTTTCATTGCGTAAGCTCAATGTGATAATAAGAGCAATTGCTATGATGAATGTTACCGCTAAAAACACATCGGAATAGTGAGGAGCATCTAGCGAATAAAGTGGATTTAAAGCATTTCCAACTTCGTGGCGTGCAGACAATAAAGCCCCAATTATTGCTGCACCAGTCCCTGCACCAAGGTACAATGCACCTTGAAACAGACCCATTCCCACTCCAACTTGCTCGTTAGATAGTGCAGATACTGCAACATTAGTAGCTGGAGAATTAATGAACGCAAAAGCAACTCCAATACCTAAAACACCAATCGAAAAAAAGATAGGTGAGGATCCAGCAAATAATGACATGAATAATGAGGAAATCCCCATAACAATCAACCCTGTGATTAAGAGCCTTTTGGGCTTAATACGGTCAGACAACCTTCCTACTATTGGTGATAAAATAGCGACAGCCACACCTCCAGGAAGTAGTGTCATTCCAGCTTCTCCCGGGCTCAATCCATTGACTTCAACAACAAGCAACGGAACAAACACAAGGACAGAGAAGTAGGCAAACATCGAGAAAAAAACAATTAAAACGGAACTCACATATAAACGGTTCTTCAATAAAACTGGTGGAATGAATGGTTGCCTAGCAGTTACAATTCGAATAATTAATGCAAATAAAGCGGACAACGATATTAATAAGCTTATGATTGTTTGATAAGATCCAAAACCAGAAGTCTCGGCTAGAGTAATACCTAACAAGTATAAACCTACCATGAGTCCGAGTAAAATCCCCCCTAAAATATCAAAGGTTTTTGATTCGCCAATTTCTGTTGGTTCCATTTTCTGCATAGAAATTTGCGCGCCTATAGCGATTACTAATCCTAAACTGAATGTAATCCAAAATAGAGAAGGCCAGCCTAACCATTGACCTACAATGCCACCAAAGATCGGTCCTCCGGCAGTTCCAATACCAATACAACCAGCAATAATTCCTAAAACGCTACCGCGTTGTCCTGGTGGATACACTTTAGATATCACGACAACAGAGAGTATAGGGATAGCAGCCATTCCAGCACCCTGAATCATTCTTCCAAACACTAAAACAGATAGGTTAGGAGCAAGGGCACAAATTAAACTACCCATTGTTAAGATTAATATACCTATTGTAAATAGCTTCCTTACATCTAGGAAATCGGACATACGCCCATAAAATGGAATTGCTATCGCGAGTACAAGAGCGACACCACCGACAACCCAACTAACCTGAGCTTCAGATCCTCCTAGTTCTACTCCAATCATACCTAGAACAGGAGTGACCATATCAACGGTAATGGCAGCCATTAATACAGATAGTCCTAAAACAATTATCAAAAGTCTATTTGATCCTTGTTTTTGTGCTGAATAATTATTTATTTGATTACTCATCTTTTCTGCCTCCTAAAATTTAAATTATTATTTTAGGAGGCAAGATCTATTGCTTTTACCATCATAGTCACCCCTACATCGACAAAAAATAAAAAGGTACCGGTTATATAACCGGTACCTTTGACATATTAAAATCTATTTATTCGTCTTCACGAAAAACAGGCGTCAAAAAGCTCCGGTTGCGGTATTCTGTTTAAAAAAGGACATACGTATCCCGCTTTATTTAAATCCCCAGAAATTTTAATGTTTGTATCATGAATCAATACCGTTTCCATTGCTTTTCGCCTCCTTTTACTAATCATTATTTTTCCTCTTCTAATTTATCATAAATCAATGCCAAAAGGAAGTCTTGATTATTCAATATACCTTTCACTATTAAATACGGCGGTTAGCTTAAAACCTTGATTCATAGGGCAATTATGACTATGCCGTAATAGGGCGCTTTTCCTGAAGAGGAAAAGACGCCCTATCTGAATTTTTGTGATAACTCAAGGACTTATACTTTATTATACATTTCGATTGTCGAATAAAGGTTATGTAAACCGACCATACTGATTACAAATTAATTGATTCATAGTATGGGAGCGTGAAAAACATGTTGTTGTCGGAAGCAGGGGAAAAGTATCAGTTTGATAAAAGAATTAAAGGTTAACCTCCTCTAACATTAAAGATGTATGGCTTTCAATGTGATCTTTCGAAGCGTTATTTTGGTGATATCATAATGGGAGATATTACAACAGAAAATTTGAAACAATACTTGGGGAAAGCTGGAGAACATTTAAAACCATCTAGTTTGGGCCACCAATGGACCCATGAGGAAGGTTTTATTTCAAAAAAATCCGGCTGCAAAATTAAAAGAGCCTAAGTTAGGAAAGCGAATTCCAAAGTTTCTTTCCGAACTTGAAATTGAACTTCTTCGAGAAGGATGTTATACATCGAAGGAGAACGCTTTATTTGAGTTTTTTTATTCAACAGGTTGTCGAATCGGAGAAGTTGCGAAATTAAATCGAGATGATATTAGCTTCGCAGAAAACTCGGTAATTGTCCATGGGAAAGGTGATAAGGAAAGAGAAGTTTATTTTAATATACGCTGTGTGATTTGGTTAGAAAGGTATTTATAGCTGGAGTATCTTGTTAATAACTAGGCGAATCGAAAGCCATTGTTTCATTATTATAAACAAGGTTCTACAGCAATAATATCGCAATGGACTCTACCTCAGTAACCCTGAACGACAAATCAGAACAAAGTTCTGCTTTCGTTAATACAATCACAGGCTTAGCTCCACTTTCCCATGCCAGAATTGACTTTGTTTAATACGAGTGTAATTATTTTCTTCCTGTTGTTTGGTGCGAATTTTGCATAACGCCCATCAATGCTCCTTATCACTGGAGGCATCACAAACATTAATTGAGCGTACAAAACAATTATTTCAAGGATGGAGAGAATTGATACCTTGAAACCAAGAGAAGGAAAAGGGTATTTCATTCAAACAAGTTACTGAAAATGGATTTAAAAAGTTGCTTATTGTAATAAAAGTCAAGGTAGCACAGCTTCTTGAACTTAGGGGTGCAACCTAAAATAGGCACTGGAAAGACAAAATCTACGTGTTATTGATGGTGCGTCTTATTTATCCAATTGGCGTCACAAATCCAAAATATAAAACTCGTTTCCAAAGTGCATCAGTATCATGAACGATTAAATTGGAAGATAGAAAATAAAATGGAAATCACACCCAATTCGGCGCTTTTTCATGATAAAATTAAATAAAAATATAACTAGCATTAAAAATTGAAAAAGGGGGTTAGGGTAAATGATGATTTTTGGACCACTACTCATCGCTATTGTTCTAGGTGTTATAATTCTGTTGTTGACATCATTGTTCAAAAAGAAAAACTTCTCTAAACCCATACGAATGATACCGGCAATTCTAAGTATTATCGCTGCTATAATACTTGTCTATATTGCCTTCGTTAATATTAGGGGATTTGAAGGCGTTGCTTATGGTATTCTTGCATTCTTTTTAATTTGCATTGCGATTATCTCGTTTGCTATCTCGAATAACGTGACGGGGACACCACAAGATTAGCTTATACACCTTAATTAATTCTCCTGAAAGCCCGGAGTAATACAATGGTAGATTATTAATAACAGAAATTTTCAAAGAGGCGAGGATTAAATGGAGAAATTGTTTGATTTTACAAAGAACTTATTTATTGATGTATTTGCCTCCATACGTGGGTTTGTTTATGGGTTTCTCGTTATTAGTATAGCAATTGGTGTCATTGGAATAATTATTTATATGTTTTTAACAATCAAAAATTCATTTTAATATATGTTACTTTTAGATGCATGAGGAAGAGGGTGTAACCGACTTAATTAAGTCTTAGATTGTTTCTAGCAAAATACACAGAGATAAAGGACTTTTAACAAGAAACATAATACTTTAAAAAGCTGGTGATAATCATAGAAATTTTATTCCTTGTTTTATTGATACTTGGATTAGGGATTACAAATTTTATTGTTTTTAAATTTTCCAATACGAAGTTCAAAGGAATATTTGCAGGGGTCATCGTTCTATTTTTAACACCTATCATCTTTCTTACAATGTTTTTAAGTGTTGGGCCTTTGATCCTGGTGGATTTGCAACAGGGCTGATTTCTGTTTTATACACCACATTATTTATCATAAATGGAGTTATCATTATTTTTATAGGAGTTTTTACTAAAAGTATAGAAACTTAACATTGAGTAGCAAGTAGATAAAATCCTTCTGAAATGGCTATGAAGCTTTGATATATTCATTTCAGAAGGATATTATTCTAATTTTGTTTTATCTAACATGTAGAAAAATAACAGAGCAATTTTAAATATGCAGTTTTATCTATGTTCTCAATATTTTCTATGATATTGCTTTGGCGATTTTTTTTATGTTCACTTTGGGTACGATTACTATATGTACATTGGTCCATGTAAAGAATGTCCAAACTCCATCTAAATGGTTGAATCATCAGGGATATAGGTAGAGGAAGTTATTTCTCCCTACTCACAGTAATTTTCTAGGTCACATTATGTAGTATTACAGACTTGATAATATAGTTGAAACGGGTGGGTTTATTTGAATATTTCTTTAATTGCTGCATTAGACAAAAATAGAGTAATTGGTAAAGATAATGATCTTCCTTGGAAATTACCCAAAGATTGGCAGTTTGTAAATAGAATCACTATGGGGCATCCAATAATCTTAGGTAGAAAAAACATGGAATCCATTGGTAGAGCATTACCAGGGAGAAGAAATATTGTGTTAACGAGAAATATAAAATTTAGCAAGCCAGGCTGTGAAGTGGCACACTCAATGGAAGATATATTTGAATTATGTAAAACAGAGAAGAAAATATTTATATTTGGAGGGGAACAAATTTATCAAATGTTCTTACCTTTTGTTGAGACAATGTATTTAACAAAAATTCGGTATGAATTTGAAGGCGATACATTTTTCCCAGATATTAATTATGATGAATGGAATGAGGTTTCACGAGTAAAAGGAATCACGGATGAAAAAAATCCGTATATTTACTATTTCCATGTTTATGAAAAGAAAATCTGAATAGAGCTACGCTAATGTATGATATAAGAAAGTACAAAGAAATAGGTAGGGAAATAAACTTGTTAAGTGTAAGGCTTTTCCGGCAATGATTGATATTCTCGAGATCGTATTTGGCCAATGTAAATTAATAAAGTAAATTTTGGTTGTTAGATTCAATAAAACTGCTGTTGGGTGCTATGAGTAAATGGCTATATTGGAAAGAAGGATAGGGTGAAAGCATATTTTATCGAGGAAAATAATAACAGCATCAATTTCTGGTACCTTATTTGCTATTCTTCTAAGTCTATTTTTAAATAATCCATTTGGGGAAGAAGATCTTGGTTCAATCCAAAAATATTTACTTTCTGCCACCACAATTATTCCATTATATATGATGTATAGCTTTCCAGTAATATTAGTTTACGGCGTTACAACATCTATTATTAGTGATAAAGTCGGTGAATTTATATCCATCAAGTCTAATGTGAAAGTGGCGGAAGTTGTTGTTTCAGGAGCTCTACATGTCGTTTTCGGACTTATATTATTTTGGGTTAGTCTTGGTGCGTCCATATTATTTTTTATTACAGATAGGGTGTTAAAAAGAGGGAATAAAAACTACACATGGTTAGATTCTATTAAAAGTTTCTTCATACCTGTGTTGGCATGGCTCGTTTTTATGGGTATTATATGGGGCAATGATTATTTGACCTATAATTAACGGAAGATTTCTCACAAAAAGACCGTCAGGGACATGGATGGTAATAATGGTTGCACAGCATATTAAAGTAAAATTCAATGACTATCAGGAGAGATTAAATGGATAATAAAATGATTGAAGAACTTTCTTTGAATAATTGGCAACCTCTATCTACATTATTTTATGATGGGTGGATACTTCGATTTGCAAATGGTTATACGAAGCGTGCCAATTCGATTAGTCCCATCTATTATTCTACTTATGACTTGAGTCAAAAGTTGGAAGAATGTGAGAAAGCATACGCCAATAAAAACTTGCGTACTACATTTAAAATCACACCTTTTATTCAACCGGCGAATCTAGATGATATTTTACAAGAGAATGATTATTCTTTCATTGATTATACAAGTGTCCAAACGATAAAGCTAGATAGCATCACAGAACCAACATTGCATTCTGTAAAATTAGATGTAAATCATAATGCTGAGTGGCTAGATCAATTTTGTAGACTGAATCAAATTGAAGAAAAAAATAAAGATACGATGGTGCAAATGTTTTCCAATATAGCCACCCCAAAGTGCTTTATCACTCTATATGATAAAAATAATCCGGTAGCTTGTGGCCTTGGTGTTATTGAAAGAGAGTATATAGGACTTTACGATATTGTTACTGATGTTAAATTTAGAAATCGGGGATTCGGTGAGCAGTTGATATTGAACTTACTAAGATGGGGAAAAGAAAAAGGAGCTAAATATAGTTACCTCGCAGTTCTTTTGAACAATGAACCTGCGTTAAGACTTTATGCTAATATTGGTTATTCGGAAATTTATAAGTATTGGTACAGGGTTAGAGATGATATTTGACCAAATTTTCACTAATATCTGATGAAAGGCTAGGTTAAAATGAATCCTTTACTACTTGATTTCCCAGAAGTATTCGAGACAAAACGATTAATCATTCGGATGCCTAAACCAGGTGATGGCAAGGCAGTGTATAATGCTATCATTGCTTCTAAACCGGAACTAATGCAATGGATGCCTTTTGCACAGAACGAACAATCGGAGACGGATGTGGAAGTAAATATTAGAGAAGCACATATAAGCTTTTTGAAGAGAGAGGATTTGAGGCTACTTGTTTTTTTAAAAGAAACAGGTGAATTTATTGCATCTTCTGAATTACATAGAATAAACTGGTCGATTCCAAAGTTTGAAATTGGTTACTGGATTGATACCCGGTACAGGGGAAAAGGATATATGACAGAAGCTGTGCAAGGTATTGTAGATTTTGCTTTTAAAGAACTAAAGGCACGAAGGTTAGAAATACGTTGTGACTCAAAAAACTTGAAAAGCAGAGCAATTCCAGAAAAAACAGGATTTATTTTGGAAGGAATCTTAAAATACGATGACTTATCAGCCAATGCTACTAAATTAAGAGATACCTGTATATATGCAAGATTTAAAAATTAGTATTTGAAAACTAAATTTTTAAAAGTGAAGTTTTAGAATGAAGACAATACCATTTATTCAAAGAAATGCACCAAAATATTTCTTCCTAGGATCACAAGACATTAGCAATTACAATGAAGATATTCAGTAGGATCACTTTTTTACTATTTTAATTATGGTGAGAAGATATAGTTTAAAACGAAAACTAAAGGAGAGCTGAAAATGTTTTTAGTAAATGTTGAAGCAGCTGTTTTCAATAAGGATACTTGGCTGATTATTAAGCGAAGTATAAAAGAAGAACATGCTGGAGGACTTCTTTGTCTAGTTGGAGGTACAGTTGAAAAGGAGGGAAACACCAAAGGTATTTTGGAAAGAACGCTAAAAAGAGAACTGTTTGAAGAAGTAGGGGTAAAGGTAAAAGATTCTATGAAATTTGTTAGAAATACATCTTTTATACTGGACGATGGTAATGAGGTTATTGATATTGTTTTCCTCTGTGAATTTGATCATGGCAAACCTTTTGCTAAGAGTCCTGATGAAGTGGATGCTGTGTATTGGATGACTGCTGACGAAATATATAATCATCCAAATTCCCCTATCTGGTTAAAAGAAAGTACACAAGAAGCTGAGGAACTGCGTAAAAAAGAAAAAACGGATGAAGTTCAATAGGCATACTTGCTTCTATGAATTTACCTAAGACAGTATTAGTAAAATTAAGATTAACGATTTGTTAAATATAATAGGTGTAGAATTAGTTGATAGCGTATACCTGCGTAAAATTACTCAAGTCAGACAATATGTATTGTTACAGTACTTTACAACGTATTAGAATATTCTAAATGAATGCGAATAGGAGATCATGATGCAGATTAGAAAATTACATTTTAATGAGGAACCCCCAATGGATTTACTGTTATTAGCTGATCCTTCTGAAAAACTTGTAAGGGAATACATATGCAGAGGAGATTGTTTTGTAATTGAGAACAATAAACAAACAATTGGTGTGTACGTTTTACTTCCTACTAGACCAGAAACAGTGGAATTAGTAAATATTGCAGTTACAGAGAGTCAACAAGGTAAAGGGATAGGTAAACAGTTGGTGATGGATGCGATTCAACAAGCTAAGATTAAAGGATACAAAACAATTGAAATTGGCACTGGAAATTCGGGTATGGGACAATTATCTCTATATCAAAAATGTGGGTTTAGAATGATTGGTATTGATAGAGATTTTTTCATTAGGCACTACACAGAAGAAATTTTCGAGAACGGGATACAATGTCGAGATATGGTACGATTGTCTCAAGATTTATGAAGGTATAGATGAGCTTATTAAGTTATTTGCCGCATTACTACTATTCAAGGCCAGAATAGAAAAAATATATTGCAGGGGTGCAAGTATGAACATTAGACTATTAAATCCACTGGATGCAGAAGCTTATCTTGGCATTAGATTAAATAGCCTACAACAGAGTCCAGAAGCTTTTGCTATAAGTTATAGAAAAAAATCAATCGATTGAAAAATATAAGAAAAGATTTCAATCGATTGACTCATATACTTTCGGTGCATTCGAAGGCTTGCACCTTGTTGGAGTTATAACCCTAGTTAAAGAAAAACTATTAAAATTAAGGCATAGAGCAAATATTGTCGCGATGTATGTTTCTCCTGAGAATCGTGGTTTAGGGATTGGAAAGTCTTTGATGCTAAGAGCTATTAAAAAGGCTAACGATTTGGAAGGTATAGAGCAGATCAATTTAACGGTTGTTTCAATAAATAAGTCAGCAAGAAGTTTGTATTCTTCATTAGGCTTTGAAGTATTTGGTATTGAGAAAAGTGCATTAAAGTTCAGAAATACATATTTTGATGAGGCACATATGGTTTTGTAACTCTAAAGACATACATATTACTGATGACTTCATCTATCGTGAACCATTTAATCGAAATCAGGAGGATATTATGCTACACATTGTAAATAAAAAGATAAATCACGAGAAACGAGTCGTGGTAATTTCAGATATTCATGGGGACCTAAAACTTCTTGAAAAGTTATTAAGCCGTATAGAATACAATGAACAAGATGTTCTTGTTATTAATGGAGATCTGTGTGAAAAAGGTCCAAATAGCCTAGGTGTTGTGCGTTATATCATGAATCTATCAACAAAATCACATCAGGTATATGTAACGCAAGGTAACTGTGATATTTTAATAAATCATATATTCAACGAAAATGATAGTATTTTAGGCTATATGAAAAAACAGAAACATTCAATTTTAAATGAAATGCTAGAAGAGCAAGACAGGTGTCTAAATGACTTTTCGTCTTTTAAGGAATTAAGTACTTTTTATCGTAATCATTTTGCCAATGAAATTGATTGGCTACTAAGTCTTCCCACAGCCATTGAGACAGAAAATTATATTATTATCCATGCTGGAATTGAAAATATTGAAAACTGGAAAGAAACGAATATAAACTTTGCATTATCTACGCCAGGTTTTTATGAGAAAGGGCACCAAGCAAATAAGCTAGTTATCGTTGGCCATTGGCCAGTAACCAATTATACAGCAACTTCCATTAGCCACCACAATCCAATTATTGATATGAATAAACGAATTATTTGTTTAGATGGGGGAAATCGGGTAAAGTCTGACGGACAAATTAACGCATTAATTATAGAAGAAGATTTTTACAGGCATACATACACGGATCATTTAAAGGAAATAAGAGAAATAAAACAAAACTATAGTGCTCCAGAAGGTTTCGTCGGGACAGTCACTTATCCAAATTATCATTTGAAAAAGCTAGTTCAAGAGGAATACTTTACGTTATGTGAAAATGTAAACCTAGGAATTCATCAGTGGATAAAAAATGAGTATATACGAGAGCAAAAGGATGGTATATATTGCAAAGATGATTTAAGTACAACTTTGCTTTCAGTAAAAGTTGGCGATAGCGTTGCTATTATCGATAATAGCTGCAAAGCATTTGTTCTTGTAAAAAAGAACGGACAAGTAGGGTGGATTCCGAAAACTTGCATTTAACGTCTCGAAATATTAGTTTTTTTCTGAACAGAGAATGAATGTAAAGAGGTTATCAGCATTAAAATTGCATCCAATAAATGTTAAGTCTATGTTCTTTTATGTAGTATTCGGAATAAAAAGAAAGTATTCTTTTTTCAATTCATTTAAACGTTTTCTTATGTTATTTCCCATTACAGATTCAAGGATAGGCTTACCATTAACTAAAGCACTTTTTAGATAAATCTTCCGTATTTCTAGCTTTAAAACAATTTGATCATTTTCTGCTTCTACTATTTTTATATTTTGAGGACGGTATAGAATCAGTCGGACTAGTGCTTGGGCCTTTTCTGAAAAAGAATGAAGAAGCATTGATATTACCTCTTGATCGGTTAACAACGCCAAACTGGAAGTGGAATCTTTATATCATTAAAGTGTGAACTTATTGCTTCAGATAAAATTTTATCAACCGCCATTAAATGGGGTGATAAGAATTGTTCATGGTCCATTACGATTAAATTCAAAAGGTACATGGCTGTTTTTTCATCTGTTTCAATTCCTTGATCACTGCAAATTAAATTTCCTAGCACTTCCCTTGGAAAACGACTTGCAAGACCAGACATATATGTATCTCGAAAAAAACTATCTAGATGGTCTAGGCCAAGTACATTTCCATGTCCTGTTAAAGGTGAAGCACTGTTTAAAAAGCAAATAATATCTTTAGTATGAAATCCATGTTTAGTTAAAATACCACTAATTTCGGAACTCTTTATGTACTCTTCAGTAAGAAGATGATGATTAAATCCTAATGACTTTTCGACTGCATGTGATAACGGTAAGTGACCTATATCATTTAAATTGCAGATACTCTTAACAAATAGTTTTGCGGGAAGAAATAACTAGCTTCAAAACACCCAAAGTGTGCTCAAAGCGTGAATGTACTACAGGAGATACAAGTGATGCAGCGCCAAAATGAGCCAAATATTTTAACCTTCGTAGATAACTGCTCTGAAATAATTCGAGTTCTACATCTGTCATTTTTATATTGGGATATAAGGGTTCATTTAGATGAAATTCATACATATTTAACCATCCTTTATTATTCCTATTATTTGATCATATATAGGAAGTTGTATCAGCAATATATACTTACGGCTCAAAATAAACTCCCATATATATTAATGTTGATGAGCTTTCTACAAAGTTTAATTATAGCGCGTTAAATTTCTTATTATAAGATGATTAATGTTTTCTCCACTTTTTCTAAAATGTATAAAATAAAGGTGGAGGAAACGATTTATACAGGATGATTAGTATTAGCGTTTCTATTGTTAGTATATTGATTTATATTCAGAGCTTTAGGAATAATCGAGCGGGAAAATGATATTACCTTTTCCATTTTACTTGTTGTAACAGGTTTTGTCGTTTAATATATTTGCATTGTTTCGAATCGTTTTGAGGATAGTTGGGATTTGTTTAGTTTGGATGGGATTATTAACTGGTGTTCTCAGTTTTTTGTTTAAAATAAAATTAATTAAACATTACTATTGTTAATGAATTTTAAAGAAAATCATTTCTTTTCTTGCTGTTTTGTCATGATTATCCCAAAGTTTAACTTAATTTTTAAAGTGGGTTTTCCATCCTCAAATCTCTGAAACGGGCTCGAATATGTATGTCATTAACAATGATTTTCGATATGGATGGTACACTTTTTCAAACGAATAAGATATTAGAGATATCTCTTGACGAAACTTTTAATTATTTAAGGGCTAAAAGTTTATGGGAAGAACAGACACCCATTGAGGAATACCGTAAAATTATGGGAGTCCCATTACAGGTAGTCTGGGAAACTTTACTACCAAAACATACAAATAAGATCCGAGCAATTGTAAATATGTTTTTTCATGAGAAATTAATTGAAAATATTAATGTTAGTAATGGTGGATTATATCCGAATGCGAAGGAAATACTTACTTATCTAAAAAGGAATAATTATTCAATTTTTATAGCGAGCAATGGTTTAACAGAATATTTAAATGCGATTGTAAAATATTATAATCTAGATAAATGGGTTACTGAGACATTTGGCATCCAACAAATACAATCACAAAATAAAGCTGATTTGGTTCACACTATCGTGAAAAAATATAATATAGAAAAAGGTGCTGTAATCGGTGATAGGCTATCTGATATTAATGCTGCAAAATCTAATGGGTTGATAGCCATTGGATGCAATTTTGATTTCGCTCAAGAAGATGAACTGTCTCAAGCTGATGAGGTTATTGAAGATTTAATACAATTGAAAAATATTCTAGCATTATTTTAAATTGCCTTTCATAATAATTGGAAATGGTCTTTTCTTGACTTAATTAAGCCAAAAAAAGACTAGTAAAGTACGTTTAAATGATAGAGGAAAAGGAGGAAATCAATTGAAAACAAAAAATAATGGATTTGCATTCCTTGAATTTATTACGATAAAGGAAATAGAGTTACAGAATTATCCCCCATTAGCTGGCTCTTATGCTGTTATAAAATGTGAAGGGAAATATCTTCTTTGTTATAATATTTTCCGAAAACAATGGGAATTACCTGCTGGCCGAAGAGAAGCTGATGAAAGTCCAAAAGAATGTGCGATAAGAGAGCTTTCGGAAGAAACCGGACAAATAGTCACCGATTTAGTATTTAAAGGTTTATTAAATGTAAAAAATACAATGAATGGAAACGTTAAATATAATCCAGTATACTTCTCCAGCATTGATCAATTACAACCATTTGTAGAGAATGAGGAAACATCAGAAATAAAGTTATGGAACTTTGATGAAGAACTAGGTTGTATTGATGAAATAGATGTAAGGATTTTAGATTATGTTTAAATGTAATTTTGACATGTTTATTAAAGTAGACATTAAAATGACTTTTTGTGATTAATAGGGTATCAAGGAAGAATGGAAGCTGTAATGATGATAGCTTTTATTGTTTTGAATTAAAGAGAGAATAGTATGATCAAATGTTAGTCGGATTAATCAGAATTAATCCGCCACTACTTAATCGACATGACACGCCTAAAGAATATGCTAAAAAACTAATGGAAATTCCCCTGCAGGAATCGATAACAAAATTCCTGGATTAGATTCTTAAATTGCGTTAAGAGGGGCGATCAACATTTCTAATTTATCGACCTTGGGCAATGTCAGTTCCTTACGTACAATGCTCAGTATCAAAAGAAATTAATAAAGGAGCATTTTATGACCATTGATTGTGTATTTTGTCATCCAAAATTGGAACCAAGACAAAAGATTCTATTTAGTAATGAATATTGTATGTTTTTACAATTAGAAAAAGCTCAAATCAAAGGTAATCAATTGGAAGGGGCAGGACTAATAGTCCCGAAAAAACATAGAGAAACCGTATTTGAATTAACACATGATGAATGGAATGCAACATACACACTTCTTCAAGATGTGAGGGGATATTTAGACAAAATGTATCATCCTCAGGGATATAATCTTGGGTGGAATTGTGGTGAAATCGGCGGGCAACATATCTTCCATGCTCATTTTCATGTTTTGCCAAGGTATGTAGATGAACCACTTGCGGGTAAAGGTATACGATATATGTTTAAGGGCCCGGAAAATAAAAGAATGAGATAATAACTTTTATACTAATATTTACATAGGGTGATAAACGTGGATCATATAATTCATAGGTTTTGGACTGTGGTGATGATACAAGATGGGGATAAAGTGTTGCTATTGAATAGACAACATGATCATTTTAAAGGTTTTATCCCACCAGGTGGAAAAGTGGAATTCCCGGAAGGTTTTGTGGAAGAGGCGATTCGAGAAGTAAGGGAAGAAACAGGTCTTGAGGTTAGTAATCTAATTTTTAAGGGCATTTCCGAATATGTTAATCCTAAAGCAAAAGTATCATATATGATGTTCAATTATTTAACCAAGGATTTTCAAGGTAAGCTGTTAGAAAATCCCCCAGAAGGAAAGCTGTATTGGGTGAAAATTGATGAAGTAAGCGATTTGCCGATGCAGGAAGATATTAGATTGCGATTTCATTTGTTTTTTGAACCAGGTACATTCGAAATTGAGACTGTTTGAGATGAAGACAAATGAAACTAGTGAAATTATTATAAGAAATACATAAAAGACGAGGGGGGAAAGATTGGAGAAAACAAAAATATATCACCGTGCTTTTGGTGTTTATGGTATTTGTTTAGAAGATGAAAAACTCTTGGTGATAAATAAAAAGGGTGGGCCTTATACAAATCGTTATGATCTTCCAGGGGGAAGTTTAGAAGACGCAGAAAGTTTATCCATTGCTATGAAAAGAGAATTTTCCGAAGAGACAGGTCTAAAAATTGAAATTCACAAAAACATCGGTGTAATCGATTTTATGCTCCCTTGGGAATGGAAAGGGTTTACTGATGTTCACCATATTGCTGTGTTCTATTTAGTTAAGCACAAAAGTGGTTCTTTAACAGAACCTCTGCAATTTGAGGGGCAAGACTCACTTGGAGCTGTATGGGTTTCAATAGAAGATATTTCAGTAGAAAATGCTTCTCCATTGGTTCTAAAAGCATTTGAATGGGTGAAAAATAATAACTTAGGTTTAGATGTGGAGAGCTATAAGCAGTGGGAAGTAAAAAAGGAACGGAAAAGTAAGTGAGAGGATGAAATTATCAGTATCGTATTCCTTCTCGCCTATCCAGACGAACGAAAGGGATATGAGATAGTAGATTGTATTTTCCCTCCGTATTTTTAACGAGGAATTAGGCTTATGATCTTCAATAATAATGCCCTATAGCTGAGGACCTTTATACAAATAAATCTCAGGAGGAATGGTTATAGATAATAATACTCCAGATTGATATAAGTTCTGTCTTGATAATACAACAGTTACCATGAATTCGGTAGGTTATGATAAATCATTAGCAAATATGAAAGCACTGATAGAGGGAAAAGAACTACCATTCGTTTAAATAATAACACACAGGACAATTAAATCCTTGTACCACTAAAAAGTGTTAGTTCAATAACTTCAACAAAAAAGAACGTCAATCCTTCTTGGATCAACGCTCTCGATAATTGAAGATCGTTTCGCAATGTATGATTAATTTTTAACATCTTACATATTTGCGTTTGAAACCAAGCTTTCCTTTATCGACTTCTTTTTGAATGCTTTCGTAAGCGTTTAAGAAACTGCTTTTTTTCTTGTCCCGTTTGACTTCTACTATATACTGCCTTTGCGGTCTCGACTGCCTTTTCATGGAGTGGCAAATATTAAATCCCTACGGTGTATAGAAAATTATTCATAGCGGATTTCGTTCGTTCCGGTGAATCGTGAATCGTATTTTTCACAATATCAAGCATATTGGAAATCTTGCTTTCGGAAAATTCAACGTCTAGTCGATTTCCTAAAAGCCAGCAGTAGCAACTCCAGCCCGCTGACATTCTCAGTTCTTCATCGTTTGCTATCCATTTATCAGCAACTTCTTGTGCAATATCTGACTCTGATAAAGTTACGGCCACTACATAATCTGACAGCATATAAAAATACGACGCATCCATCCAACGATCATAATCCGACTCAGTCATTGCTTTTGGGTCTGCAATAATACCTGCAAAGTACATTGCATCATAGTTCCCTGTGGCATAAAGTTCTTCAGCTAAACGCTGATTTATTTTTATTTCCTTTCCGATTGGTTTCATAGCACCTGTAGCCACACCAAAAAGCGGCTCGTGCCTACAGTACCATTATCCTATAACAAACTCTTACCATTTGTCACAAAACTTCCGTTAATTGCATGGATGTTATATAGGAAACTACTAAATGTTTGCGATTGGGGACTATGTTCACGAACTGGTGTATTCAGAAACCCACTTTTTTACAATGGTTTCTGTTACAGTTACAGTTGCTTGCAACACTTAGAATCTAGTTAAATAGCCCGTTTACAGAAGACTGATCTTAAAACAACTATAACATTTTTGATTCCAAAAACTATGTTTTTTATCTTTGATTACACTAGAAGGAATGAAGTGGTAAACAGTCTGTCATTCATTATGTCAAGGATGGTACATTTCATTGGCCGTAATCAGTCTATAGGAAATAAGAGATCTACTACCAAATGATTGTTGTAATGTGGATGAAATAAAATGACCCTGGTTTAATATAGTGTCCTAAAAAGTTCCCTTAATGAGAAAAGAAGCTAACTACACATATATATCGGTTGTTAGCTTCTTTTATTATCTCATCTGGTATATTGAGATTTTACAAATCTTACTTTTCAAGGGTCTAGTTCGACCCTAAGATTATTAATTATTATCTACGAGTAAAAATGTTTTTTTAGTATGACCTTATCAGTGATCTAATCGACTTGTCATAAAGTCAGAAATCTTGGATTCTACAACTTCAAGGTCAGTCCCTTCCAGAATACTTTTAGGGTGCGGATGAAACCACTGAATTTTTTCATCATGGAAAATACCTTGATAGATATGCCCTTCAATGTTTAGTGTAAATTGATGGCGTTCATGAATTTGGTCTTCGAATAATGTTTTTACTTCAATATTTTGAAACACGCTGAAAACCTCCTCATATATTTACTTACATATTTCTTCTTAAATGATTCTAATATGTGTTGCTTGTATATTTTATATTAACTACTTTTATTGAGAATATAAAAAGGAGAAGATTAAAATTTCATGAGAAAGTCAAAATGAAAAAATAAATTTTATTATAATAATGCCGATATTAAAGATGAAGTTCTTGCCATTTCAAAAAAAGGGTAGAAGAATCCCTATTTGAAATGACTTTTCTTCAGTTGCCATTACGTGTTCATAATCAGAGTTTCTCCTTTTCGTAATATTGTATTTGCTAACTTTACATTTAAACCAAGTTCGAAAAGAGCATCTATTGTAGATTTAATGAAAGATGCATTTTCCTGTTTTCGACCGTCTGAACAAGAAATTAAACCAACACAGTCTCCTTTATTAATGAAATTGTTCAAATGCACTCCTCCTAAAAAACTATCGCTTCTAATACATTATTCGCTACTTAGCAGATCTTCCCTTTTTTTATAAAAGGTCCACTTAAGATTATGTGCTGAATAAAGTATCAACAAAGACAACAATTATTGGATCTGAATCTTATATAGATGTTCAACTCTTTCAACAGAAATGAATAAACTTACTTGTATTAATAGGAGGGTAGATTGTGCTTATTACGCCTTTATGTAGAACAAGGGCTATGGAACAGACAGATAAATCCAATTTAGAGGGACTAATTAATAGTAATAACAAGAGAGGAGCTGACCGGGCAGAATTATTTCAAGAGAAGGGGATGGAAATCACGATTATCCAAAAAAAACTAGTAAAATACAATACTATAAATAAACAAAAAAATTCATTTTCCAACATTTATTCATTATTTACTTTTGTACTATTTAGTTAAGAAAAAATAGGGGGACCTCTGTAAGACTGGTTAAATTATAGAACGATAAGAAGGGGGAGCAAAGAAATATATATTTTTTGTGGGTTATTGTCATATAAATTAGATCCCCTTAAAGGGGGATCTAATTTGTTAAGATAAACGATTTCTAAAATCTTCAAACCCAAATTGTTTAATGACTTTGACTCCATCGTTTACAGTGTTAAGAACGATGGAAGGTAAGTTGATACCATTAAATGTATTGTTTTTCACCATTGAATAGTGGGCCATATCACAAAACACGAGTTTGTCACCTGGATATAAAGGCTGATCGAAAGAATAATCACCAATAACATCACCGGCAAGGCAAGTAGGTCCGCCAAATCTGTAGGTGTGCGCCTTTTCATTGGGCATTCCCGCACCGATGATTTCGGGACGATAGGGCATTTCTAATACATCAGGCATATGGCATGCTGCGGACGTATCTAAAATAGCAATCGGCATGCCATTATCGATCGTATCTAAAACGGTCGCAACAAGAAATCCAGTATTTAGAGCGACAGCTTCACCAGGCTCTAGATACACATCAACACCGTATTTATCCTTCATATACAGGATCGAGCGAATAAGTGTTTCCATATCATAATCTGGTCTAGTGATATGATGCCCACCTCCGAAGTTGATCCATTTCATCTTTTTAAAATATTTTCCAAATTTCTCATCGACAACTTGAACCGTACGCTCAAGCGTATCAGAGTTTTGTTCGCACATCGTGTGAAAATGTAATCCGTCTATTCCATCTAGTTGGTTCGGCTCAAAATTTTCTAATGTGACGCCAAACCTAGAGTGGGCAAAACATGGATTGTACATATCAACTTCGATTTCAGAGTATTCCGGGTTAATACGAAGGCCGCATTCGATCTGTTTCGGATGACTTTTAACTTTCCCCTTGAACTTATTCCATTGCTGAAAAGAATTAAACACAATATGATCCGAATAAGAAAGGATTTCGTCAAAATCGGTATCTGAAAACGCAGGGGCATATGTGTGAACTTCCTTGCCCATTTCTTCATAACCAAGTCTTGCTTCTAGTACGGAGCTTGAAGTTACTCCTTGTAAGTATTCTCCAAGTAATGGATAAACAGAGAACATAGAAAAACCCTTCTGTGCAAGGAGAATTTTACTGCCTGTACGATCTGCAACAGATTTTAGCTTTTCCAAATTTTTAATGAGTAGCCCTTCATCAACGACATAGCATGGAGAGGGTAGGGCCTTCAAATCAATGTTCAAATATAGTTCCCCCTTAGTCGATCAGTTTAGGATCGAAGCTTTCTTGCCACGGTAGACCGTATTTGTTAAGTGCATCCATAAATGGATCTGGATTAAACTCTTCAATATTATAAACGCCTGGCTTCTTCCATTTCCCAGTCATTACCATCATCGCACCAATCATCGCTGGCACGCCAGTTGTATAGGATATCGCTTGTGAGCCAACTTCTGCATAGCATTCTTCATGGACACACACATTGTAAACATAATATGTTTTCGGCTTTCCATCTTTCACACCTTGGAAAATACAACCGATATTTGTTTTCCCTTTTGTTCTAGGTCCAAGGGATGCTGGATCTGGTAGAACGGCTTTTAAAAATTGTAACGGAACAATCTCTTTTCCTTCATAGTTGATTGGTTCAATAGAAGTCATTCCAACGTTTTCAAGTACCTTTAAATGGTTTAAATAGCTTTCTGAGAACGTCATCCAAAAACGAATTTTGTTTACACCTTTAATATTGATTGCCAAAGACTCTAATTCTTCATGATGAAGTAAGTAAATATCTTTTGGTCCAATTTCGGGTAGGTCATACACGCGTTTAATTGACATTGGTTCTGTTTCGATAAACTCGCCATTTTCAAAATAGCTTCCGTTAGCCGTTATTTCCCGAATGTTAATTTCAGGATTGAAGTTTGTTGCAAAAGGATAGCCATGATCGCCTGCATTCGCATCGACAATGTCAATCGAATGAATTTCATCAAAATGATGTTTTTGTGCATGAGCAGAGAATACACCTGTTACACCTGGATCAAAGCCACTTCCAAGTAGGGCAGTAATTCCCGCCTTTTCAAACTTTTCTCTATATGCCCATTGCCATTTATATTCAAATTTCGCCGTATCAATGGGCTCATAGTTAGCTGTGTCCACATAGTCGACTCCAGTAGCAAGACATGCATCCATAATCGTTAAATCTTGATAAGGTAACGCAACGTTAATAACGATATCAGGTTGGAAGCGAGTGATTAATTCAACGAGTTCCTCCACGTTATCAGCATCAACTTGAGCTGTTTGAATTTTAGTACGGCCGCTGTCTAGCTTTGCTTTTAAAGCATCACATTTTGATACAGTACGACTTGCAATACATATTTCTTCAAACACATCAGGAACCTGACAACATTTATGCACAACTACACCGGCAACTCCGCCAGCACCAATAATTAAAGCTTTTCCCATAATTAAACACCACCATAAGTTAATTTTTTATTTTGATTCAATAGCCAAAAGTAATTCCCGTAGCACTTTGCATGCGACAGCTGTAGAAACGCCGCTCTGATCATAGACTGGCGATAGCTCATTCACGTCACAGCCGACAATATTAAGATTGCTTACTGTTAAAATTGCATTTAGAAGCTCCATAAAACTAACACCACCTGCTTCAGGTGTACCTGTTCCAGGGAAAACCGAGGGATCAAGGACATCTAAATCAATCGTAAGATACACAGGTTTCCCTTGTAGTTTTTCAACAACATTCTCTAATCCATTGAAGTTAAATTTATTTGTGTAGACATGACCTTTTCCCCATTTAAATTCACTGCGGTCTCCAGAGCGAATACCAAATTGAAAAATTTTATCGTCTCCAAGTAAATCCCAAACTCTGCGAATTACCGTTGCATGGGAAAGAGATTCTTCAAGATAATCGTCACGTAAGTCTGTATGAGCATCAAATTGGATGACATGTAAATCAGGATATTGTTTTACCATAGATCTAACAGTACCTAACGTGACTAAATGTTCGCCACCGATCATACAGGGGATCTTTCCGTCTGCAAGAACCTGATCAGTAAATGCTTCAATTTGTCCTAAAGCTCTAGACGTATTTCCGAAGCTTAACTCTAAATCTCCACCATCAAATAAAGTAGTATCCTCTAAGTCCTTATCTTGATAAGGGCTATATGTTTCAATCCCAAATGATTCACTACGCATTGTTTTGCTAGCAAAGCGTGTCCCAGGGCGAAATGAAGTAGTAGAGTCAAAGGGGGCACCAAAAATAACAATCTTTGATTCTTCGTATTCATTGTCACACCCAATAAACGTTTCTATATTTTTATTCAACATCTTCCAACTGCTCCTTTACATAGTTTGGAAGGGCAAACGCGCCTACATGGATATCTGTATTGTAATATTTAGTTTTCAATCCAAGTTCATTCCATCTAGCTGCATCTAAATCTTGAATCGGATGAAACTTTTTAGATGCGAAGCCAAAGAGCCAGTGACCAGAAGGGTAGGTAGGCATATGAAACTGATACACTTTGCAAATTGGAAAATACTTTATAATCCGTTGATGTGCTCTTTTCATACTTGCTGCGTCTTCAGCATAAAATGGACTTTCATGCTGATTTACTAGAATCCCATCTTCAGCCAGGGCATGGAAACAATTCCCATAAAATTCTTTTGTAAACAATCCTTCACCAGGGCCAAATGGATCAGTAGAATCTACAATAATTAAATCATATTCATTTTCCTTATTTCGAATAAACTTCAGTCCATCTTCATAGTGGAGTTTCACCCTTGGATCATCTAGTTTTGATGCCGTCTGTGGTAAATATTCCTTGCAGACATCGACGACCATTTTATCAATTTCAACCATATCAATATGCTCAATGGATGGATATTTAGTTAATTCACGAATCGTACCACCATCACCCGCTCCAATAACTAAAACTTTTCTTATCATCGGATTGGTTGCAATTGCCACATGAGTAATCATTTCATGATAGATAAACTCGTCTTTTTCAGTTAGCATTACCAAGCTGTCAAGCGTAAGGATTTTTCCGAATTCTAGAGTTTCCAAAATATCAATCTTTTGAAATTCACTTTTTCCTGTAAAATGCTGTTTTTCGACCTTCATTGAAAATCGAACATTAGACGAATGATCCTCTGTATACCATAAATTCATCGTTCTAACTCCTCCAACACATTAATATTCTCAATATTACTATCTTCCGTTCCTGTTAAAAAGCATCCTTTTTCTTTGGAATAATTAATGTAATCCAAAATTTCCTCGGTAATTCGTTCGCCAGGTGCAAGAATAGGGATGCCCGGAGGATAACACATGACGAACTCACTGCAAATATGACCCGCACTTTCCGAAATAGGAATGGTTTTCTTAGGAGCATAAAATGCCTTTTGAGGAGTTAAGATTACCTGTGGATTGATATATTCATGGTCAATTAATCCGCTTTTATCCTTAGAGTGTCGACGCTTTACTTCAGCCAATGCGGAAACTAAACGTTCTAGATCTAGTTGCCTGTCACCAACAGAGATATATGCAAGCATATTGCCAATATCCCCGAATTCAATTTGGATATCATATTCATCACGAAGAATATCGTAGACTTCAATCCCTGCAAGACCAATATGGAGCGTGTGAACAGAAAGTTTCGTTACATCAAAATCATAGATAGTATCATCGTTAATTAGTTCTTTTGAAAATGCGTAATAACCACCAATTTTATTTATTTCATCTCTTGTGTATTGCGCCATTTCGGCTACTTTTCTAAATATTTCTTTTCCGTGGAGCGCTAAATTTTTTCGCGAAATATCTAGGGATGATAGCAATAAATATGATCCACTTGTTGTTTGTGTCAAATTGATAATCTGACGTGTGTAGCCCTCGCTTACATTATTATTAATTAATAATAATGAGCTTTGAGTCAAAGAACCGCCAGATTTGTGCATACTAACAGAAGCCATATCAGCGCCAACTGACATAGCGGAAGCTGGAAGATTTTCACCAAAATAGAAATGAGTGCCATGTGCTTCATCGACGAGTACAAGCATATCGTGTCGATGTGCTAGATCAGTAATAGCCTTAAGATTCGAACAAATACCATAGTAAGTAGGGTTATTAATGAGAATTGCCTTCGCATCAGGATTCTTCTGAATGGCTTGTTCCACATCTTTTACGGACATTCCTAATGGGATTCCAAGTTCACTATTTACTCCTGGATTCACATATACCGGAACTGCGCCGCTAATAATTAACGCATTAATCGCACTTCGATGGACGTTGCGTGGCATAATAATCTTATCCCCAGCTTTACATGCTGTCATAACCATTGCTTGTACAGCAGAAGTTGTCCCATTTACCATAAAAAAAGCATGCTTTGCCTCAAATGCCTGTGCAGCCAAATTCTCAGCTTCTCTTATGACTGAGACAGGATGGCAAAGGTTATCTAAAGGTTTCATAGAGTTTACATCAACTGAAAGACATTGTTCACCTAAAAAAGCTGCTAATTCATCGTTTCCTCGTCCACGCTTATGACCTGGTACATCAAATGGGACGACCCGCATAGATTTATACAGATCTAACGCCTCAACGATAGGGGCTTTAAGTTGTGAAAGATGTGTCATTTTTATCACCCCTCACTCATTATATATATTAGAACCACTAAAAATTTCGATCATTTCTCTACGTAAACTGTTTGTAATGTTCAGTCTCTCTTTTGGAGGTAACTCATATACATCTGTTTTGAACAGATAGTTTTGTAGATCGATGTCTTTAATCAGCAGTTTCGTATGAAATAAATTATGCTGATACACATTCATATCGATCGCATCATAATTTTGCAATGTAGTATTGTTAATATAATCCTGAATCGACGTTATTTCATGATCCATAAAGAACTTTTTACCTTCAACATTCCGTGTAAATCCGCGCACTCGGTAATCAATAGTAATAATATCTGAATCGAAACTTCCAATCAGATAATCTAGTGCATTCAATGGAGAAATTTTACCACAAGTCGATACGTCTATATCCACTCGAAATGTAGCTATAGAGTTATCTGGATGATACTCAGGATACGTATGCACGGTCACATGGCTTTTATCCAGATGTCCAACTACTGTCTCACGAGTCCTAAAAATCTTCGTCTCAGTGCAATCAGAAGATTCATCCATCAAAGCAACAGGATATGCCTCCTCCGAAATAAGTAGTGTGACACTGGCACCTTGAGGGTCATAATCTTGCTTACTCACGTTTAATACCTGAGCTCCAATAATTTCTGTGACTTTGTACAGAATGTTGGTTAATCTCTCAGAATTATACTGCTCATCAATGTAAGCTATATATTCTCGTTGCTCTCGCTCACTTTTTGCATAGCTAACATCATAAATGTTAAAGCTAAGTGTTTTTGTGAGGTTGTTAAAGCCGTACAATTTCAGCTTATTCTCCAACTCTAACATCACACCTCTCGGTAAAAATAATCTTAATTATATAGCATAGTTTTCCCAAGTCAATAGAATTATTTTTGTTATAAAAATTAAAATCTTTCCATGAAAAAATGAGGTAGGTAAGGGGAAAGAGGAGCGGCAAATATAATCTTGCAAAAAGGTTGGTATGATAGGCGGGAATTACCTCTAACATATGAATAAAAACTTTGGAAAGTGGATTGTAAAATGAGGTTTTAAAGCTTATCAAGCAAAATGACGTATCAACATTGAATTCAGAATTATCTTTATATTGTATGTCGGTCCATCCACAATTAGGATCCATTTTTAAAACTGTTTCAACTTTAACGCCAATCTTTATGGAATATAAAAATATACTTAGCATAATAGTCTAATCCTTTATTATGAGGCTTCGTTTTTCAAGTTTTGAGCAAACAATTTTAAACGAAATCCGTTTTTCCTTTATTGCGTCTTTAATCCAGTAAATATATTGATAAGGAGTGGAGGGAGGGGTGTTTAAATAAGTTCTTAATAAAAACTTTTCAGAAAGTATCCTCGTATAATCACCATTCTATTTCTACAAAAACATTCACCAACAATCTAATATTGAAGGAGAGGATCGAAATGGCTTCATTTATGTGTTCGATTGAATGCCCCAATTGCGGGAGATCTGCTATTGAAGACGATTATTATAAATCAGATGAAAGATATGTGTTTATTGCTATAGATGTGGTGATCTTTATTAGAAAACCACAATGAATGGTGTAAACTTCGAAGTTGATGAGCTAAAAGGCTTTGGTATATTAAATGTAGTTAAAAAAGAAGGAAGGGGAAAAGCGTTCTTTTTTAACAGTCCGATGACTGCGATCCATTAGCGGAATATAAAAAAATACTTTACAGACAATACGAATCAAGAGAACAGCTATTTAATTACATACGAGGAAGGTGTTTTTTCCTGTTTATTAGGTATACCAACGGAAAACTTCCATTTGCCTTTTGAGGAATTCAAGATGAAGATGACAAAAAAGTATGGAAAAGATGGATATGGCTTAGTGCCGATTGAGATATAATTTAATTAAAAATCGAGATCTATCACAATATAAAAAACGTTGTGAAAGATAAAGATCGTTTGATGCAAATCATGGGTATAATTGGTTGGAATTTGTAACCTTCTTCGATCTTTTTTTAAATAATTGTGGGAATTTTTTCTTTTCTGTTTTGCTAATAAAAGCATAAATTTTGAATTCGATGTCCTTTTTTCCTTCGACCAGGGTTTCCGCAGTTAATGAAAAATAGTGTTGCCCGTTTTGGTATAATTTTGAATAATGGATAAAGCGGACGATAAAACGCCATTTTGAATATATTGAGAAGTAATCAAATAAATGAAGGACATTAGAGCGTATGATAAGCTAGAAGAAAACATAAATAAGTAGAGGTGATCCGATGAATACAATCACTCCAAAAGAACTCAATCTGAAAAAAGAACATAACGAAGTTTGTATTCTAGATGTACGTGCAGAAGAAAAGTATGAAAAAGAACATATCAAACTAAAAAATATCCATAGTATCAATGTCCCGAAGTCTCTGATATTTAACTTAGATGATGAGCAGCTGCCATTTACTTTACCAAAAGATCAAGAATTTGTTGTTACATGTACAACTGGAAATTCTGCTAAAAAGTGTGCAGCTATCTTGGAGAATAAAGGGTATAACGTTACATTACTTGAAGGCGGAATCTCCGCTTGGAAAGAGTATCATGGTAAAGAGGAGAATCTTTGAATTAAAGCTGTCATTGCGATGGCTTTTTTAATCGGCCGATTGTAATGACCTTATTCTGTTTAAAAGAGAGTGGCGTTGTTCTTAACATGTTGCACATATCTGTAAGGGTTATCGCTTTATCTGACCTCACTTGTTATCTATTTCATATTACTATCAGGACTCCTCAAATAAAGGGGAGAAGTGCTACAGAACAGTGTCTCTACCCTTGAGCAAGTTGAACTCAGAAGAATAAATCAATCTCTTCTTATTCGAGGAAAAGACGAGAAGAACCCCAATATTCTCTTTCTTCATGTTGGCCCGGGTTATCCGTAAATTGCTTATGCCTGAACTGGAGAGAGCGTTTTTATTGTTGTTCATTGAGGTCAACACGGATATCGAAGATTATCATATTTCATAATAAAAGGTATCATGACAAAATACCATCCAAGAGAAGTTACTAAATTGTTCTAAATGTATTCTTGGAAACAATCGAAAAACGGCAATTCGATAAAGCTCCTGAGTTGCCTGTGAATCTATTTTTGTTTATTCATTCCTTTTTGTTTTTTTCTTCTAAAAGATTCATCCGAAATGTAATTAAGAATCAAGATTGTTTTTTCTATTAGTCCCATCTCACGTATGGTTGTAGCTAAGCTGTTTTGTCTTGAATAAGAACCTAATCCTCTCATAATCAAGGATGCTGAGACTGTTCCTTCTCTTTTTGAATGAGCTAATCGTAAAACATCCTCATAATTTTCTTTAATGACTTTTTATTTATTTGTCCACGTAAAATAGCTTCTAGTTTTGGATACTCACTTGCTTTATCTATTGTAAATAATTTAGAATCCTCCATGAATGAGCATGAAACAGTGTAGTCTTTCAAGGGGTTGCAGTAGCATGTAGATGAAGAGAGGATGAACAGGGGCACGACTCCGACTATACAACATATATGTAGTCCAGCACAAAAATGCTTCTTTTGAGTAATCAGTCTTCTTGGACTAACAGGCGCCTTTCTTAAAGTAAGAAGGCGTCTTTTGGTATTTGGCCAAATTAATTTAAGAGGATAATAAAATAAAGATATGATGACAAATGAATAGAAATGGTTACCTTATGACTAAAATAAAATTTGACAAGACACCAAATGGTGTTGTATTCTAAAAAAACGAATAAGACACCATTCTGTGTCGCTTTGAGTCATGCAGAACAGGGGGAGAGTGATATTGAACAGGACAAGACCAATTAGAGATGTATATGATGCTGTTGCCGATCCAACAAGGCGAAAATTACTTCGAATGTTGACAGATGTTGAAGAATTACCCCTACATGAAATAACGGTTCATTTTCAAATGGGTCGTACAGCAGTTTCTAAACATTTGGCTATCCTTAAAGAGGCTGATCTCGTAATTGCTCGGAAGGTTGGTAGAGAAACGAGGTATCGGTTGAATGCCACTCCATTGAAAGAAATTCAAGATTGGGTATCTTTTTACGAAGGATTCTGGATAGAAAGAATGGCTAAATTAAAACTTTTATTGGAGGAAAAAAAATGAAATCGGATGTATCATTAGATTTTCAATTTACAAGTTCAATCGAGCAGGTGTGGAACGCTTTAACAGATTCGGATACTCTTGCGAAATGGATATGGAATAATAATTTCAAACCGATTGTTGGTTATAAATTTCAGTTTCGGACTGAGCCTAGCGATTGGTGGGATGGTATTGTAGATGGCGAGGTGCTCGAAGTGGACGGGCCTAATAAATTATCATACACTTGGGTAAGTGCCGGAGAAACCACTACTGTTACATGGACTTTGAAAAAAGGTTCAGATGGAATTATCCAACTACATTTCGATCAAACTGGATTTAGTGAAGCAACTAAAGCTCGCGAGGGAGCAATTGAGGGAGCTAAATATGCTTGGATGAATATGGGTAATCAGCTCGAAAAAGTGTTAGCAGAACTGTAAAAAAGATTTCTTCGTCTTCTATGATGCCTGCTTTTCAGGACCAACCTTTTGAGTAGCCACTTGAATTTATCAATCAAATAGAAGTTGATAATGATTAATATTAATCGTTTTATACAAATAAACCATTCTTCAATAATATGGCGCAATTCCGTAGGAAGAATTGTGCTCTTTCTTTATGTAAGGACGCATTACTGAAGCAAGAAAGGGCGCCCTACTTATTTCTCACCATATGGGATAACAGAAATTAAAAATAAACGAGCAATTATCTGGAATACAAGTGCAGCCAGTATTCTTTAAACGATCTTCTACAATCGGGCGCTTTTCCGGAACACGGAAAGCGTCATTTTTAATGGAATAATAGATTGAGTAAATAACAAGTTTTAATAATTGTAATTTAGCAAACGTGGCAGGACGGTTGTAGAAGCTTTTATAATAAACTTAAGAGTTAAGTAAATACTTTGTGGGGTGTCGTTGAAAAAAGGACCACTAAACGTTGGATTTGATCCATGAAATTGTTTCTTCAAAACGGTATAAGTGAATATATAACAAGAAATTTAGAAATCTTCGTCTACAGTTAGTATGATTTTGTCGATTCGAAAAAAACTGAAGAAATTCATTTGAAGTTGTACTAGCATGGCAATACTAAATTTAATGAATGGAGAGGATATCCGATGAAAATAAATCAATTAATTGCTAACAATATTAACCGTTTAGATGCCGTCTTGCCGGAAGATCAATCGTTAGGAATTGCTGGATTGTCCGGATCTGGTAAAACAACTTTTAGTCAAACAATTGGTGAAGAATCCAAGAAGCGTCTCGTTTCCTTATTGCCAAAGGCTGAATATCAGTATTTATTTCCCAATATTATGGAAACTAATTTCAGTGCCATCAAGATGGAAGAGATGCCTTTAGTTCTTTTTCTAGGGAGATCATCTATTTCTTCTAATCCACGTTCAACGATTGGCACCCATACCGGCGTTTTTAAAGAGATTCGTGAGAGGCTTGCAGAAAACTTTCATCTTTCGCCAGAAGTGTTTTCATTTAATAATGAATTAGGCTGGTGTCCTAAGTGTAAAGGACGCGGTACTACCAAAAATGTCGAATGTAAAAAGTGTGAGGGCAGGCGTTATAACCCGGAAGTTGAGCAATATAAGATAGAATTATGGAATCAAACACATAGTATTTCCGATATCAACAATTTAAGTATTGAATCGATACATTCCCTTTCAGAGGAATTACATATTAGTGAAGCGAAACAACGTATTCTTAAAAATATTATCAATATGAATATTGGTTACTTAACATTAAATCGGATCATGGGTACATTGTCAGGAGGAGAATTAACACGGCTTTACTTGGCAGAATTCATGGCAGCAAGTCAAAATACCGTGATTATTATTGATGAAATCTCCGTAGGTCTTGATCACCAAACACTTTTGAAAATTTTAGAAGAGATTAAACAATTAGGCTATAAGAACCAAATTTGGCTCATTGATCATTCTGACACGGTGCTCGATATAATTGATGAGCAATTGTTCTTTGGACCTGGCAGTGGGAAATACGGTGGAAAAATTGTGGAAGAATCACCACGCCCACAACCAATAACTTGGGAACGAAATGAAGCAATGCCTACAGAATTCTATAAATTTCATGATCTATATTGCCGTAATATTCAAATGGCTGAAATTCAGATTCCAAAAAATAGACTTGTCACCGTGACGGGTGAGTCTGGATGTGGTAAATCTACACTTGTCAATGAGTGTATAGCCAAAGATTTTCAAAAGCGATATCCAAAAGATAAACTGGTAATGGTAGGGCAAGATCGAAACCAATCGATTACCAGTCGGTCAACCGTTGCGACATTTCTCGATATTAAAAGGAAACTCACAAAATATAGTGAAGAGATTGATGATATTTTTCAGCGCTCGATTGAAGATATTATTGATGAACTGCCAAAGGAAGACATCGCTCATAAACGCTTGAGCTTATTGATCAAACTTGGACTAGGTTATTTAACATTAGAAAGAAAAACACAAACATTATCGACTGGTGAATTTCAATGTGTTCATTTAGTTTCGGAGCTGTTTGCTAACTCAAGAAACCCACACACTTTTTTTATTTTTGACGAGCCTTCAAAAGGTTTATCACAAAATATTTTAAATCAATTCATTGATAGTATCAGAGGCATTCTGCAAGATGAATCAGTTTCAATCATGATGATTGAACATAATGCCTATATGATGGAAAGTTCTGATTTTATCGTTGATTTTGGTAAAAGAAAGAATGAACCTGTCACGCATCTTGATGTTTTCAGTCATGATGATTATTATCGTCTTAAAAATAGGGAAGATATCGCTGCTCCATCGCCTATTTCTTCTAGTCTTAAGCAACAAAATGGCATTACCTATTTAAAAGAAAATCATATCGACTATTTTAAAAATGCTGAAAACATTTATAAGGGCGGCATCTTAAAAAGCTTATCATCAATGGCCCGTCTGATTTATGGTGAATACGAATCTGAAACAATTGCACCGGTCATCGCCATTGATCTTGAAAGACACTTGTATAGCCAATATAGTTTTCTCTATGAAATTGGTGGCTTGATCAACCATATGGTGGCTGCTCATCCGACCAATAAAGATACGAACAGCTTTGATTTCTTTTCTCAGGACAATCATTGTCCATCATGCTCGGGCCGTCTTGAGATTGAAATATTTGATAAGGATCTTGTGATTCAGGACAAAAATCTTCCATTCTGGGATGGTCTATTCTATCCAGAAATAATGGAAGTATTAAAATTTTATCAATACCCAAAATTAGAATTTCTATTTGAAGAAATTAAGAATGAGCTCGGGTTTGACCTGACGAAAAGCTATAATGAGATGTCAGAGGAAGAAAAGCATACATTTTGGTACGGGTATTTTGACAAGTCATTTTATGATAAGAAAAGCAAGGCGCGTAGAACATGGGTAGGTTTTAATACCATCCTTGGTATGTATATTGTCGTTTCAAAATCAATGATTAAAGAGCAAATGAAAGCTTCTAAAGAAAGGATTACATGTCCAATTTGTGAGGGTACTGTTTTAAACCACCATAAACCGCTTAAATTTGGAGACACAGATATTCGTGAAATGATCAATCAGCCGATTGACCAAGTATTGAAAATAGTAGCTGATATACCTGCACTCGTCAAACTGAAATCTATTGTAGGTGGCGATATGATTTTGACAGAAGATATCTCTTTACTGCCTAGGAAAACACAAGTCTTCTTAAAAATGTTTGAATTAGAACAAGCAAGCTTTACGGGTTATGAAATGGTATTACAAAATATCTTACCATTCTGGGACACACTCAAAGATAATATCGAATCCATTAGCAACAATAATCAAGTGACCATCTGTGATTTTCCTTATATCAATGAAACAAGAGAAACTATCATAGATAAGTATTTCACAAATGGAAAATACAAAAAACTAACATATGTTTATGAAGCATTTGGTTACAAGAAAATTGTCACCCAAATTAATAAGATTAAAAAAAGTCATCCATGCCCATTCTGTAAAGGAAAGAAAGTCATTACAGAAGATAATCTACATGACGGCGTATTTAAATTAACGATACCTTGTGTAAGTTGTAATGCAAGTGGTATCAATGATGAAGGACTTCAGGAAGTTGTCGAAGGCATAGCAGTAGAAACATGGCTCACTGGTAAAGTAAGTGATGTTGTTGATGAAAGCTTATATAATGAGGCTGTTGTTGATATACCAATCTTCAATCGTATTCGTGAGTTAAATAAACGAGATTTGATGGCGGTTTATCAATGCCTTGAGCAAAATAATTAAAGTAGAATTATTAAAACAAGCCATATTTTAAAACAAAGCTAGATGTCAGCTAGGGATATAAAACTCATTTGCAATAATTAATTGCAAATGAGTTTTTATGCTTTTCTGAAGAGGAGCTTGTTGGTTTAAAAGATTACTAAAAAGTGCTAATCTAGATAGACAAAAGACCGGAGAGAATCTACTTATTATCTAAGCATGCTAATCAAAGTAAAAGTCATTATGAATGCATTCAATCTATTGTCATTATAACTAAAAGGAGCAGCTGCTTTAGGAATATTGCAATTGTTTTTCGTTTTTTAACTACTAAAATCTCCGTTGTACTTGTTACATATCACTACAGAATGTGAAATATAACATGAAAATATTACTATCCAAATCCTGTTACCATTTACTCACAATTTAAAGTATAATTTACCTTAACAAAATAGTTCTACAAAACTGCTTTAACGAAAGAAGTGATACATATGAAAGATCATCTAATACATATGAGTGATAAGCTAAACAACATAAACAAACGAAATCGCTCCATTCGCTTATTGAAGGTCTATCAGAAATGGAGCTTTGACCTTGCAAATTTAGATTCCATATTAGGAAAATACAATTGATGATAAAGCAGCAGAAGATGAAGAATTTAGAACCCTTTATAATGAATTAATGGCACGTGATCTAGATGAACGGCTATTTGTCAAAAACATTGAAAACGTACAGGGGGATGAGCGAGGTATCATCATTTTCTCCATTGGCTATGCAAAAGATGAAGAAGGAAAAATGTACAACCGCTTTGGGACGCTTAACCAAAAAGGCGGTGAAAATCGATTAAACGTAGCGGTTACCCGTGCAAAAGAGGGGACTATCGTGGTTTCTAGTATCGAACCAGAAGATCTAAATGTAGCCAACGCATCCGAACGCGGGCCGAAGCTATTAAAGTCTTACTTGAAATATGCAAGAGCCGTTTCTGGTGGAAAGATAGAAGACATCCATGCAGTGATCCGAGAGATTAACGAAACTGTAAGTACACACGTTGTACAACAAACGCTTATTCGATTCCTCATTTGAAGAACAAGTGTACGAACAGCTAAGGAATTCGGGATATGAAATCACCACACAAGTAGGAATGTCCGGCTATAGAATCGATATGGAGGTCGTCCATCCAAAAGATCATTCCAGATACATTCTTGGCATAGAATGTGACGGGGCTATGTATCACAGTTCCCCAAGCGCTAAAGAACGAGATGTTTACCGCCAAAGTTTTTTAGATTCAAGAGGCTGGACAATCGAACGAATCTGGACCAGAAATTGGTGGAAGAATCCTGTAAATGAGATAGAGCGTATTGATCAGAGAATTAAGGAGTTAGTTCGGAATGAAGAGAGTCGGGATGTGTTGAAGGAACGACATGTGCCGGATAGAATATGAAGTTAATTTAGTGAGATGGATAATAAAACCCTTTACTTGTATGTAAGGAACGCATACATAATAAGTAAAGGGTAAGATGCAGTTTAAACTATTTCCTTCCTATAATGGGGATTTTTTGTTAAATGGCTAACCAAAAGTTAGATTTTGACTTTTGGTTAGTCTCTTTTTTAGTCTATTTCACTAAAAACGCATGCCATTTGTTTAATCGCTTTTTCTCATAATAAAACTCAGATGTCTTCCACTTTGTTTGTCTTGACGATAGGAGAAGCCATTTACGTCTAAGTGTGTGCAAGTTTGATCAATCGTAATATGATCTGTCGGGATTCCAGCTAGTTCACATTGTCTTTTTACAGTTTGTTGATTATCAATATGATATTTGTTCGTTTGATAATTGTAATACATAAAATCATCCGCATAGCCAAGGTTTTTAAATTTAAAATATACATCTTCATCGACTTCAAATTTCTCCTGACTTAGCGACATCCCAATCTGGACATGTAAATCACTGGGATTACAATGTTCAACTTTAGTTAGATGCTCAAAAACTTTCCATGTGATTTCTTTAACTGTACCTTGCCATCCCGAATGAATCACGCCAATAAGGCCATTCACCTTATTGTAAAAAATAACTGGGACACAATCGGCAGAGAAGCTGCATAACACCAGATTTGGCTCATACGTATATAGGGCATCTGTATCCTCAATAGCTGAATCCATTTGTTCAGCACCTCGTCCTTTGTCATCAAGGGTTACCCGGTGGAAATTCGAGCTATGCGTTTGATTGGCACAAACAAAATCATCCAGCCCACAATGTAGGGAAGTAGCCAATTTCTTACGATTGTCTATTATATCCTCGGGAGTTTCACAGGCATGAAGCGCCATATTGTTGTTTTCAAGTTTAGCTCCATCTTTAATGGTCATCCCTGCTATGAGTGTCTCATTATTTAAGTAAATATTTGTTTTCATATCATCACCTTGTTTTAATATATTGTAGTTTCCTGCTGATGTATAGGCATGAAGCGCTGGTTTTCTAGAATGAGTCGGGCTAATGTCCTTCTTATTGTTTGAACGTTGTATTTTCTGTGCGTTGTAGCCGCTGTCGAGCGGAGACGTAGTCTGCCGTAATCGGAATATGTTTCATTGCCTTTCCCAAGCCATATAGAGGCATATTCCCATATAATGATTCGTAATGCCCTGAGTTCAATTCATATGTTTCGTGATAAATTCCGACAGCGTCATTGTTACCTATTTTATGATTGAAATTCTTCCAAGCAGTCAAATGCTTCTTACCCTTCGCATAAGCCAGCAGATCTTCTGTCGAACGCCAATATTGGATCATGACTGTCGTTCTAAGACCAAAATAGCTTTCCATGGACAAAAAGCCTAACGCTTCCTTGTTAGTATATAGCTCTTTAATCATTCCAGGCATGGCAGTAAAAACTGGAAGCCACTTGTGAATCGCTAATCGCTTGTTAACCCGCATCCCAATAAGAAACACGACAATCTTATCATTATTCTCAGTTGTGTAGCGCCCAGTATAAATCTGTTTAGCCATTTTCTATTCCTCCTCTTTGGAAAACTGTTCCATAGTTGTATCACACCATTCTATCGCTGCCTTTGTTATTCGTTTTCCATAATCTAAGGTAAACAGCCAATACTTCACATCTTCCTTGTTATGTTTGTTGGTGGAAATCATTTGTTCAATGTTTTTATACGTTTGGTAATTCGCTTCTAATTTTTGTTTATAATCTCCTAGATGAATTAACGTATTTTCTTTGGATTGATGACGTCCAAAAAATAATTTAAGTAAAATCTCATTTCGTTCAATTGGCACTTGCTCGATTGGTTTTACCAGCCAGCTTTTTAATGTTTCTTTCCCTTTTGGTGTGAGGTAATACTCATTTCGATCTGGCTTTCCCTTTTGTGATGAAGTACGAACTGTGGCTAAATCCTCCTCGACAATTAATTTTAGTGTTGGATAAATCTGGCCATAGCTGATCTTCCAGAAATGATTTAAGCTTTGATCAATTAGCTGCTTAATTGCATATCCAGACTTACATTCGGTCGTTAATATTCCAAGAATCGCATAAGTCGTATGATTATATTTCTTCAACGAGATCCTCCTATCTAAATGATATATATCTATATGATATATGATATAATAAATTCCTACAATAAAAAGAGGGAATTTTTTTAAAAGTGCATAATTCCCGAATTATTCAGTAAATGCGATTTGCCTACCAAATTCTTAGCATACTTAGTGTGGAACAAAATGAAAACTGGAAAGAAAACAGTGATATTTGTTATATAGACGAAATTGAAAAAAACCATTAGATTTCATTCTTATGAAATCTGTTCTTGATATGTCATTAAACATTTGATACATTATTGTAAATCATTGGAACTATCAAAAAGTGGAGGGATTTCTTATGGGGGCTAAGGTTGCAAAAGACAGAGCAACATTACTTAATTCAAGTATTATCGATGCACGAACGCTTAAGAAGTCACATAAAAGATTGGCTGAAATTTTAAAACCTGGAATGAGCGTCCTTGATGTAGGATGTGGGACAGGAGCAATTACATCTGGAATCGCAGAAGTGGTCGGTCCGAATGGCCGTGTAGTCGGAATAGATAATAACCAAGATTTGATAGAAAAGGCTAGTCATATGCACAAAGATAATCCAATAATATCTTTTGAAATTGGTGATGTATATAATTTACCTTTCCATAATGAATTTGATATAGTAACCTCCGCCAGAGTGCTTCAATGGCTATCTGAACCACAAGAAGCTTTACAACAAATGGTTCAAGCAGTTAAAAGTAACGGTAAAGTTCTAGTTCTTGATTATAATCATACAAAAGTATCGTGGGAACCTGATATTCCTGAGACGATGCAATACTTTTATGATACCTTTTTGGGTTGGCGCTCTGATGCAGGTATGGACAATGAAGTAGCGGAGCATCTTCCAAAAATGTTTAGTAACCTGGGGCTTTCAGATATCAAAACAACGGTACAAAATGAATGGACACAATATACAGACAGTGATTTTCAAACACATATTACAATTTGGGCAGACGTTGCTAAAGTCAAAGGAATCCAAATGGTTGCCGATGGATTTATTAATGAAAGTCGGCGGGCACAAGCTGAAAAAGACTTTCGAAAATGGATTAATGATTCTGCTAAATCACAAATAATGTATTTATTAGCAGTAGAGGGAACTAAGAATAAATAATAATAAGGGTGGGAATTCATGATATTGGAAGCTGTTATTCTCCATGTTAAACAAGGCGCGGAGCAAGAATACGAAGAAGCATTTAGTGCGGCATCTAATATTATTTCATCTATGAGTGGTTATAAATCACATGAATTACAGCGTTGCATTGAAATAGAGGGGAAATATTTACTATTAATCAGGTGGGAAACGCTAGAAGACCATATGATTGGGTTTAGGGAATCTAATGAATACCAAGAATGGAGAAAACAATTGCACCATTATTATGATCCATTCCCAGTTGTTGAACATTTTGAACAAGTAGATCTTTCGTAGGGTATAGCAGCGTTCTCACAATATGTGGCAACGCTGCTATACAAGTTTCAGTGAGGCACTTTATGTATAGAAAATTGAATATCAAACCAAGAAGCTGATTTATGCCTACCATTGTATATAGTTACTAACTGGTTTTGTAATATTCGTATTCATAGTTCACTAGATTGTTTAAGTACGGTAAAATAGATCTTGATATATATAAATGTCTCATATTTAATTTAGTTTTATCGTACCACCTACGGTATTTAACCGATTTTTATTTTTTTATTTATACAACGGGAAGTGAAATTCTTTGAAAACAAATATTTTAATTGTGGATGATGATAAAGAAATTGCAAAATTATTAGAGCTTTATCTAAAAAACGAAGGCTACGAAGTGTATAAAAGCTATGATGGTGAAGATGCTTTGAAAATTATTGATCAACAATCAATTGATTTATTAATCTTAGACGTGATGATGCCAAAAATAGATGGATTAGAAGTTTGTCGGCAAATTAGAATAAATAAAAACATTCCAATCCTGATGTTAAGTGCCAAGGTAGAGGATATGGACAAAATTATCGGGTTAATGACCGGTGCAGATGATTATATGGGGAAGCCATTTAATCCATTGGAGCTCGTTGCAAGGGTCAAAGCACTGATTAGACGTGCCACAATGCAAAATACATATCCAAATAAACCTCACACTGATCAATTATTAATCCATTCACTTGTAATAAACAGAAAAAATCATACAGTTCAAGTAGATGAAAAAAATCTAAATCTTACTCCGTTAGAGTTTAACATCCTATATCTATTGGCTAGTTGTCCTGGTAGAGTATATAGTTCCGAGGAAATATTTGAGCATGTTTGGAAAGAAGCAGCGTATGGGACAAGTAAAACTGTCATGGTTCATGTTAGTAATCTCCGTGAAAAACTAGAAGTAGCGACAAATGGCGAAAAGATTATTCAAACCGTTTGGGGCGTGGGGTATAAAATTGATAAATAACTTTATAGCTGTCGTTAAGTCACTCCCAAAGTGGAGAATCTTCCTTTTAGTTCTGCAATCTGCTATATTCACCTATATTACTACATATCTGTTATCTGGCTTTGTCGTCTATCTCATTTCTAATTCTATTACACTTTCAGGTCTACATTTGGCATTGGTAGAAATTGTCGGAAATAGGAAATTTGAGACTATCAACGAATTTTTTCTGCTTTATTCTAAAGTTTTTATTCTTATTTTCTTCCTCTGTTACTTGTATCTGTTATACCGCCGCGAAAGAAAAAAACAATATATCAGAAACTTGTTTCAAATGATGAATGAGATTGGTTATATTGCAGAAGGAAACTTTGAACACCAAATCGAAACATTTTATAATAATGAGTTAGACACGCTTGCTACTAATATTAATAATATTGTCCTTCAATTAAAAAATGCAATAGCTGAAGAGCGGCATCTTGAACATACAAAAAATGAATTAATCACGAATGTTTCTCATGACTTAAGAACACCCCTTACATCTACCATTGGCTATTTAGGTTTGATTGAACAGGATAAATACCGTGACGAGGTTGAATTACGGCATTATACGGGTATCGCTTACGATAAAGCGCTAAGTCTCGAACATTTAATTAATGAGTTATTCGAGTATACTCGTATGCAAGATAAACGCCTTATTTTAAATAAGGTTCCCATTAATATCGCTGAAATACTAGGCCAATTAATCATTCAAAACCATTTGCAATTTAACACAAACAATATAAGTTGCAGAGAATTTATTTCCACTGAAAAAATGCTTGTCCTTGGCGATGGGGAAAAATTAGCACGTGTATTCGATAACTTAATAACCAACGCAATAAATTATGGGAAAGATGGGAAGTATATCGATATCACAGCTAAGGAAGAAAATGATACGATTATCGTAATCGTGACTAACTATGGCGAACCTATTCCTAACATTGATATACCTCATATCTTTGAACGCTTTTATCGAGCAGAAAAATCAAGGTCAATGGATACAGGTGGTTCCGGATTAGGATTAGCAATAGCAAAAAGTATCATTGCACACCATGATGGGACAATAGAAGTAGAAAGTAATATGGAAAAAACTAGCTTTATCGTAAGACTAAAAAAATTAAAATATCTCTCACCATAAATGAAATTTGGAGATATATTGTAGGCGATTTCTCAATAATTAATGACAGTTATCATTTATAAAGACACCACTCCTAGAGTATTGTCTTTATTTTTATTGTTTGAATCTTCGAAGATGCCTAAAGGGGAATTCCCCAAAAAAGTAATAGTTTTGGTACTGAATTAAATCAGGTTTCATATAAATTACTAAATCTACTCATAAACTCCAATCCACCCTACTTTCGCTCTTTATATTACCCAGCCTGATATTCTTTACTAATTCTTTAGATTTTCTTTCCACTTCCTTAAATTCCTTCCATTAGACTGTTGTTATATTGTTTCGTACATAATATTTACGCGCGTGAATGTGAAATAAACGATCAATATGCGAAATTTTTCAAGCGAGATCACATCATAGAATCCCGCACTACAAAAAGGAGATATTAAGATGAGGAAATTGAATAAAAGAGGTATTCTACTATTAATGATCATTCTTATTAGTTGTCTAGCCATTGCTACAAACGAGGAACCAAATATACAGAGTAAGTCAGCCATTCTTATCGATGCATCTTCCGGGAAGATTCTTTTTGAAAAAAATGCAGTGACACCATTTCCTGTTGCAAGTATTTCAAAGATGATGACAACCTATATTGTTCTAGAGCAAATTGAAAAAGGAGATATTAATTGGGAGGAAAAGGTCGCAATAAGCGAAGTAGCTAATAACTTAGAAGAAAACGCAGTAAAAATTGCTAATAATATTGGGGATTCATTGTCCGTACGAGATTTATATGCTGCTATGGTTATCTCTTCTGCAAATAATGCTACAAAGGCATTAGCTGAACATATTTCAGGTACAGAAGAGGCATTTACAACATTAATGAATGACAATGCAGGGAAAATGGGATTATCAAAACAAACTCATTTTGTAAATGCCACAGGATTAGCAAATCCGATGATGGATAATGCGGAAAATACAATGACAGCAAAAGATGTAGCATTTTTAGCATATAATTTGTTAAAAGACTTTCCTGAAGTCTTGGAGATGACTAGTCAATCGGATTTCTATATTGAATCTAATAATATTGCTCTTTATAATACAAATAAAATGTTAGATAAATCAAATAAAAATACATACCTTGAAGAAGTTGATGGCTTAAAAACCGGCTTTACTGATGCTGCTGGATATTCATTTACGGGAACTGCACTAAAAGGGGACAAGCGCTTAATTTCAGTAGTGTTGGATGCAAAAGATGAAGATACCCGTTTTATAGAGACAAAAAGATTATTTTCATTTGGTTTTGGAACTTCATATATATCATCTTTTAAAATATTCATTAAATCTAATTTGATGAAGCTTGAAAAAAGGAAATAAAACAGCTGCACTAACAACTATATGACTTATAGAACAAAATAATACGAAGAAGACAGAATGGTATTCACACTGTTCTGTCTTTATTTAGATTTACTATAGATGTTCTTGATAAGTTATATAGCATTTAGTTGAATCCATAGGGAATTTCACCACGGATTCCAGTTTAACATCGAACAAAAGTATACCTTGAAATAATATACTGCGTTACACGGCAAAATCCAGTGATCTAACCTGTTTTTCTATACCTCAGTGGCGAAAATTTTGGATTTTGTTTGAGCAGCATAGTCTAAAATTTTTTCAGGTTACACTAAGAAGAATAAATTCACCTCCCATCGGTATTGAGATTTATTTTCACATGCTTGAAAAAGGGAGCTGGCTTTGAAACCTATTAATTAGAATAGCAATAAGTGTCAGACGTATTTGTTGAACGACTGGTTTTAATTTTATTAAATTTAAATAAATTGAATATAACCCTGTTTCCTCTTTTTAATCAACTCTTCGATAGCGTCAGCAATTTTTTGAATACCGATGCTGATTAGCTCATCCTCCACTTGAGAAACACTTAGTCTTATAATTGTTTCTTTTTCAAATTCCGGAAGGTACATTTTTTTCGTATTATCCACATACACATTTTCCTTTACTAAATGTTCAATAAGCTCCTTTGCTTTTAACTGATTGGGTAATTCTATCGTCGAATAGAAACCAGATAACGAGCCGGAAAAAGATGTGGAAGTCGGCAAAAGCTCTTTGTATGCTTTTTGCAAAAGAAGTCCTTTTTTACTATATATAAGCCTCATTTTTTGAATATGAGCATGGAACATTCCACTTTTTAAATAGATTTCCAATGCTCCTTGCGTAAGTACTGTAGTATGTAAATCTGCAGCAAACTTGGCACGCAAAAACTCCGTCCTCATGGCCTCAGGGATAACTGTTACACCAAGTCTTAATCCAGGCAACATAACTTTTGAAAAACTTTTTGTAAATATAACTCTACCTGATGTGTCATATGCAAACATTGGATCCTGCTTTAAGTTTAGATCCAGATCTCCCATATAGTCATCCTCAATAATATAAACATCGTATTTTTGTGCTAATTCGACGATTCTTTTCTTTTCGGAGTTAGAATAGCTGTATCCGGTAGGGTTGTGAAACCTTGAAACAATGTAGAAAAACTTAATATTATTATGCTTGAAAATCTCTTCTAAACGCTGTAAATCTATTCCAGTAGCTGTAACTTCAATGCCAAAGGCAACAGCATTTTGCAATTTAATTGATTCAATGAACCCAACATGCGTTGGCTGCTCCAAACAAACATTGGTTTTTCCATTTGGAAAAGGAAGGGATACGAAGATATTAAGTGCTTGTTGAGAACCAGATACAACACATATTCTTTCGGGTACAGTAAAGACCTGAATATCTTGCAAATGCCGGGCAAGTTGAACACGCAATGAATACAAGCCTTGTACCTCGGAGTAAGTGAACATGTCTTCTTTGTATAATTCAATCGCTTGATTAATGCAATGCTGAAAGTCACGATAGGGCATTGCTAGTTTATCAGGACCTGCAGACAAAAAATCAATCTTTCTATTATCTAATTGACTTTTTCTCGGTGAATGATAGTTTTCTACGATATAATAACCGCTCTTAGGTACTGAATAGATGGAATGCTTCTTTTCCATTTCGCTATATGCTTTAATGACTGTATTTTTACTACATGAAAACTCTTCAGATAAAGCTCGAATCGAAGGCAATTTACTCCCCGGCTTCAAATAGCCATCTTTCATTCGTTGATCAATAAACTTCATGATCTCTGCGTATTTCATCATCAGATTGTCATTCCTTCCTATACTGTATGGGTACAAAACAAGAAAACGGTTATTTCGATTCTACAATAATATAAGTATACTTCACATTATAGTTGCTAGTTTGATGGCAACAAGTATTTTATAAGAAAGGAGGCATTTTTGACAGTCGGATAATAGATTTGTTAATAAAACGATCAAGTGAATAGGAGAGGTGAATGATGAAAGGATTCAAGGTATTAGCGCTTTTACTTATTACGTTATTGATTTCAGGAGCGATGATTAGCAATCCAGTGAATGCCAAAACTTCAAAAACAAAAGAACTGCATGTTGGCAATTTGTTTAATGATGTTCAAGGAACAATAGTTATAAAAGATCTAAAAAAAGACACTGTTTATATTTATAATAAAAAAAGGAGTAAGGAGCAATTCACTCCAGAGTCTACCTTTAAAGTTCCCAATGCGTTAATTGGATTAGAGGAAAGGGCTGTAGATGATGAGTACGAAGTAAAAAGATGGGACGGCGTAGTTCGAGAGGTTGAAAACTGGAATAGAGATCATACGTTGGCTTCTGCAATGAGACATTCTGCGATCTGGTTTTATCAAGATATGGCTCGAGATATTGGTACAGAGCGCATGGAGATCAATCTTAATAAGATAAACTATGGTAATAATGATATTTCTGGTGGTATTGATATGTTTTGGCTTGATAGCAGTTTGGTAATATCAGCTCAAGAACAAGTAGCTTTTTTCGAAAAACTTGTGGAAGAAAAGTTACCCTTTAATAAACAAAATCTAAAAACCGTCAAAAGAATCATGATTAATGAAGAATATGACGACTTTACGGTTCACGGTAAAACCGGCACGAGATTATCTGATCTGGGACTTGGATGGTATGTGGGATATGTTGAAACAAATAAAAATACATGGGTATTTGCAACAAATATAGATGGTTCAGGGACAACTGCGAAAAATATAACATTTGAAACTTTAAAGAAGCTTAAAATAATCAAAAATAGTGAATTTTAAAGCAAAAGTGAAGTGAAATAATTAGTTAATTCAACTGGTTTTGGGAAAGGAGTTTGCTTAGATGGAAATCTTGTTATAAATTCGAAAAGTTCAATCTAAATTGAGATTTTAGGATACAATTCACAAATAAACTTTTTTCAGCCTCTAAATAAGTCAGTCTGAGAGATAATATCAGACTGTTTTTTTTATTTTCTATTAATTAATTGACATTGATAATCATTATCAGTAAAATAGGTTTTGTGATAATGATTATCAATGTCAATTAGGAGCGTGAAAAATGAGGAAAGTAACATTATTTTTAATGTCTATATTGCTGTTGTTAGTTTTAACAGCATGTGGTGGGGAGAGTGATAAAGCAAATGTGAAAGAAGAATCTTCAAAAAATGTGGCTGAAAAAGGAGATAAAACATCAGCTATTGAAGTAAAAGACGCTTCAGGTGAAAGTGTTACGCTTGAAAGTATTCCTGAATCTATCGCAGCACTAAATTCAGGGGATTTAGATATTTTACTAGCTTTAAGTGCGAATGTGACTGGTCGTCCAAGTGTAAGCGGTCCTGTCGCGGAAGAGTTAGAAGGCATTACAGAAATCGGTAATCCACACCAGCCGAATTTCGAAAAAATAGCTCAGGTTCATCCTGATGTTTTAACAGCAGCAACAAGTTTTAAACAACATGCTGAAACTATAGAACGACAAGGAACGAAGGTTCTTTATACAAAGGCAAATTCGATTGCTGATATTCAAGAAACAATTAGTATGTTTGGAAAGCTATTACAAAAAGAAACAGAATCCGAAAATATTAATAACTCCATTACGAAAGAAGTAAGCAGTATGGAAAAAGGCGAATCCGATCCTGTAAAAACATTATTAGTATATGGTGCACCAGGTACTTATTTAGCCGCTCTTTCAAACTCACTTTCAGGTGATTTATTAGAAAAAGCGGGTGGAGAGAATATTGCAGCGGATTTTCCAGTAGAAGAAAATTACCCGCAGTATGCGAGTTTAAGTGTTGAAAAGATTATCGAAAGAAATCCAGAAGTTGTTATGCTTATAACCCATGGGGATGCAGATGCGGTTAAATCAGCATTTGAAGAAGAAATGACCAAAAATGCCGCGTGGAAGAATCTTGATGCTGTTAAAAGCGGAAATGTAGTTATTTTACCGCCAAATTTATTTGGTTCAAACCCAGGAACAAAAGTGATAGATGCTCTTAGGGTGATGAAAGAAAATCTAGCGGCGGTTAAATAAAGTGGAAACGATAGTAGCACAAACATCTAAAAATGCTCATCCACTTGCTAAAAAGCGAACAGTTATAGTAGTTATTTTTAGCATTGTACTTGTCTTCGCTTGCATAATAAGTTTAATGATTGGACCTATTTCTTTCTCTTTAAGTGAAGTATGGGGTGGTCTTGTCCACTCCGATGATTCGCTTGCGAGACGAATTGTCTGGGAGTTACGCTTCCCAAGGGTTTTAATTGGCATGATTGTCGGGATGTGTCTTGCATCATCTGGGGCTATTTTACAAGGTGTGATGAAAAACCCATTAGCAGATCCTGGTATTATCGGTGTGTCTTCAGGAGCTGGTATTGCAGCTACGACAATTATGATCATTTACCCAGCATATCTTATGTTTTTACCTTTAGCAGCTTTCGTAGGGGCTCTTGTCACAGCGCTCATTATTTATGTATTGTCTTGGAAAGGCGGCACTTCACCAGTACGCATTATTTTAGTAGGAGTTGCAATAAATGCTGTCATTGGAGCGTTTATGAGCGCACTAATGCTCTTACATAGCGACAAGGTGCAGTCTGTTCTCCCATGGTTAGCGGGTGGCATAGCCGGCGTTGGTTGGATTCAATTTGAAATGATCATCTATTATGCGATTGCAGCACTTGGATTAGCTTTGTTTTCCATCAGACATATTCGTATTTTAAGGCTTGGGGATGAAGTCGCAAAACTTCTTGGTCATCATGTTGAAAAAAGCAGATTTTTTCTCATCGTTCTTAGTACACTCCTTGCCGGTATTGCAGTAAGTGTTTCAGGATTAATTGGTTTTGTTGGTCTTGTAGTGCCGCATATATTAAGAATAATGATAGGTGGAGATTATCGTTATTTACTACCCGCATCTGCGCTTGGAGGTGGCCTGCTCGTCGTCCTAGCTGATACAGTTGCCCGAAGTGTATTTGATCCAATCGAATTACCAGTCGGCATTTTATTATCATTTTTAGGTGGACCATTTTTCTTATATATGATTCAACGAAGGAGGGATTCATTTGATTCTCACTAAAGAATTGTCTTTTGAACATTCATCTTCCTTTCAGTTAGAATCTGTTGATGTACACATAAAAGAAGGGGAAATCGTTAGTTTAATAGGACCGAATGGATCTGGAAAATCTACTTTACTCCGTCTAATCTCGCGACTCATTGTTCCTAAAAGTGGAGAAGTCCTCCTCGATGGAAGATTAATTGGATCAATGAAAAGCTTAGATGTTGCAAAAAAACTTGCGATGTTACCACAGATGCAAGATCATCAACTTGATTTAACTGTGCAAGAACTGATCGAATTCGGGAGATATCCACATCGTAGGGCCTATAGTAAACTGACAGAGGAAGATACTGACATCATCCAGTGGGCGCTGGATGTTACAAGGTTAAATAGCTATAAAAATCGAATACTACAATCTCTTTCTGGTGGAGAAAGGCAACGTGCATGGATTGCTATGGCTATTGCCCAACGACCGAAGATTTTATTATTAGATGAGCCGACAACTTTTCTTGATATATCGCACCAATTGGATGTGATGGAACTTGTAAAAGAATTGAATTCACGATTTTGTATGACAGTAGTAATGGTACTGCACGATATAAACCAAGCAGCACGTTATAGTGAACGACTTATCGTTTTAAAAAATGGAGAGATTCAATATGACGGTATACCCCAATGTGTATTATGTAGAGAAATGTTTCAATCCATCTTTGAAATAGACGCAGATATTTATAAGGAGAACGGAAAATCATTTTTCACCCCAATAAGATTACGAAAGGAAGAATACGTATGAAAAAAGAGCCACTTAACGTTGAGTTAGTAAGGGAGTTCATTATTGCAGCACATGGAGATTTTGAATCAGTTAAAAAACTTATTTCTGAAGTGCCTACACTTATTCATTCCGTTATCAACTGGGGAGGGTGCGACTGGGAAAGTGGAATTGGAGCAGCAGCACATACTGGAAATCGTGATATTGCAAAATGGTTACTCGAGCATGGGGCGCGGATGGATATTTTCACAGCAGCTATGCTCGGCGAACTGAATATAGTAAAAGCTATCATCGATAGCCATCCTAATGTAATTAATGCAACAGGTCCGCACGAGATTCCACTCATCCGCCATGCTCAAATGGGCGGAGATGCAGCATTACCTGTATATCAATATTTAAAATCCTTAATGTCAAAGGAGGTGGTGAAATGAAGATGAAAGCAGTGAACACGATTCGTATAAAAAAAGGAAGAGTAGAGGAAATACTTGTCCGTTTTACAACCCCGAAATCTGTACATACATTTGAGGGTTTTATTCTGATGGAAGTGTTGAGAAAAGAAAATAGTCCTGATTATGATGAGTTAAAAATTTGCACGACATGGGAAGATCGAACATATTTTGATAACTGGTTAGAAAGTAGAGGATCGCAAAAAGCTCATAGAAATAAAAATGAACAAAATAGAGATGATAGCCCGATCATTAGTTCAAAGCTAACTACATTTGAAGTTGCCATTCAGCATAAACCAGCAGGACAAGAAATCGATAATGCAGAATAACCTAGTTTATTAATAGGGATAATGACATGGTCAATAAATTTTTGCAAAATGGAAGGGATCTAATTGAGATCCCTTCCATTTAATTAATCTTTTATGCTGGATAAACAACTTTGTCTCCAGGACCTATAACGACCTCTACCTTCATCGGAGACATTTGTGTCCCATATCCAGTAAAACTCTTCTTTGAGTTCATAGGCTTCTTCTAAGTTAGGAATATTACCTTGGATGGGCTACACTAAGTTAGACAATAAAATTAAGGTCTTGTAGAATACAACTAACAGAAATAAGGAGAATCTACAATGACCCAAAAAAGAGCCAGAAGAACGTTCACAAAAGAATTTAAAGGCCAGATGGTACAACTTTTTGAAAATGGAAAACCAAGAGCTGACATCATCCGTGAATATGATTTGACTGCTTCAGCATTCGACAAATGGGTGAAACAAACTCAGTCTTCGGGATCCTTCAGTGAGAAAGACAACCGAACTCCTGAAGAGGCGGAGTTAATCAAGTTACGTAAGGAAAATCAACGCCTGATGATGGAGAATGATATTTTAAAGCAAGCCGCGCTGATTATGGGACGAAAGTAGATGTGATTCGTAGTAACCGACACAAATACTCGGTATCAGCAATGTGTGACGTCCTTACCATTCCAAGAAGTACTTTTTACTATGAACCTATTGAGAAACCACCCGAAGACGAACTCGTCGAACAAATTCGATCTATTTTCATCTCGAGTCGAAGCAATTATGGGACCCGTAAAATCAAAGTGGAACTCGAAAAGTTAGGTTTCGTTGTTTCCAGAAGACGTATTGGCCGAACTATGCGAGAGCAAGGTCTTGTATCGAACTATACTGTAGCTCAATTCAAGCCATTCAAAGAAAAGTGTAACGAAGAGCCTGTGAAAAATGTATTGAATAGAAAATTTAATGATCAAGAAGAATTGGCCGTTGTCGTTAGCGATCTAACCTACGTACGTGTGAACGGAAAGTGGAATTACGTATGTTTATTTGTCGATCTTTTTAACCGAGAAATCATTGGACATAGTGCGGGTCCCAATAAAACTGCTGAATTGGTTTACAAAGCGTTATCAAGCATTGATAGACGGCTAGATGACATTCAAATATTCCACACTGATCGCGGGAATGAATTTAAAAACAAATTAATAGATAGAGCCCTAAAAACCTTTGGAATCGAACGATCTTTAAGCATGAAAGGCTGCCCCTACGATAACGCAGTGGCAGAAGCAATGTTCAAAGTGTTCAAGACGGAATTTGCGAATGGTGCACACTTTGAAAGCCTTGACCAGCTCCTACTTGAACTTAGAGATTACGTGAATTGGTTCAACAAGTTTAGAATACACGGCACACTCGATTACAAAAGTCCAGTAGAATACAGATTACAGACCTTATAATTTTTGTTCAGTTTACTGTTGACAATCCACCTAACCAAGTCTCTAAAAGGAATGCGTCTCGTTTATTTAAGTTATGTTTGTGTTTTAGAAAGGTTATCTCTCACGCATAAGAGTACGTCTTTCTTTTGAAGTCAATTTGTCCTTCAGAGACTTTCTGACATAATCTAAGGCTTGGTTAGCCATTCGAACTACATGAAACTTATCTACAACTACCTTAGCTTCTGGTAACACAGTATTAACTGTATCTTTGTGAGGCCTCCACATATCCATTTTGACAAATTCAATGTGATGCTTATCAACTATCTCTGTAAGACGTTGTATAATCGTTTATTTACTTTAAATTTTACATTCAATATTAGCACAAGACGAGGTTTGTGATAATGTGTATTTCATCAAATCCAAGCCATTTAGGAGTCTCAAATTGATATTCACGCTCTTTGTAAGCCACATAGTCCTCAAAGACATTTCTAACGGTCTTTTCGTCTACACCAACGCTTTCAGCTACTTCCACAAAAGTTTAGACATGGACTGATTCTCAATGGACTCTATCAGTCTTCTGGTCATGCTACATTTTTCATCTACGGATATAAGCCGTTCCCAAAAGTTAGAGTTACATTTACAACACTCTTAAATCTACTTCGGTTTAGTTGTAAGCCCACTCGATTTAAACGAATTGGTAAGTCCATGATTAGTTGTTTTCTTGAACTGTGTTTATACAGTTTGTCAAAAGCGCATTCAGGACAACGTTCAGGTGGCTCATCGTTTCCACTTTAAATATCATATCAGTTTCATTTTTTTGTGCTGTTTCAATTACTTTAAGGTCTGGTAGAAATAATAAGTCTATCATATTGTCATCCTTTGTTGTTCTTTGGGTGACACGATATTAAGTATAGATTTGATATCGAAATAATCATTGTCAAATATTTTAAATTGCCTTTTTTCCAATCCAATGAGCAAAAAGTATAACAGGAAAAATTAAGAAAATAAATGGTATGCTAATATATAGAGTATTCCAAGTTATAACTTGATGTTTAAATAATGAATTAAACAATATAATATTGTAAGGAAAGACTATAAATATTGATGTTATAACGCCAGGTGTAATTGACCTAAGAAAAACAGACTGACCAACATGAGTAAATACATGTAGAAAGAAAACCAATATCATAACTGTAAATAAATATATGTTTCCAAATGGACCATGATTAATATATTGGCTTGCCATATAAGTGGAACTGCTAACAAATACAAAAATAACTAATACAGCAACTGAAAATTGTGCCGTCGACATTGAAAATTGTTTGATAACTTTATCGGCAATTTTTCTTGGCAACTTGTGATAAATGACATCTGAATTTTTATCCATCCACTTTTCAACCATAATTATTTCTTCCAAATCATGAAGAACAAATATAATTGGAAATAACCAAATAAGTGTTTGAATATTAAGCCACTGTTCCATCCCATTCCATCCCCTACTCGTTCTATTTTATCTTTCTTCAAAGTTACTAACTATTTACAATACCGCCAGTTAGTTTAATATAGAAAATCTATTGAATGATTGGTTTCCACACGGCAATCCAAATATCTGAAATTTATTAAATGCCTTCCATACAATTATCCGCATATCTAATTTAATTCTACTATTGTTTGTTCGGCCTAATATTCCACCAAATAGTCCGATTTATATGTTAAATGTTATTCAACTATTGAAAAGGTAATTCCACTAATTCGAAGACCCAACTCATATAAATCTTTCCCTTTATTAATATATCGGAACAAGAGCTGTATAATTCTGTTAATTGCATTATAATAAATAGAATTATAATGAATATTAACAAAAATAGAGATAATTAATAACCAATTGTTTTTACTGGGGGATTTAGATGTATGGATATTAAATGGATTAAAACATTTATCATTGCAGCAAGGTATGAAAATTTTCGCAAAGCGTCAGAAGAACTTTTTTTATCTCAACCAGCTATAACCAAACATATTAAGCGGCTTGAAGAAAATCTTAATATCCAGTTATTTGATAGAATTGGCAAAACAATTGCTCTTACAGCGGCAGGCCATCATTTTTTACCATATGCAAGAGAGATAATCGATAAATATGAACAAGGTTTAGAGGGCTTTGAATCTTGGAAACAGGGATACAAGCGCAAGTTAATTATTGCAACGGCACCACAAATTGCATCATCAATTCTGCCATCTATTTTACGAAATTTCATGGATAAACATCCCAATATAGAGGTTTTAATAAATGTACTAAAATCTTATGAAATTGGTGAGGAAATCAGTACGGGAAGAGCAGACCTAGGTTTAACAAAAATGAAACCAATACAATCAAATATAGATTGTCATATCGTACACGAAGAGCCAGTAATTTTAGTAGGACCAAATATAGATAAAAAAGAAAAAAATTATGATGAACAGATGATATTACAGAAGTATCGAATAATCACTCATAACCATCCTGTTTATTGGGACATTCTTTTGAACGACATTAACCGACATTATCCAACTGTTCGAACAATGACTGTTAATCAAATTGAAATTACAAAGCGATTTATTGAACACGGACTTGGCATATCATATTTACCATATTCAACGGTAAAACAGGAAATAAAGGCAAATCAACTTTCAGAAATAAGATCAGAAAGAATCATCTCACCAACATCATTAACGTATATTTTAACAAAAGTAAGGACAGATGAAGTAAATATATTCATTGGTTTTTTAAGGAAGGAAATAGCAAATTTGTAGGTTATAATGTAGCTATATTATTTTCTAAGGAGATCTATTATGAAATTAATATCGGGTAAAGTAATTACCATTGTTATCGGAAGTGAGGGAGTTTTGTGACAACAATCTATGTGAATTGGGAAGATACTAGAGTTAAATTAACATGGATCTGTGATGACCAACTTCCTAAACGGGATTTAATTACCAGCGTTCATGGATTTTGTTTTCATGAAAGGAAATTGTTATTAGTAGATTTGAGTCATAGAGGTTGGGATTATCCAGGTGGTCATATCGAGCCGAATGAAACCCCGGAGGAATGTTTTAAACGTGAAGCAATGGAAGAAGGTTATGTTTCCGGAGAATGTCATTTACTGGGGTATATTATTGTAGATCACAACGAAAATTCCAAATGGAATGAAAAAAGTCCATACCCTAAAGTGGGTTATCAAGTATTCTATCGTATGGATATTGAGACATTGTATCCATTTGCAGGGAATTATGAATCAGAACAAAGAGTTTTTATTTATCCAAATGCAGTTGTGGATTATTATCATGGCTGGCATGAGTTAAATCAAGAAATACTTGAATATGCTCTAAATTTAGGTGACTTGTAATAACGGGTGCTTCCTCAAGTAAAAGTCAAACTTATTTTAATGCTAAATCATAAAAACATATAAGGGTGATGAAATGAATCAATCTCCATCTATAAAAGGTAAAAATATTCTACTTAGAAAGCCAATAGAAAACGATATAAATGACCGCTTCAAATGTGGAAAAAGCAAAGTACTAACTAGAATGTATGGTGGGGACACGCGAAATTTGCAACCGCTAACAATGAAGGATGCAAGAAGGTTCATCGAAAGCATATTATTAAGTAAACTTGAGTGGTGTGTGGAATATGACGGTCGCTGTATTGGTCAAGCTAGATTAACCGTTAGTGAAGAGGATTGCCGAGCAAGATACGCTGTCGGATTGTTTGATCCTTCCGTTTGGGGTAAAGGTTTAGGGACTGAAATTACTCAATTAGTATTGCGATATGCTTTCGAAGAACAACAGTTACATAGAGTTGATCTAAGGGTTTTAGAATACAATCTTAGAGCTATTGCTTGTTATGAGAAATGCGGATTTGTAAAAGAGGGTGTAGAAAGAGAAGGGGCTTATATTGAAGACAAATTTGAAACCGATGTAATGATGAGTATTTTAGACAGAGAGTATCATGTTTTACGAGATACTTTTGTACGTATGGAGGTAATAAGTTAACAAGTGGCTTAGCAGAAACGTTTTATTCAGGTGGTCATATCCGAAATAAAATCAAATGGTGGGGGGGAATTGAAATTGTTATACGATTTTAGTGAAGCCCCAAGTATTACAATCTTTACACCTAGATCATCAAAAGCATTTGCAAAGCTTCCTCCAGTTGTATGGGCGATAGATAGAACATTCCATTCATTATTATTTCCCACGAGATTGCCCTAGAGTAATATATTGGAAGGCAGAATGGACGTACAAGAAAGATGAAGATAGATTCTTTTCAGCTTCAAATGTAGGAAAAATTATTGTTATCGAAAATCCATGGTTAGAGCGAATTCTAAATACTAAGTTATATGTATATACGTTTCTCGAAGAAACATTTGAGTTATTTGAAGAAGCCAAAACTGCTGGTTACTATATATCATATAAAGAAGTCGCACCAGGAAAAGTCGAGCTAGTTAGCGATTTAATCGAGAAAATTTTGAGTGAGAAGGTAGAATTGAGGTACACTCCAGATTTATATCCAATTAGGAATAGTGTTATTTCATCAACATTAGACTTTTCAATTATTAGATTTAATAATGCTATAGAAAAGGCAGAAGTATAGGATTTATATTCGATAATCCAAACTAATAGAGACTCCTGTAATTTCATATGAAAACCACACATAAATGTTCGAAATATAAATTTATACATACTTAATACATTACCAAGGGAGATACAGTATGGAAATCAGTCAAACATATGACCATGAATTAATTGCTAATTTAAATAAACATGTACATGATCTGCATTCTACATTATATCCTCCATACTTTAAGGAATATAATTATGAGGAAATAAAAGAGGCTTATAAAGAGCTCATGAAAAACAATGGCTTTATTTTCTTGCTTTTAGAAGATGATGAAATAGTGCTGGGATATGCCTGGATTGAGATAAAAGAATATGAAGAAAATGCGTTTAAAAAAGCATATAAGTCTGTTTATATACATCAGATAAGTATCGAGGAAACAAAGCAGCAAAAGGGCTATGGCACCAGTTTAATGGAAAAAATATATGATATTGCTAAAAATAATGGAATCGATTTAATTGAATTAGATTATTGGTCTAAGAACAGTGTTGCCAAAGACTTTTATCAAAAGCATGGATTTACAAAATACAGAGAATTTGTCTATAAAGGCGTTTAATTTTAACAGTCGACCTACACCTTTTTCTTACGGACAGTAATATCCTATTGAAACGAAAATATTTGGAGGGATTTTCCTACATGTTTTTAATTCTTATTTTATTTTCATTAATAATATCCACTTTAATTTGCTGCTGGACATTTAAAAAGCTAGAAAATAAATGGTTGGCTATGCTGATGGCATTCTTTACAAATACACTTATATTAGTAATTGCAACAGTGTTTCTATACAAGCTAGACAGCCATACATATCTTAAAGAGATAGATGGACTTTTCAGTAGTTTGGGTATTCTAGTATTGATATTATTCATTCCGATTATCACCTGTATCAACTTTTATATTTTTGAATTTATAAGAAGTAGATCAATAAGTTCATAGTAGTGATGGTTGGATGGCATCCAATAATGTATTTTTAAAGGGAGTATTTATATGGATATTAAAATAGCGATTATAACTGACATTCATGGTAATAGTTCAGCATTAAAAGCAGTTTTAACAGAATTGGATAAGGACATGCAAATTGATCATATTTATTGTTTAGGCGATTTAGTAGGAATCGGACATGAAACAAATGAAGTTCTGGAGTTACTATTTTCCCGAAATAATATATCTTTTGTAATGGGAAATCACGATGAGGCAGTAATGAAAATAATCGATTGTCAAGAGCCAGTCAGTAAAGGGGAAGAACTGGAACATCATAGATGGATTGCATCTCGACTTGATACTACCTTTATTCCCCTTTTATCACAAATACCAAAAAGAATAGATGCAAATTATAACGGACAAAGGTTTCTTTTTACACACTATCACCTAAACGAATCTGATCAATTTCTATCCATTGATAATAAACCAACCGTAGAAAAACTGGATAAGTTATACCGGGGATCTGGTGCTGATATCGTTTGTTTTGGACATCACCACGTGATCCATCATTTTAAATCTAAAGATCGCCTTTATTTGAACCCAAGCTCTTTAGGTTGCAATCACCTTCCTGTCGCTCCTTATGCCATTATAAAAGTTAGCGGAGATGGTAATATCAATATATCTTTCAATCAAATCTCCTATGATAATAAAGGCTTTCTACTTTCTTATAATAAGCTTAATGTCCCTGCTCGAGACTTTATTTTAAATGTGTTTTATGGTAACCAACATTTGAAGTATGCATAATTCTATTGTGGAATAACACAGTATCCCATATTAAAAAATGGCCCACCAAATAAAGTAGAAAGAATCAGGAGTTGAATGTAATGAAAACGAAAGTCAAATATCCATTTGTTTATTTTTTTATAGAACCTAACGTAGTTTTTGTATATAAAATCGAAACAGATAATTATTTGACTACATCTGAGTTGGGATCAGGTGGAGAATGGGAAACATTTGAATTAAATCATGCGGATGAATTTGTTACATTTGATCACAGAGCTAGCAAACCACTTGAAGGCAGAGGATACCTTGTTAGAGAAGATGATACAAACTTCATGGTAACTATTATAAATAAACAAATTCAAAAACATCGCAATGTCTCTCACTTATTTGGCTACAATGATGAAAGATTTAAATCGTTTCACATCGTTTCTTCAGAATATGCAGCTGGCCCTTTGAAAATTGGACTAGATCATCCTAAAAGAGTCATTGCTTTTCCAGACTTCTTTTCTATTGGTCCAATATGGAGGTTAGATGAAAAAATAGGGCAATCATTTCGTTATGAATGGTTAAATGAGAATATTAACTCTGGTGATGATGATTTTGAATATGAAACTAAATTTACAAATACGCTGCTAAAGATAGAAGATATACCAGATCAAGTTCCTATATATATTTGGTATGGTAATAATGCTGAAGAACAAACAGGCGTTTACCTTATCCTTCAATTATTCCAAGATACACCAAATGAGATTCATCTTATTAATACAACTGAGCTCTATCATAAATATATATCGCAAAAAGATGATGCTCAGCTTGTTTCTCACACAGGTCAAATTGAATCCGGAAATTTAAAACGGATATTTGATCAAATCAAAACAAAAAAACCGTTATCTTTTAAGGATCGAATTCCATTTCAAAGGGAATGGCAAACACTTGCCAAATCAAAGGAAATCCTGCGTTTATGGGTTAATGGAGAATTAACCAGTGTGCCGGAACATCATTATGACACACTAATCATAAATACATTGAAAAATCTACATTACGAGCAAGTAAACAAAGATTTTATTCAGGCTGGAAAAGTGATTGGAGAAACAATAATTCTTATGGAAGGAATGATTAGTCATTTCTTTTTAGAATATAGAATGAGACATTTAGTATATAGTGGGGTACTTGAATTAAAAGGGATACCAAAATCAATGAGTCATTATAGTGTGAAATTACGCTCATAGGCTGGCTTTTACATTTGGCTAACTTCACTTTTCAACGAAAATGAAGATATAAAGCGCTTTATAAATAATAATTAGAGGTGATGGTAATGGGAAACGCTAATAGATTGATGCCAATTGAAGCAGCAGAAAACTTTATTTTAACCAACTTTCCAAATTGTCAGTCTGCACTATTAGCAGGAAGTGTGGTGAGAGGGGAGGCAACAGAAACTTCTGATCTTGATATTGTAATTTTTGATCAAAGTCTTGATTCTTCCTATAGAGAGTCTTTAATTGAGTTTGGTTGGCCAATAGAGATTTTTGTCCATAGTCTTACTTCTTACAAACATTTTTTTGAAATGGATTGTAAAGACGCTAAACCTTCTATGCCGAGAATGGTTTCCGAGGGGATTGTTTTAAAAGATGATGGTATGATCCAATCAATAAAAGAAGAAGCGAATGAAATATTGATGAAAGGTCCTGAAAAATGGTCAGAAGAAACAATTAAAACCAAACGATATTTTATTTCAGATGCATTAGATGATTTTCTGGGTAGTAATAAGCGTGCGGAAGATATATTTATTGCTAACACATTAGCCGAATCGGTTCACGAGTTTGTATTAAGAACGAACGGTCAATGGGTTGGTGCTTCTAAATGGATTATTCGCGCTTTAAAACAATTCGACGAGCAATTTACTGATGAATTTGTGGAAGCCTTTGATGACTTTTATAAAACTGGGAAGAAAAACAAAATAACGCAATTAGTTGATAAGGTTTTGGCACCATATGGAGGACGATTATTTGCAGGTTTTTCTTTGGGGAAAAATTAAGATAGTCTACCTTTAATCGAAAATCGTTACTCCAAGGTCGAGTGAAAACCTTTACAACAGGGTGGGAAGCATGGCAATTACTCCGCAATAATATCGGTCACTTTGAAAATGCGGAAATGAGATACGAAATAATATCATTTTTGAAAAAGTGTTTTTAGAAAACAGTAAGGAGGGGTTTGGTCTGGGGTATGTAGAAGATTTAAGAAATATCGTAGGTCATAGACCGTTAATATTCGTAGGGGCTGTCACGGTAATTATTGATGAATTAGGTAGGCTATTGTTACAACAACGTAAATTCCCAAAAGGAGCATGGGGGATTACGGGTGGGTTGATGGAATTAGGAGAATCCACTGAAGAGGTTGCAAAGAGAGAAGTTTTTGAAGAAACTGGATTGAAAATTGATGAATTGAAATTAATTAATGTTTATTCAGGTGCACAAAATTACATAAAAGCTGAAAATGGCGATGAATTTTATGTGGTCACTATTGCTTATTTTTCTGAAAACATCGAAGGAGAATTAATAGTAGATACATCGGAATCTTTAACATTTCAATTTTTTTACCCAGATGAATTACCTGGAAATATTGTAAAAAGCCATAAAATTATCCTTGATGAATTTCTAAACAAACATTATACATACCATGAATTTTGACAATAGATAAATAGCATTTGAGTCACTATTCTAGAATATTATACACGGGGTGAATCTTTAAAAAGTGATAGCATCTCACTGTAATAAGATCATCTATTTATTTTATTGATTACTCTGTTTTCCTTGATAAAAATCTATAATGGAGGCTAAGTATGTTAGAGAATATAAATCCTTATAAAGTTCTCATCCGTACAGGGCTGTTAAATGATGCAAAAATAATTTTAGATATTCAACAAGTAGTTATATCGGAAAACGAATTTATGATAACAGTTTCAGAAGAATTCAACAAGTCCATCGATCAACAAAGAAAATGGATTCAAAAGATAATAGATAATGAAAGAGAAACGATTATAGTGGCAGAACTGAATGGTATAGTCGTTGGCTGGTTGGTATTGCAATCACAAAACCGTAAAAGGCTGTATCACACTGGTTCTTTAGGAATGATGATCCATAAAGATTTTAGGGAATTAGGTATTGGAAAAATGCTTATTAATGAACTATTACATTGGGCAGAGTTGAACCCATTGATTGAGAAAGTATGCTTAGGAGTACTCTCAACGAACCTTCGAGCGATAGCTTTATACAAAAGTATGGGCTTTGTTGAAGAAGGACGTAAAGTTAAAGCTATTAAGCTAAATGCAAATAAATATGTTGATGATATCCTCATGTATAAGATGGTTTAACATATTCCTATTGTTTTTTTTACTGTTGTGTATTTGTACCCTACAAATGTTTGTTTACCACCGTTACCCATAGAGTAGACAGAATATCTAACTTTCTTTGTTAGGTAGTTTGGTCTTATCATTAATTTATATTTTTTATTTTTTACTAAATTAAAACTTTGCGTTTCGGTAAAGCTTTTAGAATAAGAAACGCTAAAACCTAATACAGCTTTTATAGATGATTTGTCATATGAAGTACTCCCAGAAATTGAAGTGGAGTATGTTTTGTTTATAGTATAACTTTTTGAACCACCTGCTGGACACCGTTTATTTAGGTTTATTTGCATCTTTCCATGTACCGTATTCTCTAGTTGATGAAAGGACTTTATAATTTTTCGTTACTGTTCCACCACATGTTAAACAATATGGTTGAACCTCATCAATATTTACCTGATTTACAGTATCTACTTGTACATCGGTACTAGCCTTGGCAGTGCCGGTTGTATTGAATCCAAAAAATAACAAAAAAGCAGTAAATAGAATACTAAGTTTCAAAATATTAGTTTTCATATAATCTCCTCCAATGGAATTATTTTCCTATATTTAATTAGAAGAGTCAATAGAAAAGAGGTAATATTCCAAATTTTGTTGTAAAATGTTATAGAAAAGATTTTAGGAGGTAATATATGAAAAGTTTTTTGATAAGTAGTATGTTTTTTATTATATCTACAATTCTTTTTAGTACTAAATATATTTCAGTAGCAATTATTTTGGCGAAAAGTGATAATTTGGATTCGGATTTATTTAGAGCAACATTTAATATTCTTCCAATAGAATTAACAGTATTTTGTGTACTGTCATTTTTTATAGGAATTTTATTTTTTATTTTAGGATTCAGAGAATATAAGAAAAGCTGATATAAAGATTAGGATAGATATAAATTTATCTAGATGGTAGGCTTTTTAATTGAAAAGGATTCTATGGCCAAAAACGAGTAGGCCATAGAATCCTTTTTGAGCGTAGCAGACCACATGAAACTCCTGATAAAGTTGTAATTTGCTATCATAATAAACTTAGTTGTGGGGGTTTATTTTATGTGCTAATTCAAGAGCTTTAGAAATAAATTCATCATGAGTTATTTTATTTTCCAATGCATCTAAAACAAGTTGTTCTTGTTCTTTTGAAACTTTAAATCCTTCCATTTCTAATGAGCTTTTTGCATATTCTAATGCTTTATTTTTCAAATGGATCTCCCACCTTTATAAATTATCTTTCCGTTTGGTATTGAGATCGAGCTTCTAATAAAACAAAATTATTTAATAATCAATTCCATGAATACAGTTTACATAAGTCCACTGAATAATTTTTTCATCATTATTTGTTTCATAGAAATCTGACAACAATTGATTCCACTTTTCTAATTGTTGTTCGCTGATATTCACTACCTAAGCCATTTAACATCATAATAGTATTGGTAGAAACAATTGCTGTACGCTTATTTCCGTCCCAAAATAATTGTGTTCTCATGGCATAATACGATTATAGCTTACCGGCTTATGTCAATTAAACTAAATGACCAATCTCATATACAGTGAACGGAGTGAAATCATTGAATAAAGCTGAGATTATATTACAAACAGAGGCATTTGTTTATGAGGAATTAAAAGAGGAGGCCAGTGGTCATGACTGGTGGCATATATACAGAGTGACTAAAATAACGAAAACGATCGCTCAACAAGAAAACGCTGATATGTTTATATGCGAAATGGCCGCGTTACTCCATGATATTGCTGATGAAAAATTGAATATAAATGAAACGGAAGGTGTGGAAAAAGTTAAAGAATGGTTACTTCATTTAAAGGTTGATGAATCATCTATATCGAAAATAATGAATATAATATCAACGATGTCATTTAAAGGTGGTGGGCAACCTTCTATGAAAACGTTAGAAGGTAAAATTGTTCAAGATGCAGATCGCCTTGACGCGATAGGGGCAATTGGCATTACTAGAGCCTTTACATACTCTGGGGCTATTAAGCAATTGATTTATGATCCACATATTAAAGTGAGAGATCATATGACGAAGGAAGCATATCGAGAAGAGACTACTACAGCAATTAATCATTTTTATGAGAAGTTATTAAAATTGAAAGAGCATATGATTACAGATTATGGTAAAAAAATGGCGGAAAGAAAGCATAAATATATGAAAGGTTATCTAGAAATGTTTTTTAATGAATGGGATGGTGAATGAGATTCAGCATTTATTATTAAATTAAAAGTATCTTACCAATAACAGTTAGGTGATTAATGTGAAGAGTATATATACTGAGGAAATGATATTGGACGATCTGATCAAATCTTGTAGAAGGATATTTGGTTTCACTGTACGAAAGGCGATACCGATAAAACGAGGTTGGTTAAATTTAAAATGGAAAGTCATAACAGATTCAGGAGTTTATATAATCAAGCAATACAACAAGGAAAGATACAAACTTTATGTACATGAAGAACTTTTATTTGCTTTCTCACAACAAATGAGATTATTTAAAAAGGGTTTCCAATGTCCTGAGTTAAGCTCAAATGAAGGACAATTTTTATTCCAATCTGATCACGATGAACTTTTTATCGTAATGAAGTTTTGTGAGGGTAATGTTATCCCTCCCGGCCGGTTAAATATATATCAAATGTATGATTTGGGACGAGTAACTGGAAAAATGCATCAGTTGTTAAACGATGGGACAATTGAAAAGAAGAGTAATCCTGTATTTATTCCCCCAAGCCGCGAAAATCGTTTAGCTCATTGGCATTCGGAATGGAACAACGCTAATAATGCGAGTAGGTCACATTTACTACCTATACTGGAAACACAATATAAGGTTACTGAAACGATAGAATTTAGAGACTTCAATTTAAATAATACTGGTTGGGCTCATCGGGATCTTTGGGTAGACAATCTATTGTTCAAGGAAAACAAATTAACTGCGGTTTTAGATTTTGATAGAATGAAATATGATTACCCCCAGTTAGATGTTGCAAGAGCAATTTTATCGGGGGCTTTAATTGAAGATGGCATTGACATTACCCTTGCTACCGCCTTTATGAAAGGATATGGTGAGGAACGTTTATTACCGAAGGGTTTTTTAGCAGATTCTTTAAAACTATTGTGGTATATGGAAAGTACCTGGTGGATTAATTCAAACATGGATCAACACAGCGGACCTCCAGCACGGTTTACTAAGGAAATGATTTGGCTTGCTGAAAATCAAAATGGATTAGATTCCTTATTGGGGTAACGTGAGGAAAATGCGGATTTACAACGTTAAGCACATTTTCAAGACGATTACCCCGATTTTAACAAGGTTAAGGAACTCTTAATGCTCGCAAATCTATCTCCTTTTTTATGTAAAAACAAAAAAACGCAAGTCATAATTTACTAATAAATGTAGTTTCTTTCGATAACTGTTTCTCACCAAAGATAACAGGGAATTCCATTCATTACCCGCTGTTTTTTTTAGTTGACCAATTCCCATTAGTTTGACATAGGCTACAGCCTGTTTTTTAACTACAAAAGATCAGGAAAATAAGAGAAGGAAGTGGTCGATTTGAACAAACAGAAAGCGGTAGAAATAGCAAGAAAGTATGGTTTGGAAGTTAAAAAGGAGTCCATCATATTCAACGAGTCCGGTTTAGATTTTCTGGTTGCTTATGCAGAAGACGATAAAGGCGAAGAATGGGTGCTAAGGTTTCCGAGACGGGACGATGTGATGCCAAGGACGATAGTGGAGAAGAAAGCACTTGATCTTGTAAACAAATATGCCACTTTTCAGGTTCCAGTCTGGTCGGTTTATGAAGGCGATCTAATAACTTATAAAAAGTTAACCGGAGTGCCAGCGGGCACGATTGATCCGGAGATTCAAAACTATATGTGGGAGATGGATTATGAAAATGTACCTGAACAATTTCACCAGACATTAGCCAAAGCGTTGGCTTCGCTACACACAGTTCCGAAAGTAGAGGCTCTTAAAGTAGGCCTGTTTGTCCAGACAGCAGAAGAGGCAAGAAAATCGATGATTGAGCGTATGGAAAAGGTTAAAGCGAAGTTTGGCGTAGGCGAATCCTTATGGAACCGCTGGCAGGCCTGGGTAAAAAATGAGGGATTGTGGCCTCAGAAAACAGGTCTGATTCATGGGGATGTTCATGCTGGCCACACGATGATTGATAAAGATGCTAACGTAACCGGTTTTATCGACTGGACCGAAGCAAAAATAACGGATGTATCAAATGACTTTGTTTTCCAGTACCGGGCATTCGGGGAGGCAGCCCTGGAGAAACTGATCAACTATTACCGGCAAGCAGGTGGGATTTACTGGCCTGCCATGAAAGAGCATGTCATTGAACTTAATGCGGCATACCCTGTTGCGATAGCTGAGTTTGCTATTATTTCAGGCATGGAAGAATATGAGCAGATGGCGAAAGAAACATTGGAAGTGAATGACCGCTAGCATTAAGCAAAAAATAAAAATAAAGTTCTTCTTAGTGAGATACAACCGCTGTATAAAGAATTCATAGCAATTGCATGAGTTTTCACAATGAAAATCTTATTAGTTTTTTTATAGTTGTTTCAGGGTCCGTTAGAAAAAAACGACTTGATGATTCATATTTCTAATGTTCTACAAATACGATCGGGCGCTTTTCCGGAATAACTAAAAAAGCCCAATTTCTCAATTTAAATGCTGAGAAATTGGGCTTTTTTATGTTTACTTAGTGCAAAATAACTCCTAAAGTGACAAATTAGAACGAGATCTTATTCGTATGTGACAACATGAAAGGATTAGTTGGCTAAAAAATAAAGGTCGGTTAAAGAAGTATTATAAAAATCACGCAGGAATGGATTATGCAGTTAAGCTATATAAAAAAGGAAATATGACTGTAAGTCAAATGTGTGAAATTACCAATATCTCAAGAGCTTCATTATATAGAAAGCTATCAGTACAAGGATGGCTGAAATTTGACCCTGCCGAAATTGACGCAGTATCAAATTTCAGACCTTGTTAGTGGGCAAAGAAACAAGCAAGCTGAAAGTCTTTAAAAGTGAAAAGGGTAAACCATTCTTGGCCAAGTTGAAGTTAGAAAATAATAGAATTAACCAGTTTTCAGTTGATAGGTAGACGCTTGGATGGGCTACACTGTAGACAATGAAATTAGGGTCAATTAGAATAACAACTAACAAGGTTGAGGAGAATCTACTATGACTAAAAAAGCACGTCGTACATTTCAGATAAGTTTAAAAATCAGATGGAGCAATTGTTTAAAAGTGGAAAAGCTAAGAGCGATATTATACGAGAATATGAGCTGATCCATCTTAAGAAAGAAATGGCACGCCTTCGAATGGAGAATGACATTTTAAAGCAAGCCGCGCTGATCATGGGACGAAAGTAAATGTGATTCGGAACGTAAAATATAAACTTGATACCCTTAAGAAAAGTGTCTAGTTTAGTGTTGACATACCAGCTAGGATGTCGATCATTAAAGAAAGATTTACAAATAAGTGTTTTATACATTCCTATAAGGGTAGGTGGATAGTAATCAATCATTTAAGGAGCAGTTTATGTTGAATAAGAAATGGTTAGCTTTAATTCCTGCAGTTGCGCTTGTGGTTGCACCATTACCCTTCCAAACAGCAAACGCAGCCTCGGGAAATGAACCGGTTCAACTGTCAGAGTCTGAAATACCACCAGGATTTGAAGCGATATTGAATTGGCCACCTGAAGAACAACCGATAGTCAAACAGGGGAGCCAAAGTTTTGAAGTTGAATTTATTCAAGTAATGTTAAATCACTTTGGATTTGAAACAGAAGTTGACGGGGTTTTTGGTTCGTATACAGACCAACAAGTACGTCAATTACAAGCGGAGAATGAGTTAGCTCAGGACGGGGTTGTCGGGGTTGATACGTGGACTGTATTAATTGAAGAATATCAAGCGGAGTTGTTTTCGGTAGAAACAGCGATTGTTTTCGCAGAAAAAGCCCTTGATAATGACGATCTCGTGTTCAGTAGTGATGGTGTCCTTCATAAGGACTCAGACGGAAAAGTATTTTATTCTTTGAGAGCACAAAGTCAAGATTTAATTGATGGTGGAGGTAGTGGCACGGTCGGATTCTATGATGTGTATCAAAATGGAGATGTTGTCGAATCTGAGCCAAGATAGACAATGAGTTTCATAGAGTGAATTTTGTAACAAGTAAGTCCCTGACTAAATTGGTCAGGGACTTTTTATGTTGGTCAAATCGTTGTTTTATAGACTGAAAGGGAGGTGGGGCTACATGGCCAAGCGGGCTGATGCAGACCAAGTTATGAACGCACGAAACGTTCACGAAGGAAGGCAACTATTATCGGCAAACGGAACATGATTCCTTAGTCATACGCGGTAATATCTACGCCTGGAAAGGGCATGGCGCGATTGATTTTGCGATGATGTATTACGGAATGAGCTTCCCACAGGCGGTGATGGATTTAAACGCAGTTGGCACAGAAAAACTTTTGAAAATTCCGATTGTCTTTATCAGCTGCTCAAAAAGAACGGTCGTAAATGTCATCGGTATAAGTAGATGACCTTCTATGATATTCTAGGGGTTGTGTATGAAACGACGGTGAAGCATAGACAAGCTGCCTAGCAAAAAAATCGCGTTTTAATAGGCTTCTTTGGCAGGCCAATTTTTCTATCACTAATAGTTTTCAAATAAGTCATTTCGTATCTAGTAATTTAGGTTGTTAGCTTGATGGGCATGTGAATCTACCACTTATTAGGTAACATTATTTCATCAATAATATAGCACAATAGACTCTTGGAGGAAAATTTATCCTAAAATCCATACTTAGGGAACATACGTATGATATAATAGAACATGTAATAGTATAGGTAACTCAAGGGTGGTTGGCTCACTCCCGCGCGAAAGGGGGTGGTGCCATGTCGGTATTTGAAGCGTTAATGTTTGCGGTAGCTTTTGCAAGCTTAATTGTAGCGGTTCTGGCATTTAACCATAAAAAATAACCCATCCTTGAGTTAAGCCGCTCGTAGGGATGGGTTATTCCTGCTCTATGAAGCTGATCCCCCTTGAAGGGAGCCTGCTATTTCATAACCGTTTGGTGTTGACGCACCGAACGGTCTTTTTAATATATTCAATAACTACATACATTATACGCTTAAATTACCGAATTTACAATATTTAATGCTTTCAGATAGAGCATTTCATAAAAAAATTGCTGCTCTTATGTTTTCACTTCTTCTTATAAAACATCATTATTGAGAACGAAAGATGGTCGTAGGGTATGGGCTTTTAAATTAACTTGCCATATAGCAATTGAAAGAAATATCAGAAGTGGTAAAATAGTATATAAACTCTACAGAGCAAGGAGTTAAAATGACTATAAATAGTGAAATAGTAGTTTGATCTAGTCTGTAATGTACTCTGAATTAGATTCACCATCTCAAAACATGCGATTTATTTTTCCATAAAAACTTTAAAGGGAAGTGATAAGAAGTGAAACCCTTTTACTCCGGTCTTGTCCTGGCATGTTTGGGAGTGATCATTTCAGCCGTATTAAAGGATTGGAGTTTCATTTATAAAATTTCCGGGATTATAGGATTAATAACGATAATTCTTGCTGGTTTATCCTCCTGGGTATTGGCTGATGGAGAACGGTCAAGAATAAACCCTAATTCAGAAATCATGATAGATAAGAAGGGACAACTGAATTCATCAACTAAAATTCTACTAGTTGGCCTACCAAATATATTAATAGCAATTCTAGCTTATTTTTTATAAATAAAGTACAAATACGATAATACAGAAAGAGGGATTAACATGCTGAAAGGCTTATTTATCTTGAATGATTTTAACTTAATATACGGAAGTGTCCATGAAGAAATAATGAAGTATATTGATATTTACGCTGAACCGCAAACAAAAGAATCTATTAAACAAAATCCAGCCCTGTTAGCGAATGCTGATGTGATTTTTTCAGGATGGGGATCTCCTGTATTGGATGATAAACTGCTGAATGCTGCACCACATTTGAAAGCGTTTTTTTACGGGGCCGGTTCTATTAAAAATATTGTTACAGATGCATTCTGGGATCGGAATATACCTATTTCAAGTGCTTTTGCAGCCAATGCGGTGCCTGTTGTTGAGTATACACTTTCGCAAATTTTATTTTCATTAAAACAAGGTTGGTCATATGTTCTCAGGACTAAAAAAGAACAAAGGCATGTAAAAAGAATGGATGTTGCCGGAGCCTATCATTCTACTGTTGGGATTGTATCGCTAGGTATGATAGGAAGAAAAGTTTGCGAATTACTAAAACAATTTGATGTTCGCGTCATAGCATATGATCCATTTGTATCAAAAGAGGATGCAGAGCAGTTACAAGTAGAATTATGTTCACTAGAAGAGCTTTTTCAACGTTCAGATGTTGTATCGCTCCATACTCCATGGATAAAAGAAACCGAGGGTCTCATTAATGGGGAACTAATCTCTTCTATGAAACACAATGCTACATTGATTAACACATCTAGGGGAGCAGTTGTTAATGAGATAGAAATGGTGGAGGTATTAAAGAAACGAATTGATCTTTTTGCCGTTTTAGATGTTACTTTTCCAGAACCGCCAGTAGAAGGGTCACCACTATACTCCATGGATAATGTTATTTTAACACCTCATATTGCGGGATCGATGTCTAAGGAATGTCAACGAATGGGAGAATATATGTTAGATGAATTAAAACTTTATCTGGATAATAAACCATTACAATGGGAGATTACTCGAGAAAAATCACTTATAATGGCCTAATTAGCAGAAAAGTGCAAGGGCTGCGTTTCAAAAATAGAACAGCGAAGCCAGTCAATAGAAAAAAGCAGAACCAATCCCATATTGTGAATTGGTTCTGTTTTTTAATTTGATATTGTATGCTCAATAGGAAATGGCTCAGGTTTTTCACAAGTACTTTTCATTTCATAAAAGATGCCGCTTTCAGAAGAATCGTGAAAGCCATGCATTGCTTCTAAAACATGAAAGGCAAGTTGTCCATTTGCTCGATGAGGAGCACCACTTTGAATCGCTTTTGCCATATCTGCAACGCCGATACCACGACTATTGTCTTGGTATTGATGTGTCAGTGGAATATCGCTAAATTCCTTTTCATCACGTTTACGGAGTTTAACTGATCCTCCAAAATTATTTGGATCAGGCACAAGTAATGTACCTTCACTTCCATAAATTTCTATCGGCGGGAGTGACGAACCGCCAAAGGCATCAAAGCTTGTTGTGATTGTTCCGACTGCTCCAGAAGCAAAGTCTAGTGTACCAGAAATATGTGTAGCTGTTTTCACGGGGATTTTGGTTCCCGCCTTTGGCTTACTTGAGACAGTTCGTTCAGGATAACTAATCCTCGCTAAACCAGAAAGTCGCTTAATCGGTCCTAGCAACGCAATAAGTGCTGTTAAATAATATGGGCCCATATCAAACATTGGACCACCACCTACGTCGTAATAAAAAGCAGGGTCTGGATGCCAATGCTCATGTCCACGACCAATCATGAATGCTGAAGCACCAATCGGTACGCCAATTTCTCCAGCATTAATCAGATGGAGGGCGGTTTGTATTCCTCCACCTAAAAATGTATCGGGTGCACTCCCGACGAGCAAACCTTTTTCTTTTGCCACGTCTAAAATTAACGTTCCTTCCTCACGTGAGACAGCTAAAGGTTTTTCTACATATACATGTTTTCCTGCTTCAAGGGCCTTAACACATACCTCTGCATGCGCTTTCGGAATAGTTAAATTGATAATAAGATCAATTTCAGAGTCATCAAGCATTTCTTGAACCGTATATGCTTTCGATAGCTGATATTTTTCTGCTTGGGCTTGAGCCCTACTCACATCCAAATCAGCACAGGCAACAAGGTCAAGATGGTCGAAACTTGGGATGTTTTCCATATAAATTGAGCTAATATTTCCACAACCGATAATACCTACTTTTACTTTGGTCATCATATTCCTCCTCGTATTTATTGACTATCTTCCATACCTGTATAAACAGGCTTATTTTTATTTTCAGAGTTTGTTTGGTATAATGTTTTTCCTTCTGCTGCCCATAAAAAACCTCTACGCATCATAAGCGATACTTCTGGCATAGAAATGATGTTAGCTACATGTCCTAATGAGCTATAGAACACACGTCCAAGTCCCCAGCGTTTCGTCCAAGCGACGGGCATATCAACCGATCTATTGGTTGAATGTGGCCCGGAGGCGACAGGGAAACGGGTAGTCGCAAGTACTTCAACAGCAGGATCAACATGTAAATAATATTGTTCACTAACTACTTTGAAATCGTCCATTCCTTCAAAAAGAGGGCTAGATGAATGTTTCATATTCACCATATATTCCACACCGTCATTACCTGGATGTGCAACCCAATTTCCACCAGTAATAAACTGCCAATCTACATTTTTACGAAAAGAGTCACACATACCGCCGTGACATCCTGCTAAGCCAACACCACTTATTACAGCTTCAGAAATGTTATTTACATATTTCTGCTCAATTTCTCCCATCGTCCAGTGGGGGACAATTAAATCAAGTGATTTTAGCTTCTCCACGTCTCCGTATGCATCAAGAGAATCTGCTACCTCTACAACAAAATTTTCTTCCTCGAGAATTCCTTGGAAAATTGTCGCCACTTTTTCTGGTTCATGACCATCCCAACCACCTTGTACAATCAGTGCTGTTTTCTTCATCATTTACACACTCCTTCTATATATATTAAAGGTCAGATACCTTAATCCACTGACGTTTTTCTATGGACACATCAACCGCTTCAAGCACTTGCTGACATTTAACTCCGTCAACGAAATTAGGAACTGGCTGACGATCTTCACGGAAAGCATCCATTAACTCGACAAATGAATGGATAAAGGTATGTTCATAGCCAATTGTATGTCCAGCCGGCCACCATGCTTCTGAGTAGGCATGTGCTGCATCAGTAGCTAACACTCGACGAAAACCTTGAACATCTTCCTTGTCATCCGTAAAATAAACTTGTAGCTCATTCATTCGCTCAAAATCGAAAATAACACTGCCTTTACTTCCGTTAATTTCAAAGGAGTTTGTACTACGATGTCCCGCAGCAAAGCGAGTTGCTTCAAAGCTACCGAGTGCACCATTAGCAAATCGCGCTAAAAATAATGTTGCATCGTCGACTGTAACAGGACCTTTTTCTGAATTTTTACTGCTAGTTGCTGATAATCCGGTCATTTCTTCTGGGATCGGTCTTTCTTTTATAAATGTTTCACTCATTCCAATTACTTCTGTCATGTCACCGATAAGATAGTGGGCCATATCAATAAGATGAGCACCTAAATCTCCATGAGAGCCAGAACCTGCAACTTCTTTTTGCAGTCTCCAAACGAGAGGGAAGTCTGGGTCCATAATCCAATCTTGTAAAAACCAAGCACGAAAATGATAAATATCTCCTAATCTACCTTCCTCGATCAACTTTTTTGCTAGCATAACAGCAGGGGCGAAGCGGTAATTAAAACCGACCATATGCTTTATACCTGCAGCTTCAGCTGCGACCAACATTTCACGCGAGTCTTCTAATGTAAGCGCCAATGGTTTTTCACAAAAAATATGCTTTCCTGCTTTAGCAGCTTCAATCGCAATCTCTTTATGCGCATTACTCGGAGCATTGATATCGATTAAATCAATATCATCCCGCTTCAATAACTCTTTCCAGTCGGTCGTATATTCTTCCCAGCCGAACTGGGTAGCAGCTTCTGCAACACCTTCTGGATTTCTACCACAAATTACTTTCATTTCTGGTCTAATGCTTTTAGGAAAAAACATAGGCATATCACGATATGCATGGCTATGCGCCTTACCCATAAATTTATAACCAATCATGCCAATATTAATTGAGTTCATTTTCTCATCTCCTTTTTCACTTGTATAGATTCCCGTTCAATCAAGGTAACTGGTATTCGTTCTTGAAAGACCTCTGTTTTACCGTTGAGAGCATTTAACACTTTATCTACTGCCATTTCGCCCATTTCAAAAAGAGGAACATGTACTGACGTTAGTTGAGGTTGAATCATACTAGCAATATCAGAGTTATCATAGCCAATAAGAGCATAATCTTTACCAACCTGATATCCTAGTTTGCTTAAACCTTGCATAAGTCCAATGGCCATCCGGTCATTTCCTGCAAAAACGGCATCAATACTAGACATAAGAGACCCGATCTCAGTAGCTCTTTGTATGCCACTTGTGCGGCTGTAATTTCCTTGAAAAATTAACTCCTTGTTCATTTCAATGCCAGCATTTGTATGGGCATCACGAAACCCATTTAAACGTTCAATGCTGTTCGAATATTCAAGTGGTCCATTTAAGAAAGCAATGTTTTTAAATCCTTTCTCCAGTAGAAGCGATACGGCTTCAAGACTACCTTCATAATGATTTGCATCAATGGATAAAAACGGAAAACCTTCGAAGGTTTGGTTAACTAAACAATAAGGTAATGCTGATTTATGAAGTCTATCAATCTCATCTTTTTCACCAGCTACATCTTTAGAACCAAGAATGATACAGCCATCAACCTTTTGTGAACGAAAAAGTTGTACAAAATCCTTTTTTTCATGTGGAGATTGAAATATAACAAGTAGGTTATATTGATACTTAGCAAGTTTCATACCAATGCCACTAAGAATTTCGGAAAAATAATGTGTTGATAACAAATGAACTTTAGGTAAATAAGGTACGATCACACCAATATTCCCACTTTTTCCTGTTGCAAAGTTTTGAGCTAGTGCATTTGGTTGATAATTTAGAGATTTTGCCGCATCAAAAACTTTTTGCTTCGTTTCTTTGCGAAGTGGTCCAACGTTATTAAATACACGTGATACCGTTGCTTCGGACACACCTGCTAATTTTGCTACATCTTTTCTTTTAGCTAAAGAAACCGCCTCCATTCCAGTAATGTACACGTGTACATTATCCCAATTTATTAATTTATTGTCAATGAATAATATGAATTATTTTACAATTATATATTTTTCAGGTGATTATAAATCAGAAAGTCTTACCAGATATTCGGACAGGGCTTTGCCAGCTTGAAAGGGGGCTCACATAATTATTATAAATAACACCAGCACGATAGTATAAAAAATATGATATGATAAAATATGTAATATTTGCATTTATCTGGTTTTTAGAGGGGGACTAAAATGAATAATACACTTAGGTTTAAGAGTGTTTATTTCAGAAAGAACTTTATCATCATACTATTAATAACTTCCATACCAGGAATGATTATTGGTGGAATGATATATTGGTTTGGCACAGAGAAAATTGAAAATGAACTACAGTTACTCCATCAGAAGCATGTGAAACAACAAGCCGGCTATTTGAATAGCCAACTTCAAGAAGTAGAAATGAAAATATCGCATGCAGGTTTTGATCTTATTTTTAATAATAGTTTAGATGAAATCGACTTCATAAAAGAGTTCAAAACAACCCATAATTTTACACAGAACCTTTTTATGTTGCAGGACAGCAATCCATTAATTTCTAAGTCCTTTTTATACATAGACTCTAAAAAGCGAGCTTTATTCAATCCTGAATATAATGAAGTGAAAAATAAGCGTGATGTAGAACAATTACAGTCACTTATATCACATAAAAGAAATATTAATTGGCAAGTACTCCCGGAATATATAATGAAGCAAAAAGGGAGATCTGGTTTGGACATAGGACTTATTCATAATATTCCTTCAGGGAGTGGACAAACTGATAGCGCACTCATTATTAAGCTCGACCATGATAAGGTGACTCAACTTGTAAGAGAGTTGAGCCCTTATCACGAAGGTGCAGCTTTTCTCGTTGAGAATGATCAACTTATTACTGCAACGAATAGTATTGAAGGCTTTCAATATGATCATCTGTTAAAGAAAAAAATATTGGAACAAAAAAGTCCCAATGGATCGTTTATATATGAGTGGAATAGCAGGAATTATTCTGTTTCTTTCGGCGAGATTAATAGGTTAAATAATGAATGGACCTATATTTCTATCTCTCCAATGACATTTATCGTCCAACCGATCATTCTATTATCGAAACTTATCATCCTTATTAGTGTAAGCGCTTTTATATTATCAGTTGTAATTACTTGGTTTGCCACTAGAAAAATGTATAGCCCATTAGAAGAGTTAATGAAAGTGCTAGCGATAACGGAAGGAAAAAAGTGGTCAGGTAAAAAGAAGAATGAATTTAAATTGATTGAAGAGAAATGGCACGAGCTTACAGAAAATAGGCAACAATTACAAACTCAAGTGATTACACATATCCCTGAATTAAAAAGTGGATTTATTATGCAGCTGATTCAGGGTCATTTGGGGGAATATACCGAAGATGATCTGACTAAGCGAATGGAAAGCTATGGTTGGAATGTGAATAGCCATTCTTTTATTATTATGGATGTTCAGTTAACAGGGTTACAGCATATTAAGGGAAGTTTTTCTCAAAGTGAAGACAGTACAATCGCATTTATTGCATCAAATGTAATTAAAGAGTTGGCAGAAGAACAATTTCGTAATATACAAATGCTGAATTTTCACGACTTTTCATTCGGGATTTTAATCTTAGAAGAGAAAACAATTTTTATGAATGAATCATTAACCAAATTTGCGGACATTGTTACAAAAGCAATGAACGAAATATTAAATTTGCAAGTTACGATTACAATTGGTGAACGAACAAGTAAGGTAAAAGAAATTCAAAAGTTATATGAAAAAGTAAAACATGGAAAACGCCTGCGTCTCTTTGAAAACAGGAATCAAGTGATTCAGTTACAGGAAGAAGAAGAATCCAAGTTGCTTACTGGCATTCATTACCCTTTTTCAATAGAAAAGCAATTGATCAAAGCGATTCGTATGGAGCAAACGGGTCTAATAGAGGATCTATTAACAAACTTTATCGAAGAGTTGATCGCAAATGAAACGAAAGAAATTAATATTCAACAAGGCATAGTTCATTTATTTAATACAATTCAAGGAGAAATCATGCAATCAGGATTTCATCCATATGAAGTTTTTGAAGGGAAAGATATCGCCAATGAATTAATGCGTCACAGGGAACCAAATAAAATTATTCATTGTTTGATGAACGAAGTTGTCGGACCGTATCTGAAAAAACTCCAAAGAATAGAAAATCGCGAGCAGAAAATATTGGTAGAGCAGGTAATCATGAAAATGATGGAAAATTATATGGATGATATTTCTTTGGAATTATATGCTGATGAAATAAACACAAATCCATACACACTTAGCAAAGCGTTTAAACAAGTAGCCGGCATTAACTTCATAGATTACTTAACAGATTTGCGAATGGATAAGGCGAAAGAACTGCTTGCGTCAACAGATTTAAAAATAAGTGATATTTCCGAGCAAGTTGGATATAGGCACAGTTATTTTAACAGAATCTTTAAGAAACAAGTTGGGTTAACCCCAAGCCAATACCGACAAGATCAAAGAATAATAGACATGCAAAAAAGTACAATTGCAGGAAAGTAAACAAAAAACTAACATCAGAGTTATAAGATGTTAGTTTTTTTAGGAGGGGTGAAATTGCAAGATTATACATTTCAGCTTGGAGAATGTTTCTATCTTAATCCATTATCTTCCACCGAACATATTCAAGATTGGAAAATGGAAGGCAATCTCAAATATTCCTTTCATGATGAGGCTCTCCACTTAGAGAATAGTCTTGATTCAGAAAAATATGGAGATAACGCTCATTGGGTTATATGGTGCCCATTTGAATTTCCAGACGAAATTGCCATACAGTGGGAATTTTCGCCTATACATGAGCCGGGATTATGCATGCTTTTCTTTGCAGCTGTTGGGCAGAATGGAAGGGATTTATTTGATGCCAGTTTGCAAGCAAGATCAGGTTTTTATCCACAATACCATTCGGGGGATATTAATGCATTGCATTTATCCTATTTTCGCAGAAAGCACGCGGAGGAGAGAGCCTTTCAAACATGCAATCTGAGGAAAAGTCATGGCTTTCATTTAGTATCAACAGGTGCAGATCCTCTTCCATCTCCGGAAGATGCAAATGCGACTTATTATTTAAAACTGATTAAGTACAGAGAATACGTGCAGTTTTCCATCAATGATTTAACCGTGCTTTCATGGAAAGATGCGGGAGAGTTTGGACCAGTATTTGGAGGTGGAAAAATTGGTTTCAGACAAATGGCCCCAATGATAGCTGCTTATAGAAATCTGAGTGTCCATAAAGTTTTTTGAAAGGAGTGGCAAGATAAAATGAACGGTACCATAGGGAAAGTTTACCACGCTTCGGATTTCATTATGAACTTGGCATACCTTAATCTTCTTTGGATTGGATCGACTTTACTCGGCGGAATCGTAATGGGATGGGCCCCAAGTACAGTTGCACTTTACACTGTAATTAGGAAATGGATTATGAAAGATCCAGATCTATCCTTTTTTAAAATGTACAAAGAAGCCTATAAAAAAGAGTTTCTGAAAGCAAATGGGTTGGGTTACATCATGGTTGCCGCCGGTCTGGTACTGACTATTAATCTACAATACTTTATACACCAAGAAGGTATCGTCTTTTTTGCACTAAAAATTTTCACATTTATTATTTTGGCTATTTATCTGAGTGCAACACTGTTATTGTTTCCGATTTATGTACAATATCAATTGACGTTTTTTCAATATTTAAATCAGTCCGTTATGATTGGGTTCGTAAAACCTTTTTGGACCTTGATTTTAATAATCGGGTTTTTGGTCATTTCCTTTATAATATTTACGCTTCCTGGATTAATCCCATTTTTTGGAATGAGCTTAAGCAGTTTTATTATCATGGCAATCGTATGTCAAATTTTTCATAGCTTGGAGAGTTCAGTGAAGCCAGATAATCCTCAAATGGAGCAATCTGCATAAGTGAACTCGATTCAGCAAGCTGAAACATCGTGGAATCAGTTATGGGTTTAAATCCTGAAAGAAAATCGGAAGAAAAGAAACAAAGGGAGTGGATAAAGATATGAAGGTAAAATGGTTGAAAATAAAGCCTAAATACAATTCGGGAGTAACATGGGGCGTACCTTGGAAACGAGGCATATTGAATAAGGAGCAGTCATTGACTTTAAGAAATAAATCTGGAATGAGCTTACCTTTACAAAGTTGGCCAATGGCTTATTGGCCGGATGGAACGGTAAAATGGACTGGACATGCTGCAGTTTTACAGGGAAAAGATGATTCTTTCGAGATTGAAACAGGCAAATCAAGTATGCCAGATCAAGTTAAGATTATGGAAACAACTGAAACATTAGAAATTACTAATGGATTGCTTGAAATCGTCATAAATAAACAGGGTCAACATATAATCGAGGCAATTAAAACGTATTCAAAATTAATTGCACACAAAGGAAAACTACTAGCTATTCATGAAGAGCGTTCTCAAGTAGATGGTGTAAAAGTAAAAACAGAAGAAACGCTTGAATGTAGGATCAAGCATGTAAATGTAGAACAAAGCGGGCCAATCAGATGTGTGATTAAATTAGCAGGTACACATTATTCAAGGAAGCAATCAAAAGATATATTCCCGTTTACTTTAAGATTATATATTTATGCAGGTAGTACGGAAATGAAAATAGTCCATACATTTTACTATGATGGTCAACCTGAAGAAAATTTTATTAAAGGGCTTGGGATTGATTTTTCCATACCACTTGAAGGCGAGTCATGGAATCGGCATGTACGGGTTGCGGGTGAGAAAGGGATATATGGTGAGCCGGGACAATTACTGCTGACTAGAAAACATAGAAACGCAAATGGGTTGTATGAAAAGCAAATTAAAGGTGAAATAATTGATCTCTCACATTCAGAGAATAAGGAACTTCTTGCACATGTAAAACAAAATGCAATTTGGAATGATTTCAAAATTAGCCAAGATTCAGCGAATCACTTCCGATTTTGTAAACGGACAAATGATCGAAATGGTTATATAGACGCCTTTCATGGCGAAAGAGCAAATGGACTTGCTTACGTAGGAGGTACAGCTGGAGGAATGGCAATCGGACTAAAAGACTTTTGGCAGAAGCATCCTACAGCACTTGAGGTTAATGCTTTAAATGAACAAACTACAAAACTTCGGGCATGGTTCTGGTCATCGGATGTAGAAGCAATGGATTTACGTCATTACAGCGAAGATACTCATGTGACAAGTGCTTATGAAGGATTTGATGAAATGCGTGCAACACCCTATGGCATTGCCAACACAAGTGAAGTATTCATTCAAAGCTATCTTGAACCACCGACAAACAACGAGTTAATGAATCAGGCACAAGAGTGGCAGGCACCGAGATTACTTGTTTGCGAGCCTGAATATTATTATGATACTAAAACGCTTGGCATATGGAGCTTACCAGATACAACAAATCAATTAAAAGCTAAAATAGAAACTCAGCTGAATGATGTGCTAGAATTTTACCAAAATGAAATTGAACAACGCAACTGGTATGGATTTTGGCATTACGGAGATGTGATGCATACTTATGACTCCATCCGGCACCAATGGCGTTATGATCTTGGTGGGTTTGCTTGGCAAAATACCGAATTGGTACCAAATATATGGTTGTGGCATACTTTTTTACGCACAGGGAGAGAAGATGTTTTTCGGATGGCAGAAGCAATGACTCGACATACGAGTGAAGTAGATTGCTATCATTTTGGAGAGTATGCTGGACTTGGTTCAAGACATAACGTTATGCATTGGGGATGTGGCTGCAAAGAAGTGCGGATCAGTATGGCGGGTCTACATAAATTCTATTATTATCTGACTGCAGATGAAAGAACAGGAGAACGTTTAACTGCGGTTCGCGATGCTGAACAGTCGCTGATCACACTTGATCCGATGAGAGCGTACTATCCAGATGATGATTATGAGACACATGCTCGTGTTGGACCTGACTGGGCAGCTTTATGTTCAAACTGGACGACGGAATGGGAAAGAACTGAAAACCCAATTTATAAAGATAGGATCATGAAAAGTATTGACCAACTTAAATCATTGCCAATGAAATTGCTATCTGGTCCTACATTTGGTTATGACCCGCGAACAAATGATCTTTATCCTATGGGGGATGGGCTTAACGCTTACCATATGGTTATTGCATTTGGTGCACCGCAGGCATGGATTGAAATCGCAGAATTAATTGATGATCATGAATGGGAAGAAATGCTTTCAGAGTTTGGCGAATTTTATATGTTAAGTAACGAAGATAAGCTCAGGAGAAGTAATGGGCAAATAAACGATCAGAATTTTAATCTCCCAATGCTAGCAGCTGGCATCATTGCATATGCAGCGAACAAGAAAACAGATGCAAACCTTGCAGAAAAAGCGTGGGGATTATTGTTGAATAATCATCAGAGTCAATTTTCTTTCCCTTTCAAAATTGAAACAATTACTGCATGGGCTAAATTAGATGAAGTCACCAATGTAACAACGAATACATCATCGCAATGGTGCCTCAATGCAATGATGGCGCTAGAATTAATCGGAGATTATTTAACGGATGATGTTTTTCGAAAAAGTATGAAAGTGCAATAAAGTATTAGTAATAGCTTCAAATGTAGTCGTAGTACGAGTTTTGAGAAGACAATTTTTTAGTATTGCAGGAAAACTAAAATTATTCTAAATTTATAATAATCTATTTGCAATTCTCTATAAAAAGATGGATGGCAAACAGAATAGAAAGCCAAAAATAGGGGGGAATTACATGCAAAAAAGCATGAAATTATTTAGCAAAAAAATGAGTATGGGGATGTTGTCTGCTCTGCTAATTGCTTCAATGGCAGCTTGTTCTGGGAAAGAAGCAAATAGTAATAAAGAAGGTACGGGTGAGGGTTATAAAAATAAAATATCCATTATGACTACCACTCATGTCCCAGAACCACCGACAAAAAACAGTCCCGCATGGAAAGAGCTTGAAAAATTTACAGATACTGAAATCGATATCACCTGGGTGTTAAATGAATACTCAGAAAAGGTAAATATTACATTAGCATCAGGTGACTTACCTAATATCTTAATGATTGAAGATAAATATCCCAGCTTTGTTAGTGCGGTTCGAGATGGTGCATTCTGGGAAATCGGTCCTTATTTAAAGGATTATTCAAATTTAAGTCAGGCAAATGAAATAGCTTTGCAAAATAGTATGATCGACGGAAAAGTGTACGGAGTTTATCGTGGACGTCCACTTGGAAGAAATGGCGTAACAATTAGAAAAGATTGGCTAAAGAATTTAGGCCTTGAAATACCAAAAACGATAGATGAATTCTACAATGTTTTGAAAGCGTTTACTAACGATGATCCAGATGGAAATGGAAAAGATGACACATACGGTATGGTCGTTTCGAAATATACTGGCCCACTTGACATTATGCAAATCTGGTTTGGTGCTCCAAATAAATGGGGGGAAGATGCTAACGGAGATTTAATACCAGATTTTATGACGGGTGAATACAAGGAAGCGTTGAAGTTCTTTAAAAAGATTTATGATGAAGGCCTAATTAATGAAGATTTTGCTGTGATGGATCCACAAAAGTGGGGAGATCCTTTACTAAATGGGGAGGCTGGAGTAATTGTTGACGTCCTTGATCGTGCGCATCGTGCGCAGGAAGAAATGATGAATGCTAATCCAGATCTTACTGATCCAATCGATGTGCTCGGGGCCCCAGCTCCATTCAATCTACCTACACTTGGTTATGCGGGAATGTTGACAATTCCTAAATCCAGCGTCAAAACGGAGGAAGAATTAAAACAAGTCCTTTCATTTATTGATAAACAAAGTGAAGCGGAAGCTCAAATTATCGCATATAACGGTGTCGAGGGCAGGCACTTTGAAATGAAAGATGGTGAATTTACGATATTATCGCCTGATAACCAGGCTTTACACCATGAATATACTTCATTCAATCAGTTTGGAACAGGCATTCCTGAAGATCGTTTTCATGCGCCACCAGTGTCGGAATTACGTGAGAAAGAAGCGGAAGTCATGAAGGAAAACGAAGATATTGTCGTTCCTAATCCAGCGGTTGCACTTATTTCAAGTGTTTATGCGACAAAAGGGCAGCAATTAGACAATATTATCAATGACGCTAGAATCCAATTCATTGTTGGTCAAATTGATGAAAAAGGGCTAGAAGATGCTGTTCAATTATGGTTAAACAGTGGTGGAAAGGACTATATAGATGAAATGAACGAAATGTATCAAGAGATTAAATAAAAATAAGCGATGACATGAGCAAGTGGATTAATCGGCACGCTTGCTCATTCATTCCTTCACTGTTAGAGAGGAGCGATTACTTGGAAAATAGAGTAGCAGCACAAATAGACGAACCAAAACTACCATTTAAAGAAAAAGTAAACACATTGGCACGCCTAAAGCGTGACCGCTGGCTTTACCTATTATTACTACCTGGATTATTATATTTTATTATTTTTAAATATTTTCCAATGTGGGGTATTGTAATTGCATTTCAGAACTATTCTCCATTTTTAGGCGTACTTGAAAGCAAATGGGTTGGTTTTGATCATTTTATGAATTTCTTTCAAAATCCAGATTTTATGAGATTACTTCGAAATACATTCATCTTCGCTGTATTAGATCTTGTTTTCTTTTTTCCAGCACCGATTATATTGGCGCTACTGCTAAATGAATTACGTAAACAAATTTATAAACGAACAGTTCAAACACTCATCTACGTCCCGCATTTTATGTCTTGGGTAATCATTGCCAGTATTACTTACATATTTTTTACAACAGGCGGTGGAGCGATAAATGAGCTCGTAACATTAGTCACTGGGAAAGAAATCAACTTTCTCGCATCCCCTACATGGTTTAGACCATTGATTATGTTACAAATTATATGGAAAGAAACAGGATGGGGTACGATTATCTTTTTAGCAGCATTATCATCCGTGGATCCCGAACAATATGATGCAGCGATTGTCGATGGTGCTGGGCGCTTTAGAAGATTATGGCATGTTACATTGCCCGCAGTTAGAAGTGTCATTGTTATTTTGCTTATCTTACGCTTAGGTAATTTTCTTGATACCGGATTCCAACAAATTTATTTGATGACGAATTCCTTGAATAGGGAAGTCGCCGATGTGTTTGATACGTATGTATATTTTGTAGGTATTACACAAGGAGCTTTTAGCTATAGTACAGCTGTAGGTTTATTTAAATCTATTGTAGGAATTGTGCTTGTCTTAGGAGCTAATAAATTAGCGAAAAAACTGGGACAGGAAGGAATTTTTTAAGACAATTAATTTGAAGGAGGTGCAGTTTCATGTCTTTGGCTAAATTACATAATACTCCAGCCGGAAGAGTATTTGATGTTTTCAATATAATCATTCTAGGTTTAATTGGTATTTTGACTGTTTTGCCATTTGCATATATTATTGCTGGTTCATTTGCGACAGAAGCGGAGTTGGCACGAAGAAGCTTCTTTATATTTCCAGAAATCTTTTCCTTTGATGCATATAAGTATATCTTTTCAACGAACACTTTCGTTCGAAGTTTACTAGTCTCTATTTTTGTCACAACAGCGGGGACAATCGTTTGTTTGCTATTTACCTTTTCAATGGCATATCCATTATCTCGCAAACATCTACTAGGCAGGAACTTTTTCTTAAATATGGTTATTTTCTCGATGCTTTTTGGTGGTGGAATGATCCCGACATTTTTGGTCGTGAAAAATCTTGGATTGTTAGATACATATTGGGCGTTAATATTACCACTTGCAATCAATCCATTTAATTTAATTATTGTAAAAACCTTTTTTCAAAATATCCCTTTTGAACTTGAGGAATCGGCAAAAATGGATGGAGCAACGGAGTTCGATGTTTTTTGGAGGATCATGCTACCACTTTCCAAACCAGTTTTAGCTACATTTGCATTATTTTATGCAGTTGGTATTTGGAATGACTTTTTTAGTGCATTATTGTATATCAATGATAATACTAAATTGCCAGTGCAAGTATTACTTCAACAAATTATTATCCTCTCACAAGGTCTAGGGGCAGATGCATCTATGGGCGGTGACTACGTTGAACCACCTGACCAATCATTGAAGTTGGCAGTAGTTGTCGTAGCAACAATTCCGATTTTGATTGTTTACCCATTTCTACAGAAACATTTTGCAAAAGGAATGCTATTGGGATCTGTAAAAGGGTAATAATGATGAAGGAGACATAAATTTATGAAAAAAATAGAAGTATTTTTAGCAGGTGACTCTACGGTTCAAACATATAAAACGGCCGATGCGCCACAGGCTGGGTGGGGACAATACATCGATCAATATTTTGATAAAAATATCACTTTTCATAATCACGCAATTGGTGGTCGAAGCTCTAAGACCTTTATTGAGGAATCGCGGCTAGATTCAATGTTACAAGAAATGAAAGTTGATGATTATTTGCTTGTTCAAATGGGACATAATGATTCTACGATTAGTCGGCAGGAGCGTTATACAGAACCATACACTACGTATAAACAATATTTACAATTGTTTATTGACGGCGCACGAAAAAAGCAATCAGTTCCGATTTTAATCACACCAGTTGCTAGGTTACATGTAGAAGATGGACAGTTTATCAATGATTTTCCGGACTATTGTCGGGCAATGAAGGAATTGGCTGAAGAAAACAGTGTCCAGCTAATTGATTTAAATACTTTTAGTCTTGAATACTATAGATCTATTGGCTATGAAGCCTCGAAGAAGCTATTTATGATTTCCGTAAATGGGACCGATTGTACACATTTTACTGAAGCTGGTGCAAAAATAACAGCAGAGATAGTCGCCACAGAGTTAACAAAATCGTTGTCGCTTTGCAAATAATTTTAAAGGATAAACCTTGTATATTGGACATGTATTATAAATAGTCCTTATTCAAGGTTTTATTTATTTTTCTATGAAGAGTAGCTTGAGACGGGCAACCAATCCTTTTATCGCAGATTAACGGGCAGTAAGGGCCCGATTGGTTCAGGCCAACAGGATGTTGGTCACTCAGGCGTTGCCGCAGGACGCGGCGACCTTAGCCTGAGTTCCTTAACAATCAGTGGGGGATGATAGAAAGCCCCCACTGATTGAAGTTTCACTTTATTTTTGCAGCAGATAATTACATTTTTGTACTGGTACCTACCGCTTTTAATGAACTAACATATCTTCCACGTCATGAACATATCCTCCATTTTCGCTTGATCCTCTAATATGCGCATAGATTGTAAGATTAAGCGATTGTTTCCCTCTTGTTTCCGTAGTTATACTAAAATTTGTAAGCTAAACTTAGAAAGGAAGAAAGGGGAGCTGGAGGTATGGATGATTCTTCTGCACAAGATCGTATAACGTCTAATGTAAGAAGCAGTACAAATCTAATATTTAAAAAATCAAAAAACAACTACTTAGAAAACATAAAAAGACATTGGATGCTATATGTAATGATTCTGCCTGGAATCGTATTTTACATTGTGTTTAAGTACATTCCTTTGTTAGGAAGTATTATCGCCTTTCAAGATTATCAAATATTTAAAGGTTTATGGCATAGTCCATGGGTTGGGTTAGATAATTTTCGTTTTTTATTTTCCTATCAGGATTTTTATCAAGTATTACGAAACACGGCTCTCATTGCATTTTATCAATTAGTGTTTGGGTTTCCAGCACCAATTATTCTTGCTTTATTATTTAATGAAATAAGGTCATTAATCGCCAAAAAAACAGTACAAAGTTTGTTTTACCTGCCGCATTTCTTATCTTGGGTCGTAGTAGGTGGCATTGTTTTCGAATTATTATCAACACAAGGAATTGTAAACGCTATCCGTGATTTATTCGGCTTGGAACCAATTTTATTTATGCAAGAGGAAAAACATTTCCGTTTGATCGTCGTTCTATCAAGTATATGGAAAGAAGTAGGTTGGGGAACAATTATTTATTTGGCTGCAATTGCCGGAATTAATCCTAATTTATATGAGGCAGCAGTCGTAGATGGTGCTAATCGTTGGAAACAAACAATCTACATTACTATCCCTATGTTATTTCCAACAATATTAGTTTTGTTTTTACTTAACATCGGAAATTTCCTGGAACTCGGTTTTGATCAAATCTTTAACTTGTTAACACCGATGACTTATGCTGTTGGAGATATTATTGAAACATATGTGTATCGGGCTGGGGTTTTACAAGGGCAATACAGTCTGACAACAGCAATTGGGATTTTTCAGTCAGTAATCGGCTTTACCCTGTTATGGATATTTAATCGATTTGCCAGAAAATCAGAACAGGGGTTGTGGTAATGAAAAGGACAAAAGGTGAGATCGGTTTTCAATTTATTAATTATATTTTCCTTACATTAGCAGCGGCAACGATGATCGCTCCCTTAATTCAATTATTAGCTGTATCGTTTAGCTCACCAACCGCAGCAGATTCAAAAAAAGTATTTCTATTTCCAGTAGAATTTACAACAGATACTTGGGGGCATATTTTACAAAATACAGTTTTGTGGAAGTCTTTCGGGATTACAGTCTTTATCACAATCGTAGGAACATTTCTAAGTATGCTTTTTTCAGTTATGACAGCGTTCCCATTATCAAGGAGAGAGTTTTTACTTAGGAAACCGATCATGTTTGCTATTGTTATTACAATGATCTTTAACGCTCCGATGATTCCGTTCTTTTTGACAGTGAAAGAGCTTGGAATGATGAATTCCCTCTGGTCTCTTATTATTCCAGGTTTAATAGGGACGTTTAATATGATTATCATTCGTACCTTTTTCATGGGAATTCCAAGTGATCTAGATGATGCTGCAAAAATGGACGGTTGTCATGATTTTCGGTTATTGTTTCAAATATATTTGCCGCTATCCAAGCCCGTGCTGGCAACTGTAGGTCTATTTTATGCTGTTGGATATTGGAATACCTTCCAAAGAGCTGTACTTTTCTTACGCGATCCGAATTTATGGCCATTGCAATTGCGACTTAGGGCTTATTTCACATCACCTGAGGAATTGGCGGCGGTCGATCTTATTATGGGAGACTATGATTTTAATACAACCACATTAAAAGCGGCAACGATCATTTTTGCAACGGTACCAATTATTTTGGTATATCCATATCTACAAAGATATTTTGTGAAGGGGGCTGTACTTGGTTCACTTAAAGAATAGTAATATGAATCTATAAAAAAAATCCGAGGGGGAAGGTTTATGTCGAAAATGATTAGCAAACCATTTATCTTATTAACACTTGCTTTGGTGTTTGTTTTTATTACCACTGTGGCATGTAGCAGTAAAACAGACAAAGTAGATAATTCAGCAGAAGGTGATAGTGGAAAAGGTGAAGATCTTGTAAAAATAAGAGTATACAAAAGTCATTTAGGAAAGGGAACCATCCCAGGAAGTGATGACGCACATGTCCAGTATGTAGCTGAGAAAACGGGTGTGGAATATGAATTGATGACTACCCCGGCAGGCTCAGATCCAACTGAACAATTAAATTTGATGATTGCATCGGAGGATATGCCCGATATACTCCGGCCAATAGGCGGTATTGAGCAAACATTAATTAAACAAGGTGGTGCATTGCCACTAGATGAACTCCTACCAAAATATGCTCCACATGTCTGGGAAAGTATACCTGAAGAAGCATGGGATGTAGTAAGGACTGCTTCTGACGATGGCAAAATATATTATATACCAAAAGTATTTCTTGTTCCTGAACGGGCACCATTAATTCGTCAAGATTGGATAGACGCTGTTGGGCTTGAAATGCCAAAATCGATTGAGGATTATAAAGAGTTACTCATTGCATTTCGTGATAAAGATCCAAATGGGAACGGAAAGAAGGATGAGCTACCAACCTCTGGTAGAGAATTTGGCAAATGGATGGATCACCTATTCGCTATTTATGGTGTGGCGATGTGGGAAGGAGTTCCAGAATGGGATATATATGATGGGAAAATAAATTATGCAGGGACTTCAGAAAATATGAAGGAAGCAATCGTATTTATTCGCGAATTATATGAGGAAAAATTACTTGATAATGAAACCTTTTTAAACAAAGGTGAAGTTTGGACCGCGAAAATAAATAATAACGTAGTTGGTAGTTGGTATCACTTACCTGCTAATTTGCGTGATCGTTATAATGCGATGAAAGAAGGAGCACCAGATGCGTACGTGGTAGGTATGCCTTTACCCAAAGTGGAAGGATTTGAGGGATATGTTACCCAAAAGAGCATGGGGGAGGCTGAATGGATGATTCCTACGATTTCTGAGGGGAAGGCTGCTGATGCGCTCAAACTACTAGATTTCTTTTACAATAATGATAATGAAGACTTCCTTCGTTTTGGAATAGAGGGAGCACAGCACAAAGTGGAGGATGGAAAAAAATCGCTAATTCCCGCAACAGATGAAACACCAATCGCATTGGGGATGCGAAATTTAACTACAGACGAAGATATGCAAAAACGGATTGAAGAAACGATCCCAGAAGATCAACAGCAAATGGTAAAAGACATTTTTGTTGTCAGTACTGCAGATGCAAGAAGAATAGCAGGGGATGGTTTGCCGAGTACAGTTTATGAAGGATTCCCCGACATACAATCGCATAAATTATTTCAAGAGTATTTAACAAAAATTATCATTGGTCAATGGCCGATAGAAAAGTTTGATGAATTTGTAGAAAGATGGAAGCAAGCGGGCGGTGATGCTGTAACTGAGCGAGTTCAGGAATGGTATGAAAAAGTAAATTAATATATTGAAGCCTTGATATCTGATTATAATACGGAGATTCACCTGCCGCGGATGTATTAGGAAGGGGATCTCCATACAAAAGTTCACCAATCCATATGAAAATAAAATATATTTTTTAGTGGAGGTATAAAATGAAGAGATCTCTGTTACTAATCTTATCTATTGTTCTATGTTTTTCTTTTTTTTCAATGCCAATTACTACAGTAAAAGCGGATAATAGCTTGCTACCCGCATTTCCGGGTGCGGAAGGGTTTGGATATGCCTCAAAAGGGGGACGTGGTGGAGAGGTTTACCATGTCACTAGTTATGAGCTTACTGGCCCGGGTACATTTTATGACGCACTGATGACAGCAGGGGATGTTCCTCGTACGGTTGTTTTTGATATATCAGGTGAAATTACGATCCCAAAAACGGTTGTAAAGAATAAAGCAAATATCACCATTGCTGGTCAAACTGCACCCGGGGACGGTGTAACAATACGAGGAGAAACGATCCGTTTCATTAATTCTAACGATATCGTTATAAGGTATTTACGTTTTCGCCCGGGATCCCCAGAGAATTTTAACGATGATGCGATGTATATTGAGGATAGTCCAAATGTGATCATCGATCATTGTAGTTTTTCATGGGGAGGGGATGAAGTATTATCCATCAAAAGTAAGAATTATGAAGATCCGAAATCTAAAAATATAACCGTACAATGGACGATGATGTCTGAGGGTCTTCTTACTCACTCTATGGGTGGATTGATTGAGATGAATACGATCACGATGCACCACAATTTGTATGCCCATAATAATGATAGAAATCCAAAAACAAAAGGTCAAATGGACTTTGTCAATAACATCGTTTATAACTGGGGACAATTCGCCTATGTTGCTGGGGGGGAGTCTGGAACGAAAGGCTATGGAAATGTTGTTGGTAATTACTTTATAGCTGGTTTAAATACGAAAGACCCTCAATATGCGATTGTCCGTGGGAATGAAAATTATAATGTATACATGGAAAACAATCGGATAGATAGTAATAAAAATGGAACTTTAGATGGTACTGATACAGGAACAGATATGATTGAAAAGGAAAGACCTGCTAATGTAGTTTCGGAAAGATATGAATACCCATTAGTTCATACCCAAGAACCTCAGGAAGCATATGAATATATTTTGGATTATGCTGGGGCATCTATATTCCGAGATGCAGTAGATGAGCGTGTTATTAATAGTGTAAGAGATCAAACAGGAACGATTATTGGTCATGAAAATGATGTAGGAGGATATCCTGCATTAGAAAAAGGAACCCTTCTTCCAGATTCAGATGGAGATGGGATGCCTGATGAATGGGAGTTAGCAAATGGATTGAATCCTTTTGATCCAGAGGATAGAAATGGAGATATGAAAGGACAGGGTTATACAAATCTAGAATATTACTTGAATGAACTTGCAGAACCAGGATTTCCTTCTGATTATCCAATGTCTCCGCCAAAATGGGATGGTCCAGTATTTACACCACCGACTGAACCGACTACAGATCCTGATCCTGTTCCAGAGACCGTAAAGAGTATGGATGGGGATATTTTAAGAAATGTTATGATCAATGATAATAGCAGTAAAGGAATCGAAAATGCAAAAAAATGGACTGTTGAAAAGAATTTACAGATAGGTGATATTGTCGCAGCAGATCGAGCTACTGGAAGCAATGTTTACAGATTTACCACGATTCCAGATGAAGTTTTAGGTTCAGAATGGATTCGAACAGCGGTTGAATCCAGAGGTGCTACAAGCGATGATTTAATTTCTTTTTACTTGGCAGCAGATGCGGATGTCTATGTTGCACATGATTCAAGGATTACCTCAAAGCCCGAGTGGTTAAAAGCCAACTATGAAGATACTGGCGAGACCATGATTGATAGTCAGCCTGTGAATTTTGAATTATATAAAAAGCATTATCCTGCTGGATCATTTGTTAAAATGGGACCGAATAATAGCACATCTCGAATGAATTATTTTGTGATGATTAAACCAACAGGTTCACAAGGGGAGCGTCCTGTGAATCCACCAATGGATTTGGTAGCTGAAATAACCTCAGATGATTCTATTGCCCTTAATTGGTCACCTGTAAATGAAGCGGAAACTTATTTAATTTATCGTTCTTCAATGGTAGATAACAATTTTAAAGTGATCGGTAGTTCTAAAAATAAGGAATATATAGATGAGACTTTTGAATTAGGAATAACATATAATTACAAAGTTTCTGCAGTAAACGCAGGCGGTGAATCCCCGCAATCTCTATCCGCGGAGGTATTTCCTTTTGATTCAACAGAACCGGTCCCTTCTGCGCCTAAAGGATTAACGGTACCGGTAGTAAAGAGTACGTTTACTGAATTAGATTGGGATTCGGTAGAAAAAGCAGTCTTTTATAATGTATATAGGGCAACAGAACTAGATGGTCCTTATAATAAAATCGCTAGTTCATTTAATCCAAAATATACGGATAAGACAGTTACCCCTTCTACAACGTATTACTATAAAGTATCGGCCAATGGCATTGGTGGAAAGTCGAAAAAGTCAGACAGTGTGGAGATAAAGACAACACAAGCAGTGAATGTACCAGAAGTTCCAAGAGGTTTAGCTGCGAAGAAAGTCGCAACTTCTAGCATTGAGATTGATTGGGATACAGTTAAAGATGCGGAAACTTATAACATATATAGGAAAGCGGATGGCGATGATTCGTTTACGCTAATAAACGAAACTTCATCGACTACCTATATTGACCAATCCATTGATACCAAGAAAACTGGTTACACGTATGTAATCACAGCAGTCAATGAGATGGGGGAATCAGAACCGTCAGAAGAATTAAGTACTACAATGCCATTACCCTTAGCCCCATCTAATCTGTTCGTTGGATTAGCGGGAGAGTCTTTTGTGGGATTAATTTGGCAAGAAGGGGGAGGAGGTAGCCAATATATTATTTATCGGGAAGCGAATGGTAAAGTTGAACAGGTAGGAGCTTCCAAGGTAAATACTTTTTATGATCGGACACCAGAGGTTGGCGTTGAATATACCTATTATATCAAAGCTGAGAATGGAGCAGGTGAATCTGAAAAGTCTAATGCTGTGAAAATTATTCCAAGTGTTGTTAGTGCAGATAGTATGAAGACGCTAGTAGAGCTATTTGAGAAAGAAGGGGAATTCAAAAATAAAGGTTCCGCACAAAGTTTGAAAATGCACCTTACAGCTATTAGCCTTTATGAAAAGCGAGAAGCTAAAGATAAAATAGTTAAGCATATGCAAAGCTTTCATCAGTTAATTAATATGCAAAATGAAAATGCTTTAATATCCAATTCTGCATATAACATTTTGAAACACTATGCGATATCAATGGATAAAAAGTGGCAGTAAAATAATCTTTGATTCTCTTGGGGGCCAAAACCCCCAAGAATTTACTAAAGGGTTCGGGAAAGTCAAATGGAAATGATAGGAAATCAAGTTCATATGTATCCTGATATGAATATTTACCGTATTCGGAAAAATGGGCATGTAGTATAATGTAAAGTACGAAAAGAGGGAAAAATACATGCCTAATTTTATCCGAAGATGGTTTGGATATAATTTACTCAATACTCAGACAAGGCTTTTATTGTTTTTAACCATTGCTATTTTCCTTATCATTTTAATTGTCAGTATTACCTCTTACAAGACATCAAAGTCTGTGCTCCAAGAACAATTAAATGATCCGCAACAGCAGATGCTTCAAATTAGTATGAATTTTATTGATGAAGCAATTAAGGAAAGTGACAGAAGTGCCATTGAAGTCGCATTAAATGATCATGTTTACCGTTTTCTCACGAATAATATGCAAAAAAATCCTTATGAAAACATTACAGAAATTTACAAGTTATTATCAACATTAATCGATAATTCATCGATTATAAAAAGTATATATATATACGATATTGACAAAGGAAGCTTTGTTACTATTCCACAGGGCTATAGTTCGACAAAATTGACATTCATTGATTCCGAATGGACTAGTGTTGCGGCGGCTGATCTTAACGAAAAGATGATGGTAGTGAAAAAAAGAGATGTGCCTGAAGGGGCTAAAAACAGTGGATCAGCAATCACTCTATTTAGAAAAATTATGATTCAAGGTGAGTTTAAAGGAATTGTCGCAATTAACTTAAAAGAAGCAGAATTATTCGCAAAAATTAATCCTCCAGAGCTGACAAATTTGAATAGTATGCGTTTTATCATTGATGAGCAAAAAGAAGTGCTTTACTCTACTTCGAATTATCCTTTTGATAAAGCTGCAATGGAACATGGACTCTCGGAGCTAAGAAAAGAAAGATTAGGTGATTTCACATATAAAGGTGAGACGCTTTTAGCTAGCCAGCTACAATCTTCAATTACGGGCTGGCAATATGTTTCCCTCGTAACACAAGATAGTATCCTTGCTAAATCCAGGAAAGTTGGAAGCGTTGTATTTCTAGTTTCGCTTATTGCCCTTTTCATTGGAGCCATTGTGATTATCTATATTAATGTTAAAGTTTTTCGCCCAGTTTTTCGACTAAAACAGCTATTTAGAACAAAGGGGCAGGATATGAGTCATCATGATTTAAGTTATTTGGAGAATTTAGCAGGTGAGTTATTATATGATCGTGCCCATTTATCTAAATTACTTGACGCTGCTAAAGCAGAGGCTTCTTCAAAATTTATTTACGATATTTATCGAGGAAATATAAAAAATGGAGTCGAAATTAGAGAAAAATGGGGTGGCTACTTTAAAGAATGGAATAATGAAAGCTTGATAGTGGCTATTATATCGATAGACAATTTTACTGAATGGGGAATTCAATTTCCAAATTCAGATCATTCACTGTTAAAATTTGCACTTAAAAATATTATATCGGAGGTACTTACGGATCGGTCGTATAATGAATGTGTTGATTTTGGTAAGGATAAAATCGCAATATTACTTCAACCAAATGGTAGCGATGAGGTGCTATACCACGACTTAATGAAAGCGCTATCCGTTTCAGAGCGCTTGCTAGGCTTTAGCGCTTCAGTTGGTATAAGCTATCCTAAAACGGAACCAGAAGAGATTCAAGGGGCGGTATTTGAAGCTGAAACGGCTCTTGGATATAGATTATATAAGGGTTATGGAAGTGTAATAAAAATTAGTGATTGTAAAATTGTTGATCATAATAATTCAACGGTAAAGGATAATGCCCTAGAACAATTATCTGAGTCAATGATTGGGGGGGATGTATCACGATCATTGAAAATAGTTGAAGATAAGATTCAAAAGCTAAGAAACAATCAATTCTTACCTTCAATTGCTTTATCTTTATTAAATGAAATGAGATCTGTCATTTGGAATATGGAACAGGAAAAGCATGTAGACAGCATAGAGCAACAAGCTTGGAATAGAAAACTAGAATCAATTTCTCTAGATGACGTTGAGATGTTTTTAAGGAAGGGTGTATTAGAAGAGACTGAAAAAAGGAGAGTATTTATTCAGAACAAAGAAATTATATTATGTGAGAAAATGATTACTTATATGAAGGAAAATTTAAATGAAGCAATTGGCATTACTGAAATTGCCGATTCTACCGGAATTAGTGTAAGTTTAGCGAGTCAAATCTTTAAAGAAAAAACAGATGAAACGATCTATGGATATTTTACGAGATTGAGAATAGAGCGTGCCGAAGATCTTTTATTAAATACAGACGAAAAAGTATCGTCCATTGCATTTAAGGTGGGGTACCAGCATGAAAATAGCTTTATTCGAGTATTTCGCAAATATAAAAATATCACACCTGGTAAATATCGTGAAATGTTAAAAGACAAAAAAAGGACCATTGGCTGAGTAAACACATCAGCAAGCTGAAACATCGGGGAATGAATCAGGTGATCATAAACCCTGAGAAAGATTCAAGATAAAATGGTACATAAAAAAATGAGGTGTAATTATGGATAAGAAAAAAATCATTGAAAAACATAATCCTATTATTAATAAAGTTGAACCACTTTCTCCTCTATCAATTGGAAATGGAGAATTTGGTTTTAGCTTTGATTTTACTGGACTACAGACTTATCCTGAAGCATATGAAAGTCCATTAGGAACACAATCAAATTGGGGATGGCATTATTCAGGTGGTCGAGACGTTTTTACAGATAAGGATATTAGATTTCAAAGCTTTGATACTCACGGACGTCAAGTGCCTTACCCAATGAAGCCAGAAGATAAAGAGGAAGCTTATCATTGGCTAAGGCAAAACCCGCATCGATTGCAACTTGGAAGGATATCTTTCCGTTTTTTAAATACAGATCAATGTGAAATACCAGTTGCCGCGATTGAAGGTGTTCATCAGAAGCATGACTTATGGACAGGTGTTGTAGACAGTAAATATACAGTTGATGGCGAACCAGTGATAGTGAAAACCGCATGTCATCCGACACAAGATATCATTAGTGTAAACATAAAATCGCCTTTACTTAGTAAAAATAGACTTCAAGTTTTCACCCTATTTCCCGCACCAGATATTGCTCATAATAGTTGGTCAAAAGCAATTTTTCCTGACTGGGATTGTGATGACAGACATATAACTGAGATTACACAAAGAACTGATAAATCAGTAGTTTTAAGACGAGCCATGGATGATGATTCCTATCAAGTACACTGGCAGTGGGATCATGGAATTTTTGATCAAACAGATACACATGAATTTACTTTATGTTCAAATGGGGAATCAGATGAGTTAACCTTTACTGTAGCATTTTCTGCTGAAGTGCCCACTCCGGTTTGTGCAGGGGAAGTATTTTTAGAAAGTGAACAATATTGGAGAACTTTTTGGGAAAATGGTGGTGCGATTGATTTCTCGGAATGCACTGACTATAGAGCTGTTGAATTAGAAAGACGGGTAATCTTATCTCAGTATTTATGTGCTATCCATAGCGGAGGTTCATTGCCGCCGCAAGAAACAGGTTATATGTATAATAGTTGGTTTGGAAAGTTTCATTTAGAAATGCACTGGTGGCATGCTGCACATTTTCCGTTATGGGGACGTGCTGATATTTTGAAGAAAAGTCTGGATTGGTATGAAACGATTTTATCTTTAGCAACGGAATTAGCAAGCACCCAAGGATACACGGGTGCACGTTGGCCCAAAATGGTCGGTATTGATGGAAAGCAAAGCCCTTCCACAGTTGCTCCCGGATTAATCTGGCAGCAACCACATCCTATAGCGATGGCTGAATTGTACTATCAAGCAAAGCCAGATCATAAAACATTAGAAAAATATAAAAGCATCATATTTGAATCAGCCGACTTCATGGCTTCCTATGCCCATTGGAATGAGATAAGCCAATCATATGTACTCGGTCCACCTTTAATTCCGGCTCAGGAATGTCATTATATTTATGAAAGTATGAATCCACCATATGAATTAGAGTATTGGAAATATGGACTGGAAATTGCAATTAAATGGGCCGAAAGATTAAACGAGAAGGCGAATCCAACCTGGTTAAAAGTTGCTAATGCAATGGCAAAACCCCCACAAGAAAATGGAGTATATCTAGCACATGAAAATTGCCATAACTCCTTCACGGAGAAAAATCACGATCATCCATCAATGTTGGGAGCAATGGGAATCCTTCCTGGTAGCTTAGTAGATCCAGAGATTATGAGGAATACTCTGAATAAGGTGAAAGAGGTTTGGAATTGGGAATCAGCTTGGGGATGGGATTTCCCTATGTGTGCAATGACTGCCGCAAGATTAGGTGAAAGAGAGATGGCCATAGACTTTTTAATGATGGAGGCAACAAAGAATACGTATTTACCAAATGGCCATAATTATCAAAGACCGGGATTGACAGCATATTTACCTGGCAATGGTGGTTTGCTGACCGCCGTTGCGATGATGGCATCTGGCTGGAAAGATTCCACAGATAAAGATTGCCCTGGTTTCCCCAACGATGGTAGTTGGACGATTAAATACGAAGGATTACATGCTTGGTTATAAGTGCGTGTTCAAAAAGGAGCCATATTAGAAACAAGAAGTTCGAGGCGAGAAGGTTTTGAGGATCAGAGCGTATGCATTTAATAAGTGAGAACCGGACTTGCTACACGACGTGCTGACATCTGTGTTACTCACAGGACGCACTTGCACACGATGTGCTGGCCTCTGTATTGCTCACAGGACGTGAGCGATCTTAACAGTGGTTCCTTTCAGAGGATCCTTTTCCTTAGTATAAGTACCTAATAGCCAACGAAGAAATTCGGCGATTATCATTTGGTGACTTTTTGAACATCCTCTATAAGTAAATAAAGCATAAATACTAAGTTGAGAATATAGATACAAATAAATGATCATTAAAGAGTTGATTATATATCGTCAATGTTCTTCCTATCACTTGTCTATGGACAAGTGATATTTTCATTAATTACATGCAAATTTTACCTAGCAGTATGAGAATCCGGAAACAGAACTATCCTTATTTCTTAATCCCAACTAGAGGTTAATCGGAATACTAAATGATGTCACTCCATTCTAGCCAATGGCTAAGGTATTGTAATATGATGAAGGAAGATGAAAGCTTTTCCTTGAAAGGAGAATTATATTGAAATATATCATTATTGGTGGAGACGCAGCAGGCATGAGTGCAGCTATGCAAATTGTCCGGAACGACAAAAAAGCGGAAATAATTACACTTGAAAAAGGCGGGATTTATTCATACGGGCAATGTGGTCTTCCTTATACGATAAGTGGGATTATTCCTTCTACTGATGCGCTTATAGCCCGAAGCTTCGATACATTTCGTAATAAATATGGCATTAATGCAAAGATTTATCATGAGGTAAATAAGGTGGACCCGGAGAAAAAAATTGTATATGGAATTAATACCTTAACATCGGAAAAGTTCAAATATACATATGATAAATTATTAATCGCTACAGGGGCAAGCCCTCTTATACCAGATTGGAAAGGAAGAGAACTCGAGCGTGTACATTCGCTCAAAACTATTCCTGATGCAGAAAAGATCATCAAGAACATACAAGATGATATAAAAGATGTCACGATTGTTGGCGGCGGATATATTGGTTTAGAAATGGCGGAAAGCTTCAAAGAAATTGGTAAACACGTTCGTATCATTCAACGCGGTCAACAACTCGCCAAAATATTTGACGAGGATATGGCATTTCTGATCCAAAAAGAAGCAATGAAACATGAAATTGATGTATTAACAAATGAGAATGTATTGGCACTTAAAGGAAAACAAACCGTCGGCTCTGTTCAAACTGACCGGAACGAATATAATACAGATCTCGTATTAATTGCTATCGGTATGAAGCCTAACACAGGTTTTCTTAAAGATACAGGCATTATATTGGGTGTAAAAGATGCCATTCAAGTAAATCGAAATATGGAAACAAATATAAAGGATATTTATGCAGCTGGAGATTGTGCAGTTCATTATCATATCGTGAAAGAAATGGATGATTATATTCCACTAGGCACAACAGCAAATAAGCAGGGGAGAATTGCAGGATTAAATATGGTTGGAAATCAAAGATCTTTTGCAGGAGTGACTGGTTCATCCATCATTAAATTTATGGATTTATCTCTAGGCAAGACAGGTCTTTCTGAAAAGGAAGCACATTCATTAAATATCCCCTTTGAAATAGTCAAATTGGAAACAAATAATATTGCTGGATATTATCCAGGGGGGAAACCAATTCATATTAAGTTAGTTTATCGAAAAGATAATCATTCATTACTTGGTGGACAAGTGATCGGAGAAGCGGGGGTAGATAAGCGAATTGATGTTTTATCTACTGCACTTTTTAATCGTATGACGATGAGAAGTCTAGAAGATCTAGATCTCTGTTATGCACCTCCTTATAATAGTACATGGGATCCAATCCAGCAGGCTGCAAGAAGACATAGCCCCAAGTGAACTCGTTTCAGTTAACTGAAACATCGGGGAATCAGGTGAGGTCTTTCCTTCACTTATAAAAAGAAAACGCTAAAACATTTTGAATGAAAGCGATTGACATGGTGTATAATTGATGGTATTATCTTCCTTCTGATTGTCATTTAAAGGAGGGGAAATACTTGATTACTATTGATGGTTTAAGTAAGTCTTTCAAAGTTGCGAAGCGCTCCACTGGATTGAGGAATTCAGTGAAAGCGCTATTTCATCGTGAGCATACGATTGTTCAAGCGTTGAATGATATTTCTTTTTCTATTGAACCAGGAGAAATTGTCGGGTATATTGGTCCAAACGGCGCTGGGAAGTCTACAACGATCAAAGTCATGAGTGGTATTTTGGTCCCAGATAGTGGAAGTTGCACAATTATGGGATACACTCCTTGGAAGGAACGAGTACATTACGTCAAAAATATCGGAGTCGTCTTTGGACAACGTTCACAACTATGGTGGGATGTGCCTGTAATTGATTCTTTCATGTTACTTCGCGATATTTACAAAATCCCTCAATCCGAGTACAAGTCAAATATCGATCTGCTCGTCGAAACGCTTGATCTACAAACGCTTATTTATACGCCCGTACGCCAGTTAAGCTTAGGTCAACGGATGAGGTGTGAAATCGCAGCATCTCTTTTACATAGTCCGAGTGTCTTATTTTTAGACGAGCCAACAATTGGACTTGATGCACTATCAAAAATTGCCGTCCGACAGTTTATTAAAACCATCAATAAAGAAAAAGGAGTCACGGTTATTCTTACCACGCACGATATGAATGACATCGAAGCACTTGCTGACAGAGTCCTTTTAATCGGCAAAGGAAGTTTACTGTATGATGGAAAGCTAGAGGAACTAAGGAAAAAATATGGGTCACATAAAATACTTACCGCAGATTATCAGGAAAATTCACAATCATTTGACATTAATGGTGTTACCGTACATTCTCAGACAATAGAAAGGGCTGTTCTTAGCATTGATACGGAAAAAGTAATGATTGCCGAAGTCATCACAAAATTATCTGAAATGGTAGAGTTGTTGGATGTCTCTATCGAAGCACAACCAATCGAAGAGATTATTGTACAGCTCTATAAGGAATACCAAATATGAATGCATACATCTCTGTATTAAAATTGAGACTTCTGAATGGAATGCAGTATCGGGCAGCCGCATTTGCTGGGGTGGCAACACAATTTTTTTGGGGATTTATGTATATTATGATTTTTGAAGCGTTCTACCAACATGCCATCCAAACACCACCTATTTCATTCCAAGCATTGATTACTTATATTTGGTTGCAACAGGCATTCCTTGCATTCATTATGCTGTGGTTTCGTGACAATGAATTATTTGATCTGATTACTAGCGGAAATATCGCATATGAACTTTGTAGACCTTGTGGAATCTATGGATTTTGGTATGCAAAACTACTTGCACAACGATTGTCGAGTGCCATGCTTCGTAGCTTTCCGATACTGATCGTGGCTTTTTTATTACCACAACCATATAAGATGACTTTGCCACCAAATGTAACAACCTTTCTATTATTTTTATCATCTATGATTTTAGGATTATTGCTTTTAGTAGCTATTTCCATGTTTATTTATATTTCAGTCTTTATTACGATGTCTCCAGTAGGATCTTTGCTTGTTTTTGGCGTAATTGGCGAGTTTTTTGCCGGATTAACGATCCCGATTCCGTTTATGCCTATATGGCTTCAAAATATTGCATATATGCTGCCATTTCGTTTAACAGCAGATTTTCCATTTCGCGTTTACTCGGGACATATTCCACAAGATGAGGCAATCAGTGGGATACTTGCCCAGTTAATTTGGCTGCTCGTTCTAGTTTTACTTGGGAGATTTGCTTTTAATAAAGCATTAAAAAGGGTGGTCGTACAAGGAGGGTGAACAGTTTGAATCTTTATTTTAAGTATCTCCAAATTCTCTTTAAATCTCAAATGCAATATAGAACATCATTTTTACTTTTATCTCTTGGTCAGTTTTTCATCCCTCTATCAGTCTTCGCGGGATTATATTTTTTATTCGAGCGTTTTGGACAAATTAAAGGTTGGACTTTTTTCGAAGTTGCACTTTGCTTTGCAGTCATTCATATGGCTTTTTCAATTAGTGAGTGCTTCGCTCGTGGATTTGATGCTTTCTCCAGCCTTGTGAGAGATGGGAATTTTGATCGCCTACTTGTCCGTCCAAGAAGTACAATCATCCAAGTGATGGGTTCACAATTCGAGTTTACGAGGTTTGGCAGACTAATTCAGAGTTTGATTGTGTTAATTTGGGCAATAAGTAATTTGCCTATTGAATGGAGCATTATTAAAGCTTGCATCCTCGTACTAATGATTATTAGTGGCGTATTTATATTCACTGGAATTTTTATCCTTGCAGCAACAATGTGCTTTTGGACGATTCAAGGCCTCGAAGTGGTTAATATATTTACAGATGGTGGAAGGGAGATGGCGCAATATCCACTAAATATTTATCACAAGTGGGTATCAAAGTTTTTTACATTCGTCATCCCTTTTGGCTGCGTCAATTACTTACCGTTAATGTATTTACTAGATAAAAACGAAGGAAATTCCATTGTGTACATGATGGCACCTGTAGCTGGAATTATATTTATTCTTCCTTGTTTATTTGTTTGGGAATTTGGTGTTAAACGTTACCGATCGACAGGGTCTTAACAATATATAGATCTTTAAATCAGGGGGTGTTATTTAATAGCAGAGGGAGACAATAGCAAAAAATCAATTTCCTATAATTCGAAACAACAAGAGGGAACATGCGTTTTAGTGCTTGGAAAGATATAATGAAAAAAGCAATAGAATAGATTTCTCAAGGGTGGTCGGCACATCCCCAAGTGAAAGGGGGTGATGCTGGTGACAGTTTTTCAGGGCATTAATGTTTGGAACGATTAAACAAAAGAAGGGCATGGGAAATAGCCTCCACAAACACTCTAGGAAGTGTATTTTTATAGACCCTTTTTGAAAAGTAAGCTTTTTTCATTCCACGCACATCCTGAACATATATTCGCCAATTTAATTATAACAAAATGGAAACGACTTGAATTGCCTAACCAACATATTTTTCAAGTAATGATAAGCAGCGATTCATCTCCCTCCTAAATCTTTCGGATTTTGAGGAGGGAGATGAATCGCCAAGGTTGATAAACTTTGATATCTTTTATAAATTCTTATTTTAAATCATGTACAATCATCAGTACCATTAATCCAAACTCATTCAACTTATGTTAAATCTTTATTCTTTTTCTTTCTTTTTACACTAAAATAAATAATTGCCCCAACAATTAGCACAATCAAAATAACCGGTAAGTTTCCAATTGAAAATACGATCAAACCAGAAGAAGCGGTAAGGATAAAGTTCATACTTGTAGCAAGTTGTTTTTTCGTTTTTTCCCATGTATTTAAATTTTTACTATCTATACCTGGAACGATCACGCGATTCTCCTGCATTGATATGTCAATGGTAGAATAAGATGTTTGATTCTCTAAAAATTTAAGCTGTCCAACGATCACTTCAATTTCTTCTTGTACAGTAGATAAATCATTGGAAATTTTCAATAAATCTTCTGTTTTGCTTGCCTTGCTCATAAAATCAAGCAATCTTTCTTCCACCACTCGTTTCGATTTCAATCTAGACTCGAGATCAACATACTGTTCTGTAACATCCTGACCAGTTACATTCCGCTCTATCACTTCGGCTGCTTCTCCTTCGGCATCCTTTAGAAATTGTTGAAAATGTTTTTCGGGAATTCGGACTGTGATCATACCACTCATAACGTCCTCATTTTCCCGATATACATTCGATTCTACAATGTACCCACCGTAATCATTTACTTTTTTCTCAAATGTAAGCTGAGCTTTTTCTAGATTTTTCACATTTAAACGTAATTGCGCTTGATGAATAATCATTCTGTTTGAAGTGATTTCATTTGTTTTTTTATCAGCTACTTCTTCTGATTCAGAAAAATTTTTCCCTTGATCCATTTCGGTTTGTATCGCAACTTCTTCAGAGCTTTGAGATGGATCATCCATCTTGGCATTTTCACTCGAATCATTCGAGCTACAACCAGCCAATAATCCAAAAAAGCATGATAATAGTAAAAAAGTAATTCCTTTTCTCATCATTGATTGCCCCCTATCTGTTAAATATGTAGACGTTCACATTTTTAAAAGGTTACATATAATTAATCTTATTAATGCGTTATATCCCGGTGAGGGGGGGAGGAAGCGAGGAGTGCCATTGAACAATGAAACTTTTACAAGATTATATAGCTAACGAAAAAATGAAATTCGATAAATAACTTAATTAATAACTTATTCCACGTTCAAGTGGTGAATTATGAGAATGTGAAAAGAAGCAATGTATTAAATACTATTGCAAGCATATTAAATAAAAAAAATCTTGCAATTATTGGAAGAACGTGTTACATTAGGTTTACAATTTTCTGAACGGGGGATTTTATTAAAATGGCATTTATTAGATTCCGATTTACTTCAACTTTGCTTGGCTAATTGAATAGCTTTGAAAGGCTCTACTTGTGTGTAGAGTATTCGGAATTGGTCTGCCTTTTTAAGAAAAATCCAAATAATTATAATGGGGGAGAGAGACTGCTCTCTCTTTTTGTTTCTTAAAATATCATTATCAGAGTTGTTCATATGAATGTATCTGATTCAATATTTCCTAATTAGGTTAACTCCTTTTCGTCTACTTTTAACACATGTTAGAAATTGTGATTTAAAAACAATGTAGACAGAAGGAGTTTTTTGTATATGAAAGATAATAATAATGAACCAAAGAAATATGAATATTTGGCGGATAATCCAAATTTCAAGGTTTTACCCATTATGCTCTCCCTAATTATCGGTGCTTTTTTTGCGATATTAAATGAAACACTATTAAATATTGCGCTTATTACGTTAATGGACGAATTTTCGATATCGTTAACTACTGTGCAGTGGATGGCAACAGGATTTATGCTCGTGATGGGGGTTGTAATTCCCATATCCGCTTTGTTATTGCAATGGTATACGACTCGACAATTATTTCTAAGTACAATGATTGTTTTTACCATTGGGACAATAATATGTGCTATTGCACCGTCTTTTCCCATTTTGTTAGTAGGACGGTTAACACAGGCTGTTGGAACAGGTTTATTAATGCCAATTATATTTAATGTGTTTCTATTAATTTTTCCACCGCATAAGCGTGGTAAAATAATGGGATTAATAGGTCTTGTTATCATGTTCGCTCCTGCTATTGGACCAACACTTTCCGGGATTATTGTTGAATATTTAGGATGGCGCTATTTATTTATTATCGTTATCCCATTTGCTATATTTTCTATTGCATTTGCTTATAAATACTTAATCAATGTTTCAGAAGTGACAAAGCCGAAGATTGACATATTATCCATTATTTTTTCTTCTATTGGTTTTGGATCCATTGTATATGGCTTCAGTGCTGTAGGAGAAAGTGCCGCTGGATTTTTAAGTCCAAATGTGGCGATTGCGATTACCATTGGAGTCATAGGAATTGTCTTATTTTCAATGAGGCAACTAAAACTTGATGAACCGATAATGGATTTAAGGGTTTTTAAATATCCGATGTTTACACATGCTGTATTGATGTTCTTAATTATCATCATGACAATGTTTGCTTCAGAGATTATTTTACCGATTTATATGCAAGGCCCTTTAGCTTTAACAGCTGCAACAGCCGGACTCATCCTATTGCCGGGTAGTATTTTAAATGGAATCATGTCACCATTTATGGGGCATCTCTTTGACAAATTTGGCCCTAGAGTATTAATGATTCCAGCAACAATTGTATTAAGTGGGACGATGTTCATGATGAGCAGATTAACTTCTGATACAGCCTTATGGGTTGTCATTCTTGGATATATCCTAATAATGCTAACTGTTTCAGCTATAATGATGCCTGCAGAAACAAACGGATTAAATCAGCTTCCTAAACGATTATATCCACACGGAACGGCAGTCATGTCGACGTTACAGCCTGTTGCAGGGGCAATTGGTGTTTCGGTGTTTATCAGTATAATGAACGCAAGACAGCTTAAATTTTTACAAAATGCAGATACCCCTAAAGATCCAGCAACAATAAATGAAGCAATGGTGGCTGGTGTTGAACTTGTATATTTTCTTGCTTTTGCCATGTCTATCGTAGCGGTGATTTTAGCATTTACTGTGTACCGTGCGGAGCCAAAAGAGGATGACCTACCGCAAAAAGAAGGATAAGAATACTATTAACATAAATGATGTAATGAACAACTTTAATTATGAGAAAACTAAATTTAAGTAAAAAAAACGTCATCCAACATTTAAGGGATGACGTTTTTTTATTTCATATCGAATGAAGAATGTAGGCATATTGTTTTCGGGGATACAAGGCGATATACCAAATTGACAATTCAGTTCAAAACACGTTTACCACGATACAATAATCCACCCATCTTTTTGATAGATAAAATAGCCTTCATACTCACTTAATTCCACGTTTACTTCTTCACCTGTTTTTAAGACATGATCAATATTCTCAGATAAATTTTTAAATTCCTCAAATCCTCCCAATGCAAATGCTTCAGAAAGTATATTAACATGGTCAACATTAACTGCTTTAACGCCAGTGCTCATTTGGAAAATCGGGGTTCCATCTTTTACAATTGCTAAACTGCCACTATTTGGTATGGCATATAGTTGCGCATCATTGCTACGTGCAATTTTACTTAAATCTGCAAATTTCTCATCATCCATGATATTAACATATAATTCATCATCGATGATCATCTCGTCTACAGCCTGTTTACTATCAAGGTTAGAACTTTCACGATTTGAATGCTGCATTTCACTATTTTCTTTCTGTTTATCCATATTCTGTTGATTGATAGAAGACTTTTCACCATTATCTATTGCATTAACTTCATCGCTGTTTTCGGTTGCATTGGCTCTGCTTTGCGAACCTTCATAATGAAAGGCACCAGCAGCTAATAAAAATAAAGACATCAAAATAATCGCATAAAATTTATTTTTCATTTTTTATCACCCTTTCAGAGGCTATATATAAATAGACGTTTAACTAATGGAAATAGTTTCACCATACTAACAATCTCTATATTAATTATTACGAAAAGAGATGATTATCAAATCTAAACATAAGACTATTTTTACTACAGTAATCAAGTATACTGCGTTTTCCTTAATCTTTCCCCGCAAATTCTACTATCCAAACATATAAAAGATAAAAAACATGGTTGATCAATAGAATTATTACTAAATAAGACTTACTGGTCTACTAGAAATGATAAGCAAGTCTTATTTCGGTAGCACGGTGCTATTTGTTCAATATCTATTAATTGTGATTTTAGAATAAGTCAAATATTTATGTTAATTACTATTGCTAAATGGCGATATTTATACTAAACTCTAAACAGGAGTGATTATCATTCTCAATTAAAGTGTAAATGTATATAGAACCATAAGGAGGGAAGTAATTATGATGATGCTGCATAATTGCCTAGTGCGGAACACATCATAATAGAGAACTAGATTATATTTATCGAAGAAATGAGAAAGAATTATACATAAAAGGAGAAAGTGAACATGAGGAAGTTATTTATTTTAGTCATTGCTATGTTATTTGCTTTAACAGCATGTGCCGAAAAAGGGCAAGTTGTTAAGGATGATAGTGGAAGTAAAATGGACGAAAAAATTGAAATAAAACACGCTCTAGGTACAGAAACCTTTGATAAAGCACCAGAACGTGTAGTTGCATTGGAATGGAATTATGTGGAGGAACTACTTGCCTTGGATATTCAGCCAGTGGGAGTTGCGGATATCGAAGGTTTTAATAAATGGGTTAAAATTGATAAACAGCTAGACGATGATGTAGTCGATGTCGGCACGCGACAAGAACCCAATTTAGAAGAAATTGCAAAGCTTAAACCAGATGCAATTATTACACTCGCTAATAATCATGAGAGTATAAAGAATGATTTAGAAAAAATCGCTCCTACAATTTTTTATGATACAACATCTAAAAAAGCGTCTAAAGATCTTTATCAAACTTCAATAGATTCATTCAAAACTACATCAAAATTATTGCAAAAGGAAAAGGAAGCCGAAGAAGTTATTAGTCAATTGGAAGATAAGTATGCTAAAGCGAAAAATGAAATAGAGGGACTGAATTTAACAACGAAAAACTTTGTCTTTACACAAGCATTTACTGTAAATCAGGCCCCATCCTTCCGTTTGTTTACTAAGAACTCTATGGTTAGCCATGTGCTAGAAAAAGTAGGTCTTGAAAATCAAATTACAGACAATGAGGATGCGGAATGGGGTTTTATTGAAGCCAATATTGAGGGAGTTTCGAAATATCAGGATTCTCTTTTCATTCATGCCGTTCAAAAAGACGATCCACTTTTTGAAAATGTCAAAAACAATAAAGCTTGGAATGATTTCACCTTTGTAAAGGAAAATCATATCTATGATATTGGCGGTGACACTTGGACTTTTGGCGGAGTTTTATCTGCTAATACACTAGTAAATAATCTGCTTAAAGCTTTAAAACAATAATATGATGAATGACAAATTAAAAATATGGTTGTATATGGTCGGATGTATCATTATATTTTTGATTCTCGCATCCATTCACATAAGTCAGGGACAGTCTTCATCAGGTTATTTTTCCTTTTGGCAACAACTTAAGCATAATAACCAGCAAATGAACTTTTTCTTATATAATCGTTTACCGCGTTTTGCAATAGGTTGTATAGCAGGAGCAGCATTGGCTGTCGCTGGGATGATTATGCAATCTATAACGAAAAATCCGTTAGCAAGTGCAAGTACATTAGGTATACATTCAGGGGCATATTTTTTTGTTGTAGCTTGTGCGATTTTCTTTCCAAAAGCGAGTGGGAATTTCCCTTTAGTTATTGCCTTCGGTGGAGGACTTGTAGCGGCAATGCTCGTATGGAGTCTGGTTGGGAAAACACTTGATCCCGTTCGTGTTGCACTAACGGGTTTGATTGTCAGTATGTTGTTTTCATCTTTTACTGGAGCCTTGCAACTATTTTACTCCAATGAAGTAGCTGGTTTATTTCTATGGGGGTCTGGCTCACTATTACAATTGGATTGGTCAGGAGTTCAATTTGCTTGGCCTTGGTTTACTGTAACGATTATTATAGCATTATTGCTAAGCCGTAAATTAGATGTACTGTTGCTTGGGGAAGAGGCGGCAATAGGTCTCGGAGAGAAAGTTGGAGGCATTAAAGCGCTTGGTTGGATAATCGCCATCTTATTGGCATCTATTACTGTAGCTGTCGTTGGTCCCATTGGTTTTGTAGGCATCATCGCTCCACATATTGTGCGTTTATTAGGATTCAGACTCCACTTTTCTATGATCCTAGGCAATATTATAGTAGGTGCGACACTGTTAATCGGCGCAGATGTGCTTGTTCGTCTAATCACTCAAACTCAAGAATTACCAGTTGGAGCAATGACTGCTATTATTGGTGGTCCCTTACTCATCTATTTAGCTATTAAAATGAGCAAAGGGAAAAGAGAAAAAGCTTCCGCTTTGAATGGACACGACTTTTTCTCCCGGAAATGGCTTGTCGTCCTTTGTATATCATTAATTGCATTACTCGTCTTATTCATAAGCGTCTTATTTGGGGGCACAGAGTTTACTCCGATAAATAACATTGTTCAGGAATTAGCACATAATATATATGTATGGGATTTTCGTGTACCTCGAATACTAGTTAGCTTTCTAGTAGGCATGCTCATGGCAGCAGGAGGTATGATTTTACAATCCGTATTGCGTAATCCTCTGGCCGATGCTTCTGTACTAGGTGTGACTTCTGGGGCAGGTATGGTAGCGATGATCTTCCTCATTATGTTCCCGGGGATTCCATTCTATTTCATTCCTGTAGGAGCAATTATCGGTGCTTTGTTGGCGATGGGGATTATATTAATATTCAGTTTTCGTAGCGGTTTTCAACCAATTATGCTTGTATTAATTGGTATATCGATTTCTGCAATATGCTCGGCCATCATTCAGATACTTGTAGTGAAATCAAAACTGAATGTCACGCAAGCTTTAACATGGTTATCAGGTAGTACATATGGTAGTTCCTGGGATCACGTACTGATTGCCGCGCTTACTTTGATCTTATTTTTCCCGATTATTTATTATTTTTCAAGAACGTATGATGTACTTTTATTCGGAGATGAATTGGCAATTGGCTTTGGTTTAAAAACACAAAAGGTACGTTTGTATATGATTGTCTTAGGTGTTATATTATCGGCAATTAGTGTTGCCATTGTCGGTACAATCGGCTTTATTGGATTGTTAGCTCCACATGCAGCTAGGAGAATGGTCGGAATAAAACATCAGCATATATTTCCTGTTACTGTCTTGCTTGGTGGAATTCTTTTAATTATTGCAGATTTTCTTGGACGTTATCTATTGGCACCGAAAGATGTACCTGCAGGGCTATTGGTTTCCCTTGTAGGAGCACCTTATTTGCTTTATTTATTAAAGATGACTGGGAAAATATCTGTTAAATAATTTGTAATAGCTGTTATATAAAAAATCGACGTTATTTGTTACGTCGATTTTTTTGAAAGCTTTCAGACATTTTCAGATTAATAGACAAAAAAAGGATGTATAGATCTCTCTACAGTTCTCTACAGTTCTCTACAGTTCACTAAATACATATTTTAAAATAAAATACGATAAAAAAATTAAAAATTAATTATATGACATTCTTGATTTTCGCTATGTTGAAAAAAATAGAGCCAATGGAAAATAACCAAGTATTTGAGATCAAGACTGCGTTTTGGGACCTAATTTTATATTTGCAATTGTCAAAGAAAATCATTGAAAACAAATTAAGCATACTGTATACTATTCAATAATGAGAATGATTATCATTATTGAATTTAATCAAGAAAGGTGATATATATATGTCAACTCTTACAGTCGACCAAGTTGCAGTTGGTTATTCAAATACAATGATAATAAACGGGCTAAGTGTTAAGATTCCCGAAAAAAAAATTACAACGATTATCGGTCCAAATGGATGTGGGAAGTCTACATTACTTAAAACGATTGCCCGTATTTTGAAAACACAAAATGGCGCTGTGTTTTTAGATGGACGCGCCATACAACAGTTACCGACAAGGGAAATTGCGAAAAAAATGGCGATCTTGCCACAGGGTGCAGAAGCACCACCGGGCCTTACTATATTTGAATTGGTTTCATACGGAAGATTTCCGCATCAACGAGGATTCGGCACTTTAAAAAAAGAAGATCTAAAGCATATCCATTGGGCTATTGAAGTTACTGGATTAAAAGAATTGCAGGATCGACCTGTAGAAGCTTTATCAGGAGGACAACGACAGCGTGTATGGATTGCGATGGCTCTTGCACAGGATACAGAAATTCTTATTTTGGATGAGCCAACGACGTATTTAGATATGGCGCATCAATTGGATATTCTCTTATTGCTTAAACAATTAAATGAGGAAGAAGGAAAAACGATTGTAATGGTGCTTCACGATTTAAATCACGCTTCGCGTTTTTCACATTATATGATTGCAATGAAAGATGGTGCGATCATTACTGAGGGCTTGCCTGAGAAAGTAATGACATGCGCAAATCTACAATCTGTATTTGATATTAATGCGACAATGATGGCTTGCCCATTTAGTGAAAATCCTATTTGTCTTTCTTATCAATTGAATAAAGAAACGGAATGCTTATTGCGAACTGCTGAACAAACATAAGGAGTAACTATGGCAGTTTCATTAAAAACAAAAAACGCCATGAACATATTTATTGAATCACGTCCAATCGAGCCCCCTCATCCTAATCGAAGGCTTAATCGAAATCTATGATAAGTACTTACATAGATTTCGACGCAGTAGATAAGTTATTATAACCGTGTGTTCTGCTTTGTTCCATTTCAAATCAAAAATGACAAATCACCTAAAGGTTTTGTTGCAAAAATTATATCCGGCTCCATGATGCAAGGGACGCTCTCCCTTGCATCATGGAGCCTTTTAGGTTTAAACCGGAGAAAAAATTAATTTTGAAGAATCTGCGAGATGTGTGAAACAAAAATGATTCCTAGTTCGTGTAAGGGATGAAGAAATAGCTATAAGAGGAGAATTTATATGAATACAGTAAGGATAGATGGATTACAGAAAAACTATCGGAAATTTCAAGCGTTAAAAGATGTTCATCTGCAAATAGATAAAGGATTATTCGGATTACTTGGACCTAATGGCGCCGGCAAGACGACTTTAATGAAAATTCTTAGTACGATCCTTCCATTTAAAGATGGAGAAGTAACGATCTATGATTTTGATTTGTTGAAGGAAGGGGACAAGGTTCGTGAAATTCTTGGTTACTTACCGCAAGATTTCCATGCTCCTGGACAATTTACCGGGAGAGAATTTTTACATTATGTTAGCTCAATGAAAGGCGTCATTGATAAACAAGATAGAAAAACTCAGGTTGAAAAAGTACTAGATGAGGTAAATTTGCTCACACATGCTGATAAAAAAATTAAAAGTTACTCGGGTGGGATGAAAAGAAGACTGGGTATTGCACAAGCATTGCTTGGTCATCCAAAATTAATCATCCTCGATGAGCCGACCGCTGGACTGGACCCATCCGAGCGAATTCGCTTCCGTAATGTCATTGAAAAACTGAGTAAAGATTATTCAATTATTTTATCGACTCACATTATTAGTGATATTGAATCAAGCTGTGAAAAACTGGCAGTTTTAAATAATGGTCAATTGTTATTTCAAGGGACGACCGCTGGATTGGCAAAAAAAGCCGAAAATTATGTGTGGGAGTTTCAAGTGCCATATACTGATTATGATATGGTCGAAAAGGAACATTTAATTATTTCAAGTAGAAGAGAAGCGGGCAATGCTGTCTTTCGCGTCATTGATAAGGAACCTCCACATGAAAATGCAACTGCTATACAGCCTTCGATTGAAGATGGCTATATGGCGGTGATCAACGGGGTGATTCAATGAACATGATTAACCTTATTTATCGCAATGAACTACTGCAATTATCCCGTAATAAATTTTCAGCCATCCCACTTATTATTAATCTACTATGTTGGGGTTATATCATTATCTCATATGAAATACAACCCGTTCATTATGAAGAGCGTGCTGCTGCTTTTTATCAAGGATTTATGTGGATGTTGATGCTTAATCTATTAATGAGCGGCTTGTTTGCTGTATATATGGCAAGTAAAGATCGGGAAAATGAATTTGAATCTTTAGTTGTGACCTATCAGGTGAAAAACGTCGAATGGATTGTGGGGAAATGGTTGGTCGCACAATTATATGGTCTTGGCATCACCTTCATCACAATACTTGTTCAAGTCAGTTGGCTTGTGATAGGAAAAATATCTTTTGGAGATTTAGTTAAAAACGTCATCTATGTATTTATTCAAATGGAAGGCGCATTATTTTTACTCATTTCTCTTGGTTTCTTATTTGGCATCATATTGAAAAATATGTTTGCCTATATTTTTATTCCGGCTATTTTAGTACTAACTTTAGGAGTTCCCTTTGATTATACAGGTGTTGCATCGACATTTGATAATCCGAGATTACACTTATTGACGCCATTCGATTATATGTTTGTTCAATCTCCTTATGAAAGTATGTGGGGAATCGATCGGGTATTTGAAACAACGATATTGCACCAAATCATCGTTTTATTACTCGGGGGCATTTTTATACTTGCGACACTTTTATTATTTCGCTCTAACCGCAGGATACAGAGCGAAAAAAAGATTGTACCCATATTGATTGCAATACTACTCATACCGACAATTATATTAAGTGGTATTCGTTATGTGCAATATGATCAGGCATTTAAACAATATGTCACAACAGGGGAGCATTATGTAACTGGATTTGAGGGTAGGGATGAAAAGGCATTATCTGAATGGGAATGGGAAAATTCATATTATGATACATATCTAGATAATAAAAAATTTGAGTTTTCAATGGAGCAGACGGATTTATCCGTTCAACTGCAAACAGATAATTCGATAAAGGTCAGGAGTCGATTAACGATTAAGCATAACGGTGATGCTCCCGTTAAAGATGTATATCTGACATTACATCAGGCATTAAATGTGACGGAATGCTCCAGCAGTTTAGGTATTACTTGTTCACGTGAAAAGGATTTTATTATTGTCCACTTTGATCAGATGATAAAACCAGATGAACAGTTCGACTTAAACTTGGATTATCACGGAAGTATTTTACAATATCGTGATGAAGGCTATGTGGAGCATGCTTTTATTAAGAATAATAGAGTGTATCTTCCAAAAGAAGCAGGTTGGTATCCACTTATTGGAGAGCGCCAATTGGTGATCGCACGAGAGCATAATAATCGTTATGTGCAATTTGAACTAAGGAATGCCAGACTAGTTGAGGATTTTCCTACGGCATTTACTGTTGAAATTTCCCATGAAAATAGTAAACTGCCACTTGCTCTGACGATTCCTGAAGTAGAAGCTGGCATCTTTCAAGGAACTTCACAATATGGTTTGTCTTTAGTTGGAGGAACTTTGAAAGAAGTGCAGGTTGATCAAATTCGATTGGTTGGTCATCCGGAAGTTCTCAACGGTGCTAAAAAAGTGATTAAGAAATATCAAGAAGCCTGGAACTTTATTGAAGATTGGCTGGATATCCCAATGACACCGTCCATCATTTATATATTAAATGATGATCATTATTATCTTACCCGATCTACACCTAGTCAGGATTTTCTTGTTTGGTATGCTGGAGATCTTAAATATGTGGAGGATTCGATTATTGCCTATAGAGCAGTTGATTATCTAACAAGCGAACATCGAACATGGGATATGGAAAATGATTTGTATTTACTGAATCAGGTAATTACGTGGTCGATTTTAAGTGAATTGCAAGATGAGGTTGGTTTTAAGAAATGGTATTCACCAATGCGAGAACCAATGGAAGAAACAAAGTCGATAGATATTTTAAATGAATATGAAGAACAAGGCATAGACAAGTTTAATGAAGTCGTTAAATTTCTTTACACACAATACGATCAATTTGAAAACAAGAATGAATTTAAGATAGAAGCTGCTTTACAATTGTACGAAGGAGAAACAGATAAATGAGCGGATTTTCGATTAGACAAAGGCTTTTTCTGAAAATATGGTTTACATCGTTCTATTCAATTTTGGTGATGTTACTTATTCCGATTGCAGCGTATGTTATCAATAGTTCGGGATCGTATACAATTGAAGAGTTATCTAGCATAATTTATGAAGAAGCAGCGCCAATCTGGTTTGTGCTTATATTGCAATGGTGTTTTTCGATTGATTTTGATTCGAAATTTTATCATCAATTGATGACATATCCTGTTTCTAGATGGAAATTCATTATGGAAAGATTCCTATTTTCAGCTTTCATTTTTATTGGTTTATTAAGTGTGGTAACACTCGTTTTAACACCGACTATGGGAGTTTTTGTATGGCAAGGCTTAGCCTTTACGATTCCAGTATACATAGCAATTGTTGGATTTGTAGTCGCAGGTACGGTGATTGGAAAACATTCAATTGGCGGTTTATTGGCTGGGATTCTTTTTTGGATGATTTCAGAATTTAGCGGTATATTTTTGGGAGATCTAAATGTGATTTTACTTAAATATGGCAGTGTGTATACATTTGTTCATGGTGAGAGTGCTTTGTTTGCGGTTGAAAATCATTGGATTTTTTACAATCGATTATTTTATATGGGGATTGGCGTACTACTTATTGGATTAGCGATGTTACAATTAAATCGAAAAACTGTTTAGAAATTCGGAGGGGACGGAATGCAAGACGAAGATTATATGCGCCAGGTGTCACATGGTAATGACTCGGCATTAGATACACTTGTTTTCCGGTATCATAAACCTCTATATGGTTATGTGTACCGTCTATTACAGGATGAAAAACTCGCTGAAGATTTCGTCCAGGATACTTTTCTAAAAATCTATCAACAAGGGAAAAAGGGCTTTGTTCCAGATCATTTTAAACCCTGGATGTACAAAATAGCGACAAATAGTTGTAAAGACTACTGGAAAAAGTCTTCTACAAAGCGAGAGTTTTTTACGGACAAGGATGTAGAAGAAGAAGGGCAGATCCATCACATTATCGATCGCCAATTGGAACGGCAATGGATGGTAGATTCTTTAAATCAATTATCCATAGATTATCGAACAGTTCTTTATTTAAGGTTTTACCAAGATTTGAAATATGCGGAAATCGCTTTTACATTAGATATTTCCATTAATACTGTAAAAACCCGCATTACGCGTGGATTAAAGCAGCTTGAGGGCGTATTGTTAGATGATGAGAGAAAAGGAGTGGGGGTAAATGAGTGAAGACCAAGAGTTATCACGCTTAGAAAACGAGTGGAAACAACGTTTTGATCGATATACAGCCCCAGAGCCAACGAGAGAAAATACAATGAATTTGATTCAAAAGATAAAAGAAGTAGAAGAAATCAAGCCTGTCGATTTAAGAGCTGAGTTTGAAGCCACTCAAGCCACACAAACGATGAAGGAAAAAGTGACCAATGCATTTTTATCACAATGGAATTTTCACGGAAGTGCTAGTTGGATACTGACTGGCATTGTCATGCTCGTCTTAACGATCACTATTAGTCAAAATACACAAAATGAAATGACTGGTTTTTTAGCTTGGATTAAATGGATTACACTTATTATAATAGCTGTCATGGGCTATGCCTTTCGCTCTAAAAACGAAGGGAATCAGATCATTGAAACGTTAAGTTATTATCCTTTAATCCAGCAAATGTTTACACGATTTATTTTTGTTATGGGATTACAATTAGTAATCACGCTACCACTAAGTATTTTCATACTTGGAAATGCCAGTTCTGTTCTGTATTTAATTTGTGCGTTTACACCTATTTTTTTCTTTGGTGTATTTGGTTTTGTTAGTACGATGTGGTTCGGGCAAAAGATCGGTGTTTTTCTTACGATATTTGTGTGGTCTACGCAAATCTTAATCGACAAGCAATTCCAGTCAACTTCCTTGTTCCAATTGCCTAAAAATGACTATTTCTTATTAATAAATACTGGCATATTCACAGCTTCTATTCTTTTATTAAGTAGCATATTACTAAAACGACGTTTTCTGAGGAAAGAGCAATGAGGATTACGGTAAACGATGTAACATATGTGAAAGAAAAAATGACAATTATCCATGAGATTAGTTGTACATTTACAGCAGGCATCACGTATGTTGTTGGGAAAAATGGAGCTGGAAAAAGCTCGCTTCTAAAACTGCTTGCCACTGGAGTATATCCCAATAAAGGAATGATCAATTATTCTACGTTGATAAGGGATGATGAGATTGGTAAATATCGTAAACAGTTAAGCGTAGATGAAATAAGAACAATGATTGGGTTCATGCCCCAGCATTTCACAGGTCACTCGGAAATGACCGTCACAAGGTATTTAACATATATAGCGTATCATAAAGGAATACCGCATAAGTTAGTTAAATCTACAGTTGAAAAATGGTTAATTGAAACGAATTTGACTAAATGCAACAGACGGAAACTCGGTAAACTTTCGGGGGGACAATTACAAAAAGTAGGATTGATTCAAGCGCTCATAAACCAACCGAGAATTTGCATTCTTGATGAACCATTTGCAGGATTGGACACGCAAGAAAGCTTATTTTTCAAACGGAAAATTCAAAGACTTTCCTTTCATAGCGTGGTGATCATTAGCACCCATTTACTAGAAGATATTGAGCAATCAGAAGATCTGAGCTTATTGTATATGGAAAATGGGGATTTAAGATATTGCGGAGGAACAAATGAGCTTAATCAAGTAATGGAAGGATTGAACCAAATAACTGAAAATATATGAACCTATATTTGAACGAATCACAAATACTGAATAGATTCTTATTTTAAGGTTGATAAGGGAGGATAAAATGCAGTTTTATATGGATTCCGGTGATACTAATTTTATAGGAGTGGTAAATGCCGAGCAATACAAATCGTTTGTAGATGAGGATTGGGAGTTAGACTCTCTACTGCAGCATTTTACTAAATGAAATGAAGATGGACATATTTTGGTGTTCCAGATGACAGAAGAAGGTATTGAACATTCTTGGAATGTCGAAGTAAAAATAGGAACAAATGTAACAGAGCAAAAATGCTTTAGACAAGCGGAAGGCTATATAAAAGTAACCGATAATCAATTATATATAGTTGATTATGACTGTCTTACCATGGCTGCCCAATTCGAGAGTGAGAAAGTACCTGATATAAATTGTTCAACTTATAAAATTGATATTGAAAATGGAATATATAAAGTCGATATTATTCAATATTATAATGTTAATAAACATGAATACATTGGAAAGAATGACGAAGATATTTTGCTTCATTTTATAAAAGCATCTGACTTCCAACAATTAGTTGAACATGTTTTATGGTGCAACTTTTAACATTCAACAAAAAGTAAAATGTCTACTGTGATAGTAAGGGTGGAGTAATATCTCCCCAAGATAGAAAGCCATGATAACTTTTTAAGCTATTTGCCTCTCATTATCACCATTCGGTCATTTAATAATAATTAAAAGTGAAACCACCCTTAGCTTGGCAGAGCATTAAAGGGCGGTTTCTATAATAATTCACTCTCCCGTTAATTTACAAATGATCAATAATCATTGTATTTACATTCTATAGATTTATCCTGTCGATTAATCCACCCCCTTAAGCCGTGAGTCGAAATTGCATTATACGTCTCCTCAATGAGCGGAGACGCCTTTTTAATATCTGAGAAAAACCCAAACCGTAGTGTATAGAGCTTCCAATTCATAAATTGGCTAATCAGATTGTTTCATTTATGATAGTAATATAACATCGACTTTTTATCTTAAAGGAGACTTAACATTTTGAATGCCAAATGTGTTACATTTTACGAGTTTGGAAGTCCTGAAAATGTATTGAAAGTTGAAAATAAAAATATTCAGCAACCTATGAATGGGGAAGTTCTTGTTCGAATGACCATGCGTCCGATAAATCCATCCGACTTATTACCGATTTATGGTGCATATTCTCATCGTATTTCTTTGCCATCCATACCTGGCTATGAAGGGGTTGGTATTGTTGAAGAGGTAGGATCTTCCGTTTCTCATGAATTAATCGGGAGACGCGTTCTACCTTTGCGTGGGGAAGGCACATGGCAAGATTTTGTAAAAACATCTGCAAATTTAGCAGTTCCCATACCGCGTTCCATTTGTGATGATATTGCTGCACAATTATACATAAATCCGCTAACTGCTTGGCTAATTTGTACAAATGTTCTAGCATTAAAACCGGATGATATATTACTTGTAAATGCTGGGGGATCTTCAATTGGCCGTATCTTAGCACAGTTAGCTAAAATTCTTGGATTTAGACTAATTGCTATAACAAGAAATAATTTATACAGGGAAGAACTACTTCAATTAGGTGCTTCATATGTAATAAATACATTAGATTCATCATTTCGACAAACTATTATGGAATTAACGAAAGGGCGTGGAGCAAGTGCTGCCATTGACTCTGTAGGTGGAATAGATGGTACTGAGTTAGCTTTTTGTCTTAAACCTAATAGTATTCTATTAACCATTGGTCTTTTATCAGGGCACCCTGTAAATTGGGCTAAAGTTTCACAACAAACAAAAGTAATAGTTAAAATGTTTCATTTACGACATTGGAATCGACAAGTATCTGTGGAAACTTGGCAAGATACATTTAACCTTCTAATCACATTAATAAACGATAAAAAGTTGAAACTTATGACACCTGATTCTCATTACGAACTATCGCAAGTACACGAAGCTGTTTGTAATGCTGAATTCTCTAAAGACAATAAAGGAAAAACTTTTCTATCCAGCTAAAGGAACAATGTAAGTTTTGGAAATAGATATACAATTCTAGAGAAAACAGGAAAGTTTTGTCAAAGTATTGTATAATCTTCATATATCTATCAATTTAGGAGGAATTAAATGGCGTTTAGCTTATTTGCTTTTGTACCTATTATTTTATATTTAGCAATTATTGTTTTTGGCATTTATTTTGTTATTAAAGTAATTAAATTCATGAACGAGAAGACAAAATCAGACCGAGAAAAAAATGAAAGGCTTAATGAATTAATTCAAGTTATCAGTAAAAGTGAAAAAAAGAATAATTAAATCTCCCTTTGTAAGAAGGGGGATAATTTTTGTTTTAAACATAAATTGATCACTCAAATAAGGATAATTTGATAGAATTGTAACAACTTATGTTTATATTTTCTATATGTTAAATACAAGGAGGAGTTTGTGATGCTGAAAAATAAAATGACTGAACTTCTGCAAATTGAGTACCCAATTATTCAGGCCCCTATGGCTGGTGGAATCACAACTTCGACATTAGTAGCCGCCGTTTCAAATAGTGGCGGACTGGGAACTATTGGAGCAGGGTATATGAGCCCCGCACACATACGTGAACAAATCAGGGAAGTACGGCAGTTAACACCAAATAATTTTGGAGTAAACCTATTTGTTCCCTATGAATTTAATGCTTCACATAATGAAGTAAAATTAGCTAACCAATTATTACAACCTATTCGTGACCGATTGAATGTAGGTAAAGACCACATTGAACCTCCTACATATATAGATGTTTTGGAAACGTTTAATGAACAAATTAAAGTTGTGGTTGAGGAAAAGGTCCCTGTTTGCTCTTTTACTTTTGGTGTTCCTCCTAAAGAAATAATAACTGAGTTAAAAAAATATGGCATTATTTTGATAGGAACAGCTACAACTGTGAGGGAAGCAATTGAAATAGCGGATATCGGAATGGATTTTGTTGTTGTTCAAGGTAGTGAGGCAGGCGGTCATCGCGGGAACTTTATCAATGATTCCCAGGAAAGCTTCATTGGTTTAATGTCGCTTATACCACAGGTTGTTGACAATGTTAATATCCCAGTGATTGCTGCTGGTGGAATTATGGATGGACGAGGTTTAATGGCATCTATTTGCTTAGGTGCGAAAGGAGTACAAATGGGTACAGCTTTCTTAACTTGTATGGAGAGTGGGGCTCATAAGGAACATAAAGAAGCAATTCTTCATTCTAGCGAGGATCAGACGGTTTTAACTCGAACTTTTTCCGGTAAATGGGCTAGAGGGATTAAAAATAAATTTATTGTTGAGATGCAGGAACACGAAAAGGCTTTTCCGGATTTCCCAATTCAAAATACACTTACTCAATCTATTAGAAAGACTGCCACTTTACAAAATAATCAAGATTTCATGTCACTTTGGTCCGGGCAAAGTCCGAGATTGGCTAAATATCAAACCGCTGAAACATTAATTAACAATATGATCACTGAGGCTATAAAAATAATTAAACTATAATGATTTGCAGACCTCTTTTTTTGATGTGCAAAGTAATCTACACCTAACTCAAATTAAGATTGACTATTTTTATCCTAAACAAGAAGCGTCACTTCTGCTGGCTTCAGATCCCGTCCTAGGGAGTTTTGCAACATTTGCATATAATCCCTTTAAACATACATTACCCACACCTTAAACAAAGCGTTAAAGACCTTAATTAACGCGAATATTATATCTGAATACTAAACTCAAAACCTACATATTATGTTATAATTATAGGAGATAAAATAAAAGGAAAAACTAGACTTTAAAGATGAAAAAGCATAATTTAGCGAAAATATCATTCCAGCTTTTTTATGCATTTTCTTTTATTACAATCTAAAATATAACTAATAGAGGGAGCTAAGTAATTTGAGTTTATTAAAATTTATGAATAGTGAATTTAAGGGTAATGTTGGGGTTCTTAAGGGGGCTAAGTAGTGTCTGTAACGATTATTTTATTAGTAGTAGCTGCAGTATTTGTTGGCGCATTAATGAGAACAATGTTTGGTTTTGGGGAAGCAATTGTGAGCATGCCCCTGCTTGCACTCCTCCCGATTCCTCTAAATACTTCTGTTTCTTTGATTGGACTGGCTGGTCTTACCGTCGCTTCACTTACTGTAGTCAATGGCTGGCGTCATATTGAACGTCCTGTTTTGATCCGATTAGCAGTTTCTACAGTTATTGGAATCCCTGCAGGACTTATCATGCTTCATCTAACTCCTGCAAACGTTATTACGACTGGACTCGGTATTTTTTTGATTGCTTACGGGGGCTATTCAATGATTAAGAAAAAACTTTTAAAAGCGATTGATCGCCCATTACTAAACTCCAAAGGTTGGGTGTTACCGTTCGGTTTTGCTTCAGGAGCATTGGGCAGTGCTTATAACTTTAATGGGGTACCGGTTGTTGTCTATGGAACTTTACGTCAATGGAATCCAGATCGCTTTCGTGGTACATTGCAAGCTCATTTTCTGATATCCGGCGTTCTGGTTGTAACTGGACATGCTCTCGGTGGGCTATGGACGATTGACTCACTAATCCTATTTGGTTATTCTATTCCAGCTATTCTTTTAGCTACAATGCTAGGTATATTTTTTAATAAGCGAATTCCTGCTAAGAAATTTGAAAGTTATTTATTTCTTATTATCACTATACTTGGCATAATATTGTTAGTACCTAACGGACAACACTAATAACATTCTAACAACATAATGAAAACATTATGTCATACATTTAGTTATATAAAAGCCTGTATCAACGTAATCATTGATACAGGCCTTTTCTATTTGTTACAGCTTGATTAAAAGGATGGGCTACAAATAAAATTCGATCTCTACCCTATAAAAATGTTAAAATTCAACATTTATTCACATTTAACATCATAATCACCTTGAATTCATTTCCAAAAACAAATAACCTTAAATGATAGAAGCATTATTTGGTAAGGATTAGGAACAGGAGGTGAAATTATGTTACCAATTGAACGACAACAACAAATTTTAACATGGTTAAAACAAGAGGAGACCCTGCGAATTTCTGAAATTAGCAATAGATTAAACGTGTCTGAAATGACGGTTTATCGGGACTTAAAACCATTAATTGATAAGAAGAAGGTATTAAAAACATCAAACGGGATTACACTTTCAGTAGAAAATTATGCTTCTTCTAACACTTGTACATATTGCCATAAACCTTCAAATTCTCGACTATCAGTTCAGCTTATTAAGGTTAATCAACAAGTGGAGAACACCTGTTGTGCCCATTGTGGTTTATTGCGATATCAAGATATAAAACAGGATGTTGCGCAAATAATTTGCCATGACTTCTTAAAAGACACGACAATAAGTGCAAAGATGGCAGCATTTGTTATGGATGCGGATCTCGCCCTTAATTGCTGTCAACCTCAAGTTATTCCTTTTGATTCTTTACATCAAGCAGAACAATTCCAATTAGGATTTGGAGGAAACATTTACAACTTTGAAAATGCAATTAATGCCATAAATATAGAAATGAATGGAAAAACTTCTTGCCATTCAAAAAAGGAATAAAAATCAATCTTGTCATAAAAAAGGGAAGCAATTGCGGATTGTCCTAGAGATAAAGTTGTCCGATTTTAACAAATCTTAAATGCTATAAAAGCTGCATCAAAAAAGTATGAGATAAATTTTACATTATTGAATAGTATTTATTCCAATCTGATTTAATAAACTAATAGGGTGAGGTAATACATTATGAAAAAAAATATCTGGATGTTTTTGCTAGTGTTCGTTTTAGTTATGTTATCAGCATGTAACGGAAATAAAGTAGAGGAATCTGAAATGCCAGAGATAATAGAAGTACAGCTTGAAGTGGCTGAAAGTATTGACGTAAATGAAAAGGTTATAATGAAAGCAGTTGTTACACAAGGGGAAGAAAAAGTTGCAGATGCAAATGAGGTTGAGTTCGAAGTATGGGAAAACGGAAAAAAAGAAGAATCTAGTTTGATTGAAGCAAAAAATAATAATGACGGCACATATGACGCAGAAACAACATTTGAACATGATGGTGTTTTTACAGTACAAGTGCACGTAACAGCAAGAGGACTTCACACAATGCCGAAAAAAGAGGTAACTGTAGGAACGGGTGCGACGCATGAAGTAGATCATGAAGTAGGACAGGAAGAAACGCATCAGGATCACGGCGAACATGCAGATGGATTCAATATGCATTTTATAAAACCGGAGGACGTAAAAGTTGAAAAAGAAACAGAATTCACTGTCCATTTACAAAATGAAGATGCGCCTCTAGAGAAAGCAAGTGTACGCTATGAAATATGGAATGACGATATTTCCGAAAAACATGACTGGGTAGATACAAAAGAATCAAATCCCGGTGAATATACAACTACGCATACTTTCAAGGAAGCTGGTACTTTCACAGTTCAAATTCATGTCACTAATGATGATGGGTTACACGAACATGAAGAGCATGAAATCGAAGTGAAAAAATAAAATTATAACAATATCCAATGACTAAAATTCCGGTTTGATAATAAAACCGGAATTTTTTTCGTTCACATGAAAGATAGAACAGTTATCATCAAGAAAGATTGCTATAATCTATTTATATAACGTTTCCATTAACAAAGGACAGGGAGTAATAATTATATACATATTTTACTAAATTGGAGTGATTTAAGCCCTTTACGAATAGGTTGTAACTTTTTCCATGTCTAAACAGTCTAAATAATAAAAGGATGTGATGGATTTGATGAAAAAAATGATCGTTCCACTACTATTAGCTAGTACCATTGTATTAGCAGTAGGTTGCGGAACTAAAAATGGCCCAGATAGTTCGGAGGTCTCAAGTAAGGTAGACTTTGGTAAAGAAGATTACAAAAAAATTGTTGCCTCTAACAATGAATTAGGATTCAAATTATTAGGAAAAGTGGGTGCAGATGAAAATGATAACACATTCATTTCACCTACAAGTTTGTTGATGGCATTGTCCATGGTTTATAACGGGGCGGATGGTGTGACCAAAGAAGAAATTGCGAAGACAATACAGGCTGATGGAATTGATGTAAATGAGTTAAATAAAGCGAATCTTTCGTTAGTGACCAAGCTTCAAAAAGACTCAGATCAAATTCATCTGAATGTTGCCAACTCCATTTGGTTAAACGAAAATTTTCATTTTCAAAATGATTTTGCTCAACATAATAAAGATTATTTTAATGCAGAGTTACAGGAAATTGATATATCTGATAGTAAGTCTCCAAAAACGATAAATGATTGGGTTAAAAAGTCGACGAACGAGAAGATTGACGAGGTTGTGGAATCCCCCTTAGATCCTAACTTAGTAGCAATGATTATTAACGCGATTTACTTTAAAGGTGCTTGGACGTATGAATTTGACAAAAGTAAAACAGAGAATCGAACATTCCAGCTAGCAGATGGAACAAAAAAAGATGTGCCATTAATGACGCTGACGAAAGAATTAGATTATATAGAAAACGAAAACTTTCAGGCAGTCACACTTCCATACGGTGACGGAGAGATGAGTATGAAAGTATTTCTTCCGAAAGAAAACTCCAGTTTAGACGAATTCAAGAAATCACTTACAAATGAAAATTGGAAAAAGTGGAACTCGGATTTTCATAAAAAAGAAGGTACGATTATCATACCTAAATTTAAATTGGAATACGAAGTTCTATTAAGTGAATCATTAAAAAGTTTCGGTATGATCAAGGCTTTTGCGAAAGATGCAGATTTCACGAAAATGATTAAAGAAAAAGATCCATTATGGATAAGTGAAATTAAACAAAAAACATTCGTTGATGTTAATGAAAAAGGAACGGAAGCAGCAGCAGTAACTTCCATAGAAATGAGAACAACGTCCATATCTGTAGATGAACCATTCCATATGGAAGTTAATAGGCCATTCTTCCTAGCAATCACGGATGACGAAACAGATACGATCTTATTTATGGGTTCCATCTCCAATCCGCCGGAAGGAAATTAAATACTTAATAAATGGAAAGGGGAATTTAAATGCAAAAAGATTATGTAATTGGATTAGAAGGTGGAGGTACTAAAACTCGCGTGATGGTTGCTGATTTGAAAGGAAATGTGATCGGCTATAAAGAGTCTGGTAGTGCCCACCCAGATAAAGACCCATTTGCTAAGAAACATATACGAGAGTCCGTTTTAGGAGCTTTAAAAAATGCTAAAGTCGAATTAAATCAGGTACAGTTTTTTATTGCGGGACTTCCTGGCTATCATAAAAAGGAAGATCTTGAATGGGCAATACCATTAATAAATATAGATGGATTAACCTCTCCTAGATTAATAGTTAATGATTCTGAAGTGGGTCATGCAGGTGCCTTCTTGTTTGAACCGGGAATTATGACTATATCTGGAACAGGATCGAATATAATGGGAAGTACGGAAAATGGGCGAATCATATTTAATGGTTCTTTTGGTCACTATGCACCCACAGCAGCACGCTTTCTATCTTATGATGCAGTCTATAGAATATTAGCTGGTCAGACTCTACCAGAAGACCAACCACTAGTAAGTAAGTTTATGGATTTTTGGGATATTCAACTGGAGCATGAATTTCGAGAGCGTGCTTCACAACAGTTTATTAACGATCGAATGGAGCGCGACCGCCAATTTGGATTAATGGCACCAATGTTGACTGAAGCGGCCCTCGAAGGTGTACCATTAGCAAAAAAAGTTTGTGAAAATGCGGTTCGATCATTAGAGAACGGTATTCGATTAGTTGGAGGTTCTTTTCATGAACAACGCGTAAAAGTTTGTTTTGTTGGTAGCGTAATTCGGAGTACATATATTCGTAATCAATTAACAACGGTTCTGCAAGAGACTTCAAATAAAGACTATCAAGTCATTGAACCAATACTATCTCCCGTTGCCGGTGCTGTCGCAATGGCGCTTAAAAAGTGCGGAATAAAAATGGGAGAAGATTTGCTCGCTAGTTTATTGCAACATCCACAGTCCAAAGTTGAGTAATCTAAATAATTTCATTTGAACATTCGAGTACAATAGACGAAGTATGTTTAAATTCAAATTCGAAATAAAGACAATATATTGTTTGAAACCCTAAACCTCTATAGTATCTTTTAGGATACTATGGCACTCTCAAGTGCGTTCTTCCCATTTAGGTTTATTTGATCTATAATAACAAAAGAGGAAAGATATAAATCATAATTTAAGGGAGTTTTACAACATGGCAATCAAAGTAAAAGCAATTATCGGTAGTACAAGTTCAACTTCATTCAACTTAAAAATCGTTGAACATATAAGAAATCGATACGCAGACCAATTGGATATTACACCTGTCTATATCAATGACCTTGAAACTTTTTCAATTGATATAGAAAGCGCCCCACCAGCAAACGTAAAAGCTTTTAAAGATAATGTCAAAGATTCGGACGCTGTATTATTTGCAGTACCTGAATATAACTACTCCATTCCAGGGGCTTTAAAAAATGCAATCGACTGGTTATCACGTGGCGGAGATTTCACAATAAAAGATAAACCTGGATTCATCGTAGGATCTTCTATGGGTGTATTAGGAAGTATCAGAGCGCAAATCCACTTAAGAGAAATTCTTTCCAACCCAGCGTTAGCACCTGTTCTACTACCAGGTAACGAAGTTTACATTGGTTCTGTTCACGAAAAAGTAAATGAAGCTGGCGAACTAACTGATCAAAATACGATAAACTTCTTGGATCAAGTAGTTAATAACTTCATTGAATTTTATAAAAAAAAATAATGCAACAGCTCTCGTTTAAGTAAATTAACATCTAAAAAGCTACTCTTCGGGAATGTATAAAAGGCTGTCGAGAAAATCTCGGCAGCCTTTTATACATTTGAGCTATAAGTAGAACTCAGCTTTAGATAACAACCACCTAAACGGCTTTACCTAGTAACAAGAAAACGAATTAGACAGAAAGAAGAAATATTCGACGCCTAATCCGTTATAAAGTTCTACTGGTTATTGCACTTCGCTTATATTCTTGTTATCACTTTTCTTTTGCATGTGAACGGTATGAGCAGTTCCCCACTTATGCATCATATCTAATACTGGCTGCAAACTTCTCCCATATTCAGATATAGAATACTCCACTTTAGGAGGGATCTGTGGATAAATAACTCTGTTAACAATATCTTCATCTTCCAATTCCCTTAATTGTTTGGTCAACATTTTTTGTGTAATATCCGGCATTAATCTTTTAAGTTCACTAAACCTCAGAGTCCCTTCAGTAAGTAAATGCAGTAAAATAATCGGCTTCCACTTTCCTACTAAAATGCCTAAAGCTTCGTTCACATTACATAATTCAGGCTTTATCTCCATATTTACCTCCATTAGTATCTATTTGTATACTATAGCACTTTGAAGCACCTACTCCCCATAATGTCGGGCATATTTATAATAACACATATCACGATTCATTACTTTCAATGCTAGAAAAATCGGTGAGTGCAATTATTGTTCCAAAAGCTGAAACAGTCTTGTATAATTCAGCTTTATCGTGTGATTAATAGCAATTACACTTGCAGTTACCAGTCCATACTGAACAATAACATCAAGTTGATTATGTTTTGATATCAATTCTATACTGGTCATTGTGAGTTATTTCCAGAAATAATTGGGATTCCCGAGGTATTATTAAGTCAAAGGTATCGAATATATGTTATATCAAAATGCGACGCCCAGTATGTACTGGATATTTGATAGGATAGGAATTCGTAAATACTTTGATTCTATAATTCTTTCTGCCATTGCGAATGAAGTAACAGGAAAAGCCAATTATAATATCACTCTCGACCATTTACATCTAAAAAAAGAGAAAAGTGTATTTATTAATAATAAAACTGAAAATATTGAAGGAGCCGAACAGGTTAAGATTAAAGGTCTTTATTTGGTTAGAGAAAAGTTTGATTTCCAAGAAATATTAAAAGAACAAACGTTATTGTAAGTATATAAAAAGAGGCTGTCTCCGAAAAAATATTTAGTTTACGGGCTCTTACTCCAACCAAACTAAGGTAAAGTACCTTTTTCTTATTCAAGGAAAAAGACAGTTTGATTATACAATGAAATTAACCCCTTAATGTCACATTAGCCGTAAAATGTGACATTAAGAAATACAATTAATCCGCAGTATATTTAGTTAATTTATCAAATTCTTTACCAGAGATATACCGATGCTTGTAGGTAATGACACTATAATTGGTATATTTCTCCCCAGGTATGCGAATAGTCATACGAATTAACTTATAAGGCGGGTTAAGTGGTCCTTCAAATCCAATAACTCGTATTGACACATCATATGAATCATTTTCAATATCTCTTGATACTTTTTCAATCCTACTAAAAGTAAATAACTGGAAATCGCCGTATTTATTCATAATTTCGTGTATGGTGGTTACCCCCAAGTACCTTAGATAAGCTAATTCCATTATGGAAGGAGGCTGATTTTGAGGAATTATTTCTGTTGTGGTTTTTGCTTCACTAACACTAGTGTACGAAATGAAAATGATAAGAAATAATAGGGCTGTTTTTCTCATTATTAAGTCTCCCTGTAAATTATTAACTTATTTTTTACAAGAAGATGGATTTTATTCATAAAAACTTTTGGATAGAGGATGTTAAAGCTGAAGAAATTAATTCTGTGATTGGTGAATAAACTTACCCGTCTGCTTTACTATGTAGTGATACAGCCAGCAACTACAAGAAATTTTCTACAAAGAAGTAACTACAACAGGAAACGGTTAATGAATGCAAAAAAGAACGAGTGAAAAAGGGGATTTTAACCGGTAAAAAAGTTGGATGTGCGTTCAAAGTGTGGCGACTAAATATTTGAATAATTACCTTTCTTGTTCTGTTTGCACCATGATTTAGGGAAAATTTTTACATTTGAAAAACTGGTAAAACGAAGGCTTAGTTCAACGTGTCAAAAATGCATATTACTATAGTTAATATATTGAGGAATGCTTAAAATAGACCCTAATTTAAAGGGTTATAGTGAAGTTTAATAATGCCAAGAATTTGGTTGTGTCGCCTTCAAATGTGAAGAAATACGGTCTGTTTTCATCGTCAAAAACCATCAAATATGGGTTTTCTTGACCGGGAAATATGATTATTACTTCATCAGCAAGGTCATTAAACCATTGATTTTTCACCATAATATTAGGTTTTAAAGGGATCTTTATCATAAATCCTTTATTTGGAATAGGGTTGGATTTAACATATACGCCTGTTATTTCTTCGAGAAACTTTTTTACTTCTTGTTGCAAATCGGTATCCGATTGAACACTCATAATAACTGTTCCTCGATCTATATCAAAAATTTCAATTTGTTGATTAGTTTGGGCCGTAGCAATTGTAGAAGTTAATTGAAAAGCTATAATAACTTCTAATACCTTTTTAATCACCTGAACCACCTCAAAGGTATTATCCCCTGATAATCAAGTTGTATAAGAGAAACCAATTATTTTCAAAAATAAAAACGACAACAGTCCTTAATATTAGCGGATAACTGGAAAGAAAATGCAATCCAAACTATTGAAAAAGGCTTTTGACGAAAATGATTTGAATTTATGCAAATGTTATATAGTAGGAGATTGATGAGAGATATGATAACAGTGAAAATGTCGGCATAACAAAAATATTGGTTATAACAGGAAAAGGACAAAGCTCTTGAAAGAGTATCCAACATATATTCAGAAAAACTAACGTCAACAGGTGCAGGAGTTAAGAATGGAACTTTTTGCGACTCTGGCTTACCACATAATACCATCGAACTGTGATTTAACATTCTCTATCTACCAACTTATCAATATGTTAAAATTTACTAATAAGGGTGGTGATAGAGTGAATTCATTTTCTTACAAAATACTAGGATTTATTTTTTTATTAGCATCGGGACTAATCTATGCATTAGAGGACTTATCCTCAGTATTATCTACAAGTATTATCCAAGCTGGGTTCTTTTCTGGACAAATGAGTGGATCAGTACCAGAAGTAGAAAAAGCACATTTATTTGATAACTTATTTGTTCCCTTATTCTTCCTAATAAGTTTGGTTTTATTAGTCTATGGGTTTAAGAAAAGAGAATAGTCGCTGCTTGCCCGCTATTTGCTGGTTTTTTTAATTAAATCTATGAGACTTAATGTGTCAACTGTGCATGCATCTTAAATCCGTCTAGAATGAAGTAAGTGTAAAATCTTGGCTGTGATATAGTGGTAATTTGTCTAGGAGTATTCCTCAGCTAACTGGGAAGGTTACTGCAGTAACCTTTTTCCACGTCAACGAAAGGGCAGGTTAGTTGAATAACCAATTAAAAATAAAATTCCTCCATTTTCAATAAAGATTTTATTAGTCGCTAGTGTAAGGGCTAGAGGAGATCGAACGGTAGCTATTTTTTTCTTATTGTAATAAAGGATGCAGTTTAGTTCAATAACGAATGGATGTTATACTTTAAACGAATTATAAAAATTCGATGCTCAGCTATTTAATAAAGACTAAGATTATTTATGTAAGTGAGGTATTCAAAATAATGATGAAAATAGTACCACCTAAGCCTTTTTTCTATAAAGGTGGAGAGAAAGCCGTATTATTATTACATTCTTTTACAAGCAATACGATCGATATGAAAAAGTTAGGGAAATATTTGCAAAAGGACAATTATTCTTGCTATGCACCATTATACAGTGGACATGGTTTAACAGCAGAAGAAATTCTCACATATAGACCGTCAGATTGGTGGCAAGATGTACTAAACGGTTACCAGTTGTTGAAAAATGAAGGTTTTGAAAAAATAACTGTGATTGGTCTTTCTCTTGGTGGTGTGTTTGCATTAAAAGTTGCTCAAGAGTTGGAGATAAATGGAGTTGTGACAATGTCAGTGCCAATACATAGGGAAGCTACTTTTCTAAAAAAGCGTGTCTTTCATTATGCAAAAAGATACAAACGACTTGAAGGGAAAAATGAAGAACAAATAAATTTAGAAATGAAACTTCTTCAAAATATGTCTATCTATTCATTAGTTGAGTTCCAACAGTTTATTGATATAACGATGGATAAATTAGCTCTTTTAACGTCACCAATTCGTATATTATATGGTGAATTAGATGAACCGCTGTATAAAGAAAGTGCAGAGATAATTTTTCAAAGCGTTGCGACGAATCAAAAAACAATAAAGGGATACCCGAACGCTAAACACTTGATGACATTAGGAACGGACATTAACGACGTGAACAAAGATATTCTTACATTCTTAAATGATTTAACTTGGTAGTTTAAATGAATCTTCAACTAACAGTAGCTTTACTTCAAGAAGGAGTAACGCTGTTTCCTTATTCAACGGGTGCTTTCCTTTAATAAAAAATTCATTTTCTACATTATGGCGGTCTTTTTACTCGGGGCAGGATAGTCAAGGAAAGCTGAAAAAAATAATGATTACGATTATAATTCAAGAATTCAATAAAACACTTGAATAGAAAGCAGGTGATTTAAAATGATAAATGAACGATATTTAAAGTATTTATTGTATCATGAATTTTCCAGAATAGGTAAAAGTATCTCTAGTCCAAAACGATTGGAGATTCTTGATATTTTATCTCAAGGTCCAAAGTCGGTGGAGGCACTATCAAAAGCAACTACTATGTCTGTAGCAAATGTATCTCAACATTTACAAACCCTTTCCAAGTCTAGAATGGTAAAGTTTCAGAAGAAAGGAAACTATGTGATTTACGAACTAGCAGATGTAGCCATTTCAGATTTTTTAAATTCCTTGCATACATTATCAGAAAAACAGTTTGTACAAGTTCAACAAATAAAACAAGATTTCTTAAATGCTAATCTCGGCATGGATGGGGTTTCGCTTTTAGAACTGAAAGAACGGATGGAGAAAGGTGAAGTCATTTTGTTGGATGTGAGACCTAAAGAGGAATATGAAGAAGCTCATATTCCAGGTGCTGTTTCTATGCCTATTGAAGAATTAAGAGAGAAACTTTCTACTTTACCAACCAATTGTGATGTTGTAGCTTATTGCCGAGGCAGTTACTGTTTAATGTCGGTGGAAGCTGTTGAACTTTTAAAGTCCAGAGGTGTTAATGCCTTTCGTTTAGAGGAAGGTGTACATGATTGGATAAAATTAACAGAACTATAAATAACTTGGGGGTTAAAAAATGATATTGGGAATCAAGGTAATAAACAATGTCTAGTAATGCCGATGAATTAAACCAAGGTTATCTAAATTCTCAAGAAAAACAAAAAGCGTTATATAAGCGCACACTAATCATTGTAAGTATTTCACAGATTTTTGGTGGCGCAGGTCTAGCAGCAGGAATTACTGTAGGTGCGCTTCTGGCTGAGCAAATGCTTGGAACTAATGCGTTTGCAGGACTTCCAGCTGCTTTATTTACTTTAGGGTCTGCAGGAGCAGCTCTAATAGTGGGAAGGATTTCACAACGGTATGGACGTAGAACAGGACTTACAACAGGCTTTATAACTGGTGGTATTGGCGCGATTGGTGTTGTGATTGCAGCATTGATAAATAGTATTTTTCTTTTATTTGCCTCCCTTCTGATATATGGTGCAGGTACAGCGACTAATTTACAAGCCCGTTATGCAGGAACTGATTTAGCCAATAAAAAACAGCGAGCAACTGCTATTAGTATTACAATGGTTATGACTACATTTGGTGCAGTTGCAGGTCCCAACTTAGTAGATGTAATGGGAAAATTTGCCCTATCTATTGGAGTTCCTGCACTTGCAGGTCCCTTTATTTTATCAGCAGTAGCTTTTATCTTAGCAGGTCTTGTACTTTTTATAATGCTTCGTCCAGATCCATTAGATATTGCAAAAAGGTTAGACGTTTATAAACAAGAACATGAGTATGAAGATGGTTCAGAACCCGTTGATATCAAAAATAAAAGAGGCGTTATTGTTGGTGCCACTGTTATGGTACTTACCCAAATTGTGATGGTTGCTATTATGACAATGACACCAGTCCATATGAAACATCATGGTTATGCCTTAAGTGATGTCGGTCTTGTTATCGGTTTTCATATTGGGGCAATGTACCTTCCATCACTCTTCACGGGGATACTTGTTGATAAAATCGGTCGAACAGCCATGAGTATTGTTTCTGGGTTTACACTATTACTTGCTGGTTTTATAGCAGCACTTGCACCAAGTGACTCTATGATTCTCTTAGTTATTGCTCTTTCTTTACTTGGCCTGGGATGGAACTTTGGCTTGATTAGTGGAACAGCACAAATTGTTGATTCAACTGAATCTTCTACACGTGCAAAGACTCAAGGTACAGTGGATGTTTTTGTTGCATTAGCTGGGGCTTCTGGTGGAGCCTTGTCTGGAATGATTGTGGCTAATTCAAGTTATTCAACATTATCATTTATTGGAGGTATTTTATCCTTATTACTGATTCCAGTCGTGTTCTGGTCTCGTGGGGATAAAAAATAATTATGAATTATAACCGTTTATAATACCCTCTAATTTAAAGGAGGAAAGGGAGCAAGCAAAGAATAAATCCGGGGAACGACAATATTAAAATTGTACATTAAAGGAAAAGCCCACTGTTCTTGTAGGCTTTGCCACTATGAGCAGTATTACTCAATTCGAAAACTCAAAATGGGCAGCCATGAAGAACGAAATAGACAATTAAGTCTATTTCGTTTTTAGAACGTTTATTTGTAAATATAAATGTCTGTTACCCAATGTGACTAAAGTAATCTGGTTAGTATTACATAGAAAACAATAGACAAGGAGGATACAATGGAGAAATTTTATGTTGCATCAAGTTTTAAAAACATAGTTGCAGTTCGTTGCGTTAGTAAGCAGTTAATAAATAAAGGCTACATTCAAACATATGATTGGACGAACAATGCAAGATCTTCAACACTTGAAAATTTAAAAGAAATAGGACAAGAAGAAAAAAATGCTGTAATGGAGGCAGACTTTATCATAGTTTTATTACCAGCTGGAAAAGGAAGCCACATTGAATTAGGTATTGCACTTGGACAAGGCAAAAGAATATTTCTATATTCACCGAATAACGAAGTAAGTAATTTTGAATCAACCAGTACGTTTTATCATTTACCTGAAATTGAAAAATGCTTTGGAACCATAGATGAGTTGGTAGATTTTGTTGATTTGAAGTCAAAAAGTTTATTAAGCGACGGAAATGATAGTTTGAAAAGGATTTGATGGTGGAAGTCAAAATCGAATAAATCTGAAATTCCTATTCATTCATTTACTATCCTTATCCCTATAAAATATTAATTATTGTTACTAAGGAGTTTTAGAATTAGATTAACCGTTCAAAAATAAGCATAATTATATAAATGAGGAAAGAATAGAAAGAGTGACATTTTATAATAAAATCCACAAAATGCAATTACAAAGAAAAGTTTAAGCTAGTGAAAATTGATATCGAACACTTAAACAGAAGTAATCTCTTTACAAAGAACAGAAATAATAAGCCATCGTCATTTTACAGAGGTTAAAATGTTTGGTGACTAAAATACAGGTTCATACTTAAGAAACACTACATATCATGTTATACGCTGGGCAACATATGGGAGTATAAGCGGTAGCTCTTGGTCCGTTTCTAATTAATTCAGAAGAAGGGATCGTGCATAAAGAAAAGATTGTATAGACGGGAAGATTAGGTGTAATTCGAAGTTCTTGAAGCATTGAAAATGAATAATGACATCTGTTTTTAATTTTTATAGATGTATATCTTAAACATCTCATTTTAAAATATAGCCGCAAATAACTTTCATTCTAGAAAATGTATTATTAATAGCTGCATTTTGTTAAAAATTAGTTTATTATTTAAAAAGTCATAATTAACTCTTAACTGACGTATTGATCCCGTTCGTGAGATAATGCACTAAGAATGTGAGGTTGAATTAGTATGATATTTCAAGACTTTGGTTTAAGTAAGGAGATTACACGGGCGCTAGACGGACTCGGTTATTCTTCAGCAACAGAAGTACAAGAGAAGGTAATTCCCGCTGCGTTAGATAGCATCGATTTGGTCGTTAAATCACAGACTGGAAGCGGGAAGACAGCAGCTTTTGGCATTCCTATTTGTGAATTAGTGAAATGGGATGAGAATAAACCACAGGCACTTATTTTAACACCGACACGCGAACTTGCAGATCAGGTTAAAGAAGATATGACAAACATTGGTCGGTTCAAGCGAATTAAAGCAGCTGCAGTATACGGTAAGCAGCCATTTGCTTATCAAAAGGAAGAATTGAAGCAGAAATGCCATGTTGTTGTCGGAACACCTGGGCGCGTATTTGATCATATTGAGCGTGGAACCATTGCGCTTGAACAAATTAAATATTTGGTTCTTGATGAAGCAGACGAAATGCTTAAAATGGGATTCATTGATCAAGTTGAAGCGATTATCAATAAATTGCCTAAACAGAGAGTGACATTGCTTTTTTCTGCAACAATTCCAGAGAACATCAAAAAACTATGTCATAAATATATGCAGAATCCGAAGAATATCGAGATTGCCTCAACCATCACATTAACTGATAAAATTGACCATTCCCTTATCGTGGTAGAGGAACAGCGAAAATTTGCTTTGTTACGCGACTTGACAGTTGTTGAAAATCCGGATAGCTGTATCATATTTTGCCGTACAAAGGATCAGGTAGATGTGGTAACGGATCAGCTTGAAAAACTTCATTATACATGTGATAAACTGCACGGAGGCATGTTTCAGGAAGATCGATTCGCAGTGATGGAAGAGTTTAAGCTCGGTAAATTCCGCTACTTAGTGGCTACTGACGTTGCAGCAAGAGGAATTGATATTGATAGTATCACGCACGTCATCAACTACGATATCCCTTTAGAGAACGAAAGCTATGTACACAGGGTAGGGCGAACTGGACGAGCAGGTAAAAGAGGGAAGGCGATTTCGTTTGTCACACCATACGAAGATAAGTTCTTAGCAGAAATCGAAGCCTACATCGGTTTTGAAATACAGCGCCGCAATGCACCGTCTCAGAAATCAGTAGACGAAGCGATGGAAGCATTCGTTGAAAAGTTAGAAAGAATACCAGAATTGAAAAAGAACAAAAACGAAATGGTGAATAAAGATATACTTAAGCTTTATTTCAACGGTGGAAAAAAGAAAAAGCTACGTGCTCTCGACTTTGTTGGGACAATCACAAGCATTCCAGGAGTTACTGCTGAAGACATTGGAATCATTAAGATCCAAGACGCCATGACGTATATTGACATACTCAATGGCAAAGGCGGGCTGGTTATGAATAAGATGAAAACGAAAACTGTTAAAGGTAAGTTATTGAAAGTGCATATTGCGAATAAATGATTATTGACCATTTTTATGCTTTACTGCGTGAAAATAGGAATAGCATTCTTTTCAGGAAGATTGGATTTAATCAATCTTCCTTTTTATTTTTTAAAAATCAAGTTGGTTTTAAGGTGAAAACGAGTTAGTGTCGTATATCATTCTATCTTCAACCATATTAAAAATGAATATTATTTTATAAGGCCATCTATCAAAAATGAACCGCCCTTATTCAAGGCGGTTGTCTTTTATGATTCTAGAACATTTGGAACGTTTTTAGGAACCACTTTATTTTTATCTGAGAGAGACTTCAACTTATGATTATAAATGAATAACGCGATAGCAGTTATTGCCTCCGCTATAGGAAACGCGAGCCATATGAAATCTGTACCGAATACAGTTGGTAGTAGCCATAGTAACGGTAAAAATAAAATGATACTTCGAGTTACTATGATAATAGTAGATAATTTGATCTTTCTGACAGCTTGATAAAACTCCGCATAAATTAAGTTATAGGCTAAAAACAAATAGCCAATAAAGTACATGGATATTCCTTTCATTAGATAAGAAGAAACCTCTTTTGATGTCACACCAAATAATGACACAATAAAATCTCCAAATACCCAACCTACAATAAGGATAAGCATTCCTAAAGCAATTCCAGTTTTAACAGCTAACTTTAAAAATCCTTGTAGTCTGTCTAATAAATTTGCTCCGTAGTGGAAACTTACAATGGGCTGAAGGGCTGCACCGATACTAATAAATAACATTAAAAATACGACGTGTAAATAATTCACTACTGCATATGCAGTTACGCCAATCTCGCCTACAAAGTGCATAAATGTAATATTATAAGCAATGATGATAATAGCTGCCGAGCTTTCCACAATAAAACTAGGAACTCCTATTTTTAATATATCGCTCATAATAGAATACTCAAACTTCAAACGGACAAATTTTAATACACTTTCCTTACGCAAGAAATGAATTAAAAGTATAAGTAACCCAATTGCAGTAGAAAGGGCAGTAGCATATGCTACACCACTAACACCTAGCTTATATACAAATATAAATAAGTAATTAAAAAAGATGTTTAAAAGAGAGGTGGTGATCAAACCTAGCATTGCTAACTTTGGATTCCCGTCATTTCTTATAAAGATGCTTAGTACATTTTCAATAACATATAAAATACCGAATACTAATATGATATGAAGGTAATCTAGTACATACGGTAATATTTGATCATTTGCGCCAAATAAATACGCTAATTCTTTTTGTTTCCACAAACCTAAAATGACTAGCACGCCAACAATTAATAGAACCAGAATAAATGATTGGGTAAAGATAGACCTCGCTTTTTGAATATTATTTTGTCCTAAAGAAATCGAATATAATGTTGCGCCACCCATCCCGATCCATAGAGAAATCGAAAGTAAGATCGAAAAGATAGGTACTGAGATATTAATTCCGGCTAGTGCTTCAGGTCCAATTCCGTTGCTAACAAAAATACCATCGACTAATATGTTAATTGCCATCAACATCATACCTAATACTGAGGGAATCAAATAGGAGATAAACAGTTTTTTAGTTGGAGTATTTCTTAATTTTATTGATGTTTCATTCATAAAAATTCACCTTTATATTTCAAGTATTATTTGGACACACTTATTGTTTTCACCATAATCTTTTCATCATTAACATCAGATTCCCCATTTAGATGAAAATCAAATTTTTCATACAAATGAAGTGCCCTTTTATTATTTCCAACTATACTTAGGTACAGTTTCTGACACGAAAATTCCTCCGTGATTTTGTCTATTAATTCTTTCAACAAGATTGTACCTAAACCACAACCTTGATACTTCTTATCAATTAAAAAACGATCTAGCCATATCCTACCATTTTTACTTTCATCTGAAAAAAATCCATACATTGCAAAACCAACAAGATTATTATCTGAATAAAGACCAACTGGTTTGTAAATTGCACACTCCTTCGCTTCTTTTAAACATTGTTCTGTCGTTTCAATGAAAGTTGTTTGTGTTTCATCAACACTTAAACTTAAAATATCTGGAACGATTTCATTCGTCACATCTCGAATAGATATATTCATGACTTCAATTTCCTTTCTATATTTTTAACCACAATTACTAATGCTCATGCACAAACTTATTTCTGAGTCATAGACGCCTTTTAATGGTATAGTTACATCGTAAAGTATACGGTAACCGGATAGTCAAGGGGGGAATGTCGAATGAGTGAAAATCTACGGAAATACTTTACAACGGGTGAATTTGCGAAAATATGCAATGTAAAAAAACAGACACTTTTTCATTATGATGAAATTGGGCTCCTTTCACCCGAATATAAAAGTGAAAAAGGATACCGGTATTATTCATATCAGCAATTTGACGTCTTTACCGTTATTGAACTTTTAAAAGAAGTGGATATGCCTTTAAAAGAGATTAAATTATTCCTTAATAAAAAATCTCCTTCAGAATTGATTGAACTTTTGAAGAAAAAATCGTTGGAGATTGAAAAGAAGATAGAGAATCTAAACAGAATACGAAAGATTATTGATACGAAGATATCTTTAACGGAAAAGGCGTTAACGATTGATTATTCGAAAATAAGATTAGAAATCCAAGAGGAGGAGCAATTGATCCTAAGTAGTTCCATTTTAAATTGTTCTGATCGCGAGTTTTTGAAATTAGTTTCTCAATTTATTTATTTCAGTAATATTAATAAATTATATATTGGATATCCTATTGGGGCTTTGTTAAGTAAGGAAAAGATGATACAAGGGGATTATGAAAACTATTCATTCTTATATACGAAAATAATAGATAATCCCGAAGGTACTATTATAACGATAAAACCAAAGGGACTATATGTGATTGCCTACCATATAGGTAGTTATAAAAAAGTGGCACATACTTATGAAAAAATCTTAACATTTATTGATGAAAATAATCTGGAGATCAAAAGCGGTGCATATGAGGAGTATGTATTAGATGAGATTTCTGTCAGTGGTTATGATAATTACGTAACACAAATAGCGATAAAAGTGGCCACCCTTTAAGTGTATTTTCATGATTTGTCAGTTTTCATATTATATTTAGCGCGATACATATATTAACGATATATAGTAAAGACGACAAAATTTTAAATTAATTGGAATAGAAGGGTGGTACTGATACAGAAGTATCATCTTTGCCTTTTACTATATGAATGGTTATTCCATTAATGCTTCTGTAGTTCAATAATTACCTATACCGAGGTAACTACATATATCAAAAACCCATGCCGACCAAATTGTAATTCTTAACGGCATTCCAAGATCCAGATAAGACATTTTATAAATGTACGCCGTCTTGAAAATTCAACATTTTTGTGTCAAGATATGTATATAATTCTCAAATGATTTTAGAACGCCCGTTTGTTGGTTAAATCTAAACCATAAGGAATGTCTCGAATGAAACAAAATCTTTATTATGTAACGTAAAACACTCCTCAGCTACGCCAACAAATAAAACAGAAAATGTTTCGACTAGAATGGTGAAACAAATAGGAAATTCATAGGTCTAGTGGACAGGACCTAAATCTACGTAGTATTTAGCAAGATGAAACCAATCAAGTTGAAAAAGATGTTCTACAAAATAACAATAACGAGAGAGGATAAATACATGTGCCGAAACATTAAAACACTTTATAACTTTGATCCTCCAGCTACCGAAGATGAAATTTATGCAGCTTCACTTCAATATGTGCGAAAGGTCTCTGGTTTCAACAAGCCTTCAATGGCAAATGAGGACGCTTTTAACCATGCTGTTGAAGAAATAGCTATCATTACACAAAACCTACTAAACATACTTGTATCCAGTGCCGATCCTCGTGATCGAGAAGTTGAGGCCGAACGGGCACGGGTTAGAAATGCAAAAAGATTTGGAACTGAGAAGAATTAAGCGGGGATCGCTTATATCATATGTCTTTTACCCAGGAGATCATTAGAAATGGAAATGATCTCCTTTGGGTCATATATTAAAAAAATTACAGATGTTGACACGTAGTAAATTGCGCGGCGTGGAATCTCTTCCGCATGGGAACGATGGAGACAAATACTGAAAGCACATTGTTATGGTGTACCAATGGTTGGAACATCCTGTAACATTGTCAATAAATTAAAAACGAACTCCGACTGGGTTCGTTTTTTCAATGGTCCTTCAATAATTTTGTATTAGTACACCAAAGCGCAGTAGTAGAACGCCAGGGGTAAAGGAATTTTATGCTTCTATTATGTACATTGGATAATCCATTTATAAAATCTCATTTCCAAGTTCTATAGGTTGCAGTCAATCCGTAACGTTTTAGATGTATTGTTTGTTGTACAAAATGACTTCATAGAAAGAGAGGATGTACTTAATGAGAATCCATCAAAACGGGTAGTAATAGCTGTCACCATTTTATTAATCACAGCTGTTTTTTTTACTGCTTATTACTCGAATAACGACGAAGAACAAATAAAAGATAATAAATATAAGGGTTGGAAGATAGGGAAATCAATTATAAGCTGCTAACGACGAAGAAAATGGAGGTTAGTGATACAAAGCGTAGTGGCTGAATTGGAAAAGGGTAAGGGAGTTGTTGGATTTGTAATGATTTTTACTGATTGAGGGATAATGGGATTATATCCTTTTAAAATTGGAGGTAGAATAATGCCAGAATTACCAGAGATGGAAACATATAAATCCCTACTGCAACAAATGATCGTTGATCATACGATAACAAATGTTGCAATCAATCGGCAAAAATCAATCAATGTGCCAACCGAACATTTTATTCATCATGTACTAAATCAGAAAGTTGAATCCGTTGATAGAAGAGCCAAATATCTGATTTTCAAACTACAAAATGGCTCCTGTTTACTGTTGCACCTGATGCTTGGTGGTTGGATGTTTTATGGGAATGCAGACGACAAACCGGATCGGACGATACAAGTACAGCTATCATTTGGACATTATCACCTTTATTTCATTGGACTTCGATTAGGCTATTTGCATCTTTTATCACATGATATGCTTAATAAAGAATTTGAGGAGATCGGTCCTGAACCACTTGATACGAATTTTTCACTGGATGCTTTTCTCGGTACCATCAAAAATAGAAAAGGTGGATTAAAAACAACATTAATTAATCAAGAATACTTAGCGGGGATCGGAAATCGTTATTCGGATGAAGTTCTCTGGCATGCGCAATTGCTACCAGAAAGAAAGATAATTGAACTAAACCACGGTAATAAAGTTTGTTTGTACGAATCAATTAAATTTATTCTTCAACAAGCCATTCAAAACGGGGGTTATATGGACGAACCTTTTTTCCCCGGGGACAGCAAAACAGGTCGTAACAAAAACAAGATGTACGTGCATGGTCGTGAAGGAAAGGAATGTAAACGATGTCGCTCGCCAATTGTAAAAGTAGAGATTTCCTCTCGTAAAACATTTTACTGTCAAGTCTGTCAACATTAGACTTACCTAAGGAGCATTCATATGAAATTCGGTTGTCATCTTTCTATTAGAGAGGGCTATTTGGGAGCTGCAAAACATGCGTTCGCAATGAAAGCCGCTGCTTTTCAATATTTCCCTAAAAACCCAAAAAGCTTAGCAATAAAACATTTTAGCCATGATGATGCTAGGCTATGTAAGGAATTTTGTGCTGAAAAATCACTTATTTCTGTTAGCCATTCACCTTATCCAACTAGTTTGACACCCCTTAATGAAAAAAAGCGAGACCAGGTGATTCACTCTTTGCTAAATGATCTGGAAATTGCTGAGGCTTGTGGTTCTATTGGCGTTGTCGTTCATTTTGGCAAACAGATTAGCCATACTTCCCCAATTGCAAGCTATCAACTTATCATCGAAATGTTGAATGAAATTCTTCAACTATGGCAAGGAAATGCTAAGGTTTTACTTGAAAATAATGCTGGTTTACCCGGAGCAATTGGAACTACCTTGGAAGAACTGGTCCAAATCCGTAATTTATGTAATGATCCTGAAAAAATTAGATTTTGTTTTGACACCTGTCATGCTTTTGCTTGTGGTTTATGGGATGGCGAAAACTGGGATGATCTACTAATGAAAGGGATGGAACTTGGATATTTCGATGCGTTAAGCCTTATTCATTTTAATAATTCGAAGTATGAAGCCCGGTCGGGAAAAGATCGTCATGCTCCTATTTTTGGACCTGGGTATATAACAGAGACGCAATTTGATCAGCTAATGAAAACATCTCAACTTATAAACGTTCCTTTTATATTGGAAACACCAAAAGAAAATATGTCACACCAAAAGGAACTAAAGCGATTACAGGAAAGATGGGGTGAAATTGAATAGGCGGCTGTACTTGGTACACACCAAGAGCAAAAATTCGGTAAAGAAATTCGGACTTTATTCCGCCACTAGAAGTTGAATAGCTATAATGTTTATACACAAAGGTTAATAGAGTATAAATAGATTACCAAAGGAACTTACTATAAAAAACAATATATTGATGTTATGATAAGGTAAGAAACTTTTATTTCGGGGGTGAAAATATATGGACTCTCGTTTAACAACTAGAGAAAAATTACTTGATTTGCTAAAAAAGGAAACCCAAATGACAGTGAATCAAATGTCTCAACGACTGAATATTACAGAAATGGCCGTGAGAAAGCATCTTAATATTCTTGATCGAGACTCTTTTATCCAAGTCTCTGAAATAAAGCAGCCTATGGGTCGTCCTGTCCAAGTTTTTTCCTTAACAAAGGAAGCGGAAGTGTTGTTTCCTAAAAACTACGAAAACCTTACGGTAGACTTCCTTCATGATCTCCAACAACTTCAAGGAGATGAAATTATAGACCAGCTTTTTGAAAACAGAAGTAAACGATTGGCGGATAAATACGCATCATATGTGAAAAATACCTTATCAAATAAAGAAAAATTAGAGACCCTGACCAACATCCAAAGTCAAAAAGGATATATGGCTGAGCTTAATCAGATAGATACAAATCAATTTGAATTAATTGAGTATAATTGTCCTATTTTTGAGGTGTCAAAGAATTTTAAACAGGCATGTACATGTGAAACGAAGATGTTTAAAAAAATATTGAATACAAAACATGTGCAACGAACCAGTTGTAAGGCTGATGGAGAAAATCATTGCCATTTCCTTATTCATTTTGATGAGCCTAATGAAAATAAAAGCTTACTTATTCAAAAAGATACAAAAGAAAGGTCAACTGTTATGTAAAAACATGACAGTTGCCTTTCTTTTTTGTTATCATATTTTCTCCGTAATGACAGATTAAATCAAGTGGACTTTTTAATTGAGCAAATTAATTGCTTTCTTTAGAGTGTCTATTATACTATCAACTTATACTTAATAAACCATAAAGTATAAAAACTATTAGGAGGAATAAAAATGGCGAAATACACACTACCCGCTTTAAGTTTTGCTTTTAATGCATTAGAACCAATCATTGATCAACAAACAATGGAAATACATCACGGGAAGCATCATCAAACCTATGTAAACAACTTGAATACTACTTTGGAAGGATACGAAAATTTACATAACAAATCTTTGCAAGAACTACTAACAAATTTAGATGCTTTGCCTGAATCCATTAGAACGGCTGTTAGAAATAATGGTGGTGGCCATTTAAACCATTCTCTGTTCTGGGAAATTCTAGCTTCACCTTCAGAAGGCAATGCTCCTACAGGCAACCTAGCAATAGCTATTAATAATAGTTTTGGCAGTTTTGAAAACTTTAAAGATGAGTTTTCGAAGAGTGCTATAAGCAGATTTGGTTCAGGTTGGGCTTGGTTAGCTGTTAACTCCGAAAAAAGACTTGAAATAACAAGTACGCCAAATCAAGATAATCCAATTATAGAAGGAAAAACTGCAATCTTAGGCTTAGATGTATGGGAACACGCATATTATTTAGCTTACCAAAACAGAAGACCAGATTATATTTCAAATTTCTTTAAAGTTATTAATTGGGATGCAGTCTCCATTAATTTTTCAAACACATTGAATGCTTAATCAATAAGGGATAAGGGGATAAGTGATATGGGATAAGTGCCTTAACGCCCTTATCCTATTAGAAAACATTATCAGCTAAAATGTAATGTCGTACATAATTAACCATTACTGTAATCACTATACCAACCAACCATTTTAAATATAAAAGTATAAGGGGGGACCCAGTTGAAAGAAAGTTCACCTAGTGGTCCGCAATTTAATATCCTTAAAAACGATCCTACAAGGGGCGAAGGTGGCTACGGAGTCGGGACAATTTCTTTAGAAAATATTACTCCCGTTATCATCGATCCTGAAGAGACACTAGCGTTTATTGATATCGATGCTTTACATGGTAGAAGTTGTGTAGAAAGAAAAGTTAGATTTGGGCCGACAAAAGACAATTTAATAGAACCGCGATTATACTGGATTGTCTGGGTATCACTTGAACTCGGAGATATTGGCCCATTTTACTCAGGTATAGGTGCATGCGAAATATTAATTTCCAGGGAAGAACGAAGAATCCGACCTGGTTATAAATCTATGCCTGAACATGTCAATACTTTAGATCAGGTATTGAAAAACAAAATTCTAATTAGTCATATGGATGCAAAATCCAAAGAACTACTCAAACGTTTTTTGATAAAATTTAATTATAGCTACTGGGAACATTCGAATGAAGAAGTTAAAAAAAGCTTTTCCTAAGAGTGGAATTAAGTTCTTTAAATTAGTAAAAGGGCGTGATTATAAATGGCTTTTGTAATAACTTCTCCTTGTATAGCTGAACTTGCAGCAGATTGTGTCGAGGTTTGCCCTGTCGACTGTATTGTAAAGGGAGAAGATCAATATTTTATAGATCCTGAAGTATGTATTGATTGTGGAGCGTGTGAGACCGCTTGTCCGGTAGAAGCAATTTATCATGAAGAAGAAATGCTAGAAGAAGATATTGTTTTTGTTGAAAAAGCAAAAAGCTTCTTTAACATATAAATTAACTCTGTCGTATACAATCTTTTTCAAACCCTTACAAGACATAGTCTTTGTCAACAAACGTTGAAGTTAAATAGAAAACGACATTCTATTTGATAATATTTGTGTCACCTGAGGATGACTAAATTAGATATTAATTATGCGAATGATAACAATTACAAAGGAGTACTTATATGGGGAAGAATGCAGAAAATATAACTAGCTTTAAAGAAGCAATGGGGAATTACCCTACAGGGGTGACCGTCGTTACAGCTTTTGATCAGAATGATAACCCTTTGGGGATTACTGTTAATTCATTCGCGTCTGTATCTTTAGAGCCTTTACTTATTTTATGGTCCATTGACAAAAAGGTCAGCACTTATGACGCTTTCCTCCAAACTGATACATTCGCAGTAAATATTTTAGCTGAGGATCAAAGTGAACTATGCACACTCTTTGCTAGTAAAGTAAATGATCGATTCAGTCAATGTGACTGGAAAGAGTCGGATCTCAAACTTCCCATTTTAGCTAATTCTCTAGCGGTTCTGCAGTGTAAAACTTATCAGAAAGTTAATGCTGGTGACCATACGATATTAATTGGCGAAGTTGTAGATATTAAGAACGAAAGTAAAGGACCTCTCATGTATCATAGAAGAGCTATGGGACCAATTCCGAAAGTGTTTTATAACTAGACGAGAACCTAGTAAGAAATGAGGTATCCCGCGCTTCGAATAGAAAGGCATCGCAAAAGACACTAAACTTCGTGATGCCTTTTTTTCAAGGATTTTAGGAACTGTGATTTCTGCTATTTAATAGTTACTAATCTAAATTCTGATTGTGAAAGAAAATCCTCCTGCCGTACAGTTAAGTACATGTATACTCATTAATTATTGAAAGCTTTACTTTTAAAAGATGCAAGGAATAATAGATAAATAAGCAAGGATAACATTAACGCTGACCCTAACTGGAATACTGGATTTGTATTACCGATAGACCTATATATGATTAATCCTCCACAACCCATTAGCATACCTGATAACAAAACTTTTACAAAATCCAGTAGATTTAGATTAAATCCAATTAGTTTTGAAACGGTTATAAGATGTAGTAAGGTACCTAACACTACGCCTACATTCATCGCAATCGCTACTCCTTTGATCTCGAATGTAGGATTAGAGGTTAGGATAAATATAATCGGAAGAGTAATGACTGAAGAAACTAAGTTGTTGAACATAACCGCTTTCGCTTTTCCTAATCCAATTAGTACTGCTTGTAATGGTGCATGGAAATAATGTAAAAGAAAAAATGGTGCCATTATTTTCACAAAGATAGCTGCTTCAGGTGATTTATATATGAGCGTAGTTAATGGTTCCGCAAAAAGATATACAATGATTGTCCAAGGTACGCCGACGATTAACCCAATCCGGATCGCTTGTTGGATACTCCTATGTATGAGCAAATGATCTTTTTTCTCATGGGCTTCACTTATAACCGGAACCAAGGGAACAGATAATGAGTGAGTGACAAATCCGGGAAGTAAAATTAAAGGCGCAGCATAGCCAACCAAAATCCCAAACTGTTTAGTAGCAAGGGGTGTCTCCACACCAGCAATGGATAAACTTTGTGTAATTAGCACGGGCATTGCCATCCCTATGATCGAAAGTATTAAACCGTCTCCGGTTGTGGGAAGTCCAGTTTGCAATAGGTCCGTAAAAATCTTTTTACCATTTCTGGCATGCCTTATGAAGGAATTCCCCAATGTAAAGTTCTTATCTTTTTCCTTTTTAAACAATAATAGTATATAAAATAAAGAAAATATTTCCCCAATAACGCTTCCTAACACTGCGCCAGCTGTTGCAAATTCAATTCCATAAGGTAGTAGCCCTTGGACCAAAATGAAAATAAATCCAATCGTAATAACCTGTTCAAAAACTTGAGAAGATGCAATCGGAGTCATATTTTGTTTTCCGCGAAAGTACCCCTTGAAAACAGCAGAAATCGCCACAATCGGGACCATTGGGATGACGGCAAGAAAAGAATAATACGCTCTTTTGTCCGTTAACAAAATCGAAGATAAAAAGTTGGCACAAAAGAAAGTAGCAATCATGACAACGATACTTAATAAACCAATAGTCGTTAAAGAAACAATGAGAATTTTTTTGACACGCAGCTTGTCTTCTCTTATCTCAGCTTCGGCAACAAGTTTGGATATCGCTAAGGGAAGACCCAAGGTAGTTAAGGTAAATAATAGACCCACAATTGGCATTGCCATCATCATAAGTCCAACGCCTTCAGGTCCAAGAATATTGGCTAGCATAATCCCATTGGCAAATCCCAATAATTTCGTAATAAAGGCTGCTACAGTTAAAATGATCGTTCCTTTTATAAGACTTTGTTTTGTCATATATTCCATCCTTTATCTTGTCTTAGTAAATATATATGCAGTAAAGCATTAATTATTGACGTTTCTAAGATAGGCGGATGAAATATATTATTAAAATAAATGAGCTAGGATACTTTTTTTTCACTAAAAAAGGAAGTGCAAAAGTTTCCTCTTAATTCCCGGCATTTAGTTATTGATACCAATATCTTTACGTTAGCAATGATAATAAAGCCTCGATTGTTAAGTAATTATTTGTTAAACATGAAGTATTGACAAATATTTAAGTGTATTTTTTGTTTTAAAGTTTTAATGAAAGGTATAATGTCTTTTTGATGATAAAAAGAAAGATTGATATGTGCTTTGTGAGGTGGGAACATAATGTTAGCAGAGTTACTTCATGGAATTGTATTGACCTTCGGGTTAATCTTTCCCTTGGTGCACAGAATGTATTTAATTCTAATCATGGGCATCACAATCAATATTCAGACGAGCAATTCCAGTCATTATTATAGCTTCCTTGTGATACTTTACTCATTTTATCAGCAGTGTTGGGAGTTTCCATCATCGTGTTAACAGTTCGGATATTGCAAATAGTCCTATTTTCTATTGGACTATTGTTTCTACTATATTTTGGGTGGTCTATTTGGAATAGTGATCCCGCAAACTTAAGTCAAAAGGAAGCGGCGATGCCAACTAAAAAACAGATCATGTTTGCTGTTTCAGTATCCCTACTTAATCCTCCTAACATCCTTTTTTTTAATAGATGAATAAATAATTCTCATGAAGACAAACTTTAAGTACATTAATAAATATAAATTGAACAAGTTGTGAGCCGATAAAAATATTATTAAAACTTAAACTAAACTATTTACTAGCAATATTGGTGATGATATATCGTAAAAAAGAGAGTTAAAGGGAGGTGCGTGTCTGTGAAGAATGAAAGTTGCAATTTTTCACCAATGAAACAGATATTAAAAGAGGATATTCGCCAAGTAATTACAGCATTACAGAATAACTTAGAAGCAATGGGGAATGAAAACTATTGCCTTCTTGGAAATTTCGAAAAAATTAAAGAAAAGTTTGTGTACATTGAAATGAAAGCTGCTACTTTTTATTTAAACTGTTATTTGTCTCCGTTTACGGACAAGTATCCGGAATTATCAATTTGCGTACAAAACATGTCCAATCTGAGACATGGTGGATTAATTGTGATTCAACGGGAAGATTCTCTTGAATCTTTGATTCAACCGGGTATTTCAATAGGAGCAGAGTTAACCCATTCTTTATTAGAATCAATTTTTTTCCCCGGAAATCCACTCCATGATGGTGCTGTATTGGTAAGTCTAAATCAGATCGATTCCGTAGCAAATGTCCTTCCACTTTCAGACAGATATACAGGTGAAAAAAAACTTGGTACACGACATCGCGCTGCTTTAGGTTTAACTGAACGAAGTGATGCTCTTGTACTAGTTGTATCTGAGGAAACAGGTAGAGTTTCATTTTCCTTAAATGGAAACCTTTACCCAATTACTATTCATGGGTCTCTATAGAGATAATTTTTTTAAAAAGGTATATGTCTTTTCTAATAAAACATTCTGTTTATTAATTACAGTCAATTTGCTCAATGGTCTGTAAAAGCTGGGAAGAAATTGATTTGAAAAAGAGGGTAATCGATATGATCAAAACAATTAGCCTTATTTAGGCAGCTTAAGAAAAGAATCATATATTCAAATCAAAGCTAAGGCATATCCAGACCTGGATGATTCCATATATCAAGTTTATAATAAGAAGAAACCCGAAGCTGCCTGAATATTCCTGTTAAATTAACACCACCTTTTAAAGAAGATGAGCTTAAAAATACTTTTTTTGTAAAAAGCTAATATGTATTTTATCTTACATATTTGAATCAAAATACAAAATAATTCAAAACATTGCAGAGTGATATTCCTTTATTAACAACGAATAAGGTCCGCTTTCACAAGAATAAATGTATATGTAATCACAACATGAAGGAATCTATTGTTAGTTCAAGAAGGGAAAAAAATGCTTATAGGGGAAATTGTTAAGTTCAAATTCGAGATTTTCAGGTTGATACTTTTGTAAATCGAGGAGTTGAAGGATCAATAAAAGATGCAGCGAAGACAGATGAAAAAAAGGCAATTATGTACATTGATCTTGTTAATTTTAAAGCAATCAATGATTCACTAGGACACAATGTTGGAGATGAATTTCTATTACGTCTAAAGAATATTGCGAATTATGAAAAAGTAGAAGAAATCGATATGAGGATGCAATCTATTTTTAAAGTGCATGGGACAATGATAAGATATTTAATTTCCCATGCAGATAAAGCGTTATATAAAGCAAAGGAAAAGGAAAGCAGAAATAAATATGTTTTTTATTCATAGGACAAAGTTGTAATGAGGTAACATATTTTATTGGGAAATAAATCTCGAAATTGAGACTTAAAATTTGACTTCTCGTCAATTGATTGGTAAAGTGATGTTAGATTGAGAGAGAATTTGAAATATATAATAGCACGATGGGGTCGTTAATTTAGTTATCTAATTATGATTTCCGAACGATATTAACTAAGAAAACGAAAGCTATAAGCTTTTAAAAGAAATGTGCGGCGATGTTATCAAATAGGTGTTTTTTTACTCTTTCACTTGATTAATCAAGTAGGAAGAGAGGAAGTCACGGAATATAATCTTAGAAGTAAACGAGGAGCGTATAAATGAATCATTTTTATAGCGATATCATTCAGTTTAAAGGGAATCATTATGATTTCGGCTATATGCAAGGGGAGTTGTTAAAGGAGTCTCCTATCCTGTTCAATCGTGAAAAGCAATGGGCCTCAATGAAAAAACGTCATTTTAATATCAATCAAAAAGACGCGATTCATCTATTCTCCAAATTTATTCCTAGTATGTTGGATGAGCTACATGGGTTAGCGGATGCGCTAAACTGGACGATGGAGGATGCCTTAAGAGACTTTGGAGGTTATTATGTTGAGTATGAGAAAAGTGGATGCTCTATTTTAACAGGATCTGAATTTTTAATTAGAAATTATGATAGCCATCCCGGTTACTATGAAGGAAGGTATACAATTTATAACCCAACAGATACGGGCTATGCTGTTATAGGTCCTTCAATGCAAATAACAGGTCGTACCGATGGAATGAATGAAAAAGGGCTTGCGATGGGCTATAACTTTATTAACCGAGTTGGCTCAGAAAATGGATTTGTATGTAATATGATTGGTCGTATTATTTTAGAAACTTGTGCTAATGTAGGTGAAGCTATCTCTTTATTAAAGGAAATTCCCCACCGAACGTCATTTAGTTATGTATTGTTAGATCCGAGTGGTGAAACATTTGTTGTAGAAGCTTCACCAAGAAAGGTAGTAGCTAGAAAATCGAATATTAGTACGAATCATTTTGAAGTGTTAACAGAAGAAAACCGCTATCGAATGAATGACTCATTAAGGCGAAAGAAGGAATTGGAAGGAAAGCAAAGTGATGATCTAGATGTATATGAGGCATATCGAATATTGAACGATAAAGAAAAAGATATATTTTCTAGCAAATATGCTACTTCGGCCGGAACAATACACACATCTGCTTACATTCCGAGAGAAAGGAAGGTTTTGTTTGCAATTGGCGGCAATCGAATGCCAGTTATCTTTGATTTTAATCGCTATTTAGAAGATGAAAAAATAAATATTAAACAGGTCAAAGGCATTCTTGATTACCATACGCCATTTGTTAATATGGATAGGTTTTAACCTGTACTTGTTATAGTAATATAGTGTTTAATACACAATTTGTATGAATAAATTGATACATCTAGATATTTTTTAATATAAATGTTAGTTATGACTAACTAACATTTATAAAGTAGAACTAAAATGCAAATCTATTCAAAAATTAATTTGGAGGGAAGAGGATGCAAAATACCTCAGATAAAATACTTCAGGCAGCATTAACTCTAATGCAAGATAGAGGCTATCAAACAGTTTCTATAAAGGAAATAGCCCAATATGCTGAAGTAAGTGAAATGACAGTCTTTCGACACTTTAAAACTAAAATGGGTGTTTTTGAATCAGCCGTAGAAAAGTTTTCTTATATTCCACGTTTTGAAGAAATTTTTACGAATCATATTGTTTGGGACTTGGAGACGGATTTGACTTTAATAGCAAAGTCTTACCTTGAGTCGATGAATAGAAATAAATCCATTTTTTTAATTGCGATTCAAGAAAGAAGCGATTTTCCAGAGTTAAATCAAGCAATCGCCAAAAATACAATGAAGCTTAAAAGTTTAATCATCTCTTATTTTACTTCTATGCAAGAGAGAAGCCAAATGAAGGAAGTGAACGTAGAAGCACAGGCCATTATTTTTTTAACAACTTTATATGGTTATTTTTCATCCACCTCTTTATGGAAAGACCATTTCCTGCATGACTGGGAGGAATCTTTTTTACTCAATACAATCGATTTGTTTTGTGAAGCATTTAAAAAATAAGTTTAGTTGATAGGAGCTTAAAATAGATGATATCTGAAAAACAGTCATTTAACCGAAACCTTATTATTGGAATCTTGTTATCCGCGTCTTTTGTTACCATTTTGAATCAAACGTTAATCATTATAGCCATTCCTCCTATAATGAGTGATTTTCAAATTAATCCAAGCCAGGCCCAGTGGCTGACAACGGCGTTTATGTTAACGAACGGAATATTAATACCGGTCACAGCATTTTTTATAGAAAGGTTTTCAAGCAAACATCTTTTAGTTGCTGCGTTAAGTATTTTTTCACTCGGAACGTTGATAGGCGCAATCGCACCTAGTTTTTCTGTTTTGCTTTTAGCAAGAATTGTTCAAGCCGTTGGAGCTGGGATTATGATGCCCTTAATGCAGACGGTTATGCTTACCCTTTTTCCACCTGAAAAAAGAGGAGCTGCAATGGGGCTGGTTGGTCTTGTCACGGGGTTTGCCCCTGCAATAGGTCCATCATTAGCGGGCTGGCTCATTGTTCACTTCTCGTGGCGATCCCTATTTTACACTGTGCTTCCAGTTTCTTTGATTGTTCTACTTTTAGCAATAGTCCTAATGAAAAATGTAACCGAACAAAAGCAAGTACAAATAGATCTTGTATCTGTTGTTTTTTCCACTTTTGGATGGGGAGGTCTACTTTATGGATTTAGTATCGCTGGTACAGCTGGATGGACGAGCGCGCAAGTTATTGGGGCAATTAGCGTTGGGGCGGTAGCATTATTCATCTTTATCTTAAGACAATTGAAGCTGAAACAGCCGATGTTGGAATTCCGTGTCTTTAACTCACCCATGTTTACGGTCACAACAATATTGTCTGTCTTAGTATTTGCGATCATGGTAGGAACGCAAACACTATTACCAATTTACGCACAGGATGTAGTAAGCTTTACCGCTCTTGAATCGGGCTTAATGCTGCTTCCAGGGGCACTGATCATGGGCTTTATGTCTCCGGTAACTGGGAGGATATTTGATAGATTTGGTGGTAAGTGGCTTTCTGTAAGTGGTTTTTCCTTAATTTCGGTGTCGTTGATTTTGTATACAAACTTGTCACTCGATACATCTATCGTATGGATTGCGACGATATTTTTCATAATGATGATTGGTATCTCGATGATGATGATGCCGTTAATGACAGCTGGCATTAATGCCTTGCCGCCCCATCTCATTCCTCACGGTACGGCAATGAGCAATACATTCCGGATGGTTGGCGGATCAATTGGAACTGCAATCCTAGTTTCTGTTATGAGTAATGCATCCTTAAACACATCACTTCAACAACCTAAACAAGCAGCAATGGATGGAATTCAAGATGCATTTATGATTGCATCCATAGTGGGGATTTTAGGTGTTTTATTGTCGTTCCGTGTAAAAAGCAAGAAAGATAAAGAAAAAGTGATAAGCGAATAAAATTGAGTTAGTTTGTTGATATTACATTTAGTAAAGAAGTTTTATTCAAATGAATTTTTTGTGGGTTATAGCAATAAGTAATGAATTAATAATATTGAAATCTGTAGAAGCAACTGGAATGGAAATATTGATTATTGCAGGTAGCTGTATGTGTGTAGTAGTTACGGGGAACAGAGTATGATATAGTTCTATTCGCTAGCGAGATACAAGTAAGCTGGTCGTTAAGACCAGTTTACTAATTTTTTCACATAAATAAAAATGGAATTACAGATAATCACTTGACATATTATCAGTTGAGTAGTAAAGTGATAGTAAGGTTAGTAAAGGGGAGGGGAGTAAAATACGTAATAATACAATTGGATCGTTAATCTGGCTACGTTTAGTACGTTTTACAAACCAAAGTAACCAAATGTCGAATGATTTTTTAAAGCGATTTGATTTAACAACTGCCCAATTTGATGTACTTGTTCAGATTCAAATATATCAGCCACTCACACAAAGCGAGTTAGCAGAGAAGGTAACGGTCACACAAGGTGGTATATCCCGGATGCTCTCAAGGCTAGAAAAAGAAGACTATATTACTCGTAAACAAGACTGGAAAACGAAAACGATTAGTCTAACAGAGAAGGCAGAATTAGTATTAAAAGAGGCAATGCCAGCACAACTTGAATTCCAATCGTCATTTTTTGATGATGTTTTAACTGAAGAAGAAAAGAAAACATTGTATACACTTATAACACGAGTGCACAAACACAGCCAAATAAAAAAATTACCGTCTGAGTAATTTTTTTACATTGTCACTTGATTAGTCAAGTTAAAAAGGAGGAAGCAATATGTTTAAAGTACCTGGTCATCATCATATTTCGATGATGACGAAAAACGCTCAAATAAATAATCAATTTTATCAAAAAGTATTAGGACTACGCAGAGTGAAAAAGACTGTAAATCAAGACGATCCTTCGATGTATCACTTATTTTACGGCGATTTAACCGGTAGTGCGGGAACTGAGCTATCATTTTTTGAAATGCCTCTTGTAGGAAGGACACACCGTGGCACAAATGCTATTACTCAAATCGGCTTACTTGTTCCATCATTTGAAAGTCTCGTATATTGGAAAAAGCGTTTTGAGTCAATGAATGTTAAGCATGATGAAATTACAAAATATGTTGGACGGGATGCGCTCCATTTTGAAGACTCTGAAGGACTGCGAATGATCTTAATAAATAATAACGGTGAATATATTCCTGATTATTGGTCAGCGTGGGGAGATTCTTTCGTCGAAGAAAAGCACCGTATCTTAGGAATGGGGGCAGTCGAAATAACAGTCCGCCATTTGGATAAAACAGCCAAAATGCTACGAGATATCTTTGGTTACTTTGAAGTAAGCCGTTCAGATACAGAAGCAATTTATCAGTCTATTGCAGGGCAATCATTAGGAGAAATTGTCATTAAACAGCAAGATGGGGAAAGAGAAAAACCTGGTAGAGGAAGCATCCATCATCTGGCAATTCGTGTGAACAATGAGGAGGAATTACGTTATTGGGATGGGATCGTTAAAGAGCGTGGCTTTCACTCAACTGGAATTGTCGATCGTTTTTATTTTAAGAGTTTATATTTCCGTGAATCCAATGGCATTCTATTTGAGATTGCGACGGATGGTCCTGGATTTACTGTAGATTCGACAGTTGAAGAATTAGGGAAAATATTAGATTTACCACCATTTTTAGAAAAACGACGTACAGAAATTGAAGCGAAATTAGTACCAATAGATTAAGAAGGAGAGAGTGAACATGGAGCAATATCGTATCAATCAAAGTAAAGGAATTGAATTCGGTTTATATTCGATTGGGGATCATCTATTTAATCCACATACAGGCGCTATGATTAGCGCCGAACAGCGAATTCAAGAATTAATTGACGCTAGTATGCTTGCTGATGAGGCAGGAATTGATGTATTTGCAGTCGGCGAAAGTCATCAAACTCATTTTACAACTCAGGCACATACAGTCATTTTAGGGGCCATTGCGCAAGCGACAAAAAATATTAAAATTGCCAGCTCAGCAACGGTATTAAGCGTATCAGATCCCGTTCGTGTGTATGAAGACTTTGCCACAATTGATTTAATATCAAAGGGGCGAGCGGAAATTGTCGCTGGACGAGGTTCGCGTACAGGGGCATATGATTTGCTCGGATATAATGTACGTGACTATGAGGAATTATTTGAAGAAAAAATGGAACTTTTGATGAAGTTGAATAAGGAAGAAAAAGTTACTTGGGAAGGTCAATACCGTGCACCGCTTAAAAATGCAATGATTCTCCCGCAGCCTTTAAACAGTCATTTACCAATTTGGCGTGCAGTTGGGGGCCCACCTGCTAGTGCAATTAAAGCGGGTTATGCAGGAGTACCGATGATGCTGACAACGCTAGGTGGTCCCGCAATTAACTTTAAGGCTTCAGTGGATGCGTATCGTGGGGCAGCTGAGCGTAGCGGTTTTGATCCTGCGACGTTGCCAATCGCAACGACGAGTTTATTTTATACAGCAGCAACTTCTCAAGATGCACTAAGAGAATCCTACCCACACTTGAATGCTGGTATGATTGCGTTAAGAGGTGGCGGCTATCCAAAACAACAATTTGCGCAAGCTACTGATTATCGAGATGCGCTAATGATAGGCAGTCCACAACAAATTATTGAAAAGATGATTTACCAATATGAACTATATGGTCAACAACGCTTTATGGCTCAGATTGATTTTGGTGGCGTGCCATTTGCTAAGATTGCGAGAAATATTGAGTTAATCGCTACAGAAATTATGCCAGTGGTTAAGAAATATACGAGGGGGGATTAATATTAAAATTGTAGGAATCTCGGGCTCAAATGTTGGATCCAAGACAAGAGTAGCGATGGATCATACACTTAATAAAGCTTCTGAAAAGTACCCAGAAGCGGAGATTACATTACTAGATTTAGCTGAATATGAAATGGTCTTTAGTGATGGGCGTAATTACTGGGAATATGATGGTGATACAAAGTATGTAACGGAGACGATCATGGGAGCAGACGCTATTATTATTGGTACTCCTGTATTTCAAGCATCCATTCCTGCCACTATCCATAGTAACCTGATATTTTGTTGCAATTGAGAAAATGGATTCCCCAATCTTAACTATATAAATAAACATATATCTACCTCTTTCCCAAGCTAGTCATTAAGTTAAATATATATGATGTTTATTGATTCATAACCCATTGAGTTAACCATTGATAATCAAAAAACCACTCAAAAAGGAGAGAGTGGTTAAGTAGCTTATATTTTGTTTTTGATATTAAATGCCAATTTAGTCAGCTGGTCTTGGACCAGCTGACTTTCCAGTATTTTCTACTGTCATAATTGGGCGAACGGTAATATCTCCATTCACAAGAATTTGACATGATAAACGCAAACAATCTTCGAATAATTGGTCATCAATGCCTTTATTCGAAAAGGCTTTTTTTTCGTTATTGGTTACCTCGAAAAAGTCACCTGCCAATACTTCTACTCTGCAAGTTGTACATATTGCTTTGCCTCCGCAGCGATGGAGAATATTTACTTCGTTGTCTTCCAGTGCTAAAACTAACTTTTTTCCCATTTCCACTTCAAAAGTTCCTTGTCCAAATACAGTTACGTAAGGCATTTTGTACCTCCACATATAAAATCATAAATCAAATGGTCTTTAATATAGTTATTCTCTTACCTAGCATCCTGTATACATGAAATGTAAATCATTTCTATAATGTTCAAAAGGTGAAAACGAGGATACAAAAGAGTTTGCGTTTCCAGCTGATTCTTACCTTTATCATTGGTTTTGTAGGATCAGGTGCTGTGTTAAGCGTAACATTCGTCATATTTTACAATATGACGAAAACTCCACGTATAGATTACCAAAGTAGCATGGAAGAAATTGAACGGGAGGCATTGTGGATTGTTGACCTAATTGAGACACAGCAAGAAAAAATCACTCAAGATTCCTTATTTCTTCAGAAAGCGATAAATGATACTGCTGAAAATGAAAATTTAAAAATATTAATCGTTGATAAGAATGGTAGAGTTGTATTTAAACCCAAACATGCACCAGAAATGCAAATTAATATCCATAAAATTATTCAGCAATCAATAAACATAAAACGGAATAAATATATGGACGAAAACTTTGAAAACGGCAAACAACAATTCCATAGTATTTACCCCGTTACGATTAACGATCAAGATGAATATGTAGTTGTCTCTGGTGTTATTAACGGTAGATCAAGCTTTTCAGCAACATCAGGTTGGGAACCGATTCCGTTGTTTTTCGCGCTAATAGCTTTTATTTTCTTATTTTATCTTCTTACCAGAAAAAAAATAAAGTATCTCAAAGAACTAACAGAGGGATTATGGACTATTTCAAAAGGCGATCTTGCTTTTCGAGTGGAACCAAAAAGCAAGGATGAACTAGGTGTATTTGCTAACACCATTAATCATATGGCAGGAGAGCTACAAACAAAAATTGAACGGGAACGACAGCTTGAAAAAACGAAAAGTGTATTAATCACCAACGTATCTCATGATTTAAGGACTCCACTTACATCAATGATTGGTTATTTGAAGCTAGTAATTGATAAAAAATACAAAAATATCAATCAGATGGAATCTTATATTCAGATTGCCTACGGTCAAACAGATAAATTAAAAATGTTGGTTGAAGATTTATTTGAGTATACGAAGCTCACAGATAATAACACTATTCTAGAGAAGCAAAAGATTTGTCTAAATGAACTTTTGGAACAACTTATAGAGGAATTGGTACCTGTTTGCACTGAAAACGACATAGTAATGGTTAAGGAGCTTTACAAAGAAAAAGTTTTTATGCTGGCTGATCCGGATAAACTGGTAAGAGTCTTTGAAAATTTACTAACCAACGCGTTAAGGTATAGCCAGAAGCCTGGAGAAATAAAAGTACGATTGGTAAAAGAAGAAAATAGTATAATTATTTCTATTCATAATAATGGAGAAGTAATTCCAGAAGAAGATTTACCACGTATATTTAATCGATTTTACCGTGTTGAAAAATCTAGAACAGCTTCTCAAGGTGGATCAGGGTTAGGATTAGCCATTTCGAAAAGTATTATTGATCTACACGGGGGGCATATATGGGCTGAAAGCTCCACATGTGAGACCAAGTTTTCTGTACAGTTTAACATAGTTGATTTAAAAACTGAGATTCGAACAACAGAGAACAGCTTTACTTAATAATAATTAATAAATCAGACGAAAAATAGTATCAAATGACATCATGGTAATCTTTATCTTCTTTACTTTTCCGGAATCGAGCGCTTTTCTAAAGTAAGAAACGGGCTTTTTTATAAACTGAACCATTTAAATATTCTAGAAATAACGAAAGGATATTCCAAGAAGAATAGGAAATATGATCAACACACACCGATAAAAATTACAAAAACAAATAAAAAGCTAGATGAAATTTCTTTTAGTTCTTTCATTGATATACCTTCATTCTTTTAAGATTTGTAGATAGTCGAAATTGGAATTAAAATATAATTGCAACTGAACAGGTATCCATGAACGGTTTTATGTGTGTTTCCATTTAATTGGATTGTTTATAATGTACTCAATTTTGTATCTTAATAGGGCAGAGTATAGTTTAGTTTAGACTTTTCAGTCTCAATTGTTTTGCATAAGCGGAAGTTTAGACTTTTTTGTCCAAATTGTTTAGACTTTCTTGTTTTTGTACATGAAAACTGGATGACGGAAAATTAATACATAAAACAATAAGTACAAAAGAACATCATTCAGAAAAACAAATATCAGTCAAGCAGTCTTAGAGTCATTAAAAATAAAAGCTCTGGAACATGATACATATATTAATTATTGATGGAAAATGGATTAGAAAATCTTTTGATACAAGATTTTACTACATGTAATAAAATCGCGAACCTGTAGATCGAATTCAATATAAAACGACATACGATAGGGGCTTATTAGCTGAGTATCCTAAGCTACTCCTTTTGAATTTTTCTAGTTTACATAATATATATTATCGGAAGCTGAAACTAATTAAGAAACAAGGTCTCATATCATAAGTATACTACTAATATTGAGACGGAATTTATTTTATTCTTATATTCATTTTTTTTTAAAAAAATCATTATTCTGGTCACTCAACTTGCGTTTGTTTACGTTTATTTACTCCATAGCGTGTTTAAACCAAATTCTTATACTAATATTAACAGCACTTACAAAATTGGATTCTGGTTATGGTGGTTAGATTTGTTTACAAACCTTTTTATTAATGCCTGTAATCACTATTTTTCACTTCATTAAATGGATTTACATTCATTGATGAACACACTTTTCTGTTAGACAAGCTTTTTTCTCTGTTCCTAACTTCATAACACAAAAAAACTAAACTTACTTATTCATCCACTTTTCTAGAAGTTCATGAAATGTTTCATTTTTCGTTATAATAACATACCAAAGAAACAAACTTATTATTATTGTTAAAAAGCGCGGCTGTCCTTCGAAATAAATTTGTACAGGAATAACATAAACAAGGCTAACTATACCGAATGATATCGCTAATAATTCAATATAAAAACGATATTTTAAAAAATCCATTGGACAGCCCCTTTCTTGTGTCTAATTTACATATGTGAATGTAATCATTTAATAAGAGAGATACAAACCGAGCCTTGGATTTTATGTAATCTATTTGGAAAATACACCACTAAATCACCTTTTATACATACCAATTATTTTAGTATAGCCATTTTTGTACTATTTAGCTACCGCGAACATTCGTTCTCTAGTGGAGTAAATGGCATTTTCTTATGGTCCACCTTTGCTTCAATATATAATAAAAAGCTCAGCACATAACTGAAGCATGTCGCTGAACTTTTTGCATATACTCTAATAATTATTATTTAAATAACTTCGTGGTGTGCCAACTTGCTTTATCACATTATAATGCGGTATATGCGAATCGTATGTTATATAAATTGGTGCATCTAGTAACCACGGAACATGCCTGTAGAGAGCTGAATCTCCTTTAATAAGGGTTTGTATCATTTCTGGAAGATTGTCTTGAAGTTGATTATAACGGTTTAATGCCGCCACTTCATCATACTCATTTCCGCCTATAAATACTTTGCCAGATAAGGTGTATTCTCCGAGCTTTGGCATCCACTCAGCTGTAAGGATGTCTTCGCATCGAACATTTTCCGCATTCATTGCATATTTTGTATCAATTGTCAGTATACGTGATCCATCTGTTTCTTTGCTTGTTAGTGTGTATTTCCTTCCATCGACAGGTCCATACTTCGTTGCAGGTGGCATTATTTTAACAGTGAATAAGTAGGATCGTAGTTTTTCCATCGTGCAGGTCCTCCCTTATATTGTTTACTGTATTATATGGAAAATGCCTACATATGGTGAACCTGCCCCTATTTTATTCTTGCATTAATGCAACCATTATTGCTTTTTGGACATGAAGGCGATTTTCGGCTTCTTCAAAAACAAATGACTGTGGTCCATCTATTACTTCTGCTGTTACCTCTTCTCCACGCTTAGCTGGGAGACAATGCAGGAATATCGCGTCTTGATTTGCATGGCCCATGAGCTCACTATTTACTTGATACGGTTGGAAAGCTTCTAACCTTACCGCTTCTTCCTCTTCCCAGCCCATACTAGTCCAAACGTCCGTGTAAACTGCATCAGCGTCTACTACTGCTGCTTGTGGATCATGTGTAATTTCTATTACGGCTCCTGTTTGTTTCGCGATTTCCTTTGCCTTTTCAATTATTTCTTCCTTAGGTTCATAGCCTTTTGGCGTTGCCACTGAACAGTTTACACCCGTTTTCGCACAACCAAGGATTAAAGAATGAGCAACATTATTTCCATCACCAACATATGCTAGTTTTTTTCCAGTTAATGTTCCTTTTTCTTCGAATAAGGTCAATAAATCTGCAAGTGCCTGACATGGATGATAGTCATCCGTTAACCCATTTATAACAGGAACAGTTGAATTAGCTGCCAAATCCTCTACCGCTTCATGACTATAGGCACGGATCATAATGCCATCCACGTAGCGTGATAACACTTTTGCAGTATCTGCAACAGATTCCCCTCTACCGATTTGAATATCGTCACGACTTAAAAATAGTGCATGCCCTCCTAGTTGGTGCATACCAACTTCAAATGATACTCGTGTTCTAGTCGATGATTTTTCAAAAATCATTCCAAGTGTTTTTCCTTTTAAAAGATGGTGACATTCACCTTGCTTTTGCTTTGCTTTTAATTCTTTAGCGAGCTCCAAAATATCCATTATTTCATCTGTTGATAAATCTATTAAAGTTAATAAATGTTTACTATCTGTTAAAATCGTCATTAAATCACCTTTTCCTTTCCAGATACTTTTTTCTGCCAATCTTGAAGTGATTTGGGACCAACTAGCTGTTCGCTGCACGCGGATAAATACTTTTCCAACGTTTCTATTTCTGTAATTACCATAAATTGTGAAGTGGAAGCAGTCTTTCTATTCGCTTCAGATGTTTCTGTTTGTGCTAGGCTAACTAATATAGAACCGCGGTTTTCTTTCAACCATTGTGAGAATGGGATAGCATCTAGATTTGTCGATACTGTTGCACCGTGTGAATCGAGCAATTCCTTTAACCTTGGAAGCTGATTTTCTTCGACATCTAGATAGACCCCAAGCTTTTCATTAAAATTAGCTTCATTATTCCATTTAATCGCTTTACTAAATGCTTCTATCACACTTTCGCCAAATGCGATTAATTCTCCAGTCGATTTCATTTCAGGTGTTAAAACAGGATCAACACCATCTAATTTTCCAGTTGAAAATACCGGGTTTTTCACTGCGTAATATGTTTGCTTATTTTGTTGCTGTGGGATTAATTTAGAACCAGTTAATATTTTCACACATTCATTAATTAAATTATTTCCCGTGATTTTACTGATGATCGGTACTGTTCGGGAAGCTCTAGGGTTTACTTCTAGTACATATACTTGTTCATTATAAATGACAAACTGAACGTTAAAGATCCCTTTAAAGGCTAGTTTTCTAGCTATTTTTTCTGAAAACAAGTGTGCATCTTGCATATGCTTTTCTGAGATCGATATCGGTGGTGTGATTGCCATGCTATCCCCAGAATGAACACCAGCTTTTTCAATATGTTCAAAATATCCTGGAATGATAATTTCTTCTCCATCTGTAAGTACATCAACTTCCATTTCCGTTCCTGGGTAATATGCATCGACCAACACTGGAAATTTAATTTGTTGTAAGCTTGCTTGCAATTCACTTTCATTATGAATAACAATCATGCCCTGGCCACCAATCACATAGGAAGGCCTTAGTAAAAGCGGAAAACCAATGTCGGTTATTTTCCCAAATAAGTCTTGTTCGTTTTCTGCAGTTACTCCCGGAATATGCGGGATATGAAGCCCTTGAAGTAGTGTATAAAAACGTTCGCGATCTTCTACTATATCAATTTGATCTTGCGTAATTCCCAGTAATGGAACGCCATGATCTTCTAAATCTTTTGCCAGATTAATCGCTGTTTGACCACCAAACTGAACGATTACTCCATCAGGCTTTTCATGTTCTAATATATTAAGCACATCTTCTGTCTGTAAAGGTTCAAAATAAAGTTTATCTGCTATTTGAAAATCTGTACTAACCGTTCCCGGGTTATTATTGATCAAGATTGTTTCATAACCCGCTTCTTTCAATGCAAGTACTCCTTGAACAGTACAAAAATCAAATTCGATTCCTTGCCCGATACGAACTGGACCTGAGCCAATAATAGCAATCCGTTTTTGCTGACTTTGTTTTACCGTATCCCCTTCACCTTTCCAAGTAGAGTAAAAATACGGCGTTTCAGCCGGAAATTCACCAGCACAGGAATCGACCATATTGTATACAGGTAATATATCATGTAATTTCCGTTTATTCCGAATTTGAATCGTTTCTGTTTTCCAAACATCTGCCAACCATTCATCAGAAAAACCATTTATTTTAAGCTGGGTAAGAAACTCAGAACTCACTGTTTCTATCGTTTCTTTTCTAGCTTGATTTTCGAATTCAATTAAATCCGCTAAACATTCTAGGAAATATATATTTATTTTTGTTGTTTCATGAATTTGTTCAGATGTTGTTCCTCTTCTCATTAATTCTAATATCGCAAAAAAGCGCATATCATCCGGTAAGCGTAATGATTCCCAAAGTTTGGTTTCCTCATAAGTAGAAATGCCTATCCATTCTAAACCAATCGTTTTAACTTCTAATGATCGAATGGCTTTTTGGAATGCAGCAGGTAAATGGCTTTCTATAGCCATAATTTCCCCCGTCGCTTTCATTTGTGTTCCTAGTTTTCTATCTGCATTCGGAAACTTATCAAACGGCCAACGTGGCATTTTAACAACAGTATAGTCTAGAACAGGCTCAAAGCTCGCAAATGTAGTACCAGTGACTGGATTGATTAATTCATGGAGTAAATACCCCATGCTCAGCTTAGCGGCAATTTTCGCAATTGGATAGCCTGCAGCTTTGGATGCAAGTGCAGATGAACGACTTAATCTAGGATTGACTTCAATTAAGTAGTATTGATCACTATGAGGATCTTGGGCAAATTGAATATTACAGCCACCGATTATTTTTAATGCACGGATAATTTTCACTGCAGATGTATATAGTGCCTCATACTCATTACCTGATAATGTTTGCTGTGGTGCAATTACAATTGAATCACCCGTGTGCACCCCAACTGGATCGAAATTCTCCATATTACAAATGGTAATACATGTATCGTTTTCATCTCTCATCATTTCAAATTCAAGTTCTTTAAAACCGGCAATACTTTTCTCGATTAAACATTGAGAAATCGGACTAGCATCCAGCCCTTTTTTAACGACCGAAATTAATTTATCTTCATTGGAAACAATTCCTCCACCACCGCCACCTAGCGTATATGCCGGTCTTACTATAACGGGGTATCCTGTCGAATTAGCAAATGCTACTGCTTCATCAACTGTATGGATAATTTCACTATCAGGTACAGGTTCACCTAGCTCATGCATTAATGCTCTAAATGCTTCCCTATCCTCACCTTGAATGATGGACTCTGGTGTAGTCCCCATAACCGTAACATTATATTTATCAAGGATTCCGAGTTGATACAATTCAACGGTTAAGTTAAGGCCTGTTTGCCCACCTACCGTACCGAGAATTCCATCAGGACGTTCTTTTTTAATAATTTCCGTTACACTATTTGCAGTCATAGGTTCAAAATAGACTGTATCTGCAAATTGTTCGTCTGTCATGATCGTAGCTGGATTATTATTTAATAAAATAACTTTGCAGCCCTCTTCTTTAAGTGCCATGCAAGCTTGTGTACCTGCATAGTCAAATTCCGCCGCTTGCCCAATCACAATCGGGCCGGAACCTATTACTAAAACTGTTTTTATGTCACTTCGCTTCGGCATATAACGTTACTCCTTTTTGCTCGTTCAACTGATGGAAGAAAGAGTCAAGTATCATAGATTCGAGCTCTGTATTTTTCCCATCAGGATGGAATTGATAGGTGGTAATTGGGTATTGATCATGAATTAGACCGTCCACAGATCCATCTTGCACAGATTTATATAAAATAGAAAAACCAGTCTCTTTTAGGCTCTGTTCTTCTACGGAAAACCCATGATTTTGAATGGATAAAAACACTTTATTCGTAACTGTATGAATAATAGGCTGTTTAAAACTTCTATGCCCTCTAGTTAGCTTTTTAATCGTTGCCCCAAATGAACTGGCTATAATTTGATGGCCTAGCCCAAATCCAATCGTAGGGTGTTTTTCAGCTATTTTTTTATATTCTTGATAGAATTGCATCCAGAGGTCAGGATTACCAGGTCCTCCTGAAAAAACAATTCCATCTGGATTTAATGCCGACAACTCTTCTACCATGATATTTGGCGCGACGATCGTTAATTTAAAGTTTTCTGCTGTTAGCCAGTTAATCAACGACTTTTTCATGCCAAAATCAATGATAACTATATGCTTATTGCCCGAGTGATTCATTTTTTTATGTGTAGATTCCGATTTGACTTTTGATACATTAGATACAACAACCTTTAATTCATCTTGAGTTACCATCTGCGCTGGCATCTCTCCACCCGTACGCAGGCGTTTCATAATCGCTCGGGTATCCATATTCGCCATGAAAGGTACACCTTGTTGTATGCATAATCCTGCGATACTCTTTTTATCTTGATGGTTTAACGGCAATATTTGTTGCGTGATCACTCCGGCTGCCTGTATATAATCACTTTCAAATTTATTTGCATCAATACTGCCATTCAATATCCCTGGATAGGTAGAAAGAACAATCTTCTCTTTAACAGCGGGGTCTGTTAAAAACTCAAGAAAATTACCCATTCCAGTATAGTGAATAACTTCTCCATAACACTCGTGGATTTCTCCATGCCAATCACCGTTAAATATATCCCCATTCGCGAGTTTCAAGGAACCTTGCATCATCTTTCATCTCCTATCTCCGTATTTTTATTTTAAATAATGCATCTTTATACATTATATTCAAAAAAATATATCATGTTAATTGTTTTAATTCCAATAATGTGTGATGAACAATCTTGAGTGCTTCATTTATTTCCTCATATGTCACCGTAAGTGGAGGCAGTAACCTAATGACATTCGGTCCCGCAGTTATTACTAATAAACCATTTTTTCTTAATAATGATACCACGGTACTCACTTCTGTACTAAATTCGAATCCCATGATCAAACCTTTATGTCGGTTGGCCATAAACTCAGGAATATCAGCAAATATATCAGCAAGTTTTTCAGAGAGATAATATCCTTTTTCTTCTACTTCCGCTAAAAAAGTTTCGTTCATTACAATATCTAATGTCGCATTTGCCGCAGCCATAGCAAGCGGATTGCCACCAAATGTAGATCCATGACTTCCAGGATTAAAAGCTGTTTTAACTTTATCTGTTCCGATCATTGCTCCGGTTGGAAATCCGTTACCGAGACCTTTAGCTGAAGTAATGATATCAGGAGAAATATGATAATGCTGATATCCAAAAGCTTTACCAGTACGACCGATTCCTGTCTGTACCTCATCAACTATAAGTAAGATATCTTTTTCCTTACAAAGTTTATCTACTCCTTGTATAAATGCTTCCTCAGCGGGATTGACTCCACCTTCGCCTTGAATTACTTCCAACATAACTGCTGCTGTTTCATGATCAAGTTCATTTTCTAAAGCTGCCAAATCATTAAAGGGCAGATGGATAAATGTTTCAAGTAATGGCCCAAAACCTTCCTTGACTTTATCTTGACCTGTAGCTGCAATTGTTCCAAGTGTTCTCCCGTGAAAGGACTGATTAAAAGTAATGATCTTCGACTTTCCAGTATACTTCCTAGCTAGTTTGATCGCTGCCTCATTGGCTTCTGCTCCGCTATTACAAAAGAACACCGCAGATCCCATTGAATGTTGTACAAGCTTTCCAGCAACTTCTTCTTGTAGTGAATGGATAAATAAATTAGAAGTATGCCAAAGCTTATTTATTTGTGCTTCCATCGCGGCTACTACTTGTGGATTACAATGACCGACATTACATACGCCAATACCAGATGTAAAATCAAGATATTCTTTCTCTTCCGCATCATAGACCTTTGTGCCACTACCACTAACTATCTCGATATCCCATCTACCATAGTTTTCAAACAGATTGCTCATAAATTTCTTCAACCTCCACTTCTTTTCGGATAATTGTTCCTAGCATATCTGCTCCTTCGATTAGAGGCGTTTTTCCGCTGACAATTACCGCTTCATTCATACCGCCTTCTAAGCCTTGGATAGCAGCCATTACCTTTGGTATCATGCCACCATAAATTGTTCCATCATCAATTAATGCCAATATTTCTTTATTCGTTGCATCTTTAATCATTTCTCCATCTTTTAATACTCCTGGTACATCTGTCACGAATAAAAGCTTATATGCCTCTAAAGCGACTGCAATTTCACCTGCTGCTGTATCCGCATTAATATTATAACAATCGACTCCATCTATACCGATAGCAATCGGAGAAATAACAGGGACCATGTTAATGGATAGTAATTTATTAATTACATCTTTATTAATTTTTGTGATCTGACCTACAAAACCTAAATTATCTTTGTCTTTTGCTTCTGCATATAGGAGACCATTATCAGCACCATTAATGCCAATCGACGGTATTCCATGCGCTTGTAACTGACGAACAAGTTTGTTTGCGATAGAACCTGATAGAACCATTTCAACGACATCCATTACTTCGCTCGTTGTTTTCCGTAATCCATTCACAAATTCTGACTGTATCTTCATTTTATCAAGCATAGAATTGATAGCTGGACCACCACCGTGAACAATAACGGGTTGATATCCAAGCGTTTGTAGGTTTTTGATACTTTCATAAAACTCATCTGTAAGGGATTCAATCATACTCCCCCCACATTTAATAACGATGATTTTTCCCATTTCTCGTTTCCTCCTTTACTTCATTTCGGCGATTATGTTCTGTAACTAGCATTGATTCGTACATAATCATATGTTAGATCACAACCCCAAGCTTTTCCTGCTCCAAAACCAATGTTTAAATTAATGTTAATTATTACTTTTTCATTATTTAAATACTTAGTAAGTTCTGATTCCGCATAATTAGTAGGCTCACTCTGAAATAATAGAGTATGATCGCCTAGTGCAATATCGATTTTATTTGGATCTATCTTAACACCGCTTTTTCCTACTGCCATCATGACTCTACCCCAGTTAGGATCAGAACCAAAGACCATTGTTTTTACAAGATCTGAACCAACAACAGATTTAGCTACTATTCCTGCTTCTTCGTTCGTATGAGCTCCCGTTACTAGAACTTCAATTAGCTTTGTAGCTCCTTCACCATCTCTAGCAATCATGACCGCTAAGTCTTCACATACTTGCTTTAGTAGACGATGGAAGGTTTCCCATTCACTATGTTCAGGTGTAAGTGAGTCATTTCCTGCCATACCACTGGCCATTACAAGAACCATATCATTCGTTGACGTATCTCCATCGACAGTAATTCGATTAAAGGTTTCGTCTGTTACTTCTTTTAATGCAGTTTGTAAACACTCATTTGAGATATTAGCATCTGTAGTAATAAAGCCAAGCATCGTAGCCATATTCGGTGCAATCATGCCTGACCCTTTAGCAGACCCTGCCATCTTTACTTTCACACCATTTATCTCTACTTCATAACATGTAGATTTCATTATTGTATCTGTCGTCAAAATGGATTCATTAAAGGATAATGCGGCTTCGTCATTTTTCTTTGGTAAAAGTTGAGATATACCAGGAGTGATTTTATCCATTGGCATATTTTCTCCAATAATACCTGTAGAGGCTACTGCGACATAATTATTTTTTATTGAAAATTGTTTTGCAACCGTATCACGCATTGTATAGGCATCAAGCATGCCTTGGCTTCCCGTGCATGCATTAGCGTTCCCACTATTAATCACTACTGCCTGGATTTTCCCTTCTGAAGCAATGCTTTCCTTCGTGACTGTCAATGGAGCAGCAATAATTTGATTTAGTGTGTATACTGCTGCTGTTTCAGCCGGTACATCACAAAAAATTAATCCTAAATCTTTGCGCTTGCGCTTCACTTTCGTATGGATGCCTGCTGCGGTAAAGCCAAGTGGTGATACAATTGTTCCTTCTTTTATTTTCGTCATTTGCTGTTGATATTCCATTTGCATTTTCTTCACTCCTTTAAAAATTATGGATATACAGGGCTGTATGTTAGACCGGCAGTCTCTTCATACCCTAGTAATATATTTGCATTTTGAATCGCTTGGCCAGCAGCACCCTTCATCAAATTATCAATAACAGATACAATCGTGACTCTTCCTGTCCGCTTATCCAAAGTCACACCAATATCACAGTAGTTTGATCCTGAAACCTCTTTAGTAGCGGGGAATTTGCCTGGATCTCTCAATCTCACAAATGGTTCATTCTCATAAAAATCTTCGTATAACTTATACAGACGATCTTCTGTTATCGTATCATTTAATGATGTATAAATAGTTGCCATAATCCCTCGAGTCATCGGCACAAGATGGGTATGAAATGTGATTGGAGAAGTTTGGCCCCAATGCTGAAGCATTTGTTCTATTTCCGGTATATGCTGATGTTCATTTACTTTATAAATCTTTAAATTTTCATTTAATTCATTATAAATCGTGCCAAAACTAGCTGTTTGTCCTGCACCAGATACACCAGATTTCGCATCAATAATAATGGAGTCTTCTTTTAGTAGGTTTGCTTTTGCTAAAGGTGCTAACCCCAATAATGTAGCTGTTGGGTAGCAACCTGGATTCGAGATAAATTTCGTATCTTTCAGCTCTTGTCTGTTTAATTCTGGAATGCAATAGACTGCTTGATCAAGCCAAGCTTTAGGAGCTGCTTTTTTCTTGTACCAATTTTCATATTCATCAGACTCTTTCAAACGAAAATCACCTGACAAATCAATGACAGTGCAACCAGCCTCTAAGAGCTGTGGAGCCAAGGTAGAAGCGATACCTGAAGGAACTGCTAAAAAAATGATATCTGTTTGTTGTGCCATTTTTGTCGGGTTAATATCTTCAAGCTTCATTGGAAAGTTTGCCTGAAGATGTGGATAATGATCGGTAATATTTTCACCATTTTTGGTTGAACTATATAATGATGTAACTTTTATATGTGGATGTGTATGCAAAATCCGAAGCAGTTCAGCTCCGCCATAACCTGTTGCACCAACTACGCCTGCTCTCATTACATTCACTCCTATGTTTATTCAATCATTTCTTCTGAAAATACATTTAAATACGTAAAAATGCATAAACGATGTGAAATATGTGATGTTTTCTATTATACGTTGAATAAAAATAAATTCAACAGTATATTTATAATTTTTTCAAAAAAAAGAAAGCCCTTTTTAAAAACAAGGACCTTCTGATAAAAAATAACTAATAATTGGTGGTTATTAGTCAATTTATAGATTTCTTCTTAGTCTTAAAACATCGCCACTAACCGTTTCATCGGTAACAAATGATCCATTTGAATATCGATCAGTGAACCTTAATGAACTTGGGGAAATTTCTTCATCTTTCCCTTTAGTCATTTCTAGTGTAAAACTCAAATCATTTTCGATAATTTTCATGCCTGCTATTCTATGTGGGTTTTTCTTTAGTTCACGTAACATAACAAGCCCGCGTTTATTACGGCTGCCTTTTTCAAACTCAGTTATTTTCATTTTTTTAACTGCTCCACGCTGTGTGGCAATGAATATGGACGTACTGTCTTTAGTTGTAAAGGTTTCCCCGTTAACGACATAGTCATCATCTTTTAAATTGATTCCTTTTACACCTGCTGCCCTTATACCGACAAGGCCAATTTCCTCTTCAGAAAACCACAGACCATATCCATGATGGGTTGCAATAAATATATCCGCGCTACCATCCGTTATGTGAACATCTACTAACGCATCATTCTTTTTCACATTTACAGCAACTAGTGGCCGTGAATAACGTTGTACTTTATATAATTGCAGTTCTGTTTTTTTAATCATCCCATGCTTCGTAATAAAGAGAAGATTAACTTTTTGTTCAAAGTCAGCGATCGGAATGGCTTTTATCACTTCTTCATCATTTGCAATCGGAAGTAAGCTAGCAATATGCTGACCTAAATCCTTCCAACGAATATCAGGAAGTTCATGTACAGGGAAATACAAAAAGTTTCCTTTGTTTGTGAATAATAAAATGGTATCTGTTGTATTTATTTCCGACTGCAGCAATAAGTGATCGGACTCTTTCATCGCTAGGTCTTGTCCATTAGAAGCAGTGTATGACCTTACACTCGTCCGTTTGATATAGCCTTCCTTCGTAACAGTTACAATCACATCTTCACTTGGAATCATTGCCTCAAGATTTATTTTAATTTCTGATATTTTATCTTGAATAATTGTTCGACGCTCATCATTATACTTTTTCTTGATTTCTTTCAGCTCTTTTTTAATGACGTTTAACAATTTTTGCTCGCTTTCTAAAATTGCTGTTAACGATTCTATTGCCTGCGAGAGTTGATCCGCTTCTGCTTGTAATGCCGTAATATCTGTATTTGTTAAGCGATAAAGTTGCAAGGATACGATTGCTTCCGCTTGTTCTTCAGTAAATTGAAATGCTGTGATTAAGTTATCCTTTGCATTACGCTTATCTTTAGAACCACGAATTGTAGCAATAACTTCGTCTAAAATGGAGAGAGCTTTCATTAAACCTTCAACGATATGTTGTCTTTCTATCGCTTTTTCAAGGTCATGGCGAGAGCGGTTAGCAACTATTTCTTTCTGATGAGCAATATATGCATCAAGCAAGTCAAGCAATCCCATTAATTTTGGTCTTTTATTTACAATTGCCACCATATTAAAGTTATATGTAACTTGTAGATCACTGTTTTTAAATAAATAGTTTAGAATGCTTTCTGTATCAGCTTCTTTTTTTAACTCAACAACGATGCGCATCCCTGTTCTATCTGTTTCATCTCTCACTTCAGCGATACTTTCCAGCTTCCGATCTAATCTAAACTCATCCATGCGTTTAACGAGATTAGCTTTATTGACATCATACGGTATTTCCGTAATCACAATTTGCTGACGCCCGCCCCGCATAGTTTCAATCTCTGTCTTCCCTCTAACAATCATTCTCCCTTTGCCGGTTTCATATGCTTTCTGAATGCCATCCACACCTTGAATAATTCCTCCAGTAGGAAAATCAGGGCCTTTTATAACAGTCATCAGTTTTTCCACACTACAATTAGAATGATCCATTCGCATCACTACTGCATCTATTACTTCACCGAGATGATGAGGAGGGATGTCAGTGGCATATCCAGCTGAAATTCCTGTTGAGCCATTGACTAGTAGATTGGGAAATCTTGCAGGCAAAACGGTAGGTTCAGATGAGGTGTCATCGAAATTCGGGATGAAGTCTACTGTACTTTTTTCAATATCTCGTAATAATTCAGATGATACTTGTGACAATCTTGCTTCTGTATATCTCATTGCTGCCGGAGGATCTCCATCTACACTTCCGTTATTACCGTGCATTTCGACAAGCATTTTTCTGCCTTTCCACGATTGGCTCATTCTTACCATCGCATCATACACAGATGTGTCCCCATGGGGATGATAATTACCAATTACATTTCCGACTGTTTTAGCTGACTTTCTAAATCCTTTTTCCGCTGTATTACCTTCTGTATGCATTGCAAATAGAATCCGACGCTGAACAGGCTTTAAACCGTCTCTAGCATCCGGCAAAGCACGCTCTTGAATAATGTATTTACTATAGCGGCCAAAGCGATCGCTAATAACATCTTCAAGCGGTAAATCTTGAAAAATTTCTTCTTTGTTCATAAGAACTTATTGCCTCCTATCGGTAATCAAATTATCGTTTTCTAATATACTTTGATCCTCTTCCATACCAAATTGGACATTACCTTCAATCCATTTCCTGCGGGGCTCTACCTTATCGCCCATCAATGTTGTAACTCTTCTTTCTGCTCGTGCAGCATCATCAATTAACACTCGTATCAGCGTTCTTGTTTCAGGATTCATCGTTGTGTCCCAAAGTTGATCGGCGTTCATTTCACCAAGCCCTTTGTAACGTTGGAGCATATACCCTTTACCAACCTTTTTTATCACACCACCGAGTTCTTCATCTGTCCAAGCATATTGAATCACTTCTTTTTTACCGCTTCCTTTACTGACTTTATATAAAGGTGGTAAAGCGATGAAGATTTTACCTGCTTCAAGTAATGGCTTCATATATCGGTAAAAGAAGGTAAGTAATAGTACTTGAATATGAGCACCATCTGTATCAGCATCTGTCATGATAACAATTTTGTCATAGTTTGTATCTCCAACGACAAAATCAGTTCCAACACCTGCACCGATCGTATGAATAATCGTATTGATTTCTTCATTTTTGAAAATATCCTGTAGCTTAGCCTTTTCCGTATTAATAACCTTACCTCGTAGTGGCAGGACTGCTTGAAAGCGTCTATCCCGTCCTTGCTTTGCTGACCCACCAGCAGAGTCACCTTCCACTAGGTATAATTCATTTTTTTCCGGATTTCTAGATTGAGCAGGTGTCAGCTTGCCAGATAATAGTGCATCTGATTTTCTACGGTTTTTACCACTTCTCGCTGCTTCACGCGCTTTACGTGCTGCTTCACGAGCTTGGGAAGCTTTAACCGCTTTTTTAACGAGTAATGTACTAACAGCATGATTTTCAGCTAAAAAATAGGCCAAATGCTCTGATACAACTGTATCAACGGCTGAGCGTGCTTCACTGGTTCCGAGTTTCCCCTTTGTTTGTCCTTCAAACTGAAGCATTTTTTCCGGGATTCTTACAGATACAATGGCAGCAAGACCTTCTCTTATATCTGAACCTTCGAGATTTTTATCTTTCTCTTTTAATAATCCAGTTCTGCGCGCATGTTCATTAAATACCCTTGTCATTGCCGTTCTAGCACCTATTTCATGTGTGCCTCCGTCTTTCGTACGAACATTATTGACAAAAGAAAGCATATTTTCCGAATATCCGTCATTAAATTGAAAAGCAAAATCCACTTCTATTTCATTTGATTTTCCTTCTAATGATGCAACTTGATGTAGCACATCTTTTTCGCCATTTAAATATTCCACAAATGCTTCCACGCCGTTTTCATAGCAAAACACATCTTGTACATCATTACGCAAGTCATATAATTCTATTTTAAAGCCTTTTAACAAAAAGGCGGATTCTCGTAAACGCTCACTCAAAGAATCATAATTATATACTAATGTGCTGAATATGGATGGGTCAGGTTTAAAATGTATCGTTGTTCCAGTCTGTTTTGTTTTTCCGATCTTTTCTAGCGTTGTTTTCGGTTTGCCACCATGATGAAATTGTTGTTCATATATAACTCCATCTTTTTTAACGGTAACGGTTAACCATTCCGATAATGCGTTTACTACGGAAGCACCAACACCATGTAATCCACCGCTCGTTTTGTAGCCACCTTGACCAAACTTTCCACCAGCATGTAATACAGTCAAAATGACCTCAGTAGTCGGTTTTCCAGTTGCGTGCATTCCCGTCGGCATACCTCTACCATTATCTTCTACACTTATACTATTATCTTTATGAATTTTTATAATAATATCATTTCCATGACCTGCTAGTGCCTCATCTACCGAGTTATCGACAATCTCATATACAAGGTGATGTAATCCCCTTGTATCTGTCGAACCAATATACATCCCTGGCCGCTTTCTAACAGCCTCTAAACCTTCTAATACTTGGATGGATTCATCATTATAGTCAAATTCTATCTTATTTTGTGCCACTCATATTCCCCTTTCAGCAACAGGCTTTCCGCCTTAAAACAAACATTTGTTCGCATAATTATATCACATAATTTTATACATGGTATTTCTATTTTATATCCCAGACGATAGTTTTGGCAAATAGGCACCTTATTATTACTTATCTACGATGATTATTAGCTAAAGAAAAGTATATGGCACCAACTTATCGACGACAAGTATATGTATAGAAAGCCGACTAGAGAACTTCACCCCAAGCATAGTCAACCTATTCGTCAAAATTAGACACGGATTACCTGATTTCTAATTTTATCGAAAGAACATAAGATTCCTATCCAGAAAAAAAGCAAGCGCAGCGTGGCGCTTGCAGTTCCGTTATTTTGTTAGAGCATGTTCCACTTTAATGCATCGATCCATAACAACAGTATAACCTTTCTCTTTCAAAAACGTGTAAGCTTCTTCATTTTCTACTCCGAGTTGTGCCCAAAATACATCTGCATCGATTTCTGAAAACTCTTTTGCAATCTCGGGTAAAAATTCTGAACGTCTAAATACATTAACAATGTCAACATGACCATCTATATCTTTTAATGATGCAACAGCTTTTACGCCAAAGACTTCCTTAACCTGTGGGTTAACCGGAATGATTTCATAACCAACATACTTCATTGCTTCAGATACAGTATAAGATGTCCGATCTGGATTATCACTTAGGCCTACAACTGCAATTCTTTTCGCTTTTTTTAATATTTGACCAAGTTCTTGTCTATCAGGATTTTCTACTGGCATTATTTATTTCCTCCCTTGTTCCACCTTTGTCTCTCTATCGTAAATCAGGATTATCTTTGTTGCAACTAATGATCTTTATTTTTTCGTAAATTGATATAGAGGATGTTCAAAAAGTTACCAAATGATAAGCGGCGAATTTCTTCGTTTGGCATAGGTACAACTTCTACTAAAAGCGCCCACTTCCTGTTGGCAACGTAGAAGTCAGCACATCATGTTGCAGGTCCGATCTTCAAAACCTTCTCGCCTCGAACTTCTTGTTTCTAATTTAGCACCTTTTTGAACACGCACTAAAAAACTTTTTTCATTTACAGAATCTTCATGGTACAATCAATGAACAGGATTCGCGCAAAGGAGTTAAGAATATGTTGTATGCACTCATACTTGTAATAGCTTATTTATTAGGATCAATTCCATCAGGGTTAATTGTCGGGAAGTTATTTTACGGGAAAGATATTAGACAGCATGGAAGTGGAAATCTCGGTGCAACTAATACATTTAGAACATTGGGTATGAAGGCAGGGATAGCTGTCACACTCACGGACATATTGAAGGGTACATTCGCTACATTTCTTCCATTCATTTTTGGCATGGACATGGTTATCCATCCCTTGCTTCCTGGAATATTAGCTGTAATTGGTCATATGTTCCCTATTTTCGCTGGGTTTCGAGGTGGTAAAGCAGTAGCCACGTCTGCGGGCATTCTATTGGGTTTTCAACCACTTCTGTTTTTATTAGTTATTGCCGTTTTCTTAATCAGTCTAAAAATATCCAAATATGTATCTTTATCATCGATCATCGCAGGAATTTTTGCATTCTTATACAGTCTCATATTTGAATTTGGCGAATGGCCGTTAATAGCAGTTGTATCTGCATTAGCTTTTTTCGTTATTTATCGGCACCGCGCTAATATTCAGCGGATTAAAAATAAAACAGAGCCTAAAGTAAAATGGATCTAGACAGAAGGTACATAATAGAGGATTGTTCAAAAAGTGACCAAATGATAAACGGCGAATTTCTTCGTTGCTCCATTTTTCCGGTTCCTAATTTTGCACCTTTTTGATTACGCACTAATAAGAGACTAATATTGTATTAAAAAAACCTACAGAAATGAATGAATAATTATGAAGATGAACCGAAACTTATGGATATTATTAACCATTATATTGTTGGCTTCCATCACTGCTTTATTACTTATTCAAAAGAAACAAGCTTCCACGTCTCAACATGCTTTATCCTTCCATCAAAATAAGGCATTAAAAGTAGCGACGAAAAACTTTTATTCCGAAGCAACCATTGGTGGAATTGGTGATATTTTAATTCATGATACGGTTTATGAAGATGCAAAAACAAATGATGGCTATGATTTTAACCCAGCACTCAAACCCGTCCATTCATTACTTCAAAAACCTGACTTTTTAATTGCAAATCAAGAATCAATACCAGGAGGAACGGAAATCGGAATATCTAATTATCCTTCTTTTAACAGTCCTCAAGAAATAATCGACGCACTCATGAATGCTGGAGTGGATATGGTGACGACCGCTAATAATCATTCCCTTGATAGAGGGGAACGTGCCATTTTAAGTGCAATTAATTATTACGAAAAGAAAAAACTACCTTATACAGGGACATTCAAAAGCCCTGAAGATAAAGCAAATATGCGAGTAATTACTGTAAATGGGATTCGAATAGCGGTCCTAGCATATGCAACTCATTTTAATGGAATAAATATTCCTAAAGGAAAAGACTATCTTGTCAGTGTGCTTGACCGTTCACAAGTACTTGCTGATATCGAAAAAGCGAAACCACAAGCAGATCTAGTCTTATTAGCTCTACATTGGGGTGATGAGTACGTACGCCAACCAAATCAAATTCAAAAAGACCAAGCGAAAGAATTTATACAGGCCGGGGCGGATATCATTTTAGGACATCACCCGCATGTATTGCAACCGATGGAATGGATTGAACAACCCGATGGAAAAAAAGGACTTGTCATCTATTCATTAGGTAACTTTTTATCCGGGCAAATATGGGATTATAAAGATATTGGTGGAATGGTAGAAATAAAGATTAAGAAGGAACATAATGGCAGTGAAACAGTTACTACCGTTCAAGAAGCCGAGCTTCATCCGACATTTACAACTAGTACTAATTTCCGACAATATCGTGTATATCCATTAGATGAGGCAAGAGACAAAGGATTAACGACAGAAACTAGTGAAACCATAAAAAAATTTTTTCAATCTGTACAGTAAATAGTAAAGCGGAGTCGAATAATGATTTGACTCCGCTTTACGTGTATATAAATGCGTATTCAAAAAGGTGCCAAATTAGAAACAAGAAGTTCGAGGCGTGAAAGTTTTGAGGATCACAGCGTATGCTTTTAATACGTGAGAACCGGAAAAACCGAGCAACGAAGAAATTCGCTGTTTATCATTTGGTGACTTTTTGAACATCCTCTATAAGCGATTATTTATATTCATATATTGGACCATCTGTAATCTCATCATAATCAACGAGCAGATCATACTTATCAAAATACCATATATCTCTTTCTTCGACGTAATAAATAATTCCATCTTGTCTATGCTCTACACCTATATCCATAGGCTCTTCTTTATTCACACCAAGGGAAAACCCTTCATGAATGGGACTTGAACCCCCGTACCGAACATAAAAACGAACAAAGTCTCCTTCATTTAGAAACATTTCGTCTTGAAACCATGCAGAAGCTCTAGTTGTCAGTGCAATATTCATTTCCCGTTGCCTCCCATTACGTACGTTTAATTCTTCTCATTTATTTAACAGGTCCTGTAATTGTTCTATAAGTCCTTCGGTTGTTAATACTTCCACTTGCTTTTTTCCAAGCAAGTCAAAATGCGAATAGCCATCTGGGCGAAAATGTATCCATTCATGCTTTAAACCGTGCATTTTCCCCCATTCTATTAGTTGCCGCTCATCACTACAGCCTACTTTTGTTACTGTAGTTATGCCAGGAAAACGTTCGTCGATCCAGAAATGTGTGAGAAAAGCTACATCTCCTTGATCAATGGCACTTTTCCAATCAGTCAATTTTTTTCTTGATATTCCGAAAGCCATTTGATTAATACCTCTCGTTTACCTTTGTTTTTTTTGCATTCTCGTATGCTTCATGCCATTTAGGATTTGTTTTCCGGAGTGACACGGGACGGAAGCTATCACTTTTCACGCATACATGTTCTGTAAACCCAAAAACAGCTAACTTTCCGTCTTCAGTAAATATTTCATAACCGTAAGTAGCTCTTAATCCATCATATTTTTCTATCCAAGTGGTTATACGTACGTTATCTGCATATCTAACCGGATGTTTATATGTAACCCGGACCTCAGTCACAGGAGCTAGTATGCCATCCCTTTCCATTTCCGCATAATTAAATCCGATATCTTCAATTAGTTTCGTTCTTCCAATTTCCATCCAAACTAAATAATTAGCATGGTATACAATCCCCATCTGATCTGTTTCAGCATAACGAACCTCTATCTTAGTTTCAGAAATAACCATTGCTTTATCCACCTTATCTATATAGATATCCTTATCTTATCACTTATTGGCTATCCTTCGAAAGAAAAACGCCTCCCATGTATAAGTTTGGAAACCACATCTCGTGGATAGGAATTAAGGGAATAAAAACGCAAAGTACACTACTAGTACTTAGACAAATTGGATAAAAAATATGAAACTTGAACGTTGAGCACAAAATGCGTTTGCGTGTAACATTCTCGAAGTCTCTATATAGGAATGACTTTATTATGTAAAATATTATATGTAACATGGATAGAGTTAATAAACCGATATTCACCATGTAGGCTTTAACGCATGGAGAATGGCCTGCCCAATTATAGGAAACTGAAAATTCAAAACTAGGATAATTCCAATATGTGGATAGCGCTGAAGCTGAGTGGCATGTTACTACCAATATCATATTCAATATCACGGATAGATGTTGATTACCACATATTTATCATTTGAAAAAGCAAGGATAAGTGCAAATAGGTTTAAAATAGCTGTCGAGACTTTCTCGACAGCCTAAATTGGCTTTAGCTACCTTTTTCTTACTGATATTTATTATTTTGAGCATTCGTTTCATCTTGTATTTCTGCTTTCATTCCTTCTATACTAGCACGGCGTTTTTCATTTTTATCCTTAATTTTTTGGATATTTTCTCCGTCTGAAAATTGAATTGTTTCTTCCGCTTTTTCAATGTTTTCATACGTATTTTGAACCATCTGTTCCAGTTTCTCTGCATTATCACTACGATCATCGGGTTTTGCTTTATTGTAGTCCATCATGAGCACCTCTTAGTTGTTTGTCTATGTTGGTTGTTGGTTTATTCACCTTTCGTTTGGATTACGATAGGTTCTTTATCTGTTTTATTTGCCATTTGCTCTCCTTTATTACTAATTGAGGCATTTCTTTTTTCCCCAAGATTATCAGGAGTATAATTTTGTTGACTTCTTTTTGGATTACCCATCTCTTCACTCCTCCCTTCTATATCATTATTACCGAGCGGGGAGGAATTATGAAAAAATGTTATGCTTTACGTACATGCTTTTCTTCCAGTTTATCTTCTATCTTTTTTAATGCAGTGGCATCATTTAACAGTGCTTGCCGATTTTCTTGAACAAGATCGTTAAAAGTTTTTTTACCTACTCTTCTCATGATTTATCACTCCTTATAAATATACTACTTATAGTATTCGCATAATTCCACTCCATTAAACCAAATTTTCAAACTTTTTGATGTTTTATTATATTTACGACATTTTATGGACATATTTCATTCCAAAACAAAGCAATGCTGCCCTTCAGTTTGCATCTATGGCGTTAACCAAAGACCAAAAAGCACTTCTTAAGATTCTCCTTTTTATAGAATAAAAAAAACACTTTGCTGTTTTATGCAGCAAAGTGTTTTCACTTTTATTAGTTGACAAGTTTTCCACGTAAAACCATCGGCAAAATTCCACCATTACGATAATAATCGATTTCAACATCAGAATCAAAACGAACAAGTACGTCAAATTCCTTTTTATTGCCATCCTCATCTGTTGCTGTAGCTTTGACAATATCACGTGGTTTGATATTTTCATCAATGTGGACATTAATTACTTCTTTACCCGTCAATCCAAGTACATCGGCATTTTCGCCTTTCTTGAATTGAAGCGGTAGAACACCCATTAATGCAAGGTTTGAACGATGAATCCTTTCAAAACTTTCAGCAATAACTGTTTTAATACCTAACAGTGTAGTACCTTTCGCTGCCCAGTCACGTGAAGAGCCCATTCCATAATCCTTACCAGCAAGTACAACAAGATCAGTACCATCATCTTTATAACGCATGCAAGTGTCATATATAGAATCAACTTCTCCAGTTGGCCAATAAGTGGAGAATCCACCTTCTGTGCCTGGAGCAACTTGGTTACGAATACGAATATTTGCGAAAGTTCCACGCATCATTACTTCATGGTTACCACGACGGGAACCGTATGAGTTAAAGTCGCGAGGTTGTACGCCATTTTCTAGTAAATATTTCCCTGCTGGTGTGTCTTTACCAATTGCACCTGCTGGTGAAATATGGTCAGTCGTAACAGAATCGCCAAACTTACCAACAATACGTAATCCTGATAATGGCTTAATTGTATCAAGATCAGTTGATAGGTTTTCAAAAAACGGCGGGTTTTGAATATAAGTAGAATCATTATTCCAAGTATACAATGGTTCATTCGTTGTTTTAATTTCATTCCAACGTTTGTTATCATCAAACACATGCTCATATTCTTTTCTAAACAACTCAGGTGTTACTGTTTTTTGAACAACTGCAACAATTTCTTCTTTAGTTGGCCAAATATCTTTCATAAATACATCATTACCATCTTTATCTTTGCCCAATGGCTCATTATTTAAGTCGATATCTACTGTCCCTGCTAGTGCATATGCAACAACTAGCGGAGGTGAAGCAAGATAGTTTCCTCTTACTAACGGATGGATTCTACCTTCAAAGTTTCGATTACCTGAGAGAACAGATGTAACGAGCAAATCACTTTCAGTAATTGCTTCTTCAATCTCATCTTTCAATGGTCCAGAGTTCCCGATACAAGTTGTACAACCATAGCCAACTAAATCGAAACCAAGTTTTGATAAGTATTCCATTAAACCTGCATCACGTAAATAACCAGTTACTACTTTGGACCCTGGAGCTAAAGATGTTTTCACATACTTAGGAACTTCGAGGCCTTTTTCTACCGCCTTTTGTGCAAGTAAACCAGCCCCCAACATTACGTATGGGTTAGATGTATTTGTACAGCTAGTAATTGCGGCAATGGCTATAGCACCTGTTTTCATCGTTGCTTCATCGCCATTATTAAATTTAACTTTTACTAATTTCGTAATTTCAGCCGGCTCTAAACCAAAACCTTGATTCCCTACAGGAGATTGCATTGCTTCTTTGAAGGACTTTTGCATCTGTGATAGTGGGATTAAATCTTGTGGACGTTTAGGTCCTGATAAGTTTGCTTCAATTACAGAAAGGTCTATTTCTACAATGTCTTTATAAACAGGATCTTCTTTATCCGTCGTAAAGAACATATCATTTTCTTTTAAATAAACTTCTACTAGCTTAATTTGTTCTTCGTCGCGTCCAGTTAAATGTAAATAATTTAATGCTTCTTCATCAACGGGGAAAAATCCGCATGTAGCACCGTATTCCGGAGCCATATTAGCAATAGTCGCTCTATCTGCAAGCGGCAAGCTCGCAACGCCTTCACCATAAAACTCGACAAATTTCCCAACCACTCCATGAGAACGAAGTACTTGAGTAACTTTCAATGCCAAATCTGTTGCTGTAGCACCATTAGGTAGTTCTCCTGTTAATTTTACGCCAACCACTTCAGGAATTGGGAAATATGAAGGCTGACCAAGCATTCCAGCTTCCGCTTCGATTCCACCAACACCCCAACCTAATACACCGATACCGTTAATCATCGTAGTATGAGAGTCTGTTCCAAAAAGTGTATCCGGATATGCTTCATAATCACCTGATGGTGTTTCAATTGCATGTACAACGTTTGCTAAATACTCCAAATTAACTTGATGAACAATACCAGTAGCTGGTGGAACTGCGCGATAATTGTCAAATGCTTTTTGTGCCCAACTTAAGAATTGGTAGCGTTCAGCATTACGTTCAAATTCATAATCCATATTGACTTGTAATGCAGATGGAGATCCATAAGTGTCTACTTGTACTGAGTGGTCAATAACTAAGTCTACAGGTATTTCAGGATTGATTTTCTCCGCATCTCCGCCTAGATCTGACATCGCTTTTCTTAGTGAAGCAAGATCCACAACAGCCGGTACTCCTGTAAAGTCTTGAAGAATTACACGGGATGGTTTAAATGGAACTTCTCCATCTACCACTTCATCAGTAGCCCATTTTGCTAAGTTTTCAACATGTTCTTTCGTAATAACACGTCCGTCCATTTGTCGAAGAACAGATTCCAATAATACTTTAATAGAATAAGGCAAGTTTGAAACTTTTGCCACACCAGCTTCTTCTAAAGCTGCTAGGCGATAATAATGATAACGTTTTCCGCCGACATCAAAAGAAGTGCGTGCGTTAAAAACATCAGTTTTAGATTGTGTCATGCCAATCCCCCTCTTTTAAAATACTCACAATAAATAATCATGTAATAAAACTAATCATTCTTCCCTATTAGTTTATAATAATCTCACCAATAAGTAAATAACGAGAATGTTATGGTTTTTAATAAGTAAATCTTATCAAACCATATTTAGCTCTACATATAAAAATTCCACCTTTAATCATATCAAATAATCCTCAAAAATAATATAATTTAATATGATAAATTGACATATTTCATTTTATTTTTTACTTTTGGGAAGCCCGAAAACCTGCATCTACTGCCTCTTTTTCAGTACAAAACCACATTTCTGGAATAACTTGATCATAATATTGTCCTGTCGGCAAATGATAAATCTTGTCTTTTTTGCTATTAATATTCCCTTTGATTTGACAATCTTTATTTGATGCTATTTCTTTGTCCACCGAATTATAGCCTTTTTCATGGGCATAGTTTTCTAATGACCATATTCCGATTTCTTTTGACCTAGCAATATTTTGTACTTCCTCAAACTCATCTACATACTTAATATCTGGGGGAAATATTGCAACCCGTGCTAATCCTTCCTCTACAAGCACTTTATTGAAATTTTCACCGTCCGCCCAAACATAGGCTAGTAGTCTTCCATATCTATCTCTTTCAGAAACATCGAGTTCTAACCTTACTTCTTTGTCCGTTAAAAATTCTTTTGTAAAATCAGATGCTTCTATACCAAATGGTTGTACTCCTAAACGTGGATGTTTTGTTTCTGGGGTGTCAATTAATATCATTCTTACTTTTTCAATGTCGCCATTATTCATTTTCACTTCGATCGTATCCCCATCTACCGTCCGGACAACGGTACCCATCAAACTGTTTGAATCATTATTTACTGAACATCCTAATAACAAAAAAATACATGAACATAAAAATAAAAGCTTCTTACCCAACTCTTATGCACTTCCTTATACAATTTTTTATTTATATGAACTCCCAAAAATCCATTCGATTTTAAATAAATGTTTATCCAGAGACATAACAGGTAATAATATAACCAAGCAAAAAATTAATGAAATTCAAAAAGGAGATGGATATAAATGGGCTTTTTATTATATCTTATCGTAGGTGGGATAATAGGTTGGTTAGCAGGTTTGATTTTAGGTAAAGATATTCCTGGTGGCATTATTGGGAACATTATTGCAGGTATTATTGGCGCTTGGCTTGGCGGAGCTATCTTCGGAAATTGGGGACCAGATGTCGCTGGAATCGCTATTGTACCAGCGTTAATTGGTGCATTACTACTCGTATTCATCTTGAGTCTAATTTTGGGTTCAATGGCGAGAGGCCGTAAACACAGCTAAGAAATCTATATAAACTTTTTTAAAAAAACGGGAGCATTGCTTCCGTTTTTTTAATTGATCAAATCTTTATATATATTTACGTAATAAAGTACATCATCTACATATTTTTCACTGTGGTTGTAGGCATATATTGCCTTTTTTATGTCCCCATCTGCAGCACCATATTTTGATAAAAAATTAGCTGCACTAAAAATAGCATCTTCAATATCATATGGATCGGCTATGCCATCTCCATTTGCATCCACCCCATACCCACCATATTTTTTAATAATAGCAGGGTCTGATTTTTCTTTTTCAGGAATTTCTCCTTGTCCAAGTCCCTCACAAGTTGGATGTGTCCATCCTACAAAAGTGCAAGGCATAAATTGCATATGCCCTTCTGCTCCCGCAGGAGATAGCAAAGGATCCATCGTAGAAAAAATAGTTTCCACTCGATGATGCGCCGCTAATAAATAAGCAGGTACACCGTACTCTTTTTCAGCTGCCTTATATATTGGAATATATTCAGGTGGAATTTCAGGTGTCTTCACTTGTTCTTTTATTTTGGGATTGCTATACATGATAAAAAATAGCAACAAAATTAACGGAACAAAAAACATCAGCAAAACGAGACGCTTTCTATTGGATTGAGCCCGAGCTGTAGTTGGTCCTTTTTTGCCTGTCTTTTTCATATCGAGTCGTCTCCTTGCATCAAAAAATCCCGGCAGTGTACCCGGTGGTTATTTTCATAATTAAATTCAGTTACAATTTCCGTAAATACATAATAGCTTGATGCAAATGTGCAAAAGTTTTCATCTTTGAAAAATCTACTCCAAGACTTATGCTTGTTTGAGCAATTTCTGGTCTTATCCCAGTAAGCATCATTTCTATCCCTAGTAAATTAAAAGTATCTCCTAATTGGAAAATTTGATTCGCTACCATTGTATCAATTACTGGTACGCCAGACAAATCAAGAATAACATTTTCTAATTGCATATTACTAGCCTTCTGTACACTCTGCTCCATTATTTTAGATGCTCTGTATGTATCAATCTCTCCGACAAGCGGGATAATTCCAAGTCCTTCATCTACTTTGATCACCGGTGTACCTAACACGAGAATCATCTCTTGCTGTGAAGAAAGAATATATTCGTAATCATGAATATACTTTTTTGTGACAAGCTCCGTAGCTTCATCAAATTTGCTACTAATCGCTTTTACCCAACTGATCACCGTTTTACCGGATACCTCATTATTGCTAGATATAAACTGTTCAAGATAGGAATAATAAATACCTCGAAAAAGAGAAAAATTAACTATTACATCATATAATGGCGTCTCTGTGCTTGAACGACTAGATGCAATCGCATCTGCCCATTCCTTTAGATAAGTCTCTTCCCCAAACAAACTTTCCGTTACAGCATTGTTGAATTTGTAATTCATTTCCCTCATTTGTTTATATGTTTCTGAATCCTTTGGTTGTGCATATACACCGACACCACTTGAAAAAACTTGATTAAACCAGTCGGTCGTCATATTTGACACATTATCTTTCATAAACTGATGCAATTTCTTTTCAATATTCTCCATCCCTTTGCTCTGCTCCTTTACTTACGAATAATCCATTTTTCATAAAAACATATTTCATATATAAGTATGGGAAATTCACTTACATTTCGCAAGCTTTAAAGCATTAAATTTAAAAAACAAAGAACACCGCTATTAAAGATTGCGGTGTTTTTTGATGTATTATTGCTGTTACTCTCCATTTTCTAAGAAAAGAATAATCCTGCCTTTATTTAAGTCCTCAATATATTCTTCAGCCGAATATTCATCCATTCCCATCGTCGTAAACATTTTTTTTAGCTCTTCATAACTACCACCAGAGAAAGTCGAGGCTATTGGTCCAGCAGCTACATATGGCCCAATAGCAGGGGTTGCTATTCCGGGGACATATAGACCTCCACCAATACCAGCTAAAAAGCCACCAATTATGCCGAAAGCACCTTCATTTGCGGGCTCTTTTTCTTCTACATCTGTTTTATCATGAATAAATTCTGTTGTATCTTCATCCCTTGCCATAACCGAAAATTGATTTGGATCCATTCCGTCCGATTGATATTGTTTAATTTTAATCACAACCTCTTGTTGATCCTCAAAAACACCTATCACTTTTGCAGCCAAAATGATCCCTCCTCTATATAATATAGAATACCCCATATTATTATCTTCAAAACAAATTTAGTATTTATTACTCTCCAGAAACCAATGTTGAACCCCCACCATTTTTTATTAAAAGTCACTTTTTCTTCCTACATAATTACAATTAGGTTGCACATACTGACAATAGTACAATTTACTACCAATGAGGGATAGAAAATGCCAGTATGGAACCGAAAAAAGTATAGACAGAGCAACAAACAAGAGATAGAGCAAGTTCCACATAAGACACTACAGGAGCTAAAACAGCAAGATTTAAAAGAAAAATTAGAGGATACAATTGATTTTATAAGCAGTTTACTAGGAGAAAGTGACGACTTTATAATCAGGAGATTTTCAATATTTGGAACACAGTCCGCTGCTATATTCTATATTTCAAATTTAGTTGATCATACTGTAATAAATAATGATATTTTAAAACCACTTATGTCATCACCAGAACATGTAAGTAAAAAGATAAATAATCACAAGATCCCTCAAATTTTGCTAGAAGAAGTCCTTTATCACAGTGAAGTACAACTTGAAGTAAATCTAGTAAAACTAGTTGAAGCAATAATTGCCGGCGAAACAGTCATCGTCATTAATGGTGCTTTACACGCTCTCCATGTCGATACACGTAATGTTGAAAAAAGGGCTGTTACTCAGCCTGAAACAGAGCAAGTCATTATCGGTCCACGAGAAGGATTTATTGAACGACTTGGAACTAATATCGGTCTATTGCGATATCGTTTGCCAACATCAGATTTTTGTGTAAAAACGATGAAGGTTGGGCGACTTACAAAATCAAAAGTAGCTATATGCTATATGAAGGGGATTACAAACCAAGCATTGGTAGACGAGGTTGAACATCGTTTATCGAAAATTGATATTGATGCCATACTTGATGTCGGTTATCTGGAACAGTTTATTGAAGATAATCATTTTTCTCCTTTTCCACAAACTTTATTAACTGAACGTCCGGATAGTGCGGTTGGTAACTTGATTGAAGGACGAGTAGCAGTTCTTGTTGATGGATCTCCCTTTGCTTTACTTGTACCCGTTGTCTTTAATCAGTTTTATCAGGCAACAGAAGATTATTCAACTCGTTTTTTACTCGGAAGTTTTACAAGATTGGTTCGTATATTAGCACTCGTCTTCTCATTAATTGTTCCATCCCTATATGTCTCGTTTATTTCGTTTAATCCTGAGTTGCTGCCTACCGAATTTGCGGTTGCGGTTGCAGGCGGACGAGCAGGGGTTCCTTTCCCAGCTGTTGTTGAAGTATTAATAATGGAAGGTGCCATGGAAATATTACGAGAAGCGACCGTGCGCCTTCCAAAACAAATTGGTGGTGCTTTGTCGATTGTAGGTGTTTTAGTAATTGGAGATGCAGCAGTAGCAGCTGGACTTGCAAGCCCTATTACAGTTGTCGTTATTGCAATCACCACGATTGGATCTTTTGCCACTCCTGTATACAATGCGTCATTTGCTTTACGTATGTTACGTTTTCCTTTGGCGATCCTTGCAGGAATCTTTGGTCTTTATGGTGTAATGATAGGTATCATTGTAATCCTCAATCACATGCTTTCATTAAAATCATTTGGCGTCCCATATATGAGCCCAGTCTCTCCCGGGAATGCTCAAGGAATGAAGGACGTTGTGATTAGATTCCCTTTTTGGTGGATGCCAAAAAGGCCTGAATTTCTCCATAGCCCAAATACAATTCGAGCGGGATTAAACAAAGAAACGAAAACAGTACCAACCAATCCATTAGAATCGGCAAATGTAAGCAATGAACGTTCGGAGGTAGACGAAGATGGCACATCTGCGAGAAATAACAATCGTTCAAACGGCAACAATACTAATTAGTACAATCATTGGAGTGGGCGTATTACGGCTTCCACTTATTTCTGTTCGCATTGCCGACACAGGGGCTCCTTTTGTCACATTTTTAGCGGTTATCGTCTTTTTTATTGGACTATGGGTGATTACTAAATTGGGAATACGCTTTTCGAATCAATCCATTATTGAATATAGTGAAGTCATTCTTGGGAAATGGCTAGGTCGCATGTACGGCTTGGCCATAATCGCTTTCTTTTTGATCTTAACGGGATTTGCTTCAAGAGAATTTGGTGCAGTAGTAGTCACTGCTGTTTTGAAAGAGACCCCTCTGGAAGTAACTGTTCTTGCCATGTTATTGTTGGCCGCCATTTTTACTCGCGACAATTTAAATACATTCGCCTATATCCATAATTTTTATGTTCCTGCTATCTTAATTCCTGCATTAGTCATTGTGGCAGTATCATTAAAGAATGCCAATTCTCTTTATCTACAACCACTTTTTGGTAATGGACCAAGCGGAATGTTTTCTGGAGTGATAACCATAGCAGCTTTGTTTCAAACTGCTTTTATTTTGACAATTATTATTCCTCATATGAAAAGACCCGAAAAAGCGATGAAAGCAGCTGTCTGGGGAACCATCATATCAGGAGTCTTATATATAATGATTGTAATAGCAACGCTTGCTGTCTTCGGGCCAGAAGAAATGAAAAAAACCATGTGGCCCACCCTAGAACTTGCAAGAGCCACTTCCTTGCCTGGAAACCTTTTACAACGCTTGGATGTTGTTTTTTTAGCCATTTGGGTGACAGCTGTTTTTACAACAATTTATTCAAGCTATATGCTTACCATACAAGTCATAAAGCAATTATTCGGCTTGAAAGATCATAAAATGTTCTCGTTTTTTTTACTACCTATTGTTTTTGTAATCGCAATGTTTCCTGAAAATACCCTGCAAATGTATGACCTTATTGGTATTGTTGGGAGATTAGGACTTCTTGTCACAATCGTTTTTCCGATATTTTTATTGATTACAGCTAAAATCCGCAAAGTAACTATGAGGAAAGGCGGAAATTAAAATGTTCGGCAAATCGATGTGTCCGTTTTATGTAATTTTATTTTGTATTCCTCTCTTAACTGGGTGTTGGGATAGTATAGATATTGAAAAAAGAGCAACAGTTCTCGGTCTTGCCATTGATGAAGCAGATCCGGAAGCCGCCGAAAAAGAAGATTATATCACCCACTTTCGCCAAAATCTCCCTAGGTCAGATCAGGATATGATTCGTTTGACCGCTCAAATCTCTGTGCCTGGTCGCATCCCTTTAGGTCCACAAACTGGTGGTGGTGGAGGAGAACAAGAACCCGTTTGGGTGCTAAGTAGCTATGGACATACAATTGACGATGCTTTACTAAATTTACAGCAGGAGTTAGCAGATGAACTATTCTTGGGCCATTTACGAATTATCGTGGTAAATGAGAAATTAGCAAAAAAAGGCATTGAACGATTTAATGATTACTTGCGTCGTCAACCAGAAGTCAGACGGACCGCTTGGATGGCTGTTTCGAAAGAGGAGGCATCAAAATATATGGAAATAGCACCGAAGTTAGAACGTGTTCCAACGCTATATCTTACAAGCATGGTTTCAAATGCCGTTGATTTAGGTAAATTTCCACATGATGATGTGGGAATATTTTGGAGGAATCTTTCAAGTAAAGGGCAAGATGGCTATCTTCCATATTTACAAATAAAAGGTTCTGAAAATGTTGAAATTAAAGGTCTTGCATATTTTAATGGAAATAAAATGCAAGGGACGATTGATCCAATTGAAATAGGAGGTCATATGTCTGTCATTGGAGAAAAAGAAGGCGGATACGGGGCCTTCGTTTCAGTCCCCGGTACGGAGGAAAAAGTTTTAGTTCGTGCTGAAAGACGGAAATCTAAAATGAAAACAACAATTAAGGATGGGAAGCCAGTCATTCGAATAAAAATACGGTATGAAAGTGAAATTGAAGAAAAAGAGAATCATAAAATCAAATTAAATGATCCGAAAATCATTCAACAAATTGAAAAACAAGCTACTAAAGATACAACTAAGTCGCTCGTAAATTTAATTAAAAAAATGCAGAAAGAGAAATCTGACATATTCGGTTTTGGCGAACATATTCGCGCCAAACATCCAGCATATTGGCGTAAGGTAGTGAAAACAAAAGAAAATTGGCGCAACATCTATAAAGATGTGGAAGTTCATATCGAAATGGACACACATATACGTAGGGTGGGTATGAAAGCGAAATAGAAAGCGTGGAGAAGTTGTATATGCTAGATATCGGCTATGCTAATTATATTATCGTCCTATTGATCATTACAGGAATTCTCATATTACTCCTTGATGTAAAAGCATTTAATGAGGCTAAAATGAAAAAAGAGAAAAAGTTCTCGCAATTCCTTGGATGGATAAATATTACCATCGGGGTTGGATTATTTGTTGCTAACTGGACATATCAAAACTTGTTGTGGTAATCTATGTGGTTAAATTCAGATAATTTTATTCGTATCCTTTATCACTCTCATTTTAAAACAGAAAAAAATCCGGCTAATATGCCGGATTTAACTTTAATTTAAAACTTTTATTTTTACAGTCTGTACACCGTAGTTTATTGCATCAGATTTCGATGGTATGAATATATCTATCTTATTCCCTTTAATGGCTCCACCTACGTCACCTGCGATGGCTACACCATATCCCTCTACTTCTACTTTTGATCCGAGCGGAATAATCGTAGGATCCACAGCAATTACTTTTTGATCGGGGTTAGCGCGAAGGTCTTGACCAGTCGCTGTTACTCCTGAACACCCTTCACAGGATGCCGTGTATGCTGTAGCACTTACAGTCAATTCTTTTCCCTTAACTGATGTTTCAGCAGGTGGTTGGGTTGCTTCTGCCTTTGCTTGAGTTGCTTCCGCCTTTGGTTGTGTTGATACTTCCTCTTGTGGATTAGAATTCAATGTACTATCAGGTTGCGCTTTAGCACTATTATTGCTTCCTGCACCCTTTTGAACAATCAATGTATCACCAGGGTGAATTAAATCTGACTTTAGCTGATTCAATTGTACGATATCCCCTACTGTAGTACCATAAGCTACCGAAATACCCCACAGTGTATCTCCTTCTACCACCGTATATTTTTCGCTTTCCTTATTTTCGCTAACGACTAGCTTTTGTCCAGGAAGTATCAATTCTGATGTAAGCTCATTTAATGTTTGTATGTGACCAACACTTGAGCCTTGATCTTGCGATATGCTCCACAATGAGTCACCAGGTTGGACTTCATATGTAGTTGCGGATGCTCCTCCAGCTACAATACCTGTAAAAGTTGCTACCGCTGCAAAAGCAATTAGAGTTTTTCTCATTCATATCCTCCTTTTTTTGTTAGCTAAGATTAACTAACACTGTCTAGACTAACAGAAAGTTGTTGCAAAGGAATATCAATCAGATGTTCATCTAATTACAGTTTTATTTCATAGAATCAATTATTGGATTACTGTAGGATTATACCCGCAATCATTTTAGCCATTATTATTTTGAGCAATCCCAATACTTTCCTTACTAGCTCTTATAGTAAAGATAATAACGATTAGGAAAAAACAGCTTGATATTCGAAATAAATGATCAATTCCTACAAAATTTGCAATTCCACCAAAAATTAACCCACTCAAACCAATACCTAGGTCAATTGCAGAATAAAACATACCATTTGCTACTCCTCTTCGTAATCTAGGGGTTTTGGCGAGTACCCACGCTTGAAGCGCCGGGATTAAAGAACCGTAACCCGCTCCAAAGAAAATACCTGAAATGACGATACCAACCCAAGTGGTAGAGTAGGAAAGAACCCACATAGCGATGAATGTAAATAACGAGCAATATATTACCAATCCTTTTGGACCATTCCGATCAAACCATCTACCCGTAATTGGTCGAATGATTGTAGCCATCACTGCGTTTACTAGATAAAAAAGAAATATTTGTTTGATATCTCTTTCTTCCGCAAAAATCACGATAAACGTGACAATTGTTCCATAACCAAAGGTTGCTAATAAAGTTACGAACGCGGGATACCAACTAGATTTCTCAATTAAGGAACCAAAAAAGGAAAACTTCACATCCTTACGCGTCAATTTTTTCACGTCCTCAGGAGTTTTATACTCTATGAGGGATAACAAAATAAATGCAATCGTACCGAGTATAGCCGAAATAACAATAATTACAGAAAAGTTGTAGTTTTGATAAATATAAATGCCTAAACTAGGCGCGATGATCATACCTATTGTCATCGATAATCCAAAATAACCCATGCCCTCTCCTAGCCTAGAGTTAGGCACAACATCAACTGCAGCTGTTCCATTCACAGTTGTCGACCAGCCCCACATCACCCCGTGCGCCATACGGATTAGCATGAGAAGCATGACTATCTGAGTGAGTGGATAAATAATAGTCATTATTAATAATGCTGCGGCACCAAATAAAACAAGGTATTTTCTAGCACTAAACTCTAATAAATACCCAATAAACGGTCTGATGATCACAGCTCCAATCGAAAACATTGCTGTAATAAGGCCAATTTCAAATCCAGATGCACCCAATGATTTCACATACGGAGGTAATGTTGGAATCAACATTTGAAAGCTCATAAACACGAATAAATTCGCGATCACTATCATCGTAAAAGATTTAGTCCATAAACGTGCATTTAATTGTTTTATTCCTTGCATGATAGCACCTACATTTCCTTATAAATCAATGAATCTACTTATTCTTACATCTATTAAACATATAGCGAAAAAATAAAAAAAACAAGCAAACTAATTCGGATTACGGAATATCGATAAATAGCTACATATAAAAAGGCGCCAGCGCCATGTAGGAAAAGGAAAATGCAATATCGGATAGACCGGATGTTCTAACCTGGCTCACACTGCACATCTCAGGTTAGATAAAGATGAGCCGCTTGGCGCGATAACTAAATTATATTTGTATCCCAAAGGTATACCCTTCTACTGGGACTAAATAATACATATTAACCTATTCTATAAAATCAGGGTAAATATACGTATCCATCGTAATTTTTTCCCTTCACGCGCTTGAAGAAGGTGTCTTCTTTCGGTAAACAGATAAATAATAAGACGCGACATCTAAAACATGCTATAATACTTTGGATAATCTATATGGTTAGTAAACGACATTAAATATACTGTTATAAATATTGATGTATCAACGTTTTAAGTAAATTACCTTTTTTTATGCTTTGTAAAATAACCCTATCTTAATTAAGTAATTGGGGGTACTTTGGGGGCAGTTTTGGGTTGAATATATTGTGGGCAGACGCTTACTTAAAATAAAAACCCCCTCTCAATCGAGAAGGGGATTTAATATTCAGGAGTATTTATTTAACTCCTATATAGACACTTGCAACTTTTATTTTGCACTATACACTCTCTTTAAATTCATTAATTAATCCTAAGAATCCCCCCAAATGATACTTTTTTCAAGGAGTAAACTATCTCTTATACTAATATCTAATACCATTGCTGTTACTTGAGATACAGCTAAATCTAATGCATAAGCGAATTGCTTTAGTCTTTCATGGTCGTATCGAGTAAATCGTGTTGATACTCGACTTCTTGTCCCACCAACTTTTATAAACTATCGGTAGCTTAGTATTGAACAAAATATACTTATTCCGATTCCAACACTCTCTTAGTGCCAAAATGGATCCGAATGAGAGTATCTAGACTCACTTTACCATCCCGGATGATGAACTCCTCGAATCCTTTTCCAGTCCTGATATACGTCTCCTGCTGTTCAAACCATTTACAAAATGCTTTTCCTGTCGGCTCCAGCATACGATGAAGCGCAGGCGTGACGACGTACAATCCTCCGTCGCAATCCATCAGGTTGATCCGTGGATCCTCTGTTATCGACACATCTTTCCCTGTAACGTCCATTTGAACCCCGTAAAAGAAGTCCTCGTCCGGTGCACCGCCGTTGTTATACGCCCGAATCCGCAAATCGGAGCGGTCAAATCCTTGCGTTAATGCCCAGGTGATCATGACGTCAAATGCTTCTTTCTTTACCTGATGCCATCTCCTACCCTTTTTGCCAACAGCTTTGTAATAAGCTGCCCGGTACGGTTGCAGTTCAATAATCTCTTTGGTTTCCGTAATGACCGGTTCAATTGGAATGTAGATATCCATTTCGTGCAGCTCCGGCGGTATACCGAGGTGGGTAGCGCAACGCAAGTCATAATGTTCCATGATCGGACCTGAAGCTGTTTGATACGACGAGCTTGGAAACCACTCCTTGAAAATATAGTCATACGTCCGCCCAATTGACTCCCCGACCGGTCCAATTGCCGTAAACCTTGCATACTTCGTTTTTGATATGATCCGTGCTACTGTCCCGGGGGGCACGTGGTCTACACTTGTCACTTCGATTCCGATAAAATAAGTGAATCCGCTTTCGTCACGATCTACTGTCAATGCATAATCCATGTCTTTTTCCGGCTCTACCCGTAGATGTTCGATGCTGCCGAACGTATCCTTCCAATTATCGAAATATTGCTTCCATAAATCAGGCGATGCCAAACCTTCTTCCATTCGGCATTCGATGCCAATCAATTTCATAGCTGGTTTCGTTACAATTACTTTAGGAGTATTATTTTCTACCATCGTTACGGCTCCTTTTCTCTGCTGTGCGAGATTAACAGCGTGGAATGCGGGCAGGAGGAACCGTCTCCTCCGACATTTTTCTGGCGTTATGCCATACGCGCGTTTGAAAGCTCTTCCGAAAACGTCATGGGACTCAAAGCCGTAATCATATGCGATGTCGGCGATTTTGTCCTTGCTTTGGCTAACCCGTTCGGCAGCCAGATGCAGTCTGCGGCCTCTTACATACGCCATGACCGTAGAGCCTGTAAACGCCACAAATACGCGAAAAAAATGTGATTTGGAGAAGCCAGCCAACGCTGCAAGCGTCTCACACGCAATGTCATCCTGCACATGCTCCTCAATATAACGAAGTACAGATTGAATTCTTTGCTCATAATCCATGAATGTACACCTCCACGGTATTGATTGTATCATGGTAAACGATTAGGCTTCTCGATGTTTTTTCTCTTATTCCGTTTTATTTATCAGGGCTTAAATAGTTTTCGTTGCCTTAATGGCAATTATATATCTACCTCAACTTGATAATCTTAGTTCTTTTCTTATAGGAATTGCGTATGAAATGCATCGAGAACTTCTGCTTAATACAAATCAAACCCTAACTGTCTTAATAGTTAGGGTTTGATTTATTCATTTCGGATTCATATATTATTTTCTAACAGTTTCATAAATGATTTTCTGGTTACCATTACTCGGTTGTTTACCATATTCGAAATCCGCAGATATTACAACGTCAGAAAAACCCACACTCTCTAACACGAATTTGAATTCCTCTACTCCATACCAACGTAATGCAAACCGTTGTAATTCAGTTTGAATTAATTCGCCGTAACGCCATTTCTCGTATTTGAGATAAGAAACTTTGTATTGACTAAAAATATCCGATTAAACTTGTTGGATTGTGTACGTTTTAATTTTTAACAAAAAGGCCTTCCAAATTAAGAGGAGGTTATCGCAATGTGAGAAAAAAGGAGGGTTGATAACCGTATTGCTTATAACGTTTTTCTTAAACCTATTCTGGCTATTCTTATGAGATAATAAAGTGTAAGAATATCTTTGTTCAACTAACTGGCAGTTTAGTTGAAGAAAAAGTATTACTATTATTTGTTAATCGATGATAGAATAAATAAAATTTAGGTTTTGAACAGGAGAGTGTTTTATGCGGGAAAATCTATATTTAACAAAACCATCAGTAGATTTAGAGGGGGAATATCTCTCATTTTATAAAGAATGGTTAGATAGTGGGGAGAATATGATACCTTGGGTTATAGAAAAAGACCCATCAAACTTTGAGAAGATGGTTCAGTTTTTAATAGATAACGAAAAGGGTGTAAATCTCCCAGAAGGATGGGTACCTGATTCGACTTATTGGTTACTAAACAATGATAGAAGAATAATTGGGGTTGTAAATATACGTCATCAATTATCAGAGTTTTTATTGAATAGTGGTGGGCATATTGGCTATGGTATTCGGCCTTCTGAAAGACGAAAAGGTTTTGCCACTAAACTCTTGTCTTTATCTCTTGAAAAATCTAAAGATTTAGGCATTAATAAGGTTCTGGTTGTATGCGATAAAACTAATATAGGTTCGTTTAAAGTTATTACTAAAAATGGCGGAAATCCCGATTCGGACTTTATAGAGGAAAATGGAAACATTGTAAAAAGATTTTGGATAGAATGATAAACAATATTTTCTTATTGAACTATCGCGTGCTTTAGTTCAATAAGAAGAGACCGCCAATTAAAAGCTAAAGCGACCCATCCACATAGGACAGGGCGCTTTGTCTTATTTACTGTACATCCGATGTTTTCACCCACGAATAAATCTCTTTAAGTAAAACTCTATCCGGTTTAACTTGCTGGATCGTGTATGTCTTATTTTTTATGAAAAAAAGCCCCCTCAATTAAGAGGAGGCTCGCGCAAATGTGAGAAAAAAGGAGGATTGGTATCAGTATTGCTCATGACGTTTTTCTTAAACCTACCTGGGCTAACAATGTGTAAAAATATCTTTGTTCAACTGACTGGGCTGTTTAGTTCAATAAACTTTTAGAGGAGAATTATGTATAAACACGAATAAATACATTATTACCCTATAACTAAGGAAGGTGACTCTATGTTGGAGTTTATTGAGCTAAATAATGAAGGACTCGAAATTTTAGAAGAGTGGTATAAAGATAAAGAGGTATTGAATAGACTGGGGGGCAAATTACCTTTGCAGCGATGGTTCCAGTATGTGCAACAAAACCCAAATTATTTTGCATGGATGGTATTTGAAAAAAATAGTCCAGTTGGACAAATCGAAGTCGAAATTTATTCTTATAATTCTGCTTCAATAGGTATTATGACGAACCCTCCGTAATAAAGGATATGGTAAGAAGATGTTAAATACCTTGATTCAAAAATCAGAGCTTTCTTCTGTTCAAATTATTAAAGTAAGTATAGAACCTGATAATATAGCAAGTCTCCATTGTTTTAAACAAGCTGGTTTTATCGAAGAAGGCTTAGACAAAGAAGGATTTATAACCTTGTCATTAAACCTTAACAAATAGTCAGAAAGAGGTGTTTCTTCAACTAACGGGTGCGATGCTTCGAAGGAGTAAAGCGTTTTTCTTATTCAATTAACGGGGCAAGATTGTGTAATAAGATTAGTTTATTGAATATTGAAACACCATAGTAATTATATTCGTATATATAAGTAATTAAAATCAGTTTCAAGGGGAGTTGCTGCTTTATTAAAAGGTTTTTATATTATTTCGGTTGGACAGTCGTTATTGGATTTATTATTTACTTGGGAACTAAATATCAGGTTCGATTGGAAGAAGGAGCTAGTAAGTATTTCGATCTAATGCCTGTTGTATTATTTAATTCAATATATCCTTTTGTTATTGGAATTTTTCTGAGATTACCAAAGTTGATAATTGAAATTAAACAGCAAAAACAATGGACATTTGATTGGGTTAAGTTTATTGCAATTGGAATCCCGTCTCTTTATATAGCAATGATACCAATTTTGTCTATTTATTTCGGGATGAATTTATTATTCACAAAAGAGTTTCTGTTTCTGCTGTTAGGAAGTGCTACATTCACATCAACAGCTGGTATTGTATTTGGTTATGTTTTGTTAGATAGCTTAAAGAATAACAATTCCTCAACTAACGGGGCAGGTTTGTAGAAATTAGAACCCTGTAAAAGAATTAGGCTTAATTTAGAAAATCATGAACAACATGGGAGCGTAATAAATGGAGAAAACAAATAGTAAGTCTGTTGCTGCATTAACATTAGGGGTACTTTCATTAATTATACCTTTTATCGGTTTAATTCTCGGGGTAATTGGAATAGTTCTATCATCTAAAAGTATTACGGAAATTGATAATTCAAATGAAATTGGTAGGGGTTTAGCTATCTCTGGTAAGGTTTGTAGCATTGTAGGTATATGTCTTCAAATTATTATGATTTTATTCGTTATTTTATCATTTGTATTATTTAATACTACCACCTTTGAGTTGCAATAATTGCATTAACAGGTGCTTTACTTGAACCAGAGGAGATCATCAATAACAATCTAAAAAAGCGAACCGTCCATATAAGTCGCTATTAACCGTTAAGCCCGGTACAGACTGGGCATTTTTTATACGATAATAATGTGTAAAAATATCTTTGTTCAACTAACGCGGCAGTTTAGTTGAAGAATGATTTGCATCCGAAGTTAAAGAATAACTAATGAAATACATTTTACAAGGAGTAATTTTAAAGTGATTAATGAGGAAGAAATCGTTTCGCTTATTAGAGAAGATAAATGGATGATGGAAATTTTAGAATCTGCCAAATCATTGAATTTGCCTGATTGGTGGATATGTGCTGGATTTATCCGATCAAAGGTCTGGGATGTGTTACACGATTTTAGCGAAAGAACAACTATTCCAGATATTGATGTGATCTATTTTGATTCAACAAATATTGACAAATTAGAAGAAAAGAAAATCGAAAAAAAACTAAAATCCCTTATACCCAATATCCCTTGGTCGGTAAAGAATGAAGCGAGAATGCATGTTAAAAGTAATATGCCTCCTTATTCTTCGTCTGTTGATGCTATATCGAAGTTTCCAGAAACAGCAACAGCTTTAGGAGTAAAGTTAGATGAAAATGACAATGTAATATTAACAGCCCCTTGTGGAATTAGTGATGTAATTAATTTAGAGGTAAAACCAACACCTTATTTTAAAGAGACTAAAGAGCGAGTGGAAATTTACGAAGATCGCATAACAAAAAAGAATTGGAAATCAACTTGGAATAAGATAAAAGTTAACCACATTAAAATCCATTATTAAGCTAACGGAGCAGGTTGAATAAGCATTGTGAGAGATATAAATTGAAATTGATACTTTAAAGGGGGGAAGACGTATGGAAAATGAACAATTAAATATTTTTGATGAATACAGAAATCAAATAGGTGTTGCTACTCGTGCAGATGTACATAGACTTGGATATTGGCACGAAGGTTTTCACTGTTGGTTTATTAGTAAAGAAAAGAGGGCTGATTATCTTTATTTACAACTCCGTAGTGATACAAAAAAGGACTATCCAAATCTTTTGGATATTACGGCTGCTGGGCATTTACTGGATAATGAGACTGTTCAAGATGGTGTAAGAGAAATTAAGGAAGAAGTTGGGATTGATGTTTCCTTTCAGGAATTAATACCGTTAGGAATAATAGATTACTGTGTAATAAAAGAAGATTTTATAGATAAGGAATTAGCAAACGTATTTTTGTATAAAAGTGAAAAATCTTTTGATGACTTTACTCTTCAAAAAGAAGAAGTTGCAGGCATTGTGAAAGTTGAATTTAACCATTTTGTTGAACTCTGGTTCGGTGAAAGAGAAACAGTAAGGATAAGAGGATTTAAAATAAAACAAAATGGCAATAAAACTTTAATTGATGAAAATGTAGGGAGGGATAAATTTGTACCTCATCAATTAAAATTTTATAAGACTGTTATTCAAAAAATTAAAGAAAAGATTTAATTGCCAAACCTTCTTCAGCTAACGAGGCAGTTTAGCAAAAGAAGGAAATAATAAAATCTGAAAGATATTTAGTATGTAAATAGTAATCCCAAGGGAGGAACAAGATGAACTTACCAAATAAGATAACGATAACTAGGATATTTTTTATTCCTATATTCCTAATTTTTTTGTTAGCTCCAATTCCTTTAGGAGAGGTACAAATAAAAGGAATAGATATTCCCATAGCACATTTTATTGCAGCAATACTTTTTATTATTGCGTCAATAACTGATGGATTAGATGGATACTACGCCCGGAAATATAATTTAATTACAGACTTAGGTAAGTTTTTGGACCCATTAGCGGACAAGCTATTAGTAGCCGCAGCATTAATAGCTCTAGTGGAGCTACAAATAGCACCAGGTTGGATTGCTGTCATTATTTTAAGTAGGGAGTTTGCAGTTACAGGACTTAGACTGATTGCAGTTCAAGAAGGAATAGTAATAGCTGCGAGTAACATTGCAAAATGGAAAACTCGAATTCAAATAATTTCTATCTCAGCCTTACTCCTGCATAATTATCCTTTTATGTATATTGGTATTCCTTTTGATATTTTATCTTTATGGATAGCAATGTTTATTACGCTATATTCGGGATGGGATTACTTCGTTAAAAATAAACATATTTTTCTTAAAAGTATTTAGTGATAGCTTGTTCAACTACGGGTGCTTTAGTTAAAAAGAAGAGACCGCCAATTAAAAGCAAAAATAGCGACCCGTCCACAAAATGGATAGGTCGCTTTTTTAAAAATGCCGGAAGTAATACTATTATTGACTAATTACATTTTATTTAATCACTGCACAAGTATCTTTACCCACATAAATATTTCGTTTACCACGACTTGTATTGATCGTAACCACATCAGCATATGGCCTACCCACAATATCGTATGTTAAGCCACCGAATGCACTAGGAGTTAAACTCCAATCGCTATTAGCTTTAACGGGCTGTACATTTGTTTTATATGTGCGCCATGTTTTAGCGCTTTTCGGCAAATGCACAGTGTTTTTCTTTTGTACTGGTTTTGTAACTGATTTATCCACTGGCTTATTGACAACACCCCTGCCTTTCAATATATTCAACAACTCCGTATTTTGATCCGCAGATCCACTGTAGTTCTCAATGTCGTACTTTTTAGCAAGTTTTGCACGATTGCTATAGCTAGAATCCATTTTGTTGATATTCATCCAATCAACAATACCGTGACCTGTATTAGGTGTAGACGGCTTTCCTGCTGATGGTTTATTTTGCACTGGACCAGATTCGCTCTTAGGTGGGGTAACGCCTACAGGCTTATTCTCTACCGGCTGCTTTAGTTCAATTAATTTCATAAATCCTAGCCAGTTAATCCCCTTCGATCCATTACGTAAATTTGTAGGACAATTTTTTCCGCTCCATCGATTGTGCTGTACAACATTAGTAAGTGGGATGTTATGCTTTTTCATTAAGTGTTTAACAAGATCTGCTGCATTCGCAACTGCCTTCTTAAAGTCACTATCTGGATTAACGCAAATTTCGATACCTATGGATTCCATATTCCCTTTGCCGCCGCCATCCCCTGCATGCCAGCAGCGTACGCTATCCGGATATGATTGTATAATCTCTTTATCATCGACCTGATACTGCCAAGATGCAGTGAATCCATTAGTCTGTAGATCGGCATGCCTTTGAGCGCCAACGCCTTTATCATAATTTCCTGTTTCGTGAATTGTAATGAAATTGCAGGGATTACCCTCACCTGATGTGATTGTTCGACTTGATACTAATTGCTGTATGATTGCTACCATTGACTATCATCCTTCCAAATTTAAAATAAAAAAGAGCAACGATTTACTCGCCGCCCTCTAACTCATTTTTCCTATTTGCCGCCCGTTTCAATTTTGATTCCAATTCTTCTTTAACCCAATCTGTTATTCTTGTAAGTATCCAGTCTGGAAAAGAATCTCCCCATCCTGCACGTATTGCATTTGCTGTCATCGATTGCAAGGTGTGATATAAAACGCCAAATGCCAACATGCCAAAAATAACATCCGGCGCACCGAGCACTACATCTAATAAATGACCACCTGCAGGTAGTGCCAAAACAAAAAATGTGCGGAATATACCGTCGATACCGTATTTACTCACATACGTATTATCTTTCTTTGCTGCTCTCGTTCCTGATATCCAATCCATCACGATAAAAAATATCAACGCCGTCATGACCGATGCAACAACGTGGCTGTCTCCGTATAAAAATTTAAAACCAGGTCCGATAATTGCACCAATAACACCCGATATAATTGCTCCTGTTTGTGTATATATTTTATCCATTTCAACACTCCTCATTTACTTCAAAATAAAAAGGACTGAATATCAGCCCTTGAGTAATAAAATAAAAAAGCCTACGCTTCGTATGGCTCTTCCTGTTCATCTCTCGCTTTTTGTTCTGCTATTTCTTGTTCCACAATATTTGTGATAACTGTGATCATATCCTCCTCTGAAGCTTCTAAACCTAAAACATCTGGAGTTAGTCGGAATAGCCTCTCTTCTCCTTCAACACTTGCAGTAATATTCCTCCCGAAGAAATGTTCCGGTATTGCCTTCGATGCTTTACCTATCTGCGGGTTCTTAAATTGAATGCGTGTACTTTTAATGATAATATTCATCATATTGCCTCCTCAGAAATTTCAGTCACTTCCACGATTTCGTCTAGTTCGAACACATAAGTTTCGCCTGTCCACGATTCTCCGATCTCACGCTCTACACCTTTTATGTGCCAGTTCTGTACGCTATCGTGCTTGTCGTTCCTTGTGCCAATAACCAGCACTTTGTATTCCCCAGCTAGCTCACAGGTTACTTTCAGTGTATCGCCTTCTACTTCACCAAACGCTCTTCCAAAGTGACGGTGCCCATTTACCCAAACATCGACGTCCTTGTTAAGGTACTGGAAGTAGTCAGGCAACTCCAGCACTACTGTTTCATTAGGCGAGGTTGCTTCAATGGTGAAACGGTATAAAGTATCCCCCGCTGTTGGACTCTCTACTGCACCATGCCTAAGTACGTGAGTATCTTCTTTATCAGGATGAGGGTGAGGTATTTCAAAGTTCTTAGTACCGCCAACAGAGAATGAGCCTGGGACTTTCCAAATATTAGTATCGAGTGAAGAAGAATCACCGAGTATTCCTTCACTTTGATTAAGCGAAGAGACACCTCTGCCTATCGCTATTGAAGATCGCGCAGAGGCTTTGGCTCTAAACCCAAGAGCGATACTACCATATTCCAAAGCCTCAGAATATGTCCCTATTGCTATGGCCCCCTCTTTTAGGATCGTTACTCCTGTGCCTAGTGCGACACGGAAGGCTTCTCTTTCTGTACCGCCATCTATATCAGCACCTACTAGAGTACTCCCAGATCCGGAGAATCCTTGTTTGACGAATCCGATTTTGACTTCATTCGAATCAGCTGCCCAATGCCTGCCTAAATGAATTCTCTTTATGCTTTCGTTTATCCTTAAAGCCTTAGAGGGATAAGTTATCCCAGTAATATCCATTATTCCCAGCATCGCGTACTGTGCGGCTGATAAATGTATTGTAGTATTACCAGCATGAGCATCTACCTTCGCTTGTGCATCTGTCGGCATTTCTTTAGAGTTAATTTCTTGACCAATTTGATTCATATCCTCAGGTTTTACAATTTCACCATACTGCCAATCTGTCTTTGCCACCTTATACCCCCTCCCTTACTAATATCGATTGAACTATCACAGTATCCGTCGTAATCGGGACATTGACATCATTTGTTGAGATTACGATGTTTTGAGCCCCCATTAACTCAATCTTTGTAATAGTAGTCAACGCACCAAACGGGACGATATAGTTCAATAATGCGGACGATCCATTCACTTCTTTGATAGTAAAATCTGGTATTTCATAGACTCCATTTAACATCACTTTTTCAATACTATGGTTAACCTGACCGGCTATATCGATTAAAAAATCAGTAGCAATCATTTAATTACCTCCCCCGGACCAAGAGTCGCAAAAGGTTTTTCACCTAGCCCCCATGACCCATCGAGTGTGTAGTTCCAAAGCAAATCGTATTTTTTTACACTTTCTTTTAGTTCAATGACGTCCTCTATACCAGTGTTGTGTTGATAAATAAGGTTTGCGGGCTTGATTCTATTTACTGTAAATTGCACTTCTTTAAACACATTTGCATCATCAATATTTGCTGTAATAGTAAATATAAAATGTTGAGCATCGACAATGACTACCGCTTTTCCTTCTCCAACCAAGAAATCGAGTTGTTGTTGTAAATACCGAATAGTAAAAGGCGGCTTTGTTTGATAACGGTTAAGAATCCTTTTTTTACGAAAGTCTAAACTTTCGGCAGATGGATCCGCCTGTATTCTAAGCATTCGTTCTCTACGTTCAATGGCTATCTCACTTGCACTAAGCACAAATTGATCATTATAGATCTGATCAATAGCAGCTGATACTAGATCAAGTTCAATCGTTTCCGTTTTGTCTATCTCTAAAAAGTCTAAAATGTCTCGGTAAAAATCAGGTAGGTGCCGTATAATACGTTCAGCCATTAATGGTCACCGTCCCTACATTCGGCACTTCCTCTTCTCCGAATGTGATGTTGTCAGCGGATCCGTTTAATTTTGTACTTGAAACATCCTCAATACTAGCAATGGTTAACATTCGAGAATCAATTTGTGAAGTACGCACTACTAATTGCCCTTGTCCTGCCCATTCTTTTCTCAATGTAAGCAAGTATTCCTTGATCACATTTTCGATCTCTGACTGTATCTGACCGATCGTCACACCAGTTTGAAGTGTAACCGTTGTTTCTACATTAATAACTAAGCCTTGCACGCCTGTTATCGTTACTTGATGACCGATTGGAGCAATGCCAATCCCCATACCTTGGTTAACTTCTGGATCAACATACGTTTGAACCGACTCAATCAATTGAGATGTAGGAGTGCTGTAATCACTTGCGATAAAGGTACACTTAACTGTGCCACCACCTTGCCATGCAGGGAAAACTTTCGTGCCGCCCACACCATCTATTGCATTTATCTTCCGTTTATAATCAGAAATATTCCCACCAAATGCTGGTTCATTGACCACTTCGAAGTAGCGGTCCCTGAGATCTTCGTCTGTTTCTTCATCTGCACCAGGTATTAACACTTCAGCTAGCTCCGCACGTCCTAGACGATCGATTGGTTCAACGGGTATTAAATCACCAAAGTCATTATTCCCTATAGCCCCTGCTGTTCTCGCCAGCACTTTATAGTTTCCAGCATCGATCATTTCAGTAATTTGATACGTAATATCATTCAAACGGAAGAGACTTCCGACTGGAACGCTGTCATGGAGACCGCCATCATCATTAGTAATCAAGGCTATTCGAACGGCAAAGGTTGCTTCTTCTCGAATGACCCCGAATTCCCCTACACGCTTATCAAGGTCTTCGCCATCTGCTGTATCTGCAAATGTTCTTTGGAGTAATAAATCCATGTAAAAATAAGTTTCTGCCAATTCCATTGCTGCGGGAGCTAAGGCGTCATAGATGACAGAACCTTCTCTTTTATCCACATCTGCAGTTACGGTGTCTAGCATATCTTGTAAAATATTTTCGAATGTTTTATGTTCAAACAAAAGGAATCCCCTCCCTCAACACCTCCACGTCCTCGTAAATCGTAATCGCCGTGAACGTGACTAATACTTCATCTTTATTAAATTCAAGTTGCATATCCTCAATTGACATGATTCGTTCGTCCTGAAGCAAAGACTCTTCAATTCTTCGTGGAAGCTCGCCTCGAACAAACAATTCTTCATGGCCAATCATATTTTCAAATCCATAATCATCGGAATAGATAAGATGGGCAAAACGTATAGTTTGCAGAATTTTAAAGATTGCCTGTTCCATTGCTTCTCGACCATCTACCATGCCTACGCATCTTCCTCGATGAAAATCCAGGTTATACGTTAAAGTAGGAAGGTCCGCTTCTTCAATAACTTCCAGATCTTCCGTGATTAATATGTCACCTACTGGTAGAACCATGATTAAACCACCACCTTATCTAGCACTACGAATTGATGGCCCCCTTGCACCCTAATCAGGACAACACGATCACCATTAGATAAATCTTTTGCGGCTTCACTCTGCACTAAAAATTCTTTTGTTAATTTCAACTTTTGGTGGATCTCAACCTCCAACGGTTTTACTTTAACTACTTTTCCGAACAACACATTAACAGGATTGGTGGCATCATTTGCCCCAATGGCTGCTCTCTTTACTAAATCCAACATACTCACCTTTAAATCACCTTCACTTTCAAACTCATCGTGTGGATCCCTTCGGACCACTCGTGAGAACACTCATCAACAAGGAAGTATTCCTTTATGCCAAGCTTTTCGATATAAATATAAACAAAGCAACCGGCTCGTACTTTCCACTGGCCAAGACACTCCAACTCAAGTGTTTTGATTTCACGATTTAATAACTTAATCATCTTATCTGATAAATCTTTGATTTGAGCTGCCGTCATATTCGCATCGACTTTTCTAAATTTCTGCAACCTACCCCACTTGGCAATATTTTTAGAGTCTTGGACAATGTAGACTTCCCTTTTGCTTGTCTTCTCGTTATCATGGACAAGCTTCACACGGTTTGCGGTTTCTTTATCGATAGATTTTGTGTAGTCAAAAGCAAAAAGCAGGCTATCTTCACCAATATAGAAGTCGTCTGCCGGGATAGCTATATCATGAATATTTCGTAAAGCAAGTGCACCAAAATCATCGTAGAGTACGAAGTTTTGATTTGTTGCAATTAGCGTTGAATCTAAGTATTTAGAAACTACGTCAAGCGCCTGTTTATCATCCTCGACGACACCCGGCACCACGTACCCGGTATTCGTGATAGTTCCCAACTTCAAACCAAAATCAGAAGCGATTTTCTTAATCGCGTTAGAAGCTGTTGTTGCTGGTAAAACGAAAGTGTCTTGGTTCATTAAATAACGTAATTGATCATAAGCTTTAACTGACACTTCCCCATCCTTGGTATAATTACTTTCAAATACATAGCCATAGAATATTTTCTGTTTTTTATCCATTGCCCGCAGGACCGCACCATTCACAATAGGGTATTTAGCAGGATCCTCTAATACAAGTGAAGCTTCAAAGGATCCCGCTTTACCGATTCTTTCAGTCTTCCATTCTATCGATGCGACAGGAATATCTAGCACTGTTCCATTTCGGTTATCAATCAATACTTCCATTCAGACACCTCATTTCTTTGTCCAATTAGGAGGTATTTTCAATTTTAATCCGATAGGCAAACGGGTTATTTGACTATTTTTGATACCATTTAGTTTTTGTAGCGCTGGATAGTTGGTACCTTTACCCGTGAATTTTTGGGCTACTTTCCAAAGACTATCGCCTTTCACAAGAGAATATGTTTTCGGCTGTGCTTTTGTATTCTGCCGTGGTGGGGCTTTTTTCTTCACTACTTTTGGTTTCGGGGCTGGCTTTGGTTTTGGTGACGGTTTAGGCTTTGGAGGTAAAGCCACTTTCATCTTCTTCGGACCAAAAGCCACGTATTTTAACAAACTTAATGAGTAGTTTACATCTTTAATGCCGAAAGACTCATCATATTCAAAGGATTCAATGGTAACCAACTCGTTAATAACAAAGGAACCATTTACATACACATAACGAACTGGTAATTTCTTTTCTTGCCAACGTTCAAGTTTTTGAATGTAATACTTCGGTTGCTTGAATTCAGAAACTAGGAAGTGATATTTTTGAGACGGGAAGAAAGATTCAAGTTCAAACTCCTTCAATTCAACATCTTTCGGTATGTTCACACTACCTAGCTTAGCAATTTTAAATTGCTCACCGTCTCCTGCTCTTGAGACACTCACTTTCTCAGGGTTTACCGGGAGACGGAATCCCTCTGAGTCGTTATTTACGCTTAAATAGATACCGTACATCACGGATAAACCCCCTTTGCACTTCTTGAAATTTCTTCTTCGAGCATTTTTTCAATTTTACGGATTATCTTATCAATATCAGCTTCTTCTCTTACTGTCATATCTCCCGAAAACGAGACTTGTGGAGTAAGCGTAACAAAATTCTGGATAGATCGTATATCCGCTAATTCACGAAGCATTTTCAAATCTTCATCTGCGATATTGATTTCATCATCGATTTTACCGACAGAATCTAATTTTCCACCAGTCGGGTTATTCCCTTTCTTCCCTGCTGCACCAGGAGCCTTTTTGCCACCACTTCCTGGGGCTTTTTTATCCGCTCCTCCTGGTGCGGTTGCTCCACCAAGGGTGGGATCGAAATCCCCAATTTTAAAATCATCAGCACTAGGTGGACCAGGTTGATCTTTAGCGCTGAATAGCCCTGTTACTTTATCGACGGCCCCCGTTAACTTTTCTGAAGCTTTCATTGAAGCCTTCGCTCCTGTGGCAAACCCTTTACCATAAGCAGCAGTTGTGTTTTTGTACTCTAAGCGATCAAAAGAAGCTTTTTGCGGTGCCGATGGCATGGTGATATTTTTAGCATAGTTTCCTGCTGAATCTAACCTGCCTAGATTTGTTGATTTTGGCGCTGTGGGCATTGTTACGCTATTCGCATACGCTCCGGCAGTGTTCATTTTTCCTAAACTCACATTAGCCGCCTTTACAGGGGCTGCGAGACTTTTCCCGATATTAGCAGCAAAGTCTGAAACTCCTCCACCCAACTTTAAATCTACGGTACCAATCGTACTAATGTTCACGCCAGGTATATTATTAATCATGCCTATCAAAGAATTAATCCCTGATGCCACTGAATTGATTAAATTCGAAATAGAACTTAGTGCAGCGTTCACCATTCCAACGGAGGCACTTGCGACTCCGCTCGCTATAGAAGTAACAAACGTTCCCATTTGATAAAAAGCCTTTTGGACGTCATACACGCCATCATTCCACGTATTTGCAAACCATTCAGCTGCTTTTATGCCTGCATTTACTATTGCGTCTAGTACCATCCGAGTAAGAAGGTTTAACGCTATCCAACTCATCTGAACGTTATAGATTGATTGGCTCCACGCATTTATGAACCACTCTGCTACCGCTAAAGCATAATTCCCTATAGCGTCGAGTACCATAAAGGTTAGTAACTTTAGTCCAATCCACCCCAATTGAACTATATATACTGCTTGATGCCATGTATTTACGAACCATTCTGCAACCATAATGCCGAAATTGGCGATCCCTATAAGAACGTTGTAGAAAACTGCTCCTAGCCAATAGAGTGAGCCAACGATTGCACCTATAGCAATTGCGGTTTGATCACTCCAAGCGACCATGGCATAGATAACGAGTGCGATAACTCCGACAATGATAAGTAAAATCCATACAATTGGATTAGAGAAATAAGCTTTATTTACAAGCCACTGTACGGCAGCCCATGCTAACGTTGCTAATCGAATAAGACCTAATATTGTGTACTGCACAGCTAGCATTGCGACAAGAGCTGCAAGCATAGATCCCATGACAGTTAAGATGGGTGCAATCCATGACCAGTTATCTGCAAAAATTCCGGCCACCCACAAAGCTGTTTGTCCAAACCGTGATAAAATATGAGCAATTAACGTTATCGAAGCACCGACAGCTGCGAAAATACCATCAAAGCGATTTCCGGCGAACGTTTCGTTGAACATATCGATTAAAGGAAGGAAAGCTGCTACGGCAGGACCAATATAGACGGGAATTTTTTTGATTAAATCAGTTACGACACCGATACCTTTTGTTAAGGGTTCAATGTAGCTTTCCATCATTTTGTCTCCAGCATTTCTGATTGATGACTTAAAGGAGTCAAATGCACCTAATATTGTACCTTTAACGCCAGCCATTCCGCCCTTAAACTGCTTGTTCATGCCTTTAACTAAACCATCGATAGCCTGTCCTGCTCCAATTGCCCCTGAGGATATTTGTTTTTTCATTTCTTCAGCGGAAACACCTGCAGCTTCGCCTAGCATTTTATAACTGTCTACTCCAAAGCGAGCTAAACGATTTACTTCCATCCCCGTGATTCTTCCTTGAGCCTGGATCATACCGAATATGTCTGCTGCGTCCGCGATATCGGCATTACTCCCTCCTACAGAGGCTACTGCATCACCCACTGCCTGCATTATCGGGAAAGTATTTTCCGCTTCAATTCCAAATGCAATCAAATTTCTGCTTGACGAGAGTAAATCAGGATATGCAAAAGGCGTCTTCAAAGCAAATGCATACATATCATCCATATATGCTTTTGCTTTTTTGGCATCTCCTAGGAAGGTTGTGAATGCCGATTGTGATGACTGCTTTAATGCCTGGAACTGTATTCCTTGTGAAAACATATTTCCCAAAAAGTTCTTGGCCGCACCGAAAGCTTTATAGGCCCCAACTACACCTAACAGTCCTGTAGCAAGACTTTTAATTCCTGGTAGCCCTGAATTTACAGATTGATTAAATTTATCTTGCTGACTCGCTGCTTTGTCCGCACTATCCCCAGCACTTTTCATGATGTTCCTTAAACGCTCCAAGATAGACGATGGTCGAAGTTGCTGCATAACTGCATTAAATTTTGATTGTTTTGTTGTCGCTGTATCAGTCTCATTACCCATATTCTTAAACAGGTTTCGTATGCGCTCTAATATTGTAGGTGGCTTCATTGCGTTCAAAGTTTTGTTAAACTGATCTTGCCCTTTAGTCGCCTTCTCCGCGCTTGAAGCAGCTGTATCCATAGCCTTAGCCAGACCTTGCGTTTTAGCAGGTGAAGGGCTGCTGTTCACTGCTGCATTTAGCTTATTTTGCTGTTCCGCCGCTTTCCCAGCGCTAGTCCCCACATTATTAAGAGAAGATTCTAGGCTACCGGCATTTGTTGAAGAGGTAAGCTTTTCGACAGCCCCATTCAATTTGTTCTGCTGTTCTTCAGCCTTCTGTGCACTACCGCCAGCGTTGTCCATTGATGAACGTAAGCGTTCAAAATCTGCTGAAGCATTCGTGATGTTTTTACGTGCATTTGCCAAGCTTTTTTGGTCTAAGTTGTTTGTAGCCGCGTCCATCTGCTCCATGACTCTGACCGTACTGTCCATTGCCTTCATCATTTTCATAAGAGGCCCGGTTAATTTATCCTGAAGCGCCAGCGTTGTTTGTGCTCCTGACATATTCTCACCTACCTTTCTTATAAACAACAGAAAAAAACACCCAGTTGGGTGTTTTTACATGGTTGTACTTATATTCCGAAACTATTCTTCAAAAGCATCAGGGTAAACTACTGTATTAAAGATATTTCCTGTATCCACGTTTTTATAAAAAACGGTAACTTTGTAATCGTCTGAATCCACACCTATAAACGCTTGGTAAAATAGAGCAGATATAGCAAGACCAAATACTGCAATCCCATCAAAACTATCTTCAAATGCTTCTTGATCCACAACCAATGTAAATTCCGAAAAGTCCTTATTATGAGTTATATCTTTGATAGAGGCGGCTTCAGTATCAATTTTTACGTCATCCACATATTCCAACAAATTAGATTCCAACTCTTTTAATATCTCTTTATGTTTCGCTTTAGGCATTTTATAAGTGAGAGAACCATCATCATTAAGTTTTACTTCATTCACACCGTCATTTTTTGCTTCTGCGATAACCTCATCTATATCTTGTCCTTCAAATAGTGAAGGTGGTAATGTGATTTCAACATTTAAAATACCTTTATCTACCTCGATTGCTTGGTCTTTTGATTCCTCTGGATTTTCTTCCAGTAGAACTTCCTTAGATCCCTCTGGTGTTTTCTTCTTGTTTTCGCTTTCTGCTTTTGAATCACATGCTGTCATTACCAATAATAATGTAAGTAACAATAATAGTGTTTTTTTCATCCTGCACCCCCTTAGGTATTCTATACTATTCTACCAAAACACCATAAAGAGTGGAAATATTTACTATCTTTTCCTCTTAATTTGCTTTGCTTCCTCCTTCTCTTCGTCGGTACGTATCTGAATACTAGCAATCACGAAAGCTTTTTCTTTTCGGTCCATTTCAAAAAACTCACGCGGTCTAATTCGTAAACGGTGGAGGGCATAGTGGGCATACACCGCTTCAGTGTCTACCTCATCTTTCCCCCCACCAATTAGTTTTTTGCTTCTTCTATATCTTCATCGATAGTCGTATCTAAACCGCTGATCTCAGAGACCTTTTCAAGAATTTGAGCAGCCTCACCAAGTAAGAATAGGATAGAATATAAATTCTCCGCACCTCTCACACCGTAAGACTCTTGCAGAGCCGCATCGTCTAAATCAGGATATATAATTGAGGCAGTACAAACCCCTCGGTTATATCTTACAACATCAAAGGTACGTTCCATTCTCCCTTTGATTCCGGGCTTATTCACGAAACACCTATCATTGATTTTATCAGCCTCACCAGAAGTAAGCGGGCGTAAAAGAATCTTCTCATCAAAGCGATCAAGCTTCAACGAGACGTTTTCTACTTCTTTTACATTACCTTTCATAAACGCATTAAAATTACTCATTCAAAAAACCTCCAGTTATTTTCTATTAATTATTCAAAACCTTAAATTGATTTAAGAAATCAAAATCATCGAACGTGAAATCAGTCTCATCCTTTAGTAAGTCTTCGCTGTCACCGTCAAGAGCCGCCAATAATGCCCCATCCGGAACAACATTTTTGATAAGCGTTGTTTGTTTCCCTGCTCTTGACGTAATATCAGCATTAATAACTTGGACATCCATCACTGGAGATTTACCTGTCTTCAGGTATTGCAGGGCCATACGGCGCATTTCTGGTCGATGGTAATGAATCTCCATGGAGCCTGTCCCCTCTGCTCCTACAATCTTACTCCCTTTCATCCTTTTCCCTATCGATTTCACATCTGCCTTTGTGTAATCGATACGCGCTTCAAATTTAACTAATTCTGCATACTCATGCACAGTACCATCAATCGTGATAAATACTGTTCCTTCTTTCGCGGAAATCGCATCACTGTTTTGCATGATTCTACCCATTTACTCCACCTCCATTATTTACATTCAACTGTCATATATAGTTTTTCCATCGCGTCATTAAACTTGATAGACAATCGAGCTAGAACGGCATCTTTCTCATTACCTTGCTCCACAATAAATTCATCTGGATCGTAAGGTTCAATCGCCCCTCGGCTAACCAGTCCGTCTAATACTGCGGTCATTACTTGCCCCTTAAATAAATTTCTGCCATCCTCATCGTTATTCACTTTCCCAATAAAGGTACGTGAATAAATGTGCTGCACATTATCACTTAGAATATCAATAGAGCGAATAATCTTGTTTTTCCTAAAATCTTGGTTTTTCTTTACTGTAAACGTTCTGAATGTGTTAATGTCTTGTTCGATAACGATTCGATCAATGCCATCCAAACCTTGTTGGAATGTAAAGACAATGTGACCGTCTTTTAGAGCTTTGACAATCTCCTCATGTGACAAGCGTTCACAGTCAATGGCTCCTGGATACTCCGTATATGTTAAGGAATTAGTATCTGCAGTCGCATATGCAGCCGCGTACCAGTAAACTGCATTTTCTGCCTCAATCACTTCATATCCATCAAGCACGACAGAGTTTTTAACTGAAACCACACCTTCATGATCTGCAGCATTGTAATTATTCGTTACGAAGGTTACGTTTTTGCCTTCATCTTCTCTCCAATGAATCACCTTTGCGGAAAATAGCGTTTTGATAGAATCATCATCTGTCCCTACAGCCACCACCTTAAAGGATTGAGAGTCTAACCCTTCGGCAAAACTAGCATATGAATCATTCGTTGCACCTGTTGTGCTGCCTCCTGATAAGGATAAAGTGGCATCCTCTTCAGGTAACTCCCCGCTAAACGTTACAAAAGCATTTGCTTCTAGTTCAGCTGCACTTTCCACTGTTTGGGCATCCATTTGAGTAGATCCGTAGAATGTTTTAACGGTTGCCCCATCATCTAAACCGACAGACACTGTGACAGTGATTTTATTGCCTTCAATGCCCCCGTATAGAGCCGTGGCTTCAAACGTTCCACTTGTCGTTGTAGCCTTTGTTCCTTCTCCACTTAAATTGTAAATGAGCACCTGACTTGTTCCTTTAAACGCTTCACGAACAGGAATGAGTTCACTTAGACTTTTCCCGAAGAGTTCGATAAAGTTCGTATTCGGACTAACTTCTGTAAATGCTTTAGGTTTCCCCCAATCAAGGGCTAAAGGGATTGCAACAGGACCTGCAGAATCGACCCCAGCACCTGCTAAATCATTTGTTTCGAAGTTGATATATGCACCAGGGCGCACTTTATTTTGAGTTTCCCAATGTCCACCTGTCATTATTTTTTAACCTCCTTATGTTTCCATGCTTTTTCCAGTTTCTTGACTTCTTCTTTTGTGTAACTTTTCTCGTCTTCCAAAATTACACCGAGTAATATTTTCTTGTTCGAGCTGTCCTCTGCTTCAATAAATGCACTCTTACTATATTTCTTTTGTTTCCTTGGCTTTGTTTCCTTATCTATCATTTCTTTACTCACTGGCCACGCCTCCATAATGTAATTCTTCCATTTTTGTCTCTTTAAAGATTTCTTTTACTAATTTCTTTACGGTAAATGAAATTACCAAAGTGCCATCGGACTTGGTAGCTTTTAATCTATTAACATGGAACGTATTCCCTATATATCTGAAATTTTCTTTAAAGGTTTGACTGACTCTATCATTTTCTGTATAAGCGTTCCGATCATCTTCTGGAAAGTACGTTACATTAATTAAGTACTCCCACTCCGACAAGCTCCCGAGCTTTCTTTCTTGCTCATCTTCAACAATAAGCACCAAAAAGGCAGGAGTCTGCAGCCCCTGCCTAACCGGTTCGTCATACACTTTCATTGATGTTCCATAAACTTCTTTAATTTGTTGGATGATGAGTGTTTTCAATTCAGCTTCCAAAGATGCGTCTCATCTCCTTCTCTACTTCAATTTTCCACATATTTGGAGCGATTTTTTCCATTTCATTTTCGGTCAGTTCAAGCATGAAACGCCCTTCGACCCATCCGACAGTTTTCCCCGCAACAACTATCCTGTGACCTTTCTCAACGAATGATGCATACTCTAGTTGGTTGTAAATAACGATGATATACGTATCACCTTTTTTAATCACATCATATTTCCAATTGTTTCGAAGATCGCCATTATCAACAGGAGTCATCTTCTTTACTTTCCGGATAGCAAGTTGGGCGACACGTTTTGCGACTTTTAAATGAATGGCGTGAGAAGCTTTATTCAACTCAATAATATTTGCCTTGATATTAAATACTTCACTGAATTCAAATCCCATTATGCATACCCTTTGTACTCAAGTAGGACCTCTTGATGAGATACATAAACAAAAGGTTTTTTTGTTGATTCGTACTTTTCACCATTAACGATGAGAATATCCCCCGCCCTAATCTCGATATGGCTAGAGAGAAACATTTTTACATCATAGTTAATAGCGTTCGCTTCACCTTGCGCTGTATTGTCTAATTTCGAACTTGAAAGACGGCATGGTACGTCAGAATGTTTCGTTATCCATTCCATCCCATCCGCACCGTTCTGCTTAACTATTTCCTCATAACGTTTTATCTCAGCCTCTTTGTCATACATAAACTCAACTGCTCCAGTAGCTTTCGCCATGATGCTTTGGATGTTCATACTACCACCTCAACTTCCGAAAACTGTTCAGTTGCTTCGAATAATCAAAGATTAATTTTTCAGTAGCTCTTTCACGCGATTCAACCTTTGCAGAGCCGAACGTCACTTGGATGTCACCCTCTTTTATGGCAGATACAGACGATTGACTATCAGGATCCGCTTTTCTTTCTTCACCTGTAATTAAATCAATGACCATATTTGCATGAACGTATCGCAAATCAGAAGGGATATCACTTCTGTTGCAATAAGTCATTATTGACTGGCCAACTTCTTCGATGTACATGTTTAACTCAATATCAGAAGGTTTCGGATCAGTTAATTTCATTTTAACAATATCGATTATGTTCATAATTACTCACTGTCGCCTTCAATTAGAGCGAGTAAGGCATCAACTTGTTCAGGAGTAAATTGTGGTTCAGCGTTTTGACCTGGTGGGCCGTCTGATCCTGTAGGTCCCCTACCACCGGGATCGCCTTTATTTCCTTTTAATGAATCTAACCATTCCTGTTCAGAGCCGCTGAAGCCATTTTCCACAGCGATTTCATAAGCAGATGGTCCCGGTGGCCCTTGTTCACCTGTTCCGCCCCCTCCAATAGGTAAGGGATTCTCTTTAGATACAGTGATGGTCTTCTTCTGCTCCGGATCCCAATATTGCATGACAGACATTACTCATCACCTTCTTGATCATTGCCTTCTGGTTCGTCATTTTCAAAATTTCGAATAGCTTCCAATATTTCTTCTTTCTTTTTGGCATCTTTGAAATCAATGTCATTCTCAGCTGCATACTCTTTTAATTCAGGAACCGTCATTTCTTCAATTGACTTTGGGGCTTGCTCAACTTCTCCGGTAATCTTCACCAGAGTTTCATTTACGTGTTCATCTTCCATTTCAAAAAATTCGCCTGTCCGGTAAGTGACGCCATTATACCGGACAGAGATATCAATAACTTGTACTATTTTCATGATTGTACCTCCTTATGCAATAGGTTGTGCTTGGAACACTTCATCAGCAGCAGGGAAAGATGGAATTGCAGTAGCAACTGCTTTCGTCCACGTACTCACTGGATCAAGTGATTCCTCGTATACCATAGCAAGTACATTCCCAATATTATTTACCTCAACAGCAGGATCACGTACTAAACGATTTTCTTCTGGTGTTGGGCCATATAGCGTTTCACCTAAAGTACCATCACCAAACATAACGAATTTGTTATTTGGGAAGTAACGGTGTTTAGTATACGTTCCATTCGCATTTTGCTTTCGATACTGATTATTGTAAGTGCCAATAACAGGTAGTTCATGTTGCTGCATAAATGCGTTTAAATCCGCACGTGTAGCAACTCGCATGGAGTCTTTGCCAAACAATGCCCCTATGATACGAGGATGGCGCAATAGAGCTGTCAATACCGCACTGGATGTAAGTGCTCTTGTCGGTTTTGCATCTAGCGTGTCAGCCCATCGTAGAAGATCTTCTATCGGATCAGAATCAGGATTCGTCCATAATCCTGTACCTGAAAGTGCTTCTTTATTTTCAGCTGGCACTTGGTAATCAACAGTCATATCAAGACCGTTTTCGTCAAGCGTAACAGTTCCGTTTGCCAATGCTTCCATACGCATTGCTTCAACACGTGCTTTTACACCAGCCACAAGGACATCCACATCGTTAAATACTTCTTTCATCAAATATTCCTGCTCTGCAGCATTACGAGGACTTTCGATCGCAATGATATCTTTTTCTTTCAGTTGCAATTTACGTTTAATAAACGCAAGCTCTATAGCCATCTTACTTGCTTCACGGCTACCGATTTCTGCTTCAGTATCGAACGCATGAACAGAAGCAATTACAGGCAAAGAGCTACCACCCTTAATCATGTCGAATTCTAGAGATTGCTTTTTTACTTCCGGGAAAAGTGTTTCGCCTAAAAGTGCTGGGAATTCACGAGCTTTTAAATAGTTAAGTACATCCTTCTGATTAAATAGTTCTAAAATGCTTGGCATATTATCGTCTCCATTTCTATTCGTTTATCGATATTTAATTTCTGTCATAGCTTCTTTTGCTTCTTCAGATGGCGCAATCGGAAGACGTGCTTCAAGGACATAAGCTTCAACCAAAACGGCACCTGGCTGTGGTCCTTCTGTGACGTCGACATCCGTGTAGATGATACCTTTTGCTGTTGCATCGTTCTTAGGATAGATCGTACCCGCCTTTACGATTTTACGGCCATTAGCATCTGCCGTTACCCCTACGTTGCTAATCTGATGCGTGAACGATTGGACATTGGCACTTGCTAGGAAATTGATTTCTTCTGCTTTTCCGTAGTTTTTTACGTACATGATATATCTCCTCTCTTATCCCCAAATTGTATTTTGTACTGGTTCTGCTTGCTTATTGGCTTGCTGTGCAAATCCTGCACCAATACTAGAAGGTGGCGTTCCTGGTGGATTACCCTCAGCTGGTTTCGCTCCTTTAAATTCAGGAGCCGGATTGCTTTCTGGAACAAACAAAAAGGACTTCGATTCTTGCAGGGTTTTAATCTGCTCATCAAGTCCTTTGGCGACGTTCCCGTCTTTATCTAATTCAATTTTTTCTTTATCGATTTGGCTTATTGCATAATCTGCATCGTGGACCTTCCCTACAAGCGCTAATTTCAAAGCACTAGATAACTGGGTTTCTTTGATTTTTGTTTCATACAAACCCTTATCTGTGTCATATTGTTTTTGCAGATCAGTAAGCTTTGTTTGAAGATCTTCGCTGCCCTCAGCCTGTTTCTTTAAATCCTTCAGGTCCTTGTCCCGTTGGTCCAGTTGCCCTTGTAGATCATCAACGCTGGATGTTAGATCAGCGTTTTTCGCTTTATGAGATTCAACTGTTTTTCCATGTTCAGTCATAATGGATTCAATTTTCCCTTTTTCTAGTCCCAAACCTTCTAGAAATTCACGTTTCATAAATAGATTCCTCCTTGGTTACGATGATTTTACGTGGTTACGTCCACGACCAGCTTTGGTAGTTAACGTCCACAAATGCTAAAAAGACGAGATTTAATTGTTGCTTATAACTCTTTTTCCTCGGCGGGAAAAGTTACATTTACTGAATAACCTACAGAACCATCATCATACTTGGTTCTTTCTAGTTGAACCGTTTCAATGGCCTTAGGGTCAAATGCCGACAAAGTTTGGATAGCGATTTCCAGCATTTTCTCGTTCTCCAAGTTATCACCTACTTTCATGAACTTTTTTTATCGCAACATAAAAAGCACTCCCTACCAGTTACGGTTGAAAGTGCCTTTACTCAATGAATTCAATCTTTTTTACTTCTTTTTCATTAAAGTTAACTAATTGACCTTTAAGCGTTCCTTCTGTTGGTATAATTGTCAATTCCTGAATCAATTCATCGCTGTCGGCTGGCGATGTCCAGTGGTCAACAATGCCAATCAGACTTTGGCCATCAACAAAGGATACACTGATTTTTGTTCCTGAATCATAGTATATATCCACTCCTTACACCTCCTGATCAGTTTTAATAGGTACAATATGTGTACGTTTTTTAGAGTGATGTATTTTAAATTTATTTGTTTCGAATGCTTCATTTCTCGAAACCGCAATACCAATAATTTCATCGACATGAATAACCTCTTTATTAATACGGCTTCCAGTACGATTAGTTTCAACAATTCCAGTACCTGCATATTTATCAAATAGTTTTTGGACATCTACATCATCAAAAAAGTAACTTTTCCCTTCAATGACCGTTGACTTCATATGCGGTGATTGCTTCTCTTTGTTTATTACCGAACCAAACGATCCATTACTTAATCTAGATTTTACATAATAATTATCTTGAAGTTTGCTCCACTCTATAGCTTTAGTATACTTTAATTCTTGGAAGGCTGCAAAAGATCTAGGAGCATCTCCCCCAAGTATGTCCTTGTATTTCTTATGTTGATTCTTATCTGTTGATCGGTTCAGAATCATTTCCTCTGTAGCTACTCTTTCTAGATCATCTTCAACATACTTCTCATGCCACTCTTCATAAGACATAGAATCAATAAGCCCATCCGCCGATTGCCTTTTCTCATCCTGCATGTATTCCGATTCATCAAAATACGGAATGGTCGTGGACCTACATCTTACATGAAAAGGATTCGCTGTTACCCCCGGCTCATAGTCTTTCACATCATAAACTTTACCGTCCTGTTCCCTACAAATGGTAGATGTTCGACTATCCAATGTCGCTAAAACCTCGTACTTTTCAATCCCAGCATCGATGTAGCTGTTTTGTGCAGCCAGGCCATGGAAGAAGTTTGATTCAGTCCTAACTAACGCTTCAACTTTTGATTTACTTACATCTGTCGCATCCATAATTACCTTTGTCGTCTTTTGCATGGATCGACCAGATACAAAACTCTTTTCCAGTTCTCTCTTTATCGTCTGCAACGCACCAGATTGATGATCCCAAATACGTTTTGAAAATTCCTTTCCACTCCAATTATAAGTAAGGAATTCTTTCATTGTCGTATCAGAAACCGCTGCTACCGTACCTGCGATTGCTCCTTGCTTTGCAAGATCAAACATCGATTGATAATATGAATTTTGATATACCTCACCAAGGCCTGTATATGTATATTCCTGCAACCCATTCATACCACCGTACATTTCAATCATTCGCATTTCTATTTGCAGGTTCAATGCCTCTAGTCGAGAAATGCGGGTACGATAACTTATAGCATTCAGCAGCCTGTCGTGTTCAGGATTACTGGATAGTGACATTTCTCTAAATCGTTTTAAATCGATATTCATAAGATCTTTTAATTCTTTTGCTGTGAGATATTTTCGTGCTTCAGCAAGTGTTATTTCATTCTCTTTAGAATAACGACCGTAGAACGCTTCTATTTGCCGTAGGATGTCTTGTTGTGCTTCACGTAGACTTTCATCCATTCGAGCCAAGAACTTACTTGCAATGAGTTGTGATTCCATTTCGCGTTGCGCCGATCGACTTTCCCAATACTTATTCATCGACCTTCACTTCTTTCGGAAACACATCCTCATACCCGTCAATTTCCTTCTGGCGTTCCTTCTTTTGCTCCTCCAGCCGTGCTTCAACTTCTTCTGTATACCAAGGATGATTTTCCCGAATGGTCTTATCATCAAGAATACCGACTGATTTTGAAGTATTGTCAATTGCCTCTGTTTCAGCAATGATAATGTCACGATTGAAAATGATATTGACTTTCTCTTTCGTAAAATCTCCTTTACCTGTCATAAGTAAATGGTGATTAATGAACCACAGCATGTGCTCAATGGATGATTGGAACTCCGATTCAAGAATGTTACAATCCATATCTAAATCGCTGTAACGAAAGCGTAAGGCTACTCCTGAAGCATCTCGTAGGCCTTGCTCTCTTGTATCAACGCCGCGTCCAAACTCATAGATAGAATTACGGTTACGATCAATCTCTTTTTCAACGGCTTCTGTCTGGATATCAGCCTGCAGTTTGTCTACATCTCCATTTTCATCCAACTTAACGGCCATATATTCATTCAAATCTTTGATGAACTCAGCAAGATCAACCCCGCCATAGTTTATAAGTTTATAAATGAATTTCGGAACGTCTGCCAATATATCCGCATTCGTTGAAGCCTGCAGGTTGTAGTTGTCCACCAATGACTTGATGCTATCCACAAGAGGTTGCTCTTCCTCGTTATATTTAAAGTGTATTAATGGGATTCGTTCCCACACATATGGTTTCCCGTTAATTGTGAAATGATGGTTCTGTTCCAAGCCTGCAGGAACATCAGGTATTAGCTTTCCGGCTTCAAAGATGAAGAATTTAATGCCCTTTGATTGGTAATACTCAACCTTCTTCTGTTTAACCTTATCCCCATTCATATAGATACTTACATCGTAAACACGTAAGAATGACAGGACTTCCATATGTTCGTTATCAGCCCAGAACGGAATGATCTGTTCAGATGGGAACTTAGTAAAGGATAGATCTCCCCGCTCGTTAAAGTACGGATGGAGATAGGCAATTCCTTTGTTGATCGCTTCCTTGCCCACGTTCTTAATTTTCTTCAGCAAGCCCCGATCAAACGTATCTGTCATGATGCCACTATACGCTTTATTTTCAGTACCGAATGTTGGTTCTTTGGAAAGTAGATAGCCAATCTTCTGGTCTACAAGCTTTTTCGCAAAGCCATGTGCCAACTTCTGATTCGATTTCCATTTAATCTTTTGTTCTTTTTGAAGGATATCAGCTTTGTTCCGGTAATAGAGTTCACCAGTAAGCATATTCTTTCGAGTCTCACTCTTCTCCCAATCTTGAATCTCTTTTACTAGTATTTCATCATCAGTAATGACGTTATTTACCATGTCGCTTATGACACTCACCATCCTTTCATGCCAAGGTGCACGATACAGGTCCTCTATTAGCATTTACTCACCTCATTTCAACACGGATACAGACGGCCGTTTCATGTCCCTTTCAAATGCATAACGCGTGGCATCAATCGTATGATTGTCCTTATCCTCTAATCTCGGTAACGGATTGCCATCACGATCCGTCTGGTAATCGATGTTCTCAAATTCCCTAGCGATGTTTGGTGTTCGAGTGGGGTCGATGCAAATAAAATCTAAATCATCAAGCCATTCTTCCCCATATTGCACACTGTCAGGTCCCTTCTTAGCCCCTTTAATTCGTCTAATACCATGTTCGATTTTCAGTTCATCAATAGATTTTGGCTCCGCAGAGTCCGCAGTCATTTCTTCGGTATCATAACCCTTTCCCTTAATCCACTTGGCTGCATTCCGATTACTGATTTTTTGTCCATAGTGTTCATCCAATGCATAGATGCCGTTTTTCTTTTTATCGTAATGCCAGCGTACAAAAGAAAACGGATCTGGACCATACCCGAAGTCTAGACCTTGCCTGATATTATCAAACGTCTTCACCATTTCATCTGTGATGCTTCCTGCTTCGACAAGCAAGTTATCGAATGGTACAACACCAGAACCGATTGCCTTCCCACCATACTCCCAGTCATATCGTTGAGGACTTCGCTTCCTGGTCGCTTCTGCCTCTGCTACAAACTGTTTAGAGATAAATGGGTTGTCTAGGTATGTTGAGTGATGCACGAACGTATTTGACGGTTGGAATGATGTCTCATACTTCTTATTCACCCATGATTGTTTACGCTTTGGTGGGTTATAACTAAAGAAAAACTTATAAAAAAGACCATCGCTCAATTCTCCACGTAACAAGGAGTTGGTGATGGTCGTCACTTCATCTTCAGTTTTGAATTCGGCTAATTCTTCTACCCAGGCGAAAGCAAAGGGAAAGTTTGCTGACTTTAATGACTTGATTCGTTCAGGATCCTTAGCGCCACGGAATACCATGTAATTGCCTCGTGGTATGTAAGTGATTCGCATTGGAGACTTATTAACTTTAAATAGATCGGAAACGCCTTGTTCTGATATGGCCCACTTCATTTGTTCAAAGATAGAGAGTTCAATCGTATTGTCTACCTTCCTGATCCCGACTGCATTCACTGCATAGCGCATGAGTAACTGAACTATGATATGTGCAATATCGGATGACTTACCAGAACCACGGCCACCTTTGCAAACGATGTTTAAAATTTCTTCAGCTACTGCGGCTCTCCAAACTGGATGAAATGCTTTCGGAAGGAATTCAGATAACTTACGCTTCATCTTCATCACCAATATCATCAATAAACGTTACATTTACAGCACCTTCTACTTGTTGTTTATCAGTCCACAAGGCATAGCGTTTACCAATTAATTCAGCAGCCTTGATACGCTCAGCAACGGTCGGTTTCATATCCTTTTTCATGTATTGCTCTCCCATACCCATACCTACTAACGCCGCCCCATCTGCCTCACCTCGTAAAACCGCTGTTAATGTTTCCATTATTTCTTGTTGATCTGCGACTCGTTCCGACTTCAACTCTTCCATGCGTTCGGCTATATAGGAAGAAATGTTAGCATATGTTAGCAATCTACTTCCATTTGCTCTTGCTGTTGCTTCCTTCTTCACATTTGGATAAGCCTTTAAATACGCTTCTGTAGCATTCCCCAACTCAATGTAATAATCAGAAAACGCTTGTTGTTTTGGTGTTAGCTTCTTTTGTTTCATTACATATCACCTACACCCCCATATTTATTTTGGGCAAAAGAAAAAGCACCGCCAGGGGTGCTATAACTTGCTAATCAATTCTTTATTTCGTTTATACAAAGTTATATTTTCTAATTCCAACTTTTTAATCTCTAATCTTAGCTTATCATCCAAAATGTTTTCTTCTAATTGTTTTGATAACTCTAGAGATTTTTCTCGATTTGTTATTTGCTTTTCGGTCAACTTTTGCATTTGATGAACAATTTCCAACCGTTCTTCTAAACTCATTCAACCATCCCCTCCCACCGAACCAATTCGACACAAGGAGCCAAATTCCTTCTTTTCACTAATTCCCCTAACTCTACCCTTGTGCTATCATTAGCAAGTTACTTAAAGGAGAGATCATCATCGAAGCAGAAGAAAGGTACGATTTAAACGTAATTTATGATATAAGGAATCATCCCGATATAAACGGCGGCCGTTGCGATAATTGTGATCACGGCGGGTTTGCAAGTTACATCCAAGAAAATAAACTCATTCGAAAATGCAAGAATTGCGGAATGAGGAAAAATGTTTAACCCTATCATTTGATGGGGTTTTGTTTTTAGTATAAAAAAGCACCACGATAATTGCTTAAGTATTGCTTGCTTTGAATGTTGGCAATTTCGTTATTACTGGATGTACTCTGTCTATGAGTAATTGATAATTTCCGAAAATAGTACTGAGATCTTCCTCTGAAATTTTAATCCCTGTAGGATGACCTGATTCATTTCTAACTTGTCTCATAATATCTAAAAATGAAAAATGAAGATTAGAATTTTCTAACCCGATTTGTTTAAAAACATCTTCTGAGTTTTTCGTTTTCCCTAAAAAACCATCAAGTCTTGCATGTGCTTTTTTTGCTTCAACAACTTCAACTTTAAATTTTGTAATTTCTCTTTCACTTCCATTACCATTTTCTAAATAAGATAAATACGCATCACAAAGTTGAATTAGCAATCTTTCCGCCGCACATCCGATCATGGTGGCTGCGGCTAGTCTATAACCTCTTTGCCCACAATAACAAGCTTCTAGAATATAATTCTTTTCTATACTATCAATATGTTGCTTGTGTACTTTGGCTACAAGATTTTGATAAACTCGCCCCCCAGGCATTGAAACATCCGACAAATCCTCTTCTTCAGTCTCATCCCCTGTAAAATCCATTATTTTTACCCCTTTAATGACATTCAGCAAATCATGGTCTTTATCATCCGGGTAAAACTCTTTACTCAACTTAACTACTTCATCCCAAAATTCTTCCACCTTCTTCATAAGGGGTAACGGAATTCTTATATCTAATTCTAAACTAGTTTGATTCCATATACTATAAGTGAATTGACCTGTATCAGTGAGAATGAAATCACAAGATTTCATTATACTCGCTACTTCATTAAGATCTTTATACTCTAAGTATTCAATAAAATTCTTCTTAAATACATCATTACTTAAAACTGTCATGTAAACCCTCCTTTTACATCTACAATTCGACAAAAGTAGATATTTTCCTTCTTTTCATTACTTTTTACCCAATATAAAAACGCCTCCGTAAGGATGGCGCTAATTTACGTAACAACGTTCTCGACCAGAAAACCAAACCTGACCGACCCTCCCTCCATTTTAACCGCATTCCTTTTCTAATTGCAAAATAGCTGTAATCTGTCTACTTTGTCTAATCTGTCTTACGATGTCATTCTTTTGCTTTTGAACAAAATCTTTTGACATGGATAGATGCAGCGCTATTTGTCTGTACGTCATTTCATCAAGAAGGCAATCATAAATGATTTTCTGTCTTTCATCCTCTAGCACATCAATCGCTGTTTCTAGTGCATATACATTTCTTTGATAATCTTCCAACCTCCGAATCTGCTTCTCTTCTCGAATATCCATATCCCTTAATTCCGCATAACTCTTACCAGAACTTCCTCTTGGCATAGCTGCTTCATCACCGTATTGAGCAACACCCCATGATTTCATAGGAGAAGTGGATCCGTAAATGATTCGTTGAAGCCTAGCAATTTCTTTTTTCATCCAGTTATAATCCTTGATAAGCTGTGAAATTCTATCCATCAATGATCCCTCCTCATTTTTGTCTAACTCGACCGCCTACTCTTGTGTGTACTCTCATGTTTGCGCCCATAATATTTTTCCATTCAGAAGTGCTTAAACGCTCCTGTTTGCGCTTCTGCGCCTTTTTAGCCTGTGGTTTAACGTCTATCTGCATTAGTTGAGCTTTCGTTGATAGATTCATAGCTTCATCTCCTTTATAAGAAATAAAAAAAGAGGACAACAAATGACACAGCGTAATGCTGTAATCAATCGTTGTCCTCTGGATGGCCAGGGGGACTTATTAATTCAATTTTAATTCATTAAATAATTCGTCTACTTTCGCTTTATATATTTTATTTATCCTCAAAACATTTTCTTCATCATAAAGTTTTTTATCGCCTAACATCTTGTTTTTCAAAAAAGCATTATCGCTCAATTGTTGAGCAGCTATTCTTATCATCTTGACATCTTGATAATAATCAACCGGTACACTCTCTAAATCTATATTTTCTCTTATTACTCTTACGTGGTTTGAGATATCTCTAATCGTTAAATCAAGATCATCGGGTCTTAAGTCGCCTTTTGCAATTAAATTACTATGGTGACAAACACTCTCCAAATTTTTCTTATGAGTAAGAAGCAACCTTCTAAACTCCTCATAATTCCATAATTTATTTTCTTTTATTGTTAAATTAGCGGCATTAATTGCATATTTCCCTGCTAACCAAGCACCTAAAAAAGCACCACCAAGAGTACCTGTAAAACCTAATAATGAATCATGAAAAGGTTTAAATGAGAAATTGTTCGTAATAATAAATATCGTGAGTGCTAAAATGATTATTAGCAAGCTGCCAAGGACCGCATTATATACCAATTTGTCTATATCTCTCAAAAACCTTCCCCCTTCCTTTATATTTCGTTTCACTCTCCCTCACAAATAATGCTTAATACGTCATTTAGTGTCCTCAAGTGGATAGTAAAACTAATCATTTATATTTTTTATCTAGTTTTATACATTCTGCACTTATCCTATAATAACTATTTATGATATTTTTCTTAACTTCTATAATATTAGAGTAATCATCAATTGAATCTTTGTTAATGCTTCCTTCACTTTTTAAAATTAATGTTAACTCTTGATAATCAAAAGATAAATTGAACAAACTCTCTTTCAATATTAAAAAGTCACTATAATATTTATAAGGTATTGTTTCAACATTAACATCCTTTATAATACCTAAAGTATCATCGATGTGATTAAGAACAGTTAATGTATTGGCTAATTTTATTCTAATAGTATCGTTGGAAATTAAGCTATCCAATTCATCAATAATTAATTTTATATGTGTGCTGAAAGTACTAAATGTCTTTAAAAAACTTTTATTTATGTCATCCTTTAAACGTTTTTCTTGCTTCCTTATTTGTATTATTAGAATAATTATTGCTATTAATCCAGAAAGTAAAGCCCCGAACAAAGATCCCACAAAACTAGCATCATTAAAAAGAATCGAAATATACTCTCTCAAAACTCTCCCCCTCTACCTTCCCTATCCATCTTCCTTCTAAATTTCATTTTGTTAAAAGCTATTATTCTAAAACGTCCAAATCATCAATTTCAACAAATCCATTTCGGTTTGTATCAAGATATTTCACTTTAGCTCTCATCGGATCTTTTTCATCTTTTCGATTGAACCCTAAAATTTGAACGCTACGACCACGATTCCTTGTCGCTCTCTTATTTAAAGGTTGAATCCCTAGGGTACTTCCGACTCGAAATGTAAACTCCGAGATTTTTTCTTGACCAATATACCTTTCGACCTTTACCTTTTCTACCACATTCTCTTCGTTCACATAGAACTTTTTTCTAACGCCTCTCAAAACTCTTCCCCCTCTTCTCTTCTCATGCGCTTCACCTTCCCTTGATGCGTCACAATTTTATATTCACCATGTGGCGGCAATTCTCTTAATTTCGCCTTCCCGTCACAAATCACAATCACACAACTGGTTGGTATTTCCATTATATCAATCTCTAGTCTATTTGTCTCAGTCAATTCTATATCTTGTAGACTCATAGTAGAATCCCTCCTGTATATGGTATAATCAAGTTATCGAAGTTTGATTAGCCGGGAGGAATCCTGGCTATTTTTGTATACATATTTCCTCTTGCACTTTATACACAGGTATATTATCCTATTAAATAAGTAGTTCCTTTGCAGGAGGTGACAATAATGTCTATCAATGATGAAATTTTAATATTGATGCGAGAGCTCAAAAAAGTAATTGATGAATATTACCAAGCTCCAGATCACTTAAAACCTGAAATACAGGAAGATATCCTACTACTCAGTCAAGCAATCGACCCCCAACAACAATGATAATCCCACAACCTTGTCCACCTTAGATAAAATCACAATTTGAAATTGTACTAATTCATGACGCCTTCTTTAATACTGAATATGAGCGATCTATCATTTGAAGGCGTTCAACTTCCTTTTCTAGATCCACTATCCTAGCAACCACATATTGATTATGAATATCATCTGACTTACCCAGAAGATCCTTAATTGCTTCGTTCATTTTAGGATAAGTTTTCATCACCCGGATTCACCCATTCCCAATAGATTTTCCAATCTGGAGGATTCACGTTCAAGCAGCCTATGGTCATCCTTTATATCTTTTTGCAAGCGATCAGCTATAGGGACATGCTGACTGGTCCCTGCATCGCGTTCTGTTTTCAAACGATCAATCACGCTTTGATGTTCTTGGATGACAGCCTCTTTATAAAGCATGGACTCTCTCAATTCTTTAACTTCATTTTCAAGAGCAATCATTTTAGATACTGCAGCTGAACTTTCAACTTTCTTCTCCTTTGTTGAACTCTCACTTTTCAAAGACTTTGTAACATTCATTCCTGATCGCACTTTTTCCACATCCCACTTTTGACGATGATAGTTTATTGCAGATGGACTAACCCCGAACTCTTTTCCGATTTCAGCATATGTCATGCCTTTTGCTCTCATGGCATTGACTGCTTCTTCTGTAATTACGACTTTCACTTTTACAAGTGATTGGTTTTGAGCGCTGGACGCATCCTTCACCTTTGTCACCCACTTCACTTCCTTTACAGTCCTCTTTTCCTTTGTCTTTTCTTCACTTGGTTCTATAGCGTGCTGTATTCCTGAATAAACCATGTATTTCTGCCGTATCCTTTTTATATTTCGCGACACTTGGACTTGGCTTACACCGATCTTTTGAGCAATAATTGCTTGTGTCTGCCCGTCCATCAATCCTTTCGCTATGAATCTTTCCCTGTCGTCCAAACACTTCGAGAAATTCCTGTACAAACAATCTTGTAATATCGTCCGGTTCACCTATAAGATCTGAGACGTTTCTATCACCTTCTGAATCACGTACTGGTTGATCTAAACTACTCGGCTTTCCATGTCTTAAAAAATTCAGTGCATGAATGACTTTTTTTCTACCCTCCTCAAGTTCTGTTGATATTGCATCAATGGATAATTCATCCATTCCATTCGCTCGGATGCTAAAAGCTAATTCCTTAATTCCTCGTGAATAATTAACACCAGTACCACTTCCTCTTAAGACACGTTGAATTTCTCCGCGAATCATAGGTACTGCATATGTGGAAAAACGAACAGGAAATTTTTCCCCATCGAAGTAATCGAACGCTTTTATCAAACCCATAAAACCGATAGAAACAATATCCTCATAATCCTGCCCAACGCCCTTAGCCTGTTTTTTCAATTTATGACATTCCTTATGGACCAGTCCTTTGTGTTTTGTCACTATCGAATCCCGTGTGTGGACCTCCCCATTGATGACCTTTTCCATCTGACCCACCTTTTCAAATTTGCTATGGTTATCTATTGAAGCCCCTTCTGCTTCAAGGCCTGTCCTCTCGTGTGTAATTCATTAAGGAGAACATTCTTCATTTCACTTAAGAACGAAGAGTCATTTCCCTCAAAAACCGTACACATCTTGTTAAGCTTTTCAGTTGAGAATCGTTCAAACACTGTCGACCAAACTTCAAGGAAGGTCGAATCCGGCTGCAAGCTAACTTCTAACTTTTCACAAATATCGAACATCATTTTTCCTGCATACATAACAATCGCATCCTCATGTGTAGCCCAACTATCTGATTTACAGAGCACAAGCTTACTCATAGCTTTCAATCCTTTCTGCTTCCAACTCATGTTTTCGGGCTATTAATTCCATTTTCATAGGTTCATACATTGGAGTGGAGTTAATAACAAATTCCTCATAAAGTGAATAGACGTCTTCTTTATGCATTTGTTTAAGCGAAACTCTCCACCATTCACCAAGATCAGTGGTCGTTGGTATATCAATTCCGAAATGTTTTGAAAAGTTATAAATTGCTTTTGCAACGCGGTATTCAATTGAATTCATATCAATCTCTTTTTCCTTCATTTTTACCACCCTCTCAAAATGGAATATTGTTCATTCTCTTATCCTTGGTTTCTCTGAATACAACAAACTTCGGATTTCTGAACATTCTAGATACAAGTTTTTTGTCGTACATTTTAAATAACGTTTCACTTGATAGATTGGTAGTGATAAATGTTGATTTATCCTGTCTTGTTGTCGTGATTGCATACAGCACACGTTGAACGAAGTCTGTAGCAGTTTTATCCGTGCCGATCGCTCCTGTTTCAGCTCCAATATCATCCAGTGTCAGGTAATCAACCTCTGACATTAATTCCACAAAGTAATTTTCCGTATATTTGCTTTCTTTATTGTTGAACGTATCTTTAATTAACCGAAGCATACTTTCCACGTTTACAAATAAACATGAGGTATCTTGTCCATTCAGTTCTTGCAGCATTGCATAAGCTAAATGACTTTTCCCTGCCCCTTGATTACCTTGAAGCACCACATTAAAAACTTGTCCACTTCTCATTCGATCAATAGCTTCTAAAACAGTATGTTTGTTAGCTATCTCTTCTTTTGCTTTAGCTTCATAGTTTTCAAGAGTAGCTTTTATTAGCGTATTGTCCTGAATGATACTGCGCTTATAAAGAGTGTTATATTTCCGTTGTTCATTAGCTTTGTCATAATCACTCTGTATCGATGCTTGTAATTGCTGTTCTGTCTTTTCAGCTTCACAACGTGGACATAGCACCTCACTGTTAACAATCATCATCTGTATTGGCTTAATGACTTCTTGCCCATCTTTTATATAAGTGTGTTTTTCACAAACTTCAGAATGGAATGCCATTTTCTTTAGCCAATTTTGCGGCATCGTTATTTTTTCCACTTATAGAACCACCTTTCTGATTAAGGTAGGATTCAAACTTTGTACCAAACAGTGTTTCGGGCCTTAGGAATTTGTTCATTTTCTCATCCTTAATCCACTCGGCCGTCTTGGTATCTATTACGCTTTTAAAATCATGTAGCTCAAATCCTTCATTCCAACGTGCTTTTATTAGGTCTTTCGTTTTTCTAGTTGAAGAACGATATTTAGTAGAAGCCACATCGTTGAGATAATTTATTATCTCGACATAAGGTATTACTTCTCTTTCTTCTTTATCTTTTTCTTCTTCTTCTTCTTTATCTTCTTCTTTATCTTCTTCTTGTCCACGTATCGTGAACGTATCGTACAACTCCTTGATACCACTATGTTCTACCTGTTCACCTACGTAACTTATCAAATCTTCATCCTTCACTTCTTTTAGTTCAGAAAGAACACAATCAATCATCGGTTTACCACCACGATTCAAGTTGTATTTGCCCCAATTTCTAATTGCTATCTCTCTTGTTCCAGGGTTATAAACTACAATTTTATGATGTTTAATAAACCGATCTAGTAAAGAATTAATACTCTCCATTGAGTAACCAGTATCAAAAGCCATTTGTTTTTTAGTAATTTGATAGATGCCGATCTGAGTTGCATTGGAATTAGTTAACAAGTACAGGAAGAAGTATTTATCTTCCGGTGTCATTTCCTCAACAACTCGCGGATCGTTCCAAAACTCCGTATAAACCATTCTGAATTTAGCCATTCTTTTCACCCTTTTTATGAACTTTCCTATGGCAAGGTTCGCATAACGTCTGTCCGTTACTAACTTCAAACCTTAATTCTTCGTAACAGGCAAACGACTTGATGTGATGGGCGTTAAGCGATCCGCCTACTTGGTTACACATTTGACAGGTATATTTATCTCTTTCAAAAACGTCGGCTCTCCATAGCTTATATTCCGGTGAATTGCGCAACTCTTGATTAGTACGCCAAAACCGATTAATTTCTATAGTGTCACCATCTATTTTCATTACACCTACTTCAGTAAGCGCTGAAATCATCCTCCAAATAAACTGGATGTCTTTTTTCAATAAAACCGAAAGCAACTCTTCAGTTGAATGAGTATTATTAGCAAAGTTTTTCACTTTAAAGCTTCCATCCTTTGAAGACATAAGGAACAATTTGAACCAACACACTAATATAGTGTCAGCTTCCGGCATATTTTCAATCAGACGGATCTTCTCGTCTTCAAACATTTGAGTGCTTAATTTAATCCATTTCACGTTCATAATTTTTCACTTCCTGTTTATTAATTCTTAGAAGCGTGTTATACTTTCGGTAACTTATATTTACGGTAGTCCATTGTTGGCGCAATGGGCTTTTTTTTATTTCAATACTTTTAAATACTTTGGGCGCGGCTTTGTCACCTTCTCTACTTCCCCGGTGTCATTGTTCGTTAGATATTTATCACCCTTGTCATCCTTAGTCACCGTGTAAGTAGTAACACCTTGGTCTTCGAAAAACTCTTCCATGACCCCCTTACCACCTTCTGCTCGACGGATGGCACTCATTACGCACATTGTTTTAGAAGAAAATCTGGTTAGTTCCCAATTATGATAATCCCAATGGAACCTCGACATTTCTTCACCGATTACTCTGTCTTCGCCAAATTCTTCGATGTACTTTCTAGTAAAAAAGTAATCCTTCAACCCGTATTTCTCACCGTCATACTCTTTGGCTATTGGGAAAACCACTTGCAATTGACGTGGTGTTAAAGTACTCATAACCGCGTTTATCGATGAAATGATGCTGAATGTACTGACTAATAATCCATAATCCATCGAATCAATGTTTGTTGCATTAATTTTTTTCACACCGTACAAAACTAACTTTTTACGAATATCCAAATCTAGATTTTTGAAATCCTCCCATTTGTCCGTAATACTTTTGAGTGTGTTTATGAATGCATTTGAATACAACGAGCGATAATTCAGCTTTTCCTTCCTAATCCCCTCAATCACTTTTAACTTAGCCATTGATTCCACCATCCTGTTCTAAAAGTTGTAAGTGCTGCTGTCTGTTCAAAGTTCTAATTTCAAGACGAGTGCTCGTATCTGGCGACCATTCTTCAATAAAATGAAGTGATTCATCAAATCGAAGTTTCGGTAATTCTCCGTATCTAGGAATCTCAAAGTGTCGCTTGAACTCGTTCCAAAATTGAGAAAAAACTTTCTTACTTATTTCTTGATACGCCTTTGATTCCTTACCGCCTAAACACTTAACAACTTTACCTCTGCCGTTTTTATTAATTCTATGTTCCTGCGCCCCGTCGATCCGCATCGTGTCTTCCAGTGAGTTAATACGTCCCTCGACCACTCCGAGTCGTTGCTCTTGTTTTACGTTGAATTGTGCAATCGCTGCAATTATTTCAGCTTGCGTTTTAGGTTGTTCATCTCGCATTTTGAAGTATCCATCAAGAAGTTCATCGTATTTATCCCAAGCAAGATCGTCATCGAAAACTTTTAATAGTTTTGCGTAGCCTCTTTCGGAAAGTAGATAAATATTTTTAGCTCTATTAATCGCATTTTGAGTTAATATTCCGTTATTGCTCAAAGTGATAACGGAATCAGTTCCGGCTAAATCGAGTATGTCAATTCCATCTTTGAACCTTTTTCGGTTGCGATTGATATTTTGATTAACGAACATCAATTCCTTTTCATGAATTTCTGCAATATGCTGAACAAGCATCGATTTCTTACTCTCTCCAAAACCACCAGCAATGTTTGGAACTGAAATTCCACAAACTTCAGTAATACCTTTAATTGTTATACTATTCATTCTTCATCCTCCTTCAAGGCTGTTGCGAATAAGCACCCAAGACCAAATGATATAAGTATCAACATGAATGTCTCAGTAATCCCCATTTCGATTCCTTCGTTTCACCTTTGCATACATACCTGCAAAAAAAAGGCCAGTCTGTACCTACAACATTTGTGTTTAATATCCGTTCAATCGAGACTTTATGTTGTCCCTCCTAATTTCGAATCTCTATGTGATCAGATACTGTTAATTCGGTATAAACCGTTTTGTCTATAACATCTGACACTAAATGGACCTTGTTACCTTCGACGATCAAACGTCCAGTTAAATATCCATCTAGTCGATCGCTACTTTCTCTCATGTCTTCTGCTACTTTTGCAAACATAACTATCCCTCCTTCAAAACTTTCCTATTGAGCGTCTGTCCACGCATATTTTTTACCACTCGTCCATGATTTCTTGCATTACACCTAAACTAGCTTCATAAAACCAATACCGCTTTCCTTTCTCTTTCCGCCTTTCGATTAACTTCATCCGAGGATCGTGTAAAAATTCATTCTCTAGAAACGACTTACTCATGCATGTTCGCTTGACCATTTGTTCAATGTCCCAGGTAAATAGAGTTTGATTCAGAGCTTCATCCAACTTTTCATGGATATACTTTTTGATTTCATTCTGGTTGATATCAACGTTTATTTTTGCGATTGACAATTAGCTCTCACCTCTCTTTAGTTGAATTCATTTCTTCGCGTTCCATAATCGAACATTCTAGGGAACAATCCTATTACGCTATTTTCACTTCCAGACACTTAAGAAAAAACACGACCACTTACAAATGAATTGTCGTTTTAGGTTTCGGTTGTTGGTATTAATTGATCCGCTTTAATTCCTCCTTTATTTAGTTCCGGTATTTTAAATACCCTAAAAGATAAAAAACAAAATGGTATTGACAATACCACGTTTAGGACTTAAAATGTACATAAGGGTATTAGGAATACGAAATAAAAAATGTTACTTCATTAAGTCTTTGAAAAGGATATCCGGAGTTGAATCCAATTCACTACATATCTTGAACATTAAAGAAGTACTAGGGTTTGCGCGACCATACTCCATACTTCTCACATGTTCAGTGGATATATCAAGCTTTTCCGCGAAAGCAGTTTGGCTGTAACCCTTCTGCTTACGTGCATTGGACAAGGCTGTTCTTTTCATGAGTCTCACCTCACTTGCTTAAGTTGTAACCTCAGTATAAACGGTATTTTAAATACCGTCAAGTATTTTTAATACCATTATGCCATTTTTTTATAATTATACTGGAGGTACTAGAAATGTCCATAGGACAACGTGTAAAAAAATTAAGATTAAAACATAATTTAACGCAACTACAAATGGCTGAATTCCTCGGCATTGGGCGCTCTAATTTAGGTCACATTGAAAACGACCGCGTTGAGTTGGAAAGTAAATACGCTACAAAATTAGCAGAAAAGTTCAATACATCTGTTGAGTATATTTTAACTGGAGAGGGTGAAGCCGAAACAGATCCAGACATAAGAACCCTACATAGGGCGGCAAAAGATATGACTCCAGAACAGAGAAAGAAGGCAATAAAAATACTCGAAGCGACTTTTGAGGATTTATTCGATGATGAGGACTAAACCAAATTACGACAAAGCCAAAAGGGCCGCATATGACGCTTTGGAATATCATAGGATCAGTGATTTCCCTATCGATATTCTTACAATACTAGAATCATATGATGATATAAAGATAATTTCTTACAGTGAGATGGCTAAAAAGAGAGGATGTACTATAGAAGAGATTATTGCAGTCAACTCTTCCGAGGATGGGGTGATTCATTATTCCGGAAATAGGGGCAAATATTTTATAGCTTACAATGATGCAATAGGACATAAAGAGCGCGTATATTGGACTCTAGCCCATGAGTACGGACATTATCTTTTAGGTCATCATAAAGAGTCAAGTAAATCTAGCTTAGCTAGAAATGAAATGGTTGATGCGGAATATGATGTTCAGGAAGTAGAGGCTAATTTTTTTGCTCGATTCTTTTTATCTCCTCCTCCGATAATAGTTGAGGCCAAAATGAACGACCATAAAAAAATAATGGATTTTTTCGGAGTATCATTCACAGCAGCCTCGAACACTTTAAAATACATCGAGGACAGTTATAAAAAGGGCTTTCGATTTAATACACCTATAAAAATAGCAAAGTACATTAATAAATTTATTAGTAAAGTACAATTGGGGAAAACCTGTAGAAATTGTAGCGGGTTCTCTTATATAAGAAACGCCGAACATTGTGGAATTTGTGGCAGCAACGACTTTCATAACATCTATAAAGGAGAAGATATAGATATGATTTATGTAGGTATAAATGTAAATGAAAACGGCAAAGCGTTAGAATGTCCAGTGTGTGAAAACGAAGAAACCCATATAGAAGGGGAACATTGTGGACAATGTGGAACCTTTATTATAAACCTATGTTCAATTGAACTGGATGGTTGGAATGATGATCGTTACAGGCCTTGTCCTGATCCACTCCCCGGTAATCTAAGACATTGCACAAAGTGCGGAGCTGAGAGTACATTCTTAAAAACAGGGATATTGAAACCATGGACTCAAGAAAAAGAAGATATAAAGGAGTTTAATAAGCTGTTTCTTGCTTAATTAATAGTCTTTTAAACTATAAAGGAGGTGATGCCGAGCTATAGTAACTATCCCCCAGTGAGCGTCTGTCCACGCAACGAAAGGGAAATATAACTATGAAACTATATAAAACTAAAAAAGATCCGGAGTTGTACTATTACTATAATGCTCAAAAGCAGAAAAAATGGATGTACCGTCATAGGTATTATGATGATCTAGGATATCGTAGAGAAAAATCCAAACAAAACTTTGAAAAAGAAGCCGATGCATATAGAGAGTTATTAAAAATAAAAACTGACACCGCAAATGGACTTGTAAAGCAAGTTGAATATTCCGGTATATTAATATCTGAGTGGCTAGATATTTGGTACGAAACTAATCAAAATGAATGGGAAATACCAACTAGAATGCATCGTAAAAGAGTCATTACTCTACATTTAAAACCGTTGCTCGGTAAATATAAGCTAGCAGATTTGGATAACGCGACATACAGACGAGTCTTCATTAATAAGACTTTGAAAAGCTTTAAACCAAGCACAGTCGCAGAATATCATCGGCTTTTTAAAATTGCTGTTAATGCAGCTATTGATAATGAAATAATTTCACGAAATCGGTTCAAAAAAATAAAAATTGACCAAGATGAACCAGAAAATAACTTTCTCACTCCTGATGAGTTAAGTGAGTTTCTTTCGTATACAAAAAAGTATGAACGTATAACTATTTACACTTTAACACTTTTGTTAGCTTACACTGGATTCAGAAAAGGTGAAGCTTTAGGACTTACTTGGAATGACATCAATTTCAAAAATAAAACGATCACAGTGAATTGCACAAGAGACCAACATGGCGTACGTTCACCGAAAACAAAAAGGAGTTATCGAACGATCCATGTAGATCAATTGGTATTAGTACAATTGGAAAGTTACAAATTGTGGTCTAAGAAAGTTAAGCTATCATTTGGGGACCACTTGAAAAAAGAGGATTTTATTTTTATTAGTACAAAAGGTGCCCCATTGTATCACAACAATATCAATACGCGATTTAGACGAATTCTTAAGAAGAATCCGGACTTTACGGTTATTACTCCTCATGGATTGAGGCATACACACGCAACAATTTTAATTAGTAAGAGAATACCAGTTAGGACTATTGCCGATCGTTTAGGAAACACACCTCAGATGATTTACGATGTTTACGGACATTCTTTCGAAGCATTAGAATTAGAAAGCGTCAATGCATTTAGTGACAGTCTAAAGGAAGTTGGGGGCACTTCTGGGGGCGGTTTTTAAAACACCCGTGTAAAACTTAATGGTATTAAGGATTTCGGAAACATGCTATAATACTTTGGATAACGTTATATTGGAGGATGTGTTTAAGTTGATTACTGTTAATAATGTTGGTCTACGCTTTGGTGAGCGTAAATTATTCGAAGATATAAATATTAAATTTACTCACGGAAATTGCTATGGCTTGATTGGTGCAAATGGTGCCGGCAAGTCTACCTTTCTAAAGATATTATCAGGAGAACTCGAAGCTCAAACAGGTACTGTTTCTATGACACCTGGCGAGCGCCTTGCTGTATTAAAACAAGATCACTTTCAATATGAGGAAGAAGAAGTGTTAAAAGTGGTTGTTATGGGTCATACTCGCCTATATGAAATAATGCAGGAAAAAGATGCAATCTATATGAAAGCAGACTTTTCTGAGGAAGACGGAATGCGTGCTGCTGAACTAGAAGGCGAATTTGCAGAAATTAATGGTTGGGAAGCAGAGTCTGAAGCAGCCATTTTACTAAAAGGCCTAGGAATCGATGAAACTTTACATGATAAGAAAATGGCTGAACTTTCTGGTTCTGATAAAATCAAAGTATTACTTGCACAGGCTCTATTCGGTAAACCTGATGTCCTACTACTTGATGAGCCTACAAACCATCTTGATTTAAAAGCGATTCAATGGTTGGAAGAGTTTCTTATCAATTTTGACAATACGGTTATCGTTGTATCACATGACCGTTATTTCTTGAATAAAGTTTGTACACATATTGCTGACCTCGATTTCGCGAAAATTCAAGTATATGCTGGAAATTATGATTTCTGGTATGAATCAAGTCAATTAGCACAGCGTATGGCTTCAGATGCTAACAAAAAGAAAGAAGAAAAAATAAAAGAATTGCAGGCTTTCATTGCGCGCTTTAGTGCGAATGCTTCCAAATCTAAGCAAGCTACATCTCGGAAAAAGTCACTTGATAAGATTACATTAGATGATATTCAACCATCATCTCGTCGCTACCCTTTCGTTGGATTTAGCCCAGAAAGAGAAATTGGGAATGATCTACTAAGAATAGAGGGACTAACTAAGACGATAGACGGTGTTAAAGTACTTGATAACATTAGCTTTATTATGAATAAGGATGATAAGATTGCTCTCGTCGGTAAAAATGAAATTGCAAAAACTACGTTATTTAAAATTTTAACTGGGGAAATGGAACCAGATGAAGGCTCCTTTAAATGGGGCATCACTACTTCTCAAGCGTATTTCCCTAAAGATAACTCCGAATTTTTTGAAGGCAGTGAATTAAATCTTGTTGATTGGCTACGTCAATTCTCTCCACAAGATGATAGTGAAAGCTTCCTACGCGGTTTCTTAGGTAGAATGTTATTTTCTGGTGAGGAAGTATTGAAAAAAGCTTCTGTCTTATCTGGAGGCGAAAAAGTCAGATGTATGCTTTCAAAAATGATGTTAAGTGGAGCTAACGTCCTTTTGTTAGATGAGCCTACAAACCATCTAGACTTAGAATCGATTACAGCACTTAATGACGGACTCATTAGCTTTAAAGGCTCTTTGATGTTCGCATCACATGACCATCAGTTTATTCAAACGATTTCTAATCGCATCATTGATCTAACACCAAAAGGAATCATTGATAAATCAATGAATTACGATGAATACCTAGAAGATGCACAATTGCAAAAACAAGTAGAAGAAATGTACGCATAACAAAGAAAAGCGGGGCCGCTGTGCACCCTGAGCTAGACAATAAAGGAACAACAGCTAAGGAATGCCACGTCGTGTGGCAACACCGTTGTGACTCGCATCGTGCGAGCCCCCATTAAGCGCATATAGGCCTACTTAAAACCCTAAAGCATTCTCTTGCTTCTAGGGTTTTAAGTAGGCTTTCTATTCATTGGCAAGTAAGTGTTCCGATTTATTTATCACTTTTTCAAGTATCTCCGCGTTTTTCTTATACATTACTTTGGCTTCTTCTACATCGGTTTGTAGCTCAAAAGCTTCCATATCTGATTGACATTTTTTTAGGGCATTTAATAATTTCTTTCTTGGAGTTGCAGTTGGAATACTTATTTCATCATCGTAAGTATCAACTGTTAATGCTCCATACGAATCAACCTGACCAATATAAACGTTATCAAGTGCGACGTTTAGTTTTTCTAGCTCTACTTCCAGCCAAGCTCGCGTATGTCCCCCAGCAGCAAGTGCTGCATCCACTATTTCACCTTCTAGGATCACCGCTTGTGGTGCTTTTTCAGGAGCGACTTCCATTTGAATATCTTTTGGCGTTAAGGGTTGTTTTTCTTTTTTGAGTAATACATTTAATTCACCATCTGCTTCTAATAAAGCAAACTCAACATCCGTTACCTGAAAAGCATTTTTTTTCCTCAACAATTGCATTAATTCATCTACAGTATATTGTTCTTTCGCTAAATTCTCTTCATGAATCTTACCATTTTGAATTACAATCGTTGACGTACCCTCAATAAAGTTTCTTGCCTTTTTACTCTTTAAACCGATGAAACCGGCAATAAATGGTATAGCAGTCCAAACGATCAAACTATATAAGCCATGTGCAAAGCTATGTTCAAGACCGGTAGACATTTCAGCAGCAATACTACCGATTGTAATTCCCGCTACATATTCAAAGAATGACAAATGGGATAATTGTTTTTTTCCAAGCAATTTCATAAGTAGAAATAAAACAATTACTAAAGTGGAGGACCTGATAATAATAACTAGCCAATCAGGAAGATTCATTATTTCTTGCCTACCTTTCAAGAATTTCTATATTGCAGTTCCTCTGCTTTCATATACTCTATCCTTAAATGTAAATTTTGAACTACCTTTTCTACATCTAACATACATTCATGAAAGATGGCTCTCGCATCTTCATCTGCGGCAACTTGGGCAAGATGTGAAAATTCCGCTTGTATGCCTTTAGCATTTGCATGTGAAGCTTTTATATTAGCGATAATAGTCATTTATTCATCTCCTTTGTTGAAAAAGAACAGAGTGACGATACACCCTGTTCCTTAACAATAAATCATTGATTATATTGCGGCTCTTCTTGAATTACTTGTTGTACCCTAGGTTCCAACGAATTGATGATGGTTTGTGTTTGATCAGCAGCCAGCTTATATAACTGCTTTGCTTGCTCATTATCAGTAGAAAGTGAAAAACCCTCCAAGCTTGCTTGTGCACTTTTTAATCCGGAAACGGTTTGTTTAATATCACTAATTACTGTCATCATCCATCTCTCCATTCGTTTTAAGTTATTTTACAACGTTTCTATTTTATGAAAGATGGACGATATTATAAGTTGAAAAATTTTACAAAAAAAATAACCTGCAAAAGCAGATTATTTATTCGAGTCGAAGATAACGATATAGGTGACTTACAATGACCTTCAGTAATGCATATGTAGGTACAGCTAAGATTAATCCCAATAATCCACCAAACTGACCCGCTACAAGTAAAACAAAGATAATGGTCAGTGGATGCATATTTAATGCTTTCCCCATGACGAATGGTGAAATAAAATTGCTTTCTGTTTGCTGGGCAACAACAGCCACCAGCACAACTAATAACGCTTGTAATGGTGATGTAAATAAACCGACTATTAACGCTGGAAAAGTACCAATCCAAGGACCGACAAAAGGAATAACATTTGTTACCATTGCTAGAACGCCAAGCACAAGCGAATATTCGAGCCCAATAATTAAATACCCAATATATGCGAGCACGCCTACACAAAAACTTACAATTAATTGGCCCTGTATGTAGGAACTTAATGCATCATCCATTTCCTCCAATACATTCTCCGCTTCTTTTTGGTGTTTTTTCGGTAGGATTTTCATTAAAAATTTCGGAGCTTGTTTTCCATCCTTTAACATAAAAAATAAAACAAATGGAATTAAGAGAAGTACCATTACTATATTAGCAATAAATCCTACGGTTCCAGCTATGGTTGATCCAATATTTTGAATCAAACTCTGTGCATTTTTCTCAAATTGTGATGTTAATTTTTCAATGGAAAAGTAATCATTTTGAAGGCGTAAAAACCAATCGTTTTGTGATAAATTCGTCGCTTTTTCCTGTAGAACGTGAGCATAGCTTGGAAAGTTCTTAATTAAGGTATCAAATTGAGTTTGTAATTTAGGACCAACTAAAAACACTAGGCCTGTTATGACTCCACCAATTGCAATAAAAGTAATCAGTATTGCTAAGGTACGCGGTATTTTTTTTGCAATTAAATTTACGACTGGTCTCATTAAGTAATATAGAACACCAGCTAAAATAATCGGTGGAAATAAAGTTTGAAAAATAATAACTAGCGGTGTAAAAATAAAACTCACTTTAGTACCAAGCCAAATAATCAAAAAGATCATAATAATGGCTAAACCAAATTTAAACCATTTTTCACCTTTTTTCATAATTCCCCTCTTTTCTGTCTTTACCATTACTTGTTATTATCGCATGTATGGATTGAATTTCAATATATAACTTTAAAATGTAATAAAATATGCTGTTTAAAGTGACCATTGCTTGAAAAATAAAATCCCTAGCATCCATCAGGTTGGATACTAGGGATAAATCAATTTACAACCGGTTCTTTTTCAAGTAATTGTAGTCTGGCTTGAACCTCTTCTTCTGTTAGTTCATGCTCTTTAATATATAGATTTCTTGGATGAACTCGGCATTCATCTGTACAGCTTCTCATATATTTATGTTCATTCACTTCAGAACTTAAAAATTGTTTATTACATTCAGGATTCGCGCAGTTAATATATCGTTCACACGGTTCTCCATCGAAATAATCATGGCCAACAATAACATGCTCTTTTTGGTTTACAGGTACAGCAATTCTTTCATCAAAAACATAGCATTGACCATCCCATAAGTCACCTTGCACCTCAGGATCTTTACCATATGTGACTATTCCACCATGAAGCTGTGAAACATCTTCGAAGCCTTCTTCAAGCAGCCATCCAGAAAATTTTTCGCAACGAATGCCACCAGTGCAATACGTTAAAATTTTCTTCCCTTCAAATTTATGCTTGTTTTCTCTTACCCATTCAGGTAAATCGCGGAATGTGGCAATTTCCGGACGAACCGCTCCTCTGAAATGGCCAATATCAAATTCATAATCATTTCTTGCATCCAATACTACCGTATCTTCTTCTTGCATCGCATGATAAAACTCTTTCGGGCTTAAATGTTTCCCTGTCACTACTTTTGGATTAATGTCGTCTTCAAGTCTTAAAGTTACAAGCTCTGAACGAGGACGGACATGCATTTTTTTAAACGCATGTTTATCAGCATCATCTATTTTAAATGGCATATCAGCAAAACGTGGATCGTTATGCATCATTTCCATATAATGATCTGTCTGTTCTTGTGATCCCGATACTGTTCCGTTTATCCCTTCAGTCGCAACAAGAATACGTCCTCTTAATCCAAGCTCTTTACAAAATTTTAAATGTTCATTTGCAAATAGTTCCGGATCTTCGATTGTGACGTATTGATAATACAATAGCACTTTAAAATTTACATTTTCTGACACAAACAATTCCACCTATCGATTATATTTGCAAGATATGTTATCGATTGCTATAAAATTATATCAGCTTTTATTAAACCTTGCAAATCAATCAGAGCTTATACTTGGAATTCAAACTGCTTGGAATACAGGTGTGCAAACGCTCCATTGCGTGCAAGTAACGTATCGTGCGTACCTTGTTCCACAATACCGTCTTCCGTTAATACAATAATTCGTTCAGCATTGCGGATAGTGGAAAGACGATGGGCAATGACAATAGTTGTACGCCCTTTTGCTAACAATTCTAGGGATTCCTTGACGATACTTTCACTCTCATTATCTAATGCGCTTGTTGCCTCATCTAAAATGAGAACTGGTGGATTCTTTAAGAATACACGGGCGATACTTAGGCGTTGTTTTTGACCACCAGAAAGTTTGACACCTCTTTGCCCGATCTCAGAGTGATAGCCGTTTGGCAGGCTCATGATAAAGTTATGGGCATTCGCATGCTTAGCTGCGGCGATAATTTCTTCTTCACTTGCTGCTGGATTTCCGTAATGGATATTTTCCATCACCGTGCCCACAAAAAGGTAGACATCCTGCTGCACAATCCCTATTGCTTTTCTTAATGACTGCAAATCGATATCACGAACATTGATCCCGTCTAGTAACACATCCCCCTCTGTTACATCATAAAAACGAGAGATGAGTGAGCATAATGTAGTTTTTCCCGCACCAGACGGACCGACTAACGCAATGTATTCTCCCGGTTGTATGTGAAGAGACATGTTTACGAAGACATTATCCAAATGGCCTTCGTAACGGAAGGTAACTTGCCTGAACTCAATTTCACCGTGTACCTCCAGCAAGACCATGGCATTCAGTTTGTTTTCGATGGTCGGCTTCAGATTCATGATTTCCATAAATCGCTGGAAGCCAGTGATTCCTTCTTGGAACTGTGTGCTCATATGAGTTAGTTTTTGAATTGGCTCAATCATAAAGTTAATATACAGTAAAAAAGTAATTAAATCCGCTAAATCTAACGTGCTATTGACGATACTAGCGCTACCAAAGATAACCACAGTGATCGTAATTAGTTGAATGAACGTCTCAGCGCCATTATAAAAGTACGCTTCAGCCTTATACGTTTTTTTCCGACTATTGAGGAAACGATTATTTTCCTGGTTAAACTTCTCGATCTCTACATGTTCGTTGGTAAATGATTTTACTACTCGGATTCCCGATAGGCTATCCTCAATCTGTGCATTTATGTCCGCAATCCGCTCTTTGTTTCTTCTTAAAGCCTTGTTCAAGATTTTGTTAAAATACAAGGCAAAGACACCTAAGACAGGTAAAAAGCAGAACACAGCGATCGTTAACGGTGCATTAATAAAGAACAAAATGACAAATGCTCCAATAAAACGGACGAGATATTTGATGTAGTCTTCCGGACCATGATGGTACAGCTCTGAAAGCAGTAGCAGATCGTTCGTTATTCGGGACATGAGCATGCCCGTCTTTTCCTTATCGTAAAAGCTAAATGAAAGTTTTTGCATGTGTGCAAACAGCTCGCTACGCATATCAGTTTCCATACGAGCACCGATTTCGTGACCTTTGTAGTCTACAAAATAATTCCCGATATTTTGAATTGCGACTAAAACCAGCATTAGTCCGCCAATCCAGTAGACCTCACTTAGCGCAGTGGACAAATCCCCCGCCAGCACATCTTTCGTAATATGCCTAACGAGCAAAGGAAACGCTAAAGTCACTGTGGATACGATAAATGCGCACGTCAATATCGAAATAAATAACGCTAAGTACGGTTTGTAATAGGAGATAAATTTCTTTATTGGAAATTGCATGAGTTACCCCTTTTTGTGTTATTTAAATAAACACATATAAGGGGGTACACCGCTTACAATTTAAGAAAGTGTTCCACCCTTATATGTTTGTACGGTTTGATTTATCATGTTTTTCATGTTAAATTGCCTCCTTGTTCGTTAATACTTCCATTGTAGACGACTTCATACAGAATGAACAGTATTTTAAATGGAATTAATATCCTTTATAATAGGTGATTTTCAACAGGGGAGCCCCCGTATACTGTAACGGGGAAAAGAGATTTGAAAAAAATTAATCGGTCCTTTTATTGTTTTTGGCAAATTTATTCGAGGCGAAATAGGAAATTATAGCAGAAAGAATAGCAAAAATGAATGTAGAGAATAAGGAAAAGAAATTTTCACCAAAAACAACTTCTTGCGTTAAATTAGTATTCGAATGCCAAACTCCTGCTATATCCGGAATATATGTCAACGTTAGAAACAATCCACTGAAAAGCTGGAATAAGGAAAATAGAAGCAAAAAGCTAGTCGTAAATATGATATATTTTTTCATTTTGACAACTCCTATAATATTAATGTTTGATATAATCAAAACCTGTGGTTCCCTATATCTATTGTACCAACCTTATTAGTTGAGGAAAATGCATATACGTAGCTCGCCTTTCTTTATATAACCATTGCTAATATCGGAGTTTATTCTTTAAGCCACTCTAAAAATTCCATACGATTACCAAATGGGTCTGAAATATATAATCTTTTAGCTCCAGTAAATTTATCGTCTTCAGTAGGAATAACGCCATTTGTTATCAAATGTTTTTTTAATTCCTCTATATTTTCTACTTCAAATGCAGGATGCGCCTTTTTGGCTGGAGAAAACGGTTCTTCTATTCCTATATGTAATTGATAATCCCCAAACCCAAACCATACTCCACCACGTTTCTTTAATTCTTCTGGTTTTTCCATTTCATTAAAACCTAAAACATCCCGGAAAAAGCTTCTTGCAGTATCTTCACTACCTTTAGGAGCAGCCAGTTGAATATGGTGAATTGCTTTAATAATAAAAGACACTTATACCCTTCCTTTCAATTCGTAAATTTATCAAATCTATTCTTCCTCATCATTTTATATTAATTTCAATGATTAATAAATTCTGATTATTTTATCCAAGAACATAAAATTATCTTATTGAGATAACTGTAAACATTCTTATTAAAGTTCTACTCCGATCCCCTACAGCCATCTTTTTGTCTAAACGGCAAAGCCTTTTACCTAGAAATTAATCAGAAATGATTAGTTAATTAGCAGATTGAAAATCAAAGACTATCATCTTTTTTCCAATTAAAGTAGGTATCTTCATCTGTAATATTAATTGTTGTTCCATTGATGACTATAGAATCATTACCTTTCCATTCTATTGATATCTCATCTTCCGAAGGGTTTAACCAATATATAGTCTTATCATTAAATTCTTTCTTATTATCTTCTAAAAATTGGATAGAATACCATTGTCTATATTTTTTTGTATGTAATAATAAAATCCTGCTAATATTTCTGTCGGTAACTTTTCGTAAAAAGAAATCTCGTTAATATCCTGTTTTTTTAGATAACCGGTTCGGATTACTTTATGTAACTCACTAGTCTTTCTACTTTTGATAATGCTGAATACATCTTATGGCTTGAATGGTAAATCGCTAAGCCGAAAACCCATCTCATTTACCACCTTGGCAACCCTTGCAATACTTCCTAGATACACATATCTTTAATGATTTCTTTTAACATATTCACACGATGCCTTCCACCAAATTTTCAAATGCCTGAGGTTTCATAATCTTATTTTTATATGATCAACCGTTATAATGCTTCTCATAATTATCCCTCGTACATGTCAACATTCAACATATACGGAGGACGTTGAAGTAATAGCATTAAACCACAAACAAAATATTTCAGAATGAATGTATTCATATAACGACATTAACATATGCATATATTTTATAAATAACATATATGTGAATTAAGGAGTGGGTGATGAGTGGGTGTTGGTACGAAAAAGTGACAAGGTAAACACAGGTTGGGAACACATTCGAAAATAGTTGGAACTTTTTATTGGATGATATAAGGCTTTAGCTCTTTAACCAAATGATTAATACAATCATTCGTTTTAAACTTATCATCTTCGGCTAGGTATACCGTGAAATTTTCAACCTCATCATTATCGAATGTTAAACTCATTCCATTTAAACGGAGATACGTAATAAACGTAACAAGCGCTGTTCTTTTGTTTCCATTATGAAAAATATGGTCTTTTGCTATTGAATGGTAATAGCAGCAGCCTTTTTCTAAAACTGTAGGATATAACTCTACCCCAAAGTAATCTGATTTAGGCCTCTCTAACATAGACTCAAATCTATCTTGATATTTAATACCTGCTTGTTCTAAATCATTATGCCTGTTCATGGTGGTGTAATGAATGGCTAGTATTTGTTTTCCTGTTAGATATTGTGCTGACACTTCCGCAAATCCCCCTAAGCTCCACCATTTTAAAATTAACGGTCCTTCAGATTTTTAATCGCTTCGTCATAGTCATCTAATACCCCTCCGAGAATATCTAGGAATTCTAAGTCAATTCCGTCAGGTAAACGTTTTTCTTTTTTCTTTCTGAATATGATTTCATCCGAACCTTCCACATATACCGCTTCAAATTCCTGTCCTTTTTTGATTTTTAGATCCTCTACAATTTCTGCGGGAATTCCAACAGATAAGCTATTTCCTTGCTGATGTATCTTCCTTACAAAAAGTTTTTCCTTCGGCATATCATTCACACTCATTTCTGCATATCTCTCCTTTCAGCATTAACTTAATATATGCAGCTCATACGTTATAATGTTACACTACATTAACAGTTGTTACGTCTCTATATTATAGCACGATTGTTTACAAGGCGTCTCCTTTTCTTAGTGACTTAGTAATGTAATTCGATAAATTATCTATCACTCTCATTTATTACAGGGGTGCAGCCAACATTTTTACATAAAACCCACGTTAAGACAATTTTTGGAATAAAAAAGCCGATTTCTTAAACGCTATAGAAGTGACTTTTTTATTTGTCTTCTATTTTAACAGTTGAGGGAAGAAAGAAGATTGCTGGAACTATGCTTTTATGTAACAGGTGTAGCTAATTAAAAAGAATTACTTTTTAGAGAATACTCTCAACTATTAGCCTTGATATAATTAATCAAATACTCCGCATCCTTTCCAACTCCATGAAGGAGCGCAGAACCTCTATTATACTGCCACGGTAAACCTAAAAAATATAAACCGTCCATTAATGTAATACCTCTATGGTGAATTGGTAGACCCTTTTCATCAAATACTTCGGCTATGTCTATCCAACTATAATCAGAAACAAATCCTGTTGACCAAATTACGTTTTTAACCTGTACTTCACTATTATCTTCAAAAGTAATATTGTCATTATGTATTGATATTGTACGTGGCTTTAATATTACTTTTCCATACTTTATTAGGGATCTAAGCTCAAATCCAAAAATCGGGTCGTGTTGTTTTTTTATGTACTGACCTACTTTAGTATTCACACTTGCTGTATATATTCCTAATTGATCGAACCACCAGAAGATGCTTTTATTCATTATATCTTGTGATAAATACTTGATTTTATGACTAACAGATAAATATGTTTCTCTTTCTTTAGACAATTCAACAGCAATTTGTGCTCCGGAATTACCTCCACCAACTACTAATACAGGACCTTCTCTTAGTTGTTTTGGGTTCTTATATTGAGATGAATGAAGTTGTAAAACATTATCAGAAAGTTTATTTGCAAACTCTGGAATAAATGGATTCTGAAACGGTCCTGTTGCTATAACTACATTTTTAGCTATAAGTTCACCTTTATCTGTTATGATTCGAAATCTACCCTCATCTTTATATAAATTTCGAACTATAGTTTTTATCTTTAAGGGAAGTCTAAACATTTCAGCGTATAAAGATAAATACTCGGCTATTTCATCTTTTGTGGGGTAAACGCTCTGATTACCAGCTAACTTTAGTCCAGGTAGGCAACTGTAAGAACGTGGAGTAAATAATTTAAGAGAATCATATCTATTTTTCCAAACCTCTCCAATCCCTTCACTTTTATCAAGAATTAAAAAGGATAAATCAGTCTGCTTCAAGTAATATCCCATCGAAAGCCCAGCTTGTCCTGCGCCAATTATAACTACATCATAATTCATTAAATATCACATCCTATTCGAAATACGAGATGATTAAAGTTATATTAAGTGAAAATTATTTCTTTTAAGAAATCGACAAAAAGGCAATAAAAAATTGCCCTTTTCATTACTTATGTCTTTTTACAAAAACCATACACACGATAATAATAGTAAAGGCTGTTAAAGCTAAAATTGGGATAGTAACAAAGCCCAGCCAATTTATATATTGGGCATTACATGGTACTCCATTAACACAGGGCTTTATTTCAGCAAAACCAGGGACTTTCTGTATCAAATAGTGGTATAAAGAAATGAACCACCCAATAATAGCCATTGGTAATACAAATTTCTTACCAGAAGAGTCATTTTGGAATGTGCAAATTCCCAGTATTAGGGCTAATGGATACATTAAAATACGTTGATACCAACATAGTTCACATGGGATAAATCCACGTATTTCACTAAAATATAAACTCCCAAGTGTAGCTACAGTGGAAACGAGCCATGCTATATAGAGATAAATTTGTTTATTCAACCCTTTACCTGTTTCTTGCATTACTTATTACCACCCTCTAATTCTTTCTCAATAAGACTTTTAATTTTTTCATAATCAAAAGGGTCTTCAAGCTTAGTACCATTAACCATTATTGTTGGAGTCTGTTGTATACTAAACTCTTTAACTAATTCTACATCCTTATCTACTTCTTCTATCGCTGATTGTTCCTCAATATCCATTTTTAATTTTTCTACATCAATACTTGGGGAATTACTAGCTACTTCGAGAATTTTCTCTTGTGTAATCCATAATGCATCATGGTTTTCGCTAGGTTGCTCTTTAAAAAGCCCTTTATGAAAATCCCAATAGGCATCAGGTGAACTTTTAAATACGGATTCTGCTGCTAATGAACCTAATTCTGATTCTTCCCCATGAAATAATACATTTACATAAGAAAATTTAACTTTTCCAGTGTCGACATAATCTTTAACCAACTCTGGGAACACTCTTTCTCCCCATGCTTTACATGCTGGACATTTAAAATCACCAAACTCTACAACAGTTACAGGAGCATTGACTTCTCCTAAAATCGGTTGTCCTTTAGTAGGTGGTAACTTGCCAGAACTAGTTTCATTATTTGATTCTGAGTTCATGTTATTTATTACAACCAATGCTGTCATAAGCCCCAAAATAATAATTGTAAGTATAACTACGATTTTAAATCCCGAACTCTTCCTTTTCATTATGTATCACCTCTTGTATGTATTTAATGAAAATCCTGCAAGCTTTATTGGATGCTTACCATTAATGACAAGTAAGTAGCAACCACAAATAATACACTCATTGAGAAACCTAATAGGATAGGTGCTCTCTTTATATAAGAAACTATTGTTAATCCTAAGAATGATATGGCTGATACCAATAGCATTACACTGTTTAATTCAAGACCAAGAACTATTACTGAATCGCGTGTTATGTTTCCTTGGTAAAATAGGTCAAACAATTTAGATACTCCCGAAGATGCTAAAGTTGTTTTAATATCATGTGGCGGTTCTTGTTGCCCTAATACAGCCGTTGCAGAAAAAATAAGAAAAACTACTAAACTTTCAACTTTCGTCCAACGAATTGGATTAAAATTAGTATTCTTTTTAAGTTCTCTTCTAATCAAAAAACTATTGATAAAAGCATATACCATTAAAGGTATAATGAGCAGATGCTTTATTAAAAGTGCTTGTCCATGAGGAAGCATCCAAGAATTTGCATAATCTTTATAATCGACTACTATAGTCATTAAATAGAGTCCGGATAACACAGTTATCGTGAAACAAATTATTGCTACAGGCGTAAACCACCTTAAGAAGTTTTGCCAATTTAAATAATTTCTTGAAGACCAACTAACTACAAATAGTATTCCTACCCAAATCGTAACGGCAAGAAAATGCATAGTGTGTGCAAGGAATCCTTTCCATTGCTCTATTGAAGATGCATGGCTAGACCAACCTAATGCAAAAATTAACATGAGAGTAATGACCATTCCTATGTATGCATATTGTGGCTTCTTTCGATAATCAAACCAAACAATGTAAATAAATAATAGATTTGAAACAAGATAAGTAAATATCCACGCTTTCCCTACTTCAAAAGTAAAAAGAACCGATTTAAAGGTTTGTGCAAATCCAATATCTTCGTATAGATATAAAATCACTTGTAAAACAGGTACAAATGAAAATATTGCAATACCGGCTGTTGCGACCATTAGAATACCTTTAGGAACGTTAAATTCTGGTCTTGAAGTAGTTGGTACAATTCGCAGAAGAAAACTTCCGATTATGACAGAGAAACAAAGGTATAATAATGGCTCACTGAAGATTCCCATTAACTGCATTTGTTATTTCTTCCTCCTCATTAGCCAAAAGACACTTCCAGCAACTATTACAAATAAAACACCAGTAATGGAGGGAATCACATAAGAAGGCAAGTTACTATGTTCAACTTCCTGTTTTAATGGTTCAGTAGAACTTTCTTGGTTATCTTCTTCTTGTTTTGGGTCCTCTTCTTCAGTTTCAGTCAAATTTTTATCAGATTCTTCTTCAACAGGCACATCTACCGAAAAAGAAAAAGTACCTTCTATGGGATGTCCATCTGCACCAATGATAGACCATTCAACGTCATAGTTCCCATTCTCTAGGGTTGAAGGAAAGTTGTCCACATTTCATCATCTTCTATTACAAAGTTTCCTAGTGTAATAGATTCTCCATCTTTATTTACAACATTAATCTTACTTGTTTGTTCAACTTTTGTTCCAAAAATTAAACTTAATTCTTGTATAGGTTCTGTTACAACTTCACCATCTTTTGGTGTTGATTCTTGAAGCGAAGTGTGTGCTTTTGCTTGATGATTTGCTATAAAAGCGAACAAAATTAGAAATAATATTGAGACTTTTTTGGTCATTTTTCTTACTCCTTTACAGTTTGACACACATATTAGATATTGCTAATATGATGATAACAAAACATATTAGTTCTGTCTAATGTGTTAGGAGGTAAAATATGAAAAGTAAAAATCTTGACACAAAAGTAAAGCTGGTCCATGGATTTTCTAATAAAACAAGGCTTCAAATTCTCGAAAGCATAAAAGACCATGAAAAAACTGTATCTCAAATTGTAGAAGAGATTAATGGGAACCAATCAAATATTTCACAACATCTTGCGTGTTTAAAGGGATGTGGAATTATTGTTGGAAGAAATGAAGGAAAATACTGTTATTACAGCTTACGAAACCAACATATACGTGATTTGTTAACGATGTTCGACGTAGTTCTTGAAGATGTTCAAAATGATGTTGCATGTTGCGACAGTCATATAGAGTAGGGGTGTTTTTAGAATGGCTGATAAATGTTGTAGTACCAATAACAACACCGAAGAAACTAAAAAACAAGTATCAAGTTGTTGTTCAAGCAACAAAGATAAACTTGGTAGTTCTTCTTCAGTAACTGATTTTATAAAAAAAGAAAATAGTTGTTGCAGTAGTGAATCAACAAATGAAGAAGAGAAAGAAGTTGAAAAAACAAGCTGTTGCAGTAGCTCTAATTCAAGCGAAAATAAACAAGAAGCTAGCAGCAGTTGTTGTAGCAAAACGATTAAAGAAAATGGAGATATGGAAAAGTCTAGTTGCTGTAGTAGCAATGAACAAGATATAAAGAAATCAATTCCTGACTCCAATATTTCTGGTGAAAAGAAAGAATTTAGGGTTCACGGTATGGATTGTCCTGCTTGTGCTAAAACAATCGAAAAAGGATTAAACTCTTTAAAAGATATTCAAGAGGTAAAGGTCAATTACAGCACAGCTAAAATGCAGGTAATTGCAAATAACCCTTCTGCTTTTAATCCGATTGAAACTGAAATAAAAAAACTTGGATACTCAGTAGAGCAATTAAATCAAAATAAAAACATTAAAACGTACGATATTGAAGGAATGGACTGTGGCAGTTGTGCTAAAAGCATTGAAAATCATTTTAGTTCCCATCCATCCGTTAAAAACATCAGTGTTAATTTCTCTACAGGGAAAATGAAAATAGAGCATTCCAATAGTATTGAAGATATTATATCTGAGGTTTCTAAAATCGGTTATAAAGCTTCATTACAATCAAAAAATAAATCGACACAGACTCACAAAAATAAAAACGATAATGGATTAATTATCGTTTCTGGTGTAATAATTGCTCTTGGTTTTATTGGTTCTTTCACTGGAATTTCTACCTTGATGTACACATTGCTATATGCAATAGCGATGGTAATAAGTGGTTATAAACCTGTTAAGAGTGCTTATTATGCAATCAAAAGTCGTTCACTTGATATGAATGTTCTAATGTCTGCTGCTGCTATTGGAGCTGCACTTATAGGGGAATGGCTTGAAGGTGCTACCGTGGTTTGGCTATTTGCTATTGGTAATTTCCTACAAACTAAATCTATTGAAAGAACAAGGGATTCTATCCGCAACCTTATGGACTTAGCCCCTCCAGAAGCTTGGGTTAAAGTAGATTCTGAGGTTATTAAGAAGCCTGTTGAAGAAATATCTGTTGGTGAGATCATTATAGTTAAACCAGGAGATAAAATTCCACTAGACGGAGAAATTATTCAAGGAGAATCGAGCGTCAATCAGGCTCCTATTACAGGAGAATCTATTCCTGTAGATAAGGAAATTGGTGACACAGTTTACGCCGGTACTATAAATGAAAATGGGTCCCTTGAGATAAAGGTTACGAAATTAGTTGAAGATACAACCATATCAAAAATCATCCATTTGGTTGAAGAAGCACAAGAGCAAAAAGCACCAACAGAAGCTTTTGTAGATAAGTTTGCTAGTATTTATACACCAATAGTATTTATTCTAGCTTTAGCAATTATAATTTTGCCTCCACTAATTGGAATCGGCACTTGGGGAGATTGGTTTTATAAGGGTCTAGAACTATTAGTTGTAGCTTGTCCTTGTGCATTGGTAATTTCTACTCCTGTTGCAATAGTATCTGCCATAGGGAATGCTGCTAAGAACGGAGTCTTAATTAAAGGTGGAACTTTCTTAGAAATTGCAGGATCCATCAATGCAATTGCATTTGATAAAACAGGTACTCTGACTGAGGGGAAACCTAAAGTCTCAGAATTCAAGGCATTAAACACAACAGAAGAAGAATTGTTTTCAATAGCCTTAACACTAGAAGATTACTCAACACATCCTATAGCAAAAGCGATTGTTGAATATTCCAATGAAAAAGGAATTCAACCTAAAAATGGTGAGTTATTCAAAAGTATTGTTGGAAAAGGTGTTCAAGCCACAATTGAAGGAGACATCTTTTACGCAGGTAACCTTAAGTTGTTTGAAGAAATTAAAGTATCGTTAGATGATGTAAAGAAACGTGTTCAAGATATACAGAACAAAGGGAAAACTGTAGTTATTATAGGGACACAACATCAAATTATTGGTTTAATTGCAGTTTCTGATACAATACGTGAAACAACTTCTTCAGCTCTAGAAGCATTAAAACAAAGTGGAGTTAAACAAACTGTAATGTTGACTGGAGATAATGAAGGAACTGCTAAGATGATTGCATCAGAAGCGAATGTTAGTCGCTATTTCGCAGAATTACTGCCAGAGGATAAAGTAGATGCCATAAAGAAACTTCAAAATGAAGGATATAAGGTGGCAATGGTAGGAGACGGTATTAATGATGCTCCGGCACTTGCAACTGCTGATTTAGGGATAGCTATGGGTGGTGCAGGAACTGACACTGCAATGGAGACAGCAGATATTGTTTTAATGGCAGATAATCTTGACAAACTTCCTCATACAATGAAATTAAGCAGAAAAGCCTTAACTATTATCAAACAAAATATTTGGTTCTCAATAATTATTAAAATCATTGCATTAACCTTAATCTTTCCTGGTTGGCTCACTCTCTGGATGGCTGTATTAAGTGATACAGGTGCTGCCCTAATTGTTATTTTAAATTCAATAAGATTATTAAAATTTAAGAAGTAGATTATTATCGGGGAGTTTCTTCATAGAAACATCCCCTTTTTTACATTAAAGAGAATCTCTTGTTGTACTAACCTTTCAAAGTAAATAAAACATTCCCTAAAACGAACGTTTTAGGGAATGTTTTTCGCATGCTTATATTTACGTAATTTTATACTGTTTATCGTTCCCTAAACTATTCCCTTTAACTTTTTCCCTAAAATTGACGGTTCCGTATTAGGGAATAATTAATTTCAGGAGGGGAATAGAATGGGGAAAATTTTTGGATATGCCCGAGTTTCTACTCAAGATCAAAATTTAGAATTACAAATGGATGCCTTAAAAAAAGCTGGTGCAGTTGTTATCTACAAAGAAAAAATGACAGGAACAAAAAAAGAGCGTTTAGAATTAGTGCAACTCTTAAAAGCAATAAGTGAAGGAGATACAGTGGTTGTCTATAAACTAGATCGTATCTCAAGATCTACCAAGCACTTAATTGAATTAGCAGAAACCTTTGAGGAAAGAAAAGTGAATTTTGTTTCTATAAGTGACAAGATTGATACATCAACTGCAATGGGTCGTTTTTTCTTCCGTACCATGGCAAGTATTGCTGAACTAGAACGTGATATCATCAGTGAACGCACGAAAGCAGGCTTACAATCAGCAAGAATTAGAGGTAGAAATGGCGGTAGACCAATTAAGGATCCAAAATTAGTAGAAAGAGCATTAAAACTACATGCTTCTAAGGAGTACAGTATAAAAGAAATTTCTGATATGACCGGTGTTAGTAAATCCGTGTTGTATCGAGCTATAGATCGTATATAGAAATGAACAGGAGGAACTATCTTGTATTTGAGAGCAAGAGAACTACTTACACCCGAACAACGCATGGATTTCATGACAATTCCAGCTGATGTTAGCGAGTGGGAAATAGCTACCTCCTACACTTTATCCCCACATGATTTAGAAGTGATTAAACGTCGAAGACGAGACTATAATCGACTCGGATTTGCCGTTCAGTTATGTGTGTTTCGCTTTCCGGGATGGACATTATCGGATGTTAAAGAAATACCTAAGTCAGTTATACGGTTTATTGCCAATCAAATTAAGGTAGATCCCCTGGAATTTCAATCGTATGCAGAACGGGAACAAACTAAGCATGAACATATGGATGAAATTAGGAAAGAGTATGGTTATAAGAACTTCTCAGTAAAAGAATATCGAAACATCTCTTCTTCTTTACTAAGTCATGCAATGGAAAATGAGAACTCAATGTACTTGATTAGGACGGCTATCGAAGAAATGAAAAAGCAAAAAAATATTCTCCCAGCTATGTCGACGATTGAACGTCTGGTTTGGCAAACACGCCATCGAGCTGAACAAAAAATATATAAGATATTATCGCGGTCTCTATCCTCTTTACAAAAGGAAAGATTGATCCTAATGACGGAGTCTACTCTGGATAGTGGAAAAACACCCCTTGCTTGGTTAAAAGAAATCCCAGGACAATCTTCACCTGATGCCTTCTTAAAAGTCATTGAACGGTTAGAGTATATTAAAAAACTTGAGTTATCTATTGATTGTAATGACATACACCCGAACCGGCTTCTTCAATTGTCGCGTTTAGGTGCGCGATATGAACCTCATTCCTTCCGAAGATTTAATAAGACTAAAAAATATGCCATTCTTGTGGCTTATCTCTTAAATCTCAGTCAAGACTTAATCGATCAAGCCATTGAAATCCATGATCGCCAAATTATGATCTTGCAGTCAAAGGGCCGTAAGGCCCAAGAAGAAATGCAAAGACAAAACGGTAAATCAATTAATGAAAAAATCATACAGTTTGCTAACATCGGTGCTGCACTTATTAAAGCAAGGAATAAAGGATTGGATCCATTTACTACATTAGATACCGTCATGTCTTGGGAAAAAATGATTACATCGGTGGAAGAAGCCAAACAATTATCACGTCCCAACGACTATGATTATTTAGACTTTTAGAAAAACGATTTTTTTATCTTCGAAAATATACGCCTACCTTACTTAAATCACTAGAATTTCAAAATCGACCCAATCAGCCAAGCCATTAATGGAAGCATTAGATATTATTAAAAATATGAATGATTCAGGTAAACGAAAAGTTCCAGACGGAGCTCCTCTTGGTTTTGTCTCTAACCGTTGGCAGAAACACGTTTATGACGATGATGGAAGCATCAACCGTCATTATTATGAAATGGCTGCATTAACTGAATTACGAAATCATATTCGATCTGGAGATGTATCTGTTCGAGGCAGTAAACAACATAAAGATTTTGAAGAGTATCTAATTCCAAAAGAAGAATGGTTAGAAACTTGTTTACATCATAAAATCGCCTCGCTGTAAGCAGTTCGGCTGAAGAATATTTGACCGAAAGAATGGATTCTCTTCGAAAACGGCTGCAAGCCATGTCCAAAAATGTTGATGAACTAGAGGGTGTCAGTATAGAAAAGGGAAAATTTCGAATTGACCGCCTCGAAAAGGATACGCCCGAAGATGCAAAGGCGTTTAGTTCATCCCTATACAGCATGTTGCCTCGGATAAAACTAACGGATCTGCTAATGGAAGTCGCAAGTTGGACAGGTTTTGACGAACAATTTATTCATGTTTCTTCAAACCGTCCTCCCAAAGGAGAGGAAAAGTCGATCTTATTAGCAGCGCTTATGGCAATGGGGACAAACATTGGCTTAACAAAAATGGCAGATGCTACACCCGGAATTAACTATCACCAAATGGCTCATGCTTCACAGTGGCGTCTTTATGACGATGCAATGAATAAAGCTCAGGCAACACTTGTGAATTTCCATCACCAGCTTGCTTTATCTACGTATTGGGGAGATGGAAGTACTTCCTCTTCAGATGGTATGCGTGTGCAAGTTGGCGTGTCTTCTTTACATGAAGAATCAAATCCTCATTATGGTTCTGGTAAAGGAGCTACAATTTATCGATTCAAGAGTGATCAGTTTTCTTCATACTACACAAAAGTCATTAATACCAATGCTCGTGATGCCGTTCATGTGATAGACGGGTTGCTGCATCATGAATCTGAATTAAATATTGAAGAACATTACACAGACACGGCCGGTTATACTGATCAAGTTTTTGGACTGAGCCATCTACTTGGGTTCCGTTTTGCACCTCGCCTTCGAGATCTCTCTGATACTCGACTCTATGTAATAGATAAACCTGGTGAGTTTCCAACAATAGAAAAATTACTACGAGGACGCATAAATACAAAGGTTATTCTAGAAAACTATGATGACGTTTTACGTCTAGCCCACTCCATTCGGGAAGGGAAAGTTTCTGGTTCACTTATTATGGGAAAATTGGGGTCATATTCAAGGCAAAATCGTTTGGCTACAGCACTACGTGAAATAGGTAGGATTGAAAAAACGATCTTCATATTAGACTATATTTCAAATGAAGCGATACGTCGTCGAATTCAACGAGGATTAAACAAAGGAGAGGCTATGAATGCCTTAGCCCGAGCCTTATTTTTTGGAAAACGAGGCGAACTCAGGGAAAAAGCACTACAAGACCAGCTTCAGCGAGCAAGTGCTTTAAACATATTAATTAATGCGATAAGCGTTTGGAACACGGTTTACCTTACCGAAGCAACAAAAGTCATGAGTGAAAAAGGGGTATTACAAGATCAGATGATAAATCATATTACGCCATTAGGCTGGGAGCATATTAACTTTTTAGGAGAGTACAATTTTGATATAAAAAGAATGACAGGACTCAACTCTTTAAGACCATTAGATCGATAAAATCCTGAGCCGGTATCCTTAGAGTAAGGGATATCGGTTTTTCTATGGTAAAAAATGTCTTAGAGTGGGTTTTATGTCAAAATGTTGGTGTTACCCCTACTATGTAATAAAGAATTTTCATGAAATCACTCCTAAATTATAGTATTATATAATATATTCTAATTCATAATTCATTTCTCTCAATTTTATATCTTTCTTTCCTAATTCTGGATTAACTTTGGTAATACCTTTTTTGAATTTCAGTATTTCACTAACCTGCCCCATTAATTGAAGAAAACCTCTAAGGATCAAATGAATACTTTATACAAATCTAGTTTACATAATAGCATATTACCGGCATTAAAAAAGGATCTTCAATTTGAAGATCCCTTTTAATTGCTTGTTTAACTTTATGAACTTCTTATAAAGTTAGTTAGTAATTCTTTAACTTCTTGTAGAGATACTTCTTGCGTAACTATTTCATATACAAACTCATCTTTTTCTCCTTTAAGATGAATATTTGGTGTCCCGGTTATTTCGAATACACTCCATTTGATTTCTTCCAAAGTAAACTCTTTCTCTTCTCCGAGTTCAGAATTAAAGTCTCCTGTTGTTCTAACTACAGAGTCCCTAGGGTAAATCCTTGTATATAGTAACCGTGAACCCGATCCTTTTTCTGTATCTGGCTTGTCATAGCTATATACTACATAAGCTTGCTGTTGCCCTTTATACTCCTCAATACTAGCCGAAAAAGGCGTTACTATCGTATCGTTGAACTCATAAAAATACGGAATTGTTTCTCGCTGAATTTCCATTACTTTTTGTACACTACTTGGGATAGCATCAGCATGTTCAATAACTTCAATATCATTTTCTCTTTCATCATTTACAGTGGAATTTGGTATATATCTTTCTTTATATTTGTCTAATACAGGTAAAAACTCTTTCTCTCCATATACTTTATTAATAACAAGGGAAGACGGGTGTAAATAGCTTATTACATCTCCTGCATTGTTATAGATTTCCCTTTTCAGAATGATTCCTGTATCTTTGTCAACCCAAATACGAAAGCTTTTTTCATTTGGTTGCGCATAATTAGTCTCTTTAACACTCTCATCTATGTCACCATAAATAACCATCGTATTGTGGCCGAGGACTTCTTCGTTCTGTTTTTCAATCTCCCATTGGTCTTCGTACCTTAAATATTTTGCCACAAATTCATAATAGAATAGATTACCACTGACTGGTGGCTTTTCTCTGAACTCTTCTTCTGAATCATATATTTTATATAAATCAATTTGGAAGATATCATTTGCAATAACTTTATCTTTTTTACCACTTAATTCATAGTTTTGGGAAACATATTCATTCAAATTTAAATCTAAAGTCCACATTGTACCGTTGTTATAATAATACTCATTTTCATAGACTTCAGAATTAGGATTATTTTTATCGGGGTAGTTTATTATTTTTTCATATCCGCCAATTACACCTTTATTACTATATTTGTACTCTACTTTTGTCTTACTTGTTGAACCATCATAAAAAGAATCCAAAGTTTCAAAAGTTCCAGCTGCAGTTTCAAAATAATCTACTGAGTTAAGTAGTCTCGTTAATATATCTTCTTTTGACATATCCTCGAAGTTCTCTTTCGGTTCAGGGTGTGCAATAATCGAGGACTTCTCATTCCCTTTCGTTTCTTCTCTCTTTTCATTAATTGCAAGGTTCTTCTGTTCAGAGAGACCTTGTTTATTTATAACAAAGTAGCCGATACTTCCGAAAAAGAAAGTGGATAAGCATAAACTTAATATCAACCCGATATGCGGAAAACGTCTTTTCTTACTATGTACATACTTGTTACCAAAACTTTTTCTTACTGCTACTTTATTTTTTTCATTGAAATCTAATTCTTTTAGTACAGTATCGTCCATGTCTTCTTTTAAGCTTTTTAATATATCAGTCATTGCTACTACCTCCTTCTAACTTTTTTCTCAAAAGATTCCTTCCCCTATACAACCTAGATTTAATTGTTTGATTACTGATCCCTAATAGCTGAGTTATTTGGTGATAAGTTAATTCTTCATAATAGAATAGAATGATAACTTCACGGTACTTAACTGGTAATTCTAATACACACTGTGAAAGTTCTCTTCTAAACTCACTTTCCATTAAATCCGACTCTGGTGTTTTTTTACTGATCATATTATTGGAGAGGAAATTATTAATAACGATATTCCTAAAGTTCCAACTTCTCAATCTGTCCTTACATAAATTTACTGTAATAGAGTACAGCCAAGTTTGATAAGATGATTCTTTTCGGAAGGTATCTAACTTTTGATAACACTTAATGAAAACCTCCTGTGCAACATCCTCAGCAAGCTGCTCCTGTTTTAAATATGTAAATGCAAGTCTGACAATCTTTTTTCCGTGCTCATTCATCAACCATTCAACGGTTTCTTCTTTCGAATAAAAATTTGGATCCATTTCTAACCCCTTATTTTCTAACATGATTTACACCCTTTCAAACTTTAGACGGAGACCGAAACGAATGGTTGCAAAAAATTAAGTAAGGGGGAATCCTCCCCCCACAATAGTCTCATTAGTTTAAGTTCAATCTTAATACGGTCTTTGTTTTAACAAAAACATCCAGTTCCCTTCAAAGTAAGTTATTCAATTAAAAAATGGCTCGATTGTTGAATATTATCTCTCACATTTAGATGTATATTATATACAAACCTAGTTAACATAAAACTAATTTTAGGAAGTTAGAAAAAAGCCAAATTTGATATATCAAGGGATTGGCTTTTTTTTATTGGTTATACACGGTTTTATGCAAGACTTAATTTCAAAAATCGCTTCTAATGTACCACCGATTGGACTTGTTCGGAAGGTTGGAAAATAATCGGAATTAGGCTGTTTCCAGTAAATGTCGGATCTCTGTTTTTCACTCAATGGTTTTCTCTTCCTAGAGAATTGTCTTATGACAAGCAAAGCGAATTGATCCAGAACTTTATTCAATCTGAATTTGTTAATAAAGGCATGGTTTAATATGTAATAGATACAAATCGTGACGTAAGAATGAGGTGTTTCGTCTTCCCTTCTAATATAATTTTACGCATCCAAAGAGTTTTAAAAGATAATAATCTCGGACACTAAGGATAGATTCATTCCGAAAGTACTGCAACTGGTTTTGAAATGTATCGTAAGATATGTGTCATCGAGAGTCAAGAATCCCTTGCAAACGTGCTTTTTCTTTTGTATTGTTATATTTAAAGTTGGATGCGTAAAATTATTTATAAAGAGGGGTTATATGTCAGGCCTGCAGCCAAATTACATAAAAGATTATATTAATTCTCTACTCGAAAGCAATATTTATCTGATCTGAGTAAATTCCTTTTATGGATGAAGGTTTATAAAGGAGCGAATGAGTTAGAAACAATAAAGTCCTTAGATGATAGCGACATTGAAGCTTATGTTGCCTATTTATCCGATAAAAGCTATTCAGATGCTACTTTCAGAAGGCTCCTATCAGTCCTAAATAGCTTTTTAAAGCACTTCAATATCTATTCATCTATACTCCTGGATAAACCAAAGGAACGCCCGTTGAGATCCCTGAATGAAGATGACTTTATTTCTGATGATGAAATGAGTAAACTGCTTAAATCGATGAGAAAACCGAGTAAGTCTGAAGCTAGAAATCATTTGATAGAGCGAAACCTTGCTATTGTTTGCCTTGTGTGATATTACGGATTAACACCAAAGGATATTACTTCAATCAGGATGAATGCAGTAAATTTATTTCAACATACTATTCAAATTGATTCAAATGGATCTCCCTTGATAATCACTCTTCAGGACGAACATCTAGAGTACATTCGCGATTATTGGAACTCTATTGATAAGGAGATTAGACCTCGTTACCGATCAAATGATCCACTGTTTGTAGCATTTTTCAACCTAACATTTAGGTTCCATTTTAATTATGATACTGGTATGCCGCAGTCGTTATCAATTCGTGGCATTCAGGAAATGATAAAAGACGAGGTAAAGTTGGCCAAGTTGAGAAAGATTTCTGCAAAGCATTTGAGAAACAGTTGCATTTTAGATAACCTATCAAACGCTGAGTCGATTAATGATGTGATCTCTTATTTCAGACTTTCAGATCCATTTTCTATTCGGTGTTATCAAGCATATCTATCCAATAACAAGAAAACCGACAATTCATAAAGAACAAAATTAAGTGGGAATTAGTAGTGCTAAAGAGAAATATCCCCCTCTCAATCGAGAAGGGGTTTTAATCCGTTATAAAATCTAGATTAGTTATACTATCATATTTTATCTTGTGTAAATCATTCATCCTGTCCCTGATCCACACTAATTTATTTATCTCATCAAGCCTTTCGATCCTACCTTCTATCTCTTCGAAAAAGCCATCAAACCAAAGTTTAAATTTTATAGGTAAATGAAATTCTAACGCTGTGTGAATCTTTTCGTCTATCTCATATAGCTGATATTCATCAAGTGAAGGCTTACCCGTTTTATAATAGTCGTTATTCATTTCTTTCAACATGGCCACGTGCTCAGGCAACATCAAACCCGCCCATTTCTTATTTCCACGATCTTTAATGGTCATGTGTAGCCTTAAAATAAAGTTTGATTAAAAATATCTCGTAAGCCCACATTTTACGTTAAATGAAAATAATCCGTTTTGAAAAAAGATTGATCAAAACGGATTCATTCTTTGTGAAATACTATGCAATTTTTATAAAAAAGTTTGATCATTTTCTACTTATATTGTTCCACAAAAGTCAGCAATAGGTAAGCCTTTGATGTTATCTCCAGCTTTTCCCCTGCTCCACACGGAGCGTGCAAGTTTCCCTGCACTCCGCGTTCCATCTAACAAAATTCACTTGATTATAAGTTCCTCGTTACTTCACGATTAAGGTTCTTAGATAGACTCAAAGCTTACATTTTTTTCGAAAGCGGTTAACTTTTTCAATCATTGTCCCAGTAAGTTGAAGTCTACTTACAAGTTCATCAATCATCTTTTTATCCTTCGCACGAATCAATCGGTGTACATCTTTGTGGATAATGCGAAGGTTATTAAATTGGTCGCTTCCTCCATGGTTTAGCGGCATATTGGAGCGACTATTCTTTCGGGCCTCAAGAAATTCCGATAGGCTATAAAATGTTTGTACGACATACAGATGGCGCCACAATTGATATACAGCCCGTACTGTACGACAACACGATCCGGATGCCAGCCCATTAGCATCCTAGGTATTGGCGTTCTTTAAACTATTATCCTGCGCCTCTTTTTTTGACAATGAGCTCGAAAGGATAAGGGTAATCGCTATGGCTATCGCAACTCCCAATGCACCGAACCAAGTAACGGCAGCTAGTGACACACTTCCAACAGCAATGCCGCCAATACCTGCACCTACAGCCATCGCTAATTGCATTATGGACTGATTAAGTCCAAGTAATATAGCTGACGATTCAGGCTCAATTGTCGCCAAGAGATATTGCTGTGTCGGTGCAGTGGCCCATGCTGAAAACGACCATAATATTAATACGATCATAACCCCGACCACTGAATTCGTAACGAGTGACAATAGAATAAGCATAACTATATGCAGCGTCATAGTGCTAGTAAGTGTAAATGGAATACCCCAACGATCCGTACTGAATCCGCCAAACTTCGAACCAATAAGACTGGCAATTCCAAAAATAAGTAAAGTTGTACTAAGGAATTTGTCACTTATTCCTGATACATTTAACAGATAAGGAGAAAGATAGGTATATGCAATCGAATATCCTCCAAGCCAGAAAAGGGTGATTGATAAACCAAGGATAACTTTACGTTTTTTAAATAGAGCTAGCTGCTGATGTAAGGATACAGGTTTATCACCTTCTATATCCGGAATAGTAAGGTATATAACAACCATCGCAATTAATCCAAGAAGGGCAATTCCTCCAAATACAGATTGCCATCCAAATGCATTTGTCATTATCCTACCAATAGGTACTCCAATGATTAAGGAACTCGTTAATCCCATAGTTATTATTGCAATCGCACTAGCTTGCTTACCTGGCGGAGCAATTTTGGTAGAAATTATCAGTACAGTTACAATAGCTAATCCAGCACCAATACCCATGATCATGCGGGCAACAATCAGTATTCCATAATTTTGGGAAAGAAAAGACAGTATATTTGCTACTACAAATAGTCCTAATGAATACATTATTAGCTTTCTTCTACCCCACTTTGCCGTTAAAACCAGTATGATCGGTGTACAAATCGCATAGGCGAGTGAGAAAACTGTAACGAGCTGACCCGCTGCTGTCAAAGAAACATCTAGTGAATCCGCAATTTTATCCGAAATCCCTGCCACGACATACACAGATGTACCCACTATAAAACTGATAATTGCTAACATGTATATTTTCCAAGTGTTAGACAAAAAAATCACTCCTTAAACGTTTATTAATACATATGGTGATATGAATTGCTTGAAAAACAAAATATCCAAGTTTAGGTAACCGGCCAACACGCTTCATATACCGCATTTTCGCATTCTTCAGCATCGACGACTTGGTAGAAACCGGATCCGATGATCGGCATTTTTACTCTGTTATTTCAAAGTTAAGTTTGCATCGTAATTCCTCCTCCCATTGTTCAAATTTAAAACAACAAACGGCCGATTTGCATTATAATAAACCTATCACCTTCGTGTTACACGAAGTCAAGCCATTTTTTCAACAAATTTTTCCAAGGAGGATTACACATGCATACGGTTAAAGAAGCTGCCCTGATGACGGGACTCACCGAGCACGCCGTGCGCTTTTACACGGATAAAGGCCTGGTGCCGAGCGTACAGCGCAATAAAAACAACATTCGGCTGTTCGACGAAGAATCGATCAACTGGCTGTATGGCATCAAATGCCTCAAGCAGACCGGGATGCAGATTGAAAACATCAAAACATACGTCGGCCTCTGCCTCGAAGGTGATTCGACCGTTCCGCAGCGCTTTGCACTTATGAAGGAGTATAAAGAAATGGCACTTGTTCAGCTCGAAGAAGCCAAGCAGCGCGTCGCCCATTTGGAAGAAACAACTCACCATTATCAGGCCATTCTGGAGAACCGCATCCCGGACACAACCAATCCCAACAAATGGGAAATAGATCGGAAGGACGCGAGAAGTGGTCCGGTATTCCGGAAATAGAAAGAATCGCAGCCGCTTTACAGCAACAGTCCCCAGTGAAACTTAAGTCTATAACTTGCTTGTATCATTCGCTTTTTCAGCCGTTCCCTGGATATCCAATGCCGATTGACTGAAGAGACTGAAGGGGGCCTATCAACTGGATTGCCCCTATTATGAATAGTCAACGTGAAAGAGGGCCTGGTAGACGAAAATTGGTTAATAAAAGCACAAAAAACTCGTTGATGTTTGACGAGTTTTTTTGTAGTGCTTCTTTATATAAGTTCTATATAAGGCATATGTTGATTTAAAACAAAGTTTGATTAAGAAAGTGTCACGAACGTTGATTTTGTAATAGAATAAGCCCTTTTATTTTGAAAAAAGATTGATCAAAATAAGAGGGCTACGTTTTTCTATATAATTCCTTTCTTTATAAGAATAATATAGCTACCGGATTATCGACTAGATACCTAGCAAAAACTAGTATACCGTTTAATTAAATATCACAAGTTTTGATAATTTGAGTTATAGCTTGGTCAATTGATTTATAACTTATTCCGTCTCTTGCTTGTGTAGAAATTCCATACATAAAAGCTTCTATCAACGTGCACAAAACATCCGCTTTTACCTCTCTAGTTATATCGCCGTTTTCTTGCCCTCTTATTATACATTCTTCTAAATTCAACCGAACTAAAGAACGTTCTTTAAAGACAAGATCACGTACATGGTTATTTTTTTCTGAACAAACATTTGCTGATAATACCAACATACAACCAGTAGGATGGCTAGAATCTGTCTGCATTTTGGCTGTCTGTCTTAAAGTTTTTTCTATTGCTACTTTAGATTTAATCGACGTGTCAGATAAACAATCAGTCACTTTACCGTAAGAAGTGTTATATCGATCAATAACTTCTTTGAACAGGTTCTCTTTAGAACCAAACGCTGCATAAAAACTTGCAGATGATATACCCATCGCTTCTTTTAGCTGTGCAAGAGACGTAGACTCAAAACCATGCTCCCAATATAAAACCATCGCTTTTGAAATTGCTAATTCTTTGTCAAATACACGTGGTCGTCCTGTTCGAGCCATACATTCACCTCCTTGAATACTTACTTATATACTAATCGATCCATAAATGATTGACAAGTATGAAAGGAGCTTTAAAAATAAAAAAATAGAATAATAAAAAGGAGATAACTTAGCATGTCTGATATTAGTCACACTCAAGTTTCTAACCCTAAATTGCCATTGATTAGCTTATTGGCACTTTCAATGGCTGGTTTTATCTGTATAATGACCGAAACTGTTCCAGCCGGTTTACTTCCTCACATTAGTAACGGCTTAAATGTTTCTACTCCACTTGCAGGGCAGTTAGTTACCTTATATGCAATTGGATCACTTGTAGCCGCTATACCGGTCACATTTGCAACCCAAAGCTGGAAGAGAAAACCACTACTGCTTTTTGCAATCGGATTGTTTTTTATATTTAATACGATTACAGCTTTTTCTTCAAATTACACTTTAACTTTAGTTGCTCGATTTTTTGCAGGAGTAGGTGCTGGAATTGTCTGGAGCATGCTAACTGGATATGCAAGAAGGATGGTTGCCCCAGAATTAAAAGGTCGAGCTACAGCAATAGCTATGGTGGGAACACCTATTGCTCTGAGTTTAGGAGTACCAATCGGTACTATTTTAGGAGAATCCTTAGGTTGGAGAGCTGTTTTTATAATAATGTCGATATTAACTTTTATCTTAATTATTTGGATTATAGTAAAAGTTCCTGACTTCCCTGGTAATTCAAGTGGAAATCGGGTTAGTATATATAAAGTGTTCACCATACCTGGAGTACGTCCCATTTTATCTGTTGTTATCCTATGGATGATAGCTCATAACATTTTGTACACATATATTGCACCATTTCTTGTAGAGATGAACTTAGGTACGAAAGTAGGGATCTCATTATTTATCTTCGGTGCTCTTTCACTAATTGGTATATGGGTTACCGGTGTCTTAATTGATAAGAAACTCCGACTACTTGTCTTATTAAGTCTAATTGGTTTCTCATTGTCTACTTTGTTATTCCAATTCTCAGGTGGATATACTATTAGCATTTTTATTGGTATCGCCCTATGGGGAATAACGTTTGGTGGTGCTGCTACTTTATTACAAACTGCGCTAGCTCAATCAGTAGGAGAAAAAAATGTAGACACCGCAATGTCCATGAATACCACAGTTTGGAATGCTGCTATTGCAGGTGGAGGTATTATAGGAGGTATATTACTAGACTCATTTGGAAGTATCTCTTTTCCACTAACTATTCTTATACTAACCGTTCTAGCAATTGTTATCGTCGTCTCTAACAAAAAACACGCTTTCGTAAAACAATAATATCTATTCTCCAGACCTGACGAAAATTGTTTAAGACAAAATTGAATATTGCGGACGTTTAAGCCAGTGAGTGCGAGATAGGAAGCCATTGGAACAGTATCATTCCAATGGCTGTTTATATTATTTAAAGCTCTTATCCTCTAATTGGTTATTAATAATCTCAATGGCCCAACGAACGAGTTCATTATGATCTAAATCCTCTTCCTCGTTCCATATACAGGAAGGTAGTAATCTTTCTTCTACTTTTATCATCACTTCCTCGGGTAAATACCTGTGAAAAAATACTTTGCTATACGATTTTCAACCTCTATTGGAATCATCTAGGTTCCGCCAATCCATGCCGTTCTCTCATCGAAACTTCTCCATCTACTAGAATCTTATAGGAGTCGTGAACGATACGGTCAAGAATCGCATCAGCTACCTGAGCATGTCCTAACTTTGAGTGCTATCCTTCTGGTGGAAATTATGAACAGAAAATAGTGGATGCTTTCTTTAATCTTGATCTAATAATTTCCAATACATGAAGAAGTACACTTTCTTCCGCTTCCTACTGTACTTACAAATCCCGGAGCGCTGTTAAAAAAGTTGGAAAATGGCACAAAGGGGATTACCAAGTTCCGATTTGGTTTAATAATGTACATCCAGATGAGATTGAGGGCATTGTTATATTTTTCAAACAATGCCCTCAATCTGCAATGTTTTTATTATTCATTTTTTAAATGCAAAGATTCCCCTTGTAACTTAGAGAGATAACGTTTTGTCAGAAAACCTAAAAGGACCTCTACAAAAATTGCAAATAAAACAATAATATATACATGACCTGATAGGAAATCAAACAACACGCCATATAAAGATTGCCCAATTGGATAAGAACACATGACTATTGTTGAAACAACCGCACTTACCTTTCCTAGCATTGCATTGGGTGTCTCTGTTTGAATAAATGTTTGTGCGAAAATTGTGAATATCCCTACTGATGCTATACATAAAAAAGTACTTACACAAATGACAACATAGGCAATCATTGGTTGTATTTGTAAACCTGATACAAGTGCTATAGGTAATAATAAAATTCCTCCTAATAAGATAAATATATAAGAGTTATGAATGCTGAATTTTTTAGCCATTAATCCTATAAAAAGACCTGCTCCAATCGAACCGATAGCTAAGAAACCCTCAGCAATACCATATAGTTGAGAACTCAAACCAAGTTTTACTTTTATTAAATAAGGCAAACCAATCATTATCATCGATGAGAAAAACAAATTAATAGCAGCAACCAATAATAAAATCTTAAATAAAACCGGATTATCTTTACCGATAAATGTTATTGCCTGCTTTAAATCCATGATCACTGTATTTATTATTTTTCCATTTGAAGCTTGTTTAGTAAAAGGTATACGAATAAAGCCTTCTAGGACAGCGGAAATAAAGAAAGCAATCGCGCTAATTATAACAATTACTTTTAAATCCAAAAATCCGTACAACATACCGCCTAAAATAGGCCCTAAGAAATTAGCTAATGCGTTCATTTGAACAACAATACCATTCGCTTGCAGCAAATGATAGCTATCCACTAATATAGGAACGCTCGATTGTACAGCTGGTTGATACATAGACTGAATAATGGAGAGTACAATCATCACACCTGCCACTAAGAAAACAATCTGATTGCTACCTATTTGAGTAAGAAATAATAAACACACTAGTGAAGTAATCACATCTAAACCAACCATGATATTCCTTCGATTCACTCGATCTGCCAGCACGCCACCAAAGGGAGATAATAAAATTGTAGGAAGCATTGATACCGCAAGAACACCCCCAAAAGCTCCAGCTGAACCTGTCTCATCCAAAATATACAACGATAGAGAAAAACGTAGAATAGAATTTCCAAATAAAGATATAATCTGACCAATAATTAGTAATGTAAAATCCTTTTTAAATAGACTTTTTTTCATATAAATTCCTTTCTTTAACAAAAATATAAACAAACCAACCGACGGTATGTATTATTTAAATAATATACTGCCTTTTATAAGGCAGCTTATTATTTAAATATGCTTTTCAAATAACTATTCATCGCATTTAAAACTTCTTCATCCATAAACGGTATACCCATAAGTTCAGTAAGATTTTTTAAATATAAAATTCTACGTTCTAAATCTTCTTCACTTACTTGATCTATCATTGGGCTTAGCCAAACATTATTTAATAACAAGATAACCTCACTGGCACTTTTACTATCCTCCAAATTAATTGAGCCATCCTTTCTACCTTCTTCGATTAGCTCTTGAAAAATTGGCGTTCCGTATTTCAGAGTACCATTCAATAAGATACTAACGAATCTAGGATTTTCTGTTAATGATATGGCCATTTTATTAAACTGTTGCTTTTCAAGATTTTCAAATTCATTACTTATTATCTTCTTTAGTTTTTGCAATGCATTTAAATGGTTAAGATTCTTGTACAACTCAATTGTATCTGAATAATTACCCTTATCACCAATTGCATGTAAGATTTCTTCCTTTGACTTGAAGTGATGATAGATAGCGCCTTTACTCATGCCCAATTCATTAATAATGTCCTGTATCGTTGTTTGTTCATAACCCTTTTCTAAAAACAGTCGATACGAAATCGAAAGGATTTGTTTAACCGTTTTTTCAGGATATTTATTTCTAGCCATGCGTCCTCCTCTATACATACCGTTAGTATGTATAGAGGATATCACTTTGAAATTTATAAGTCAAATCCATGCAGAATCCAAGGTAGAGCCAAAAGTGACAGTATATTAGTCGAAACATACTCTTTAAATATAGCGAATAAATTTCAACTAGAAAAAGTAATCTTATGAAACTTTAATCTGGCCCTTTAATTGGGGGATAGCCAACATTTCGGAAATTTTGTACGCTAAGAAAAATTTGACACGTAAAAAGCCAAATTCCTGTACGTTAAGGGATTGGCTTATGTGATTGGTTAGTTTTTATTTAAGGTTCTTAGTGAATTAGCTGGTAATCTATTTGAATCAAATTTATATTCTCCTAGAAAATTAATATGTTCAGGAGTTGCTTCTGCCATTTTAGTTAATCCAATATTTGTACCCATCGCCATTAATGCAGCCATTACAATAGATCTTTCCTCACCTTTAGGTCGCTGATTAGAAGAAGCGTGAACAAATGACTCTTCAAATCCAGTCCATTCAGCCACCTCCATTAATAAATCGGTGAGTTTAATTCTTAGAAGCATATTATAAAGAGATAGACTGAAATTTCTAGATTCTTCAGGAGTATCTGCTTTTGGTAATGAGTTTTGGTTCTATCAATCATCTAAAATAGGTTGTTTTCTGATAAAGTGATTAGTAGTACCGTAAACGTCCGTTTTCGGTACTTTTTACGGATGAAAATTTGGGAGTATATGTTAATGTAGAAAAGAAATTGTAAAGCTAACGATTCAGTTTAATTAATCATAAAAATAAGTTATCCAGATATATACAACAGAACATATATTCGTGTTATAATTCTATTAATATTACAAAATTAGGGGGATTATATGAAATTAAAAGATATAAACATTCAAGAGCGTATGAAGCATTATAATGTGCTAGGTTTAAGCGTTACATTAATTGATAATAATCAAATCAGTTTTACAGAAAATTACGGTTTTCTAGAGGCAGGAAGTAATAAAAATGTAAATAAAGATTCTATTTTTAGTGCATGCTCAATTAGTAAATTCCTTACAGGAATGCTGGTGATAAAGTTAACAGAACAAGGTCTTCTTGATTTAGATGAGGATGTAAACAATAGACTTGTATCGTGGAAAGCACCTGATAATAATGATTTAACTAAAAATAAAACAGTTACATTGCGAAACTTGCTTAGTCATCAATCTGGGATTATAGACCCTGAAGATAGTTTTACTGAACTTAATTCAATTATAGGGATTCCTTCGATGGTTGAACTATTAGAGGGGAAAACTCCTTATTGTAAAAATCCTATCGAAGTGAAGTATGAACCTGAAAGTGAATTTCACTATTCAGATGCAGGTTATTGTATCATCCAGCAACTAATAGAAGATGTGACTGAAAAACCATTTCAGCAAGTTGTTAACGAACTAATATTTAAACCATTAGCAATGGAAAACAGCACATTAGACATGTCAATATTAGAAACGAACAGAGAAGGATTTTCCTGTGGTCATAACAAAAACGGCGAATTAGTAGAAGGAAAATATCCTATATATCCTTACCAAGCTGCTTCAGGACTATGGACAACTTCTTTAGATCTAGCACAGTTGGTCCTTGAATTAATAAATGCACTAAAAGGAGAAAGTAAGATCGGAATTTCTGCAAGTAAAGCAAAAGAAATGATCACTCCACAGGGAGGAAAATCGTGGACTGGGCTTGGTGTATTTCTAGAGGGTTCGGAAAAAGAACTTGAAATTACATCACTTGGTTGGGGAGTAGGTTTTCAATGTATGATGGTGACTTTCCCAAATTTAGTGAAAGGTGCGGTCATCATGACAAATGCAGAATTGGGTGTTCATCAAATGGAGGGGATTATAGGAGAAATATATAAATCTCTCATGTCTTAAGAAACGATAGTTTTGACGGGGGGTGAGAAGGATGCAGATAGCATTAGCCGATATAATCCATGCACCTCAAATCGTATCTTTCTTCAAAAAAAATTTAGATCGTAATAATAGTGCGGTTTATTCTGAAGAGTTTTTATGTCCCCTCGGAATTAAAGCAGCAATAAGAAGAAGACAAATGATTGTGGCGATAGTAGAGGGTCAAGTAGTAGGAGCTTTTCGATTTTACAGAAAAAAAACATCCAATAGCATTTCGCTATATCAATTCGCTATAAATGAGGTTTATCGTGGTCAAGGGTTGTTAAAAAAGATGTTAAAAACTATAAATGACTTACCAATCCTTGCGCTATGTCCAATAGAATCAAAATTCAATGAATACTATTTTAAGTCAGGTTGGCATCTACAAGAACAAAATGCAGAATTTAAAGTCTGGGCTTTTAACGACTAAAAATATTGGAAAAGTGTCATTGTGGGATATTTACCCATTAGGCCGTAAATGTCTTATGTCTTCTTCAACTATGGGTGATTTAGTGAAACAAGACAATCTAAAAAAGTCGGATCCTTAGCGTATGGGAATTCGACTTTTTTAGGCTAAAATTTTCTTAGCGTACAAAATTTCCGAAATGTTGGCGGTACCCCTACCTGCTAAATTTGATAAATCCTAACCTATAGGTTAGGATTTTCTTGTATTTTTCAAGAGATTTTGAAGATGAAGAGTTTAGCCATTAATTCATTAGTAAAAAAGGTTTTTTATTTAAAGGTGAATCAGGTATTGAAGGTTAAGAATATCCTTCTTTACTCCACAATCTGGCCCTTTAGTTGAACAAGATCTTCCAGCATCACATGAATACGTTATACAAACTAGTTAACATAAAGCTTCTTATCGGTATTGAAAAAGGATCTTCAACTGGAAGATCCTTTTAGCTGCTTGTTGAATTAAACCGGCACCCGTACTTGAACAACAATGTAAATTCAATTTAATTTTAGTGAGGTATTGAATTAGTTAAAAGATAAAAAACCATATATAAACTAAAACAACATAAAAGGATAAGAGTTGTAAAAAATATCTTTCTCCCTATATGTTCTATGAAATACACATTCACTAAAAAGTAATAGATAATAGTACTTCCAAAAATAAATAGTAAAAAATTTTTGATTTCATTCGAAGGAATTGGATTGGTTACCATTGTTAATGCTGATCCCCCAAAAATGAATATACCTATTACATTTAATAGTTTTCTCAAACTTACTTCTGTTTTGGTTACAATTTCTTCGTTTTGAGACGCTTGAATATTGGTTTCCAAAATAACACCCCACTTTATTAGACTTTAATAGTTTTACGAATTATTTGAAAAAACGTTTCGTAAATCCTATACATTTCTTATTGAACAATCCTGCCCGGTAGTAGCTCTTTTAGGGGTAGCGTCAGGAAAATGCGGATTTACAACGTTAAGGAAATTTCCATATATTAAAAAGCCCAATTTCTCAGCAGAAATAAAACAAGCCCTGAAATTCCTCAATCATATAGGAATCCCAGAGTCTGATATGTCTATTTTGTTTTAGTCCGGGTGTTCCTTCAAAATGTTGAAGAAACCCCTAATAATACAAGATTAATCTACAAAACCATCTAGAAATTTACTCGCATCACTATTGAATTTCCACATTACACCAAATTTGTCGATTAACATTCCAAAACTTGCTGACCATGGCGTAGAAGATATCGGCATTATCACAGTACCACCTTCCGAAAGCTTTTCGAAACATTGTTTATTCATTTCTGGATCAGCATCAATAATACTGATTAAGACGGTATTACCTGTTGTGATTTCGCCAGCCGCAGCTTGCATAAAAGGCGGAACGTCAGAGATCATTAAAATATTCCCTGAAAACTCAATACGAGATTCCATAATCATGTTTTGTTCTTCTACCGTTAATGGGGCATTTGGATCTTGACCAAAAGCACCAAATCTCACCATTTTTACATTTGCTGCTTGTAATGCCTTTTCATAAAAGGCTAATGCTTCTTCTGCTCTTCCACCAAATTGTAGATAAGATATTGCTTTCATAACTTAATTCCTCCTTTTCATATTTGAAGTATAATAGGACATAGGCGACAACTGTATGTCGTATATTGGAGGGAAATATGAAAAAAATTGAGCGACTTATCTCGATAGTGATGATTTTGTTACAAAAAGAAGTTGTTTCGGCATCAGAATTTAGCCGACTTTTTCATGTAACGAAACGAACGATTCAACGTGATATGGAAACATTAAGTTATGCAAATATCCCTATTTATGCGGAATATGGTGCTGAAGGGGGATATGCGCTAATGGAAGAGTATAAATTCGATAAACGATTACTAAATCACAAGGATATTGAAAATATTCTTGTAGCTTTAGGTGGCTTTGAGGGACTGATTACCAACCAAGAGATTCAAACGACTATTCAAAAAATCAAAGGAATGACCAGCGCAGATATTTCTCCAACACTTGATTTAACTTTCTATGATTGGCCGGGAAGAAGCCAAATCAACGAAGAAATTTTATTTATCAGGCAAGCAATTGAGAATAATTGGTTATTAAAATTTGAATATGTGGATCAAATAGGAAACAAAACGTACAGACTCGTAGAACCCTATAAGGTACATTTTAGGGAGATGCGTTGGTATCTATTTGGTTATAGTTTAGAACGGAAAGACTATCGAACATTTAAGTTGACGAGGATATTAAATATCCAAAAAGACGGTTTTTTTGTTCCAAGGACTGAACGGGAATTTAAACATGAAAAACAACACAATGAACAAAAAAAATTGGTTAATGTACAGCTATCGATAGATGTTGCTGTAAGAGATCAATTTATCGAAAGATACGGAAAAAATGCCGTTATAAAAGAAACTGCAAGAAGTTACCTTGCAACAATTGAATTGCCTGAGAATCAATATGCCTATCAATTTTTAGCCGGATTTGGTAATAAAGTTAAGATTATAAAGCCAAAAGGTTTTATTGCAAAATATGTAAACTTTTTGGAGGGAGCAGTGGAACTTTACAAATAAAATGTTAATAGTTGTACAAGGGAGTGTACATGATGAACATTTTCAATTCAATTTTCACTGCTATCCTCAATAATTGATTAGGCGACCATTATCATTCCACTGACCATACATTTTATTTTCTCTTGTATTTTCAATAAACTTATCTAGCCTTTTATTAAAAGTATCAGGCTCGTTTCTATAACTTTGTATTGTATCAATTCTAATCCTTCTGTATAGTTCAGGAAAATGAATGAAGTTCCGATATAATTGTTCATCTTCTTTCAGACAAGTTTCAATATCTTTATCTATAGTAAAGGATTCAGGTCGCATGTCAGGAAGTATTTTCAATCCTTCCTCTTTCATCAAACCTAATTTATCTAATCTTCTTACCCTTTCTTTATTTAATTCAGTCCAGTTGCTTGTTTTATTCCTTGGGGAAAGTCTTTGCGCTAGTTCAGTATCCGATATTTTCTTCTTTATACCATCAATCCAACCAAAACATAATGCTTCTTCAACTGCATCTAAATACTGTATGACCTCTGATTGCTTAGACATACTTACTATTACCCAACAAAATCTTTCTGTATTTGAATGTCCCTCAAGCCAATTTCTCAATTCCTGTCTTGTCTTAACTCCAACTAAATTCTTAATTTCCATTTTGAACATATCCTTTCCACGTCATAAAGGGTGGTTTTACCCAAAAATTTTTACTTTCATGATGGATGTTTTATTCCATAAACTTTACATTAATGGGATAAAGAAGGTCTTTTGTTTCCTTCTGATAGCTTTCTATATAATGAGGCTCTTGAGACATTGGTAATTTCACAAATTTGATTTACAGTCATATTTCTTTCCTTATAGGGGTCCTACCAACAAAAAGCGCAAAACATACGCTAAGCAAAAATCGACATAAAGAAAGCCGATGTTTCCTACGTTAAGGAAGTATCGGCTTTCTTATTGTACACTAAAGTAAAAGCCCATTTTTTATTTGACATTAACGTTGCGTAATACCTTAACCTTGTAATGTGGAGGTGAATTACGCTGCTTACAACTGGGGAAGTTTATAAAATAACTGGACTTACTGAACGCTCTATACGATACTATGCATGCTTTAAAATTATTTACATTTGAATTTTTAAAATATTGTTGTACAGAAACTCATCCATTTATGGACACGTAGTAACTAAACTATTTTTCTACCTGTCACTTTAGGAGTTACTTTGCATCGATTTCAAGTGTTATTTTGCACTATAATTAAATATGATAAAGCCCAATTTCTCAATTTTAATGATGAGAAATCGGACTTCTTTTGTGCAGCTATCGGTTTCAATAAAAACCCCCTCACAGTCAAGCCTCGTATGATTGTAAGGAATATGGCTTAATTTCTTGTATTTTCCCCTGCAAATTATGTATGAAACGCGATGGTTGTTTAAGCAAATTCTCAAGATACAGATTTTCGTAACGATAACATTCGTTAGGGAATGATTCGTCAAACTCAAATAATTCAAGAACATCTTTTTCGATTGCAATACCACCGATTTTAAATTTAAATACAGATACAATTCTTTAAGAAAGCTTACAAACCCTTCATATTCTTCTCTTTTTATACCAGTTTGGTCCCATTCAGGTTCATCAAGTTCATCCCCTACAAGCGCTCCCGATAATTGAATAACAGCCACTATACACCTGTTTCTCCATCCTCTTATGCAACCTATAAATTTTCTAACTCAAAAGTTTCAAGCTCTTGCAAATAAATAGGCAAACGTGATTCTATAGCTTTCTTATCTCCCATTCGCATATAAGTTTCTTTGTTAATCTCTTCTTGTAAAACCCTATAATTAGTGTGACATAAGGAAAACAACTGCAAAAACTGCTCAATTTTTAAGGATCTTTTTCTTTCGACCAGTCTGTCTGTATATCCTACCTCAAATCCGTCAGCCAGTGCATGTAGAACTTCTTTATGTTTATGAAATTGATGTTTCACGTATCGCGGAGATTTGTAATAGGTCGGAAAAAGAGTTTGATAGTTATTTACGTGATTTCCGGCAAAAACAAACCCGCTGTATAAAACTGGAAGAGGGTCAATCATTCGGACACGACCATCATGAATAATTAGATTCTCCGGTGAGGTATCTTGATTTGTCAAAGACACTAAGGAAAACGAACGATTTTCAAGACACTGTAACAATTTTTCTTGAATTAAAAATCGGTCAAAAGAAAGATTAGTATCTCGCAATTGCGTCCACTCCAATAGAAATTCATTTTTTTCATCAGTCATGAATTTCTGCCGTTCTACGTTATACTCACCCTTTAATTTACCATCTTCCCATATTAAATGGCCAAAACCAGTCAGATCCGGCTTCACATTATCCATTTTCCGAAAAAAATCACCAAGTTGAACACCGTATTCTCTACCCACGGAAGTATCCGTCGCTGATAGGTCAATGGGCTGCCCCATGTAGCTTTCAATCGTATAGGTGAGTTCAGGATCAACATGAAATTCATATTCTTCGGGGCAAATCCCGGGCATCACCGCGTTTGCTTGTTGATAATAAAGACCGTTTCCACTGTATTCAGAGAATATTTCCTGCCAATTGAAAGAGAGAGATTTTCCATAAGCCTGCATCTTCGGAAAGCGAATCACAAGACGATGATTCCCCTTTAATTTTAGCAAATAAGCCTTATGCCAAGCTCCTTCCCCTAACAAGCGGAAATCTTTATTTGATTGTAACCGCGAATAACCGCTGTTTTCTAACGCCAAATTGATTTATATATATATACCTTTCATGCAAATCCCCATTCAGTTTATTATTTCGAGTTATACCGGCACGCGCATCCAATCATCTTTTTTTACTTTTGTGTCATTATATTAGGGGTGTAAAATCGCATAGCTGTATTCATCCCACCACGTTTCTTTATGGGGAATTCATTGTTTAAAGAATCTCTCACGGCGCATACCGATCTCCTCCATGACACGATAAGAGGCTGTGTTTTCAGGCTGACAGGTAGCAACAACACATTGCACCCGCAGCTTTGGGATTGCCACGACTATGTTATTCAACATAAAAGAACGAATGAACTCGTTCGTCTATAATTTAAAATGACGGTAAACGCACGCCTTCAATTTTTAGTTTGGTACAACTATTTCAGATAAGATGTTCTGCCAAATGCTTGTGTCTTCAGTTAGGAAGTGTCCTGCTTGCGGTACAATGTGCAATTGTGCATTAGGAATTTGTCTTGCTACATCTTGAATACTTGAGGCTGGAGACATTGTATCCTCTGCGCCATGCCAAATAAAAGTAGGAGCTTGAATAGTTGCAAGGTTAAATCCCCAAGTTTTAGTTAATAGCTTAGGCTCGTTAATACACTCTTCAACATTTTGTTTTAATGCTTCCTCTAAATGTTTAGCAAATCCTTCAAATTGTTCTTGTGTTTGTAAGTATTGACGATCCCATTCATTCAAGTATTTACTGTTCTTTTTAAGTTGATCATAAAATTTAGTGCGATTTGTAACCAATGTCTTTTTTTGCGCTTGATAACTCACACGTAGAATGAATGGTAATTTCCGTGCCATAAAGAACGCCAATTTATTTTGCGTACTCATTTCTTTCGGAGCCTTTCCATTAATAAATGGTGTTGCACTACTAATGAGATGCAGTGAGGACACTTCATTAGGGTAACGGGCAGCACAAGCAGCTGCATACGAACCTCCACCTGACACGCCCAACACAGCATATTTCTGATAGCCTAACTGCTTAGCTAAAATATGAATATCCTCTGCAAAATCTAATAGTGTGCGATTCTTTTGTGAAGTTGAACCACCAAATCCTGGACGATCAGTTGCTATTAAATAAAGATTGGATTGCTGTACTACTTCATCTTCTTCCATGCCCCAAATACGTGAACCTGGTGTACCATGAAAGATAAAAACAGGGTATCCCTCAACTTTTCCATATGTACAAAAGGTAAGTCTTCTATCATCAGGTAATGTAATTGTTGTATCCATTTTAATCCTCCATATTGTCATAGATTCTCTTGTGGGTGACAGTAATGTTGTAAGTTAGTGAACTAAATTGTGAATTAAATAAATCATATTTAATACAATGTGTTGTATCAATAAATTCTTGTCCTTCTACATCTAACCGAGTAAACATCTCACAACGATTATTAGGATTTTCTTTACAAATAAATAAATAAATAACCCCTTACCATTTTAGAAATTAATTGGCTTTCACTCATATTTCGTGATTAGAAGTAGAGTTAGAAATGGTTAGTATTAAACCGCATACCATTAAAGGTTTTGCTGAACTCTTTTCTATTTGGTCACTTTAACTTCTATAAATGGAAGTTCGATGCTTCATACAATAGCTCCCCATTTAGATAGATGACTCCCACGCGCGCATCAACCATTTTTTTTTACTTTTGTGTCATTATATTCAGGTTGTAAAATCGCATAGCTGTATTCATCCCACCACGTATTTTTATAGGGAATACATTGTTTAAAGAACCCTTCACGGCGCATACCAATTTTCTCCATGACACGATAAGAGGCTGTGTTTTCAGGCTGACAGGTAGCAACAACACGGTGTAAGTTTAATGTTTCAAATGCATAAGCGATAATTGCTCCCGCAGCTTCTGTGGCATAACCATTGCTATGAAACATTTTGTTGAAAACCCAGCCAATCTCATACGTATGGTTGCCAAAGTATTTCTCGAAGATCATATGACCGATGACTTCATTTGTTTCTAGGAGAACGACAGAAAAAGCTTCGGGATTGTCACGACTATGTTTTTCAATAAACTTTTTTGTATCGTTCTCAGTGAAGGTATCTTCTGGTAAATAGTGCATCGTCTCCTCATCTGAGACATACGCATAAACGAAGGGAAAATCGCCTTGCTTGAACTGCCGAATAAGTAGTCGTTCCGTTGTAATCTGCATGTTTAAAACCCCTTTTATTCTCTGTTAATTATTGACGCTCTGCTGTTTGTACATCGGTACCATCAATAATCTTTACTAACTCCTTACCATCTTCTGTTGTAAAATCAACATCTATTGATAATCCTCTTAAGAAGAATTTTTTCTCTGTTTTAGCGTGTAATTCGAGTTTCATTGAACCGGGCATCTCGATAAAAAGTCTGTTGTTTACTAATGAAACATGAATGATTAAATCAGGATGTTCTGTTAGTGCATAATCACCGACAACACGCTTTAAAACATCTACTGGAATAACTCGGGCGCGTTCTAAAGGAGGTTTTTCCTCAGCAAGTTCATAAGGCTCATCGAAAGCAGCTTGCCAAATTGCATGTAAGACATGTTGTTCAAAATCGACATCTTGTTCTTTATTTTTTAATTCGATAACGACAATATCATGATCGATGAAACGTCTAAGGCTTGTCCGATAACCCGGCCAACCACCACTATGCCAAATGATTTGACCTTTTTGCTCATCATCCTCCAAGATCCAACCAAAACCATATTTAAATGGTGTTTCGGTTTCTGTCACTGCTGGTTTATAAGCTTCTTTTTGTAATTCATCATTGATTAAATTACCTGTGCTTAGAGCACGGTCATAAAGATAGAGATCCCTAACAGTTGATTGAATACCACCGTCACCAAGCATTCCATCTAAATAGGTAACCATTTTTGTCTCCTCAAAATCATCTGCCAAAACATACTCTCCTGCATATACATCGTAGACATAACCGTATGCATAATCGGCAATTTCGATATTTTCTTTTCTAATGCCAATAGCTTGAGTACGAGTCATTTTAAGTGGTTTAAAAATATTCTCTTGTAAAAAATCGGCAAAATCCATGTCAGTTACACGCTCGACAATGAGTGCGAGTAAAATATAGCCAGTATTGCTATATTCAACACGCTCATTTGGTGCAAAGAGACGCTCAGGTTTGTATTTAATTAAATACTTGATTAGGTCATCATTATCAGCGATTTTCTTTTTATCCCAGTTCAAATCAAATAGATCTAAATAATCAGGGAGTCCGCTTTTGGACGCCACATCCTTTTCAATGTATCCCTTATGTACTGCTTGCCTTTTATCAGATTTTCCAGTTCCATTTGCATAAAACTGTGCCATCCTCCGTATTTTTATTACAATTTTCGTTTCCTAAATTCAGAAGGGGAAAATCCTTCCTGCTGTTTAAACAGCCGGCTGAAATAATGAGATTCAATACCGACTTCAGAGGAGATCTTCGTCACAGACATCCCTGTCGAAGTCAGTAGCATTTTCGCCTTGTCTATTCTCATCCGATTTACGTATTGCATCGGGGAAAATCCAATTAAGTTTTTAAATATTTGAGTGGAAATAGTTTGGATGAAGGTGAACGACCTTTGCTAAATCTTCCACCGTAATATCATTCGATAGATTCCTCTCCATATATTTCACAACAGTTTCTACCTTTTCGTGGGATAGCGAACTTTTCAAATTGACTTGTTCAATACCAGAATGGGATAAATAGTAGTATACAAGTTCTAGTAAAACGGCTTTCGCTTTAATAGATGCAATCAAATCATCGCTTTGGTGGTAATTTACCAGGTCTTGAAATAGTTTGTTTACGGTGTCCTTATCCTTCACCTGGATGACAAAAGGGGTCTTAAGCATTTCGAACAAATTGATTTCGCCGATCATTGCATTGAAATGGCACCAATACTTTAATAATGTGCAATTGCTGATTGTAGCGTGAGATTGTGTTACCCCCGCAGGAATCAAATAAAGTTCGCCGGGTTTCGGATAAAAACATGAACCGTCAATGCTCAACCAACCTTCCCCTTCCATAATAAAGTAAAACTTGTTACATTCAGGCACGAAATTTGTGTTTCCCCAATTCCTTGGAACTTTGTTGATGTCCGTAATCAATATGTTGGTTTGCAGGTTGGACAAATATTGTTTCAGCAGATGTTGTTGATCATAAAATGGCACCATAGCATCCTCCAGATAAAGTAATTCTAAAAAAACTCAAGGTATTTTACCGCTATTAGACAAAGGTTTTATTATATTTTGTAAGATGTGCTTTACTATAGAGCAAGTACCAGAAAAAGGAAGTATTAGACTTCAATTCATTAGAATTGTATAAATCAAAAATAGTAAAACTGCCTTATAATAAGTTTATACAAAAAGGTAAAAGGGAGGTTACCTTGTTTTAATACTTACACAAAATGACCCCGCTTACAACATGAATGGTTATTAGCAGTTCTAAAGAAACATAAGGAGGATGTATTCATGATTACTAAGAATAGAGTAGCTGTTTTTGTTGCTATGTTTACCTTAATCTCCCTTTTGCTTATCGCTTGTGGATTGTCAACAGTAAACTGAACAAAAATTAAAGGTCTGTAATCTGTATTCTACTGGACTTTTGTAATCGAGTGTGCCGTGTATTCTAAACTTGTTGAACCAATTCACGTAATCTCTAAGTTCAAGTAGGAGCTGGTCAAGGCTTTCAAAGTGTGCACCATTCGCAAATTCCGTCTTGAACACTTTGAACATTGCTTCTGCCACTGCGTTATCGTAGGGGCAGCCTTTCATGCTTAAAGATCGTTCGATTCCAAAGGTTTTTAGGGCTCTATCTATTAATTTGTTTTTAAATTCATTCCCGCGATCAGTGTGGAATATTTGAATGTCATCTAGCCGTCTATCAATGCTTGATAACGCTTTGTAAACCAATTCAGCAGTTTTATTGGGACCCGCACTATGTCCAATGATTTCTCGGTTAAAAAGATCGACAAATAAACATACGTAATTCCACTTTCCGTTCACACGTACGTAGGTTAGATCGCTAACGACAACGGCCAATTCTTCTTGATCATTAAATTTTCTATTCAATACATTTTTCACAGGCTCTTCGTTACACTTTTCTTTGAATGGCTTGAATTGAGCTACAGTATAGTTCGATACAAGACCTTGCTCTCGCATAGTTCGGCCAATACGTCTTCTGGAAACAACGAAACCTAACTTTTCGAGTTCCACTTTGATTTTACGGGTCCCATAATTGCTTCGACTCGAGATGAAAATAGATCGAATTTGTTCGACGAGTTCGTCTTCGGGTGGTTTCTCAATAGGTTCATAGTAAAAAGTACTTCTTGGAATGGTAAGGACGTCACACATTGCTGATACCGAGTATTTGTGTCGGTTACTACGAATCACATCTACTTTCGTCCCATAATCAGCGCGGCTTGCTTTAAAATATCATTCTCCATCATCAGGCGTTGATTTTCCTTACGTAACTTGATTAACTCCGCCTCTTCAGGAGTTCGGTTGTCTTTCTCACTGAAGGATCCCGAAGACTGAGTTTGTTTCACCCATTTGTCGAATGCTGAAGCAGTCAAATCATATTCACGGATGATGTCAGCTCTTGGTTTTCCATTTTCAAAAAGTTGTACCATCTGGCCTTTAAATTCTTTTGTGAACGTTCTTCTGGCTCTTTTTTGGGTCATTGTAGATTCTCCTTATTTCTGTTAGTTGTATTCTACAAGACCTTAATTTTATTGTCTAACTTAGTGTAGCCCATCCACTTGTTCAAATGAACCTACTAGTAATGATACACCACAAAATAATGCCAATCTAGAGACGGAAACTCCCAAAAAGACGTTTTCTGATAATAAGGTTACATTGAAAGTAGCAACCCCATGGGGGGAAGAGGGGTTTATGGAGCGCATTGGGAATTATGTGGAAGAAAACTATCCTAATTTGACTATGGAGCATATTGATTGGGACGGGACATCTACGCAATTACAGGAAAACTATGGAAAGCAAATTATTCCAGATGTCTTGTTGGCATTTACCGGACAGCAACCATTGGAAGAATTGGATATGGTTTATCCATTAGAGGAAATGATAGAAGCATTTAATGTAGATCTAGACCAAATTGAACCGGTATTGCTCGATGAAATTCGTTCACGTGATAAAAGCAGCCGGCTTGTTGGTCTACCACAGGAAGTGGCCCAATTTGGACTGTATTATAATAAGGATATTTTCGACCTATTCGGTGTCCCCTATCCCAATCCCGATGAAAGTATGAGCTGGGATGAAGTATTGGAACTTGCAAAGAAAATGACAGGTAAACGTGGTGAAGCCACTTATTGTGGACTAGACTTTAATGAAGGTAGTTTGGCAATGGTTCCATTATGGCAACTTTCTGCGAATATGACTGACCCAGACACTGGTGAAGTTTTATTATTAAGTGATCCTAAATTCACAAAATATATGGATTTAATGGGTACTTATTATAATATACCAGGGATACAAGATGAATCTTGTAGTTTTATAAATAAGAATACAGCTATGATGATTAATTGGCACGGTTTCGCTGGGCTGAATATTGGTGATTCTACTGAGGAGGCCATTAAATATATTGAAAATATCGATGTTGTTCCTCTTCCAACATGGTCTGATCTTCCGAATGTAGGGCCAACTCCACAAGGAATACATCCTTGGGTTATAAATAACTATAGCGAACAAAAAGAAGCAGCACTGCAATTTATCTTAGCAGGGGTAACAAAAGAATATCAAATAAAACTTGCAAGTGTAGGAACCCCTTCCGTATTGAATATTCCTGAGGTAACAGAGCAGTACGGAGTAAACAAAGAGATTTTACAAGGAAAAAATACCGCTGCATTTTTACATAATACACCGGCGAAGCCTTCTGATAAGAAAAGTTATTGGGACCAGTACGTTAATTTAGATATGAAGGAATTTCTTGAATCTGGTTTGGATATTAAAGAGTTTTTGCGGGTAACAAGTGAAGCAGCTGAAGTAGCCATACAAGATGCAAAGGCTCAACAGGAGTAAATTAACAGGCCAAACCAATATAAATTTGTAATGTGTAGTACTTGGGAATCAGAGGAAGTATTATAGTTTATCGAATACAATTTAATCGAAGAACAGTGGATTGAATGAAAGGTTGGATGTTTATACATTTAACCTTTCCCGTACCGTATAACGTAATAAATTGTGGAAGTTTATGATCAATTAAAATAGTAATAGGAGTTGTTGAAGTTTTGACAAATAATCATGCAATTCTTCCATCTATAGAACAGCTGGAGTGGGCTGATGCTGAACTAGGAGTTATTATTCATTACGATATTCAGGCTTTCGAGCCTAGCTATTCGAACTGGAGAGAACATTGGGGATACCAGCCAGATCCGGCTATTTTTAACCCTGCTAAACTCGATACCGACCAATGGATTCAAACCGCCAAAGCGGCAGGTGCAAAATACGCAGTGCTTGTAGCCAAACATTGTAGCGGATTCAGTTTATGGCCAACTGAGGCACATGATTACAGTGTAAAAAGTTCACCATTGCACGATGGAAATGGTGATATAGTCCGGGATTTTATTAAATCCTGCGAGAAATATGACATTAAACCTGGCTTATATTATAGCACTTCGGCCAATGCGTATTATAAAGTAGATAATCCTGGATTGGTGAAATCTGGAGATCCTGATGTACAAAAACAATATAATGATATGGTTATCCAGCAAGTGACTGAGTTATGGTCAAATTACGGAAAACTATTTGAAATCTGGTTCGATGGAGGGACACTGCCGCCGGAACAAGGAGGGCCTGATGTAAAATCAGTACTGATGAGGTTGCAGGAGAATGCGGTTTGTTTTCAAGGCCCCAAGGACATTCCATCACTCATAAGATGGGTCGGAAACGAGGAAGGATTTGCTAAGTACCCATGCTGGAGCACGACTGAATATACAACCGACAACGGATTGCAGGGAGAATGCCCACGCATTGGCAGCGGATTAGCTGACGGTAAGCTATGGGCACCAGCAGAAGCGGACATGCCAAACCGGCGAAATCAATGGTTCTGGTACGATGGAGAAGATCATTTGCTATTGCCTGTCAAAGAATTGGTAGAATGTTACTATAGCACTGTAGGTCGTAACAGTAATTTTCTAGTTGGAATGGTCATTAATAATCTTGGATTAGTGCCTGATGCAGATGTTTTGCAGTTTACAGAGTTTGGTAAGGAAATTAAGAAGTCTTTCAGTAATATTCTAGGCGAGACTAGTGGAGTAGGTGAAGAGGTATTCCTTGATCTTAAATCCCCCACGATGGTGAACCAGCTCGTTGTTATGGAGAATATTGCTTTAGGAGAACGCATACGTGAATATCAAATTGACTGTCTTACTGAGAAGGGATGGCAAACAATTTGCCAAGGTCAATCCATCGGGCACAAAAGAATTGAAAGGTTCGAAACAGTACAGACTTCTAAGATTAGATTAACAATTACAGAAACAACAGATATACCACATATTAGTAGTTTTGCAGCATTCCTTGCGTAGTAAGGGGTCCTGCCGACAAAACGCAGATATTATACGCTAAGAAATTTGCAAACTAAAAAAGTCGAATTCCTTTACGTTAAGGAACCGACTTTTTTAATTTGGCTTGTTGCCATTCCATTCGTAAAGGAACGGTCTCTGTTATTTAAGGGGGGTTCTATGTCACACCAGCAGCCAAATTACTTTCGAGATTATATTGACACTCTAATCTCGAAAGGGATTAAAGAGTCTACTCGGAAGCAATATTCCTCTGATCTGCATAAATTCCTTGTATGGATGAAGGATTATAAAGGATCGAGTGAGTTAGAAACACTAAAAACCTTTAATGATCGAGATGTAGAAGCTTATGTTACCTATTTATCCGATAAAAGCTATTCAGATGCTACTTTCAGAAGGCTCCTATCGGTTCTAAATAGCTTTTTAAAGTACTTCAATATCTATTCAACTGTACTCATGGATAAACCAAAAGAACTTCCGTTGAGATCCTTACATGAAAGTGACTTTATTTCTGATAACGAAATGGGCAGACTCCTTGATTCTATGAGTAAGCCGAGCAAGTCAGAAGCTAGAAATCATTTAATCAAACGAAACCTATCCATTGTTTGCCTTGCGCGATATTACGGATTAACACCAAAGGATACTTCTTCCATCAGGATGAATGCAGTAAATTTATTTCAGAATACGATTCAAATAAATTCAAATGGATCTCCCTTGATAATCACTCTTCATAATGAACACCTACAGTATATACGAGAGTATTGGAATTCTATTGATATGGAAATTAGACCTCGTTACTGGTCAAATGATCCACTTTTTGTAGCATTTTATAACCTAACATTCAGGTTCCGTTTTAATTATGATACTGGTATACCGCAACCCTTATCAATTCGGGGGATTCAGGAAATGATAAAAGACGAGGTAAAGTTGGCCAAGTTGAGAAAGATTTCAGCAAAGCATTTGAGAAACAGTTGCATCTTAGACCGTCTATCAAACGCTGAATCTATTAATAGTGTACTCTCTTATTTCAGGCTTTCAGATCCATTTTCTATTCGTCGTTATCAAGAGTATCTGTCCAACAAGGGGTAGCGTCAGGAAACCGCATTTATCTTAACTTCGATGTGAGAACTATTGGAATATCAATGGTTCTCACATCGTTTACATGTGTTTAATGTAAATATTAATATAAAAAAGTTTGATCATTTATTATGTCTTATTATTTTAACGTTAGTTCATTCAAACCAAATGAAACTAAATAAAACAAGGACGCAGATATTTGGGGAAGGTTCACTACTTGCCCAAATATCTGATTTTTTTTAAGAATCGCTCTTTTTTTATTTTCGAGCAACAAATCCCTCTCAAAATTTCAACATAAATTTCTCCTCTCTTTGTTTGTTCAAAGTGTTTTCCAATTACCATATGCATTAATATAATAATCTATAGGCGCAAGTTCCATATTAATGTTTTCTATTTAAAAGATATACATCTACTTTTTTTGGTAGTTTTGCAGATGAATTTATTTCGTAATTGTGAAAATCTAATTAATAATACTTGCGTATAATCACTCGGATATAGGGATTCAGGAATATATAAAAAGACAAACTCTACAGCAAATTCCTTGGTTATTTTCAAATCTAGAAACTGTTAAATTATTAATTTCTATTTTTTTAGCAATACACGTTCTATGTTGACCATCAGAAAATGAAACATGACCACATTAATTTTGAAACATAGTTATTCCGGTATCTTGTTTAAAAAGATCATTTTTAATTAAATACCGAGCAAACTCTCTGCAATAGTCAATACTTCCATCTTTATAAGTTGAGGTAAAGGGTTTAAAATATTTATATTCTTCTTCTGAAAGCTCTAAAGAACATCTTCCAGTTAGAACTTTAAAACAATCATAAATCCCCAATCTAAACGAATAAGAATAATCTTGTGGATTGATTACTTTTGTCATTTTTCAGCCTCTTCTATTTTATTTCGAAATTTACATCAAATCTACAAATTAAATTTCCTTTAATTCTTTTACTTTTCTATAGAAAGTAGTTTTGGACATATTGGCTGTAGCTTTGAAACAAAGTTTGATCAAAAATCACGCATAAACCTTCATTTTACGGAAAATTTAAAGAATCCATTTTGAAAAAAGATCAATCAAAATGGATTCTACAGATTTAAATATAGATGGAATTTTTATAAAAAAGTTTGATCATTTTAAGTCCATTTTGTTGAACATTACCTCATTGGTTGAAGAAAAATGGTCTATGATATTCACCTAAATAGCTATTTAGTAATTACACCAATAATGATGATAACAATTCGGTTAATAGCAAATAAAAAACTATATGATACCATTAACATTCCAGTACCAAATCCACCGAGGTCAAAAGGGCTTACACTAATACCTGTAAAAAAAAAGACTAATGGCGTTAAAAGCAAAATAATTAATCCAACCCAAATTCTTTTCTTTCTATTTTTCCCAGTGATTACGGCCAAAGGAATGTACCACTTCTGTCATTTTTTTTACCGGTGATTGCCACAAGAATTACCACTTAGTGCCACCGCATTTACCAAAGGGGTAACGGTTAGGATTTTGAAAGTTAAAAAGCTAAATTCCTCGTTATTTATAGCGAAGAATTTAGCTTTTGTTTTTCAACAATCGCGCCCTTTTGCTGAACAATGTACAAGGCATCATCTATTAAATCTCCCCATTATATCGGTAAGAATGCAACTACAGTTATATCAAGGGCTAAAGGGGTAGTAACAATAGAGTCAACGATTACAAAAACTCGTAATTAAAATCAAAATACAAAACAAAGAGATTCCTTATGGCCCTACTTCGCTTGGATATATCCCTCTTCCTTGAGCAGTTCAGCGATCAACACGGCTCCGCCTGCTGCTCCGCGCAAGGTATTATGAGAGAGCCCCACAAATTTAAAATCGTAAATGGAATCCTCGCGCAATCTGCCAACCGAAACTCCCATACCTTGTTCAATGTCACGATCCAGTCTCGTTTGTGGCCGATCTTCTTCTTCAAAATACGTGATGAATTGTTTAGGTGCGCTCGGCAACTCAAGCTCCTGCGGCCGCCCTTTGTACTGAGACCAACGGGTAAGAATTTCTTCTTTTGAAGGGGTATCTTTAAACGATACAAATACTTTAGCCAAATGTCCATCCGTAACCGGAACACGGATACACTGTGCAGTAATGATAGGTTCGCTCGCCTTTACGATTTCTCCATCCTCGACCCTACCCCATATCCGCAGCGGTTCCTGCTCGCTCTTTTCTTCCTCGCCCCTGATATACGGGACGACATTATCCAATATTTCTGGCCAATCGTTAAAGTTTTTCCCTGCTCCGGAAATCGCCTGATAAGTCGACACTATTACTTCAGAAGGTTTATAATCCAAAAGTGCGTGAAGCGCCGGCACATAGCTCTGAATCGAACAATTCGGTTTTACTGCGATAAATCCGGTGGAAGTCCCCAGGCGCTTCCTCTGTGCATCGATCACTTTTATATGCCCCGGGTTAATTTCCGGTATGACCATCGGTACATCGGGTGTCCAACGATGCGCCAAATTATTGGACACAACGGGCGTACCGGTTTTAGCATAAGCTTCTTCCAATGCTTTCACTTCATCCTGCTTCATATCTACCGCACAAAAAATAAAGTCAATTCCTGACGCAACCTCTTCCACTTTCGAAGCGTCCTGAACAATGATATTCTTCACAGGTTCGGGAATCGGACCTGTCATTTTCCATCTGTTTTGCACAGCTTCTTCATACGTTTTACCCGCCGAACCTGCACTGGCCGCAATAGCCTCCACTTCAAACCAAGGATGCCGGTCCAACAGTTGAACAAACCGCTGGCCCACCATTCCTGTTCCCCCAACTATACCAACTTTCAGTTTTTGATTCATAAAAAATTCATCTCCTATATAAATACCGTATTATTTGATGGACACTGTGCTCCGCCTTTTTCAAAAAAATCCCTTCCCAAAGATTTAATATAGCTCGGGTTGGTTGCATTCCTACCGTTGTAAATCGCGGATTCCTGATGCTACCACTAATAAAAGTTTGAGAATTTCCTGTCTATGTTGCTCAACAATCTGGGCCGATTGTTGAAGACAGTTCTTATTGAAAATCAATCAAATTAGTACAATAAGTATAGCATTTATTATTCAATATACGTATGGCATTTGGCATTTTAACCTTTATCATTCAGAAGATGTAAGGTCGTAATCACCTGTCATTTACTGGTACATTTCTTGTCATTCGGTGGTAAAAATTATCAGCGTTGGTACATTTCATTGGCTGTAATCATCCCAGAAACTTTGAAAGCAATAAAGTTTGTTATACATGTCACTTTAGGAGTTATTTTGCATCTATTTTAAGTGCTATTTTGCACTATGAATAAATATAAAAAGTCCAATTTCTCAATATTAAAATTAAGGAATTGGACCAGTAGCTTACTTCACAAACGCGCTCGTTTGCTTAATACTAAGTATTTCAATTACTTGAAATACCATTTGAGAGCATTCGTATACAGGATTTTATCGGTAGCTTGTTCATCAAACACCTGTTGGATCAATTCTATATCTTCATACCCAAAACGCCTTTTTGCTCTTGTAGATGGTAAATCCGTTCCAAACATAAGAGCATCTGGATTAATCTTATAAATCGATTTTAAGACATTCTTAACATTCAAACCTACACGTCCAAAACCAGTAGCTTTTACATGTACCCCTTTATCTACTAGCTTTAATAAATGTGGTAGTCCTTCTTCAGATAACCCTAAATGGTCGATTGATATTGCTGGTAATTTTTCAATAGTTGATGCAATCTCGGGTAACCTTTTTGCATCAATATACAACTCACTATGCCACCCTACTAAATCATGAACTCTTCTAGCAAAGTAATCCAACTTCGATAAATCTTCCGAACCGCCCCTCTTAATATTAAAGCGTAATGCTTTAACCCCGCATTCATTTAAATTTAGTATTTCTTTCTCCGTAACTGTAAATGGTAATTGTGTTACTCCACAAAATGATGAACCCATCTGTTTAAGTGCCTTTAATAAATATTCTTGATCAAATCCTTGGAATGACCCAGATACAATAGCTCCACCTAGTACATTTAAATCAGCGATTTCATTTTTATAATCTTCTACAACATAACTCGGAGGCATATATCCTTGGTTTTCGATAATTGGAAAGTCAAAATCAATAATATGAAAATGTGCATCAAAAATTCTCATTACAATTCCCCTTTCTTTTCTTTAATGTAGCTTTAGAATAAAGATTGATTAAAACGTTCTCTTCAACCTTTATTTAACAACAAATAGAAAAACTCCATTTTGAAAAAAGATTGATCAAAATGGAGTTTCTTTTATAGCTAGGTACGAGTTTTTTATAAAAAAGTTTGATTATTTTAATACTCCTTATTGTACTAACGCACCTGTAATAAATAGTTTCTCAACACATTAATGCTCCTTATGTCTTTTCAATAAAAATTCATAGCGCATTGTATGGCTTACATCTTTGAATCCTTGCTTTTCATATAAAGTAATAGCGCCAATATTTTCAGACAGTACATTTAACTCTAAGTAATCTAAATTTCGATTTTTAGCCCATTTGTTTGCTTCTAATAACAAAGCGGAACCAATTCCTTGATTTTGATATTTGGTTCCAACAATTATATCAGTAATAAAAGCGTATTTATGTTCAACCAAACACGTATAGGATGGTGTGATTAGTTCTTGAATAAGTAAAAAACCTACTGTACAGTTATCGATTTCAGCTATTAAAATATCCGAATCCTTTTCATTGATTGTCTTCCTGATAAACTCTACATCCTGCTTAGCAGGCTTTATATATTTCGGCTGAAAGTTTGACATTTTTAAAAAAAGTTCTTGATATAAAATTTCTATTTGATTAACTTCATCTAGCGTAGCTAACTTTATTTTCATATTATTCCTCCAAAGAATTTTTAATATTAGATAAGCAATATACTCTTGGACTACATTGTAACATGTTTCAAAATATTAAATTAGCTATTCGGAATCTGATATTTAATGAGCTAATCTGCTCCGTTAGTGAAATAAGAAATCCTATTAATTCTTAAAGCTAATAGGATTTCTTATCAATCTTTTTTATAAATGATCAGACTTTGTTTTAAATTATCAAACTTAATTTTAAAACCACAGCTGTAAACATTGATTATATATATAGAAGAAACCCACGCGCTTTGAAAAAAGATTGATCAAAATGAGTGGGTTTTATTTTGGAATGAATTTGTTTTTTATAAAAAAGATTGATTAAAATCAACTATTACAAGCCTTATTAGGTCTTAACATTATAATTATTTAAAACCATGACTTTTGTTTTTGACTGCCATATTACAAAACTTAAACATAGCTCCTGCAACAGTTTTAACTTCTTCGTTAAAAATAGCCATAGTCTCAAGTATGTTGGCTGGTTGAATATTAATTTCCTCTAAATCATCCCTTACTTCTTTTCCTACTCCTTTTACAACTAATTGAATTAGTGTGAAATTCTTCTTGCGAATAGCAATAATATCATATCCTTCTTGTGAAATTTGCACGTACTTTGAAGAAGTAAATTCTGAAGACAAGAAATTGTAACTAGAAAGAAATGAATTTTCCATAAATATATACATCTGTCTATCATTCAAATTTTGATGTAACATATCTTTGTATCTTGTATAGATTTTACTTTGAGAAAAAACAATAGGGTTATTTACATTTTTTATAATAGAAGTGATTTCTTCTAAATTATATTGACTAGTCGTTATCTTTAACTCAGAATCCTCAATAGAAATACACGATAAAAGAGCAACCTTTTCCAAACCAGCTAATAAATGATTAAATTGTAGTATAGATTTATTATCATTTTTTAATTTATTTAAGGTAGTATTAACCTTTGCAAATTCTTGACTATAATTCAAATCTATATTGTACAGTATGGGAAAAGCAGTAAGTGCCATTACGTGATTCATCTTTTCATAATCAAATTCATTAAATTGGAACTTAGAAACTCTTTCACGTATTATATTCAAACCTTTAGAATCACTATAAATTTTATTAATTGCATTTATACAAACATTTAGAGTATCGCTTTCTGAATATGTATTCTCTAAAACTTTTTCTGCTTGATTTTTGTATTTTGAGCTTCCATCGAATTCCCATTTGATTAAAGCTTCAAACCTTTTATTTGGATTAAACTTTAAAGTAGTTTCATTTTTAGAAAAATAACGTTGTATATCTTTTTTTCCGCTCCATTCATCAAAGGGTAACTTAGCTATTTCAACATTAGAACTTAATATTGAAATAGCTTTAATTGTATTTATAATTTCTTTAACTGATTCCTTATTTAAAAAATGTTCTTCTTTTAAATATTCATAAATAAAAGAAAAATACTTGTAATATGTCTTATTAGTATTTTTTAATTCTTCGACTCTTCTGTTAAATTCTTCTATACCCTCTTCTCGAATAATATCAAAGTACTCAATAAAAGTTGCAGTTCGCTCTTGCATTTTATTAAAAATATCTAATAATTCATTAAACAACCATATCTTTCTATTGTCGACTATACTAGCCTTTTCCATCATTACCAATAACATGCCATATGTAGATATACTAACTGTTTCTTTATGAACAAATTCATGTTTTAATATTTGTTTCAGATTATTTTTTTCATTCGCCACACTAATATGAGTATCATTTGAAAATGCATAATTTCCTTCTCTCATTAATTACCATCACCTATTCTTTTTTTAGTAAACATAATCTATATGAATATTAACCAGGAAAACTTTAAGGTTGAAGGAAACTTTTACTTAGAATTATATAAAAAATCACTTTCTTCTTTCACCAACCTGCTGCATTAGTGGAAGAAGTAATCCTAACTAACAGGATTTCTTATCAAAGCCTTTTTTATAAATGATCAGACATTGTTTAAAAGAAGCGACCTGTCTTAAGTCGCTTCTTACTTATAAAAATAAAATTTTCTAGACTAAGAAACACGAGAATAGGAAATTAAATTTCCTTTAATTCTTTTACTTTTCTATAAAAAGTAGTTTTTGACATATTGGCCATCTTCATTGCTGCAACGGCTGTGATCTCTTTATTTATCCATTGTTTATGTGCTTGTAAAAATTCAGGTGTAATTACAGCATGAGGCCTACCTAAATGCTTTCCTTTATCCTTCGCAGCTTGAATACCTTCAGCTTGTCTAATTTTGCTGTCAATCCGTTCTTTTTCAGCAAATGCTGCTAAGACGGTTAAAATAACTTTTTGTATTGCTACCTTTATTATATCATCTTGTTCATCGGAAGTATTAATCATGGGTTCTTTGATAAATTTCAATTGGATTCCGTTCTCCACAAACCATTCATACTCTTTTAATGTTTCATTCATAGTCCGCCCCATACGTGTGATGGAATCAAAAACTATTTCATCACCATTTCGGACCAACTGCTTCAATAATTGATATTTCGGCCGATCAAAATTTTTCCCACTCATTTTTTCAATAAATACGTCTCGATCATCTATACCTTCCTTTTTCATAGTTTGTACTTGTCGATCTTCATTTTGGTCTTTATCAGAAACACGTATGTAAGCAAACCGTTTCATTCTTTACATCCCTCTTTTCTATAATACTATAATTATATCAAATAATGTCCCTAAAGGTGTTGCGTGTTTAAGGGACGTATCTAAAGTGAATATCACACCTTTTGAAACGATTAGAAACCTTGTACTACAAGAACATTATTAAAGGATAAAAAGGTACACCTTTTGGAACGATGGATCAAACCAAAATATGGAATGAAATAAATTGATGAAACTAAGTTAGAATGCTGAGATTATTTTATTTATAGCTTTTTGTGATTTCTATATATTTCAGTTTTTTTCATTTGTTTATTTTGATAATAGTCTTAATATTATTTTAAGGGAAATTATTGGTTATTTAATTAGATACCATTGTATCAAATGAATACTTTATACAAACTTAATTAACATAATTGGATGTTATTGGCATTAAAAAGGATCTTCCAGTTGGAGATCCTTTTTTAATGCTTGTTCAATTAAATACTCTCATAGGGGTTACTGGACGACCAAGGGGCGAATGTTGTATCTCTTTTATTCCACAATCGCGCCCGATTGCTGAACAAACTATTGCAAGTTTCTTTTGGAAGATAAAGTAACCTACTAACCGTTTACTCATAAAAGTCAATTTCATATTACTCTAACTATTTGAAACTTATTACCTCGTTACATTTTGAAAGATATATTAATAAATAAAAGGAAGTTCATTTACATATACAGTCTTTTTGCGTTTCTGAAAGAAGAATTCTCATAAACCTTTCGGGTTCTTCCCACATAGGAGAGTGCGCGGAATTTTCAAACATAGTCCAATGTTTTTCGGGAGCCTCTATTTCATTAAAAAATTTTTCAGTTGGTTCATATGGTATAGTTAAATCATGTTTTCCCATTATAAAATGTATTGGTAAATTCACTTGATCAATGCTTTCCATTAAATTCATTTCTATCATTTCCTCTTGCAAGTTTTTCATGCTGAAAAACTGTCCTTGCAAAAAGCTTATACAGTCACGTAATGTGTATTCTTTACTTGTTAATAAATTCAGCAATATCTTTTGCACCATTTTTCCATCATTAGTGATTCCTCCTCCGAAAGCCTCGATATGTTTTTGATGAATTCGGTCATGCTCTAAATCGTTCCATGGAGGAGGACCTTTGAGATAATGCCTCATATGCTTTTTTATTATTTGCTATTTGTGTTTTTTCCAGCAGTTTTGTATAAGAAAGTCTATCACTCGACTTAACATGAGTAACTTGAGCTACTCCAAAGTATCGTTTATATAATTGGGGAGCATGTGTTATTGCTAACATACCTAATATTGTTCCCCAAGAATGTCCAACTAAATAAAGTTGCGGTCTATCTAAACGATTTAAAATATATTTAGTTACCTCAATCGTATCCTGAACAAATTGATCGATATTCATCGACTCAAGTGGTATTTTTTTGGAATAGGATAAACCCGATCCTCTTTGATCCCATTGGACAACGACAAAATGTTGTTCAAGTTCCATCTGAAACTTGCGAATAAATCCTATTTGTCCTGTCCCTGGACCACCATGAAGCATAAGAAGAATTGGTTTATTTCTATTTTTACCTCGAATATAAATCCATTGGTCAACACCATTGATTGTAACTACATTTAATTCAGAAATAGCTTTATCCCCTGTGATTTTAGGAGCACTCCTTATAAACATTAAAATCGCGTTCCCCTCATCTTTTTTTATTTGCTATAACATTCTATGTTCAGCAATATGGCCCGTTGTTGAAAAACTTTATTTAATAAAATAATTTTTACGTTCCCAATTCCACATAGCAACTATTGAAAAACCATCTTCATCAGCTTTTTCTTTATCATCTGTATGAATTAAATCCCCATCTTCTGCATCATCAAGATTCAATTCTTTATGAATTACTTTTAAAAATCCACCATATGAAATAAGTCGTTTTCGGTAAGTTCAGATCTATTTCATTTACTCTAACACATATTGAGAATCTCCCATTCAGTTCAACAAAATCTCAAAGTCTATAATGAATACTTTATACAAATCTAGTTAACATAATAGCATGTTATCGGCATTGAAAAAGGATCTCCAATTGTTATGCCAAATGGACCAAAAGGGGATATATAATCAAATGTACCAATCATTAACGTGCCAGATGCTTTTTCTACAAATCGATGTGTATGAATGAAAGAACTGAAAGCTCCCTTCAGCATAATATCTACAAACATATTAGGTTTCTCCATTTGGATTACTTTAGCAGTTAGTTTTTGTTTAATACCAAAGTGAATTCCTTCCCAGGTGACGGTATCTCCTTCTTTTAATAACCCCTCCGTCACTCCACCGACAACTTTTTCTTTTGTTTTAGACATAGTTTTAGTATGTATATTTACGTTTCTTGCAAGATCAAAGCAAATATTTACAGGGGATTGGATAAATTGCTCATGTCTTATAATAGGCATCTATTTACTCCTTTTATAAAATTCTTATTAATTTATAATAGGTAACTTTACATTAGACTATTATAATGTTAAATTTTACAATAGGATAATTTGTAACAAAAGGGTTATATTGTATTTTACTCGGAAGAATAAGGATAGTAGGAGGAAATGTTAATATGAAAAAAAATTTTTTGTGGGGAATAGTTCTTGGGTTAGTTTTATTTTTCTCTGTAAATAATGCTAGTGCGGCATCAAATCTTGAGGTAAATTATCAAACTACTAAGAATAGTATTCAAATTTCCTGGAAGTCAGATGCAGCTTATTTTCAGCTTTATAGTGGCAAAGAACTAATTTGGGAAGGCGAAGATAATGAATATAAGCAACACGAATTAAATCCTGAAAAACAGTATAAATATTATCTGTTTGCTTTAAATAAGGATAAACAGGTTATCGACCAAACTGAATTAAGGGTTATAACTAAGAAAGATGATGAAAAGGTTAGGACTAGTGTGAATTCTAAGTCTAATCAAAAAGAAGGTAAATTAGACGGGGTTACCATTGATGCTATTATAAGTAAGGATAGAGTTAAAATAAAATGGGATGAAAATCTACCTGATGAAGATGGAATTGTAGAATTATATAGAGATGACAAATTTATAGGTGAGATTGCTAGTAATGAGTATGAAGATAAAAGCATAGAACCTGATAAGTATTATACATATAGAGTATTAAGTAAAGAAAAACGTAGTGCCGATGAAATAAAAAAGATGATTAATGAATTAGAATCGAAAGGTCTTGAGATTACTAATGAAATATTAGAAGAAATTACTTATGAACAATTTGACCTTGGTAAAATTGTAAAGACATTTAGTTTTGAAGAAATGAATATTAAAAGTTTAGTTCAAGCAAAAGCTTATGCTGCGGCTGCCGCAATTCCACAAAGATATAACTTTAGATATACTACATTTATTGCTGATGCAATAGCTAAAGTACCTGGAAATCCACTTTCTTGTCCTACTTTCCGTGGAGACGATAGATCATATTCATTTGATCATAGTAAATATCGTACTCGAACAGAAGTATCTGTTTATTTTAATGGGACTACTACTGCATCACCAAGTTGGGTAACAAGTAAGGTAGGTCAAAGTGCAAGATATAATTGTAATGGCACTATGGATACTACTACTCAAACAAAATATACAATGTCAAAAACTAATCTTGAGGCAACTTCTAAATTTGCTTCATTTAGAGTTGTTCATGCAGTAGGAGATCCTTTTGATCTTCTCGGAATATTAACTCCACCAGTAATTGATTACACGTATACTGCTAACGTGAGCCATGCCGGAGATATCCAAGTGTTTGGAGATCATGATCAAGCTCCTCATCATGAAATGTATGTATATATTCCAAATTCCGATGCAATGGCAGTTATCTTTAGACATGCAAGTAAAGGATTAGCATATCTTGCTCCCGGTACTACAAAGGCAAAAATTCAATTTAGCATTTTCAACTAATAAGAAAGATACCCGAACAATTAAGTTAGTTATGTTCGGGTATCTTTCTTATTTTTAAAGTATTCATCTATGAAAAAATATAAAATCGCGCTAATAAAAGCATAAATAAGATATATTAGGGGAGGAGAAAAATAGGCAAATATTATTAAAGATGATAAATAGACCAAAGATTTAACCAAAATACGTTTCATTCGTAATACTCTTATTAAACTCAGTAATTCAGCAATTATTGAAGCAGATACCCCATATAATAGAATAAATATAAATGTATATAAGAATATAAACCATAATGTATTAAAGATACCAGTATTACTTTGTATAAAAATTGGTAATAAAACAATAGCTAAAATGATAGAAACAATAAATGTATTTAATACGTTTCTTATAATAAATCTTTTCAAAAAATTCACCTACCTTTTCCCCTATTATACCTAAAGTTTGTTAATTTTTATCAATAAAAATTAATATTATATACAAATTTAGTTAACATAAAGTTTCTTATCGGCATTAAAAAGGGATCTTCAAATCGAGGATGCTTGTTTGCTGCGGAATTTCAGGGGTATGATAAAAGAGTCAGTGGCTGTGGCATTATCTAATATAGGGGCACAGCCAACATTTTGACATAAAACCCACGTTAAGACATTTTTTACCATATAAAAAACCGATATCCTTTACTCTAAGGGTACCGGCTCAGGAGTTTATCGATCTAATGGTCTTAAAGAGTTGAGTCCTGTCATTTTTTTTATGTCAAAAGTATACTCTCCTAAGAAATTAATGTGTTCCCATCCTAATGGTGAAATATGTTTTATCATTTGCTCTCGTAGTATCCCTTTTTCACTTAGAACTTTTGTTGCTTCTGTGAGATAAACTGTATTCCATACAGTGATCGCATTAATGATGATATTTAATGCACTTGCACGTTGAAGCTGGTCTTGTAACGCTCTTTCCCTGAGTTCACCTCGTTTTCCAAAAAATAAGGCTCGTGCTAAGGCATTCATAGCCTCCCCTTTGTTTAACCCTCGTTGAATTCGACGACGTATTGCTTCATTTGAAATATAGTCTAATATGAAGATTGTTTTTTCAATCCTACCCATTTCACGGAGTGCTGTAGCCAAACGATTTTGCCTTGAATAGGACCCCAACTTTCCCATAATAAGTGAACCAGAAACTTTCCCTTCCCGAATGGAGTGGGCTAGACGTAAAACATCATCATAGTTTTCTAGAATAACCTTTGTATTAATACGCCCTCGTAGTAATTTTTCTATTGTTGGAAACTCACCAGGTTTATCTATTACATATAGTCGGGTATCAGACAGATCTCGAAGGCGAGGTGCAAAACGAAAACCAAGTAGATGGCTCAGTCCAAAAACTTGATCGGTATAACCAGCCGTGTCTGTATAATGTTCTTCAATATTCAATTCAGATTCATGGTGCAGCAACCCATCTATCACATGAACTGCGTCACGAGCGTTGGTATTAATGACTTTTGTGTAGTAAGAAGAAAACTGATCACTTGTAAAGCGATAAATCGTAGCTCCTTTACCAGAACCATAATGAGGATTTGATTCTGCATGTAGAGAAGACACGCCAACTTGTACTCTCATACCATCTGAAGAGGAAGTACTTCCATCTCCCCAATATGAAGATAAAGCAAGCTGATGATGGAAATTCACAAGTGTTGCCTGAGCTTTATTCATCGCATCATCATAAAGACGCCACTGAGAAGCATGAGCCATTTGGTGATAGGTAATTCCGGGTGTAGCATCTGCCATCTTTGTTAAGCCAATATTTGTCCCCATCGCCATTAGCGTGGCCAATAAGATCGACTTTTCCTCTCCTTTGGGAGGACTGCTTGAAGAAGCATGAATAAATTGTTCATCAAAACCTGTCCAACTTGCAACTTCCATTAGCAGATCCGTTAGTTTTATCCGTGGCAACATGCTGTATAGGGATGAACTAAACGTCTTGGCTTCTTCTGGAGTATCCTTTTCGAGACGGTCAATGCGAAATTTTCCCTTATCTATACTGACACCCTCTAGTTCATCAACGTTATCGGACATGGCTTGCAGCCGTTTTCGTAGAGAATCCATTCTTTCGGTCAAATATTCTTCAGCAGAACTGCCTACAGCAAGGCGATTATGATGTAATCCAGTTTCTAACCATTCTTCTTTTGGAATTAGATACTCTTCAAAATCTTTATGTTGTTTACTGCCTCGAACAGATACATCTCCAGATCGAATATGATTTCGTAATTCAGTTAATGCTGCCATTTCATAATAATGTCGATTGATGCTTCCATCCTCGTCATATACGTGTTTCTGCCACCGGTTAGAGACAAACCCAAGAGGAGCTCCTTCTGGAACTTTTCGTTTACCTGAATCATTCATATTTTTAATAATATCTAGTGCTTCTATCAATGGTTTTGCTGATTGGGTCGATTGAAATTCTAGTGATTTAAGTAAGGTAGGCGTATATTTTCGAAGATAAAAAAATCGTCTTTCTAAAAGATCTAAATAATCATAGTCGATAGGACGTGATAATTGTTTGGCCTCTTCCACCGATGCAATCATTTTCTCCCAGGACATGACGGTTTCCAATGTAGTAAACGGATCCAATCCTTCATTTCTTGCCTTTATTAGTGCAGCACCGATGTCAGCAAACTGTATGATTTTTTCATTAATTGTTTTACCGTTTTGTCTCTGCATTTCTTCTTGGGCCTTACGGCCCTTTGACTGCAAGATCATAATTTGGCGATCGTGGATTTCAATGGCTTGATCAATTAAGTCTTGACTGAGATTTAAGAGATAAGCCACAAGAATGGCATATTTTAGCCTCATTAAATCTTCGGAAGGAATGAGGTTCATATCGCGCACCTAAACGCGACAATTGAAGAAGCCTGTTCGGGTGTATGTCATTACAATCAATAGATAACTCAAGTTTTTTCACATACTCTAATCGTTCAATGACTTTTAAGAAGGCATCAGGTGAAGATTGTCCTGGGATTTCTTTTAACCAAGCAAGAGGTGTTTTTCCACTATCCAGAGTAGGCTCCGTCATTAGGATCAAACTTTCCTTTTGCAAAGAGGATAGAGACCGCGATAATATCTTATATATTTTTTGTTCAGCTCGATGACGTGTTTGCCAAACCAGACGTTCAATAGTCGACATAGCTGGAAGAATAATTTTTCGCTTCTTCATTTCTTCGATAGCTGTCCTAATCAAATACATTGAGTTCTCATTTTCCATTGCATGACTTAGTAAAGAAGAAGAGATGTTACGATATTCTCTTGTTGAGAAGTTCTTATAACCATACTCTTTCCGAATTTCAACCATATGTTCATGCTTAGTTTGTTCCCGTTCGGCATATGATTGAAATTCCAAGGGGTCAACCTTAATTTGATTGGCAATAAACCGTAAAACTGACTTAGGTATTTCTTTAACATCCGATAATGTCCATCCCGGAAAGCGAAACAGACATAACTGAACGGCAAATCCAAGTCGATTATAGTCTCGTCTTCGACGTTTAATCACTTCTAAATCATGTGGTGATAAAGTGTAGGAGGTAGCTATTTCCCACTCACTAATATCAGCTGGAATTGTCATGAAATCTATGCGTTGTTCAGGTGTAAGTAGTTCTCTTGCTCTCAAATACAAGATAGTGCCTCCTGTTCATTTCTATATACGTTCTATAGCTCGATACAACACAGATTTACTAACACCAGTCATATCTGAAATCTCTTTTATACTGTACTCCTTAGAAGCATGTAGTTTTAATGCTCGTTCTACTAATTTTGGATCCTTAATTGGTCTTCCGCCATTTCTACCTCTAATCCTTGCAGATTGTAATCCTGCTTTAGTGCGTTCACTGATGATATCCCGTTCTAACTCAGCAATACTTGCCATGGTACGGAAGAAAAAACGACCCATTGCAGTTGACGTATCAATGTTGTCACTTATAGAAACAAAATTCACTTTTCTTTCCTCAAAGGTTTCTGCTAATTCAATTAAGTGCTTGGTAGATCTTGAGATACGATCTAGTTTATAGACAACCACTGTATCTCCTTCACTTATTGCTTTTAAGAGTTGCTCTAATTCTAAACGCTCTTTTTTTGTGCCCGTCATTTTTTCCTTGTAGATAACAGCTGCACCAGCTTTTTGTAAGGCATCCATTTGTAATTCTAAATTTTGATCTTGAGTAGAAACTCGGGCATATCCAAAAATTTTTCCCATTCTATTCCCCTCCTGAAATTAATTATTCCCTAATACGGATGTACCGTCAATTTTAGGGAAAAAGTTAAAGGGAATAGTTTAGGGAACGGTAAACAGTTCAAAACTATGTAAATATAAGTGTGCAAAAAAATCCCTAAAACGTTCGTTTGTGGGACTTTTTTGTAATAGAGAAGAGATTGTGAAGAAATGTACTTAAGCTAACGTGGCAGTTTAATTTAAGTGCTATTATTCACAATCTGTATTATTAAATGTCCTTTTCTTCCACACAAAAAGACTCCCACCACATGAAAAAGGAGAATGAATTCATTATGAAATCATCCCCTCAAATAGTTTGAATATGCTTATACTGATATTATTCATCAATGACTTGCTAAACGTTTTTCAAAATTCGCCTTAAACAACAGAATAGCATCAATATTTACAGCAAAATCGTGGTCACTGATATTAAAATTAGTTGTAAACTCGTCAGACTTCTCACGAACCATAATTGTCGGACGGATATTGTCTCCAATAGCGTCCTTAGTTACAGCACTTCCATAGAAATACCAGTTAGTTTGAGTAGGCACATTTGCTGCATTCTTAGATAAGTCATTTTTTATTAATTCGCATAATTGAACCATAAAATCTTCATTAAGCTTAATGGTTTTTCCATGCTGACCATCAACAGATATATCAGCATATCCATACCAAATATTCCTGCTTGTATACTTTCCGTCATTTGAAGTGTATGTTTCATCAAACAAAATCTTCATTTCATTACCCTCCGTTAGTATAAAATTTCTTTACACTATTATACACCAATTAGAAAATGCAAAATAGCTTGCTGTTAGTCTCACTAAACTTGTAAGAGTTAGGCAAAGCTAACGTCATGGTAGGGTTCATTCTAAAGTTGTGAGTTAGAAACAAGCAATTCTGTACGAAAATGAATCGACTTTTAGAATAAGACAAACAAGATAAAAAGAAGCCGTTTTCCTTAGCGTAGGAGAAAACGGCTTTTTGTTTCCAAAAAAATGTATTAGCGTGGGTTTTATGTCAAAATGTTGGCTGTACCCCATATAAGACAAGTGCATTTAGAAATGGCATTACCACGGTTATTACGACGTATAAAACTACTATGTAAATGACATTTCCGTTAAGTAGTGCCTGCCAATTCTTTTTCCTTAGTTGATAAATATAGTTAGCAACCAAAAGTAATAGTAAGAAAATTACAGGAGCTAGGATTGCAGGGCTTAAAGGTGACAATGAACCTGCTGATGGATTGGAAAAAAAAGCAAGTGAAACAAATCCTACTACAACTAGGAAGAAAAAATTTATAACATGTACTACTATGTAATAAAGAATTTTCATGAACTCACTCCTAAATTTTAGTATTATATAATATATTCTAATTCATAATTCATTTCTCTCAATTTTATATCTTTCTTTCCTAATTCTGGATTAACTTTGGTAAAACCTTTTTTGAATTTCAGTATTTCACTAACCTGCCCCATTAATTGGGGTAGCGTCGGGAAATTGCGGATTTACAACGTTAAGGAAATTTCAATATTAAAAAGCCTAATTTTTTAATTTAATGTGAAGAAATTAGGCTTTTTTCATTGCTCCATTAAAGAGCCCGATTGCTGAATATATAGGATATAATAATTTTCCGACAAATTATTGTATTGCATCTTGTAATTTACCCTTATATATTATCTATTTTTGAATGATGGATTAATTCGTGATTTATAAAGCAAGAAATCATTGTTCTATATACTTTTTCAATAATATCAGGATTTACATTATTTTCATCAGCAATTGTTCTAACTTTTTTAATTACAGCTTCAACTCTTTTTGGTGCTTTAACATCTTCAGTATCCTTTTTGAATTTTGCAGCTTGTTCAACGTATCTACTTCTTTCACTAATTAACTTAACTATTTGATTATCAAGATAATCAATATTTATGTCGTAATTAGAGGTGTTCAGAGGGCTCAATCTGAATAGAATTCAAATGTTTCATTCGGTTTATGACAGATAATACTTCATTAATTCTAGGTAATTCAAGCCATCTTTCGAAACCAGGGAAAAAGGAAGAAAATACAATATCCACTCCTTCTCTCTCCATATCTTCGAGAGCTTTTTTGATCTTTTCATGAAGAAAGATGGGGCGACCCTGATTACTTATAGCCATTTTTCGAATTAAAAAGGCTATAGCTGCAAGCTGGGCGTGTGATGTGATATTGTAAAGCCCTCTGATATCAATTTGTTCATCACCTATCATCATGTATCCCATGGTTGAAACCATCAGCTTTTCTGTACCACTGCCCTGTGGATAGCTCGAAAAGTGATCGGTGGTTATTTTTCTTTCTATCTCCCATTTTGTAAGGGGGATACGTTCGCGTGGTTCACATAAATTTTTTGCTTCCTGGGTTACGTTTTTTGGTACAAAATTGTCCATTAGGATGATTTGATCGGCTACGGATAAAAATTCACTGCTACCTCCAATAACAAGAACGGAAGATACGCCAACAGCCTCATAAAGCTCCCTGACGCGTTCCGTAAAAGGTGTAATGGGTCCATGCTTGATTAATGAACGCATTTTGATGTCTTGAATCATAAAGTTGGTCGCACTTCTGTCTTCATCAATAAGAAGAAGCTTACACCCGAAGTTGATTGCCTCCATAATATTTGCGGCTTGAGATGTGGAACCTGAGGCGTAGTCAGTCGAAAACTGTTCAGCCGAACTATTGGGTATCCATTTTATAAAAGGCGTAATATTGATATTTTTTATGCTACGGCCCTCCTCTGCAGATATTTCCATTGCACTTTGATCTGTAATCACAAATTCTCGTCCGTCGCCTATGATGTGATTGTAAATCCCCGAATTTAGTGCATCCAGCAATGTGCTTTTACCCGAATAACCACCGCCGGTGATGACCGTCACACCATGTTTTATTCCCATTCCTCGCAAACCACAAATTTCAACTTCAACATCTTCCGGGGATGTAAAAGGCAAGGCACCTTCTAGTGGCCCGCTGTTGTCTTTATTTCTTGGGAAAATGCTGCCATTCCCAATAAACGCACAATATCCACTGGATTTTAGCCATTCGCGAATCATATTTTGTTTTTTTACCAATTCATAGGCAGTATTTAATTTCATGAGATCAAACTTGGCAGTAAACTCCTCCACTTTTTTTGGAAGCATTTTGCAGAGCATGCGCATAGCTTTATTATTATCCTTGATTGGAAGTTGAACTGTAATCATTAAGCATAAATACCATTTTTCCGAGATGACTTCGACATAGGATGCATTACGTTGCAACAACACATTGGTTGGACGAAAACAATAAAAAGCACCATTTTCTTTATCAGAACGTGACCGGTTATAAATCAATTCATTTAATGCCTCAATATGATCAACCCATTCTCTTAATGCAAAATCTGAGAGAACAACTTGATCCATATTTTCATCTAAGCCGAGACGGTCAAAAGGTATTTTTATGGTGATACATGGTTTATCCGGTGTGAGTTTATTTGTCCTTTCAATGTAATAGGCAACATCATTATTCCAATAGATTGGGTCTTCATAAATCTTACTGTAAGATGACTGTCCGGATTGTAATGAGCGAAAATATTGAGCGAGTCTTTTAATAAAGCATCATCCTTTCATATTTGAAAATCAGCGAATAACGGAAAACGATTCCGAAGTTGAAACGCTATCTCAAGAAGGGGGCCCTTATCCTTTGGAACAAAGTAACGACAAAACGGATCGACCCAAATCTCCAGGTATAAGCCTGCTCAAACTTAAACCGGCACTGTTTGAAATTTTCTGTGAAAAATAAATACCATCCTAAGTAATTCAAGTTGAATACATAACCCCCTAATAGAGTTCAGATCAATTTGTAAGAAAAAGATTAAACCCTTACCAATATCAAAATAAAACTAATATTGTTGCCTTGACCAACTTTTTGTCCTAAAAAAATGACAGCCACTCTGTAAGTGGCTGTCATAGATCGGCAAGAAAGCTTAAACGTTCCTTTTGCCTAAATATAAAAGCCCTGAGAGTAAATCCTACCCTCAGAGCCTAGTGTATTAGTAAAAAAATAACTAAAAAGCAATATGATGAGGATAAGACGTATATTTTTTTGTTTTCATTGTCCTCACCTCGTTACGATTTATTTTTACAGCAAATCAATCCTAACACAAATTTTACCATTTGACAAAAGGTGCATCGTGTCCTGGTTTTTTTGCAAAAAAATTAATAACTTTTTGTGACCGACAAACCTTGATTTAACGCAGTTTCTTCAACTTTCTAAACGGTTACTTACCGAATTCAAGTTAAAGCTATTTCAAAGAGGGGTATCGTCAGGAAAATGGGCTTAGCGTTGTAAATCCGCATTTTCCTGACGATACCCCAAGAAGAAGTGAATCAGAGTTTAGATAATACTTCGTTAAGGTTATCCCATTCGTATATAAGAAGATTCAATTCTGCACCTGCAATTGTTGTCTCTTCGGATTTAAGTAAATTAGCACCATAATACTCATAGAAATAACGGGTTTTATTGTCTTCTAATACTTCCACAAAAACTCTATTGAATTCGAGTTCTTTAAATTGAAGAAAAAGTTGTTTCAATAATTGTTTTCCGACTCCTGTTCCTTGATATTCTTCAAGGAGATAAATAGATGTTAAGTCACCAGAATTATCAACATTATTACCATCTCTTTTTCCACAATCTGCAAATCCTACGATTTCTCTCTCATTATTTTCTGCGACAAAGACGTAATTTCCCTCTTTAGAGATATTGCGATTCCACAAGTCAGTTCGTTGGTCATATGATAGTTTCTTTAAAAATTCATCTGGAATAATGCTTTTATAAGTAGATTTCCAACTATCAACGTGGACTTTCGCAATACCCTTTGCATCGGATAAAGCAGCTTTTCTTATGTTCATTGAATCCACCTCCTAAAGCTATATATTCCATTTTAATAAGAATTAATCCTCCATCTTATTGAACTAACCTGCTAGTTAGTTTAATAAGATCCCAATTTATATCAAATGAATACTTTATACAAACCTTGTTAACATAATAGCAATTTTGGGAAGCTGATGAAACAAACCCATTGTCCCTCAAGGGGGTTTCACGTGTCTGTTTTTATTGGTTATGCATGCTTTTATACAACGCTGATAGATCAGGGTTTTCGGGTTCTTTAGAAGCATGGTGGCTGTATGAAAAAGAGGGGTTTTATGCAAGCTCTTTTTCACTAAAGCATCAGATAGTTGAAGAAGAAAATATTGTTTATAATTCTATCCAAAATCTTTTTACAATGTTTCCATTTTCCTCTATAAAGTCCGAATCGAGATTTCCACCATTTTTAGTAATAACTTTAAACGAACCTATATTAGTTTTATCGCATACAACCAGAACCTTATTAATGCCTAAATCTTTAGCTTTTTCAAGAGATAAAGACAAGAGTTTAGTGGCAAAACCTTTTCGTCTTTCAGAAGGCCGAATACCATAGCCAATATGCCCACCACTATTCAATAAAAACTCTGATAGTTGATGACGTATATTTACAACCCCAATTATTCTTCTATCATTGTTTAGTAACCAATAAGTCGAATCAGGTACCCATCCTTCTGGGAGATTTACACCCTTTTCGTTATGTATTAAAGACTGAACCATCTTCTCAAAGTTTGATGGGTCTTTTTCTATAACCCAAGGTATCATATTTTCCCCACTATCTAACCATTCTTTATAAAACGAGAGATATTCCCCCTCTAAATCTACTGATGGTTTTGTTAAATATAGATTTTCCCGCATAAAACACTCTCCTGTTCAAAACCTAAATTTTATTTATTCTATCATCGATTAACAAATAATAGTAATACTTTTTCTTCAACTAAAGTGCCCGTTAGCTCATTTACTCACTATTTTAATTTTAACACAAAATTCCATTTATTTTCCTCGGAAAAATAGGACCTTTTCGTTAAGGTCCTACTTGGCATCTTCAATTATTGCACCCGTTACTTCCCTGTTTGCCATTCCTAATTCCTTTAATGAAAAAGCACTTTTACTTTTTCATTAAACAAAACTGCCCGTTAATTAAAGTGCATTTCTTCACAATCTACCATATATCTTTTCAATTTTTCTATAAATTCAGTTTACAATAAACTACTTATTTAAGAAAATCCTTTCAAAGATTTATTTAACGCTCATTTCTAATAAAAAAATCCTGCGTTGAACAGGATTTTTTATCAAACTTTATTATAAATGATCAATCTTTATTTAAAATTATCGATCTATATTATTAATTATCAGTAATGAGATATTTTATATATTCTTTTACTTTCTTTTACATTGCTCATTTTAATCCCCTTTATTTATTAGCAAATTCAATCCAATTTTTATCTAAATTAAAAATCACATTGGCTTTATAAGCTTTTCCTTGTTTGGATTTCAAATTAACTTTGATTATTTTTCCTGAAAAGAGCTTACCGGCTTCAGTTTTTGTTACTGTCTTTTTACCTAACTTCTCTAAAGCATTTTTCCAAAGTGTTGTTTTGCATCCTTCTTTAAAACCTGAACAAGAGTATGCTTTGCTGTTCTCATAAACAGCCTTTTTACATTTCGGACAAAGCGCAATAGCTTCTTTTCCCGGATTTGCTGCTGTAGAAAGAGTCTTTACATTTCCTTTAATTTCTTCAGCCGTTCGTTTAACTAGACCTTCAAGTTCTTCATAAAATGTTTCTTCTTTTAATTCTCCATGCTCAACTTGGGACAACATCGTTTCAAAAAAGGCAGTTAGTTTAACACTATATAAAGAAAAATCTTCCGGCATCATATCAATTAATTCTTGGCCAAGTGTCGTTGAGATAATTTGATTTTTCTTTTTCTCAACAAACCCACGTTCAACTAACTTCTCAATAATATCGGATCTTGTAGCTGTAGTTCCGATCCCTTCAACTGACTTTATCATTTTTTTATCTGAAGCTTCATCTAGGAACTTAGCTGCATGTTGCATATCGTGCAATAGCGTTCCCTCTGTATAGCGTTTAGGTGGCTTGGTTTCTTTTTGTATTAAAGCATAATCTCCTATGTCATTTAATGTAGTATGCTTTAATGAGGCTTCCTGAAGCACTTCACCATAAAGGTCTCTCCATCCAGCCTTTACTAATACCGTTTCTTTAGCCTTGAATGTATGTTCTTGATCCATAAATGTAGACGTATTTTCTTCTTTAATTGAATATGGATAGAAAGCAGCCAAAAACCTTGTAAATATCACATCATATAGTATAGCTTCGTCATCCGAAAGATTGTTGGCCAATTTGGATGTAATTACAATTGCTTCATGGTCAGTAACCTTTGACGGATCAACAAATGAGGGTTCGATCTTATACCCGTTAGAAATTATATTATTAACCCAATTATGAGCAGAATGTTGTTCTAAAAGTGCAGGAAGCTCAGAATCATTCGCTATATATTGAGAGCTAGTACGTGGATATGTAACATATTTTTTCTCATACAAAGCTTGTGTAGTCTTCAGCGTATGATCTGCACTCCACTTTTTCTTCTCATTCATGAATTTCTGCAACCCGGTTAAATCAAACAACTTTTCAGGTTTTTCTTCTTTATTCTTAGAAACAATATCAAATGCTTTTCGGTCTCCGAGTGAATCTAAAATGACTTGTGCAGCATCTTTCGTTAAATGAGTATCTTTTTCTAATAAAAGCTCATATTTCGCTCCATTTTTATCTGTCGCTGCAATTGAGTAATGAACCACCTTCGAAAAATTCCCGATTGTTTTATCTCGATTAACCACCATTGCAAGAGTAGGTGTTTGAACACGCCCTAATGAAAGAACTTTAGGACTCTTACTCAATTTTATGACCATCATTGTACTATTTATCCCAATAAGGAGATCCGACTCTTCTCTTAATTTCCCAGCGATAGCTAACCCTTCATAAAGAGATCCATCTTTAGCATTTTCAAAAGCTTTTATGAGCCCTTCTTTAGTCATGTCTTGAATCCACATACGTTTCAACGGCTTCTGAACCCCACTCATTGAGTAAATTTTCCGGAAGATGTGTTCTCCTTCTCTTCCTGCATCAGTTGAAATATAGACTACCTACTATTTCTTGTCTTAAAACCAGATGTAATAATCGAGGTTAGCATTTCACCTATGTCAACATATGAATTTTGACCTTTTATAATTTAACTTGTTCTTTATCCATTAAAAGAATACTGTAAGCTACATCCATAGACTGGAGCATATCATTTAAAGTAGGTCTTTATTCTTTAATTTTCAATCCCAACATTGTAGCAAATCCGATTGCTTGTGTAGGTGAAACTACGCATCCATTTAAATCCTCCAATGATACTCCAAGATTATGGAATGTGGAACTACTAATATCAATTCCTTTAAGTGGTGTTCGGGAAAAATTCACATCATTCAAATCACAATGATGAAATGCCACTTTATTAAATTTGCATTCGTAGTAATCAGCGTTTTGCAATGAACAATTTACAAAATTCACTTGCCTTAGACCTCCATAGCCAAAAGCACTTAAATTTAAATTGCAATGATCAAACAAGACATTTCTGAAACTTGACTCTGCTAGATTGATACCTAATATTTTTGATTCTTTAAACTCTACTCTATGAATGCTTGCTCCCATAAAATCGGCATTTGACAAATCGCAGTTTTCAAAAACAACATCTGTTAACTCAATATTTCTAAATGATACCTCACTGAATGTTACGTTTTTAAAAATCACTTGCGAAAATTCAATTTTGTCCATTTTTTCTCTATCAATCGTACAATTAGATATTATACAATTCATAAGATAGGGTTCATCTTGATAATATATTTCTTGAAAATTAGCTGGAGTTAGATTTTCTGAGACTTTTGGCTTTTCAATTTTTACTATCTTCGACATTCAATCACCTTTTTGTATATATTTTGAAACGATTTGAATTATTATCTAGACTGCTCAATCCTCCCATTTAGGGTACGGCTCAGCAACAGTGGCGAACTAATGTATTATAATCAGTCGTTTTTTAATATCCTCTCTACCTCTTCCATAACATCAAATGCACCTGAGGAAGCATTTGAACACACAACCAATGTAGTATTTGATACAGGATAATATGCAGAATGGAAGCTAACGCCTGGGTCATATCCCATAATATGATATTTGGAAATCGTCTCATTCGTCTTCTCTATCCATATTCCATACCCATAATATTCGTTATCCTCATTTTTAACATATGGCGTTAATAACTTTTGGGTATATTTTACACCTAAGAGATTATATGTAAGTAAAGCTTTCCACAACAAAGCCATGTCTTCCACAGTTATGTATGCTCCGCCATCAGAACCTCCTATAACAGGAAGGGAATAGATATTGGTTTTCCATGTTCCATCTTCAAAATCAATATAACCCTGAGCTGTTTTATTAGGTAAAGAATCAAATGAAAAATAGCCGGAGTTATTCATACCCGCTTTTTTTAAGATATTCTCTTTTATATAATCAGTAAAAATTAATCCACTCACTTTTTCTACTATTAAACCTAATAATATAAATCCAGATTATTATAATGAAATTGTTTTCCTGGTGAAAATTTCATTTTTTCATTTTGAAAAAAAGGTAAAAAGTTTTCTAAATGACGAATACTGTACATGGGGGTATTTTTCCATAAATCTTCGTAATCATCCATTACTTCCTCATCAAAATAATCTGGTACTCCTGACGTATGGGTTAGTAAATGGTGTACTGTTATGTTTTTCGAAAAATACGGAAAATGATCGTCCAAGCATTCTGAAAGTCTTGTATCGAATGAAATTTTTCCTTCGACAAGTTGAAAAATAGCAATGGCAGTGAAAAGTTTACATCCAGAGGCAATGCCATAACGCGTTCCAGATTGATTGTTTATTTCTTCTGCTCGATTTGCATAATCACGGCTGGATATAATCGGTGCTTCACCATCTTGAATTATAAGTGTAGTGCCTGAAAATTTTATAGACTCATGAATATCCATAACGACTGATAACATTTTCTGTTGCATTTCTCGTCCTCCAAGAATCTTATTTGCTCCAACTGGATGCAAACATAATACCTAGTTTCAATACTAACGTATTTAATAGGACTGTACAAAGATTAATTGTATACAAATATTTTCGATTATATAGTTAACTTTATAGTATGCTTGTTTTTTAAGCTTACTATGATAGCTTTGCCATTTCCTTTATTTATGTGAAGGGTTTTTTACTACTAATAAAGAATATATTAGTAACATGTTTTTTAGAAAGAGGGATAGAAATGAAGGTTGAAAAACTGGACAAAGATATGGGAATAAAAACGGTGCAGGAAAATTCAGTAATTTGGTATGATCCTAGGGATTCCCCATTCAAATTAAGTGGTTTTGCATGGTTTGATCAAGAAAGACGGTACCGAAGATTACCACAACAACCTACGTTAGGGATTCCTGATCCGGTAGATATACTAGCTAACTGTACTGCTGGTGGGCAAATCCGCTTCCAAACAGATGCTACTAAGCTAGCAATTAAAGTAAAACTTATTGGAAAAGCGAATATGAGTCATATGCCAGCTACAGGGCAATGCGGTTTTGATTGTTATATAGGAGAAGCTAGTCAACAACAGTTTTGTAATGTAACGAGATATGATCATACACACGAGGATTATGAAATTACTATTTTTGAAAGACAAGATAATAATTTCATCGAAATTACACTGAATTTCCCGCTTTATCAAGGAGTAGAAAAAATTGAAATCGGAATAAATAATAACGCTCAAGTAGGAGCTCCACCTGATTATGATAGTGATAAAAAAGTAATATTCTATGGTACTTCTATTACTCAAGGTGGATGTGCATCACGACCAGGTATGGCGTATACAAATATATTAAGTCGGCGAATAAATATGGAATTTATTAATCTCGGATTTTCTGGAAATGGGAAAGGCGAGCCGAATATGGCCAGGTTAATTAGTAAAATTGAAAATCCGGCATGTTTGGTTTTAGATTATGAACCGAATTGTGTGAGCACGTCTTTATATAAGGAAACATTACCTGAGTTTATTCGTATTTACCGCGAATCTCATCCCGACATACCTATTTTAGTTCTATCGCAATTTCCATATGCTGTGGAAATTGTAAATAACGATATAAATCATGATCGTCTTGAACGATTAGATTTCCAAAAAAAATTAATTAATCAACTAAAACAAGATGGGGACAAGCAGCTTTATTTTTACGAAGGAACGGATTTATTAGGCGAACATCAAGTGGAAGGCACTGTAGATGGAACACATCCCAATGACCTTGGTTTTATGAGTATCGCAAATAAATTAACACCCGTTTTGCGTAAGATTCTTTAAATTGATTTATTCATCCAATATACTTAGATCAATGTGGCAGTATCCACCAGGGTTCTTCTCTAAATAATCCTGGTGATATTCCTCAGCTAAGAAATAATTATTCAGTGGTAAAACTTCCGTAACGATCTTTTCGTCATATTTTTTCTGTTCTTGTTTTATTAACGCTGAAATGATCGAGGCATTCTGTTCATCAACATAGTAAATACCTGTTCGATACTGGATGCCTTTGTCATTTCCTTGCCTATTTACACTTGTAGGATCGACTACTTTGAAGTAATAGGTTAACAACTCTGTAAGCGATACGCGCTGTGGATCATATTCCACGAGGACAGTTTCAACAAATCCTTGATCTCCTTTTATAACCTCTTCATATTCCGGATTTTCACCAGAACCATTAGCGTACCCAGATGTGGTATTACTAACACCATATATACGAGCAAAATACGCCTCAACACCCCAAAAACATCCTCCAGCTAAATAAATTTTTTCGAGTTTACTGTGTGAATAATCTACGTCTTGATTTGGATTACTGGATAATGATTTCGTGTTTGAGCCATGCTTATTTTCGATATTAGGTGAACAGGCAGTAATCAGTGCTATGAGAAAAAATAATAAACAAACGGAAAGTAACTGCTTCATACTGGAATCCCCCATCCATTAAAGATGTTAAGTTGTTCTAGTTATTGGACTTCCTTTTGCACATTTAACCGCAATTTTTGTAATGATTCCATTTGGATCAAACAAAGGTATATTGAAATCAATCTTTAATTTGGCCTGTCATCCATTGATCATTAATTTTAATAAAAAACCAAGTAATGTTCCTAAAAATATGGAGGATAATGTACCTAATAAGAAATACTCTGCCCAATTTCGATCATCTAACTGTTTAAAACGCGCAATGGATTTGGCGGTTACAATAAAAGCAATAGCTGGGTATGCACCAACAATGGTTAATAAGATAACTAATAATCTTTCTATATAGCCAATTAGCCTTCCTCGTGAAAGGAGAGGATTTGCATAGGTAATATAATGATATTCTCCGCTAAAATCATGCTCGGCCGTTGCTTTTCTGTCCTTTGCTTCTGCTAATTTATTTTTAAACGCGAATTTCCCTTCGAAATTTGCAAGTTGAGATGGCAGCGATCCTAATATTAGTTTAATCATATGACCACTTACACTCGTAGCTAAAATAAAGATGATGAGAATAAGAAGAAGTGCATTTACAGTATTTAATTTATTTATACCGTCATTTTCTCCTAGTAACTGTAGTAGTCTAGTCACTAATGTAATAGCTCTTATATGAAAGAAAATCGTACAGGTGATGATAAGCATTATTACGTGTAGCAACTGATCTAATAAAAAAAAGCCTAACTTTTTCAAATTATCTTCGTTTGTGGCTTTTATCGTGTCAAGCAGTTTTATCTTCAATACATCGATAATGAAATGTGTCACGATAACAAAGCATAAAGGTAAAATAAGATAGCCAACTATGTTAGAAAAGTGATAATAATACCCCCAGAAGATTGTTAATACTAGCGCTGTTGTGATGAAGTGGTGAAGCAAATGTTTTTTTATTTGATTCATCTTGTTTTTCACCATGTCATCTGTTTGTAGCCAAAAGTCTGCTACTAGATGTGCAAGAATGAGGCATAATAAAAGCATCCTTTTCCCCCTATCTCCATCATTTGATTACAAAATAGTCATGGATATTTTTGTTTACTATCGATTTAATATTGTCCTGTAAATGATCATTAATTGTTTGCGGTTTGAGTTCTAAATAGCTATTCATATTACCTTGTAAGGAATTCAATACATCAACTATGTTATTAAAGGCACCAATAATTTCGTCACACTTTCCTTTTTTCATGTGACTTGAAATAGTCGAGGCAGATCTGCCAATAAAACTGCCCAATTTATTCTGCTGTTGAATAAAAAGAAACAAAGAACAGACCAAGGACTGGATGTCTGTTTGTTCATTTATGTGATGTTGCTGTAATGTTAGAATGGCATTTAGTAATGTTTCAAACTCTGCCCTATATACATCATAGTTCTCGAGGGATTTATTTGCATAATATTGATCTAGCTCAAAGTTAAATTGCGGTCTATTTTGTCCCTTTTGTTTAAGTAAATCATTAGAATGTCTTGCTTGCTTCATCAATGGATGAATCCAAGTTTCTATATTAATGGTGTTTACCTCTCTTTGAATGTCTCCGAAGGACAGACCAAAATATGGTTTGTGATTTTTGAATTTCCAAATCCGACTAATGTAAAATGCAATAGTATAAGCTGTTGCGTAGCCACTACTAACGACTACTAATTCATCTCCAGAACGGTGAATTACTTTAGTAGTTGTGATGTCTTTCGCCCAGAAAGATATCCTGTCTTCCAAATTTTGAAGATAATTGCTTAATTCATCACCTATGTACTCCTCGGAAGAATTACTAACATCCATGATAAAAACGGAAATTGGATAAGTCATATAGTGCTCCCTTCATCAGTGTATTATTTTTTATATTTACATTTTGTATGGTTGAATGATTTATCACACCTAAATAAATTCGACTATATAACCGATTATACCAATAATTCGATTATATAGTCGAACTTAATTAGAATTCGTTTGTTTAGCAGAAGACTTAAAAATGCTCTTCTATTCATGAAATGAATAAGGATAGAGGTATTTGAATATGGAGATTTCCACTACTACTTAATACCTAGATAGTCTAATAAAATCACTTTTATTCAAAAGGATTATAATGGTATTACAAATAAATAGAATTTTTTCACCAAAATTACTTTTAGCATAACACCATCGCCTTTTGTGGATGATGTTATGCTAAAAGTTGATTAATATTCAATTTAAACTCCATAACGCATAAATAAAATCGTTTAAAAGTTATATTAAAACTATAGAGATAACGAATTCATATCTTCAAAAATGCTAAAAAAGCACCCTCTATCTCATTTTCCCCATCTCGGTTCATTAAGTACAAACAAGAACTTGCCGAGAAAACGATCCTTTTTTTGCTAAGCAGCGATCGATGATTTCGAATCCAGCTTCTTCTAGCATATGGTCCATTGTTTCAATGGTAATGATCACTGCCTTTTTGGCAAAACGTCGTGCATGTTTTACAATCGAGAGCTGCTCCTCAGGTGTGATGTGAGTAAATAAATTATAAGGCATATCAATGATCACGACATCATAATTTGTTGTTACATCAGAAATAGGACCTAGTGTTACATCACCTTCGAGCCCAAAATAAGCGATATTCTCCCTTGAACCAATGGCGACTAGTGGATTTATATCGCGACCGACGATATCGATCCCCATAGATAATGCTTCAACCAATACAGTGCCGATGCCGCAACAAGGATCAATTGCACGTACCCCATTAGGTTCAGGAACGGCGATATTTGCAACAGCACGAGCGACACGTGTACTTAATGCAGTTGAGTAGCTACGCGGTTTTTTTACGTGTTGTAGCCAGACTGCTTCACTTTTTTCATATTTCCCAAAATACCAATGTTCCTTAAAGATTAATATGCCGAAATGATTATCTGGTTGTTTAAAATCAGGCTCCCCTTCAATTTGTAAACCAATATCTCGTTCAATTTGCCGTCTTTGTTCATGACCAAGTCTTTTCGTTGCATCAAGATCATTATTGTTCATACAGGTGACTTTAAAGGTAGATCCATCCAAGCTAATCTCTTTTACTTGATCTAAAATAGTCTGCAAGCTCTCCCCTTCAAACATGACTTCAATCCGTTGTTTCATGAACGGACTTCTGCCAGGATCAATCGCCTTTATACTTTTTAATATATTCGTATCGGAATCAATGCCGAAAAAAGCGCGCATTTCCAGCTGACATAAGTCTCGCTCATCTTCATGACAGCTATAGGTATAAATAAACATTTGTGTTTCCAAAACTATTCCCTCCAAATTAGAAAAGCGCAAGACGCCACTTTCTTTCCGTAAAAAAAGCGCTCCAACCATTGGTTGCAAAGCTGCTTCATGTCTAACACATAGGCAGTATTTCCTCTTATTTTACTTCCTCGATTGTATCAACTAGAGTAAATAAAAATTGATATAGTAAACCATAGGCTTCCCCTATGGAGAAATCTTCCTTGAACCCATCGATGTAGTCCAATGCAAAATTCACATTCCATAAACCATCATCATGATTAAATAAAATATTGAATTTTACTTCCTGCCCTTGTAAATTGTTTTCAAAATAGGATTTTATTAAATCATGATATTTTTTCTGCACTTTCAATCCTAGCATGACTGAATATATTTCGAAAACATCATCTGCTTCTATTGAAATCGCATCAGCATCTATTATATGAAACCATTTAGATTCCATATAAACAAATTCGTCTTTCTTCTTATTTAATATTGTTATTGGGTGATGTAAAAAGTCGGGTCCTTCTTTGGCAATTAATTCCTCTGTCTCTTTATTACATCGTTCAATTATGGCATCTGTAAAACGAGAAAGAGCATCTTCTTCAACCAACGTAATATTTTTCATTATATCAGCAGGTATCAACTTATGTTTTTCCGCATAATCTTTTTCTTCTTTAAATAATTTCAATTTATGTAGACCCTGTTGGCTTTCTATTGATTCTAATACGTCAGTTATATATTTTTTCATCTGTTTTTGTAACATATTTTAGGTCCTCCTGAATGAATCCGGTTGTTGTTTCTTTACACAAGTATATCCTATATTGTCTATTTAGTCTTGATTTCACAATGAGCTTGTGTCCGTACAAAATGTTATTTCCCTGCTGGATTGTTGAGGATAAACGTGCCTTTTCTTATTTTTATGCATAAATGCTTTTATAAACCTCGCATTTTCGGTATGAAAACCCATTTAGATGTATTTACATTCACCAAAGAAAAAAATCCCCATACTATTGACTTGGGGATTTTCCAGTTTCAATCAGCTATTAGTAGGTTATCCAATAAAACGAAGAAGTTCTTCATTAAATTTTTCTAATTCATCGTAAAATAGCCCATGTCCACTGAATGTAAATGGAATGAGCTTGGAGCCGCTAATTCCATCATGCATCAACTCAGCAAGCACAAATGGACAGATTTTGTCTTGTTTCCCATGGAAAATGGTTGTCGGTGTATGAATACTTGATAAATTTTGCCGCAGATCTTCATCGCGAAGGGAAATCAAGCCCATAGCCGTTGCATGGCCTGATGCTTCGATTCCAAGACCCCGGAACCAGTCTTTAAATTCCTCGGTTAAATAGCGTTCAAAAAAAATGTTACCAAAATCAGCTAGCATTTTCGGACGATCCGAATAAGTATCTTTGATTAGTTTATTTACTTCATCCATTTCTAGACCATACGGAAAGTCTGGCCGTTTAGTGAAAACAGGTGCTGCTGCACTTATAAGCCCTAATTTAGCTACTTTATGTGCCTGATGTCGAGCCATATACCGAATGGAAATTGCTCCGCCCATAGAAAAGCCAGCAAGAATGATATCTTCTAATTCAAGCGTATCAATAACCATGCGTATATCATCTGCTAAACGATCATATGAATAATCATTCCATGGGCGATCCGATTTTCCGTACCCTCGCAAATCTAGCGCAATACAGCGGTACCCCATATTGGGGAGTTGGTTTAGCTGGTATTCAAACATGGTATGGTTTACTGGCCATCCGTGAATGAATAAAATTGTCTTTTTCTGATTAGGATTAATATCTTCAACAAAAATATTCACATTTCTTTCTACAGTAATATAGTAGCCCATATGCCCCTCCCATTTTTTGATATAACGTTGTAGTCAAACGCCTAACGTTATCGTATGAAAATAATCAACTTGGGAAATTTGTCCATGAGATATTCGTTATGTATAAAGAAGATACTGGAGTGGTAGATAAAAACACCAAAAGAAAAACAGAAAAAGCTACATATTATGCAGCTTCTCTGTATTGCTATTTTAGTTACGGTTTGATATTCCTTTTATTGAATATATGCGAAAAGTAGTTTCGCATATACCTGGATTTACCATGAATCTGTTGTGTATTTTCTTTTGCATCTTCACAATCTGCAACAAGCTCGAGCTTTGTCTTTTCAGAAATAGCAATAGGATCTTCTTCACTTGTTACATTATCGTTTAGTTCGGAAGCATAGATCCGCGCCCCTGTAACGATACTGCGGATCGAGGTCATTAATTCATGACTTGGGCTATCTTTCAATAAATAACCACTCACATCACCCTTTAAAGCTAGTTCAACAAAACCCGATCGTGCAAAAGTAGTTAAAATGATTATTTTACATCCTTCATCTTTTAACACTTCAGCAGCTTCAATCGCACTTTTTCCAGGCATATCATTATCCATGATACAAACATCCGGTTTATTTTGCTGAACAAGAGAAATCGCCTCTTCTCCATTACTAGCAGTACCAATGACTTCCATATCTGCTTCCAAATTTATTAGAGAACCTAAGGTGCCTAACATCATTGGCTCGTCTTCTGCGATAACAATTCGAATCAAATAATTAGCTCCTTTTTTTGTTTTTTTCCACCGTTTATAAAAGAAAAACTCCTTGTCATCGAGATCTTTGACGACAAAGGAGTTTAACTATTCCGTCTCGCCTTTAAACTTTCATTAGATGAAACCTACGAATCTTAGCTTGAGCGTAGTGCCCTACGGCGTTCCGTTATCGCCTTAAGATCTTTAAAACCGATGAAATGTTTGTTCTCTTCGTCCCATAAACGAAAATGTAAAGACCGCAAGCTTGTTTTTATTGTAATAGTTTGTACGTCTTGCAAAGGTGGATTACTATTATGAACTTTTTCCAAATAGTAATTTGGAACTCTTGGACTTAAATGATGAATATGATGGAAACCAATATTTCCAGTCAACCACTGTAACACTTTTGGAAGTTTATAATACGAACTACCATCCATTGCGGCTTTTACGTAATCCCATTCTTCCTGGTTCTCAAAATACGAATCTTCAAACTGATGTTGCACATAAAAAAGCCATATACCTAATGAGCCAGAAATAAAGAAGATAGGAAACTGTATTAACACAAATGACTGCCAGCCAATTGTCCAACAAAGCAAAGCGGAAATACCTACAATTAATATATTTGTTAAATACGTGTTATTTCGTTCTTTTTTTCGTGCATCTTTTACATTGAAACGGTTAGAAATGAGGAAAGCATATATTGGTCCTACACCAAACATAATAATTGGATTACGGTATATTCGGTATGCCAATTTGCGCATAGGTGTCGCTTCTAAAAATTCGTCGATTGTCATTACCCAAACATCGCCAGTTCCTCGCTTGTCCAGATTACTACTCGTTGCGTGATGAATCGAGTGACTTCGTTTCCATTGTTCATAAGGAAATAAAGTTAAAACACCACTTACCGTACCGAGTATTTGGTTGACACGACGATTTTTAAAAAATGATCCATGGGTACAATCGTGAAAAATAATGAAGATCCGTACTAAAAAGCCTGCATTGATAATACATATAGCTAGTGCTAGGAAATAAGATATGGAGAGACTTTGATAAGCCAGTATCCATAATATAAAAAACGGAACAAATGTATTAATTACTTGGCGTACACTATTTTTTGTATTAGCTTTTTCATAAGGCGCGATTTCTTTACGTAAAGCTTTTGCCTCTTGTTTTTTCATATTGTATACTTCCTTTCTTTCTTACCTTTGTAATCATTATGATAAACGAATAAAACTTGCTTTTGTAGACATAGCTGTCATGGACAAACCATGATATATGTCATGTATGCTGTGAATGTTTTCCAACTACTAAAGAATTACCGTCACAACAGGGATTTAATAAAAAGATAGGGATTATTAACACAAAACGTTACATACGGTGTATAATTCAAAGGAAAAGTACATACAGGAGTGAGAAATTTGAAACATACTATTCAACGTGCATACAATTTTAACGCTGGTCCATCAGCACTTCCGTTAGACGTTCTTGAAAAAGCACAACAAGAACTAATCGATTTTAAAGGTACTGGTATGTCGGTGATGGAATTAAGTCATCGGAGCCCAGTATATGAAGCTGTACATAATGAAGCGATCGACCGTTTAAAGGGTTTGTTTGAGATTCCAGAAAATTATGAAGTGCTTTTCCTCCAAGGTGGTGGAAGCCTTCAGTTCTCCATGATTCCCATGAACTTTTTACAATCAGAGCAAAAAGTTGGTTATGTAATGACGGGTTCTTGGTCAGAAAAAGCTTTTTCTGAGGCGAAACTATTTGGAGAACCTTATGAGGTAGCTAGCACAAAAGATACAAAGTATCATCGTATTCCCGAGTTGAATGAACTGAAATATAACAATAGCGATGCTTACGTCCATTTAACGTCAAATAACACTATTTATGGCACACAGTGGCAAGCATTTCCTGATACTGGTGATGTTCCATTAATAGCAGATATGTCTAGTGATATTATGTCCAAATCAATAGATATTAATAAATTTGCGATGATTTATGCAGGAGCTCAAAAGAACCTTGGCCCATCAGGTTTAACAGTTGTTATTATTCGAAAAGATTTACTTGAGAAAGCGAATCAGAATCTACCAACGATATTAAAGTATGACACGCATGTAAAAAGTAACTCTTTGTACAATACACCTCCTACTTTTGGTATATATATGCTTGGAGAAGTACTTCGTTGGATCGAAAAATCTGGTGGATTAGATGCAATTGCTAAGCAAAATGAAGAAAAAGCGAAATTGATTTATGATGCGATCGACAATAGTAACGGTTTCTATGTAGGGCATGCAGAACGCGCTAGCCGTTCACTTATGAATATTACCTTCAATCTTCCAAGCGAAGAGCTAGAAAAGAAATTTTTATCTGAGGCAAAGGATGAAGGATTTGTTGGTCTTAATGGTCATCGTTCCGTTGGCGGGTGCCGTGCATCTACATATAATGCCGTGCCATTTGAAGCATGTAAAGCTCTTAGCGAATTCATGATTGAATTTCAAAAAGAAAACGACGTGAACTAAATACATTTTGCAGAATGTACCTATATAGAAGAAGCACTCAAATGATGAGTGCTTCTTTTTTTTCTTAGAGAAAAGTAAAAGTCTTTTCAGGAAAACTTTTGTGATCTAGCTTCAACATCACTAATCAACCGGTATCTTAATTACATAATTGTATGCTTTCATGTAGTGCATACCTTCTATTAACAGGTACTCTGGCTCATTCTTTGTATTAAATATCAAGGTGCGTTCCTTCAATTCCCTTCCATCTTCTTGCTTTATATAGTTTTCATTTACGGTTGTTTTTAAAGGGATTGACTCGCCTTTCGTTTCTATGGACACGCCATCAAGCATGACATCATCCTCTGTTGCAATTGTTATTTCAACACCTTGTGACGTCGTTGACACATCTTTCACCCATAATTCTTTCCCATCTAGGGTCATCGGCTTATCGCCAATGGAATTGAGAGATATCTTTTCTTCTAGCATTTGATATCCGGTAAATTCTTTCATTACTAATTCTAGTGAAGTTAGCTTTTCTGGCAATGCATCATAGCGAAGATCAAACTTTCTACCTCTAAGTGAAGATTGACTGCCACTGCCGATTATTTCAATTGGCTCCCCATTAGCAATTAATTCTATACCGTGTAATGCATAATTAACTCGATCAAAGTTCTCCACATTCAACGATCCATCAATCACTGTCAATGTTGGAGTCGCTGTGATTGAACGGAGTGTAATCGTGCCTTTGTCGACTTTCATCGTTTTCTTTATCGACTGTTTAATTTCTGTTTGCATTGCTTTGTTTGGATTATAAGGAAAAGTAATACTGTCTTCTATTATTTGATCGTTCTGTACATGTTGCAAAAGGTGTAGTGTTAATTTTTTTGAGAATGGACTTACGGACTCAAATGACATCGTTCCTTTTACTTCAGTTTGATCCTCATTTATTACTGTCGAGCCACTTGCTGCATGTGAGTTCGTTAAAAAACCGGTTATTCTTGAAGGTGTAAAAAAACCTTCTTCTATCCCTTTTTGATTAGTTAATGTGTAATACATAACCAATTGATTTGCATCTGTCATCACTCCATTAATGATCAAATCTGTTCCGTCTACTAGCTCGATCTTTTTCTCTACAATTTGTCCCATACCTTTATCATTTAATTCTTTTAGCGTACCATCAATCACTTCATCAAATCCAAGTAGCTTCTTGCCATAAAAGGCAAAAGCATTGTATTGGTATCCAACAACGACCATAAAGAATAGGGTGACTGCTGCTATCTTCCAAAAAGGTGCGATTCGTTTCGTTCTTTTTGGAGTAGTAGTATTTAAAGCACTCCTTAATCTCATTTCTAATTCTTTTGGTGCTGCGATGGAGTCCATCCGTTTCTTCTCTTCAGCTAATCGTTTTTCGATGTTATTCATCCACATCACCCCTCATATAATGTTCTCTTAGCTTTTTCAAACCTTGGAAAATTCGTGATTTAACCGTTCCAATCGAAACATTTGTGATATCAGCGATTGTTTTGTAATTAAGATCATGAAAATATTTTAATTGGATAGCTTCTTTTTGATGTTCATTTACATGTAATAACAGTCCTTGGATATCCATTTGCTGATCACTTTTAATATAAGGATCGTCTGCTTTTTCTTCACTAGCTGTATCCCAATCATCTAATAACACCAGTTCTTTTTGTTTGCGAAGCGAGGTTTTACAACCGTTTACCAAAATCGTTTTACTCCAGCTGTAAAAAGCTTCTTCTTTTTTGAGCTGATCCATCTTTTCATATAATTTTACAATCATTTCCTCCATCGCATCCATTGCATCATGCGTATTCCCCATATAAGTGAGAGCAAGCTTATAATAAACATCTTTTTCAGCCATAATTAATTGAAGCAATGCTTCTTTATTTCCCTTTTTCGCTTTTTTCACCAATCGAACTACATTCATGCTTTCACCTCTCTTCCCTATAAGAGTCTTGATCGTGAAAAAAAGTTCATTTTATAAAAAAAATTATCATATTCTTTTCGGGAACATACGAAAAAACCGTACCTACATGAATAGATACGGTTCTTTATGCATATTAAACTGCTTTCGTTTTTTTAATTTGCTTACTTCTAAGCTGTCCACATGCGGCATCAATGTCCGTTCCTTGTTCATGACGAACGCCACACTGAATCCCTTTTTTCATTAATGTATCATAAAACGCGAGAATCGCATTTTTTTCGCTTCTTTGATATTGGCCATGTTCATCAACTGGATTGTAAGGGATTAAATTCACGTATGCCAGATGGCGTCTTGATTGAAGCAACTTCGCAAGTTGCTGCGCTTCTTCTACATGATCATTGACATCTCTTAATAATATATACTCGATCGTAATTCTTCGATTCGTTTTTTGTGTATAATAATCAACGGCTTCCATTAATTTAGCTATCGGATATGCTCTGTTGATTTTCATCACTCTTGTACGCAATTCATCGTTTGGAGCATGTAAAGACAAGGCTAAATTGATTCGTAGGTCCTCATCAGCAAATTTGTACATTTTCGGGACGATTCCACTTGTGGACACAGTAATATGTCTAGCACCAATTGCTAGTCCATTAGGATCGTTGACAACACGGAGAAAGTCCATCAAGTTATCATAATTGTCGAACGGTTCGCCAATCCCCATCACGACAATATTACTCACTCGCTCGTCTTTCCCTTTTTCATCAAGATGCTGCTGTACCTTCATTATTTGCTCAACGATTTCTCCGCCATTTAAGTCGCGGTTCTTCTTCAATAATCCACTTGCGCAGAAGCTACATCCGATATTACAACCTACTTGTGTCGTAACACAAACCGAAAGACCATAATTAAAGCTCATTAATACCGTTTCAATCAAATTACCATCTTGCATTTTAAATAAAAATTTGATTGTTCCATCCTCAGACTCTTGCTTTACAGATTGTTCTAATGTTTGAACATCAAAATGATCTTCTAATATTTGCAAACATTCTTTATTGACATTCTTCATATCTGAAAAACTTGTTACACGTTTTTTATATAACCAATCCCAAATTTGCTCAGCACGATATTTTTTCTGACCTTGTTCCAATAACCACTCTGTCAGCTGATCCTTCGTTAAACCATAAATCGATTTCTTCATTTTAGTAATCCTCATTTCAAAAAAGTACAATTCAATTATTATACTACTAAAATTAGGATAATGAAACAACTGATAGTATGATTTATTTACCATTTTCCTAAATCATCCGTCATATAAGCACTACTTTAAAGGTTTTTACATGTTACAAGTTTTGGTTGTTTAGTCTTAGCAGCGGGTTCAAGTGACTTGTTCATAAGTGCGTGTTCAAAAAGGCGCCAAATTAGAAACAAGAAGTTCGAGACGCGAAGGTTTTGAGGATCGGAGCGTATGCTTTTAATACGTGAGAACCGGAAAAACCGAGCAACGAAGAAATTCGCCGTTTATCATTTGGTGACTTTTTGAACTTCCTCTACAAGAGAAATAAATGCATCTATATCTGCTAATGTTGTTTGTTTATGGATGGAGATTCTAATAAACCGCCTTGTGTCATCTGCTTCGTAACCGATTGCTGCCATCGCAGAAGCCGCCTCCCCAAATCCTATTTTACATGCTGTCCCTGTTGAAATCGCGATTTGATTGCGATTACACTCGAGCATAATCCATTGGCCCTCGATATTAGGTAACATTAATCCATATATAAACGGCGATCTCTTCCCCTTTTTCCCCGTTAAACAAACCGGGTAAACTAATGATTTCAGTTGTCCCTCTATATATTTTTCTACATTTTTTGCATGTGAATAGGAGATGTCCTGTTCCTCCACAGCAAGTTTACAAGCAATGGTCGCTGCGGCAATGCTCGGTACATCTACAGTACCCGCTCGAAAACCTGCTTGATGCGTCGTACCTTCATAGACAGCCTGCCAATGTACAGATGGATCAACATATGCAATTCCCACTCCTTTAGGCCCGAAACATTTATGCGCGGAAAAAACGGCTGATGTTACGTTCATTTCTTTTAGATTAACTGGCAATTTACCGAGCGCTTGAACAGCATCACAGTGAAAAGGAACGCCGGCTGATTTTGCCCAAGTAGCAAGTGTTTGTATGGATTGAATAGCGCCCATTTCTGAATTGACATACTGAATGACAACAAGCGCTGTCCTGCTGCTAACTATTTTTTTATATTGATCGATCGAAATGATCCCATTTTCATCAACAGGAAGATAACGAATCGAGTAACCTTCCTTCTCAAGCTCGTTCATCGTGTTCAATACGGAGGCATGCTCCATTTTAATCGTCACAATTTCTTTTAGCTGTTTCGGTCTACCTCTTAATAAGGAACGAATGGCTAATTGATTCGCTTCTGAGGCACTTCCTGTAAAATATATTCCTTCATGGCGAGCTCCAGTCAGGCCTGCGATTATTTGACGACATGATTGTAACAACTCATTTGCTTCCGATCCTACATCATGCAAGCTTTGCGTATTTCCCCAACATCGTTGCGCCGCTTCTGTATATGCTAACAATGACTCTTGACGAGGTGGTGTTGTGGAAGCATAATCTAAAAAAATCATCTCGAATTCCCTCCTACTTAAAAATAAATCTTGTTTTCAGTGTAACTATATGGTATTAATAGTGTCAAGATGTATGTAAAGTCATGTGTAAAGTTAGGTGTATACAATGGACGATTATTCTGTGAAATTATTTGATGTTATTATTGTCGGTGGTGGTATTGCGGGGAAAATGTTGGCACACAGACTTCCAGCTTCCATGAAGATTGCTTGTATCACAAAAGCAGAGCCGAATGTAAGTAATTCTGTTATTGCTCAAGGCGGGATTGCAGCTGCATTAGCGAATGATGATCATCCCGAAGCACATTTCGAGGACACGATTGCAGTTGCCAATGACCATGCAGATATTGAGCGAGTCAATTTACTTGTGACAGAAGGGAAACAATCGGTGCAAACGTTGATCGAGGAAGGTTTATTATTTGACCGCAATCCATCCGGAAACTGGTCTTTTGGCCAAGAAGCTGCACATTCAAAACGTAGAATTCTACATTCAGGTGGGGATGCAACAGGTAAAGGGATCATGGATTTTTTACAAACAAAAACGAATAACAAACTGTCACTTCATGCTAATTTAGTCGTCATAGAATTGATTATTATTAAAGGCAGATGTGCAGGGGTAATCGTGCTAGACCATTTAGGGAAAAAATCACGAATGTATGGAAAACATATCGTTATAGCAACAGGTGGAATTGGGCAGTTATATGAACATACATCCAATTCCGAAATCTCATCAGGTGATGGGATTTCGCTTGCGTATCATGCGGGAGCCTTACTAACTGATTTAGAGTTCGTGCAATTTCATCCGACGATCCTGCAGCTAAATGGGAAATCAAAAGGTTTAATTTCAGAAGCAGTACGTGGTGAAGGTGCACAGTTGGTGGATGAAGATGGAAAACGAATCATGGAAGGCATTCATCCATCTCTGGAGCTAGCCCCCCGTGATATTGTGGCACGGGCCATTGAAGCAAGTTATCAAAGGCAGAAAAAGGTATTTTTAAATGCTCAGGATATCACAGGTTTCAATAAGAAGTTTCCGACGATTTATCAAAATTGTCTCGATCACTCGATTAATCCGCTCACGGAAAATATTCCGGTTCGACCTGGTGCTCATTTTCATATGGGCGGTATTCAAACGAATGAATGGGGTGAAACGAGTATTCCCTTCTTATACGCGATTGGTGAAACTGCTTGTACAGGTGTGCATGGGGCCAATCGATTAGCAAGTAATTCTTTATTAGAATCACTAGTATTCGCTGAACGAGCTGCACAGACGATTCAATCCAAAAAAGATGATGATTTCAGCATTTCGGGCATTAAGCCTTTCCAAAATCACATGGTGAACCTCCCATCGATTGTAGAGATAAAAAAGATGATGACAACTTATGCGGGAATTATCCGGGATCAAGCAGGTCTAGAAAGATTACTAGAAAGATTAACACCAGCAATTCAACAATTATCGGCACATGTTTTTTCGGACCTTGCTTTACCTACGTTGAAGCTTGCTCATCATTTAACAAGTTCTTTTTTAATTGCCAAATCAGCGTTATTGCGTACGGAGAGTAGAGGCGCTCACTATCGGTTGGATGCAGTGCACCATGATACCAATTGGACTGGAAAAGTGATAGCAATCAGTAAAAACGGCTGCTGTCAATTAAATCGTCATACAATAAATGATCAGAAAAAGGAGGCAATCCTAAAATGAATCCGATTAAAATAAAAAAAGCACTGGAAGATTTTCTACTTGAGGATATTGGGGATCGCGATCTATCAGCAACGATTTTTCCATCCTTACAACATAGTAAAGCAGTGATTCGTGTAAAGGAGTCTGGTGTGATTAGTGGACTTTCCCTTCTATCATATGGATATGAGCTCCTAGATCCGCAAGTAAAAGTTGTACTTGGAAAGCAAGATGGAGATTGGGTTGAGCCAGGAGATTTGATTGCGGAGATTACTGGGCCAACGAATGTGTTGCTGTCTGGTGAGCGTGTATTGTTAAATTTGCTGCAGCGCATGAGTGGGATTGCAACACTTACGAACCTATGTGTGTCAGCTTTAGCTGGTTCAGCGACAAGAATCACTGATACTCGTAAAACGACTCCTGGTCTACGTGTCTTTGAAAAATATGCGGTCCGTTGCGGTGGCGGCTATAATCATCGTAATGGATTGTATGATGCTGTAATGCTAAAGGATAACCATATTGCTGCTGCAGGTTCAATCTTAGAAGCCGTGAAATCTGTGCGAGAACAAGTGGGTCATATGACTGCAATAGAGGTAGAAGTGGAATCGAAAGAGCAGCTACTTGAAGCGATCGATGCGAGACCAAACGTAATTATGTTAGATAATCAAACGCCAGATACAGTGCGCGATTGGGTTCAATTTGTTCCTGATTTTATACAAACGGAAGCTTCTGGAGGTATTACAATCGACGGACTATATGCATATGGCCAAACGGGTGTCGACTATATTTCACTCGGAATGCTAACACATTCTGTGAAAAGTTTAGATATTAGCTTAAACCTATCTATTTCTAAGAAAGAGGTTGAAGTGTAATGACAACAATGTTAGAGCAATTAGTATCGGCCGATGCGATGCCTGAAAGTTATTTGCAGGCAACTGCGGATGAATTATATTCACGAGCATTAGCAGCAAAAACTAAGCTGGGTTCCCGATTGTTTATTTTAGGACATCATTATCAAAAAGATGAAGTAATTCAATTTGCTGATGCAACTGGTGATTCTTTACAGCTAGCACAAATTGCTGCACAACAATCAGCTGACTATCTAGTCTTTTGTGGTGTACATTTTATGGCCGAAACCGCTGATATTTTATCGACTGTAAAACAAGTAGTTGTGCTTCCGGATATGCGTGCCGGTTGTTCGATGGCTGATATGGCTGATATTGATCAAACGGAGCGGGCTTGGGGAGAGTTGGAACGCGTATTTGGAGAAACGATTATCCCGCTGACATATGTAAATTCAACTGCGGCAATTAAAGCTTTTGTTGGTAGATATGGTGGTGCAACAGTAACATCGTCTAATGCGGAAAATATGGTCCGCTGGGCCTTGTCGCAAAAAGAAAGATTGCTATTTTTACCTGATCAACATCTTGGTAGAAATACGGCAGTGAAACTTGGTATTAAACTAGAAGAAATGGCGATCTGGGATCCCATTCGTCACAAGCTAGAGTTGAATTGTCCAGTCGAAGATGTAAAAGTAATTTTATGGAAAGGGCACTGTTCTGTTCATATGAACTTTTTACCGAAACATATTGATCATTTACGTACGAAGGAGCCCGATCGCCGCATTCTTGTTCATCCTGAATGTACGTATGAAGTCGTGCATGCTTCTGATGATGCAGGGTCAACTAAATATATTATCGATACAATCGCTGCTTCAGCGCCGGGCTCAAAATGGGCTATTGGCACAGAAATGAATTTGGTCAACAGATTAATTAAAGAATTTTCTGATCGCGATATCGTCTCATTAAATCCATACATGTGCCCTTGCTTGACGATGAACAGGATTGACTTGCCGCATTTAACATGGGCACTAGAGTCACTCCTAGAAGGTCGAATTCCAAATCAGATTACAGTGGATACGAAAACCGCTAGTGAAGCGAAAATGGCATTGGAGAAAATGCTATAAACGTGGGATGTACGCAGTAACTAATGAAAGTATTTGCTTAGTGAATAGCTAGATTACCTCTTTTTGTAGTCTAGCTATCTTCACAAGCACTGCTGAATAAACAATTCAGATAAAACTTATTATAACCAAAAATCATTTCATAGAAGGCTTTTTTGCATAAAAGTTACCATTTCTGTTTCAATACCTTTATTTCCATTCCCATCAATATATTCCCAGCTAATCGAAAATTCGCCATATTCCCAATCTCTATAACCCAATTTTTCATAGAGTCGTTTGGCTTCAGGATTACCTATCCCCACTTCTAATCCTATGTATATGCGTCCCATTTCTTTTGAAAGTCTTTCAGCTTCTTGAATGATAGCTGTTGCTACGCCCATTCTACGATATTCATCTTTGGTGTGCCCTGCTTCTAGAAAGGCACTAAAAGTAATATTAACGTGCTTGATAACAGGGGCATCCCTCGGACCACTCCATCGTAGTAAGAAATGACCAACTGGTATTTTACCATGCCAAGCAATTAGATAAATTCCCTCCCCTTTTTTTTGTACATCATATCGGTTGTATTGAAACATTGGGTTATCGGGAGAAAACTGTGATACAAGGAATTCTAATTGCGAATCCTCTGCTTTTTTTATTTCTAGGGATAATTCTTGATTATTCATATCAAATCCTCCTCAATATAAAGCTAGCGTGTTCATCTCTTACAAAGGGTAATTTTTATTGAATTTTTCTGCCCAGTAAGACTACGTAAAAATTGTTGTACTAAGAAATAAATTCTCGCATAAAAAATACCCTTTTTGCAATTTTGAAAATGATTGTTAAAAAGACACAATTGCTCCAACAGCATTTCTAATCATAGTTATTATCATCTCCTGCTATGTTTCTTCCCAATGTGATAAATCTCCTTCTAAAACAATTCTATTGTCCTGCTCCCTTAATTCGACAACAGTTAAACTAGTATCGTAAATAAAAGGTGGCTCCCATAACTTTTCAAGAGGAGAATTTTTAAAGAAAGCCAATAACATTTTTATCACAACCGAATGAGTTACAATTAGAACATTTCCAGAGGTGTTTTTTTCTCTAATAGCATTTAATGATTTCAAGACCCTGCCTTGTAAATCAATAAAATTTTCGCCATTAAGTGAAGTGTATAGATGAGGAGTATTCCAAAATGAGTGATATTCATTTGGATAATTCTCTTCAATATACGATTGAGTTTTCCCCTCCCAATCTCCTATATCTATCTCTTTAAGATTTTCATCAAAAATAATTGGAATATTTCTGTCTTTACAAATCAATTCGGCCGTCAAACGGGTTCTTTTACTTGGGCTTAAATAAATTGCATCTAAATCTATTTCATTAAGCCGCTTTCCTAAACAGACAGCATTCCTAATACCATTCTCTGTTAATTGTGAGTCGCCCCAACCTTGCATTCTCTTTTGTATATTCCACTCTGTCTCTCCGTGTCTTGTTATGTATAAAGTAAGCATTATCTTCCCTCTCTTTATATTCGAACTTTGTAACTAAAGATTCCAACTAAACCATCTACCATGCCCATCCGTTTCACCAATTATTTCATTATGTTCGTTTTTATTTATATAGTAATCAAGATGGAGTTCTCTATCCCAAATATTGTTATAAATATGATAAACATCTCTTTTATTACCAATTCTCCTGATATTATCTATTAATTTGTATTTCACTTTTTCTGATAATTGATTAGCAACATGTGTATGGAAAACACATATAATTGCTTCTTGTGAAATTTGATTAACAATTTGAGGAAGTAATTCAACACCATCTCCCTCAATTAAATTGAGTTCATTTTTATTCTTTTTAATACAGCTTACAGCCTGTTCAAATAGTACTCTTCTTTCCCTATGCTCTGGCCAAATAAGTGAATTTAACCATAAAGAATCTTCCTCATGAGTGACGTCAATAATATGCAAATCTAAACCAATTCTATATGTAACAGCTGGACTTCTCGGAAGGGGTTTTGGCGTTTTATCTCCTCTAATTTCAGCCTGTATATGAATGTCAGAATGAATATCGCCAAAAGTGCCATCTGACATATAGGAATAGCGATATTTATCCCATAGAAGTTGAAAGCCTGCACTTGTTCCTATTTCAATAAGTGCCAATGGCTTATTCATTTTGCTATATATGTAAGAGAAGATCGGGTATAGATAAGCACAACGACGCACTTCATTCGTCTGTACTAATTTAACTTTGAGAATAGAAATAATCTCTTCTCTATGGGTTTCACAAAAGTTCTTAAAGTGAATAAAAGATTCTTTTATTTCTATTGGTTGATCTGCAATACTTGGGTAGTATTCATTTAGCACATGTTCATTTCCTTTAAGTAAGAGATAATGAACTGCACGGGATTGGTTGTCCTTCCTGCGCATAAGAACTTAACTCAAGCATTTCTTCGTCATCTGCGATTTTTAAAGATAAATACTCATACAACTTACTCGAACCCTTACATTCTCTTTTTGCAAAGGTCTTAAATTGTTCTGATACTTGAGTAATGTTCAAAGTGATTCCCTCCAAATGATTCATTTGCAGAAAATAGGAAATACTAACATTCTAATTTTATCATATTAATATTCTAGATGAACTAAATTTCCCTGTTGATTCAACAAACAGGCGATCAAGTTGTAAGGGGTTTCATCATTTTCCCAATAATCTCCTTCATTTGATGAACACCTTGATCCGTATTAGCCTTAATAATCGCTCTTTGCTCCAAATATGGATACACCACCATCATATATTGAAAACTCACATCCCAACCAAGTGAAGAAACTTCAACATTTTTTTCCGAACCATCTAGAAAAACCCTAGTCAAGGCTTCACCACCTTGTGAGGCGAGGTAACGCCCAACCAAATAATCTTGATTCATAAAATTCATTTCACGAATTGGGTTTATTGGATATTATTGGTTAATCAACACTTATGACTTAAAACGCTTCAAATAATTCATTTTGTGATTGAAGTTCTTTAATTGTTAAAGGTTCCATAACATAACCCTTTCTATTCTTCAGACTACTTTGTAAATTCACTTTAGCGTGTCTTTCATTGGGGGTCTTTTTGTGTAATCCAAGGTATCATGTTTTTACCACTTTCGATCCACTCATTATGATAGGGTTATTTGAATTCTCAATTTATAATTGGAATTTCTCCTTAATGATTTTAGCTACTTCTTCTGCACGCAAATTTGAATTATTTATTTTAATATAGTTTTCCTTCTTAATTTCTCCTTCTTGCGAGTTTAATCTGTATTTCTTCATTGATATTTTTAAATCATTTTCAGACCAATCTATATTTCTTTTGGAAGACTTGTGTTCAAGTCTATGGGGGCTCTTATTACGCTCTAGTCTTTCTTCCATATCCGCTTCAAGTTCAACAAAATAAACGGTCCCACCCTTTTCCTCAAAGATGCTACATACCTTTTCTACGTAATCCCAATCTTCTTGCTGATCAAACGCCCATACATATGTAAAAATTAATCCGTTTAAATTACTTTTAGCTACCTCCTCAAATATTTCCTGTCGAAATAGATTTACTAATCTACTTCCTGCCTCCGTTCCATAGCTAAAAAAAGGCGCAACTAATTCAATCGTCATATGATTATGAAAAAGTTTTAATTCAGATATTTTTTCTAATTCATGCCCAACTGTCATTTTTCCAACTGCTTGTGGTCCAAATATTAAAATAAAATGCATAGATCTTTCCTCTTTTCATATCTTTTTTTACATTCCACGAATATCAAGTTTTACTTGATCGAATGAAACTAAATTAATAGCAAAACTATTTTTTAATTTAACAGTTTAATTTAATCAATTTTAAATAATCTGTATACTTATAGCAAGCTTTTCTTCATCCATCTATTATATTGCAAAAGGATGATAAGGATTTAATCTATGTTTAGGATATCTCAGTACAGGATATATTGTAATGTAATTACAATTACATTTTTTATTTCAATTTGAAATAAGTGATGGTTGTATTCACATTACTAATATGCTTGGTCCATTAATCTGGATAATATAAAAATGTGTGAATCTATATTTTGGAGAAAAATAGCATTAATTTATTCAGACAAGTGATGTCTGGCTATATGGAGGAGGATAATGATGCAAAGCAAAAAATTAATAAAAGTTATTTTTTCTTTATTCGCGATATTTATGTTAGCTGCTTGTACAGCTGGTAATGAAGAAATGAGCCCTAATGAAGGTACTACTGACAAACAGACTGGTCAAGATGAAAATACAAATATGGACTCAGACTCCCATGCAAATATGGAGCATTCAAGCTCTGGGGAAGTTCCAAAGAATTTAAAGATTGCAGAACATCCAACATATGAATTTGGTAGCCAAGCGATTATCGAGACAGATCACATGGAAGGTATGCAAGGGGCAGAAGCAACAATTGTAGGTGCTTATGATACTACCGCTTATTCTGTTTCATATACTCCAACAAACGGTGGAGAACCGGTAAAAAATCATAAATGGGTGATTCATGAAGAAATTAAAGATGCTGGAGAAGCACCCTTGAAACCTGGAACAGAAGTAACCATCGAAGCCTCCCATATGAAAGGGATGAAAGGTGCAACGGCTGTAATTGATTCCGCCGAAAAAACAACAGTATATATGGTTGATTACACCTCGAATACCGACGGAAAAGAAGTGAAAAATCATAAATGGGTTATAGAAAGTGAATTATCGCCTATTGAATAAAATTTAAAAAGAATGATTGGTATTTTTTAAGCAGCTAATAGAGCCTGTCAGAAAATGGATAGGCTTTTTTTTACTTTATTGTCTGGAGCCATTGGTTTCCTATTGGCCCAATTTATTGTTTTAACGCTTTCCAAATAGTCCATCTATCTTTTTCAATAATTGGCTCATTGTTTTTTAAGTCAACCTGCTTTTTTATATAAACTACAAGATCCTCAAGTTGTTTGTTGGTTAATTCATAAAGAATGGAACGCCCAGTCCGGTTCAATATATCTGTTATTAAATCATCTATTATTTTATATGTTTTTCGTATTTCCCATAACTTATATTCTTTTGAATTTTTGAAGCCTACTTCTTGCAATATTTTTAATACCTTTTCACTTGAATACCTTCTTGAGGATTCTTTCTTAATTAAGTTAGGATATCTAGAGAAAAAAAATCCCCTTATATGTGTTGGGCTGCCTTCAAGCATGCAATCTTCTGGAGTTCTATCTTGAATGAGGCATACACCATTTGGTTTTAAAAGGCGGTACATCTCTTTAAAGCAGTCGGGTAAATCATTAATATGGTGTATAACCGCTCTTTCTAAAACAATGTCATATTGTTCATTTCCCAATCCTGTATCCAATGCATTGCCTAACTGAAAGTTTATATTAGTATATCCTTTACAATTTTTTTCGGCAGAGAATAATAATTGCTCCGAAAAATCTAAACCAGTAACTTCAGAAGCGCCCATCTCTACAAATGCTTTCGTATAGATCCCGCCCCCGCAGCCAATATCTAATACTCTTTTTCCTTTCACATCGCAAATATCTTTTATTTTACTTATCCAAGTTAAATCTGCTTTTCTTGTAGAATAAGTAGAACGGTTATCCTGACTGTGAAAATCAATTGTCATATTAAATCCACCTACTTTCGTTTATTTCCCATTTAATCGTATTTATTTAGGCAATAAAGAACAATTGATAGTTTTGTATAAGAGAGCTCTTTACATGATGTTTTTGGTAAGTTTGTCTTTATGCTCACTTGACAATTTAATCAAATGAAACTCTTCCCTATCTATTAACTTTTTTATTTTATTTGCTTCATGCCATGCCATTTCATAAAGGGATATGTCAATGTTCCCATCGTTTAGTGCAGCTTCAAGTTCGTCTGCATCTTGGAGAATAACTTCCCCAGTTGGCAGGATAATGATATCCAAAAACAAATCATCCATCCAAGGCACACCATTTTCAAGCCCATTTTTATAACAAATATCAATATACCACTGCACGATTTTACCGTCAGAATCAAACATCGTAGTTAGTGAATATCTTTCTTCAATAGGGAAATGCTGGAGCCAACTATAACCATCATTAACGATGCAAACCTTCTTTTCGTCATATTGAATAAACAGTGGATGAGTAACTTTTTTTACCTTTAGTAAAGAGATATATCCTTTAAAATATTTTGTATCTAAAAATGATTGAACATATTCCCTTTTTACAACACGCTTCCATTCAGATCGGTCCCCATATTTTCTTTTTAACATTTTTCAGCCTCCAGAACACAAAGATAGGAAATACATTCATTTTTAGTTTTAATTCTGACTTTATGCTGTGTGCTGATTTTAATAGAGGATAGAAGATGGCGATAATCTAAGATCGAAACTCTCCAATAATCCTTATTCATTTCTTCCTATTCTCCATACCCTCATTCTAATGAAAGCAATATCTCAAAAGTATATGAATCTTTTTAAATGATAGAAATGCACTTCATTAGCTTAACGTTTGATTGCATCGATTATTAAAGATGGAAATACAAGCTTATCTCCTTGATTTCTTATGTCATATTTTTTAGAACGAAAAATAACACAAATTTGCCATGCTCATCGCAATATTCAAGTAGGTTAATTTCAAATCCTGCCGCTTCAAACATTTTCGATAAAGTTTTATAATGATGAACTATTTTATGACTTGCAGCAGGATGGTCCATAGGTCCTGGTCCACCTACTCTAACTGTATTTTGATATGTTTCGTCTGGAAAAAATGCATCTGGCACTGCACAACGAATATAACCAGACGGTTTTAAAAATTTATAGCAAATTTTAGCAGCTTCGATTCCATCCTCATATGTAAGATGTTCCCATACGTGTTCCGCTAAAATAGCTGTAATTGAATTGTTATCAAATTTACTTTTCCAGGTGTCCTCATCTAATAAATCGAGATCTTTTTCCTGTGTATGTATCCAACTTGGATTGTTATTATATTCACCAGCTCCAATTACTAGCTTCATTTCTTCTTCAATGCTCAAACGTTTCACCTCTTAGTTATCATTCTTCCATCAAAGGCCTAGATTAGTAAAAACATTGCTATTTTTTATAAACACGTACAGGTTGTTGAACATTAAAAGCTATTATTTCTTATAAAATATGTAGTTGTAGGAATAGAAATAAAATGGTCGGTAGATGTTGAACAATTTATCAGTATACTGATTATCCTATCTCCTATTCAAACGTATTAATTCTCATAGATACTATTTTAAGGGTTTTCCGAATACTATATGCCAATGGAGATGTTTGGACTCTTGGTATTCACCTAAGTTTGTAATTACTCTACACGCTCCGTTTTCTGAAGTTACTTTTAAAGCTACTGTTTTTATTACTCCCATTAGTTCAAGCAATAAATCGGTTTCATTTTCTTCCAGTGATAATAAAGATGGAATATGTTTCTTTGGAATAGCAACAATATGGACTGGATAGAAAGGTTTGGTATGATAATAAGCTAAAATATTTTCCGTCTCTATTACTTTTTTTACAGGTGTTTTACCACTTAATACTTCATCACAATAAAAATCGGTTGTCATATTCATCCTCCTAAAAAGTTATTTCCATATCAATTTAATAATCTATCTGCAGACGGTAGAAATATAATGTTCAAAGAAAGAATTTCGATTTACTGCAGTTGCAATTTCACAATTACCAACATTGCTTTCTTGAAAACTCTTTCATAGTTAGTAGATGGGGCGCCATGACTTCCATTGTTTTTCTGCAACTTGTTAAAAATAGCAAGAATGCGAAGAAAGTCAATAGTCCGAAAATAAACCGCCTCTTTTGGAATGAGCATACTTCAAATATTGGGAATCTTCTTAGGTTATTATTGCAATTTTCTGTATATAATTCCGTTGTTAAATAGCATGGCAGTGTTTAACCATCTTCAACTAGTCAGTTATAAGCATTTTTATTTCAAAGCTAAAATCGTAAATTCCCAAGGAATATTTTCATTATTCCACCCACGATGTTCATCAAATTTGTGTAGCTTGAAACCAGATTTAATAACTGAATTTATTATTTCACTAAGTGTAAATGATCTAATTGATACATCTGGAAAGTCCTGTTGTTCTTGCTCGTCAAAATAATGTTTATAAGCTAAATCTCCATTATATAAATCTTTATCAAAGTATTTAGGGATAAATTTAAAATCAGAACCTATACATCTTCTTAATGGATGAAAATCACTTAAAATCATTTTTCCATCACTTTTTAAAATAGAAAAAAGAATAGCCGTAAATTTATCAATGTCATTAAAATAGTGTAATATCCCACCTTCGAGATAAAGGATGTCAAAGTGACCTGAATATATCGTTAAGTTAATGTCATAAATATCACCAACAATATATTCAATAGACGTATTTGCACAATTAGCTAATTCTAAAGCATATCTTTTATTTTCCTCTGATATATCAAATATTGTTACATCCGCACCTAATAAAGATAGTGGAACAGCTTTTCTCCCATTTGAACCGCAAAGATTAGCAATCTTCATTCCTTTAATTTGAGTAAAATATGGTTGGTGTTTTTTTAAACTTGCTTGAGGATTTTCTAATATTTTCTTAGCCTTTTCCATTGGAGATCCATCTCTTTTGTTCCAAAATTCGTATGCACGATATTCCCATGCATCCTTATTGGTTGTACTTTGTTCATTCATTTGCAACATCTCCTAAAAATTTACTCAAAAGGAAAGTGATATCCTATTTAGTTAAGTATATTTATGAATCCTATATTTTCTGCAACTGCAATAGACGGCTTATTCGATTCCATGCAATCCCAATACGGAACCGCATTACTCTCCAAACAATCTTTTACAAAATATGGGCTTATTTTTTTCCTTGATGCGCCTTTAAAGTACATCCAACTTGAAAAATCAATCTTGTAATAAGTAATTCTATATGTATTCTAAAAACTCCTGCTTCTTCAACTCCCTCAGTTTGATACGAATATCTCTCGAATGCTCACTTATTCGCAGGATTTCATATCCCTTTAAAAGGATTTACGGGTAATAGAAACGAGTTCGGATCATTTGGGCTTCGTGAAGGCATAGTTAAAAAGGAGTTAGCTAATACTCCATATTTCACCATTTAATGCACATCTCCACGCCGCCCCTGGAGGCTTTCCCTCCCAAGTCTCAACGGGTCAAATGCCCTCTCATTCCTTCGTCATGCCTATCCAAGGGGTGGAGGCCAGTTATGCTAACCTGATGGGTCATTGCCCTTTTGTTGAATAAACCTGGTACTCCGTACATATTTGAATTCCTACGAATAAGACAACATTCAAGATTAAGATATAGACTAATATTTTTAAGACACTTTAGTATTCGTTTTTCCTAAGCTGCTAAAGGGATTGTAGCTTGTACTTTATATGGATTATAAGACTCGTTTCGTCGTGCTATTCCTACAAAAATCCTTGCTAGTTTACCTATCAGTTTCATTATTGATTTCATTTTCTTTATCTTTTTTACCTTCACATTATGGGAATGGACAGCTTTAAATCAGGATTATTCATCACAAGGCTCATAGTTGCTAAATAGAGGAAGTGTCGAAGTCTTGACCTGCCTCGTTTAGAAATGACTATTGCCCTTCCATTTACCTGAGCTTGCTTCAGCTAGATGTAATCCTGCATGACGTAATAGAGAATTCCCATGAGAAAATCCACTTAGATCTCCTGCTTCACCTAATATACCTGCTATAGAGATTTCACTTATCCCCTTTATCATAAGCAGATTCTTTGCGAATGGTATTTGATTAAGAACTTCTTTTACTCGTTGTTCAACTCTTTCGAGTTGCTTTACAGCGAGGTCATATTCTTCTAATAATTGTTCTAGATGGAGTTTATAAGCATCAAGTGCTTATTCAGTTCCAATAGAAGATTTTGCTAAATTGATCAGTAATTGAGCTTTTTTAGGTCCCGGTTGTCTTTTCATTAATGTCTTCCACCCCGTCATAAGTTCTTTAGTCTTTTTAACTCTTGAATCCAGTTTAATAGATTTATAAACCCTTCTTCATTATTTTCAAAGGTAAGAGGATCTCCAACTACAATTCCACGGAAATTAACTGCTCTTGCAACGTGTAGTTGTTGAGCGATATCCACACCAACAATAAGATGTGTATCGGAAATTCTTTCTATGAGTTGATTTTGTTGTCTTGCATTTTAAAATTCATTTAGGGCTTCCTCCTTAAGGGTCTGAGTTAGAGTGGTGTCTATACTCTAATCTTACTGAGGGGCTCTATTTTTTTCAAACCTGATATTTAACGATCTACAGGAATGCTAATCTGCTGCGTTAGTTGAACAAGGAACGTCTCTTCTATTGCACATTGTGTTCGTACTGCGAAGCAATCCTAATTACCCTTTACAATTGGATTTCTTCTTGAATTAATGGCAAATGAGCAATGAATTAGTACAGATGTTCTTTTAAAGGTATAATAGCCTTATTATAAATTAAAGGAGTTTTGCTTTATGGGTCAAAGAGTCCCCTATTATGAAATTGCACCTGATGGTATGAAAATTATGATGGATATGGAGAAGTACACGAAAACGACAGCAATCGAACGAAAACTTCGTGAGCTTATTAAAATTCGTGCTTCTCAAATTAATGGATGTGCATTTTGTTTGAATATGCATACATCAGATGCTCGAAAAATGGGTGAAACCGAACAGCGACTTTACTGTGTTAGTGCATGGAAAGAGTGTGAATTCTACACAGAAGCAGAAAAAGTAGCTTTAGAGTTAACTGAGTACGTGACATTAATCCCGACAAAACGTGTTCCGGATGAGCTTTATCAACGAGTACGCGAATATTATGACGAGAGACAATATGTTGACCTTGTTCTAATCATCAATCAAATCAATAATTGGAATAGAATCTCTATTGCAATGGGAAATATAGCAACTGAAAAATAATTACTATCAAAGAGCATCTTATGATGCTCTTTTTTTCCTACACAATATGTGTCAAATGCGACATTAAAGAAGACATTTTTCATTCCTCTTCTTCAACTAAATTGCCCGTTAGCATAAGAAGCCCATCAGATGCAAAGAAAACAGTTTTTACGGGTTTTCCATTAGCGAGGGATGATCTATAGGTTAAAATAAATCAATTTCTCCATTATTAGATCCATGAACAAGGATATTTTTATTTTCGATTATATAATTCAAAAATAAAGATTTTGGAGATTTACTTGTATAGGTAATAAAATTTTCCTTTCCTCTTGAAATATAATGGTCAAATATTTCATCAAATTCTTCAATTACTTGTTTTGATAATTTAAATTCTCCTACATTAAAAAATGAAGTTTATTAAAAATAAGAGTTAATTGGAGTTTTCATAATTCCCCTAAAATAAGTGTAATGTTTTTATTCTAGATTGCTTTTTATACTCCTGCTTATTCAACTAATTTCTCGTTAGTTGAATAAGATACCATTGTATCAGATGAATAGTTATACAAACCTAGTTTACATAATTGCATGTTATAGGTACTAAAAAAAGGATCTTCAAATTGAGGATCCTTTTATACTTCTTATTTAACTTAATATTTGTTACTTTAATAAGCAAATATGAATTAACGAATTCTAGCATTGCGGAAGCCATCATATACACTGATTGCCGCCGATACCATAAATAAGAAAATTCCACCGCCGGTTATCCACGCTGTAAATTGATTCGCGGTAATAGTAAATAAATCCGTCATATACATAATAAAATCTTGACTGAGTAAGTTTGAATTTATTAATATTACAATAAATACAATTGTTCCAATTAGCTGAAGTACAGTATTGGAAATTGCCATTCTTTTCGTCCATTGTCCCTTTATCAATTTATAGATGGATAATGCGATTTCCAAACCAATCACAATTACAACGATCGGCCAATACTGAAGCAACACCTCTTGATTGAAAGCTGAGGCAATCAATTCAAGCCCGTCTCCACCGCCTTCATAAACACCAACAAGATGATACGCATGGAAATAAAGCGTTGCCCAGATTGCCAACCACATTAAATTTCCAAATACTTCGCATTTCGAAATGGCTTTTTTCTTTGGGATATAAGCAATATTTTTTAAATCATCAGGAGTCCATTTCATAAGGCTAGATGTTAACGGCTTTTCATCTTTTCCTTTATATATCCTTTCTATAACAGCAAACACAACAGTTAACCAAAAGAATGTTTGGATGCCAACTTCAACCATTCTCCATATGCCATACCCAAGAATATTCAAAACCACATTAATCACTGTATCTTGACCATTGTAACCGATAAAATATTCAGCAATAACCGAGATCAAAGAAATGACAGTGGCAATCGGCAAAATCATTTTTAATAACGTCACATATACATCAAAATAACGGGGTCCAATAAGGTGCATTGGCCGATCTCGATAGCCACTGGCCAATGTGACCGGACTCCCTAATTTTTCAAGAACCGCCTTTACTTCTTCTTCCCCATAATTATCCGGCAGCATATCCTCTATGGTTGACTGTAACTCAAGTGCAATATCCTCACGTTTTTTTTCAGGCAGTCTTCGAGTAACTTCCTGAATATAAATCTCAATTAAATTCATTATCTTCCTCCCCCTTTAATAAGCTATAAAGCTCTTTTGAATTCTTCATCCATTCCTTTTTTAACTCCAAAAAGATCTCTAACCCATAATCATTTAAAACATAGTACTTACGGGGTCTGCTCTCAGATGTATCCCAACTACTCGACACCAGCTCCTGTTTTTCTAAGCGGCGAAGCAATGGATATAAAGTACTTTGATCAATGGCAATACCTGATCCCTCCAATAACTGAACAAGTGAATATCCATACTGGGGGGTTCGTAATTGACTTAAAACCGCTAATGTCAACGTTCCTCTCCTAAGCTCTATCGTTAATGAATTCAATAAATTACTCATCCACCCGCCTCATTTCTATTACTATATGTCATACAGTATATGTTTATACTATGTATAATACACTATTGTTGTGACAGAATCAATTGAAATTAGTAAGTAGGTAAGTATACAAAAAGATAAGATAAAAAAAGAAATCATAAATTAGATGTGATTCCTTTTGTTTTCTTCCACAACATTGCCCACTTAGTTGAATATGACCCAAAAGATTGTATACATACTCTATACAAAACTAGTTGACATAAAGTCAATTTCAGGAAACGAACATAAATTAAACCCCTAGTCGATCAGGGGGTTTCACGTGTCCGTTTTTATTGGTTATGTTGATTTTATACATCGTTGATACATCCACGTTTTTGGCTTCTGAGGAAGCCGCGCAGCTGCAAAAAAAGGGGGGGTTTTATGCAAGCTCTTTTCAAGCACGCGTTAGTTGAAGAGCATTATGCTTTTTATTATTCTAATATTGACTTAGATATAAAAATGTGTATAATACAAAGTAATTTCATACCTTAAATGTTTTCTAGGGTTCCGCAACAGTTTATGTTGGTCTGGTCCGAGAGAAAACTCACAGCTTTGCTGTGTCACGGAAGGATAAAAGCCTGGGAAAAACTGTTTAACAGTTATCTCTTAGGCTTTTTTTGTTTTTTTTGTAAGAATAAAATTGGAGGTGTCTTTTAGATGAATAAAGACTGGATTAAAGTATTTGTTGCTGCTTTCTTTGAAATCTTTTGGGTAATTGGTTTAAAACATGCAAATGACTTTTGGACTTGGACTGGAACTGCTATTGCTATCTTTATTAGCTTCTATTTAATGATAATGGCTGGACGAAAACTCCCTGTGGGAACTGTATATGCAGTTTTTGTTGGTCTAGGTACAGCAGGAACTGTCTTTTCAGAAATCCTATTCTTTGAAGAACCATTTAAAGTGGAAAAAGCACTCTTGATTTTACTTTTATTAGCAGGAGTAATTGGCTTGAAATTAGTTACAACGGACAAAGTTCAGGAAGGTGATGAATCCTAATGGCGTGGATTTCTTTAATATTAGCAGGTGTGTGTGAAATGTTTGGTGTTGCTATGATAAATAAATTGCATAAAGACCGTAATTGGCAATCATTAGTACTATTGATTCTCGGGTTTGGAGCAAGTTTTATTTTTCTTGCATATTCAATGATAACACTTCCAATGGGGACAGCTTATGCAATTTGGACAGGGATTGGTGCGTCTGGCGGAGCAATTTTAGGTATGGTTTTATATGGTGAATCATCAGACTGGAAAAGACTTGTTTTTATAAGCATGGTTTTAGCGGCTGCAGTAGGTCTAAAACTCGTTTCATAAAAGCATTTTTAGATTATAATTTGAAGAAGATAATCTATTTAATTAAATAAATTATCTTCTTTATTTTTGTACTCTTCTTCAACTAAACTGCCCTGTTCAATAAGAAAAAAGAGCCGTCAAGCATCTCGACGATCTTCAAGTAAAGCACCCGTTTAGTTATAAATAGTATTAGATTGCCATTAACCATTTAATAGCATTATTTATGTTTTGAGCTATATAATCGGGTTTAACATTTCCCCAATGACCAAAAAACTCATTATTGATGTATTTATTATAAGCCTCTGTACCTGAACCTGTTTTTACTAAGATTTTAATACAGCCAGCTTCGTCAGCAGCTACCATATCTGTCCATCTATCGCCAATAACTACACACTGTTCTAATTTTAAATTATTTTCTTCGTCAGCCTTGATGAGCATACCCTTAGAAGGTTTTCTACATTCACACCCTTCATTATGTTGGTGTGGACATATGTAAACTTTATTAAAACCAAATTCAAAAAGTTCTTTTTCAAAGTCCTCTAAAGTAGCTTCTCCTTTTGATATACCTGGTTGATTAGTAAAAGAGAAAACTAACTTTCCGGATTTTTGTAAATGTTTTATTGACTCTGCAACATTAGGAAACAGTTCAAACTCCCCTGGATAAAAAACCCTGTCACAACCTCCAATAGTTCCATCCCTATCTAAGAATATTGCTTTTATGTTATCAAACACGATATACTGATTATTTCTGAAATTGGGGAAATTGATCGGTTTAATCACCCTAAAAAACTAGTTGCATTTGCCGGAATTGATCCAAGTGTCTTCGATCTGGTACATTCAAAGGTACTCTAAATCGAATTACAAAAAGAGGCTCTAGTAGACTACGACACGCCTTGTATATGGCTGTTAAATGTGCCATTCGTGATTGTCGCAAGAAGAAAACGACAGATGAAATCATTCCTCGTAACAAGAGATTACGAGAGTTTTATGATAAGAAACGTGAAGAGGGAAAACCCTTTAGAGTAGCTGTGATAGCTTGTGCCAATAAACTCTTACATTGGATATATGTACTTTTAAAAAGCAAATCAGCTTTCCAAGACCTAGCATAGTTTTAAAATATAACCAAACGGTATAATGGTATGCATAAATTTAGTATAGCATGAGATATTTTAAGTTTTTATTGAAAAATATTGACAAACTATTAGCTGGTTTAGTGTAAGTGTATTTGTTCACAAACTTAGCTCAGAATCGTATAAACCTTAAACCTATATTTTACCAAATACAAGATTGCTCTTGAATATTTTTTCGATTACTACCGATAACTCAATTGGGAAATTTACTTTATCATCACTAATTACAAACCAGATTCCTTTATTTTATCCACTTCATTCATAGAAAGTACACCAATAACGGACTCTTCAAAGTAGAAATAACCCTTCCATTGAGTATTTCCGAAATAAAAGTCTTCTTGATAAACCTCTGTAAGTTTATGAACACTTAGCCCTATTTCCTCTTGATTTCCCGTTTTGCACAATCCAAAGGGTGTTTCTCCTAATTCCTGTTTCCCTCCTGGGAAATTCCAAAGGTTCGTCCTATCTTGTACTACCAAAATATTATCGTCCTCGTCTATTATTAGGACACGAGTAAAATACTTTTTGCATAAAACCATCCTTTTCCCCAAATCAATACTACTATTATTCGACAGACAAAAAGGATCTCCTTCCTGAACTAAACTGCCCGTTTAACACAAGAAGCGACTGTTCCTGTTGAACAATCGCACCTGGTACCTTAATAAAGCTTAGGATGCTACTTGTTATTTTTTAATTTCCGAACTCTTCTTCAAGGTTATCAATTTTTTGTTGAAGTTCTCTCTTGGGTTCTGAAATCTTTTGACCTGATATAACGAAAAAAACGATAATAGCAACAATACCTCCAGCTAAAGTCATATAAAATAACAATGTAATATAAAACAACCCCTAATTTAATATTTCATTACAATAAAAGTTTCATTCTTCTTCAACTCTACTGCCGTTAGCACAATAAGTCTCCTGCTAAATAATAGCTTTATGGCAACCTGCATCACCCAGAAAATGTTCACGTGTGACATTTTCACCTAGATATTGTCGGTAAGATGTAATCGTACCATCGTGAGAAACAATATAAACTTTTTCAGTATTCGAACCCTTACACCAAGCAATGAACTGTTGAGCCAATTTACTAAAGTCTTCATTGGATATTGAATTAATCCCTTTTTTCCAGTTAATTTGTTTTACATCTTCAATTTCTAATTGAGGGAACTCTTCTTTTATAATTTCTTTTGGTAAAGGTATATCACAACCATAACTTTTATTTTCTGAAAGCAGTGGAAACATTCTAGGACCAACCGATGGATGAATTATTCTTCGGCAATTCACATCTCTAGTCAAAATTAAAGCGGTTTGTATTGCTCGACGAAGAGGACTCATTATTATCAAGCCATCAGATGAAATTGGATAAGTCTCAAACAATTTTTTTGCTTGCCATACACCAACTTCGGTGAGATGTGGGTCTGTCATCTGTAAGCCTTTTGGTGGTTTCATAACGTGTTGACCTTGTCCGTGACGAAAAAAGTATAACTCCATTCTATTACTCCCTCCCATTTAACTTTTTCTTATTCCTCTCATCTGCTTTTGTTAGTTGAAGAAGATTAAGTCAAATTAAATCGTCTCTTTAATTTTTTCGATTACCGTCTTATAAAATTTAATTTGGTGTGGTACAAATTTATTCCTTCCTACATTCTCATCAATTAAAATTTTATTTCCATCTTTCCTTATTTTAAATCCTCTTACCTTAATTGTTTCTCTTTCACTAAACCAAAGTTCAGCAAAATGGTTAAATTCAGTTTTCACAATTCCCGAAACTTCTTCTTCCTGAAGAGTAAAGTCATCAAAGGTTTTTTTACTATTATACAAAAATACGTTTGCTATTTCTTTATCTATAAAATCTTCTCTAATTACGCAGTAGTCTATTATTCCCAACGGTACTAATTCCTGAAAGGATATATCAATCCCAACCTCTTCCTTAATCTCTCTAACACCATCTTGAACAGTTTCATTCGCCAGTAAATGCCCAGCAGCAGTAATATCCAAAAGATTAGGATAGTCCTTTTTTGTAATACTACGGAGTTGTAAATAAAGATAATCAGTTCCTTTTTCTTTACTAATAAACCAACAGTGAAAAGCCTCGTGCCAATATCCAAGTCTATGTACAACTTCACGAGTAGCAACGCCTATTTGATTTCTATATTCATCAAAAGTTTTTAATTGTTCATTTTCCATACATTCTTCCCCCTAATGTGATTTCACCTTATATCTCTCAAACTGCACGTTAGCATAAGAGCAACTGTTCCTGTTGAACAATCGCATCCAGTTAGCTTAATAAACGCTTGCTGAAGCTATCATCGCTATGCTCCACATAATAAGTGTAAAAGATATTGAAAGCCAAACTGTATTGACTGTTGTTTTTTCTTCGTTCTTTATCTTTTTCATAATAGATACTAAATTCAAACAAAATATAACACCCAAGATAGGCATTAACAGCCATCCTATGTACAGAAAAATATTAATGAGATTCTCCACTTTTATCCCCCTTATATTTGTTAATTGTTATTGTACTAAACTTGGATTTGAGTCAATAACCCGGACACAAAAAAATTAAGTCTTAAGCTGTTTTTCTAATCTTATCCTCAATGGCCTGAGGTGTTTGATAGCCAATGCTACTATGAATTCTGTTTCGGTTATACCATCCTTCTATAAACTGAAACATGGCCAGCTTTGCAGCTAGATAGTCTGTGTATTGCGTGTGATAAACTTCTTCTTTCTTTAGTATGCCATGAAATGATTCTATACAGGCATTGTCATAAGGACAGCCTTTCTGGCTGAAAGACTGCTTGATTCCATGTTATTGGACATGCTGAGTAAACTCACTCTGGTATATTGTCGAAATCCCATAATATGTTCATTAATGTCACCTTCAAATTTGAAATTTTGATTATGTGTACAACGTTATGTCTCCAACTCGGTTTACTGTTAGTATAGTAAGCTGAATTGAATTTCCTTCTTCAACTCACCTGCCCGTTAGCTCAATAAGAAAAAGGAGCTATCTTTATAACTCCTTTGTTTAACTCTTGCAGCCGTTAGCTTAAGTACAATTTTTCACAAACTACGGCATATAGGTTGAAGAACAATTATTTACCCCAAAAATTATTAGGGTTTCCTAACAATCAAAACAGTTTTAAAATGCGTGTGTGGGGTCCTATCCAACGTAATGTCTTTCATTATATATTCCCTTTTCAATAATGGTTCCCAGTCGTCATAATAACTAAGAAGTTCCCCTTGTTTATAGAGAAACTCTTCTTCACCCCAATCTGGAGCATCTTCAATTTCAGGATGCTCTGTGAAGGCAAATAAAACGTGTAACCCTCCAGATTTTGTCATCTCTTTAAAATGCTTTATTTGCTTCAACCTATTCTCAGGTTTAAGGTATTGTAAAATTCCTAGAGCAATAAGGACATCCACTTTTTCTAAAATAATAAAGCTATTTATATTTCCCTCAACTAAATTAATATTCACTCCATTTTCATTTGCCAATTTTTCTGCCTTAAGAAGTCCAGTTTTTAAAATCTCTACCCCTATGACCTTACAACCCTTTTTAGCAAGAAAGACACTATCTCTTCCTTCTCCACATCCTAAGTCAAGGGCAACTTTATTATTAAGAGAATCTGAAGGCAGGAAATCAAAAATATTATTAACAAGCTTGTTTGGCTCTTTACCCCAGTGGTAATCCATATTTGAATATAATCGGTCATAATTTTTTATATCCATTTCTTATCCTCCTAAAGGTTTCATAAGCTTTTGGGAATAACAACGGCTGTCTCAGTGCCAATGATCCTCAAGTAATGCCCCCGTTCGTAATATAAGGTTAGCCAGATTTTTCTGGTTGACCTTTTTATATATGGTCATATGATTACGGTAGTCGGGGTAGAACGTCGCACCCGTGGGACTCGATCTCGTCAACTAAACTGTTCACCCCCCTACTTGTATAAACATGTTTCGGGCTGGTTGGGACAAGGATCCCGTTTAACAAGCGAACCTATGACATTACAAGAAGCCTTAGGGGATACCGACAATTGTAATTTTTAAAGAGGAGGAGATTTGATGATGAATCCAGTCATTGGTCTGGATGTTTCAAAAGGTGAAAGTCAGGTTCAAGCATTTTTAGATAAAGGCAAACCATATCGTAAGAGCTTTAGTATCAAACACAATACTGATGGTTTAGGTAGTTTATTAGAGTTCCTTCATGAAGTAGAGAGTTCAACTGGTGGTCATCAACCTTCGGTCGTTTTAGAATCAACAGGACACTACCATTTTCCTGTCATTCAATTTCTTGCGGAGCAAAATTACGTTTATATTGTTGTCAATCCTCTTATCTCACATCGAGCCAAAAGTTCAAGTTTACGGAAGGTAAAAACAGATGCAGTTGATGCTTATCACCTTTGCGAGCTATTTTATAAAGAAGAGTTAGAGCCTTATAAAAAAAGAGGCATTCAACTATTAAACCTTCGTAATCTAACAAGACAACAAGAAAGTATTGCCGAAGTATCAGCACAGACTAAAATCCAGCTGCATATTCTTTTGGATCAGGTATTTCCTGAATATAGAGGAGTTTTTGGAAGCTTATATTCAAAGGTCTCATTGCTTACATTATTAGCATTTCCTACTTCAGAAGCAGTGTTAAGTGTGAGTGAAAAAGAAATAACAGAGAAAATAGCTTCGCTATGTATGAGTCGTTCAGATGCATGGGCAAACGAAAAGGCTAAAAAATTAAGGGAAGCAGCCCTTCGTAACCCGTTTCAAAACAACCTGTACCAGAGTAATATTTTTAATCTTGACTTATTAGTCAAAATTGTTCTTCAATACCAAGAGCATCTATCTAAGATTGTGGATGAAATAGATGCTCTCGCTAAAGAAATAGAAGAATATCATATACTCCAGTCTATTCATGGAATCGGAGTGAAAATCGCCGCTACGATTATTTCCGAAATTGGTGAGATAGATCGATTCACTAATGCCAAAAAGCTCGTTGCATTCGCTGGGGTAGATCCAAGTGTTTACTCTTCTGGTAAGTTTACAGCATCAGTAAATCGAATTACCAAACGAGGTTCATGTAGGCTTCGTCATGCCTTGTATATGGCTGTTCAAAGTGGCATTCGTGATGCCCGTAAAAAGAAAACGACTGACGAGATCATAGCACGCAATAAAAGACTAAGAGAGTTTTACGATAAGAAACGTGAAGAAGGAAAACCCTTTAGAGTAGCCATTATTGCCTGTGTAAATAAGCTCTTACACTGGATTTACGCCTTACTAAAAAACAGAACAACTTTCCAAGATATAGCTTAGAAACTATATCTATCTAAATACAACAAAACCTTCCAAAAATGAGATAGTGGAAGGTTATTTGGCATGATCTTTTTTAGTATATCATGGTTGTTTGAAATATTTTATTGAAAAATGTTGACAAACTATTAGCTGGTTTAGTTTAAGAAGCGTTTTATTTGTAATTGTCCAAATCACTATTAAGAAATGATTTTTTATCCTCTTTAACCCCATACTTCGTTTCGATAAATTGACCAACCACAGACTTGTTAATACCATCCTTGACTGCTGTTGAAATTACTATATACAGAATAAATAGACCAACAATCCAAAGAATAATAGAGAAAATCAAGGAACCGAAAACCACTTATAACACCCCCCAAAAAAAGTATATATTTATCTCTCCTACCCTTATTCCACAAGTATCCTAAATCTTCCTTCTTTCGCTAAACTGCCCCGTTAGTTCAATAAGTTCAACATAAAAGGCGTTAATCCATCCAGATTCAACGCCTTTTAGTAGCCCTCAATCTTTTCCACTTTTGAAGTCCAAATTCTATAAACATATTTACCATCTTCCTTTATTTTATCTTTATTCACAATAACCTCTACATTTAGGTAACCTGCCCATTGTGGAAGTAGTTCGGTTAAATAATCAATTACTTTTTCATCAGGAGTTCCATAGCCAACATTTATTTCTCTAAATAAACAATTTGAGAAATCTGGATACAATGAGTGTGTCCATTCATAAACTTCCATCTGGGAATCAAAAGTCCTCTTATCTTCTGGATATTGTCCATTCATCCATTGGATTTCCATAAACAAATGCACCCCCGTTTCTTATAGACCTGTCACATTATCAAAAGGTATCATTTCATCATTAACTAAAACTTTTATTACATCGTGTTCTGGGTCTATTGTTAAATAATATACATTTTGTTGTACGACATCCTCTTGTGGATTTGTCTCATTTAACTTTACAGTTACTGTATCACCTTGTACTTCTAAATCAGTATCTACGGTTCCATTGGATTGAAAAATAATATAAGAACCCTTTTCACCGTCGTTAATTAATTGAAGCTCTAAATTTGAATCAATTTTTTCTTGCACATTATTGGCTACAGTTTCTATCTCATTAAAACTCAACATTGATGAATTACAAGCCGATAAAATTGAAATTCCTAACAATACTAATACAAAAACTTTTTTCAATGTTTTTAACTCCTTCTGCCCTTTAGTGAAAGAGCGTCCCCGCTTGATACAGAAACGCACCAGTTAGTACAATAGGAAATACTGACTGATTATTTCTTATTCACTTGATAATACACTTCAAGAAGCTCTTCTACTGAAATATTATCTATTTTCATACCAGTCAAGTAACAATTTTGTATTTCAGCATTTCTAAATCAGATTTCATTATTTTTACACTTGGTTGCATTGTATTTATCCCCTTAAATAATTCGTTATTCTTGTTAAACTTTCCTGCCAATTTGCTTTAGTACATTCCTTCACAATCTTCTATGTGTAATTCAAGAATATGGCTATAAGAAAAAGCACAATTCTTATTCCTGAATTGCGCTCGTTTGTTGGAATAAACAAGAAGCTCCTATTAGCTGGTATTACGGAAGATCATTTATGTATTCTTTTTGAATAAAACAAAAAAGGCCGGCAACCCAGCAAAAATTTTCATTGAAGCAAAACTACCCGTAGTTTAAGTAGTAAGTTAATTTCAACATTAATACCAATCAAACCCTTTACTGTCTTAACAGTTAGGGGTTGATTGGTTCATTTAGGATTCATATATTATTTTCTAACAGTTTCATAAATGATTTTCTGGTTACCATTACTCGGTTGTTTACCATATTCGAAATCCGCAGATATTACAACGTCAGAAAAACCCACACTCTCTAACACCAATTTGAATTCCTCTACTCCATACCAACGTAATGCAAACCGTTGTAATTCAGTTTGAATTAATTCGCCGTTACGCCATTTCTCGTATTTGAGAAAAGAAACTTTGCATTGATTAAAAATATCTGCCTCAACAAGTCTACCTTCCATCGTAATAGTATCCCCATTAGGCAGGGTGAATGGTGTTATTCCAGCCTGACCTGTAAGCTCGAAATTAATGTTGTCTGGTAAAAAAAGGTCTAGAATAAGACGCCCACCTGGAAGGAGGTGGTCAAAGAGTTTCTTTAATACTGCAATAGAATCTTTGCGCTTTTCAATCAACAAAAATGAGCCACCTGGAATAATAATTGTTTCATATTTGTTTGGCAAAGAAAGTTCCTTCAAATCCGCTTGATATAAGTTTGGTTTTAATCCGCGTTCTTCACAGCGTTGGTGGCAAGAAGCCAACATTTCAGGGGAAAAGTCAACTCCATCAACTATAAGTCCTGATTCAAGGAGCGGAATAATGACTCGTCCTGATCCAACCATTGCTTCAAGAATTCTTCCCTTGGAAGATTTTAGTCTATCTTTGTAGTATTCTATATCTCCGTTAAACGACTGGCCAATTTTTTTTGTTAGATCATAAACCTCAGTACAAAGTTCTCCATAATAACTAAATGACATCCACTTGTCCCTCCGTGTTTTCTATTTAAGCACGGAAAGGTTCCCAATTGAAGCGTGATTATCCCTTCCGCACCTCTAATTTAATTGAAGTTTTAAAGAATTTTACTGTTCTCACATTAATCACTCACTTTCTAGTATAATATGGATAACTTTACTACAATATAAAGATTAACGCTATACTAAAAATTCACTCTAATCAAAAATGACTAAACTCTTACTAAGTACAAATTTGCTAATACCTTATTAGTTTAATCCTTCGCAACAATCAATCAATAAACTGTTTGTAAATTTATTCAACTCCCTGGCCCGATACTTGAATAAGAAAATCGCATTACTCTTATTCAAGTAAGCACCCGTAAGTTTAAGTACATTTGTTCACATTCTCTTAGTTGAATACATTGATCTTAAACACAGTAAAATCAAAAAAATTCACCATATATTTACCACAGGTTCATTATTTTCAATTCTTTCTTTACTTTCTTTTAACCAATTAATACTCCATTGGTCTAAATTTGAAAAATCCCAACTTCGATGACAACCTACATAAACAATTATTTCTCTTAATTGAAGAAATAAAGGAATTTGTTTTAACCAATTTTTATCAAAATATTTTTCTTCTTTATATCCATTTAGAAAATGTTCTATAAATAGACGGGCTTGAGATTCTCTGCTAGATTTCCCATCTTCCCCTCCGTAAACATAAACAAAATAATATAATGGAATTGCAATATCCTCAGCAAACCAACTATATTGTGCTTCATCAAAATCAAAAAGGGTGATTATTCCTTCATCATTTACCAGAAAATTTCCGACACCTATATCACCGTGAATAAGTCCATATGAATCTTCATCTCTAGGAATGTTTTCTTGTATTTTATTTATTAAATTGCGACTGGATTCAAGTACCAAGGGTTGATTTAATGTTACAAATTTTTCAATGTTTTGTAAGTAATAATTGTGTTTCCAATTATGTCTACGTATAGATTTATCATCTGGATTATAGCTTTTTGATAATGAATGGATTTTTCCCATAATCTTACCAAGTTTGTAATAAAGATTAGTATCATTTAAACAATCTGGATAACCAATTTTTAAACCTCTTGCTTTTATAAAGGAAGTCACAATAAAATCGACATCAGTTATATTAATTACTTCTACGTAATTTCCTTGTTTAGACTGTATTGGATTAGAGACAGAAACGCCATTTTCGGCTAAATAAAGAAGCCAATCAATGTCCCCTTTCACCGAATTAACACTACAATGAGAACTAGGGGTAAACCTTAAAATGTAATGTTGATTATTTTTTTTGTATTCATATATAAAATTCTGCCAATTTCCAATATGTGATAAATCTTCAATTGTAATACCAAACCTACTTGCCCCTAAGAATTGAATTTTTTGATTGAATTGTTCTATAATTTCTTGTTCCACAGCTGTATACACCTCGATTTTTTATAAGTACAATATTCGAAGTAATGAAATTGATTTCCTTCTTCCACCTGCCCGTTTGTTTAATAAGGCTTACTGTTATTCAGGATGATTTTATTGAATAAATCGCTTGTTCAGCACCAAATCTCTGATAATGTTACGTTCTAATTCCATACCTACTCTTCCTAAGAGCCTACAAGAACTCTTATTTGCAGTTTGTGTTTCAGCTACTACTTTTGTAAGATCTAATTCGTTTAAAGCATAATGAATAATCAATTTAACTACTTCTGTTGCATAACCTTTCCCCCACCAATTTGGTAATAGTTGATATGATATTTCAAGATAACTGCCCTCGTGATGAGGGTCGAGAGAAACTAAACCAATAAAAATATCTGTATATTTTTCTCTAACAACCCAATAAAAAGAGTCATCACTTGAATTAAGCATTTCGCCTAATGCTACTTCAATCGAATCTTCCTGACGTATGCCACCAAGAAATTTTCTAACTTCTTGATTTACATATAATTTTTTCACATCAATATAATCCGATTTTTGAAAGGTATTAATAAAACATCTTTTTGTTTCGAACAAATAATTCATCCCCTAAAAACTAGATTAATACCTAAACCATTACATTACAGTCTCGCTTCTTCCATTAATTTTTATTGCTATTAAGTTGCCCTTTCTTGAACTAGACTGCTTCGATAGTTGAATAAGAAAAAAGCGATATTCGTTTATTGAAGTATCGCACCAGTTAGTTGAAGAAGAATTGCTGTTAAACTACCTGTAATTGGTCTTTTTAATCATCGTCATAAATTCTGCAAAATCGGTGCTAAATTCGTCTTTCTTAACAAAACCAAGCTTTTCATATAGATGGATAGCTCTTTGATTGAACTTTGCCACAGTTAATCGAATTGGACTACCTATATAGTTTTTTTCAATATAACGAAGAATAAAAGAACAAAATTCAAAACCGTTACCTTTGCCCACAAATATAGGGTTCATACCTAGTCCCATATCAATTGAGTCATCTGAATATACACCAATTTTTTTCCCAACAGGAACTTGAGCATTCTCTCCAGTACAAAAAAATCCAAATAATTCTTTCTTATGATTAACAAGTGCATAGTATGAACCATCGAGTCTTTCCTTCATATCTTCATCTGTTAATTCATTATTGTAGAAATTATATGGTTTTTCATATTCCCAGCTAAGTATATCTTTTGCTATTTCTTCATTCATATTTTCTATAAATAATTTCATATTCTACACCCCTTCTCCTATATCAATTCGATAATCTTGGAGGATAATCCTTCTTAACACTAACCGTTAGCTTAAGTGCATTCCTTCACAATCTTCTGTGTATTATATAAGAATATTTCCCTCTATATCAGAAAAAGCACCATTCTTATTGCTGAATATTGGTATTTTAGAATCCCTTAAATATTGAAACAATTATACGCATCATTCTACGGCATTTGGCTTCCTTGCTTATTATCCGCTTGTCCACCATACTCTTCTATTTGATGTTTTTCGTTCTTACCTATCTTTTAAAAAACATCGACTTGAATAACTGTATCTGAAATGGCAGTTCCAGCACTCGTCGTTACTTTTAATGAGAGACTATCACCTGCTTGAAAAGAAACAGAAACATTATTATTATTATTGGAAATTTGTGTACCAGTCAAAGAAACTGTGAGAGGTGTATCAATTCCGTTTTTTCGAATTGTCCAAGTATCTGTATTAGAAGTTCCTGGTCCAATAACAGCTCGTACATTCAGCGCTTTCAAAAGGCATTTTTGACTTAATCGAATAAAAATTTCCGTATTTGAAACAGAAGCTGATCCTGGTCGATAAAAACGAGATGTTCCTTTTGGCAAGCTACCTGGATCACCCCAAATAATAGTGGAAGGCTGTAAAACTGTAGAAAACCCCAAATTATTGGCATGCGAATTGGACAAATTTGTAGTGCCAATACTCAAAATTCCTGCTGTTTGGGAGATATCTGCCGTAACTCCTTGGACTGTTGATGCACGTATAACTAGCTGTGCTCCTACCTGATTTACTTCAGCACCTATATATGAACCAACTCCACCTGCGTTTGTTATTAAAAGATTACTATCACGACAATTAAATCTATTTGTATTTGTATTAACCATCAATGCCCGTTTTATACCAAGACCAGCTGAGTTTACTGTTATTACTGAAGATCTAATAGTATCAACGCTATCAGAAGGATTTCCTGTGCCAAATGAATGAATCCCATAAACATTGGAGGTACCTGTCGTCGAGGCAGTAGAATTATCCACTGTTATAGATGTTGTGCTTATTTTAGCTGTTTGTGAGGTTCTTCCAGGGAAAGCAGTTCCAATTAAATTAACATGATTTGATGAAGTTAACAGCAAATTGATATCTTCTACTCTTGTATTCTCACCCATGGTTAACAAAGTTGTATTTACTCCTACATTTTGTTGGCGAATTGTTACAGTTAAGGAACTAATACCTCTTAATGAATTTCCTGAAGGCATAATGATCCTTTCATCATAAATACCTGGAAATACAAAGATTGTTATTCCAGTAGCACCCGTTGTATTAATTGCTTTTATAGCCCCATTAATTGTTTTGAAAGGATTTCCACCAATAATAGCTTCTGAATCATTTCCTGTTTTCATTACCAAAGCTGTATTAGCTCTGAATATTATCATTTCTAATATTCCCATTTGCACCTACCCATTCTCTAATTTATGTCCTTTAAAATAGTCTCGTTCTATACTATGTATTGCAATAAATCTATGCTTGGGTGGTGATATGATCATGTGCTCCCAAACGTTTTTCGTAAGGTAGTTTTATACTAGTCTCAATTGAGTCTAAATCATAAAGATTAACTGTTTATAAAAAAGTTGCACCATTTTAGCCCTTTGGATACGATGTGTCCAAAGGGTATTTTTATTGAAAAAATAATGTTCCGCAATCGAGCGATTTAATTGAATTAGACCTTTCAAGGGAAATTAGATATTTAACAGGGATTATTTGTAGTGATTGTATAAATTAATAGCAACTGGGAGGTGCAAGAATGAAGGTTAAACGAATTGTTGCCAATGTGAAGACACAGGATATTGCCAAAGCAAGGTACTTCTACGAGGAAGTACTTGGACTTGATCAATTGATGAATTTGGAATTTATTGCAACCTACGGCTCGCATGAGAAAATGGACACTCAAATTAGTTTCCTTTCAGAAGGTAGATCCGGGACACCAGTACCTGATTTGTCAATTGAAGTTGATGATCTTGATAATGCACTAGCTTTCATGATCAAATCTTTTTACAAAAATTCTCGGAACGAAATATTTTGAGAGCCTGTTTTGATCAATCTTTTTTTCAAAAGCAGGCTCTATTCTTTTATTGAATTAGGCTTTATAAGCCTATTTTTATTAAACGTTATTTTAAACCAACATCAGATGAATACCTTATACAAAACTAGATAACATAATAGCAATTTTAGGAAGCTAACATAAAACAACCACCTCAGTGCAAGAGGTTTTCTTGAGTCCGTGTTTATTGGTTATGCGTGATTTTATACAACCTTGATACATCCACGTTTTTGGCTTCTGAGGAAGCCTCACAGCTCATAAAAAAAAGGGGGGTTTTATGCAAGCTCTTTTTTCACTAAAGCACCCGATCGTTGAATAAGAAAAAAGCGCTTCATTTTAGGAATCGCACTTCTGGTTTGTTTAATTAGATTGTAACTTTCTTAGTATTAATCCGTTTACAATAACTCCGATAAACCCAGTAATTGAAAAAACATAAGAAGTTATTTACCACTAATGAATTATTGCTGCTCTCAAATCACTAACACCATTCTCCAAATAGCCCTTTAAACACGTTAACATATATACCCAACCTTCTTTTTGTCCTAGCATTTTGTTTACTATTTGAGGGTCAGCTTCATTAAGACCTGATTCGTTTACCTCAATAATTGTACTGGCACGATCCAACTCTTTTAGTGTAATTGTAACAACTGTTTCTTCATCAGATTCTCCACCCCATGAAAACACGATTTTCATGTTTTCCACGATTTCTAATACATTTACAACGCCCTCTGCTTCGTATTCATCATATCTTAATGTAACAGACTTGCCTTGTTCTCATCTTTCGGAACTCAATGAGAACCAAAAATTCCCGATTTTTACAGGGTCTCCAAAGGCTTCAAACACCTCATTAGTTGGCTTATGTATTCTAAATTTCGTAGTTACTTGAGTATCCATAACAAATTCAACTCTCTTTCAGAATATTTATTACTTCTTCCGTTATACCCTATTTTACACATTTTTCGTCTTAATACTAAAAATACTCTTATTAAACTGCCCTATTTCTTCAATAAAAAAAGCGATCCTTCGTTATTGAAGAATCGCACCCTTTAATGGAACATCTATTTAGTATTTACCAAGAAAATATTTTGTCTCGCTTAAATTGACAAATCAAATGATAAAAACTTAGGCAGTTCTTTTTCACGCTTATCGAGCATAATCTGTTCTGGCTTGATGCCCTGCTCACTCAGTACTTCAATGTTCTGCACAAGGAACTCGTCGCTGCCAACAACATAGAAGAGTCCATCCTTGTCTGCAGCAAGATTTTTCACTTCTTCATAGTAGTCTTTACGGTTATCGACGAACTGTGCCGTGAACTTCTTGTCAGATGCGGATTTATAAATATTAGTGAATAAGAAATCTTTTGATGAATCGATGTTCAGGGAATGAATTTGATTGACGTTGTCAGCACGTTCGAAATATTCAAGTACAAGCGGTCTGAAAGTTGCCAGTCCGACACCTGATGACAGAAGGTAGACATTTTTGTCTTCTCTTTTAAGCGGTACATTCGAATGAGTTTTAAATATTGCAACTTCATTGCCGACTTCAAGATTTCTTAAAATCGATTTAAACTCAGAGCACTGCTCTCTGATGCGTGTTGTGATACCGATTGCATTTTCGTGCGGTAAAGTAGAGATTGACATATGGCGAATCAGGCTGCGGTTTGGTTTATCTCCGGCATTGAAACCTTCCAGTGCGAAGTGGGTGTGGGAACCTTCTTCCCACGTAAAGTCTTCCGGACATTCAAGCAAGTACGTTTTAACTTCAGGCGTTTCCTCAATAATCTTATTTATTTTAGTCCAGTATATTTGCATTTTACATTCTCCTCACTCAATTATATGTATCGTTACTATCTAATATACAATAAGTGATAACAATTCTCAATTAAAAGGATTGATTATTTCAGATAATTTATGTGATTTAAATTTACTGATAATTTATAAAGTATTTTTCTAGATAATAGCCCTATTGCTGAACAAAGATCAATCTGGATTCTTCCGCTAACCTGCCCCGTTAGCAAAAGAGGCGACTTTTAAACAATCGCACCAGTTAATTTTAGTATATTCTTTCACAAACTTAGCCTGTTACTCTTTAACCGATTTTAATTCCGAATCCAATCCATCTTCCATCTACATCTTCAATTACAAATTCTTTATTATTGTAATCAGTATTATCTAAAGAACGGACTATTTTTACATTGGAATTAATGAACTCTTTTTGAAGTTCTTCTTGATTTTTTGTAATAAAGTAAGCATCATACCCGTAGCCATATAAATCTCTATTTGGAATTACTTTTTGCCCGTTAGACTTAGTTAAGATAATTTCAGTGGTATCACGATATAAACAAATATGAGGTTCATTTGAATCTATATACTGGACAACTTTAAATCCCATCTTCTGTTCATAAAAGTTTGCGGTTTTTATAATATCTGGAGTCGGGAATACACAGTGTGACTCCAATAAAAGGTGCTTCATTTTGCTTTCTCCTTTAAAAATCAATTGTGGTCACTTTAAATTTCTATTTCGGAGTCAGGTAATCCTTCTTTCACTAAACTGCCCGTTAGCACATGAAGCGACTGTTCCTGTTGAACAATCGCACCCAGTTAGTTAAACAAGAAATAATGGTCATTTTACTTTTTCTATAAAATTTTCAACTTCTTTTTGGTGATTTTAAGATGATAACCTCTTTTTCTTTAGAAAGCTGTTCAAGTCTGTCTAATTTTTGGTCTTTTCGTCTTCGAATATTCCCAAATCCATTTAAAAAACTCAAAAGAAAACCTTTCTTCACAACCTTCTCCCATATCTGGTCTCGTTTTATTTTGGTATTTAAGCATTCTTTTAAATGCACGATACACGCAAATTGTTCTCGGAGTATCAAGAAATATTATTGTATCAGCTGAATTCAGCCTTATATCCATTGTCCCACCATAGTTCCCATCAATAATCCATCCTACTTTTTTCACTAAATCATTTTGAACTTTTATTTGTTCATCTTTAGTAACACCTACCCAATTAGGCTTCCAGAATAATGCATCAAGATGATAAACGTTTATTTTTAACTTTTCTCCTAATCGCCTTGCCAAAGTAGATTTTCCAGAACCTCCAGAACCAATAAGTACGATTTTTTTCATTACATACCTCCCTTCCCTTATAAAAACGAATTAATTCTATAAAAAAATATTAACTTCTACTTCAACTCCCTCAGTTAATTGAATAAGAAAAATACTTTACTCATCCAGCAAATTTATGCCTCGGTTTTTAAAAAAAGTTTGATCATTTTCAATTTTTATAGCATGAGGAACAGAATCAAATAATGAACTAATCGACTCCCTGTTATGAATTCTTACAATTGCCTCTGCAAATAATGGAGCTACTGAAATAATCTTCACTTTCTTAGATATTATGGACTTGTTTACAACAGAATCGGTGCTAATAACCAACTCGATAGGACTATTATTTATCTTTTCTGCCCCCAATTCACTTAGCATAAGATGGGATAATAAAGCATATATTCTTTTTGCTCCCCTTTCCTTTAATCCCTTTGCTAAATCTACTAATGTCTCACCCGAGATGCTAAAGTCATCAACTATAAGAGTATTTTTCCCTTCTACGTTACCAATAACCTCCAATACTTTTGCCTTTTCATCATGAGATTTCCTTGTTTTATCTCCAATTGCAACAGGCACCTGTAAAGTTGAAGCAAAATTTCTTGCTTGTTTTGCAAAGCCTACATCTGGAGAAACAACTACCAAATCTTCTATCTTCAAACTTTTTACATAATCACAAAGAATAGGAAGCGCAAATAAATGGTCTACTGGTTTTTTAAAGAACCCTTGAATTTGCGGGCTATGTAAATCCATTGTTAGTATTCTATCAGCCCCGGCCAGCTCAATGCATTCTGCACAAACCCTTGCTCTAATCGAAACTCTTGGCTCATCTTTTTTATCACCCTTTGCATATCCAAAGTATGGAATAATGGCCGTTACTGAATTTGCACTTGCTCGTTTAAAAGCATCCATCCAGAAAAGAATCTCGGTAAATTCATCATTAGGATTTAACCCTATTGGTTGGACAAGATAAACATCTTTATCTCTTACTGTTTCATTGATTTTCACAAAAATGTTCCCATCAGAAAATTTAATTACATCTGATCTCCCTAGTGCAATTCCGATGTATTCACACATTTTTTGTGCAAAGGATTTTCCTGTACTTCCACCAAATATTTTTATTTCTTCATTCGACAAAAGAAGACCTCCCTAATTTCATTTTTGCATTAAGTCCAAGAGTATCTTATCAATGGAACAATATTTCATTCGAATTATGAACATTTTGCTTTCAAAATAGATTACATAAGCTACTTCTCCAAACTAGCAAAAAAAACCTTTATTAAATGAAGGTTTCTTTCCTTTAACTCATGCTAGATAGGCCAATGTGTTAACCAACAAAACTGCTCCATTAATGTATTTAAGTTATGCCAATCGAGCAAAGCTTGCCAAGAAACATGCTATTAGTGACTATAATGGAACTGTGGCTTAGAACATTACACTGATAAATAAACTGATGGGTAAATGAAATAAGACCGCCAAAATTGGCGATCTCTTCTTATTGAACTAAAGCCCCTGATAGTTAAACAAATATCTTTTGGAAAATTCTTTTGGGTTAGAAGGCTGCGAAGTTCTTTGTCAGAGAGCATATGATGCTTTGTTTATTTTCATGACGCCGAATCCTGTTTTAAACGATTAACTAATTCCAAATTTTTATATTTTGACGACATGCTCTACGTCGCGAAAAAATCAAAAAATAAGTTTATTTTCTGTTCCTGAAAGCAGCCTTTGTATATTTTCCATATGCTTGAAAATAACCATAAACGCCATTAGGCACGCAAATATATTAAAATATAAGGTATGTCCAAAAGCAGGAATAAATGAAATAGCCGCAATAAGCATTGTTGCACATATTGTGCCTAAAGAAACATAACGTGTTAAAGCTACTATTGTCACAAAAAAGCCAAGGCATAAAAGAGCAATAACCCAGTCCACCATAAACAGCACAGCCACTGCTGTTAGTGCCCCCTTGCCCCCTTTAAACCTAAAATATACTGGCCAGTTATGCCCTATAACCGCTCCTGCGCCTGCCGCTAAAAGGCTTACGCAATCTTTAGCCTCTCCCGAATAAAAGTACACGTCAAGGAACAAGCCTATAAAACAGGCGACTATCCCTTTTAATATATCTCCCGCAAGAACAAACACCGCAGCAGATTTCCCAAGTACCCTCAGAGTGTTGGTAAGCCCAGCGCTTTTGCTTCCATGGCTTCTTATGTCCTTGCCGTATATTTTCCCTACAATCACCGCTGTATTAAGGCTACCTAAAAGGTAGCCAAAAGCTAAGGATGCAATAAGCTTTAAAATATCAATCATCACGCTTCCCCCTTGGGATTATTCTAATTTCCTTTCATTTCTCCATCAATATACGGTTCATCCGTCACCAAACTTGCCTACTTTACCCACCGGTATATCAATGAACGACTACGGCCAAATATCTTGCCAAGCATGTTAAATGAACCTTTACCCAGCAAAATAGAATAGTATTACCAATGCTCTTAGTGCTGCTATTTTTTCATCGCTTCTTTCATCGCCAACTATGAAGTTCATTCCACACTCTTTACATATATAACGCTGTTTTCCCCCGTACTTTGCCATTCTTTGTGATGTGTTCGCTTCCACAATTCTTACATTTGATAGTTTCCATATAATTTCATCTTCTGGCTTCATTATCTAGTTCATATACCATATTTATTTTATTAAATGGAACAATATCCTCTTCCACAAAACTGCTTCGTTAGTTCAATAAGAAAAAAGAGCTCCCTAAGAAGCCCCTGTTCTATAAGAACCAATATAAAAATAAAATTAAGAAAATACACTAACCCATAGTTCGTGATTGGAGTTATTTGTAGATTATTTCACTGATTTTCAATAACACTTTATCGCTTAATCAATACCGACAAGTCACCCTCAAATACTTTTTCTTCTTTATCATTGAAAGTAGTTAACAATACAGTAAGGATTCCCGTTTCATTTTTCTTCGCTTCTTTATCAATAACCTCAACAATGGTATGTAATTCATCATTAGGATACACAGGCTTTATAAATTTTATATTATTCATTTGTGTTCCAGCAATGACATCATCATCATAAATGCCTTGTTCAACCCAGAGCTTAAATGAAATGGCTAAGGTATGTATACCAGAAGCAATGATTCCATTAAACCTTCCCTGATTTGCTTTTTCCTCATCCAAATGCATATATTGAGGGTCAAATTCTCCTGCAAACCTCGTAATATCCTTTTTTGTTAATTTGAATGACTTAGTTTTGAACACCTGTCCAATTGTAAATCCATCTAACTTCATAAGTACACCTCTAATTTAGAAATCTTTCTTTGTACTTGTTTATATTAAAGTAGCATCAGATACTCATCAAGGAAAAAAATAGTCAAATCATAATTATAATTGTAAATACCTTCTTTCACATACTGCTCCGATAGTTGAACAAAGATATTTTCACACTTTATTATTGTATAGAAATAGCCCTGCGATGCCGGGCTCTATTCGTTAAAAGCAACCTAGCCATTAGGTGCTTTTAATTGGCGGTCTCATCTTTTTGAACTAAAGCACGCTTTATGGAGGTTGATTTTTGACCGTATTTATTGTAAATAACGAAACAAAAACAGCCTATTTCCTAACTTTGTTTACTTATTATATTCTGTAAGTAATTATAGTTTTCAACGTAAACAAAGATAGGACTTTACTTGGAGGGGGGAGGTAATAAAACAACGGCCTCAGCCTTTCAAGATCAATCATGCCCATAGAGGCTCTAAGTCAAGTCCTTAAGCGCTTTTCTTATATGTAAACAATGATAAAGGGTGCACCATATCAATGATTTGAAACGGATACTATACATAAACTTCCGTTAGTTGAAGAAACCAACTCAAATTTTTTTTCTTAAAGAGACTCCCAATAATGTTTGTTATTTAGGTTTTTAACACACCATTGATAATGCCCATCTTTGCAATTGTGAGAATAAAAATTGGCGGAAATAAAGCTATATATTAGAACATAGAAATATAATCTTTTTCTAACATCTTCGCCTAATGTAGAAATAATTATGTTTAAATATCTCTCATATATATTTGCATTTAACTCATTATACATATCAAAACATACCCATCCTATTGCAATATCATATAAGTTATCACCGTACATTGTCATCAATCCCAAATCAATTAAACCTGTAACCATACGACTCTTATTAACCATTAAATTCCCAGGATAAAAATCTCCGTGAATTAAAGAGTATTCACCTTCATAACCCATTGACAAATTTTCTACTAATTGATTAACTTTTGCATCGTAATTCACGACATCATTTTTGAAATATGGCTCCAGTTCCTTTTTTTTCCTAAAAATTATTTCTTTCAATAAATCAAACCAACTATTTATTTTTAGTAAAGAAACCTGATTATCATTGAATAGAGTAAAACCTTCAAGATTATATTTTATTTTTACAGATTTCAATTCGATATTTGCATTAAGATATGTTTCCATCATTTTATTTTGTTCGTTATAAGTCATCTCTGAGAATACACTTTGTAAATCACTACCCTCAATTCGTTTTTCAATAGTAACTAAAATATCGTTTTCCACAAATGTATCGTAAATATAAGGAAGCTCATAGCTCAAAGAATTTGAATTAAGATTAGAATAGAAAATCTTTAGGATATTTTGCTTATTTGTATCGGACATATCATTATACAATTTCAATACTTTATTATTGTCATAAGCATAAACCTCAGCTTCCATTCCAGAACCTAAAAAATCTGATTTAGTAACATTATATTTATCCAATATCATTGATTTAGCATTGATTTTTGTCATCTACTAACACCTCTTAATTTTCTTGTTTGCTTAATGTACTAACCTGCTTCGTTAGTTCAATAAGAAAAAGCAGCTATCGTTATAACTCCTTTGTTCAACTCTTGCACCCGTTTAGCACACTTTTTCAAGCATTTCCAAAACTACTCTATTACTAGGAGTGTATCGGACAAAAGTTTTTCTTTTATCATATTGACTTGTTCAATCATATGTCCAATATTCCCTTCCCCAGCAAATAGTGACATATCAAAGAAGTTTTGATTCAAACCAGACCAGTATAAAACATTTTCGTCTCCTGAAACAACTACATCTTGTTTTAATCTTCTAACATAAACTTCGACGTAGCAATTGTGAATATAATATTTATAATCCATCAAGTGGTGGAGCGTGACATCTTCTTTTTTAATGCTAGTTTCTTCTAAAAGCTCTCGGTAAGCAGATTCAATACCGGTCTCTCCAATCTCGATTTTTCCTCCTACTAGATTACTTAATCCTTTGTACGGTTTTTTTATTCGTTCGCACATTAACAATTGATTCATATCCTTACTGTAAATCATAAGAACGTTATATCCTTGCATTTAGATTATCCCCCTTCTTGAAAAAAGATTAGCTCTAGTTTCTATAAACTCCCTCAGTTTGATACGTTTATCTCTTAAATGCTAACCTCTTCTCACGATTTCATAACCGTTTAATTGGATTAGTTGATAAATAAAATGGCGTGAGGTGAGATCGTTTTGGCTTCGTATAGGCAAAGTTAAGTAAAGGAGTTAGCTTCTAATCCGCATTTTACCATATGATGCACATCTCCACACCGCACTTAGAGGCTTTCCTCCTATGTCTCATGCTGTTATGCTAACCTAAGATGGTTACAATGCTTTTTTTTAAGAAACCGGTACTCCTTCCATATTTAAAATCCTACGATTAAAACAACATTCAAATTTTATGTTGATTTTTTTAATAATGATACATTTAACTATGAGGAGAAACATTAATTATAAGCGCTTTCATATTATCTTTAAAACACATTTCGTTATTCAATTAAAGCCCCTATAAGTTAAGCAAAAGGGGCTGAAAATAACTCCATATATAAATGGATGTTATACCTTACAATGTCATGGCATTAAAAAGCCGATTGATTTTTATTAAAACCAATCGGCTACTAGAATTTTTATGTGTTTTCAATACACAATTTACGATGTTATACTCTCAGTTTTAATCGCCTGTCTTGCGTGTAATTTTTTCATTACAAATCTTGCTATTGGCTGTGCAATTAACAGCTCCATCCAAAATGCAACACCAAAGTTTCTAAACCATGCTTGAAAGAAGTTCTGAAAAGGTTCTAGGCTTATTTTTTGTGTACCAACCCAAGTTCCTATAATTGTTAGAAGAATGGATAAAACCGTAACATTCAATAGAGTATTCAATAAAACTCTGGCATTAAATCCATCTGTTTGTCCTACGAATTTTGGCAACACCTTGCCAACTAAAGGTCCTGCAACCAACCTTACTAACAAAACAACTATTATCCACATAAACGGGATAATCTTTAGCGTATCTAAATAAACTGCTTTGCTGAATCCACGTTCTAACCCCATAATAATCGGGGCGATAGTGTTTACTGAAATGATTGAAATAACAAATAAAAATAACATACCTTCTTTTGCATTTTGAGGCAGCCTATCTTCTTTATACATATTTTTCCCTCCGAAATTAAAATTTCAGATGGTAGACGTATCATGCGACATATATTTTTGGTCAGTAAAACTACCAATATCTCCACACACTGATTTAACAATTATAACAACTTTTTAAACAAATGAACGGATTTTTAAAACATTTTTTGATAATCCTTGATAAAATCAACTTTATTTATATCTAGTACCTTATCAATATGTCTATCATAGATTTTTTATCATTTCAGGAATAGGTGTGCTCCTAAAATGATAAAAATTTAATACATCACCACCAATAATATCTTTAGTTTTGACTCGTCGCTAAAGCCTTTGCCAATTTTTCATCAAAGAGTAAAGTTGACAATAATCTTATCCTAGAGATGGCATTGCAATTGGAATAAAACTACCCCAATCAAATGTCCATTGTTTATGCTGTTTATTTACAATTATCAACTTTGGTATTTTTCGCATGGAAAATAAGGCGTTATACAAATTATGCATAAAATCTTGTATATAACGCCTAATTAGAAGAATAATTTACCATTACCCATTTACCCACATCAATTGAAGCACTATTTTTTTATAATAATCGATAATTTATAGCTCACATAATTGCTCAAGCTTGTCAAATATTCATCTAATATTTCATTAGATGGAAATTTGCATTCGAGAAGATAACAACTTTCCCCACTGATTTTGTAGTTATTTATGACATATTGTTCATGTTTTTTTATGAACGATAAATAAGGTTGATGATTCGTGCTTTTCGTATAAACGTGTATAATTGCGTGAACAGAATATCCCATTTTTGCTTGATTAACTTTAATGCTATACCCCTCAATAATCCTATTATCTTCTAACTTCGCAACCCTGGCAGAAGCAGCCTGTCCAGTCAAATGGACTTTTTCACCTAATTCCTTCATCGTCATTCGGCTGTTCTTGGAAAGCTCTTCTATGATTCGGATATCCGTGCTATCTAACATTTAGTCAAATCCTTTCAATAATCAAGTGAAACTGCTAAAAGACTTGATTTTATCTATGTAAGTCAAAAGTGGTTTTAGTATAAACTATATGTACATTAAAGAAAAGGAGCTATTTCATATGAATATCCAACAAATTCGAAATGCAACTTTAGTTGTCCAATATGCAGGAAAGAAGTTTTTAATAGATCCATTTTTGGCTAAGAAGGGTACTTATCCGCCCTTTCCCAATTCATTAAGACAAGATCAAAATAATCCTTTAAGCAGCTTACCAACCTCCATTGACGATATTATTATTAATGTCGATGCTGTCATTATAACTCATCTACACTTTGATCACTATGATGATGCCGCCAAAGAGATACTGCCAAAAGATATGAAAATATTTGTACAAAATGAAGAAGATGCCATAGTAATTAAAAATGATGGTTTTAAAAATGTAGAGGTTTTACATGAAAAAACAGTCTTTGAAGACGTCCACTTAATTAAAACAGAAGGCGAGCACGGTAGAGGAGAAATATTAAAACTTGCAGGTCTAGTGTGTGGTGTTACCTTTAAGCACCAAAGTGAGAAAACTCTTTATGTGGCTGGAGATACTGTTTGGTATGAAGCTGTGCAAGAAGTAATTGATACCCACAAACCAGAAATCATAGTTGTAAATGCTGGAGATAATCAATTCCTAGAAGGCGGTTCCCTTGTAATGGGGAAAGATGACGTTTATGAAGTGTATAAAGCTGCCCCTGATGCAAAAATTATTGCAAGCCATATGGAAGGTGTAAATCATTGGACATTATCAAGGGAAGAATTGAAAAGATTTATTAATGAAAAAGGAATTACCACTAATGTTTTAGTACCAGATGACGGAGAATCATACTCATTTTAAGAACCAGAACAGACAAAAAATTTTTTTGTCTGTTTTTCATTACTTTTTATTAAAAACAGCCTGCATCTTTTGTTTAATAAAAAAGATTGGACATCATGTATAAGAATAAACGATTATACACCATATCATTTACTTAATAATGCATAGATCTTTATAAACATACTGGCATTAGATGCATGAATTGGCTGCCAAATACAACTTTGGTAATCACAGAAAGAGCCCGATGACAAGAGGAATTATTGTTGTGAATAATACAACCGGCATCAGATCGAAATACTCACCAGCTTCTTCTAATAGAACTTATCTTTCATTACATATATGAGTCAATTTCATAAATAACTATTTAAGTAAAATACACGAACGTTAAGATATAGGGGAAACAAATTGTTAGCCAATAGAAATTTCCTATTTAGTTGATTGGAGCGAAAGGCGGCGACTCCTGCCGAATTAGCGGGACAGGTGAGACCCCGCAGGGCGCGGAGCGATCGAGGAGGCTCACGGCCCGCCCCGCGGAAAGCGTCCGCCTGGAGCGCAAATCAACGTTGTTCGGGTTCTAATACTGAAATCTCTATTGGCAAATTACTTCATATAATAAATAAAAGCACTCTGATGTTTCAATACTCAATAAACTAACCTTATTAATTTATCCTGCTTTGTTAGCTTAGGATCACCAATGAATGAGAGATTAAATATCTTCGCGAAACCTGTTATACATCTACTAAATCTATTTCATTTTAAATTATATTTTTCTCAGGAATTTTATATAAGTAACGAATTTGATGATTGCATTTGAATGGCTCTTCAGTTTCCCCGTGTTCATTATTAATGATAATAATGTATATCAACATTTCTACTTTAATCTTCTACCCTTCATCAATGAGTTTAATATCACTGACAAAAACCTTCATAAAGAATAGTTCCCCGTAACTTAAAGATCAAGTGAAGTTTTATCTACTTTTTCCGTCCAATATAAAGTAAGTGAGACGACATCCCAAGAATATAAGGGTCTGTCGCTTTTTCTTTTATTAAATCAATCATTTTTTCTACCTCTTGTTCGCCTTTTTCTCTCCAGTAATTCCAGCTATCATGGTTTAATATAGCTCCTACATTTGAACCTATCAATTGTAGACCCTCAAATCCATGTGCTTCCATAAACGGATTAATATCTTCAATATTAAAATAATACGCATCTGTAAAACGACCTTCATCTGCATGGTTAAAACAACCTGAATTGGAAAATTGAATAATGGTATCCATATCATCATTTGGCTTCCAATTTTCAGGAGATAAAAGTGATGTAAAGATATGTCGTACTCTTGGCATAAAGGCGACAAAAACAAGTCCATTCTTTTTTGTAACTCTATTTAATTCTTTAACTGCTTTAATGCGATCTTGCTCTTCCTGTAAATGATACATTGGCCCTAGCATCAACGAACCGTCAAACTGTTCATCTTTGATCATTTTAAGCTCTCTAGCATCTGCTGCATATAAACCTTCAAATTGTTCCTCTAAACCAAATTCTTTTACTTTGATTTTCGCAATTTCAACTAATTTTTGCGTTAAATCGGTTAATGTTACTTTATGGCCTTCTTTAGCAAGCTGGATTGAGTATTTTCCAGGTCCCGCTCCATTATCTAGCACACAACCTATTTTGGGCATATATTTTTTTATGTAATGCCAATTTACTTGGAATTCAATCGATTCCCTATCAAGCCTTCCCCATTCATCAAATTGATTGTAATAGTTAATTATTTTACTCATCAAATTACACCTGGTTTCGTTGTTTTATTTAAAATATTCTATATACAAACATACTTGGGTCTTTAGGTTTTCATCCTTTGTTAAATACCAAGGTGAATCGCTTCTCAAGTACTACCAGTATCTCTCTTTTCTAATAGCCCTTCACTGACACCATCAACTGGAACTTTCTTTATTTTCGAAATCGTTTTTGTATGTATACCAACGCTTCAAGCAAGATCAAAACAATTTTCAACTAGTGCTTTAATAAATTGTTAATACTCATAAACAGGCATATCTTATTTTCCATTTATATGAAACTTCTAACACCTACATTATAATTCGTTAAGGCTAACATTATGTAGTCCTTACGATCTATTCCTCCTAGTACTTAATCTTTCTCAGGTCGACGCACCATTAGACAACCAAAAAAGATGCTATGGAGAAAATGTAGAACAGCAGATTAAAGATCATTAGTAAATACAACAGAAATAGCAATTGACCTGTTTTTTTAAGACTTAAGATTAACTCTTTCTCTGAGTAAATATGGAACTGAAGATGTACTCTTTATCAATCCCTTTGAATCTCTTGTTATATGTATGTATCCTCTGCGTTTTGAGAATCCATCCAAGTGATTTCTTCATTTTCTTCTGGTATTGAAATTAGCCTATCTGCTTAGTACCATTTATAGTAATTCCATTACACAGATCTGTGTTTTCAATATCACTAAGCATTTGAAAAATAATGATATTCTAATTTAAATTCTATTATATTCATGTTCTAAAATACTATATAAAAGAGAGTCACGCCAGCCATCTTTTAATAATAAGTCTTCACGCATTTTACCTTCATTCGTCATACCGACTTTTTCTAAAACCCTTGATGAACCTATATTTCTTGAATCACAGGTAGCATAAATCCGGTGAAAATGAAATTCTTTGAAACCGATTTCAATTAAAAGTTTAGCTACTTCTGTAGCAATTCCCTTTCCCCAATAGTCTGGGTTTACAATATATGCGATTACTCCTGATCTATTTATTGTATCCTTAATAATAAGCTCACCTGTACCAATCATTCTTTCATTTTCTTTTTCAATGATCGCAAAAACAAAACGAGTTCTTATGTCCTTATTAGCATCAGCAATAATTTGTTTTACAAATGCTTTTGATTCTTCCTCCGTATTCGGTCCCCATGGTTGATATTGGCAAACTACTGATTGTGATGCATATTTATGAACATCGATCCAATCATTTTCTTTTATTTCTCGAAGATATAATCTCTCAGTGTTTATTTTTAATGTCATGAAAATATCTTCCTTTCTATGAAATAATGTATTTTATTTCGTTCCACCAATAATTGAATCTGCAATTTTATTAGGTCGATGTTGTTTAACATACATGTCCTCTGAAATCATCCAATAATTCCCCCAAATTTCAAGTGCATTTTCTCCATCTCGTGCAAGACCTCTCAATAGACGTGGTTCTCTTGGACAATCCATCCATCTTTTAAAATCATATAGATTAGCTCCCATATTACGAATGGAGTAAGCCTCAATTGATTAAAAGGAATTAACTGTCCATTTAAAGACCAAGAATAATTGCTTCTTTAGCAAAACGAAGATTTTGTTGTAATAATCTCAAACCAATTCCAACAGATCTCACGTGGTATACCTCCACGAACAGTACCGTTTTCATCTTTAAGAAGCAAATTAACTTCTTCATATCTTTCTCTTAAATCAATCTATCTTTTAGGTTTATTCCTGAGCATCAACAAAAAAGGTTTTTCGAATGCTTAAAAAGTTCCGGAGTATCAGGTTCAATTGTTACTTAACTCACCAGAATGTTTGTATTCAAATAGCAAACACGCTAAAACGGATAGATTTATTAATCCAATTTCGGAGATCTGAAATTAGCCCGAATAGGCAAGTAACATTATTTATCAGTACTTACACACCATTAACAGGTTTCCATCAGCGTCTTTAAAATTAAACCATTGATTATGCTCGATTCCTGTTGTTAATTCTACCTTTTTATCTTTCATATACGCATATGCATTTTCTATATTATCTGTAGATAATTGAAATGTAGGAGCTGTATATATATTATCTTCGGAAAAAATCTTGCTATCTAATACAAGCCCCGTTCCATGCATTGGAACTATAAACAAATGACCGAATAGTATTTCTCCGTCCGCAGGAAGACCAAGTATGTCACAATACCAATCACGTGCCTTTTCAATATTACTTACGGGAATAAAAACTGTACCAATTTGGTTAAATATAGGATTCATTCACTACCTCCAATAAGTGATGCAAGTTTACTTACTAATCATTTTTAAAAGTGTTTTTCCTTTTCTCGAATTTAATTAAAATCATGTAGTCAGACACATATTTATTCAATTGCACGTGTTTATTGTCTATAAACCTTTTATCGACTATCTCGATTTAACAAAATTCTATCAAAACTAAAATCACTATCCTAAAATTATCCTACTAATTTCTCGATCATTGACTGAGTGTTACCAATCTAGCATAAAAATCAATAACAAAAAGCCGCAAAAGATATCATCACAACTCCTGCAGCTTTTTTTAAGTCAATAACTTGGTGGCATCAACAGGTTTGTCGCAATATCCGCTAATTGGATAACCGTTATATGTATGCTGATTGTCCCCCCTGATGAGAAAAAGTTTCAAGCGTTTATACTTTGATCATATTTCTCCCTCAAACGCTTTATATCTTCTCTAGGTGGTAAACCAAACATACGGGAATATTCACGGCTGAATTGAGACGGACTTTCATAACCTACCCGAAATGCGACATCAGTGGCATCTGTTGACTCGGATAATAATAGACGCCTTGCTTCCCGGAGTCGCAGGTGTTTTTGAAACTGAATAGGGCTCATAGCGGTTACCTCTTTAAAGTGCCTATGAAGTGAAGAAACACTCATATTGGCTATTTCTGCAAGTTCCTCAATACGAAAAGACCTATCATAGTTACCTTTGATTTGTTCTATAACGTCTCTGATTCGATAGGTATAGCTTCCTTCTATTGCAATTTGTTCCAGTGTAGCCCCATGTTGCCCTTGCAGAACCCGATAAAGTATTTCCTTCGTGAATAGGGGCGCAAGTATCGGGATATCTTTAGGATTATCTAGCAAACGAACTAACCTGATTACCGCATCTAAAATAGATAACTCTATCGGACTGACAAACATAGCACGTTTAGCTTTTTCTTTAGGGACAATATCAATTTCAGAATCACTTAAAACCTCTAAGATTTGATTTGGTGTAAATTCAAGCTTGAAAGACAAATACGGAACGTTAGTAGATGCCTCGATGACTTGGCCAGTAACAGGTAAGTCAACGGATGCAATAAGGTAATCGCCGGGACCGTATAAAAAGCGTTCCTGTGCTAACAATACCTCCTTCGCACCTTGAACGACAATACATAAGGAAGGCTTTTGAACCCCGTAATTTGGTGCAGTAACATTAGGTTTATGAATTAAAAATAAAGATGGAATAGCAGTTTCATGAACACCATCCTGCTCGGAATAACGCTCTATTAGCTTGGCGAGCTCATCCTGCTGTTTATATATTTGCTTAGACATACAATCCTCCTCGTTTTTTCTTTATTGGTTCCATTATAATGCATATTTGTATGTTGAGTAAGTGTTGTGAGAGAATTAGGCAATCATTTGGGACAAAAGAGATAGCGCTTGCTTTTTCATTCCTGTCATAATAATGATATATCTTTCATGTATGCATGGCATTTTTTGAAGGCATTATATTTTGCTTAGAAGGTGGTTGGACCCGATTTGTATCAATGCAGGCTCATAGCAATCTATTATATTGTGAAAGAGAGATGCTGCAGATTTATAAAGAAGAAAAAGTCGGTGTGATTCCGTGGAGCCTGCTTGCAAAAGGAAGATTAATGTGTGATTAGAGGAAGTGATGCATCGTTCCGTATTCGCTAAAATTGTAAAAAGGTTTTACTTCATAACGTCCGAGTCAGTCCGAAAAGGTCGTTGAACGAATACCGGAAGTGTTGGGAAAGCGAGGTGTAACGGGACTTCAATTTGTACTTGGGCTAAAAACAGAATCAGTTACTTCTCTTGGGCTACAAAAAGTCACATCTCAAAATACGGTAGCAGCACTTTCAATTTAGTTAAAACCTACAAAACTTGTTCCTTGAAGAACCGTATTTTCCAGGTCAAGTGGTTGATTTGAAATATTTGTTGTTCCAATGAAAATAGGAATAGAACAGTTTTTTCACCTGAGGAGGAAATGAAACATGGAACGCCTATGGACGAGGTCCTTTATTCTCATGACCGTCGGAATGTTTTTCCTATTCACCGGATTTTATATGCTGTATCCGACATTGCCGCAGTATATTAAGCAGATGGGAGGTAATGAATCGCAGGTCGGTCTGGCTATGGGTGCGTTTATGCTGTCTGCAGTTGTTCTTCGGCCGATTATCGGCGGCCTACTGGATCGCTTCGGCAGGCGTCCGTTTATCGTCTGGGGCCTCTTATTCTTTGCCGTGGCGATGTATATGTATGAATGGATTGGCGGAATCGTGATTTTGATGGCGCTTAGAATATTGCACGGAATGACTTGGGGCGTTACCACAACATCCATCCTTACGGCAGTTACGGATATGATCCCTTTGAAACGCCGCGGAGAAGGGTTAGGATGGTCCGGAATGGCGATGACTCTGGCTATGGCAATCGGCCCGATGTTCGGTATTTGGGTTTCAGGGAACTTATCGTACCATGCCCTGTTTCTTTTCGCCGCAGGCCTCTCTGCCACAGCGCTTCTATTGACGCTTGGAGCAAAAATGCCTTTTCAGCCACAGTCTGGAGTAAGGAGAATTGAATTTTTCGAAAAGTCGGTCTTGCCTGTCACGACATCGGTTTTTTTCCTATTTATCGCTTATGGTGGCATCACTACCTTTATACCACTATTCGCTGAATCGATACAAGTCAATTCCGGCACATTCTTTCTGGTCTATGCCGCGACACTTGTCTTGGTCCGTCCCATTGCTGGAAAGCTTTCAGACCGGTATGATGAAACATCTGTCATTGTACCGGGCCTGGTAATTACGATATCGGCTTTGGTAGCCTTAAGCTTTTCAACCGGATTGTTCGGTGTGCTCGTATCGGCAGTGCTTTACGGTATTGGTTTCGGCTCCGCGCAGCCGGCCCTTCAAGCTGCAACGATACGTCTTGTTCGTCCAGAACGCACAGGGGTAGCTAATGCCTCTTTTACGACTGCTACCGACCTCGGCATCGGTCTAGGTGCAATGATACTAGGTTGGATCTCACTGAACACGAGTTATCAGGTGCTTTTCACGGTCAGTGCCGTGTCGGTCGCGTTTTCCTTGATGCTTTATTCTTTCTTTGTAATACGCTTGTTGAAAAACAAAGGGTTTTCTCATCTGAAAAATGAATCCCTTCCCTCGGAAACAAGTTGAAGTAGGTTCACTATAAGGTTGTCTCTTTTAAAATGTACAACATAAAAGAAGTGAAATATTCGTAATCTCGATATAGTCCGATTAGTATGTGTTCACCGGAAACGGAACATCATTTTTATCCCAAGCTTTTGAACGTGTATTCTTTGTTTTAAATCATCGTTTATGATCGAGTGATTCGGCGTTTTCTGTTGAGACTGACAGGAGGAAAATAATCTTAATGAATTACAGGAATTTGTTTTCCTTTTCTTCATTATAGATTTGTTCACTATTAAATAATTCTGGTTTAATTACGATTAAAAGTGTTTTCTTTCTATCTATAATTATAGAGAATCACAATATGGAAAGTGAGGTCCAAAGAGATGGAATATATGAAACTTGGAAATACAGGCTTGGATGTATCACGGATTTGTCTTGGAACTATGGGATTTGGTGATGTGAGAAGCGGATTTCATCCATGGGTGCTTGATGAGGAGAACAGTCGTCCTGTAATAAAAAAAGCCCTTGAGTTAGGGATCAATTTTTTTGATACAGCGAATGTGTATTCAAACGGAACAAGCGAGGAATTTGTTGGGCGGGCTCTGAAAGATTATGCCGATCGAGATGAAATTGTCCTCGCTACAAAGGTTCATTTTCGTATGCATGAAGGTCCAAATGGAGCTGGGCTTTCCAGAAAAGCCATTATGAGTGAAATGGATAAAAGTCTTATGAGACTAGGAACAGATTATGTGGATCTATACCAAATTCACCGCTGGGATTACAATACTCCCATTGAAGAAACGATGGAAGCATTGCATGATGTGGTGAAGGCTGGGAAGGCAAGATACATTGGTGCTTCTGCAATGTACGCATGGCAGTTTTCAAAGGCGTTACATGTAGCGGAGAAACATGGATGGACTCGCTTTGTATCCATGCAGAATCATTATAACCTCATGTATCGTGAAGAGGAGAGGGAAATGCTGCCACTTTGTAAGGAAGAAAAAATCGGTGTGATTCCATATAGTCCACTTGCATCAGGAAGATTGACGCGTGATTGGGAGGAATCAACACATCGTTCCGAAACCGATCAAGCTCAGAGAGCTAAATACGATGCTACTGCTGATGTCGATCGATTGGTTGTAGAGCGGGTTGCAGCAATCGCAGAAAAACACAGTGTTCCACGTGTTCAAATTGCACTTGCCTGGTTGCTACAGAAAGAACCAGTAACAGCTCCTATTGTCGGTGCTACAAAATTGAATCATCTTGAAGATGCAGTAGCTGCTCTTTCGATTACATTAACACATGAAGAAGTTGCATTTCTTGAAGAGCCGTATGCACCGCACCCTATAAGTGGTTTTAATTAATCAAGATGTTGCTGTAAGAAAGAAGAAGAACGCAGAGATACCGTTTTTATCCATTCGGTATTTCTGTGTTTACTAGTCACAACCAAATGAAAGATCAAATCTGATAATATGATTTATCATCTTTTTTAATAAACTATTTGTGGATTCTTATAAGGAGGACAGAACTTGTATACACGATTAAAAAATCTGTTTTCCATCAAAGGATATAGCGTATTAGTTATTAATATGCTGCTGATTGGTATTGGTATTTCTATTACATCGCCGTATATACCTCTGTTTTTAACAAAGGATTTTGGAATGAGCGCGGGAGCCTTTGGTATTTTCATGGCGATCAGTTCATTAAGCGGCGTGTTCGTGAACTCGCTCATTGCTAAACATTCGGATAGCGGAATGGATCGAAAATGGATTATTATTTTTGCCACGCTTTCCGCTGCTTTAGGATACGCTTCGTATCTTGTGTTTAATAACTTCTTTATTCTACTGGTTGTTGTCACCCTTTTTATGGGATTAGCTTCACCGGCCATGCCGCAAATCTACGCATACGCACATGAATCGGCAAATGCAAGTAAATCCGATGACAAGACTTTTGCGATGTCTACATTACGTTCGCTTATTTCTCTCGGATTCCTAATAGGACCATTATGTGGAACGTTTATTTTAGCACTTGCTGGATACAAGGGAATCTTTCTTGGAACATCCGCCATTTATCTTACAGTTGCATCTCTTGTACTCTTGTTTTTACATAAACGAAAAGCGGTTCAAAGCAATACCAAAAAGAAAAAGAAATCAGGTACTTCTTGGTTCAAAAATAGGCAGATTAGACAGCCACTTATCGCCTTTTCCTTTCTGTTTGTCATCAATACCATTCACTTGATCATTACGCCGTTGTTTATTGTGAATGAACTGCATGGGACGCCTAGAGATGTCGGATTGGTAGTTAGTGTTTGTGCTGGTTTGGAAATTCCTATTATGCTTGCAATCGGTGCACTAGGAAAAAAGATATCGAATCATACCCTGCTGATTTATGGCTGCATCATCGCAGTGATCTATTACATCATTTTAAGTATATCAACGCACCCTTGGCAGTTGATCCCAGCGCAGCTTCTGCAGGCAACATTTGTAGCTATTGTCATGGGCAATGGACTAAGCTATTTCACGGAACGGCTGCCCGATTCACCGGGACTGGCCACAACCATCTTTTACAACGGGTCCACGATTGGAAGGTTATTAGGTAGCTTGGTCGGAGGATTCATTGCCCAGTTTTTAGGGTTTCGTTATGTTTATTGGGTGTGTCTGGCACTTGCAATTCTCTCGTTCTTTATCCTATGGAGAACAAGAACCCATGGAGAAATAGAAGTATCCACAGAACACACTCGATCTGTGTAGTCTACAATCATATATTTACGCATATTTTAAAAGGGCAAGAATACATCAAGATAAGGAAGACACTATAAAAAAGGGTACCACCGTATTAGCACACTTTTTCATTTAATTTCTTTGTAGAATCATTAAAATTGTGAGCTATTCTTCAAATTTTATAACTAACTAAAATAACAATCAAAAGAAAAAAACGCACCGAAACTACCCATTTATCCATTTTTCTCGACAGTAATATTAATATAAAATTCGGTCCAATCTAAAAAGGAAGAATAAGTAAAAGTAAAATGCTACCTCAAAAGCTCTTTACTTTTACTTAACTCCTGCAAGATTTCATTGCATTATTCTATCCAAAATCATTTCACGACATTTCCATCTTCTTCGATAAAATCCGAATTTGGAATACCACCATTTTTAATCATATTTTTTAATGAATAGATATTATTCTTTTCGCAAACAGCAAATACTTTTCTTATATAATTCTTTAGTATTATCGATTGATAATGCTAAAGAATTATAGCGTATCCGTTTTGATTATCAGAGGGACGAATACCATAACCAATATGCCTCCACCACGCTTTATAATAAATCAGTTAATTGATGTCGTATTTTTACAACTCCAAATATTTTTCTATCTTCAGTTATTAACCAATAAGTTGAATCAGGTACCCTACCTTCTGAAAGATTCATACCATTTTTATTATCGGTCAAATACTTTATCAAACCTTCAAAGTTTGATTGGTATTTTTGTATAACTCAAGGTATCATGTTCTGTTCTCCCCACTGTCTATCCACTCATTATAATAAGAGAGATATTCCATTTTTAGATCAACGTTATTAATTTCAGCTGATTACTCATAAATGCCTCCCCTCTTTTTAATGTTTCTTCTAAATCCCTATAATTAAAGCTTCTCCTTAATGATTTAGTTTCTTCTTTTGCACGCAAACTTGAATTATTTATTCTAATGAACAGAATCCCTTTTTGATCTCAACAGTTTAATTTAATCAATTTCGAATAATCTATATAATTAAAGCAAACTATTCTTTTATCCTATCTATTTGAATTGACATATTGTATACACCTGTATACAATTGACATTATTAACGCTCGTATACAATTGTATACGAAGAAAGGGGGATTATAATGAGAAATGAAAAATTTAAGGATTTTAAGAAAGAAGGACATCATCGTGGTGAGCGTCACAAAGGGAAAGATGGTTCACAACAACGCGGCGCAAAAACATTTCGCCGAGGGAGGGCAATTGCTTTTTTGGAGATGATGAATCTAAAGCGTGCAACCATTAAGCAACAGTTAGACGAACCAGAGTTTCGATCTATTAATCAAATTTTAGTCGGTGAATTAAAAGCCATTGATATGGTAATCAACGAATTTAATCATTTATTTGAAATACACGAAAGTGAAGCAATGGAAATACCCAATAATAAAAATGAAGAAACGGAAACATCTGTAATGAATAGTAAAGTTTCTTTAGAGAATAGTGAGAAAGGAATTGATTTGAATGAAACAAATTAACAGTTATATTGATTCAGTATTTCATAGCCAAGATGAGCTTTTGGAGGAAGTCGTTTTGTCCATAAAAGAAAATGGAATGCCTTCTATATCGGTATCTCCCTCCTCTGGAAAACTTTTGACCATGCTTATATCAATTTCAGGGGCTAAAAATATTCTAGAAATAGGAGCTTTAGGGGGCTATAGTGGAATTTGTCTTTGTAGAGGATTCGGTAAAGAAGGAAAATTAACCTCTCTTGAATTGGAGGATAGATATGCAAAGTTAGCACACAACAATCTGTCTAAAGCTGGATTTGGCGAACGAGTATCGTATATTACTGGGCCAGCATTACAAAGTCTAGAAAAACTAGTTGGCAATAATAAGATTTTTGACTTTTTCTTTATTGATGCTGATAAAGAAAATTATGAAAATTACCTAGAGTATTGCATAACACTGGCGAAACCGGGTGCTTTATTAGTGACTGATAACGTACTTGCGGGCGGTAGTGTAGTAGACCAAAATGCTCAACCTAAACGTTATACTGAATTAATGAAGAAATTCAATGAAACTGTGGCTAATCATCCTAAATTAGAATCCTTGCTTATTCCAATCGGTGATGGAATGACCATTTCAAAAGTAAAAAATTAAAAAAACTGCGGGAACGCTGTCCTTCTTTTCTTTGAATCTTAATTATAGGTAAAAGAATTGTCATTTGATGGCATAATCCCTTGTATAACATTAAATAAATTTACAAATCCTGTATTACTAAGGGATTTGTAAATTTATTTATTCTATTCCTTTTCTTTGTTATATCCTTGTTCGCCATACGGTTGAAGTTGATTTAACCATTTATTCTCTAGTTCAAGCAATGCTTCTTTTTCATTAAAATACGGATCGTCTTTCTTTTTGAGTGTGTCTAATATGTCAAAACTGAAAGCGTCCTTTCCGAATTGGAGCCAATCAGCTTGAAGTGTTTTGTTCATGTATGCGTCATTTTCAAGACTGAATTTTATACCGTTTAATGTCTTTAAATTTTTTGTACTTCCGACAAAGATTTTTCCGTTTTCATTATTTTTAATTTGATATACCCCAGCCTCAACTGTTATTTCTTTATAAAGCTGCTTTAGTTGCTTTTTACGATCCATTCTATTCACTACCTTCATTATTTTTTCAGCCAGTATTGGCTCCCGTCTGCTTTTCGATCAATCAATCCGTATTCGATTAAATATCTCCTGATTAAAACATAATCCTCATAGACATCTTTCAAAATTTGATTTAATTCCTTTTCATCATAAGTACATTCACTTTCTAACCTCTTTGTGATTTCCCGAAGTATAACAAGTCTCTGCTTTTCCTTTGGAGGGAATTTTTTTAATCCTCCATTTAGTTCTTCAGGAAAGAATTTTTGAATGATTCCCTTTTGTTCTTCTTCTGTAATATTATATCGATCGTCCACCATTCTGGCTGTTTTATGAGGGGCTATAAAAGCTGGCGCATACTGGTCTTTTTCTTTTAATAATTCCATAATTGTTAAAAAGGTCTTTGCTTGACGTTCTTTCTCTTTTAATGCAAAACGGTGATGCCTAATTGTAGAAGTACTTCCTATGCCTGTCTCCTCTTGGATCTCCTTATCACTTTTCCCCTGATAAAAAAGACGTAGGAGATGATTCTGATGGTCAGTAAGACCTGTCAGTTTCTTATCAAGTCCTATTAAGTACTCGAATACCGATTCGTGGGTAACTTCAATATGAAGCCGCATATACCTTTCTGCTTCATAAAGAATATTCTCATGAGTATAAATAATTCCTTTTTCCATTTTCTCGCCACATAATAGGCATATATAAGAACCCGACTTTTGAATATATCCTTTTTTAAGTTCTACTATTGACGCGTTCCAAAAAAAGTCTGAAACATTCATTATATAAACACATCCACTCTTTGTTATGTAATCTCGAAACGTAATCGTTAATCGTTTGCCCTATAACCAACATAATAACTAAAAGTTTATAAAAAATCAATAGTCCATTAAATTTCATATTTTATATTCCATAGGAAAATTAGTTCAATTTTCAGGGGACTTAGCTAAAAAGTGACATTAGTTGAATAAAAAAATCGATTCCCGAACATATAGAAGGAAATCGATTTTTTTGATTTAAGTTTGTTTAGCATATAAAAATTCCAACAAGTTTGTCCTACCCATTTTATTTATGATGCATGGTATTTCCGCTAAATCTTCGCAGTAAAATCGCCATCAACTCTATCCAAATGAAAATTCTTTTTCCAAATACTTTTCATTCCGACAATTGTAAATGCATTAACATCATTTACCGGATGATCTCCAACAATACGAATTGGGCAAAACCATCTTTTTATTAAATATATATTTAGTTTAAACAGTTAAAACCTGATTTTAACTATTTAAATTAGGAGCGATGTTATATAAAAAATAGCGTTATTTTTTATATGGTCAACCTGTAGGTTAAGTAAACTTTATCTGAACTGCTTATTTGCAGCATTAACAAAAGAATCGATGAATTTCGTAGAGAATGTAACACTTTTGAACTTGGTTGCAGTAATAATTGGCATTCTCATATTGAAGGAAAAGTTTACCGTTACGGTGGTGAAGGGCTATCAAGCAGAAGGAAAACCGGCTCAACGTTTGAAAGCTCGAGATGTAGTTGAAATCCCTGAAGGAGTTAAGCACTGGCAAGGTGCCACAAATAGCTGGTTTGTTCATTTAGCTCTTATTGGTGACCCAACAAAACCTACATACTTGAATGGAACCAGTTAATGATGAACAATATAAAGAAGCAAATAAATAGTGTGTTAGTATACAAAAAACCTTGTCTTATGTCTAATGAATGCCAATTTAGGAGTATCTTGCACCTATTCTACCATAAATATATAGAAAAATACCTTAGTTGGCTACAAGAGAATTTAAAAACAAAGTGTTTTATATTGACAAAAATTTTTATTTATGCTATAATTTACAGTTAAAATATTCTTGTATATAATAAGATTCTCCTGGCCAGGGGAATCTTATTTTTAGTATATGGGAGGATTAAGGTATGAAGAATAAAGAATCAAGTTTAACTTCCTTAATATCAGCTTTTGGTCGAGCATACCACAGTAATTATGATACACCAAAAATTTTTGATGATTTTATTGCAAGAGACTTAATTACCCAAAAAGAATTTTCACATATTCGCGAGAACATGATTAAAGGAATTCAATTTTTTAATAAAGAAATTGCAAAGAAACTTGAACATCATCCAGATGAAATTTTAAAATGGATTACCCAAGTCCAACTTTCTCCAACTCCTTTAGCACGTGCTGCCTACTGCGAAAATGTATTACTTCATGAAATATCGCTAGGCTTGACACAGTATGTCATTCTAGGAGCTGGATTAGATACCTTTTGTTTCCGACATCCAGAATTAAACGACAGCTTAGAAGTATTTGAAGTTGATTATCCAGCCACACAAGACTCTAAAAAGATAAGGTTAGCAAATGCTAATTATCAAAATTCGGAAAATCTTCATTTTGTTTCAATGGATTTCACCAAAGATTTTACTATTCAAAGTCTTGTTGAAGAATGTTTTATGCCTAATAGAAAAACTTTCTTTAGTTTTTTAGGTGTTTCTTATTATTTAACTAAAGAGGAAAATGCCAACTTGATTAATAAATTATTTACCAAAGTTCCATCAGGAAGTTCTATCGTTTTTGATTATGCAGACGACAAACTTTTCGAGGAAAAAGGAATGTCTAACCGAGTGCAAAATATGGTTAAAATGGCTTCAGCTAGTGGTGAGCCTATGAAATCATGTTTTACTTATGATGAAATGGAGGAAATGCTAGAAAACTCAGATTTGCTTATTTATGAACATTTATCACCTATTTCTATTAATAATCAATTCTTTCGTAATCGTACAGACTATTTGTCTGCATTCGAAACGATTCATTACATCCATGCTGTAAAACAGTAATATTTCGGTTACTAACCGACTTACCTCTCAATCTTCCCTATGATTGAGAGGTTGTACTTATTTTTATCTATGTTTATTTATTTTAAATTTCCTAACTATAAGTTATTCCACAAAATGATACCCATTTTTTTGTTTCTTACGCCACTTTCATGATAGCGAGATCGAATAGGAGGAAAGATACCCACATTAGTAGAATTATATAAACAACCAGTTAAAAATAAGAGGAAGTGACCCATGAACTACAAGGCAATTATTTTCGATTTGGATAATACTTTATTAAATTATTCTGTTAGCGAATTAAAATCGATGCAATACACAGTGCAAGAACATGGATTAATTCAAAATGAGGCGTTTATCTGGGATACTTTTTGGAAGGTCTATAGTAAAATCAATATGTCTTATTGGAATGCGAGAAAAAAAGCCGGCTATAGTATCTATCAAATGCTGGAATATTCCTTTCAAGACACGCTAAATGAGCTTAAACTAGACACTTCCGCATCAATGATATTAGCTAATTTATATTGGGATACATTTTGTCAAGCATGTGATTTTGAAGACTATGCAAAGGATTTGTTATCTCAGCTACACGGCAAATATAGTTTAGCGATTATCTCTAATGGCATAGGTGAAGCACAAAGAGGTAGACTCGCAGCAGGAGGAATCGATCACTACTTTGATACATTGGTTATTTCAGATGAAGTTGGGCATTGGAAACCAGATAAAAAAATATTTGACGAAGCCTTAAAACGATTAAACATAAACCATACTGAAGCCTTGTTTATAGGAGACTCATTGATTGATGATTATCATGGCGCAGTAAACGCCGGATTAGATTTTTGTTATTATAATCGATCGGCAACACCTATTGTAAAGAATATTAGTCCCAAATATGTAATCGACAATTTAAAAGCAATCAGCAACTTTATTAAAGTTTAATCTTTTCTGGAAAATTATTATGAAGTGGCGCTTGGCTTAAGCCTTCCATGTAGGTTAGATATGTTCTTCATTATTAACTAAAGAATCTTAATCGCATCTTTAAAAAATTCAATAAATATACTGGCTTCCTTTGTTTCAACTTTTGTTAAAATATAAGTTAAGGATGTTGGTGAGATAATACGATATGATCTTATTTCCAATAGTTAATTCTTTCTGATTTCATCTCTAACTATTGTGGATGGTGTATAAGATATTCCAAGTCAAGCTTCTATAAATCTTTTTGTAATTTCCATTTGGTTGACTACCATTGTTCGATATCCGGATAATGTTTTTTAATATCGCCGAGCAGAGTACCCCAATAGTCAGGATGATTATGTGTAATTAATCTATATTTCACTAAGACGATGGGCTCATTGGACCTATCCCCTTTCAAATGCAGATTTGGTCCTACTAAAATGACAGGCTTGCACAATATGGAAATTTATATTTGATTGTATCGGTTTTATTCAGCCAAGGTCAGCCCTTTCTGTATTGATTTCCTCCCCTATTTGATAGGATTTAAATACTTTTATAATGACTTCAATATTAGGGTTTGCCTTGATAAAAAGTCGGAAAAAAGATAGCTAGATAGATGATGCAATTTGTGGTGCCGATGCAATAACTAATTTACGATTATAGCCTTGTTTCCATGACTCAAAGTCCTCTAGTCCTTGCTCATATTTTGCCATTATATCTTTAGCATATGGAAGAAAATGAGGACCAGCAGATGTCAGAGCAATTGTTTTCGCGACTCTTTCTATAAGTGGATATGGAAGATCTTCTTCTAGTCCCTTTTTATTTTTCGTGATGGTGAACTCCGCTAGAAAAAGTTCTTCTGCAGTTTTACGGAAATTTTCATACATCGCAGTAATAAATGTTTTCAACCATTTTATATCCATATCATCTCTCTCATTGTAATAACAGTTAGTTATCAATAATCTCAACTTTTGTTAATATTCATTATTATCTCTATCAAGTATAATGGAGTTAACAGGAATATACAGTAGATTTCGAAATTACTAAATACAAGGGATAGGGGAGATTCAGTTGAATAAAATACAAAAGCAATCGACGAGAGATACCTGGAATGCTAATTTATACGATATAAAACATTCATTTGTTTCCAAGTATGGAGATACATTGGTGGATTTATTAGATCCCAAAAAAGGAGAGAAGATCCTTGATCTTGGCTGTGGAACAGGAGATTTAGCTAAAAAGCTATATGACTTTGAAGTGAATATTATCGGTGTGGACAAATCTGAAAATATGGTAACGCAAGCGATGCAAAAATATCCACATATAAAGTTTGCCGTTTGTGATGCAACAGAACTAGAATATGATAGTGAATTTGAGGCGGTATTCTCTAATGCCACACTTCATTGGATTAAAAAGCCAAAACAAGCCCTTCATTGTATTTTTAACAGCTTAAAGCCAGGTGGAAGATTTATCGCGGAATTTGGTGGTAAAGGGAATGTGCAATCAATAACAGATGAGATTAGCAAGCAATTTAAATGCCTTGATCTTGAATACAAAGAGGAACAATTCCCTTGGTATTTCCCAAGCATTGGGGAATATTCAAGCTTAATGGAAGAAGTAGGATTTAAAGTTACCTTTGCACAACATTTTGACAGACCAACTCCGTTAGACGGTGATCATGGATTAAGTAATTGGATAGAGATGTTTTGCATGGATATATTTAATGATGTGGACGAATATAGTAAAAACAGAATTATAATGAATGTCGAGAAGAAATTAAAAGATATATTATATCAGGAAGGTAATTGGATAGCTGATTATAAAAGGATTCGCGTAATCGGGATTAAAGTATAATGAAAAGAACTTAGCAATTCTCTAAACCACCAATTTGGTGGTTTTTTCTACTAAATTGGAATATGGTTCATACATTATATCTATAAATCTCTTATTTAGTATTTAAGTAAAAGGTTTCTTCATTTATGATAACCCATTTTAATAATAACTTTAATCGGCGTATCTTCCCTTATATTAACGCATGCCCACGACCCCATACATAAACAAAAAGAGCAAGATAAAACTTAATACAGCACCCATTATTGTATTATTATGTGTACTCTTCTCCGCTTTTAGGTTTTTTAACAGTGAAGTAAGGTTTAGAAACCATAACATGCCTATGAAAGGTACTCCTATGAATAGTATGAGAAAGAACAATACATGCCCTCCTTTCTAGTTGAAAATGAATAATCCTCTATAACTACGTCCGTTTTAGATCGTTGTTATAGAGGAGTTACACATTAATTTATAAATGAGAAACTATTCTTATTTTCTTTTTGCTTATCTTTTTGTAAAATTTGATTAATGGCTGTTAAATAGGCTTTTGCGCTTGCTTTAATAATATCAGTATCCATACCTCTTCCAGAGTAGGAATGACCATCTTTTTCTACTTTTACTGTTACTTCTCCGACTGCATCTTTTCCAATGTTTTTTGAGCGTATTGAGTAATCTTGTAGTTGAAATTGATCCCCTATTAACTTTTCAATTCCATTATAAAGTGCATCAATTACACCATTGCCTTGCGTAGTGTTTCGGGTGCGGTTTTGCTTTTCATCCATAAGTTCAATCGTTACTTCAGCCAGTTCATTTGGATAAGATATCGCTAGGTCAGTCAATTCAAAACGGTGTTGCATATTTATAAAATGTTTATTTATTAATAGATGAATATCGTCATCAATCACATATTTCTTTTTATCAATTACCTTTTTAAAGTTCTCAAAAGCATTCGCTAGTTCTACTTCTGTTAAGTTATAACCTAAGTTTTCCATCTTCTTTTTTAGTGCATGGCGCCCAGAGTGTTTTCCAAGAACAATGGTACTTGACGAAACGCCAACCGTTTCCGGCTTAATAATTTCATATGTGGAGGATTCTTTCAGCATGCCATCCTGATGAATGCCTGATTCATGAGCAAATGCATGATCACCAACAATTGCTTTATTCGCTTGGACTGTCATGCCTGTATACTGGCTTACAAGTTTACTTGTATTATATATTTCATTTAAAACGATATTCGATTTTGCTTGATAAATATCCTGCCTTGTTTCAAGTGTTAGGGCAATTTCTTCAATCGCTGTATTTCCCGCTCTTTCTCCGATACCATTGATTGTTCCTTCAATTTGATCTACTCCAGCATAAATAGCTGCCATCGTATTCGCTGTAGCCATGCCAAGATCATTATGACAATGTGTACTTAATAGTATATTATCAACTCGTGGCACATTTTCTCTCACTTTTCTAAACATATCCCCAAACGTTTCGGGAGAGGCGTATCCAACTGTATCGGGTAGGTTAATCACAGTTGCACCCGCTTGAATCGCGCGATCAACGACTTGGTACATAAAGTCGAGCTCTGTTCTGCTTGCATCTTCTAATGAAAATTCAATTTCTGAAAAAAAGTTTTCGCCAAATTTAATTGCCATTTCCGCTGTTTCGATTACTTGATCTTTTGTCATATTTAGTTTATATTTTCGGTGTATGGGTGAAGTCGCAAGGACAATATGCAGACAAGGTGTTGCAGCACCTTTTAATGCCGTTCTTGCGGCTTCTATATCATTTTTATGTGCTCTAGCCAAAACGGCAATGCTCGTGTTGCGTACTGCTTTAGATATTGCTTGCACATTATGGATTTCCCCTGGAGAGGATGCTGGAAATCCTGCTTCAATTCGATCAATTCCCAGTTTTTCTAGCTGTAAAGCGATTTCGATCTTTTCTTCCGTTGTAAGATGGACCCCTGGAGATTGTTCGCCATCCCGCAGTGTTGTATCAAACATATGAATTTTTCTCATAGTTATTCCTCCTTCAAATTTTTTGAAATAAAAAAACTCCATGTCATGCCCCTTGTATGTTTATACAAGGGGCGACAGGAGTTTTATTTCCAACGCGGTACCACCCTAATTCACTTTTTTAAGATTTCATAAAAAAGCCTCAGTTTCGTGCCCTTAACGCGGGTCAAACGGAGTTTCTTACTGTTTAGGAGACTAAACATTCGCTGTTGATAATAGTTATCTAGTATCAGCGGTTTTGTTCCTATACGTTCGGAAAATCAGCTTAAAGGTGAGTCGATAGAAGATTATCCTAATACTCTCAGCTCCGTATTAGTCTCTGTCCGATAATTTATTCTACCTTGATCCTTCTCATCGCTGTTGGTTATATTTTCTAATACATTAAATGCTTTTGGATAAAATGTCAATACCAATAAATTTATTTATTAGGACTCACTCATAAAATAAAAAGATATTATTTCCGGATGAGATTGTTTGGCAAAGTGTTTTTCCATTGATTTCTTTCTTGGATTAGTCGGTAAGGATAGAGTATCAAATTTGCCTAAAAACATTGTATGTAGCATCTTAAGCAAGTGACTTTTACTCTTAATCCCAGGTGTACATCTGATATTCGTAGTACCGACTAAATCTCTTTGATTTTTCGTACCCACAATTGCATTTGTATATTTTTTCATTGAAAATACTGCTTTAAGAAATTCTAGCTTTTTTCCGTAAAACAGGTAGTGTGCAGCAACGAAAAGAACCACCTGATTTTATAATTTCTGACAAGTCCACTTCAATAACAGTGTATCCACATCCCTTTAATTGCTTATTTATTTCTCTATTTACTGGTAGACTAATAATTTTTTTATTTCCAATGGATAGTACATTCGTTCCAAGTGTGAATTGTTCTTCCTTTGTCACTTCGATTAAATGAAAGCGAGCCGCCAGCATCTTTATTTCCTTATCTGCTAATGCCCCTGGAAAAACTAACGCTTCATCCGGCGATATAATATTAAAGACGCAATCTAAATGCAAATACTTTTCGTGAAATGGAATTGGAACGATGTCGTATTCGGGCAATGCCATTTGTAACTGACTAAATGCTTGTTCATTTGTTCTACTACTGATGCCTACATAGATAGTGCTACGATCAATAATCACATCTCCACCCTCAATTGAGCCTTTAGTAATATCTAAAAAAGGTATCTCATGGGCCTCCAACCGCTTTTTAAGCTCATCCTCTTCTCCCTGCCTTACCTCGCTAGCCATTTCAGCCACAAACAAGGTCTTGCCAATTGTAAAGCCAATATCACGTGTGAAAACCTGTTCAGGATATTTACGAAATGAAGGAAGCAAAATAATCTCTACTTCATTTTCCCGTAATACTTGCGTAAGTTCGCGGTGTTCGATCATCGCACGTTCAATATCTATTTTTTTATAATGTTTTTGTGTTTCATTGATAACCTCACGAATCGCCATATGTTGTGGTTCGCATAAAATTACTTTATGTAATAAATCATATTCGCTCCCACAGAATATTTCCTGATCTTGTATTGACACCATTGTATATTACTCCTTCCGACTTTTACACTATTTATATCCTCTCCTTGATTATGTTTAAATATGTTTTGTTTAAACGCCTTGAGGATAAGATAGTTATATATAGTTATCCCCATTTACAGCTTTCGAAAAACCTTTAACATTCCGTATCTAAAATTAAATCCAAACCTTCCGAAATGCAGCCGCTACTTTATATGGATTTCCTGCTTTCATAATCGCAGAAACGACCGCTATCCCTGCAATTTTTTCATTTGGGAGTAGCTGCATGTTATTAAGTCCAATGCCACCTATTGCGACGACTGGGATCGATACAGCTTGTGCAATTTCTGCAAGCATCCCATTTGGAAGAAGATTTGCATCTGCTTTTGATTGTGTTGTAAAAACAGAACCAACACCGATATATGATGCCCCATTTCTTTCCGCTTCCTGTGCCTCTTTTATTGTCGATGTTGATACTCCAACAATCATGGCCGATGGTACCATTTTTCTTATCGATGAAAGTGGAAGGTCATCTTGTCCTACATGAACGCCTGCTGCGCCAACCGTCAAGGCAATGTCTACGCGATCATTAATAATGAGCGGAATAGCGTATTGATCAAGCAAAGTTTTGACGCTTTTTGCCTTTTCATAAAAGCGTTTTCCTGTACTTCTTTTTTCGCGTAGCTGGACGATCGTTACTCCACCTTTTACAGCCTCTTCTATTATTGGCAACAGTTTTTCTAGTGGGACTGATTCTTCTGTAACTAAATGCAATTCATATTTATTAGTCATTTCAAGCGAACTCCTTTTTCCCAAATACCTGCGGTCATTAAAAAGATCTCATCCATTAGCTTCATTCGATAAGTACCTATTCCATCGTTTGTATCTAACTTATTCTTTGCATTTTCTCCCGCCACGCTCATAACTGACATCCCGGCAACAGCTGCAGCAAAACAATCATTTGTGACACTTGCAAAACAGGCGATTAAAGACGCGGTCATACAGCCAGTCCCAGTTATTTTCGTTAACCATATATCTCCATTTTCTATTTGTACACTCCTTTTTCCATTTGATATGACATCATATTCACCACTGATTACAATTATTGCTTGTAACTTGTCTGCTGCTTTTAGCGCTAGCTCATCTCTTGAAACTGTTAGCTCACCAGCATCCACGCCGCGAGTGATTGCTTTTCCACCAACCAATGCGAATACTTCCGTCGCATTTCCACGGACGATATTAACTTTTACTTTTCGAAGGAAATCTTTTGCTCTTTCTGTCCGAAAACGAGTGGCACCTACACCTACAGGGTCAAAAACGACCGGAATTCCTTTGCTATTCGCTGTCTGTCCAGCAAGGATCATTGCTTCATACATCCTCTGATCAATTGTACCAAAATTAATTACTAGGGCATTTGCTAGCTGTACCATATCAGATACTTCTTCGATACTTGTTGCCATTACAGGCGAACCACCTATCGCCAATGTCACGTTTGCACAATCATTGATCGTCACATTGTTCGTTAAATGGTGAATAAGTGGTTGCCGCTCCTTTATTTCCGAAAATAAACCTATGATAACGTCTTTGCTCATTTTCTTACCCCTTCCGATTTCAGTCTGAGGAACGACTCCTCCCCAGACCTTTTTCTCATTTACTATCATTTAATTGATGCAAATTTTGCATGCTTATATAGATCATAAAAATGATGTACAGGTCCATGACCGTGACCAAGATCAAAGCTATGTGTAATTGCAGTCGTTATATAATCTTTGGCGATCTGAATCGCTTCAATCGGCGTAGCACCTTTGGCTAGATTTGCCGCAATAACAGATGATAGTGTACAGCCAGTTCCATGTGTGTTTTTTGTATGAATTCTTTGTCCTTTTATCCAATGGAAGTCTGTTCCATCATAATATAAATCATTTGGATCCCCATTTAGGTGACCACCTTTTAATAGCACCGTCTTCGCTCCACTTTCTCTCATCACTGCACATGCATGTTTCATATCTGCTTCTGTTATTATTTTGCTGTTTGTTAATACCTCCGCCTCAGGAATGTTTGGTGTGATTAGTGTAGCTAGCGGAATCAATTTCTCTTTTAATGCTAAAATTGCTTCTTTTTGTAGCAGATGATGGCCAGCCTTTGACACCATGACAGGGTCTAAGACGATAAATCTAGGTTTATATGTTATTAAAGTGTGTGCAACAATATCAACTGTGTCTGCAGAAGAAAGCATACCAATTTTTACAGCATCCACACGAATATCATCAAATACGGCTTCGATTTGATCTTTGATGATGGAAAACTCTATGTTTTGCACAGAGCGAACCTCGGTTGTGTTTTGTGCGGTAACTGCAGTGATAACCGACATTCCGAATACCCCTTGCGCTGAAAATGCTTTTAAATCGGCTTGAATACCTGCACCACCTCCAGAATCAGATCCTGCGATTGTTAGTGCTGTTTTCATGCATCATTCCTCCTACTGTTCTATTTTTAATGATTACTTTTAGTAGTCCATAACCCATAATCGCCCCGGTAAAAGAGCTTAGCGTAAATACCGGAACAAGACCAAATAAAGTTGCTTCTGTCCCTAATAATAAAATGGCGATTGGATAAGTCGCAATGGCACCAAGTATGCCAGTACCGATTACCTCACCAAGTGCTGCATATGTCATTTTCTTTGTTTTTGCATACATAAAAGCCGCTAAAAAAGCGCCAATCATGCTGCCTGGATAAGCAAAAAGACTGCCCGTTCCAAGCATATTTCTTAGGGTGGATGAGATAAACGCTTGAGCAAGTGCATACCAAGGCCCAAGTAATACTGCTGATAAGATATTGGCAAAATGCTGTATCGGAAATATCTTCGCAAAACCTACTGGGATGTAAATAAATCCGCTTGCAACTGTCGTAATTGCTGCGATAAATGCTGTAATTGTAAGCTTTTTCGTTTTCTGCACCTTTTTCAATCCCCCTCTTGATGGAGCTCGATTATTTTATCTAATATTTAAATCGGCCAGTCTTGTTTATAATAATTCATATCCCAAAATAAATATTCGTATCTAGATGTCATTTGAAAATGCCCCTCTAAGATAGCAAGTTCTCGTTCTGGTTTTCCTTCTGCAAGCTGATTCATCAGCTCAATTAACCATTTTGCACCTTCACCGAATGTTTCCGAATCATATGTTTCAATCCATTTTGCATAAGGATTTGTTGCTATTTGATTGCTGTATTGTTTTCTTAATAATTTACCAATCTCCCAATAATCCCATGCACAAGGAAGTAAGCATGCTACAACTTCCGCTAAGCTACCATTTTGCGCAACATTTAACATGTATCGTGTATAAGCCATGTTGACAGGTGTTGGTTTTGTAGCAGCAAGTTCTTCTCGAGAAATCCCAAATTCCTCTGCAAACTTCCGATGTAATTCCATTTCAAAGTGCAAAGTATCATGAAGGATGTGTGAAAATTTTTCCATTGTCTCTAAATCCTGTGCCTTTAATACACCTACAGCAAACAGCTTTGAATAATCAATCAAATATGCATAATCTTGTTTCATATAGTAAATGAACTTTTCTTTATGTAAAATTCCTTTACCAATCTCTTGGACAAACGGATGATTGTGGTTTTTTTCCCAAATAGATTGTACATTTTCATATAATCTATCAGTGAATGTGCTTGTTTTAATTTGTGCCATGAAAATTCCTCCTGTTTATGAATTTGGGTTATATTCTTTTTTATTTTCATACGAAAAGAAAACCACTCTCCTCAGAAAGTGGTTTAGTAATTACGTATACAATAATCACGTAATTCATCTAAACTACTTCCCTACGCTAGTTCAAACTAGATCAGGTTCAAAGGGTTACTTCTCAGCCATAAAGGCGCCCCCAGTAGATTAATAGATTTGTATATGTGTTATTTCTAGACGTTTTTATTCAAACAAAACCCCCCACCTAAATAAATGTTAAGTGGTGGGTTGATAGGTAAAATTAGTTAGTCAACCTTATACCACTTCCCTACGCCAGTATTAACTAGATCAGGTTCAAAGGGTTTAGAACAGCCGTTCCTTCTCAGTCTTATTAAGACACCCCTAGTGCGAATATTCATACATATCATAGCATGTATATTTATTTATGCAAATCAAATGAGTTATTTTTTATTAGGTGCATTTTATCTTGCTGAAAGTCGTGAGAAATCAAAGTTTCTCACGAATATATCAACAATCATTAGTTCATAACATTTAATTTTTATCTTCTTCGACTAACATTTCTTCAAAAGCTGCCGTTACTTTTTCGAATTCTTCGTCGTTCTCAATAGCAGCTAAATCCCCATCTTTATCGATTTTTAAAAAGTAGACATCAATATCCTCGTTATCTTCTTGTTGTAGATCTTCAACAAAGCTGACAGCTGCATACTCTGTGCCTTCGAATTCAGTTGTTGCTAATACCTCAACCTCGTGCTCTTGTTCATCTTCTTCACTAATTGTGAAAATTTCCCCTACTTCTATTTTCTCCATAACTTCCAACTCCTTTCATATAGATTAATTCCCATTATGAATCATTTTCATGCGCGAATATACAAGTTTCACCATTTAGATATAAAAATCTTTATTTTTTATATTGTATTATAAGAGGGCGTTCAAAAAATCACCAAATGATAAACAGCGAACTTCTTCCTTGGCAATAGTACTTCTACCTCATTATGTTATACTCGTGTGACAACCATTGGGGAATGGATAGTCAATCCGTTATGATGGCTATGTTGCCTTGTCTATAAACGAATGGGACTTTCTAGTTTATGTAAAAATATAAAGGGGAATAAATATGGACAAAAAAAATTTAGCAGATAAAATAATTGAAAACTATCAAAGCCAAGAGAATATGATGATTCTTGTGTTTGCTCAATGGTGTATAAATGCAGATTTAGATCCGGAGGCATTATATTTGCAGGCATATCCGAACCAAGGGAAAAATCCAGCGTTACGGGATGCGCTAGAACTTACAGTATCAAAAAGTGAGTCGGGATATATTAGTAACGATACATTATTTGAGGTATTATCTTTATTCGGGAATGATGATCTTGCGATTGTTGTTAATGAAGTAATCCAAAATCGTCAAAACCCTATCTAAAAAGTACGATGTCATCTGTATGTAATTTGTAATCCAATATAAACCTATTGTTATTTCTTAGCTATGCTAATATGAAATTGAATGAAGATAGCACAGAATTAATTGCTATCTTCATTCATTTTGTGAAAGTGCTCATACACTGAGCCTACGTATTATTTTATGACTAATTGCTCTACCTGGCACTGCTGAAAGGCATGCTCGAGATCATTGATTAGGTCATCTACATGTTCAATTCCAACGGACACCCTTAACAAACGATTACAAAGTCCGTACTTATTGCGGATTTCTTCTGGAATATCTGCATGTGTTTGTGTCGTCGGATAAGTGATTAAGCTTTCGACACCGCCTAAACTTTCCGCGAACGTAAATAATTGTATGGCTTTTAAAAATGGTGATACCCATTCCTCTTTGATTATCTTAAAGCTGAGCATTCCACCTCTGCCTGGATATAGAACCTCACTAACAAACGGACTTGCTGATAGATAGTCTTTTATTTTTATTGCATTTTCTTCATGCTGTCTCATCCGTAAAGCGAGTGTTTTCATTCCTCTAATTAACAGCCAACAATCAAACGGTGCTAAAACAGCGCCCGCACCATTATGATAGGCAAATAATTGATCGCTTATTTCTTTATCTCTTGCAACTACTAGACCAGCCAGTAAATCATTATGGCCACCCAAATATTTTGTTCCACTATGTATGACGACGTGTGCCCCAAGTTCTATCGGCCTTTGAATATATGGAGTATAAAAAGTATTGTCGACAATAAGCAAGAGTCGATGAAGTTCTGCAATTTTTGCGATTTTTGCTAAGTCAGTTTCTCTCATTAATGGATTTGTTGGTGTTTCGATAAAAATCGCTCTCGTATTTTTTTTGATGAATGGATCAATATCACCATCTGTTTCCTCATGCCAATAGGAAAAGCTTATTTTATACTTTTTTTCCAGCCATTCAAATAATCGGTAGGAACCACCATATATATCACGGGAAGCAATAATATGATCGCCGGATTCAAATAACGAAAATACTAATTGAATGGCACTCATGCCAGAACTACAAGCAAATCCACGATCCCCATTTTCCAACCTAGCAATGGCTACTTCAAGAACATCTCGGGTCGGATTCCCTGTTCTAATATAATCATAACCGTTATTCATGCCAACATCTGGATGGCGAAAAGCTGATGATAAATAGATTGGCGTGTTAATTGCACCTACAGCTTCACTTTGTTGATTGCCAATTTGAGCAAGTGTTGTTTCTTTTTGATATGTCATCTACACCCTTCTCCCTTACATATTTTTTTAAGAGGACCTTTTATAGGTGTTCAATAGTCCAGAAAAAGTTGCTGTTGAATGTTAGTTTCAGCTTACTTCTTCGCACCTTACGTATAGGAAATAAAATCTTCTGCAAACGAGAAGGAAGCTCTTTTAAGGTCGCTCACGCCCCATAAGCACTCAAAGTTCGGCACATCGTTTGCAAGTACGTCCTGTTAGCAACATTGAAGTCAAAACATCCTGTGCTAGTGCAGCAATGTTTTAAAGCTCGCTTCCTAGAACTTCGACAGATTGAAAGTCCTAGTACGGACGTTGCCACGCTACTTGGCGGTCTTAGTCGGTCTCTGCAACTTTTATCCTTTCTTTGAAACGCTCTTTAACGGAGAAGACTGCGTCTTCCGTGAACAATTTCTGCCTCCAAAAGCTATACAAAAAAAGCCCTCTTCGACAAGAAGAAGGCCCTTTTACATAAAAGGGTTTCTTCTTATCTTTCAAGTTGTTTCCAACTTGTTGGATGTAGCACCTTTCCGTCAAACGGTGGTTGCTGAGGTGTCGCAGGGCCATTTCCCTCAACCTCTCTTGATAAGAATATAATGTTATCTAATTACTAGTATCTATTCATTTCATATGACATTTATAAATGAACACGAAAAAACCGAAAATACACCTTTTATGCAAAAGGTAGTATCTCCGGTTGTCCGGTCGCTACTATTTATTTATTGTTCATTTAGTTTGTCATTCAATAGGATAGATTAAATGAATTATAGACAAATATTTGTAAATCGTCAAGCATTTTTTGAATTTTTTTCATTACTTAACAAGTGGACTTGATTGATTTGCCAATTTATTTGTGAAAGTCTAGTCCTGAATGGACTGCTTTTACATACCCTGCACGAATGACAAAATCTCCAAAATGCTCATCTTCAAACCGTTCTTTCGCATAATGATCAATGATCGGCTTCAACTCATCTAAAATTTCTTTTTCACCGATATTTTCCCTATATAATTTATTTAATCGATCTCCGGAAAAACCTGCGCCGAGATATAAATTATATTTTCCTGGCGCCTTTCCAATAAACCCGATTTCGCCTAAAGCAGGTCTAGAGCATCCGTTAGGGCATCCTGACATCCGTATAACAATCTCTTCATCGCGTAGGCCTGCATCATCCAATAATAATTCTATTTTTTCAAGAAGGGAAGGTAGATATCGTTCCGCTTCAGCCATCGCAAGACCACATGTTGGTAAAGATACACAAGCCATGGAATTTCTCCGTAATGCCGAGTGGCTTTTTCCGTCTGTTAGCCCATATTCTTTAATTAGTTCCTCGATTTGATGCTTTTTTTGATCAGGAATATTACCAATAATTAGGTTTTGATTTGCAGTAAGTCTGAAATCACCCAGATGAATCTTTGCAATTTCTCTGAGACCAGTCATTAAAAGATATTCATCTAAATCTTGAATACGTCCATTTTGAACAAAGAGTGTGAAATGCCATTTATCATTATTACCCTTAACCCAGCCATAACGATCCCCGTTATGATCAAATTGGTACGATCGTGCTTCCTCAAGCTTCCATCCAATTCGGTCCGTTAATTCATCCAATAGCCAGTCAAGACCTCGCGCATCAATCGTATATTTAAAACGAGCATTTTTCCTGACGGATCTGTTTCCATAATCCCTTTGGATGGTCATTATTTTTTCAGCGACATCAATAATCTTGTCGACTGGGCTAAATCCAATGACTCGTGCCAACTGAGGATATGTTTCCGTATCCCCGTGAGTCATTCCCATACCACCACCGACAGCGATGTTAAACCCTTGTAGATTACCATTTTCGTAAATAGCAATTAAACCTAGGTCTTGGGAGAAAACATCGACATCATTGGAAGGTGGAACTGCAATTCCGATTTTAAATTTACGCGGTAAATATACCGGTCCGTAGATAGGCTCTGTTTCTTCATCATTATCCAAACTGTCCACTACTTTTTCTCCATCAAGCCAAATTTCATGATAAGCTTTTGTTTGTGGAGATAGATGCTCGCTTAATTTTTGTGACCATTCATATACTTCCGTATGAACTTCAGACTGATATGGATTGGGATTACACATGACATTACGGTTTACATCACCGCAAGCTGCTAACGTATCCATAAGTGCTTTGTTAATTTCTTGTATATTCGCTTTCATGTTCCATTTTAATATTCCATGTAATTGAAATGACTGTCTTGTGGTCAAACGTATAGAACCATTTGCATATTTACACGCTACTCTATCCATTGCGAGCCATTGCTCTGATGAAGCAATCCCACCGGGTGCCCGTACACGTACCATGAACTGATAAGCAGGTTCAAGTTTCTGTCTTTGCCGTTCATTGCGTAGATCTCTATTATCTTGTAAATAGCTTCCATGGAATTTCATTAAACGATTATCATCATCGGGTATACCTGCGCTCATTGGATCTGCTAATGTCTCCGCTAATGTCCCCCGTAAATAGTTACTTTCCGTCTTTATACGCTCCACATCACTTGGTGGCCCATCTTGCGTTGAATTAATTTTATTTTTTAACATGATACGATCTCTCCTCGCATTCGTTAACTCTGTTTAATATACATCACGTTGATAACGTTTCTGTTGCTGCATCTCGGCAAGATATGTAGTTGCTTCTTCTGGACTCATGCTTCCTTCTTGTTCAAAAATTGTGGTAAGTGCAGCATGAACGTCATTAGCCATATTTTTCTCGTCCCCACACACATAAACAACAGCACCTTCTATCAACCATTGATAAAGGTCTTTACTTTTCTCGAGCATCCTGTGTTGTACATAAACTTTTTTGTCTGTATCGCGAGAAAAGGCGACATCCATCCGTGATAAGACACCGTTTTTCAGCCATCTTTGCCATTCAATTTGGTAAATAAAATCTGTTACATAGTGTTGATCTCCAAAAAATAGCCAAGATTTCCCTTGTGCCCCGATCTCTTCTCTTTCCTCAAGGAATGATCTAAATGGGGCAACACCTGTGCCTGGACCAATCATAATGATTGGAACTTCTGGATCAGCGGGTAGTTTAAAATTCGCGTTTCGCTGAATATAAACAGACAAGGAATCACCCGGCTGTACTCGTTCGGCACATTGTATGGAGCAGACGCCGCTGCGATCACGTCCATGCGATTCATAGCGTACCGCTCCAATCGTTAGATGTACCTCTTCTGGATTTGCCTTATAGCTGCTAGCAATGGAATAGAGTCGAGCAGGTAACTTTCGAAGGATATTAACAAAGTCCTCTGCTGTTATATCCCAAGGGGAAAAGTCCTGTACAAGATCCAATAAATCCCGCCCATGAAGATAATTTCTAAGTTCCTGCGCTTTTTCCGGCTGAATAAGTTCTTCCAGTCTTTTATGTGAATGAAACTGTGCTATTTTCTCTAATAAAGGTTTAGTCAATACAGTGATCTCAAAGTTATTTCGAAATGCATCTCTAAGTGAGCGCTTATCGCCCTGCTTACTCACTGTGACTAGTTCTTCTGGGTCCCAACCTAATTCGGCGATCAACTTTTCTACTAGCTCCAAATCGTTCTCGGGATAAATACCCAAGCTGTCGCCAGGTTCAAATTGAAGATTCGCCCCTTCAAGTGATACCTCAAGATGTCTTGTTTCTTTGTTCGATCCCCGGCCATTAAGATTTAAATTTTCAAAAACCTCGGCCTTAAAGGGATTTGTCCGTGAATATGCGGATTGCTCTGAGATTACACCAGCTGCAGAAGGGATTGTGGATATCACTTGTTTTTCGGATATGCCCCCCAACGATTCTATCAAACTACTCGACACATTTTCTAGCCACTCTGCTGCAGCTTCATCATAATCCAAATCACAATCCGCGCGGAGGAATAGTCGCTTCGCACCCAATGCTTCCAGACGCTCATCAAATTGTTTACCAGTATGGCAGAAAAATTCATAGGAACTATCTCCCAATGATAGAACAGAAAATTGTAAGTCATTCAATTTTGGCGCCCTTCTGCCAAATAGGAATTCATAAAATGGTAAAGCATTATCAGGTGGATCACCTTCTCCATGTGTACTTACCACAATTAACAGATGCGTTAGTTTTTTTACATCATTTGGTTTAATATCGCTCATAGATGAAACATGTACCTGAAATCCTTGCTCTATTAATTTTTGTGACATTTCTTCAGCTAACGCTTCGCAATTACCTGTCTGAGACCCGTAAAGGATCGTTAGCTCTTTGGATGTTTTACTTGAATCTACTTCTAATACAGAGACTGGACTATCTTGTAAAGCAAGACCATCAGTAACTGTAGCTGTATTTCCACTATTAGCGGTTAGATACCCGCTTAGCCAGATTTGTTGCCCTGCCGTTAACGTTGGCATTACACGATTGAGGAGCTCAATTTGCTCCTGGTTAAAAGGACTGTTCAATACTTGAAGTTGCAACTATATCCACCTCACATGACAAAATCATTTTCTATTTTAAATCCAATGTTATTTTGATCTTTTTTAGGATTAAGTCCCTGACCTTTTAGATTGGGTTCCCGATGTTTCAGCTTGCTAATACGAGTTCACTTCAATCTAATTTTTTCATTTTTCTCTATTTGGATGACCACATTATCTTGGACGACTAATGTAATAGTTCCATATTTCATCGTATTAAGATGTGTCTTTACATTTTCGATCGCAAGTTCAAAATTATTTTTCCGCCCTCCCATTGTAAGCATCCATCCTTTCAAGGAAATCATTTTGTTTTACATTAGATTTTTTATAGTTTATATGAGTAATATCTTTTAATAATTGTCTTCTTTCTGTCTCATCCCTTACCTTACGTAGTATTTCCTTTCGGGATTTCATAAGGAAGAGAAGATAATCCTCATATGAAACATCATACCTCTCGGCTAGTTCATTACGAATATTTTGTGCAAGAATCGGACTTGCACCGCCCGTTCCTACAGCAATTGTTAGTTTCCCTCGTGTCAGCGTAGCCGGAACTTGGAAACTGCTATGCTCTTGATTATCGATAACATTTACAAGCTGGGTACCAGAACAATTTTTGGCAATTTCCTCATTTAGCTTTCTATTATTTGTAGCTGCAATCACAATTAACGCTGTATCAATGTCACATTGTTCAAACTCTTTAATCATCCAATGAATTTGTTGATTGAAATATAGCTCCTCGACTTGTGGATGGACCGTTGGGCTAATGACAATAACATTGGCACCGGCTTTTAGTAGTCCAATTATTTTCCGGTAGGCAACTATGCCACCACCAACTACAACAGCATTTTTATTCTTCATGTTTAACATGATTGGATAAGATTGCATTTTTATATCGCCCGTATGAGGTCTGTTTTTTCAAGTAGTTCATTCACACGGTCCAAAAGCACTTCCTGGATATTCGGATGATAGCCCAGACTTTCACAAAGAATCAACTGTTGCTCATTACCATTTAGTTGTCGTATTTTTTTTTCGATTCCATTCATTAAAAGACCTGTGAATAATAAATATGGGATGATAAAAATTTGTTTGTGATTCGTTTGTTTAAGTAAGGGCAGTGAATCATTAAAACTTGGTTCTGCTCCATACAAAAAGCAAATATCAACTTGTCGGAAATGGTATTTATCCTGTAAGAGATCTCCGATTTCGGTTAGGTCTCGCTTTACCGCAGGGTCACTGCTTCCTCTCCCAACAAGTAAGATTACCGCGTCATCAGCATTTTCCATTCCTTTTTCAGTAATTCGATCGTACAAACTTTCTATCATTTTCGGATGAATACCAAACGTTTTTCCATACGTAAACTGGATGCTAGGATATTTTCGCTTCGCTTTCTCCAATTCAAGTGGAATATCTTCATTTGCATGTACAGCTGTTAATAGCAGGATCGGCATAACAGCAATTTTAGTAGCACCGCGCTCTACGCACTTCGCAATTCCTTCAAGAATACTAGGTTTGGCTAACTCTAAAAAACAAATTTCTTGAATAGATACATTGATTGCTTTTTTACTCTTTTCAATAAATTGGATGGCTTCATCTACACCTTCTTTCATACGGCTTCCATGACCAATATAGAGCACTGCTTGCACTTGTTTCACTCCTTTTTACATACATTGTTTAGCGGTTTGGTTGGCCTTCCACTTTGACCGATGCTTGGGCTTTTTATTACACATTCACTATTTGTTGTCGTAATGCGGTTGGTTCAAACCACTGAATTTCCTCACGTAACTTAACGACTTCACCAACAATTATCATACTGGGATTCTTTATTTCTGACTTTCTGGCAATTTCAACAATAGTAGAAAGTGTGCCCGTGATTGTATATTGTTCCTCTGTTGTTCCCCAGTGAACCAATGCAACGGGTGTCTGATCCGACCGTCCGTATGTTAATAATTGTCGGCAAATATAAGGTAAATTCCCAACCCCCATATATATAGCCAACGTGTCGACGCCCATTGCTAAGCTTTCCCACCTTACAGAATCGTCTTTACCTTCTTGCATATGTCCAGTCACAATCGCAAAACTCGAACTAAAATCTCGATGAGTAACTGGAATTCCCGCATATGCAGGGGCTGCGATACCTGATGTAATGCCAGGTACTATTTCAAATGCAATCCCATGTGCTGCTAAAAACTGTGCTTCTTCTCCACCCCTCCCAAAGACAAAGGGATCTCCACCTTTTAGTCTTGTTACGATTTTTCCTTTTTGGGCGTATGTCACTAGTAACTGATTGATCTTCTCTTGTGTCTTTCCATGCAAGCCAGGAAGCTTTCCAGAATAAATAAGTTCAGCCCCTGTTTTCGCATATGTTAAGAGTTCTTTATTTATTAAACGATCATACAGGATGACATCTGCTGCCTCTATGCATTTGGCGCCTTTTACTGTGATCAAATCTACATCACCAGGTCCAGCACCTACGATATAAACCTTTCCCATCATCTCGCCCCCAAACCTTTGTGTTTTTTCTACCTACTTACCCTTGAACTGTTTCCTCATGCAGACCGGCAATCAATACCTCTACAACCTCAGGTCTGCTAAATGTCGATGGTAATGGGTCGCCATTCCGAAGCTTTTCTCGCACTTTTGTTCCTGATAATATTTGATGATGACTAGAATCATGAGGGCATGTTTTCGGAGTAGCCATATTGCCGCATTTATTGCAATAAAAACTATGTTCGAAAAATAATAATGTAATTCCAAGTTCATCTGCAGTGAAATGACCAAATATTTTCTGCGCATCATATGTGCCATAATAATTGCCTACACCAGCGTGGTCTCGACCGACGATGAAGTGCGTGCAGCCAAAATTCTTTCTTACCATCGCATGGAATACAGCTTCCCTAGGACCGGCATAGCGCATTGCCGCTGAAAATACACCCAAAAACACATGATCCGCTGCATAATAGTTTTCCAGTAATATCTTATAGCTTTTCAACCGGACATCAGCTGGAATATCATCTTTCTTCGTTTCTCCTACAAGTGGATTTAAAAACAAACCATCGACAATTTCCAAGGCAGACTTTTGAATATATTCATGTGCACGATGAACTGGGTTTCTCGTTTGGAAACCAACTACCGTATTCCAACCAAGTGCTTTAAACCTTCTGCGTGTTTCGATTGGATCAAAATGATAATCGGAAAATTGATTAGCAGGCAAGCGTTTGACAAGCGTAATTGGACCACCAACATATACAACAGAACGTTCAAATAGCTTTTTCACACCAGGATGTTCACGATCTGTAGTTCTATATACAAGTTCAGCCTCATTTTCTTTGTCTGGTGTAAATATATTCGTTACTTCTAATACTCCGTAAACGGTTTGGTTCTTCACTAATTTTACAAGGCCACCAATAGTGAAAGTTTTAGCGTTCTCCGTTGTTGTTGGTAATGTAATTGGTATCGTCCATGGTTCCCCGGTGGAAAGCCTCATATTTGTTAAAACCGAATAATAATCTTCTTCACCTAGAAATCCATCTAATGGACTATATGCACCTGTTCCAATTAACTCCAAATCGCTAATTGCAATTTCATCCAACTCAATAGATTCTTTAATAAAATTATATGGATAGTCGGGATTCCAACGGTTAATTAATGTTCCACCATGTGGTTGACTTAAACTCATATCATATTCCTCCTTAGGTTTGTATACATTCATTATGGTTAATTTTGATGTAGTCCACATTCTGTTTTAGTATTGTTTGCCCAACGTCCAGACCGGGAGCCTGCCGCCATATCGCCTTTAAGAGTACAAGGTTGACATCCTATACTCGGATATCCTTGATCATGGAGTGGATTATATTCCAATTGATGTTGCTTAACATAATCCCATATGTCTTGCCAAGACCAATGAATAAGCGGACATACTTTTATTGATTGAAAGTTTGTATCTTTATTTATAAAATTTGTATTTTTCCTTGTTGGTGATTGCTCCCGCCTTAGTCCTGATATCCATGCAGGAGCCTGACTTAATGCTTCGCGAAGTGGAATGACTTTTCTCATATGGCAGCAACGGTCTGGCTGCCTTTCCCATAGATTTGCACCATACTTTTCCGCTTGCTCATCAACTGTTAAAGCTGGCTTTTTCATTTCAATATTGAGCAAAGGATATCGTTGCTTTACTTTTTTGATTAAGTCATATGTTTCTTGAAAATGAAGTCCAGTATCAAGAAATACAACTTTGGCATCTTGTTTGATTTTTGAAATTAAATCAATTAGCACGATTCCTTCAATCCCAAAACTACAAGCATATACAAGTTCGTCATTGTATTCAGCATAAGCCCACGTCAAAACGTTCAACGCACCTTTATACTCATCATCAATAACAAAATCAGTTTTATCTTCGGCCCATGATTCGTACGTTATTTTTGTCAACTTAGCTTCTCCTTCCTCCTAACGAATCCTTATATAGAAAGACGACCTTAATCAAACAATAGATTAAAGTCGCCTCTATTTTTTATAGTCAGCGAATGTCACTCTCATTTATTTATTCTATATTATCGAATATTAATATAATTATTCCTATGCGTCAACTATGTTTTGGGGAATAATTTTCCTATTTTTCAAATTGGATAGGATTTTGCTATTATAAATATCTTTTTTGCTTCAAAAACGCGATGATTATTTCAATCGATTCATCAATTGTGAGAACATTTGTATCAAGTGTAATTTCAGGATCAAATGGCTCTTCATACGGTGCATCAATACCAGTAAAACCTTTTATTTCACCAGATCTAGCTTTTTTATATAATCCTTTAGGATCACGGGTTTCACATGTTTCTAAACTTGCTTTTACATATATTTCGATAAATTCATCTGCATTTACAAGCTCGCGCACTAAAGTTCGATCTTCACGATATGGCGATATGAATGCAGTTAATGTAAATAATCCGGCATCAACCATTAGTTTTGAAACTTCACCAATTCTCCGGATATTCTCTGTCCTGTCTTCTGGACTAAATCCTAAATTCCTATTTAAACCATGTCGGACATTATCACCGTCAAGTCGATATGTGTGAATTCCTTGTATATATAATTCTTTCTCTAATGCTGTGGAAATGGTCGATTTACCTGATCCTGAAAGTCCGGTGAACCAAAGAACGGCACTTTTATGCTGCTTTAATTCCTGTCTATCTGACTTCGAAACCTCCGATTCATGCCACACAATATTTGTTGAAATTGTCATCGTTCCTTCCTCCTAAAAACTCCTATAGTATATAAGAAAAAATAACTAAATTAGTTTAAAGCCACTAATTAATATCATTATAGCCATAATGGTTCGCAATGGCTTCGCTGGAAATTTGGACGATAAGGTACTTCCAATTAGTACACCCGGTATAGACCCCATCAACAGGTTTATCATTAGTAAGTAATCGACATTACCAAAGCCAGCGTGCATGAATCCAGCAGCTGTAACTAATAAAAAAGCATGAGCAATATCGGTTCCGACTAATTCCGAGGGCCTCATCCGATAAAGGTAAAGCATAGCCAAGGCGAACATAGAACCTGACCCAATCGAGGTCAAACCGACAATAAAACCTAAAACTACTCCAACTACTATCGTTAACGTCCGTTTTTCATCCAAGGATTTCATTTGAAGTTTTGATTCAAATTTATTTTTTCGAAAAGTTTTAATAAGTGTTGTTACTGCAACTAAAATCAATGTATAACCTAGCGCATGTTTTATTATTAATTCTTGATTATGAAAAAAGGAATCAAATAGATGGAGGATTCCGACTGCACATATAGCACTTGGAATACTTCCGATGGCGAGATACTTAACTAACTTAAAATTAATGGTCTTTTGTCTCCAATGCTGAAAAGAACCGAATAATTTCGTAATAGAATTGTATGCAAGATCTGTTCCTACAGCTATTGAGGGACTTATACCAAATAAGATTAATATAGGTGTTAACAAAGCAGCTCCTCCAACACCTGTTAATCCAACCATAAATCCAATAAAAAGTCCCATCGCGATAATACCAATACTCATTAAACGCACTCCCCAGAAAAACCATTATAGATAGATCAGTTGGTGAAAAAGCGATGATTCCGATTGGTTTCCTATAGCTTGCCTAGTCACTGGTCAAGGTAAGAATCATCCTAAACGATATCATTGAACCCTATCATTTATAGGTAAATTATTAGCAGAAAAATAGAATGTACACCTCATAATGATCAAAACCCCTCTCCTTTTACATTTATACAAAAAAGGCATCTTTTTAATCGACACTTTGGTCGATTAGAAAGATGCCTTTAGTTGACTAATTGGCATGTATTACTACTTTCTTAAATTATATGACATTCTTTTAACAGCTCACATCTACAGTCAAGATTATGTTTATGACCCAATAAAACCCACTTCTACATGATTAAGAAGAGGGTTTTAAACATTTTTTCTCTTCTTATCTATTAAGCTTTCGCTTATTGGAATTGGCACAGTACTATGCAGTCTGTTGCCGAGGATTCATTGGGCCACTCCCTCAACCTCTCTGGATAAGATCTGATTTATTAAGTTGAGATTCATATTACATGATTAAAATTCCAAAGTCAATGATTTTTCTGAATTTATTTTTAATCCCATCTGTTTTATCGGTTTTATACTTCTGCTAGCTATCATTTTTCAGTAAAACCTTAAAAATGAATAGTCTTTGTCTGTATAGAATCAATTTTTATAAAGCGTTTTTCAAGAAAAACAAGCTCGAAAGTCAGTATATCGACTTTCAAGCTTATTTAAACCAGCCTTTTTTCCTTGATTGGGTGATCGCTTCAATTCTGTTCGTCACCTCTAGCTTATCTAATATTTGTGAAATATAATTTCGTACTGTTCCAGATTTAATACTTAACTCTTTCGCAATCTCATTTGTGTTTCTTCCTTCTGCCACGAGTTCTAAAACAGCCTTCTCACGTTCAGTAAGTGGATTTTCTTCACTATAGAGGTCATCCATTAATTCTGGTGCATATTCACGCTTTCCCGCCATAACGTTGCGGATTGTATTAGCTAATTCATCACTAGGACTGTCCTTGAGTAAATAGCCCCTTACACCAGCTTTGATCGCTCGCTGAAAATAACCCGATCGTGCAAATGTAGTTAGCACGATAACCTTACAGCCCGTATTTTTTAACTCTTCTGCTGCTTCCAGCCCACTCTTTTTTGGCATTTCAATATCCATAATACAAATATCCGGATTATGTTTTTTCACGAGTGCAATTGCTTCTACTCCATTGCATGCCTTTCCGACAACTTCTATGTCATCTTCCAAGTTGAGCAATGATCCAAGAGCACCTAACATCATTTGCTGGTCTTCCGCAATAACGATTCGAATCAATGCGCATCCTCCTTAACTACACTAGGAACTTTCATAATAATTGTTGTACCATCTTCTGATATAATATCTAAGTTTCCATTAATAAATTCCAATCGTTCTCTTATTCCTTTTAAGCCATGCTTATCGGAAAGGTCCGTATTAGCGATCATTCCGCCCCCATTATCATGAACGGTAATGCATATATCATTGGTTGATTGTTTAATCGTAATATGGCAGGAAGTTGCTTTACTATGTTTTACAACATTTGTGACTGCTTCTTTCATACACATACTTAAAATATTTTCAAGAAATAAAGAAACATTGGATAGGTTTACATGGTGATCCCCACTGAAATTAATTCCAGCTGCTTTAAGTATTTGTTTTACACGAATGATTTCTTCCTTTAATCGTATCCCACGCATTTGTGAAACCATTGTTCTTACTTCATTTAGTGCTGTTCTGGCCGTTTGCTGGACATCTTTTATTTCTGACCGCGCTTGTTCTGGATCCTTATAGATTAATTTCCTAGCCAAGTCGCTTTTTAAACCGATAAGCGAGAGTTTTTGACCGAGTGTATCATGTAAGTCGCGAGCAATTCGTTGTCGCTCTTCCTGTTTTACAAGTTCAGATATTTTTGTATTAGCATCTTCTAGTTGTTCTTCTAGTTTATCTTGTTTTTTTCGATTATAAAGGTTAAATGGTAGTAAAATTACACTAATCCAAATAATAATAATAAAAGGTAATTGGCTTAAAAATAATGGATTTTGGATGACAATATTATAATTAATAGAAACAGTCGTGAACACAAGATGGATGATATAAAGTGTTAAAAATGCAATTCGATTTTTAATATTTCCATTGTAATAAGCAATATAAAAAGCGAAATAGACATATTGAAAAATGATCGTCATCGTAATTGAAATAGCAATTAAAATACTCGTCCACAAATAGACGGGCCATTTCGTTGAGATGAACGCAAAACGATAGGCGATAAAAAATAAAATGGTCAGTATTAATCCAATGATGATCTCAATTGTTTTTGAAGATTGAAAGATAAAATAAAATGGCAAAATACTGAAAACCGTCCATATATAAGGAGATATACCTGAACCTTTTAAAGATTTAATCATTCTTTTTTTCATAAACTACCTCTTCTTTGAAAAACTTAGCTTTTTTTTCCATTATAACATAATGCTATCACTTCTATCAGGCAGGGATAGTTTGTTCGTAACTGAATAAAGTTTAAATATAACAAAGCTCTAATTATTATGATTTAGTCTTGGAAGCTCGCTATAAATGGCTGCAATTTCCTCTATTGGTATCCTTACTAATCCACTAGATGATGGAGCGACAAAATCGAGTGTTCCGGGAATGACCGATTTTGTTTGCCCCCCCCACGGAAGCTTCTTCAGACCGCTGTATTGCTGGTATACTCCTTTTCCAACAAAGCAGACAATCTTTGGTTTATATTCATTAATTTTGGTTTTTAAACATTCTCTTCCTATCTGATATTCTTCGGGGGTAATTTCTTCTGCACTTTTCGTTGGTCTATCCACTATATTTGTAAGGCCATATCCAATATCTAGTAGCTTGAAATCTTCTGTCGGTTGATATTTTCTATCCGTGATTCCGGCTTTATGTAAAATGGTCCAAAATCGATTTGTTGGATTAGCAAAGTGATGACCTGTTTCACTGGACCGGATACTCGGATTAAACCCAACAAATAGCACATCTAAATTTACTCTTATATGGTCAGAGATTGGCTTCATGAAGTAACGCATCCTTTTTCATTTTGCGCTCTGTTCTATAAAGATTTACTTAATTGAACAGAACTTTACTGTGTCTCAATTAAAGCATATATTCCTTGAAGCAGCAAAAGCATATTGAATATATAGTAGCTGTTGGCTTTAATTATTGAATTAAACTTTCAGCTGCTGTAGCTATTTTAGAGCCCCCATTCAAAAGAAAGTTCTTTTTGAAGCCCAGTGCTTAACTTTTTCGACTAAGTTATTCACGAATGGCCCTTTAGCTATTTGATACTCATGAGTATTATCAGGAAACTGTTTTGCCAGTCTTACTTTTAGTTCCCCGTACCTTTTACCTTTCCGGTTTTTGGCATGCGCCCTTAGTAATTGCAGGTGTTTTAAAATGATAACCAGATGTGACCGATTGGATATATTTCTTCCACATAGATAAAAAGCCCCCTTTCTTTAGTAAGAATATTATCTACGTCTTTTGTCAGATAAGGAAACCTTAATACTATTCGGTTATATCGACTGAAATGTTTCATTAATAACAGACATCTTTCTTATTGCACTTACTGAGCCTGTGTCACTTTGGCCAAAAATGGAAACAACTTAAGAAATGGGGGATACTTTATCTTCAAATCTGTCTTTCAATTAAAGATTTTAACGGATAAAAGCCTAATCACACCGTATTTTTATCGATGGCTTTATAATTTGAAATAATATAAAAAACATCAGATAGGTAAAGAATGAATTGGTTTTGAATTGTTCAATCATTAAAATTCATTAGGTTTTGATACATAGTAACGAACTGCTTTGTCTGATCCAAATCCATTTTAACCTCAACGTTTTCCCAGTCAAATTCATCTGGACTTTTTTTTTATTTTCTTCTTTTTCATGCTCTAGAAAAGGGGTCTGTCCCCCATCACGTAATAAGTGGTCTAAAAATATGAAGTTGTGAACTAAACGATGAAATAAAAAACAAAATAAGGAAACGAAAACGAGGTTAACAATATGTGGAATTTTCAAAGGAGAAACAAACAAGACAGGTAGAACGTAAGTTCTATCTGTCTTTATACACAACTATTATATCCGTGCAAGCCTTTTCCCTTTTGCATAATATATGCGCCAACATATTATTCTGTGAAACAAGAAAAGTCGGGGAGTGACAGGCACTATGTTCCCAAGAAGAATGCTTAAAGAGATTAAGAGCCTATAACAATGAAAAGATGCGTTCTCTACATAATACTTATCAGATTTTAGTCAATGATTACCTTCCCCGCCTTCAAAAATATGAACATCAAGTAGTGCTTTATATCGAGCTGCTTAATCTAAGAGCTGAATCAGTTCTCTATCCAACTCTTTTGATCATCGATAACTGCCTTAACCCGATCTTCATATTCTCTTAAAATTTCTGGGACACTGTGACTTCCATTCGCTAGCTCTTCTATTAGATCACCTCTAAATTCATCGAGTACATTATCATAGATTGACCTTCGCTCTGGTCCACCATTATACATATGGTAAAAAAATGCTCCTGTATTTTTATCGGCCATACGTGGATCGTCTGCATAAATTTGACTTTGAATCTCTTTATCGGCTAATGGTGTACTTAGCCCTTTTCTTACTTGCTTTATCTGATATTCATCTGATAAAAGATAGGTGAATGCTTCAAAAGCCTGTTCTTTATATTGACTAGTTGCAGAAACACCAATTGCCGCTCCACCTTGAACAGGGGTTATTCCAGGTAGATCCTCAAAAGTAGGCCACGAGACCATATCCCAGTTCAACCCTGTATCCTCTTCCGCTTGAAGTAATGGCCCGACATCTTTGAAACGAGCAGACATCGCTGTTTGTCCATTCACCACCCATGAGGCTTCATTATTACCCGGTATTTGCCTCATTTCTTTAAATAAATCGAATCCCGCTCTTAAACCTGTTGAGTTGGTAAACACTGGTTCATCCGTATCTGGATCAACATAGGTAACATCATACGCCTCACCCGGAAAGAATGGATTCCAAATTTCCAAACCATAGTATTGGGTACCATCATATTCCTTAGTTAGTTGTCTAGCCAGATTTAGTATTTCGTCCCATGTCATACCATCGGAAGGATATTCAACACCAAATAGATCAAATATGTCTTTGTTATAAAAAAGAGCTAAGAGATCTGGCTCATAAGGAAGTAAATACAATTCTTGATTAAGAGCATACGACCGAATTCGCGACAATAAGCCCGGCTCAATTCGCTCTAGGTCAAACCCCTGTGCCTCCACTAACTCATCCATATCATACGCTAACTGCGATTCCATATAAACCGGAATTCGATAGGCATTTAACGTATTATAAATATCAGGTTGAACTTGTGCTGCTAGCATTTCCTGTAAGCTTTCTCTGTTCGAATGTGCGGTATAAAACTCAATTGTAATATGCGGAAACTTTTCTTCAATTGCTTCTTTAGCTACCTCGTAGCGTTCCGGGTGATCGGATGCCCATATTAGAGTAATTTCTTCCTCATCAGTCGTTCCATCATTTTCAGCCTCACTATCAATATTGGCCCCTTCTTGTGTAGAGCATGCACTAAGGCTAAACAATACTATTATCAATAAGCTTATATTTAAGGTGAGCCGTTTCATCTCCTAACCTCCATTTTCAAAAAATATATACTAAAATTGCTGAAACAATTCCACTACACAATCAACTTAACAGAAGAATCATTTAACACTTCTTCTTTTGTAGATGCCGATACTACACCCGGATAGGCTTTACAAGCCTACCTTGTCAAATTCCCCCATTACAAACTTCATATTCACATCGTCAATAATATTTGAATTTGACATCCTATTTCGTTATACTAGCATCATTAATTTCCTTTATATTTTCCAACGCAATTTTCGGCGTCCGATCTTCTCTTAATAAGCCGTTAATTTCTTGTTGCACATCAGTTATTTGTGTATAGAAATATCCACTTATAAAGGGTATAGCTTTAATAGCATTGGTTATTTACCTATAGCGTTTTAAAAACGCTCCCTCTGTTTCTACTTGATTTCCATACCCCCAGCCACTACCATCATTAAAAGCAATACCTCCATATTCAGTTAGCATGACAGGATGTCCCTATATTCATAACCTTCAGCAAATGCATATTTATGATTGTTGTGGGGAATTTCATTGTTTAGAATTCGCTCCTTATCCTTATACCGCTCGTAGAACACTTCACCTAACTCTTCATAATCATGCAATGCAATAATATCCGAAATCGTATGCTCCCAGTTGTCATTCACAATAACTGGACGGTCAGGATCGATTGATTTTGTTAGATAATAAATGGCCTCTGAAAATTTTTGCTGTTTTTCATCCGTAAGAATATTGGGTACTCCCCAAGATTCATTAAAAGGAACACAGGTAATGATAGAAGGATGATTATAATGTTGTTGTATAATCTACAGCCACTCTCGTATAAAGCCTTCAATCGCCTCATCTGAAAATTCATAAGTGGCAGCCATTTCAGACCATACAAGTAATCCTTTTTTATCACACAAATATAAAAATTGCTCATCTTCAATCTTTTGATGCTTTCGAACACCGTTAAAACCCATTTGAAGTGTTTTTTCAATATCCTCTATCATCGCTTCATCCGATGGAGGAGTCAGCATTGTATCTGTTCAATAACCTTGATCTAACAAAAGCTTTTGGTAAAATGGTGAATTATTTAAAAGCACTTGCCCGTTTTTTATAGATATTTTCCTCATGCCAAAATAGGAATCTACTTCATCTACAAGTTCACCCCCTACATATAAACGAAAGTTAACATCATACAGATTTGGGTGTTGCGGTGTCCAATGCATAACTTTCCACTCATGTATTTCTGAAGCAATCTCTACGTCAAGACTCATATGGGAACGATCTGGATTCATTGAAAATTGCTTTACCCTCTTACCAGCAAATGTAATAGTCGTTTCTAGTTTAGAATCTTCAGTAATATCACCATGCAATTATAATCAAAAACAACAGATTTTCTATCTATATTGGGGGTAATCTTTACATGTTCAATGCTTTCTTGGTTTAAAAATTCTAGCCAAACGGTTTGCCATATACCTGTGTTCTGGACATACCAGCAGCCAAAGTTCTTATCTATCCAACGCTGTTTCCCCTTGGCTGATAGCAACTTTGGCTATCCTCTACTTTTACGACCAACTCATTTTCTTTTGTGCTATCAACAGCATGGCTAATATCAAAAGAAAACCCAGCATCCCCCCTATGTGATTGCCTATATAAATTCCATTCACCCATACTTTCGTTACATAATCAGATGCTTGGAATCGCAAGATAACTCTTTTACCTATATCCTCCTTTGGTATATCAAATGTCCTCTGATACCAAATATACGGATGAAACTGTTTCTCTCCTATACCCCTAGCTTTTGTTTCATAAGTAAAAGGTACTTGAATCTCTGAAGATAAAGATGGATTTTCATACCATAATACTTTTTCACCGATATTATGGTCATCAAATGCAAATTTCCAAACCCCGTTTAAGTTGACCCATGATTGTCGATGAAATTGTGGTCTCGGGTATTCCGTTCTTTGATATGTTGTTACAGTCGTCGTCATCTACCATACCCTCCCTTTATAATGTTTTCTCATTAAAGGGGATGCCAAAATAGCAACACCAAGTTCTGGTAACCTTGAAATAAACTATATTACAATAAAATTAGTTTATTACTGTTTTTCTGTAATTAACATAAAGAATACGTTTTCAATAATTAATTGTCAATATTTTTTTGTTATTTTGTAATTATTTCGTCATTTTGATTCTAATCAAAAAAATGCCCTTCTAATCTAATAGACTAGAAGGACATTCATTTAAGATTTCAACCTTTATGAATATTCTATTAGCAATTTTATATCCTGTGGATGGTCTCCAAATTCACGGCCAAATAAGTTTAAACCACCTTTGTGGATTGCATCTTCCTTTATGCCAATCTTACAAGACATAAACATACGATTAAATATACCTAATTCATCAATGATCACATCAGAAAGATGAAAATCATCAATGGTTGAATGCCTATTTGTTACCTTCCACGTTTTCAATGCCCCATATTGCGTACAGGTTGATTCACTCCAATATTTAGGATTCAACTTTCCGGGGCGGCCCCCAAAATCTCCAGGACTAGTCCATGTTCCAATTTCAACTTCGTTTATCCATACAGTTATATCCGAAGGCCAATTATGATCATAATTAGGTGCCTCTGAACATATCTCCAAAGAAATTTGGACGTTTTCAATTGTTGCGTCAATTGGAATCACTAGCGGAAACTTATACTCAAAATACCCTTTTCTTGTCCATATAATCTGTGCTTCGGAACGATTTGGATCATAAAAATGAACCGGGTCATCTTCCGGGATAATCATTCCTTCATGATTTGCCATCCCACAAGTAGGAGCAACATCAAAATCAATGTACTGTCCGATTGGCATTTCCAACTCTAAAGTTTTATGACTACTTTTCATAAAATTCTCTACGCGATTTAATTGTATATGAATATCATCAAAATTTCGTTTACATACTTTCATGGCACCCCTACTAGCCGGACGAAGTTCTGTATTTATTAATCCTGATTTTTCGAGAATCTTAATATGCGAGGCAGTTGTTGAGACAGGTATATTCAAGCTTTCAGACAGCTGGTTTACATTCATATTACCTTTATTCAATAGGTTAATTATTTGTAACCGCACTTCTGACGACAGAGCATGTGCAATTTTCTGCAAGCTTTCAGGATCTTTCATAGATAGTTCTAACAAAATGATTCCTCCAAATCCCATGTAATCTATACACCCATTATATTATATGTATTTGTTTATTCTAATATAAACAAATAACATGAAACCGTCTACAATGTTTGTAATAAAACGCATTCATTAAGATTGCTATTCGTTTTAATTGAAATAGTAAAGAACCATTTCGATTACAGAGTGTTCAAGAATATTGGATTGTTAATCCAATGTTGAGTTCAGTATCAGTATACGCCTTAAATGAAGAAGAGTTGTATATTCAGCACGATATAAAAACTGAATTAGGTAATTTTTGAATGGTTTTCATGTTGATTTAAGAGAGATTTTTCAAAAAAAGCATGACGGAGAAAACGTCAGGCACCAATAAGTAAGTAATTCATTGAAAACGTCTTATCGACTCTTTGTTTTTCTATATCGAAGAAATTGTCAGAGGATTATAGCAAAGCGCCGAGGAAGATCACGGCCCCACGAAAAGGCGTCCGTCTGGAGCGAAATAATCGACAAGGAAAGTAGGGCTTCTAAAAAGTCAGTGTTAATATAAATATAATAAAAAGAGGGGATAAATATGGATCTTAAAGAAATTACAAAAAGAATGCATAGTCAAAAACTCTATTATTGCAACGATGAGTCTTTAATCACAGAGCAATTGAAATATCTAGAATTACTATATGATTTTAATGGCACACGCCCAAGCGAACAGATCAAAAGAGATCATTTACTAAAGAAAATGTTCGCTAAAATAGGAGAAAATTGTTATATTGAGCCACCTTTTCACGCCAATTGGGGAGGAAAAAATGTGCATTTTGGCAATGATGTATATGCTAATTTCAATTTGACGTTAGTTGACGATTGTGACATTTTTGTTGGTAACAATGTTTTGTTCGGACCAAATGTTACTGTTTCTGCTGGAACGCATCCTATACATCCAAAATTAAGGAGCAAGCAAGCACAGTACAATGTTCCGATTCATATAGGAAATAATGTCTGGATAGGTGCAAACTCTGTCATACTCCCAGGTGTACATATCGGAGAAAATACAGTTATCGGTGCTGGAAGTGTAGTCACGAAGAATATACCTGCTAATGTCGTGGCTGTTGGCAACCCGTGCAGAGTTATTAGAGAAATTAATGACAAGGATATGAAATATTATTATAAAGACAAGGAAATAGATATACAATAAGGAAATATTTGCAGGCGAGAAGCCTCCATTTTTAATTAAAAATTTATTATCCGACAAAGAAGAGGTAGTTCCCAAAAGTCATGATTTATGAGTTTTTGTACATTTTAATGGGAATAGGATAAAATTTGCTTATAATTAGAACGATAAAAAACTATCCCATGAAATTTTCGTTTTAGGGATAGTTTTCATATTTAATTAACTTATACAGTCAGATATTTTTATTAGGTTTTGCTCAACAAGTCCAAAAAAATTCACTTATTCTGCATATGTTTACCCCATTTTGCTAGATGATTCCAAGAATGGTACCAATTTCTTCCCTTCCTCAGTTAATGAATATTCAACACTTGGCCTATTCCATATACTGCTTGCGAAGGACTAGTCCATAACCATCCATTTCCTTTAATGTTTGAGACAACACCATATTTGTGATGCCATCGATATCCTGTTTCAATTCGTTGTAACCCATCGTTTTGTTTTTCCATAAAGCCCAAATATAGGGAGTCTCCACTTCCCCAAATTAAATTCAACGCATATGTCAATGGACAGTGTTATAATTTTTTTGTTCAGTTTCTTAATAAAAAATCTAAACAATCATGTTTTTACTGACTTAGTCATAAAATACTGCATACTGTAAGAGTCAAGTAGAAATGGCTCTCACACTCTTTTGGTGAGTGCATCTTTTCAACATTTTTCGGGTAAACGGAAAGGTTGATGAAAGAGATGACGACATTTATCGGTAATTCGATCTCCGCTTTAGATGATAGCGTTCAAATCATTCATGAGGAGCAAATGAGCGAAGAAGTCGATTCGTCGTCTGCCAGAAGTCCTTCTTGCCACAAAGATTTCATGTCGTGCGCATAGACGTTACTGCCGTTATATTGATGAATTACCTATTTCAGATCGTCATGTCCATTTTCAGATCCTTCTCCACAAATGGTTTTGTGATGACACTGACTGCCAGGTGACTGTCTTTACTGAACGATTGTCTTGGCTACAGCCATACAAAAGGAAGACCGATCGATTGGAGGAAGCCATCGAAAAAGTGGCATTTTCCACTAACTATCTAATTGCGCAAAAAGTATGCCGGGCGCTCCATACTCCAGTTAGTCATGATACACTCCTGAGAAGGGTTAAGGCAGTTACCTTCGGCAAGAAGGTCTCTCCCTTTCGTTGGTATCGATGACTTTGCATTAAAAAAACGGATGGCTTACGGAACAAACCTCATTGATTTACAGACGAAAATACCCCTACTAAAGACTGGCAAGCAGAATGATGTGACTGAGTGGCCCAAAAATCATCCCGAAATTGAATTGATTACACGCGATGGGTCCAAAACCTATGCCAAAGCTCTCACGGAAGCTTCTTCGACTATTCTTCAGGTGGGTGACCGTTGGCATATCCTTCATCAGCTTTTCGAAGAGATTAAGAAAAGCATTTGCAGTTTTGTACCGGCAAAATGGACACCGATTCATTTGGGTAAAATCATTGTTAAAGAAAAAACAAACGAAAGACCTTTTCGTAAAGAAGAATACCAGCGATTACACAATGAAGATAAAAGATGGGTACGGATTCAACATGTCCAACTTTTGTATGATCAAGGGTATACCGTATCAGCCACCCCGTTAACTACAAATTAAGTAATTTATTATGCTTGGAATTTTTCTTTTGGTGAAGTAAATGAGTGAACAAGGAATTCTATCAGTGGATGTAGAATAAGTTATTAATTACGAACCTCATCTTATTATTAACTAGATAACATAATGACAAGTAAAGGAGAGATTGATATAAATACAAGCCCTACAAGGTTTTCAGATCTTAACAAACTTCTTATTAATCTAGTTACATCTACTAGAAATATACTTGGAGATAATTTTATTGGAGCATATTTACAAGGTTCTTTTGCAGTAGGTGATGCAGATATGGAAAGTGATTGTGACTTTCTAATATTCATTAATAAACAACTAAATGATTATCAAGAAAAGGAATTAAGAAAGTTACATGATGAAATTCCTACTCGGCAAGGACATTGGACACATCATTTGGAAGGATCCTATCCAATTGCCTCAGAATTCAAGACCCTAGAAAGGTTGGACGCGAAATGGTTGTATATAGACCATGGATGGAGAGAAATGCAATGGGATACTCATTGCAATAATTGTTGGGCAAGATGGTCATTAAGAGAAAAGGGTATCACATTAATTGGACCTGATCCCAAAAACTTAGTAGATCCAATACCTAAAGAAATAATGAGAGATACAGCAAAAAAATTACTAGTTAATATGATTGAAGATACTCACAGTTGGATGCCACCCACAATCGCATGGGGACAAAGATATATTGTTACAACAGCATGTAGGATGTTATACACAATAAAAACTGGTGAAGTAACATCCAAAGCACATGGTTTGGATTGGGCTGCAAAGAATTTAGATTCTCGTTGGTTGAAACTGTTAAGCCAGGTAAAGGAAGATAGAAAACTTGGATTTGACGAAAATACTTCGCCAAGAGCAGGAAGTTTGCAGGAAGCTTATTCCTTTGTAAAATATGTTCAATGTATTGGTATAGAAGAATGTCCATCATAGCGAAACCATTCAACAAAAATATATGCTAAGACAATTTTTGGAACATAAAAGCCTAATCTCCCTACCTTAAGGGAATTTAGGCTTTAGTTATATTCAATGAATGGAAAGGATGTGAACTATTTTTACTATTAGAATTGAACTGTATTCATCAAAGATATTAACATGTTCTCTCTGCCTACTTTATGGCAAAACTAGGCTATCAATGAGACAGCCTAGCCTGTTAAACTAGTTAATTATTCCACCTTCACACTCCAACCAAACGGATCTTCTTTTATCCCAGTTTGTATGCCTGTTAATTCATCATATACTTTTTTCGATAATGACCCTGTTTCCCCATTATTAATAATGAGTTTTTCACCTTGCCAAAACAATTCTCCGATTGGTGAAATGACTGCTGCAGTCCCTGTTCCGAAAGCTTCCTCCAAAATCCCCTCTTGATGGGCGCGGAAAATTTCGTCAATTGAAATTTGTTTTTCAACAACAGGAATATCCCAATGCTCTAATAGTTCGATGACAGACTTCCTAGTAATACCTTCTAAAATGCTACCATTTAAAGAAGGGGTCACCACTTCTCCATTGATTTTGAAGAAGACGTTCATGCTACCTACTTCTTCAATGTATTTCTTTTCTTTTCCATCAAGCCAAAGTACTTGAGAATATCCCTCTGCATCTGCAGCTACTTGAGCTTTTAAAGCTCCAGCATAGTTTCCGGCAGTTTTTGCATTTCCTGTACCACCCGGAACTGCACGAACATATTCACTTTCCACGGAAATTTTTACAGGATTGATGCCTTCTTTATAATACGCTCCAACGGGAGATAGTATAATCATGAATTGATACGTTTCCGAAGATGAAACACCTAAATACGGCTCCGTTGCGATAATAAATGGACGGATATACAACGATGTCCCCGCTACATTTGGAATCCATTCTTTGTCGACTGTTATTAGTTTTTTTAGGGCAGTAATCGCTAATTCCTCATCAATTTCAGGAATACATAAGCGTGTGCTTGAACGATTTAGCCTTTTCATATTTTGATCTGGTCTAAATAACAAGATTTCTTTATCTTTCGTTACGTATGCTTTCAGTCCTTCAAAAACAGTTTGACCATAGTGAAAAATGATTGACGCTGGATCGAGCGTGATTGGTTGATAAGGGACAATTCTTGGATCATGCCATCCCGTACCTTCCGTATAATCTAGAATAAACATATGATCTGTAAAGACAGTACCGAACGATAGATTGTTAAAATCAGGCTTTTCTTTCCTAGTTGAGCATAATTGAACGTTGATTTGATCATTTGTCATATCTCTTATCCCCTTGTCTTTTCTGAATTAGTGACGAATTTGTCCATTTCCACAAATAATAAACTTGCTAGATGTTAACGCATGTAATCCCATCGGACCTCTTGCATGTAGCTTTTGCGTACTAATGCCAATTTCAGCGCCGTAACCAAATTCAAATCCATCCGTGAATCGTGTAGATGCATTGTGGTAAACTGCAGCTGCATCGACGTTTTGTAAAAACATGGCAGCATGCTTTTCGTTATTTGTAATGATTGCTTCTGAATGTTTTGTTCCATATTCGTTAATATGCTCAATAGCCTCGGTTACATCACCCACAACTTTTACACTAACGGATAATCCTTGATATTCTGTTCTCCAGTCTTCTTCGGTAGCTAATGTGGCAGCTTGAAAGGATGTTACGACTGTTTCATCCCCGAAAATGTCCACATCTTGAGTATGCAAATCTTCTAATAATTCTTTACCGAATTCCCCATACCATTTCTCATGAATTAAAATCGTTTCAATTGCATTGCATACGGATGGACGCTGCAGTTTTGCATTTAAAACAATCTCCATAGCCATCTGCTTTTCAGCACTTTCATCCACATAAATATGACAATTACCAGCTCCGGTTTCAATTACTGGAACCGTAGATTCCCGAATAACCGTTTCAATTAATTTTTTCCCGCCTCTTGGAATGAGGACATCTAAATACTCGTTTAAATGAAATAGTTCTTTTGCTGTTTCCCTACTCGTATCCTCGATTAATTGTACTGCATCTACAGGAAGTTCGCTTTTTTCAAGTGCACGATGAATCGATTTTACTAATGCCATATTAGAAAATCTTGCCGAAGAACTACCGCGTAATATCACCGCGTTCCCTGTTTTTAACGATAGGGTTGCGGCATCTATTGTCACATTTGGTCTTGCTTCATATATCATACCAACAACACCAATTGGAACCCGTTTTTTCTGAATATGTAATCCATTATCTTTTTCAATTGTTTCCAATGTTTCACCAATTGGATCATTTAACTTAACTAATAACTGAATCGCATCTGACATGTCTTGAATTCGATTTTCATTAAGCATAATTCGATCAAGTACAGAGTCTGTTAGCCCGATTTCTTTACCTAATTCTAGATCTTTTTGATTTTCTGCTAAAATAAATGACTGATCCAGTAGTAATTGTTCTGCGATGAATGCTAAGGCAGCATTTTTTTCCTCTGTAGTCACTGCAGATAATGAATAACTGGCTGCTTTTGCTTTTTTACCTTTATTATTTATTTCGCTCATTTTATTTCCCCTCCAAAAATACTATATTTGCACCCAACGATCGCGATGAATGATTTCTACTGAAGGTGTCGGTGGTAATGATGAATGTTCCTCCCTACGCTTTTCCATCTCTTTTTTTAAATGATCGGATGAACAACTCACTTCCCCTTTACCTAGCAAGCCATTTAGTCCATATACTTCTACGACATCACCCTTTTTGAAGGTACCACTCACTTTGAATACCCCAGCTGGCAATAAGCTTCTACCATTATATAAAATGGCTTCTTCTGCTCCTTGGTCGACATAGATTTTCCCAGCTGACTCAGAATGATAGGCAATCCATTGTCTGTTTGTATTGATTGAGTCGAGAGAATCATTAGAAATATACGTTCCATCACCACTGCCATGTAATATATTTAGTAGTTTCTCACTACCGACTCCATTACCAATAAAAACGGGAACCCCGAGTGATAGGGAGGTTTTTGCAGCTAATAATTTTGACTTCATGCCTCCGGTTCCTACCTTTGATCCCGGACCATCCGCAGATAACAACATTTCATCTGTAATATCTTCCAAATGGTGTAGCTTATTAGCTATTCGATTTGTATGTGGATTTGCATCATAAATGCCATTAATATCCGTTAATATGATAAGTTGGTCAGCGTGAATGAAGCCACTAACTAGTGCTGAGAGCATATCATTATCACCAAAAGTCAATTCTTCGACGGATACAGTATCGTTTTCATTAATAATTGGTAAAATCCCACGCTCAAGCAACTCTATAATTGTTGAAAATGCATTCCGATATTGCTCCCTGTTTGAAAAGTCATTTCTCGTTAATAAAATTTGAGCCGGAATAATGTTAAATGTACTAAACTTCTCAATATAGGATTCAATTAATAAACTTTGTCCTACAGCTGCAGCAGCTTGCCGTCCTTTAATAGTGACGGGTCTGGACGGATAGCCTAACATGGCAAAACCGGCCGCAACAGCACCTGAAGAAACTAGGATTACCTCATGTTTCGCTTTTCGGAGTGCGGCAACCGCGTTCACATGATCTTGGAATTTTTCCTGATCAATTTCTCCCCTGTCATTTGTTAAAGAACTACTGCCAATTTTAACAACAATTCGCTTTTTCTTCATTTACATTACTCCTACTCATTTATCCTAACATCTGTTATATAATGGTAAATAAAAAAAGCCCCACTCATCCCTATTATGAAAGGACGAAAGAGCTTGCTTCCGCGGTACCACCAATTTTGGATGCATTCATATACATCCCGCTTAGCTTCATAACGCTGAAGATGCGCCTGAGTTTTTGCCCGGGACTTAGGAGGCAGGTTTTGTAGTTTGATTACTGCGAAATCTTCCAGCTAATAAATTTCGCTCTCTGTCGCATCAATATCTACATAATAATCCTCCGTCAACGATCTTTATAGACGATGTTCAAAAAGTCCGAAAAAAATGACACGGCGAAATTCTTCGTTGGCTTGCTTTTCCGTTACTCACGTATTAAAAGCATACGCAAAGTTACTCAAAGCTTTGTCGCCTCGAACTTCTTGGTCCTATTTATCCTCCTTTTGAACACTCACTTATATTATAGAATATTATGACGAGAAAAAAAGGTAAAGTCAAGGCTTATAGCCCTTTATTCAATGTTTTCTTTACAATATTCAGTAATCATTTCTTCTTCTTCTTCAGATAAGGAAAAATCAAGAATATTGTTTGTTGACGGCTCAATAAAATGATACTGACTAACACGCGATTGATTTTCATTGACCGCAAAAATGACTCGCAACAATAATCCACCTTCTGTGAATGCCTCATCATCTTCCGGTAACTCTATGTTAATAAAGAATTCATAACGTTCTCCCGTTAAAATCCCTGTTGGATCATGTAATTTCTCTCTAGAATGTGAAGTTATTTTCATATATAGAATCCTCTCATCTGCTTAATAATAATAATTATACACTATTCGGATGTTAAAATCTGTTTTTATAAAACAGCCATAGAAAAAGAATGCCAATAATAGCTATCCCACTATAAATAACAGTAGAATATACATCCATTACGTTAACAATTGTTTGCCAAGAAGCCCCTACCGCTGCACCGATATTTATGAGGACAGCATTCCAAATAAATGTGCCAAAAGCAGTTAAAACAATAAAAACTCCAAAGTTCATACGTGACATGCCTGCAGGTATTGAAATTAAACTTCTGATTAATGGAATAAACCGACACAAAAACACTGTCCAGACCCCATATTTCTCAAACCATGTTTCTGCTTTATGTATGTCTGTTTTTTTTAGTCGGACAATATGCCCCCACTTGTCGGTAATCTGTTCTAATTTGTTAATATCAAGCAATGTGCCAATTCCATAAAGTAAAATCGCACCTAGTGTGGAGCCAATCGTTGAAAACAATATAACACCGGAAATTCTTAAACTTGTTCGCGTCGTCATAAATCCACCAAGCGTTAATATAACTTCAGAAGGAATCGGGGGAAATACATTCTCGAGTGCAATTAAGAAAAGAATCCCGAAATACCCATATTGTTCCATTATCTGCGTGATCCACTGTTCCATATGAGCCACCCCTAAATAGTAGACAATCTTACTTATCATATCATATAGAATTTTTCAATGTTTTATAACATATTGGCACAATAAAATAACCGCTCCGTTTAAAAGCGAAGCGGTTTAATAAGATCATTATGTTTTCCACCTTAGGATGTCGTCGTCTTCTATGATTCCAATCGTTACATCCGCAATATCTGAATCTCTCAGTAAATGATCTTTTACTTTGAATTTAATATCATCTGCATCCGCTAGGGACATGCCTTTTACCAACTCAATGGTACTGTCGATATGAAACATTCTTCCTTCCTGGATAATTCTTAATTCATAAATATCAACTACTTCTGGTTGTCCCAGAATCATATTAGCAACTTTCTTTTCTACATCAGCAGGAGCTGCTACACCAATTAGTCCGACCATATTATCATAGCCGACACGAAAGGCTACAAAAAACATCAAAATCCCAATCAAAATAGAAACGACACCGTCAGCTTCTAACAGACCAAAGAACTGAGATAGGATAATTCCAACAATGGCTAGTACTGCACCTGATGTAGCAACTAAATCTTCATAAAACACTAATCTTGTGGCAGGTGAAGCTTTAGGAGCTTGTTTAAAAGCGGTAAACAATATCATTCCTTTTGTTTCAGCACGTGTTTCTTTCAAAATTTCTTTCATTGCTTTTAACAAAATAAACCCATCAACGAAAAATGCAATGATTAGAACGGCGAGATTTAATAAAAGTTTACTCGACTCCGTTGGATGAAACAGTAGATGCCAACCTTCCTTTACTGTTTCATATGCCATGATAGTCACTACAATGACCGCGACCATACAGAAAATATTAACTACTCTCCCGAAACCGAGCGGGAACCGTTTGCTTGGCTTCATTTCTGAAATTGCACTTCCTATGAAAACAAACCCTTGATTGACCGCATCTGCCAACGAATGCATAGCGGAGGCGAACATCGTCCCACTTCCACTGAATGCTGCCGCAAATCCTTTAATAATAGCAAGTGCTGCATTACCGAGGGCGGCAACTCCGGATGAAGTATTCCCTTTTTTCAATAATTGAAAAAAACTCATTTTAGATCTCCCAACTGTATGCTATATTTTTATCGCCATAATGAAGAAAGTCCCAAAAAACTCGGACTTCTATTGAGCATTATACAATATTGTAATAACTGCAAACTACTTGTCCTACTGATTTTGCAGCGACAAGCAATGCATCTTCATCAATGTCAAATTTCGGATGATGATTGAAGTATGCTGTGTCGACGCCTTTTGGTTTACAGCCAATAAAGAAAAAACAACCGGGAATTTTTGCCGCATAGTAGGAAAAATCTTCTGATCCAGAAAACTTTGGAAATTCAATGACATTCTTTATATCCGGGTCATTCATCGACTTTAGGCTCGCTACAACATCTGCTGTGATAGCAGGATCATTATATAAAGGAGGATAATCTGAAGTGTACGTTAGCTCGCACTTCACTCCAAATTCAGTCTCGATTCCTCTAGCGATGCGATGAACTTCTTTATCTATCTTTTCCTGGGTGTCACTATTCATGTAGCGCACATCGCCTTCAAGAGTGACACTGTCTTTTATTACGTTGAAAGAACCTTTTCCATCAAAAGAACCGATCGTAACAACCCCAACCTCAAAAGGATCTAGACGTCTACTAATAATTGTTTGGACAGCGGTGATAAAATGAGAGCCAGCGACAATTGCATCATTCGCCAAATGTGGGGACGATCCGTGACCACCAACCCCTTGTATGACTAACTTAAAATACGTCCTCCCTGCCATAGCAAAGCCGCTTCGGTATCCAACAACCCCCGTTGGATCAGTTGGGAATAAATGAGTCCCATACACAGCGTCTAAATCATCAAGCGCACCAGATTCAACAATACTTTTCGCTCCGCCTGGTGGTGTCTCCTCTGCATGTTGATGTATAATTTTAATTGTACCCGGAATTTGGTCCTTTAATTCGATCAGACAATCCGCAAGTATTAACAAATACGCTGTATGTCCATCGTGACCGCATGCATGCATGACACCTTCATTTTTAGATTTAAATGGCACATCTGTTTCTTCTACAATCGGCAACGCATCGAAATCCGCACGCAGACCAATCGTTTTCCCAACCTTACCTCCATTAATCGTGACGATAATACCGAAGCCATTCCCAACATTGGTTTGAACTTCTACCTCTTTACCTTTATAAAAATCAACGATATATTGGGCTGTTTTTTCCTCATGAAAGCTAAGCTCTGGGTGTTCATGCAAGTATCTGCGAATGTCGACCATTTCTTCTTTTCTTTCTTCCAACATTTTTAATAGTTGATTCCTCATTTTTACACTCTCCCTTTGTCTGGTATATACCTTTATTAGGTGCATCATCATTTGTTCTATATCTATGATTATGAAGCATCATAATCATGATAGAAAGTAATGTAGGTGTAGCGAAAATGACGTTAGTACTGCTACCCTTAGATGTTGCCACTTTAACACTTCCAATAAAACTCAGAAATACCAATTATGTATTATCTACAAGTATTTGTGTAAAGATCCACGGCAATACTGGAAAATAGTGCCACTTATTGATTGAATAGCAGTTCAATTGCATCAACTATTATTCACGTCTTTAGTCTTGAAGTAATAAATAAGATGATCGTATTTTCCATACAAATATATTAATTTTTATAATGTTAAGGTATAATATATGTAGAAACTCCATACATTTAAAAGACCGTTTCGATGCTATAACATCGAAACGGTAACGCAATAGCTGGTTCCCTTTAGGGGATCGACACTCGTGAAGAATTAATCCACCTGAGCGCCTAACTCAAGGGTGGGTTATTTTTTTTGGTTAAATGACAGAATAGCAATAATTAAGCTTGCAAATGCAATCGCAAACATTAATGCTTGAAAAACTGTCATCAGCAACACCCCCTTTCATTTGGGGATGGCCGACCACCCTTGAGAAATCTCATGCCATTGCTCTATAATAATAACATAGACAAAACTAGAACACATGTTCCTTTTGGACTATTTTATTCATATATTGACCGTTATTATGATGAATAGTAGGAATATTTATTTATATAATTAATTCGTATTATTTCCAAAAGCAACGCTTGGATTTTTTCTTAGCGTTGCTTGCAACTATATTTCATTACCAACTTTTGTTTTTTGTATACAATATAAGCCAGAAATATGTTTTGGAAGAGTAACTAAACCATGTGTTGGCTTAGAAAATGCGATATCTGCTAGATCACGAGTCAACTCAGCCACGTCCATTGATTTCATTTCATCATGGCTAAAAAAGCCCGCACCATCGACCTCTTCATTATCTGGATGTGGATAGCCTTCTACGTACTCCATGGAAAATACAATGTACACATTGTGCGTATCTCGAGGTTGATCTCTAAGTGCTATGATTCCATTCACTTTAGAGATAATACCCGTCTCTTCTAATACTTCCCGGATAATGCAATTTTCAATCGGTTCATGCTGTTCGATAAAACCTCCTGGATTAGTCCATAAACCTTTTCCAGGGTTTTGGGCTCGACGGACTAGCAGGAGTTTTTCATCTTTTATAACTAGTGCGCCGACACCAATACTATAATCCCCCCAAAAAACAAAGGGACAATTTGTACATGCTTTTCGATTTTCTCCCCCTATGTTACGAATCTCCATTGGGTGACCACAAGATAAACAATAATTAGCTTCCACGTAGTATTCTCCCTTACTATCAAAATAAAAACTCTTCAAAAAATATTTTGCTATTATCATACCATGCTAGATCACGAGATTATGTTATAGCATAATCTTGATAATTAAAACTTCCTCATCTTTATACCATCTCAGTGAGGTTTAAATGCAATTATATAATATTATACTAAATCCTACTCTTAAAGAATCACTTTTTAATGTTATTTCTTAGGGGATAGGGACATGCGAGTTAAATGGAAAGGAATCACTTTTTATAATAGTCTTTTTTTAAGGAGTATCGAGCAATTTAATGTTTAAGAGCCTACCGATTCAAGTACTTTTGTTCTTGGTCGAGTGGCTCTGAACCATTGCAAACAAAGAATAATTATCAGCATAATATCAATTGCATCCCCACCATAATACATTATCATACCCCCTATTTCAGCCTGTACAGCGAGTACGCCAGTAGGTGGGTAAGCATAAATGTATTTTGATAAGATGCCATGACTAGCCAAAGCAATTATTAACACAATTGCCCGATATTTAAAACTAGACCTATGTGGTGTTGGATCAATATAAATCATCGATATGGTAAATAGATAGCCTGCAATGAAAACATGGAGGTGTATGAACAAATGAAGAAGAATATTTTGATGCATCGCCGAGAATAAATCCGTCGTATAAAGAACCCATAACCCACCCAAATTGAGCAAGGTTGCGATAATTGGATCACTAAGCGTTCGAACAGGCCTGCTCTTGAGCATACTTGAAATGCGTCGGGCTGTTTTCACATTGAGTGTTCGCAGAACAAGAGTCATTGGCGCTCCTAATACCATAAGAAGTGGTGCAAGCATTCCGAGAAGTAAATGACCAAGCATATGCACCGTGAAATCAATATGAGCACTATTCGCTAAGGGACCGACAACTGCTGAAGCCGCACAAAAAACTCCTAAGATCCAGAAGAAAGTTCGATATAACGGCCATCGTTTGTAACGACGATTTGATAAAACAGTAGCTAGGACATAGATAATCAATATCATTACAATCAATAACAACAGTATAAACTCGAAAGGATTTCCACTTCCATCATAAATATGATTATTGTTCATTTACGGATCTACCTCTCAATAGTTTTGATTCTTTTCGCGTACGAAAAACTTGTAGCATACCAATTAAGACCATTACAGCAGCAACTATGTTCCATATCAAATCGTAAATAAGAATATTTTCTACGTAGCGTATCTGGTGTATTTTCATTATCTTGTGTTGGATTGTACCGTCGTATAACTGAAATGCACCACCCCCAAGCATCATTCCACCCCACCATCTTTTCAACCAAAATGCATTTCTGCGGCGAAGGTCACCAACCATGAATAACGAACTGATCGTCGCAAACCAACTAAAAGCATGAAAAAGACCATCTGAGACCAACCCAATATCCGTTGTGGATTTGTCATAGAAATGATGCCAATGCAATAGTTGATGAAAAATAGTTTCGTCTATAAAGGCGGCTAGTCCTAGTCCAAACAGGATGCCCGACCAAAGATTACGGGTCAAGTAGGAAGACCGAGCTGTATTGATTCCAGTATCCATTAAATGTATCCTTTCTTATATAACTTCTTAGTATTTTTTCCTAGTCTATCCAAGATAAATAGGCTATAGACATTTTCTATATCGTAAGCGTAGTTCTACGACAATCCGCTATACCAAAGAATGAGGTGTTTTTTGTATTTCCTAGCATTTTGTCAATGAACATGATGACTTAATCAATAGCCATGCAGGCTCAAAGGATTAGCTTACTTTTTTAGGTGCGAAGTTTGAGCTAATGATAATTATGTAGAATCTTCACAAGTGTTGGATTCATATTAACTTTCAAGGTAATACCGGATTAGTTCGAAAAATAGTGTGTCAGTAATTCTTTAAGGCTTTTAAAACTTCGTAAATGTAGTTAAAATTGGATAATCGTCTTAAAAATAATTATTGGAATATTGCTACATTTTACTTTTTAGTTGAATAAATTTCAATTTGGTATATAATTGGAGTTAATCAAATAACTTAAATGTTTTCTAGGGTTCCGCAATATGTGAGTTTGGTCTGGTCCGAGAGAAAACTCGCAGCTTTGCTGTGCCACGGAAGGATAAAAGCCTGGGAGAAACTGTTTTTAACAGTTATTTCCCAGGCTTTTTTTGTTTTTTTGGTAACAATAAAATCGGAGGTGTTACAAACATTGAATTCGAATTGGATTAAAGTATTTATTGCTGCATTTTTTGAAGTTTTCTGGGTTATTGGCTTAAAACACGCAAATGATTTCTGGACTTGGTTTGGTACTGTTATCTCTATCATAATTAGTTTCTATTTAATGATAATGGCTGGACGGAAACTACCCGTAGGGACTGTATATGCAGTTTTTGTGGGAATCGGCACAGCAGGAACTGTTTTTTCTGAAATCATATTCTTTGGAGAATCATTCAAGATAAGTAAATTAATTTTAATTTTACTTTTATTAGCAGGTGTCATTGGATTGAAATTAGTGACAGAAGACAAAGTTCAGGAAGGAAATGATACCTAATGGCATGGACTTCTTTAATTTTAGCTGGGGTGTTTGAAATGTTTGGTGTGGCCATGATTAATAAATGGCACAAGGATTCGAATTGGCAATCCTTGATTTTATTAATTCTGGGATTTGGAGCAAGTTTTCTGTTTCTTGCATATGCAATGAAAACACTGCCCATGGGGACGGCTTATGCCATTTGGACTGGAATCGGGGCGTCTGGCGGAGCAATCTTAGGCATGTTTTTATATGGTGAATCAAAGGAATGGAAACGAATTATTTTTATTTCTATGGTTTTAGGTGCAGCAATAGGATTAAAACTTGTCTCATAAAGATGTATAGCTAATAACTGTTATCTTATTGTATTTGACAGAATGGAATCCTATAAGGTTATTATTTTGCGAAATACAGTTGGAAAAATCTTATTTAACATCAATCATCCCTGTGCTTCCTATTGCACAGGGATATAAATAATAAATAAGCATTTAGATTAATAAGATTGGGCAAGACGGAATCCAAGATCGTCTATGAAAAATGACGGATGGCTACGACGACGGCACGAAGCCCCACAACCCCTGGCCTCCTCAGCCCAGCTACCTCCTCGAAAAATTCGGTAAGAGCCGTAAACTTGTTCATCATATATATCCCAACACCACTCCCAAACATTTCCTAACATATCATACAGACCCCATGCATTCGGTTCCTTTTTCCCTACTTCAAGGACTTTTCCTCCTGAATTTTCGCTGTACCAGGCAATCTTATCAAGCTCTCCATACCTATAACCAGTAGTCCCTGCTTTACATGCATATTGCCACTCCGCTTCTGAAGGTAGTCGATAACCGTTTGATCCCCAATCACAAATAATATTTTCCCCACCATTACTTATCGAATAACACTTTTTTAGTCCGACTTCCTGTGAAAGTAAATTACAAAAATAAATGGCATCATTCCAAGAAATATTCACAATCGGTTTTAGTTCTCCGTCAAATGCGCGAGATGATTTATTTGCAATAGCATGGTACAGGCCCGTAGGTACTGGATACGGAGCAAGAAGAAACGGTTTTATTTCAGCTTTCCATTTGCTTTTTATTCTATCGTCTCTTAATTCTATTTCTCCCCCTGGAATTTTTACCATTGAATAATCCATGTAACTTTTTATTTCAATTACCCCTTCCTCCTCCTAACGATCTTTGTTTTACAAATTTTACATATTTAGAATCATTAAATCAATACAAAAATTACGTTTATTATTTACAAAGATCAGCCAAAAAGTTTAGTTTGATCTTTGTCATTTTGTAAATGATCCCCCTCCATCAAATGAAGATATATTCCATTTAATATAAAAATGTAGCATGGATGAAGTTTCATCTTGTTTATATACTCCTATCTATGTTGCTTATTTAAGCGTTCAATCATAAATATTCCCTTTATGTTTAAGTATTCATTGAAATATTTCCATCTTAAATACGTTCAAAATCACTGAATAAGGGTAATATGATGAGGAAGGGGCGTATGTGTATGTATAAAAACCATGAACGAAAGTTAATATGGCTTGCTTTTGGTGTAGCAGCGATTATGCTCATATCGATTTTTGGTAGGTTATTTGGCAGCTAAGGAGGCGAATGATGTTTGGTAAATGAAGATGCATTATTTTATAGTCGGATTTTAACAGAACTTACCCTTTCATTCCACATTGTTTATGCCACGATTGGGGTAGGTATTCCGCTCATGATCATGATTGCTCAATGGGTTGGAATTAAGAAAAATGATGAACATTATATTTTACTGGCGAGAAGATGGACACGTGGTTTTGTTATAACTGTAGCTGTTGGCGTCGTTACAGGAACCGCCATCGGTTTGCAATTATCACTACTTTGGCCGAATTTCATGGAGCTTGCTGGAAATGTGATTGCACTTCCTCTTTTTATGGAAACATTCGCATTCTTTTTTGAAGCGATCTTTTTAGGGATTTATTTATACACATGGGATCGTTTTGAAGATCAGCGTAAACATTTACTGCTGCTAATTCCGGTTGCAATAGGCGCTTCTTTTTCCGCCGTATTTATTACGATGGTAAATGCGTTTATGAATGCACCACAAGGTTTTGACATTGTGAATGGCAACCTTGTGAATGTTAACCCGTTAATAGCAATGTTTAATCCCGCAATGCCAACAAAAGTGACGCATGTTGTGGTAACAGCATTCATGACATCTGCATTTGTACTTGCATCGATTGCAGCATTCAGACTATTAAAAGGTTCCAATCATGTCTATCATAAAAAAGCACTCTTTTTAACAATGAAGCTCGGGCTTATTTTCTCTATTGCTACAGCTGTGATTGGAGATTTCTCTGGAAAATACTTGGCTGAATATCAGCCAGAAAAATTAGCTGCGGCTGAGTGGCATTTTGAAACGGAAGAAAAATCGTCTCTTATTTTATACGGTGTTTTAAAAGATGGTGAAGTGAAATACGCGATAAAAATTCCATTCGCACTTAGTGTGTTAGCACATAATGATCCAACAGCTGAAGTTATTGGTTTGGACCAGTTTCCAGAAGATGAAATTCCCCCACTTTACATTCATTACTTATTCGATATTATGGTAACGATCGGGATGTGGCTGGTACTATTATCACTTGTTTTCTGGATTGGCATTAAGCGTGGTTGGCCAATCGTCCACACAAGATGGTTCAGATGGCTCATCGTGCTTGGAGGGCCCCTATCGATTATAGCTATTGAAGCTGGATGGTGGCTCGCAGAAGTTGGAAGACAACCTTGGGTACTTCGCGGAATAATGCGAACAGCTGACGCTGCGACTTCGAGCAATCAAGTGGATTTGATGCTCATGCTTTTTGCTGGTTTATACATTATTTTAGGAATTGGGACAATCGTTGTTTTAAGTCGAATGTTTAGAAGAAATCCAGTGGAACAAGAGCTAAAAGATCGTGAAGATGAAAAAGGCGGTGTGCGAACATGAACTTAGAAATACTAGGGATTATGGTGCTCTGGACGTTTCTATTCGGTTACGTTATCGTCGCTTCCATTGACTTCGGTGCTGGATTTTTTAACGCTTATAGTGCATTTACAGGAAAACAGCATATTTTAACAAAGATTATTCAACGCTACCTATCGCCTGTTTGGGAAGTAACAAATGTGTTTCTCGTTTTCTTTTTCGTTGGGATCATTGGCTTTTTCCCAAAAACAGCATTTTATTATGGAACCACCCTTCTCGTCCCAGTAAGCATTGCAATTGTTTTATTGGCCATTCGCGGTTCCTATTATGCATTTGAAACGTATGGGTCTAGAGGGCATAAAGGCTATTCCTTCATGTATGGATTATCAGGGTTATTTATTCCAGCATCCTTATCTATTGTACTGACCATTTCCGAAGGTGGATTTATTTCAATAGTTGATGGAAATCCTGTATTGGATTATTGGGCATTATTTTCAAATCCTTTAACATGGAGCATCGTCGTTTTAAGCCTTGCTGCTGTCCTTTATATCTCAGCGGTTTTCCTCACCTGGTATGCAAATAAAGCGAAAGATGTAGCAGCAACCAATTTGATGAGAAAATATGCATTGATCTGGGCATTGCCGACAATTATTACTGCTGGTGGAATCATTTTTGAATTGAGCATCCACAACCAAGAGCATTTTCAACGAATGATAAATTTATGGTGGGTTTTCGGTTTATCCTTCTTGTTATTTATCGGAACAGTATGGCTTATTTGGAAACGTAGAAACTATGGAATAGCATTTGGTTTATTAGCAGGGCAATTTGCGTTTGCATTTTATGGCTATGGTTTTTCTCATTATCCATACTTGCTATACCCTTATTTAACAATCTATGATAGTTTTACGAATCGAGCCATGGCGATTTCACTTATTGTCGCTTTTATTGCAGGACTAGGATTATTGATTCCATCCTTATATTTATTGCTAAAACTATTTTTATTTAATAAAGATTATGTAAAAGGGGAAAAAAATCACCATCCTTAAAAGAGGAGAGATAATAATGGGTAACTTTTTTATATTTATCGCCCCCTTCATAGTTTTGTTTGCTGCGATTGGATTCGCATTCTGGGCTGCACTGAAAGACGGTCCAATCACAAAAGAAAAATAATGACGAACAGTGTTCCGATAAAGCATATTTTGCTGAATGGAACACTGTTTTTTATAAAAATGCCCTTTAAACCGACTTGTTTCTACACCGTTTCTAGTGGTACGCACAAGTATAAAAAGTTATTAGGAGCAGCTACTAACATCCCTAAAAATAATTAGTACCAGGTATTAATCAATCAATATTCCCGCTTTTTAGAATAGTATTTTAAAATAACAATAAATCGTTATTCCAAAACTTAGCTGTCTAAAACCATACTTCTTACAGTTATAGATACGTAAAAATTCAAGTGATTTAAAGACATAAAAAAACAAACAAGCACTTCATCAGTACTTGTTTGAAAAATGATTAAAATGTATTATAAACAGCTTCACATTCCTCAGCAGTAGGTTCGTAAAAACAGTGCAATTTATAACGGGCTACAAATGGTTGGTCATACCACGTAGGAGGACAATCACCAGGGGGCCTAAAATACCATAGGCTAAATTTGGCTGGCCAAATTCGATGACCTTGGATGGATCTTCTTGCTAACTTCTTTTCCTTTTCTCTCGCCCCCTGATAAAAATATCCATGTGTCACAGCTTCAAACGCATGTGGCTGGTGAACCATTTGCGGGATAGTACGAATAGCTTTAAAGTCAGAACAATTTGCTCGAATTCGATTAATCCCTACATTGCCCACCATGAGCATTCCCTGTTGCCCTTCCCCTTCGGCTTCTGCTCTTAGTAGTCTTGCTAATAGGTTGATATCTGCTTCTCTGGCTTTAACTACAGCCATACCTCCACCTCCATATCACTACATCTTTATCTTATTGTAAGATGTCGTGATTGTTGACGGAGTTATTTAAAATGAACACGCGCTTTTTTAGCGATATCTTCAGGCGCTTTATATGTAAGAGGCTCTTGTTGTAATGCTTGAAAAAAGTTAATATCACTCGTTCCGAGTTTACCTATTGTTAGACGCGGGATGACCCGTACGTGAATTGGTTGAATAGATGTAGGATCTGTTGATATATTTAAAGATAAATTAAAGCTTGCAAACCCTTGTTCCTTTAATGTTGCAAAAATACATGTTAAGCCTTCAGCAAAATCATGCCAATCCTGTTCTGTAATACTTTGCACAGAGGTAGATTGGGTAAAGATGCCAATAAAATCATTATGACTCTTAGGTGCATAGGCATGAATCCATGCAACATTTCCTTTTTCACCAATCCATCTTTCACCAATTTCCTTTTCCATCTCGTAAAGCTCTGAAAAATATGCTTCCCCTATCTCGTTTGTATATTGCTTTTCTTTCTCGATTGTCATTGCTTGATAATTTGTCGGAAACTCTGATCCGATTATATGTAAATGAGGATGCAAAATACTGCCACCAGCATACGGGAGGTAATTCCAATTGATGGAGGCATATTGAGCTTTAGAATCTGATTTACTTACTCTATTAATATAGGTTTGTGCTGCTAAAAATGCATCACATATGACGGGCACTGTAAATTCATCTAGGCGAACATAATGCTGTCCAGAGAAAGCCACAACACCGTTATGTTTACTATATGGAAATAAATTCGGAAATAGTATCGCTTCGCCTTGCGTAATACGGCCTTCATCAGCAATTCCTTTCGTGAAAACTGGCGTCATCTTAAAGATGTTTTCTGAACAAAATGGGCAATTTTTGCCACCCGTTTTTTCCGCTTCATCCGTATAATTAGGTACTTCTGGTATTAGTCCTGGATCAAATACAAGACGTGAAGATTCTCCTGTCAGTGGATCAAAACGGACTTCTGTTTTTCTTTCAATCAATGTTTCTTTTCCATCATTAAAACTAAACCATTCTTCTTCTTTTCTGAAATGTATGGCCACATTATCTCCCCCTTGGTTTGAATATAACATGTAACAATCATTTTGTCTGTATATTCAAACTACTATTGGAAAAGGCAACATAAAATGCTCATTATTAGACGACAGACTTCATAACCGTTTCAAACGACATGATGAACCCAAAAAAGCGGACCCTTGTAATGGTCCGCTTTAAACGATCATTCACTAAAATCTACATTATGGTACACTTGGCCAACATCTTCTAAATCGTCTAACGCATCAATCATTTTCTCAAACTGTGCTTCCACATCTTCTGGCAGTGTGATGTCATTTTGCGCAATCATTGTTACTTCTGCAACCGTGAATTCAGTTATTCCTGCCTGATTGAATGCATCTTGCATGGCATGAAATTGGTCAGGCTCAGCATAAACGATCACTGATTCATCCTCTTCTAAAATGTCACGTACGTCAATATCAGCTTCCATTAATATTTCAAGCACATCATCTGCTGTTTTCCCTTCAAGACCGATGACAGCAGTAGCATCAAACATATAGGCGACAGATCCACTTACGCCCATATTTCCACCATTTTTACCGAAAGCAGCACGTACCTCTGATGCTGTTCGATTCACATTATTTGTTAGTGCATCTACGATTACCATAGATCCATTTGGTCCAAATCCCTCGTATCGGAGTTCATCATAGCTCTCTTCTGAACCGCCTTTTGCTTTTTCAATCGCACGGTCAATAATCGCTTTCGGCACACTGTATGTTTTTGCACGTTCAAGTACGACTTTTAATGCCTGATTTGATTCCGGATCTGGCTCACCTTGCTTAGCTGCCACATAAATTTCTCGTCCAAACTTTGCATAAATACGACTTGTATTGGCATCCTTTGATGCTTTTTTTTCTTTAATATTATTCCATTTACGTCCCATAATGAACACTCACTTTCAACTTTGAATCAACACAAATAATAAAATAAATAAGCTACTTCAACTATGTAGAGTTCATACTGCGAACAACAATAATAATCGAAGGTAAATACCCATTCACGAGCTTATATTATACCTTATATGTGCAATTTATGACGAGAATAATTTCAAAAAAGTGTAAAAAAGTTGCCTTGTTTTTAATTTATTATTTGAGAAATCGGCATCAACTTTTATGAGAGCCTAATTTTTTGAAATATATTTTTTCCCATAGATTCCATGGAATAATCATTTTTAAGAAAAAGCTAAGTTTCACACTTTTTCCAATTGGAAATCTGAATTTCTTGCACTTATTATGCGTACAGATGTCAGCGATAAGGGTAGCAACGTCACTTGGGTCCCCATGGCTGCTTTTACTCTTTTCTAATTCGTTTTCAATTGAAATCATATAAGTGGAATATGGAGATGTGCTAAGTCTGGAACGCTCCGCTATCCTCTTGCCCCGAGACCAAATATTGGTTTTAAATGAACCTGGTTCAACTAAAGCTACATCGATACCTATTGGTTTGACTTCATATCGCAAGCATTCAGTCCAACCTTCAAGCGCGTGTTTTGATGCAACGTATGGGGATAATCCTGGAAACCCCATTTTGCCTGAAATACTACTTAAATTGATAATCTTTCCATGTTGCTGTTTTCTCATATATGGAAGCACGGCTTGTGTCACAGCAATTACACCAAAAAAGTTGGTTTCAAATTGCTCCTTGTATTCGAGAACGCTCACCTCTTCGCAAAATCCTCCAAGCGCGAATCCCGCATTATTAATCAGAATATCGATTGTAGGAAGTTCAGCTATTTGCACGGAAAAGTTTTCAATCGACTTTGGACATGTTACATCCAACTGGATAAAGTGTAATCGATTTTCCATACCTTCATGTTTACATAATTCTATTATTGTCTCTTTACTTTCTAAATTTCTCATCGTGGCAATAACTGAGAATCCACGTTTGGCAAGTTCAACAACTGTTAATAATCCAAATCCACTTGATGCACCTGTGATGATCGCAGTTTGATTATTCATATGTAACCCCGTTAGTTTATTTTTACTTCTAGTGCCACGGGACAATGATCACTTCCCATGATGTCACAATGAATCTGGGCATCTACTAAGTTATTCGCTAAACGCTCAGATACAATAAAATAATCAATACGCCAGCCGATATTCCTTTCTCTGACCTTACTCATGTATGACCACCAAGAATATACACCTTCTCGCTCTGGATAAAAATATCGATAGCTATCAATAAATCCTTGCTCAAGTAAATGAGTCATCTTCCCACGTTCCTCTTTTGTCACTCCGGAGTTTCCCTGATTAGACTTCGCATTTCTTAAATCAATGTCCTGATGAGCCACGTTCAAATCACCACAATAGACTACAGGTTTGATTTGATCTAGCTCTTTAATATAGCCTAGTAATTCATCTTCCCAAGATAAACGGTAACCCAATCTAGCTAAATCTCTTTGTGCGTTGGGAGTATAGACATTTACTAGGTAAAATCCCTCATATTCTAATGTAATAATTCTTCCTTCTATTTCTTCTTCCGCAAGGCCAACACCATATTTTACGGAAAGTGGTTTTTTCTTAGTAAATACAGCTGTTCCAGAATATCCTTTTTTAACAGCTGAATTCCAGTATTGATAATAGCCGTCTAAATTTAATTCGATTTGTCCCTCTTGACATTTTGTTTCCTGAAGACAGAAAATATCTGCATTTACTTCATGAAAATAATCTAGAAACCCTTTCTTCACACAAGCTCGAATGCCATTTACATTCCACGATACAAGTTTCAACATCCAAATCCCCTTTATCTATAGTAAAAAGTGACGTAATTTTCTTCATAACTGTGAAATCTAACAATAATCGAACATCAACTACTGAAAGTACTATAGCTAACATTCATGCATAATTATTGCGGAATTTCACGTATTAGTGCCCAATTTATATTATATCACTTTTTTGCTACCAAACAAACGATCGTGTTGTTATACTAGTACTAGCAGCAAGAGTTTTATACAGAAAAGGGGCTTTTTAATGGATGGAAAAACGCATTTTATTGTAGGTGGGATTGTAGGTATTGGTGTGGGGAAATATGTAGGAGTGGATTTACCTACCGCAGTTTCACTTACGCTTTTGGGAGGCTGTGTCGGATTAGTACCTGATTTGGATGTAAAAGGAACATTATCCAAAAGAATATCGTTGAATAAAAAGTGGCTTATATTATTATTAGGATTATTCGGGTTATTATTAATTGCATACAGTTTCGATAATGCTCCAGGAATAGAACGGTGGATCGGCTTGGGTGCAGGAATCGTATTGCTTACCTTTCCCTCCGTATTTGTTAAGCAAAAAATGATGCTATTGCTGACCGGACTCGCCGCATTAATGGCAGGATTTGCTATGCAAAGTATCTGGCTCATTATGCTAGGTATTTATATTAGCATCGCTTCAAGACTCCCCCATCGCTCCTTAACCCATTCCATAATTGGATTAACTTATTTTAGCGGTATTGGTTACTATTTGGAACAGGATTTACAAGTTGAGGGCATTATGCTAGTTTGCATCTTAAGCTACGCAAGTCATTTAGTTTTAGATATGAAATGGCTTCCAGGTAACAGAAAAGGTATTAAGTTATTCCAGCCTTTTTTTAAAATAGAAATGTAAATTTATGAAATTAACATACAGATTGATTGTTTTCACTTATATTATTTTTTCTAAGCATGTATAATAAAGAAACTAAACAAAGTCAGGAGGCACGAATCATGACTGAAGAACCTAAAAAAATTTCATTGCAAGAAGCTATCAAAAAGAAACTCGCTGAAAAACAAGCTGCCCAAAAATCACAAGGAAATCTAAAAGGTAGCACTGCGACTAAAAAGCTATCAAGTCAACAAACAAAAAAAGCGAGTAACACTAGACGTAAAATAGGTACGTAATATTCTGTACTTACATGCAAGGAGCAATTATAGCTTTTATCAAACTAGCTTATGGATGAAAAATGTCCATAAGCTCTTTATATGAACAGCTAAATGAATAGAATTAGGTGATCTTATGGATTTTGATATACGTTTTTTATCATTCTACGTCATTCAAGTAGAAGGTAAAGATGAGCAAGCAAGTAAACAATATAAACACTTTCAAACATTGGATATGGATGAATATGATCAGCACGCAATCAAGGACTTTTTGGACGGAGAACTGACGAAAATAGTGAAGCGAAAAGTAGAGCGCCATCCTAAAACAGAAGCAGCACCGACAAAACTCGGACGTTTTATCGTAGAAGAAGGACATGCGTTGGACTCTAACCCAAACTATAATCTGTTTAATCGTTTAAGAAATGCAGAATCAAAAACTGATTTTCAAGAAGGTAGTGAAGCGTTAGTACTTGCCTATCACGACACAAGTGCTGTGCGTGGAGGTGCATTTCTTGTTGCAGCTGCCCAACCAAAAAAATACTTTGATGACAAATTTGTCTTTATTATGAAATGCGATTTCGAACCAAAAGTAGCCTCCATCGCAGATGAATCTACGTTAATTCGCAATGTAGAAATGGCGATTACAACGAAAAACATGAAATCAATCCAATACCCGTACATGCCTGAAGAAGGAATGATTGAAGAAAGCGAATTAAAAATCCATCAATCATCCCACGCAAGATACTTCGAGGACTTCTTGAAATTTGTGGAATATGGTGAATCGATGCCAGAAATTTTAAGAACACAAGTAATTACGATGGTTGAAGAGCATTTTAACGAAGTATTAGCAGATAACAGCGAAGAGTTAGAGCAGTTTGAAAAGGAAATGGAAATTTGGGAAGCAAGCCCACAAAGAGAAATCCAAGAGCGTCTAACGACCGAACAAATTGTGGAAGCCTCTGCCCAAATAGTTGAGTTAGCTCCAGAAACCGAGTTAAAAATGAAACTTGGCGAAACATCCATCAAAGGATTGCTTGCTGATTTTGGCGAGAATATTCATCTAGCGAAAGTAAATGACAAGTATGTATTACTAGTAGAAGCAGATTCGGTTACCTTTGAAAAAGGAGTTTCACCTATTGAGTTTCATAGACCTGATGATTTGCATGAGTTGATTGGTAGATTGAATAAGAAGGAATAGTGGGATAGTAATTTGGGTAATAATTGATTAGAGAGTAGGAATAAACATAATTCTACTCATAAACATGTGGAAGGTTTTCTTAATTTATCAGAGTTCGAAAATAATAGGGATAGTTTCGGCTATCTCCTTTACATTCAGTTCATTTTTCCTTCCTATCTCACTACTACTTTAATGCAGCAACAGTTATTATCCCCCTACTTCTCTTGCATTTTTCATTCAATAAATACGACCCTTCTCTAAATCTACTATGTAATCGAAATTATATCTGTTTATTTCAATCCATTGACCTTTTGGTGGATTGACATTATAAATAATAAAATGTTGGTCTTATTTTAGTGCAACTTGCCTCAACAAATTATTGTAGGTCCGTAACTCTTTTATTTCACGCGGATACTTAGTTCTTGTCAGTATTATCCAATATGGATCTATTTAAAATATTTACACTCTCATTTAAGAAATCTTGATGCTGTTCAATCCCTCTAATTTTACACCAACCTATTGAGTTAAAAGCATCATAAAAAGAGTAGAAAGATAATACTTGATTTAAATCAATGATCGGCCGAATCGTTTCATATCCAGCGATGTACGCTTCTTTTGTTTTTGGATATTTATTAAAAATATCACGGTTTATTTTCGTAAAATCCATTTCTGTTGCACCTGATCGCGCACTTTCAAAATCAATAATTCCTACAACACTATCATCACGAATTAAGATATTCCCTGGTCGAAAATCCATATGTATAATTGATGGATTTTCAGGCTCTGGAAGAGCGTTAAAACGCTTTTCAAAATGAACGATGGATTTTTCGTATAACTCTGGTGAAAGCACTTCTTTTACATATGGTTCAAATTCCAAAAATTTTTTTCTAACAAACGCTGACCAATCATTATTATCTAACGACTGAAATCCTTTTTCTGAAAATGTACCATATTTCAGCATTGATACTGCATGAATTTTCGCGTGATTTACACCAATTTGATAAGCCAATTGTGGGCTTACCTTGCCAGTACACGGAACGCCGTTTATATTTTCTAATAATAATGCACCTGTATGGATTTCATCCCCTTCCCAAAAATCTAAAATAGTAGGTACACTTACTTCGTTATGTAAGAGGTTTAACGTTTCATATTCCCGAAAAAGTTTAGTTTTTGTATATGGAATTTTGATATAAACGTTTTCTTGATTTAATAGTTGTATTTTAAAGACTTCAGAGCTATGAGATTCCGGAACATCTTGTATCGTCAGTACATTTAACTTAAAATGGTCAATCGCTTCCTGTAGCTTCTCCACTTTACATATTCCTCCTTTGCTACTCCTTATATTTAAAAGGATTTTCTTTTAATTTATATTATTCATAGATTAGATAAAAAGACACATTCTTCTATATTGTATCGTTTAACTAATCGCTTTATTATTCAGTTACATTTGGTAATGGTTAAAGCATCTACCACTTGGCGAATATAAATCACAAGTAGTATTACTAGTAGTAGCGGACCATGAAAGTATAATGGTAAATAACAATAGAGTTGATAATTACTTTATTGTCTCACAACACAAAAACGACTAAAAATGGATAGGTACCTATTTCTAGTCGTTTTTGATATTTATTTCTACTTTCATTTTGTCATTTACTTTTTTCCATGACAGCAAAGTAATTTTCTTCATTATCAGCAAAATTAAATACTCTGCCAGTAGGCATACTTACAATTTCTCCGACTGTAATATTTTTATCAGAAAAGTCTTTATATAATTTATCGATATTTTCCGAGTAAAACATTAACGAAGGTGTATTAAGATTTAATTCGGGCTCCATTTTAGCAATTAATTTTTTATTATGTAGGATGATGCTCGTTTCTGCTTCCATTGTTGGTGCGATTTCAATCCATCTCAGTCCTTGGCCGTTATCCTCTTCAGAAACTACACTAAATCCTAATTTTTCTGTCCAAAATTTCAATGCCTCATCTTGGTTATTTACATATATCATAATTTGGCCAACTTTATTAATCATTTGCTTCACTCCATTCTGCTAGATAAGTTAATGTGGAACCTCACACATATTTACCTTCAATTTCGGCAAATAAACCTTTGGTATTAGCTCAAATTCCTCTCCCACCCAAAAAAGCGTTTGCCGCATTATTATCATAACATTCTTTGTATTTAGTTTCCTTCTTTTATTGTATAATAAATGGTATGTAAAGACTTTTCTTTTTTTATTCTATGAGTATTAAAGAATAATTTGGAAAAAATTTAATTGGGGTGAAATAATGGTTGATACACTTAGTTACTTTGTAGTTGTAATGCTGATTATCGGGTTCGCCTATGGTCTCATTAGACAAATTCAACATACATTTAATATTAGAAATGTAAATAAATCAGTATTTTTAAATTACAGAAGGTCATTAATTGGAAACTATCTATGTTGTGTTTCGTATGCAGGGTTTATTATTGCCTATACTTTAAATATTTTAGTTGCATCACGACTGTTAGCGACTACGTTTTTCACAAGTAATAACACAAGCCTTAGTTGCTTTATTTTTATTTTGCTACTTTTAGTCGCTAAATTTGGAATCATTCCAAAAAGATCTAATCCATTTGAAATACTACATTGATGCTTTCATATGATTTATAAATGAGTAAAAAGAGCTCATGTGATGCTCTTTTTTTATTAGTTCAATAACTTCTATTAACCCTTTGCCATCAAGTTAAACAGGTATAGGTAATCACTTTCCAGATACTTATGAAAGGGAACAACTTCTTCTTATTGCGATAAGTCAAAATAGTTTCATCTTCTTTACAACTGCATTTTATAAAACAGCCCGATTGTCAAAAGGCAGCTGTTTATTTATAAACTTTCCTTCTTCAATTTAATTAACTGAATATTCATAATAAAACAAGGATTATGGATGATACTTGTATACCACATATATATATAAGGAGATGATGACCTTGAAAAAATTTTCGATACTTGGTATTGCTCTTTTATAAGTGGCATGTTCTTCAGTTTCAACAGATACAGAAATACTTAAAGATTTGTATACAAAACCAGAGGTCAAATCAATAGACATGCCTGAAAATGCGCTTCTTGTAGAATGGGGTGAGGATTCAATGGATCGAGGAAATCACGATTATTCTTTTCAATACAATAGTGAATTAGTGATTGATCCCGATTTTTCAAATATAAACCGTGGGGAAGTAATTTACTATCAAACACCTGATTTCTCTCTTGAAAGTAATCCAGATTTCACTCCTTCAGAGTATAGTATCGCAAGGGTTGTTGCTCTGCAAGGAGAAATGGTAGAAATTAGAGAAGGTCAAGTATATATTGATGACAAAAAGCTGGATACTTTCTATTCAAAAGCCTTATTCACAGGTATGGAAGAAGAAACGTATTTTGAAAAAGCCGATCCAGTTAATTGGGTAAATGATGAGTATTGAAAAGAATATTTCACTACTAATATGAAACCTGTGCAGGTTACCGAAAATACTGTTTTTGTATTAGTCTACAATTGGTGGAGGGGAATAGATAGTAAGGATTATGGTGTTTTGCCAATAGATAAGGTGAAAGGAAAGGTATTAGGGTATAAAAAATGACGTTTAGTAATGTCAAAACGTTTGAATATTATTTGAAGCATTTTCTATTGTTTAAAAATATCTTTCTAGTTAACACCTTATCAGCGATTTCTAAACGCTGACAAGGTGTTTTTCATAAAAAGTCTCCTATGTCATTGGGCTAGATACTATATAAAACTAAATCCTTTTTCCATTATTTAAATAAACGCGCGTATACTTGATCGTTTGAATAAGCGTCTGATGTGTTCCCCGCATCTCCTTTTTGAATTCTTTGTTTACTAATTTATTTTTATAATGTTAGTCTTAAAAGGCTATACATATTTATTACAGTGAAAGAACTACTATGTCTAGGTATATGAAATGAGAAGTCCTTTAATTAGGTTATTGTTAGCGTGTCTATTATTAAAAATATAACATTAATGTGTGAGTTTAGTATGAATTTCCAGAGGAGTTATTTTTTATATTATAAATTGTGCTTTCCCACTGTGAAAGTTGAGTAATATAGTATTTACACGAGATTGTTAAGTATTAAATATATGATTCAATCTATCTTTTCTATCAAATTGTTATATTTCGTAACATAATTACCATTCTAGTGAAATATAACTGTTACATTCAACTGGTATAATATCCCTATGATTAAAAATAAAGGAGACTATTGATTTGAAAAAGATAGTAATTACTATGATTACAGCTTGTTTTCTAGTATTTGGGTTTTCAGATGTCTCATCGGCTGCGGCGCCTACTACATACAAAGTACAAAAAGGTGACTCATTGTGGAAAATTGCCACTAAACATAAAGTAACTGTTAGCCAATTAAAAAGCTGGAATGGACTTAAAAAGGATTTAATCAAGCCGAAGCAGGTTTTAAAGATTGCTAAACCTAAAACAACGGCAAAGAAAAAGGTAATAGCTAAAAAAGCCCCGGTGAAAAAAGCTGTTACACCAAAAAAGAAAGTTACAGCACCTAAAAAAGCTACATATAAAACAATGACAGTGAAAGCCACCGCTTACACAGCTGGCTGTAAAGGCTGCAGTGGAATTACTGCTACTGGTATTAACTTAAAGAAAAATCCTAATGCGAAAGTCATTTCTGTAGACCCGAAAATGATTCCGCTGGGGACAAAAGTTTATGTAGAAGGCTATGGTGAAGCTATAGCAGGCGATACAGGCGGCGCCATCAAAGGGAAGAAAATTGACTTACATATGCCAACTAAAAAGAAAGCATTAAATTGGGGCGTAAAAACAGTAAAAATTAAAGTTTATCGATAGTAGAAAAACAAACAAACCCAGATGGCTGACTAGCATCTGGGTTTGTTTTTGTTAAAAGCTTTTTATGTCTTCATCTATTTTCCAAAGTCTTTGCATCATTTCAGCGTGAGGGATTGGCAAATATGCTTGTAATTCCATCCACGCATGTTCATTTTCTACCTCACCTGTTCTTCCTTCTAAAATCTGCGATGAATAATCTGATATCTCTTGTAGACACCAACGATATAAATAAAATTCAAAGATTTCTATGTGAAGTTTCGTTTGTGGACGATCTTTTACATAGATGGATAGAAATGAGCCAAAATGATTATCCTCAACAAAAGCCATTAAATCACGTTCGACAGGACCAATGCCTATATCAGCAAAATCAATCAAATAAAGCTCTCCTTGTAAATCTCTCATGATGTTTGCATAATTCGGATCTCCATGAGTAATAGCCGTTTGCATGGGAAGCGTCAGCAATTCTTTTTGCATACTTCTCATTTTTGTTAATGTAGCCTGAATTTCGTCTGTTTCTTGTATTAATAAATCTCTTACAGATTGTTTATAGTGCGTTGTATCACATTTCCCGTTTTTCGCCATAGCTAATAGATGTAGAATGTTTTTTTCGAAGGGATTATTAAAAGTTTCTCTAGGTAGCTTCTTGAAAGTATTAGTATCTATACTGTGAAAGTCTGCCATTATCTTTGCAAGGTAGCTTCTATTTTCTTTCGTTATTTCACATTCATAGAGTGACTCGCCATGTACAAAAGGATAAATGGATATTTGATATGAATCAAAAAGTACGGAGCATTTTCCTTTACGTGTTTTGAGGGGAGGTAGAATATAACTTTTTCCATGGTCTCCATTTAAACGTTGGATCATTGTTAATGCTTCCTCTAGATGGGGTTGAATATGGAGCGCCTTAACAAAATAACACTCCCCTGCTTCTCCCTCTATATAATAACAATATCCTTCTTCCCCTTTAGGGATGAATCTTATCAATGACATATCGCCAATGGTAAAAGTATCATTGATACATGCCAATAGTTTACTTGTATCTATTAGACTATTATCAGTCTTCATCCATTTCTCCCCTCTCAACATTTTTTTGATTCTTTTGTGCCTGTTGAACATCAATTGATATAGATTGATAAAAAAGTCTTAAAACTCTATGAATTTTTAGAGAGGTTGGCTTGGTTTCTACCATCTTCTCTAAACTTTTATGCGTTTACAGTCAGATTATATTCAATACATTCACTTTATGCAAATTACATTCACTTACAAAATCTTTTCACAGCATAACTATTTTTTATTTTAATCCTTCATGATGTGTTGAATATTGCCATTGGCGGTATTAATACACGCCTCTCTTTAAATTCTACCGAATTAGTAAAGGTTGTTGTTTTCGAAGCGCTCCGTGTCTATATCCAACCTGATAGGCTTCATGACGCACCGCCGAAAGCGAGGTCGATTGTTCATGCATAGTGTATCTCCCACGGAATCTGTTAATTTGAATATTCCGTCTTTTAACCGTTGAAGTTCTGAAATAAGGCCAGATATAATAGTTCGTTGAAAAGTTTGTGCTTGGTGCAACAATTGTTCACAAAGGTCTATTCCAACAATTTCTGGGATATTGTTATTTTGCCGCCAAGCTCGTTACTGGCGTAGTTACTTAAGCTGAATACTCAACGAAATAAACAAGAGGAAGATTACAAGTTAAATAACAAGCAAGCCTCCCTCACAGATCGGAGAGAGGCTCTTTTTAGTTTAATGATAGATGTGTTTTTGATTTATTACAGCTTAACCCTTTGAAGCCTTAACGCATTCAAGACGACGGATACTGAACTGAATGCCATAGCTGCTCCGGCTACCCAAGGGGCTAACAAGCCAAGTGCAGCAACCGGAATACCGATTGTATTATAGAAGAAAGCAAAAAATAGATTCTGCTTAATGTTGCGCATCGTTTTTCGGCTCATGATGATAGCGTCCGCTACGCTGTTTAAGTCCCCACGCATGAGGGTAATGTCAGCCGCTTCAATGGCAATATCTGTTCCGGTACCAATCGCCATTCCAATATCCGCAATGGCGAGCGCCGGCGCGTCATTAATACCATCTCCGACCATGGCCACTTTTTTACCTTGCGCTTGCAATTTCTTAATTTCCTCGCTTTTCTGTTCCGGAAGAACCTCTGCGATGACATGGCTCAATCCGACTTGTCGTCCGATTGCTTCAGCCGTATGCTGATTGTCACCCGTCAGCATAATGACATCCAATCCGAGTTCCAGCATTCTTTCGATTGCCTGTTTGGATGTTTCTTTCACAGTGTCTGCAACTGCCACGACGCCCGCAAGCTTCCCATTGATTGCGATAAGCATCGCTGTTTTCCCTTCATTTTCCATTTTCTCCATTGTGAATTCAATGCTGTGAAGAGCCACGTCCCGGCTGTGCATTAGTTTCCTTGTACCGGCAAGCACTTGTTTTCCGGCGACTTCTGCTTCAATTCCGTATCCAGGGAGTGCATGGAACGCTTCTGGTTCGATCAATTCGATTCCTTTTTCTTTGACACCCGTTACAATTGCTTGTGCCAATGGATGTTCGGATTGATTTTCAGCTGAAGCAACCAATTGCAAAACATCCTGTTCTGAAAATCCTTCCGATAAGATGACGTCTGTCAATGCAGGTGCACCTTTCGTAACCGTTCCCGTTTTATCCAACACGACTGTGTCAATTGAACGCGTATTTTCAAGGTGCTCCCCGCCTTTAAAGAGCATGCCCATTTCAGCAGCTCTACCGGAACCTGCCATGATGGATGTCGGTGTTGCCAATCCTAACGCACACGGACATGCAATGACAAGTATGGAAATAGTCGGGATGAGTGATGATCTAAAATCGCCTGGCGTTACGACAAAATACCAGATAAAGAACGTCAAAATCGCGATACCGACAACGATTGGGACGAAGATGCCAGAGATTTTATCTGCCAAACGCTGAATTTCTGCTTTCGATCCTTGCGCTTCCTCAACGACTTTGACAATTTGCGATAACGCGCTGTCTTTTCCAATTTTAGTTGCTTTAATTTGTAACGATCCGTTCTTATTAATTGTTGCACCAATAACAGGGGCCCCAACAACTTTATCGACAGGAATACTTTCTCCTGTGATCATCGATTCATCAATTGCCGATTGACCAGAGATGATTTCTCCATCGACTGGAATCTGTTCGCCCGGCTTCACAAGGATAATATCTCCTGCCACTACTTCTTCAATCGTTACTTCCAGCTCAATACCATCTTTTAATACGCGTGCAGTTTTCGCTTGCAGACCGAGCAATTTCTGAATAGCCTGGCTCGTTTTCCCTTTGGCACGCACCTCAAATAATTTACCAAGTACAATAAGTGTAAGGATGACGGCAGACGCTTCAAAATATAGTTCTGGTTCTCCAACACTACCTGCTTTCATCCATTCGAAGCTCAAATATAAGCTGTAAAAATAAGCAGCACTTGTACCGAGTGCGACTAAAACGTCCATGTTGGCACTTTTATTTCGTAAAGCGGTATATGCTCCTTTGTAAAACTGTGCACCGACGATGAATTGGATTGGTGTCGCAAGAGCCAACTGTAACCATGGATTCATCAAAAAGTGCGGCAAGTATAAGAAAGAAAGGAATTCGAAATGCGCGACCATCGTCCATAACAATGGGAGGGTCAATATCGCAGAGAACAGGAACTTTCGAGTTTGCTTCTTGATTTCCTGTTCTTTATGGTCCATCTTTTCCTTGCCGTCCGTTTTTGGAATCAATTCATAGCCCATTTTCTTCACATTAGCCATCATTTCATTCTGGTTCGTTTGACTGCTATCATAATCGACAGTGAGCGTTTCAATTGCGAAATTGACCGAAGCGCTTGAAACACCTTCCATCTTATTAATGCGCTTTTCAATTTTCGTCGCACATGCTGCGCACGTCATTCCCGAAATATCAAATTCGACTTTATCCTGAATGACGCCGTAGCCCAATTTTTCAATCCTTGCTGTAAAATCATTGACGTTCGTTTTTTCCGGATCGTAGACAATTGTGGAACTTTCCAATGCAAAGTTGACACTCGCCTTTTCGACACCTTCTATTTTAGATACTCCTTTTTCAATCCGATTTGCACAAGCCGCACATGTCATTCCGTTAATCTTTAAGGTTTTTTCTATAGTAGCCATTTGTATCCCTCCAATACTACGTGGGGGTATATTGTTTTGAAAAAAGAAGGATTATACGGTTGACGTATAATCACTTCTTAGCCGCTTTATACCCCCACGCGGTGTAAGCGGAAGATGCTAAATTACTGTTTTTCAAGCAACTTCATATCCTTGATCTTCAATGGTTTCTTTGATTTTTTTTAATGTCTCTATATTGTCGAACTCAACCGTCACTTCATTGTTTGCAAGGGCTACTTTAACGGATGAAACACCTTTCAGTTCGCCAACACTTGACTCGATTGAATTTACACAATGACCGCAAGACATACCTTCTACTTTTAATACTTCTTTCATGATAAAATACCTCCTGTTTAGTTGTTACTCACAATATACCATACCCTATACCGGTATATAAAGTGAAATTTAATATTTATTTGGTCATTGTTTTCATGACACTCATAAGCTCTTGTATGGCCGCCTCACCGTCTTGCCCTTTAATGGCATTTACAACACAGTGATGCGTGTGGTCTTCTAATAAAGCTAGAGAAACTTTGTTCATCGCGGATTGGATGGCACTGATTTGATGTAGAATATCTACACAATAGCGATCATTTTCGATCATTTGATGAACGCCTCTCACTTGTCCTTCTATTCGTTTTAACCGATTTAAAAGCTGTTGCTTATTTGGTTGGACAGTTTTCTTTTCCGTTTCTGACATATCGTCACCCCTCATAATTCTCCAGGATACCCCGTACCCCTATAATAACACCTGTGAATCAGAAGGGCAATGATATTGTCCTACACAACAACTGTGTCCATTTGCTGTTAAACAGCCAACAACTTCTTAATTTCATCCTCATTCCGCTCAAAACCGATCAATACTTTCGGCTTGCTCCTGATTCCCAATAGCGACTTTTGCTTAAACACGAATGCGGGCACAACCCGCGAACCACTTACTTTAATAAGCTTTTTTTCTTTTTCCGGTTCTTTCGATAGATCATAGTCGATGTACGGAATATTGTTTTCCGCAAGAAAGGCTTTTGCCTCTTGGCAATCCGAACATGTCGGCCTCGTATAAAGTTCAAATTGAGCATTTTTCATAAGTCATCACCTCTTATTATGGGATTGATGTCAAGAATGATTCATTTAACCTCAATGACATATGAATACACATACACGTTTCCATTAAATTGAAACTCGGTCCAAAGTTTGTATTTTCCGGCATCAGCCAGGACAGTATCAAATTGAGTTTTGTCCATCGCTGCCGGGTGCACATGGATAAATTTCTCGGCATTTTCATCTAAAATGACGACATGTCCTAAAGCGCCTAAGTAAGGTTCAGGCGTTTCTCCCTTTAAATCAAACAGTAAAGAGATTTCTTGACCTACTTCAAAAGTATTGGCCTTTAATTCAACAGTATGACCGTCAACAGTTTTGACGAAATCCGTATCAACAGATAGGTCATTTGTGCCGTGCTTTTGATGTGCATATCCAACATGAAGCTCGATTGGTGAAACTGTATAAGATAGATTTTCTGGGGCAATATCTACAAATACCTTGTATTCGTTATCCGCCAATTCTTTTTGTAAAGTATAAATGCCATCACTTTGTTTCTTGGGATGACAATGAAAATATTCCTCTAAATCTGCACTTACTATAATTAAATGCATTTCTTTCTCATGGGAAATACCTAATTCTGGTGCGTTTCCATGTTGATCTTTCAACTCAATTGTAATGACACCCTCTTCGTACATGACATTTGCTGTCACTTCACTTTCTCCTTGTACTGTAAGGTGATGATGGTGGTGGTTATGATGTTCTGCATGATGATCCATCTAGTATTCCTCCTTTAATAACTTTCCTGTATAGTTCCCTATTCGTAAAATCTTATACACCATAGGGGTATACAGTTTATAAAAAATATATACCCATAATTCCTTTTCATTAATCATTAGAGGCTGATTACTCGAAAATGAAGCGGGTATTGGCGTTTATCTACATATTAATATACCTCTACCCCGTATGTAAAGCATTTTGTTTCATTCTCAAATAATCAGTGACCGAAGCATTGCCGCCGATCACTGATTGTCTTAATAATGCTGATGGTCGCCTGATGATTCGGGTTTCGCCTGGCAGAGAACTGAATCGTCGTGCTGGTGGGCAGACGTTTCTAATTGAATAGTAGCGTGATGAATATTTTGATGCAATAGGCCATGTTCGAGGTTACGAAGCAACTGCTCACTTTCCCCTATCGTCATTTGATCATCTACAACCGCGTGGCAGGAGAGCGCGGTTAATCCGCTCGTAATAGACCAAACGTGTAAATCATGAACACTTTGGACCCCATTTACATTTAGGATTGTCTGAATGATTTCATTCATGTCAACATTTTGGGGTACGCCTTCCATCAATACATGGAGACCAGACTTCGATACAAAGTAACCGCTGCGTAAAACAAGAGCTGCTACGATGACACTCGCCAACGGATCAGCCCAGCCCCAGCCGAAGAACATCATAAGCAACGCCGCGGCAATCGCCCCGATGGAACCTAACATATCACTAATGACATGGAGATAAGCTCCCTTCATATTTAAATTCTCTTCAACGTCTCCGCCGCGCATCATAATCCATGCGACGAGAATATTGACGGCCAATCCGATACTACTAACGATCAGCATGCCTGTCGTCGCAACTTCAGGCGGATTTGCAAAACGTTTAATGGCTTCATAGAAAATATACAAAGCAATAACGATCAATGTCACACCGTTTAATACCGCCGCTAAAATCTCAAATCGCTTGTAACCGAATGTCTTACTTTTACTTGCTACCTTTTCCCCTAATTTAAATGCTAGTAATGCGATTGCCAGCGAAATGGAATCGCTCAGCATATGGCCTGCATCTGCCAAGAGAGCAAGGCTGTTCGTCAAAACCCCTCCGATCGCTTCCACAATCATGTAGGAAGTAATGATTAAAAAGGAAATCAATAATACTTTTTTATTCGCACCATGTGTATAGTCGTGTCCATGGTCATGTCCCATTTGTATATCCCCTCCATGTAATTAATTATGAGTCGCATGTAATCGTCTGCTTCAATAAATTCATAACATGATGATCGTCCTCCGAACAGTAAAGCGTCGTTCCTTCTCTTCAGAACTTCACTAAACAACCACTGTTAATGAGAAACGGACGAATCGCTCAAATTAAACGTCTTAGCTCATTCTTCGAATTCTCATCTTGACATAATAAATTCCCTATTCCCGTCGAATCACTTAATGCCTTGAACATTTGAGAAACGACAATTAGTGTTTCTTTCTTCGTCCAAAGGCTACTCTATATTTTTTCCTTTTTCATTTCAACTACCCTCCAATCATTCATCTTAAATTCTCTTATATGAAAGTATGTTCATATACTAATTTACATTTTAGTGTATGTCAACAAAATATGCATTACCCCCCTATTTTTTTGTATTAAGTAATTTATAAATAAATGCATATCCTATATTTTATGCATAATTATTATCAATAATCATCCCCCCTCTTTACATACCCTATATAGGTATTATATTATAGCTTTATAACTACTTCAAAAGAAAGGTGTGTACTATCATGGAACAACTGGATAATAAAGTAGTGAAATTAGCTATCAACGGAGGGATATCATTCGGCTCAAAATTAAACGCAAAGCAATTAATGATCCTCGCCGAGTATTTAGAAGAAGATCAGGAATTGGAATTAACGACATTCCAGCAACTATATATTGAAGTGTTAGAGAGTAAAGTTGAATCTATTCAAATGAAATTCAAGGATGTCGGGCTTTACTGCTATCCGATCGGAAATTACGTGAAAAGCTTGCGTCATTGTAATTTTTGTAAAGGTGCCGAGGAAGAAGGAATGCCTACTGCTATCGAGCTGAATAAGCGGATTGCAGGAAAGCATGTCCCCTTCACCCTTCGACCAGCCTATACTGGTTGCCCAATCGGCTGTGGTGAACCACTTGTCAATGACATCGGCGTCATCAAATCCCGGAAAGGCTATGACTTATATATAGGAGGGAATTCCAAAGGATCATATGCGAAGACAGGCTCTCTTTTACTGGAACAGCTCCATCCAGATGAACTATACGATGCAGTCGATAAGGTGCTTGCTTTCTATGCTGAAAATGGTAAGAAAAGAGAGCCGTTTTATAAATTTGTTAATCGTTTCGGTGTGGATTGGATTAGACAAGAAATCAATCATTAATCAAAGGGTCGATCTATTTTCTCATATTTGCTCACAACACTAATAGGAGGCGAAATAATTTATGCGATTAATGATAAAGTTTGCTGTAATTACAGGTTGTGTTGCCATAATTGGTGGATGCAGCAGCAATAATCCTAACAATGACAATCATGTTGAGCACCCAATAACAAAGGAAGATACCAATACAGTAGACCATTCAGCAACAGGCACTTACATGATGGGAGAACATATGGATCATGACGACGTGTTGCGTTTACACGATTCCACAGGGGAAAATGAATTGAAAATTCCTCAAGTACTCAAAGGTGAGCACAATGGAGAAATAGTATACACGGTGCGAGCGCAAAAAGGGGTAACTGAAATTTTTGATGGTACAAAAACAGAGACTTACGGCTACAATGGAACGTTTTTAGGCCCGATGATTCCTTTGAAAAAAGGAGATAAGGTTAAAATTAGAATGATAAATGAATTAGATGAGGAGACAACTTTTCATTGGCACGGATTGGAAGTGCCAGGAGATATAGACGGTGGGCCGCATGATCCGATTAAGCCTGAAGAAGAAAAAGTCATTGAATTCAAGGTCAATCAAGAAGCGGCGACTCTATGGTTTCACCCCCACCCTACAGGGAAGACTGCTTCTCAGGTCTATCAAGGACTTGCGGGTTTACTCTATATTGAGGACGAAAACTCGCAAAGCCTTCGTTTGCCAAATGACTATGGAAAGAATGACATCCCATTAATTTTTCAAGATCGTATTTTCGATGATAACAAGCAACTAAATTACAATTCTATAATGAACAGTGATGGAACAATCGGTGATACATTATTAATCAATGGAACGGTAAATCCAAAATTGACCGTACATAAAGGGAAAATCCGCTTCCGATTAATAAACGGATCGAATGCGAGAAACTACACATTTAAACTAAATACAGGAGACACCTTTGTTCAGATTGCAACAGACGGTGGTTTTTTAAATAAGCCAATATCCATGAAGGAAATAACACTGACCCCTTCAGAACGCGCCGAAATCATTATAGATTTCACAAAGCTGAAACCAGCTAATGATATTGCGCTAATCAATGAGGATGGCTCTATCCTTTTGCCTTTTGATGTGACTAGTCAAAACGGATCGACGAGTGAAATTCCACGTGTGATAAATGATTTTTCAGTGACTGATGAAGAAAAGAACTTGCCAGTCACAAAGACAGTAGAACTCTTCGGCATGATGGAACATGTAACAATCAATGGGAAGAAGTTTGATCCAAATCGAATTGATTTCACCCAAAAGCAAGGTGTTACAGAAGTATGGGAGATCTATAATAAACCGGATATGATGGGCGGGATGATCCATCCGTTCCACATTCATGGGACACAATTTAAAATTATTTCAAGGGATGGAAAAGAGACGGCTGAAAGTGAACAGAGTTGGAAAGATAGCATTTCAATAAAACCGGACGAAAGGGTAAAAATAGCGATTCAATTTAAGAAAAAGGGTGTTTATATGTTCCATTGTCATATTCTTGAACATGAAGACAACGGTATGATGGGACAGGTGAAGGTGGAATAAACATTTATTGCTTTTGGGACATCAATTAATACAGATTAATAATAAGTCGTAAAAGTACATGACTTTATTGAGACTTAGGGATGTTGTTTCCAGCTGCGATGTATAAAAAGGAGAATACACGCAGTCCATATCCATAAAAACGACCGATAGTTGAACCTCTTTTACATTCACTAACCTTTACCAAAGCAAAAACAGGCTATCCCACCATAAATGGGATAGCCTGTAAACGTTGATATATCAATGTTTTTATAAAGATTAACGTTTTGAGAACTGTGGTGCACGACGAGCGCCTTTAAGACCGTATTTCTTACGTTCATTCAGTCAACATTAGCCGGAAAATAAATAGAAAAATTTTTCTGAATTAAAAAGGTTGTTTAATTTCTATAAGCAAAGGATTATCCAATTGAAAACGTTGAATAAATGCTTCTGCTGCTCTTAATGATTCAAAGTCGTTTTTCCCTATACAATTACCAGTAATCTCCACATCAATACCATCAGTATCAGTAAAAGAAATTACTCCTCCTTCACTAAACCTAACCATACCGTTTTTTAATAAGTATATATATGACTGATTTGCAGTAAAATGGATGAGAATACTATAATAAGCATCTATATCTTCTTTATCAGCATCTTGTTGATAAGGATTTTTATTTTTCCAAAACAAATGTATCCTCTTCCTCTCTTTTATTATTTATTAGCTCTTCGCAGTGAAAAACTGGCCATTTATTGACCAGTTTTTCTAATTCCAATTAAATGGCGTTTGTTGGTACACATAGTAATTCAACCAATTGGAAAATAATAAATGGCTATGAGAGCGCCATGTATTACTTGGCTTCTTCGTATGGTCATCATTTGGAAAATAATTTTCAGGTGGTAAAATATCCACACCTTTATTTAGATCCCGAACGTATTCTTCTGCTAATGTCGTCGTGTCATACTCAAGATGACCAGTGAGCATAATATTTTTTTCATCTTTTGAAATAATCATGAAGGGACCTGCACCTCCATTGGATAGCAATATTAATTCTGGATGAATCTCAACTTCACTACGGTCCACACCCGTATAGCGAGAATGTGGCGCCAAATAAATATCATCAAAACCATGTACGAGTTTAATAGTTGGATCAGATATACTATGCTCATAAATCCCTGATACCTTCGCCGGGAGTTCATATTTATCAATATTGTAATGATGATATAACGCAGCCTGCGCTCCCCAACATATGTGCATCGTAGAGGTTACATGTTTTTTAGACCATTCCATGATCATTTTTAATTCATCCCAATAATTCACCTGTTCAAATGGTAAATGCTCGATTGGAGCGCCTGTAATGATCAAACCATCAAAGTTTTTCTCCTTGATCTCTGAAAATGTCGTATAAAACTGATCGAGATGCGATTTGCTCGTATTTTTCGATTCATGCGTCTCCATATGGACAAAAGATATATTTAGTTGTAACGGCGTATTTCCAAGTAGCCGCAACAATTGGACTTCTGTTTTTTGCTTTTCTGGCATTAAATTTAAAATAAGAATATCCAATGGGCGGATATCCTGGGTAATTGCCCGTTCTTCATCCATCACAAATATTTTTTCTTTTTCTAATATTTCTCTTGCAGGCATTTCTTTTGGAATATTAATCGGCAAAATAAATCCTCCTCGCGACAAAAAAACTAATACAAATCATTATAGAGTTATTTGAGAATTACGGCAACTATGATTTTCCACTTTTCTATTTATCTACATACATGCCGGTGCAATCAAGGTATTCATTCCTTTTTATCCATACTTTGATAAAATACGATTCTATTTTTAAAGGGGTCATCGATAGATAATTCTAATGCATTCCAAGGCGTATTTTCCAGACCCGGTCGTGCGTATTTATAATTTTTTGCAAGCAATTTAGATTGAAGCTCTTTAATATCTCCCACTTCAATTCTAATAGCAACTCCAGGACTACTATCACCATGATGTTCAGAAAGATGAATGATGCAATCACCATTTGATATTTGCATGTATAACGGCATACCGGCTTCAAATCTGTGTTCCCAATCTATCGTAAATTCTAAAAACTCAACATAGAACTCTTTTGCCTTTTCTTCATCAAACATTCTCAATATTGTGATAGCACTTTTCATAAAAGCGTCTTGGGGATTCATACATTCATCTCCTTCTCATAAAAAAAGTATTAATTCTCATCATAACATTTACAAGCCCACTTGGACAGGTAATATTGAACTTCACATACCTGTTTCCAAGCATAGGCCTACTATTATTTATCATGCTAGTTATCTGATGAATGAGTATGTGCAACTTTAATGTTTTGCTTAAGTTTTCACGAGTTACTGTCCACTCAACCTCGGGTACAAGCCACTCGCGGGATTGTTGGCCGCTCAACCATAACCCCCGCTCACCACCTATGGGAGCCACTAATTATTTATCTATATCTGATATTATAAACATCTTTCTCGATTGAAACTTTCGAAAAAAAGTTCCATACAAGGAAAAACAGGTATGTTAAATTTAACATACCTGTTTCTCCTGTTTTTATTTATTTAGATACGATAAATCTATCATGCCTTCAATATCGTTACTTGGAACATAGCCAGCTTCTTTACTAATATCAGCCATTTCTTGAATGACTTGTTCATTTACATCTGTTGTTACCTCTAATCTTTTAAATGCCGCCGCTGTTTCCTCTTTATTAATTTCTTTGCCAGTTAAATCTTTAATATGCTTAATTACTAATTCCTGTGCTCCCTCTGGATTTTCTTGGATAAAGGAAACTGCTTTTTTATGTGCTTTTATATAGGAGTCAACAAGCTGTTCATTTTCTAAAAATGCGTCACTTGCAGCTACAACTGTATTTGTTGATTCTTTTCCCCAGGCAAATTGATCCCAGTCAAGCAGTAGTTTCCCGTTTGCCTGTGTTTCAAGAATGTTTCCCCATGGTTCTTGTGTCGCAGCTGCATCAACTGATTTTTGAACAAATAATGTCGCAGTATCTGCTGGTGCTGCTGCGAATAATTCAACTGTTCCACCATTTTCTTTCGCTTTCAAATTAACAGTTTGCAATGCTTTTCTCAACATAACATCCTGAGTGCTCCCTATAACAGGAATGGCTACTCTTTTTCCATCTAGATCCTCTAATTTTTCAATGTTGCTGCCTTCGCTTGCAACAAGCACTGCGCCTCCATTAACTGCTCCAGATATAATATGAAACTTCGGATTTTTCACGTAAAAATTAAGCAATGGACCTGGACCGACTGTTCCGACATCAATTGCCTTTGTTGTCATGGCCTCCATAAATAACCCACCATTACTCACAGTCTTTGTTTCTATTTTTACATCAGCACCAAACTCTTCTTTAAAATAGTCATTTTCAAGTGCAACGATTGTAGCTATATGTGTTAAGTTTGGAAAATAACCGATTTTCACCGTTTGCTTGCCATCTTTTTTATCACCTGCATTTTCACCTTGTGCACATGCTCCTAAAATTCCGATAAATAATATAGCGATGACACCGAGCATTGTTTTTTTCAACATGATACATTCTCTCCCTTTATCTTATTTCACTATATTTACTGCTGATTGACTCCCCACTTCGTTTGAACAGATCGTTCCAAACGCATAAATACTACATTATCCATAATTGTTCCGATTACAGCAATAATAATCATGACGGAAATAACAAGATCCATTTGACCGAGGGATCTGCCTGTTTCTAGCAGCTGCCCTAGACCTCCACCTGCACCAAGTAATTCCCCAGCCATTAATGCTCTCCAAGAAAATGCCCACGCAATCCGTAAACCGGAAAGTAGTTGTGGAACGGATGCTGGCATAATGACGGTTCGAAGAAAATGGAATCCGCTTGAGCCAAACGTCTTCGCCACTCGCTGGTATAGCTGTGGAACATTTTTAAATCCGCTCGTTGCACTGATTGTCATCGTCCATGTTGCACCAATGGTAACGATAAACAAAATAGCGAAATCATTTAGTCCAAACCAGATAATCGCAAGTGGAAACCAGACAATGCTTGGAATCGATTGAAGTGCGGTTACTAAAAAACCAAGCGTATCTTCAACTATTTTGAATCTCCAGATAAAGTAACCCATGATAACACCTAGAATAATAGCAACGGAAAAACCAATTAAAATTCTACTAAAGCTTTTCCCGATAGCCGCTGTAATTTGTCCGTTAATCAATCCATTGAACAATGTTTCGAATATTTGAGCCAACCGCGGAAACATGAAATCCGGGAGACCTGAGAATCTAGATGTGACTTCCCATATCGCCGCTATCATTGCGATGAATATGATCCGTCTTAAAGCTGTAGTCATCACCCATCTCCTCCTTTAACACTTTTTCGATTTCATCTTGCAATATCGATAATATTCTTTGTTCCGTATGAAGTGTCACAGTGTCTGGCATGACACCATCTTTCGTCGTTGGAATAGTTATAACATCTTTAATTTTTCCAGGACGAGTTGCGAAAACGACCACTTTTTCTGATAGTAAAACAGCTTCACGAATATTATGTGTAACAAAAAAGATCGTTACTTTCGTTTTTCTCCAAATATCTAGCAGTTCTTTATGCAAGACCATTCTTGTTTGCTCATCAAGCGCAGAAAATGGTTCATCCATAAGTAAAATGTCTGGCTCCATGACTAGTGCGCGGGCAATGGCTACCCTTTGTTTCATACCACCAGATAGTTGATGTGGGTATGCATTAATATATTTGCTGAGATGAACCATCTTTAATATATCGATTGCTTTAGCATTCGCTTCTGCTTTTGTCATTTTTTTCAAATATAATCCGTAAGTAACATTTTCAAGTACAGTAAGCCAAGGAAATAATCCTGCTTCCTGAAAAACAACGACACGATCGGGACCCGGTTTTTTTACTTCTTTTCCCTGTATGGTGATTCTCCCTTGATCTGCCTTCTCTAGACCCGCAATGAGATAAAGCAATGTAGATTTCCCACAGCCTGAAGGCCCTACGATTGAAACAAAGCTACCTTTATCAACATGCATGTCGATGCCGTCTAATACTATAACTGTTTGATTCTTCTCATCTTTAAAACTTTTATTTATTCCATCGATTGATAAATACATTTCTTCACCCCAAAAACATAGTCTGCTATGAGCATATTACTCATTATGATTAATCCCATTGTTTTAGTCAACTATAAAACAAAAAAATGTAGAACCCCCTTGTTCAAGGGCGTTCAGTTTGTCTAAATAAATCACTTGATAAATATCTTTCTCCAGTATCTGGTGCAATACATACAACTGTTTGACCTGGGGATAATCGTTTAGCTACTTGTAACGCAGCATAGACTGAAGCACCACCTGAAGGTCCTAGTAACATTCCCTCTTTCGCTGCCAAGTTTCGCACAGTACTATATGCTTGATCATCTTCAATTTGGATAATTTCATCATATACTGATGTATTTAATATGGAAGGAATGAATCCTGGGCTCGTTCCAACTAACTTATGTTTACCAGGCTTTCCTCCTGATAATACTGGAGATCCAGCTGGTTCGACGACATGAACTGTAATCGAAGGATCATATTCCTTTAAAGTCTCACCCGTACCAGTAATTGTACCTCCCGTTCCAGAAGTTCCAATAAAAGCGGCTAATTTTTTACCGTTCATTTCCATTGCCTCGATAATTTCTGGTGCTGTCGTTGTGCGATGGATATCAGAATTCGCTTCATTTTCAAACTGCATTGGTACAAAGCTATTTGGTGTTTTAGCTGCGATCTCTTGTGCCTTTTTGATAGCTCCAGGCATCTTTTCCTCATTTGGTGTGAGTACCACTTCGGCACCATATGCTTTTAAAATATTGATGCGTTCTGCTGTAGCAGAATCAGGCATCACGATGATGGAGTGATATCCTCTTGCTGCTGCATTCATTGCCAAACCGATTCCTGTATTTCCCGATGTTGGCTCAATAATAGTAGCTCCAGCAGTTAGAAGACCCGATTTTTCAGCTTCAACAATCATATTATATGCCGCCCTATCCTTTACACTGCGGCTTGGATTAAAATATTCAAGTTTTACATATATTTCAGCACCATTCTGATCGGGAAGTTTATTAAGCCTTACTAAAGGTGTATTCCCTATTAAATCAGCAATGTTGTCTACGATTTTCATGATCATCATTCCCGCCCTTCTTTTACTTAAACGTAAGTTCCATTATAGCAAACCTAAAAGTAATTAATCAAACCCGAATACAGAGAATTATTTAATACAGTTTAGGGAATTATGAAAAAAAGAGAGATCATCTATAAAACGAATGATCTCCCTCATTACTTATCCACTTTCTAATTTTATATAGCTATGAAAAAGTCCATAATAGAAACCTTTATTACGTAGTAAAGACTCATGGGTTCCTTTTTCAATGATGATTCCGTTGTCTAACACAAGGATTTGGTCTGCTTGCTGAATCGTATTTAGCCTATGTGCGATAACAAAACTTGTGCGTCCTCTCATCAGTCTTTGCATTGCTTCTTGAATTCTCATTTCTGTAATTGTATCTATATTGCTTGTCGCTTCGTCCAAAATCAATATAGAAGGATTGGAAAGCATGGCGCGTGCAATCGATAAAAGTTGTTTTTGTCCTTGGCTAATCCCACTTCCATCTTGTTTGAGCTCCGTATCATATTGATTTGGCATTTTCATTATAAATGAATGGGCATTAGCCATATCTGCTGCATGCTTTATTTCTTCGTCCGTTGCATCCAATTTTCCGTAGCGGATATTCTCCTTGATAGACCCTTGAAACAAATAAGAATCTTGTAAAACAAACCCCATCTTACTACGAAGACTGTCCCTTTTTATATTTTCCACATCATGCCCATCTACCGTTATCATGCCCGATTCGGGATCATAAAAGCGGGCAAGCAAGTTAATGATGGTTGTTTTGCCTGCACCAGTAGGACCAACAAGTGCAATGGTTTCCCCTTGTTGAGCTTGAAAACTAATATCATTGATCGTTTGTTGATCATCCCCATAAGAAAAAGATACATGTTCGAACACAACTCGGCCTTTTATATTTGCTAAATCAATGCTCTCCTTATTATCCAGCTCTTTATCTTCGTCTAATATATCGAAAACTCTTTCTGCTCCTGCAACTGCTGAGAGTAGTGTATTAAATTGATTGGCGAGATCATTTAGGGGTCGAGTAAACTGCCGTGAATATTCGGTAAAGACAATGATAACCCCAATCGTAATATGCCCTTTAACTGCAAATATCCCTCCTACCCCTGCTATGATGGCAAAGTTTAAATTATTTAGCATGTTCATCAATTTTGGGATAAAGCCTGAATAAGTCTGTGCCCAATATCCAGCATTTTTTAAGCGTTCATTTTTTTCCATAAACTCAGCGATCATCTTCTCTTCTTGCGAAAATGTCTTGACGATCGTTTGCCCGGAAATCGTTTCTTGAATGAATCCATTCATTTCTCCAAGATATTTTTGCTGTTCTTTGAATAACCTTCCAGTGCGATTTGTAATCCATTTCATTCCGAAGTACATAAATGGGACAACGGCTAAAGAAATTAATGTAAGAATCGGACTCAGTATAAACATAACGGTGATCGTTCCAACAAGCGTTAACACACTTGAAAATAGTTGAATAATAGAGCTATTTAATGTTTGACTAACATTATCAATATCATTTGTGAGCCTACTCATTAGTTCACCATGCTGACGCTTATCAAAAAATTTAATAGGTAAACGATGTAATTGATGAAAAAGCTGTGTTCGCATTGTAAATACTGTCTTTTGACTAATATTTATCATCCAATAATTTTGTAAAAAACTAAATAACGAGAAGCATAAATATACTGCCGCGATGGTAAGAAGAATGATGACTAGCGTATTTCCTTGATTCTTTGCAATATACTCATCTACTGTTCTACCGATTAAATAGGGTCCAAGTAGTCCTAATCCGGAACTTATTAATACCATAGTCAGGACTAGAATCAGTTGCCCTCTATGGACATCGAGGTATTTCCACATTCGCAGTAGTGTGTTTTTCCAATTTTTCGCTTTTAAAGGTGCGCGATTTGATGCTCGCATTTTACTAGACATCTGAGAGCGCCTCCTTTGCAAATTGAGATTGATAAATATCCTGATAAAGTTTAGATGTCTCTAATAATTGATCATGATTTCCGTTTCCAATGATCTCCCCTTCATGTAGTAACATAATTTGATCTGCTTCCATTGCAGTTGTGATTTTTTGTGTAATGATAAATGTAGTACAATCATATTTTTTCAAAGCGGATAAAAGCTTTGCCTCTGTTTTCATATCTAACGCACTTGTACTATCATCTAAAAATAGCAATCTAGGTTTTCTAATAAGTGCCCTAGCTATCGAGATTCTTTGTTTTTGACCGCCTGATAGATTGACTCCTTTTTGCCCAATTTTCGTGTCGTATTTCTGTGGTAGCTGCTCAATCGTTTGATGAATTTGTGCGTCTTTTGCACTTTCCATCATTTCTTGAATGGAGGCATCTTCTTTTCCCCATGCGATATTTTCTTTAATTGTTCCAGTAAAAAGGATGGATTCTTGCGGGACAAACCCAATCTGCCGTCTAAGGATTTCTAGTTTCATTTTGCTAATATCTATTCCATCAATTTTAATGGTGCCTTTATTCACATCATATAGTCTTGGTATGAGTTGGAATAATGCTGACTTTCCGGAACCTGTTGCTCCCAGCACAGCTACTGTCGCTCCTGGTTTTACCATTAATGATACATTTTCAAGAACTGGTTTATCTGTACCTGGATAGGCAAAAGAGACATTTTTAAAAACGACTTCTCCACTAGTTATTTGTTTTTTTGAAGAGCTTGCCTTCGTATCTAGCAAATCAACATCTGTTACTAGCACCTCAGAGATTCTTAAGGAGGATGCCCTTCCACGCGAAATTGCCATAATAATAAATGTTAACATGGAAAGCGCTGCAGTAATTCGGAATCCGTAGTTAATAATTGCGACAACTTTACCAACCTGCATCCCGTTTTGATTTACTTGTATACTTCCAAACCATAATATGGCCAAGATAGCTAAGTTCATCACAAATAGAAGAATAGGAGCTAATACTTCGACTAATCGTAAAGCCTTCACTGTTTGATTCTGCAAATCTTCATTTACATGCCTAAATCTTTTTTCTTCATATTTTCTTCGAATAAAAGCTTTAATCAAACGCATACCAATCAAATTTTCTTGCATCACATTATTCACTTTATCCAATTTCTTTTGGACAAATTGGAATAACCTATCACTTTTAGTCATCATCCAAATTAATAAGACGATCAATAGAGGGATGGGAATGATGAGAATTAGAGCAAGCTTCGGATCCACAATTAACGCCATGATCGCACCTCCAAATACTAGCAATGGAGCACGAAGCGCAATCCGCAAACTCATGAAAACCATGTTTTGGATTTGCGTAACATCATTCGTTAATCGTGTGATTAATGAAGAAGTTTGAAAACGTGATAAATTATTAAAAGAAAACGCCTGTACTTTTTTAAACAACGCCGCTCTCACATCATAACCAAAGCTTTGGCTAGCATGCGAAGAAAAAAAGGAATTAGTAATCCCGGCTACAAAACCGAGCAATGAAATGCCTACCATGATACCTCCCCACTTCATGACAGCGTTTAAATCATTTTGCATAATTCCATTATCGATTATTTTCGCCATAAACAATGGGTGGAAAAGTTCTACGGTTAGCTCAATTAACATAAGACCCCACGCTATAGACATAGATATTCGATATGGCTTTAAGAAAGGTAATACTTTCCTCATGTAACAATCCCCCAAGTAATAAACGATCAATATAATCTATATATGTAATTTTAAATTACAAAAAACAAAAAGTCATGTGAAATGGTCTGACTTTTCTTAATTTTATACATTGTAAGCATAAAAAAAAATACAAAAAACGTAAACTCTGGCTTCACACACAAATTTTTAATCCCCACCGTTTAGGCAGGGATTAGTCGTTTCATTGTTTTTTGATCATTCTTAAGGGATTATTCCCAGAAGCGTTATGGGAGTATCACTTCTTGAAAAGCTTTCACTTTTGACCTTTTATTTGGTTATTTGTTGCTAAAAATTCTTTTGAAAACTCTGTAAGGGGTGTTTTTGCCATTCCAACTGGATTTGTCATCCCAGTTTCTTTCATCTTCTTCATCGCGTTCTGAATAGGACGGATTAACTTTCCATTTTGATATTTCTTCATTCCATATATAGCAGCGCTGACCCCTAAGGTAGCCATAAGTGAAACCCACATTTTATTGGACTTTTTTGATCTGTCATTTCTTAAAGGTAAGACAGGATTAGATTTCACAGATAATACTCCTTTTAATCGTATTGTCCAAATACCTTAGGACAATTTTATTGTTTGCTTTCCGATATGTCCTTATACTGATATCTTTACTAACAAAAAATCTCATTTGATAAAACTGGTTTTTCATGCACAAATGTCTTATGATTATGAGTGGTTATTCTATGGGAATTTTTTAAGATAAAGGGGTATATGGATGGATCAACATCGAGAGCAATGGTCTTCAAAATTAGGTTTCATTTTGGCAGCTGCCGGTTCGGCAATTGGATTAGGTGCTATTTGGAAATTTCCGTACGTTGCAGGAACAACGGGGGGCGGAGCTTTCTTTCTCATTTTTTTACTGTTTACATTGGTAGTAGGCTTACCTGTTCTGCTTGCTGAATTTTCAATCGGTCGAGGCTCCCAGCAAGATGCGGTTTCCGCATACCGATTTTTTGCTCCGGGAACTAGATGGCACTGGATCGGGAGAATGGGTATGGCCGCAAGCTTTATTTTATTGTCTTTTTATAGTGTAGTTGGTGGATGGATCATCATTTATTTATACAATACGCTTACTGGTAAGCTTTCAGGTTTAGCAGAACAAGATTATGGACAACTCTTTCCAACCTCTATTTCTCAGCCATATATTGCAGTTGGTGCACAGTTTTTATTTATGATTATTACCGTCTGGATTGTCGCACAAGGGATTCAAAAAGGAATTGAGCGTGCAAATCAAATTATGATGCCAGCACTTTTTATTTCTTTTATCATCTTAATTATTCGATCATTAACGCTGGAAGGTGCTGGTGAAGGTGTAGCTTTTTTCCTTTTACCAGATTTCACTGCTATAGACTCTAAAACCATTTTATATGCGTTAGGGCAGTCGTTTTTTGCTTTAAGTGTTGGGATTTCTGTAATGGTTACCTATAGCTCATACTTAAATAAATCGGAAAGTTTGCCGAAATCAGCATCAATTATAGTATTAATGAATATTTTTATTTCCTTACTAGCAGGTCTCGCGATTTTTCCTGCGGTTTTTTCACTAGGCATGGAACCTACAGAGGGACCAGGACTTTTATTTGTAGTATTACCCGCAGTATTTAATCAAATGCCATATGGGATGATTTTTCTCTGTATTTTTCTCATTCTTTTTCTTTTTGCAACTCTTACCTCTGCATTCTCCATGTTGGAAATTATTGTAGCTGCATTAGCAAAGAATAATAATACAAAGCGGAAAAAGATAACTTGGCTGACGGGACTATTCATTTTTCTTGCCGGTATTCCCTCAGCACTTTCATTCGGCATCTTAGATGATGTCATGCTTTTTGGTAAATCTATTTTTGATTTTGCAGACTTTCTCGTTTCAAATATATTATTACCATTAGGAGCGTTAGCGATATCTTTATTTGCCGCTTATAAAATACCTAAACAAACATTATTAAATGAGCTTAGTGTTGGAACTGGAAATGCCAAGGTAATTTTTACTGTTTGGTACTTTTTAATACGATATATTGCTCCCACGGCAATTATCATTGTTTTTCTTGATGTAATAGGTGTTTGGAAATGGTTATTTTAATGTAATTTTAGGGAGGATGGATGATGATGAAAAATTTAGAGATAGCAACATTTGCCGGTGGGTGCTTTTGGTGTATGGTAAAGCCATTTGATCAATGGGATGGAATTCACGGCGTTGTATCTGGATATATGGGCGGACATGTGGAAAACCCAACCTATTCCGATGTGAAGTCTGGAAATTCGGGGCATTATGAGGTCGTTCAAATTACATATGACCCTACTATCTTTTCGTACGAACAGCTATTAGATATCTTTTGGCAACAAATTGACCCTACTGATGCTGGTGGACAATTTCAGGATCGAGGCGATTCTTACCGTGCAGCCATTTTTTATCATAACGACGAGCAAAAGATAGTTGCTGAAGAATCAAAACGGCAGTTAGCTCAATCAGGTAAATTTACAAAGCCAATTGTTACGGAAATTATCAACGCCCCTATTTTCTATCCTGCTGAGGAATATCATCAAGACTTTTATAAGAAAAATAAAGAAGAATATTTAGCAGATCGTAATAAATCTGGCCGTGACGACTTCATAACTAAACATTGGTAAATTATAAACAGCCGATATTCTCAAAGCGGAGAATATCGGCTGTTTTGATTTTTGTTGTCTAGCTCCAGGTGCCCAGCGACTAGCAAACTTCACGGGCATCTTCCGCTTTTCTTAAGAAGTTGTGTAATCAATACTTTCAGGATCAATTCTTTTCAAAGGTGTCTCAGCTGGCCCTTCGACAACCTCACCTTCAACTGAAAATCTTGAACCATGACATGGGCAGTCCCAAGTGCGATCCCCACTATTCCAGTTCACTTCACATCCCATGTGGGTGCATGTCGTATCAACTACAAACAGTTCTCCAGCTTCTGTTTTATACGCCCCTGCCCTTCCACCTTTGATCGTGACGACAGACCCTTCCCCTTCTTTTATATCCTTTAATTCCTTGTCAGGCCGTTCTAGTTTCCCACTTATAAGATGTGCTGCTACATTCATATTTTCTTTCACGAGCTCTTTTACACCTGGATTTTCAGTAAAGCGTGATGGAGAAAATAAGTCTGCATATGGGTTCGATTTACCAATAATCAAATCTGTTATAATCGTGGCCGCGACTGTGCTCGTTGTCATTCCCCATTTTCTGAAGCCTGTAGCGACAAATATATTATCGTGGCCTTCTGATATCTTCCCGATGTAAGGAACCTTATCAGTTGTAACTAAATCCTGGGTAGACCAGCGATATATTATATCTTTTGCACCGAAGTAGTCTAAAGCAAATTTCTCTAAGGCTTCATAATGCTTGATTTCTACTCCACCTTGTCCCGCTTTATGTCCATCACCGCTAATGAGAAGCGCTTCTTCCCCATTTATTGTAACGGATCTAATGGATCTAGTTGGCTTTCCGGCATTAATATATAAACCACCCGCGAATGGTTTACCTGGCTTCACAGCTAGTACATACGATCGTTCAGCATGTAAACGCGCAAAATAACCTCTACCATCATGAAAAGGAAAGTGTGAGGCTGAAATGACATATTTTGCAGTTACTTTCGCCTCATTTTTAAAATGAACAGTAGCTGGTTCTCCATCTTCCATATGAGTTGCAACAGAACGCTCGTATACTTCCCCACCATTTTCTTTAATATAGTTAATTAAATGCGATAAATAGTGAAGTGGATGGAATCGAGCTTGGTTATACATAACAAGAGCGGATTTCACTTTTAAATCTAATGGAATGTCTGTTGTAATACCACCATCAATCCCCAATGTTTGATAAGCTTTTGCTTCATTATCCAAGTCTTGTAAATAGTCTTTAGAAGTTGTAAAGATGTATGCGTCTTCCTTCTTATAATCGCATTCTATGCCATGTAAGTTCATACATTCTTCCATATTGGCTGCTGCATTTATGTTTGCTTCATAGTATAACTTAGCTTTTTCTTTGCCAAATTGATTAATTAATTCGTTATATATTAACCCATGTTGGGCGGTCACTTTGGCTGTTGTATGCCCAGTAGTTCCATTAAGAACAGAGCTTGCTTCTAGCACAGCTACATGAAAACCTTCTTTTATGAGGTTGTATGCAGTTGTAATCCCTGTGATCCCCCCACCTATAATCGCGACATCTACTGTGATATCTTTTTCTAGTTGTGGAAACGACTCCAATTTCGTCGAATTGATCCAATATGATTCCGCATGATTAGGGCCCTCAAGATTATTTTTTGTATTCAAATTATATCCTCCTTTTCCATCCTATACTTGATATTCCCATAAAACGAGGAAAACATGTAAAAAATAGAAAAAAACAACTCCTTAATATGAACAGGAGTTGTTTGCGCGATTTTGCATAAATAATCAACTAATAACTGGTAATACCCTTGTTTCTTTTTCCATTTCTGATTTACAAATTGGACAAACTGTTTTTTCTTCAGTAGAAAAGGCATCTCTCATCCAGCAAGAACATTCTTCATTTGTACATGACCAGACAACTGTTTCTTCTTCAGGGATAGGTTCCTGAGGTCCCCTTCTATATGCCATGGCTTAGATCCCCCTTCTCATAATGTTTCTATTATACGCTAAAATACAGGATAATCCAAATCATCCTGCAATATATCATTATAATAGGCTTAATTGCAATATTATTTTACTTTTGGTGATATGTATTCAGATAACGATAGAGAATTTTTAATCCTTTTTATTATATTCAATATAACTTTATATATGTTTATATTTTTTATATCGTCAAAAATAAAGTCATTTTATTATAAATAGGATCCCGTTATTTCTATTATATACTTTGTTGATGGCAGTTTCACTCTTTTCGTTGCAACGAGAATTTATCTCCAATTGTTGAATTGATCAAGCTCGATTCATTTGAAAGTATTTTTCTAATCTGCAAAATCTATTTCAATTATTGACTCGTAATCGATATTAATCAAATCACCTTTTAAATCCACAATGCGCACGTGCTTATTAATATCGTCCACTTTATTTATAATACCTTCCAGCTCTTCAGTGTATCCATCGTTCCATAACTCGAATTTAACCGGCAAGCGAAACTCTACTGCGGTGTTAATTTTTTCATCAATTTCGGATAATTGATACTCGTCAAGAATCGGCTTATTCATTTTGTAATAATCGTTATTCATAGCCTTTATCATAGCTACGTGCTCAGGTAGCATCATGGCCGTCCACTTTTTCGTTCCACGATCTCTAATCATTACGCACCCCTTCTCTGTCGTAAAGATCCGATAGATAGAATGTTGCTTAACTTAAATGTGCGGAACTGTCTTCTTGTGTAGCAATAGGCTTTTACTATTATTTCGTTAACAGCAATAACTTTAATGATACGTTGCGAAATCGTTCCTTCATTAGATAAATAAATCATTTCAAATTTATCTTGTGATCCAGCAGCTCGTTTAAGTAAACCTATCATCATCCCCACACCTCTCAGAACGTTTGTTTGCATTTATTATATGCGGATATGCGTTTAATTACTACTGGAAAAAATGAGGAAATAAAAAAAACCCTTCTTACTGAGAAAGGCACTTTAAAAAACAGATGTGGCTTTGAAATAAAGTTTGATTAAAAACACCTTATCAACCCTTTTTAATTTGGCCTTTTCAAGTAAAGCACTGTTGTTACATACTAGTGTTGAGTGTCAATAAAGTTGTTTAATTTACAATAAAGTTGTTTAATTTACAATAAAGTTGTTTAATTTACAATAAAGTTGTTTAATTTACAATAAAGTTTTTTAAAAATGCGAGTCATTCTATTCAGCAATCGGGCCAGATTGTTGAAGATCGGCAAGAAAAAACGAAATAGCAATCTAGAAGAAATGGAAAAAAGCAGCAGATGGTATAGTAAAGATAAAAATAAAGGAGGTAGTCTTTTTGGAAACGACAAATGGAGAATTCAAAGGTGGAAATAATATTGCCCTAAAGATTCCAAAATTCAAGTACAACGAGACGGTGCAATTTTATAAGGAAGTGATAAAGCTGCCATATTTGGGCTTCAAGTCTGAATCACATGCCTTTCAGTTTGGCGATGCCACACTGTGGTTGGATTGTATGGACAATTATTCTCAACAAGATGTATGGCTGGAGATTCAGACAGACAATGTGAAGATAGCAGCAGAGTATTTACATGAGAATCACATTAATAGAAGAGATGAAGTGGAGGTACACGAGAACTCAGAGGGTTACTGGATTTCGGATCCCTGTGGAACAATCCTCAGAGTCAATCCACAAAAATAGGAATTAAATAAACCCAGCATGCAAGTTATTCCTGAAACGGGCGCGATTGTTGAAGAAAACTTAGATTTTTAAACGACTTTATTGTTATTTTAAAGTTTAGGTGAAGTGTCTTTCCATCAAAAATTAAACAACTTTATTTTAACCTTGCCCACAAATAAGGGCAAGGTTATGCTGTGTTTGAGGGTTCAAAATTAAATAACTTTATTGTCATTCTACAACTAGACGTTTAGTTGAAGAAGATCTTCTATTATCATATGCATACTCTATACAAATCTAGTTAACATAATTGCATGTTATAGGCACTGAAAAAAAGGATCTTCGATTGGAAGATCCTTTTAACTGCTTGTTCAATTAAAGCGCCCTTATCTTGAATAAGCATACCCTTTTTCGGGGGATATGCAAAAATACCCAAATTGACCCTTAGGGATAAACACAAAACAGGCTGACGTGATAGCCTGTTAATTTTATTAAACCCTCAAGGGTATGGTTTTCATTTCATAGATTTTTTGGAGAGTATGGACATGCTTCGTCTTCTCGTCATCAGCCTCTGTGTGGAGATACCCCTCGACAAGCCTGTACCCGAATACGAGAAGGATTATCTCGTAGACACAATGATCGGCGATTCGGGATACATCCGCATACTCCGAAAAGCCTTTGTAATACGCAGGGATGCATCGCTGGTAGTGTTCGACCATGTTATCGATATCCGGTTCATCCGCGATCAGGCTTGCGAGATCCTCGCCCAGGTAGCCCCATCCGCTGGTATCCCAATCGATAAGCGCGAAATTCCCGTCAGCATAGATAAGATTGGTTATCCAGAAGTCCCGGTGACATAGCACGAGGGGCAATTTTTCAATACGGGCGAATATCTCGTCTGCTTGCTCATCGATGTCGATGAGCATTTGCCGCACGTGCAGGGGCAATTCGCAGTCTTCCGATCGTATATAATCGTAGACGACCGGCCATGACCGGTAATGCAAATACGTATTCTTCATGAGATCCGGATGGCTCAGGTTGGTCAGGCTCTCCAGCACGGCGGGTTGCTCCGCATACAGCTTGCCTTGAAAGCGCCCTAACTCCAGCGCGGCCTCTTCATACATGTCACCGGTCAAGTCTAAATCGGTTACGCCATCGATATATTCCAGCCACAGATGATATTCATTAACTTCGGCATTGAACTCGGCGTGATAACATATCGGCCAACGGAGGGCTTGCGAGAAAGTCGCTCCCAAGTCAGACGAATAGAGATCATATTCTCGACGCCATGAACCCGGATCGCCGTAACGCTCCCATTTGTTCTGGATTTTCAGCACTATACGGTAAGGCAATTTTTCGCCATCCACGGTTTCGGCGATCCCCTTTACCAGGTACACATTCCCCACAGATCCGCCCTGTAACGGCATAGTTTGGCAGTCAGTAGAGATGATATTCGTCTTGAACCGTTGGTTTAAAGCATAAATCAGCTTTTCAAGTTCAATATTCATTTATTCCTCCATTTTCTTCTTTGTCGATGAGGTAGCGCATATTATCCTGGATATACTCGTTATCATGTTGCGGGGCATAGATACATCCGGTTAACATGATTTTCTTATGGTGAATCGTTTTAAATAAATTTTTACATATTTCTAACAGATAAGCACTTACATTCATATAGTTTTATAAAAATTTATAAGTGAAAATCCTTCACTATACATATCGGTTTTTTTGAAGAGGGTTGTTCAATTCAATTATATGGCCCTTTTAGCTGCTTGCTAATTAAAGCGTCCTTTTCTGGGAGACAGTTATTACGAATGAATTTCTTCTTTTTTGCTATAAATTTCATAAGCAAAATATCCAAATAAGAAACCTATCCCGGGTCCCCAAGTGATTGTAGATAGTAAGGAAATTGAGGAAAACATGCTTAAAAGTAAAGCAACAGCAAAACCAATCATCATTCCGAATGGTATTAAACTATCTAATATAATTTGAGCGCTTTTAGATTTTTTCTTACCCAGGGTACCTTTCTTATATTTATGTTTCATTCTTAGAATTACAAATACTGCAATTCCACCCACTATTACAACAGGCAGTGAAATACGAGCAATGTCCAAAGCTAAGTCCATATTATATTCCCCCTTTCTTCCGCTTTCAAATTGATTCAATTTTAACATAACTTATTCCATTAAATGGCCCTATAATTGAACAAGATCCCAAAGCATCAGATGAATACATTATACAAATCTAGCTAACATAAAACAACCACCTCAGTGCAAGAGGTTTTCATGTGTCCGTGTTTATTGGTTATGCGTGATTTTATACAACCTTGATACATCCACGTTTTTGGCTTCTGAGGAAGCCTCGCAGCTGCATAAAAAAAGGGGGGTTTATGCAAGCTCTTTTTTCACTAAAGTTGTATGTCAACACTAAACTAGACACTTTTCTTAAGGGTATCATGTTTATATTTTACGGAGCTCAAGTAAGAGTGAACTATGAGTACGAATGTTATTAAACCAGTGGACATAGTCACTAAGTTCAAGTGCCAGTTATTCAATACTTTCAAAATGCATATCTTGCGTAAATTCAGTCTTAAACAATTTAAATGTTGCTTCAGCCACGACGTTATCATAAGGATTTCCCTTCATGCTCAACGATCGTTTGATCTCAAATGTTTTTAACGCTTCATCACGATCCGTATGAGAAAGTTGTATGTCTCGCAAGTCTTTTTTCACACTAGTAAAAGCCTTGTAAACAAGTGCCGCATCTTTATTTGGTCCTGCACTATAGCCTATAATTTCTCGGTTCAATAAATCCACCAAGAAACAAACGTAGCACCATTTATTTAGTACGCGCACGTAGGTTAAATCGCTGACAATGACTGCTGATTCTTCTTGGTCATCAAAATTTCGATCCAGTACATTTCCAACAGCTTCATCATTTACTTTTGTTTTTTGGGGCTTAAATCGTGCGATGTTGTATTTAGATACTAGACCTTGTTCGTGCATGATTCGGCCGATCCGTCTGCGGGATACTTGATGGCCTATCTTTTGTAATTCAACTTTTATTTTGCGTGTGCCATATGCGCTGCGATTTTGAAGAAATATCGTTCGAATCAAATGATCTAACCCATCTTCGGTTTCTTGTTCAACTGGCATATAGTAATAACTACTTCTTGGAATTTGCAGGACACCGCACATTGCTGATACAAAGTATTTGTGGACATTGATCCGAATCACATTTACTTTCGTCCCATGATCAGCGCGGCTTGCTTTAAAATGTCATTCTCCATTCGAAGGCGTGCCATTTCTTTCTTAAGATGGATCAGCTCATTTTCTTTATCAGATCGATTATCTTTCTCTTGAAAGGATCCAGAGCTCTCGGACTGACGAATCCACCGGTCTAATGCTGAAGCTGTTAGCTCATTGTAGCCTTTCCAAAGCACAGATTGTTGAATAAGAAAAAAGCGATTCATTTTAGGAATCGCACTTCTGATTTATTTAATTAGATTGTAACTTTCTTAGTATTACTCCGTTTACAATAACTCCGATAAACCCAGTAATTGAAAAAACATAAGAAGTTATTTAACACTAATGAATTATTGCTGCTCTCAAATCACTAACACCATTCTCCAAATAGCCCTTTAAACACGTTAACATATATACCCAACCTTCTTTTTGTCCTAGCATTTTGTTTACTATTTGAGGGTCAGCTTCATTAAGACCTGATTCGTTTACCTCAATAATTGTACTGGCACGATCCAACTCTTTTAGTGTAATTGTAACAACTGTTTCTTCATCAGATTCTCCACCCCATGAAAACACGATTTTCATGTTTTCCACGATTTCTAATACATTTACAACGCCTTCTGCTTCGTATTCATCATATCTTAATGTAACAGACTTGCCTTGTTCCCATCTTTCGGAACTCGATGAGAACCAAAAATTCCCGATTTTTAAAGGGTCTACAAAGGCTTCAAACACCTCATTAGACGGCTTATCTATTCTAAATTTCGTAGTTACTTGAGTATCCATAACAAATTCAACTCTCTTTCAGAATATTTAAAACTTCTTCCGTTATACCCTATTTTACACATTTTTCGTCTTAATACTAAAAACACTCTTATTAAACTAAGCTGCCCGTTTTAGCTTTAAGTACATTCTTTCACAAAATCCATATATCATTTCAATTATTTCTATAAATTTAATTTACACTGACTCAATAAGTAAGTCCTTTTACAACGAAACACCCCTTTAGATAAAAAATCCAAAGGGGTAATGCTTCGCAACTTTTTTATAAACATCGCATCTTTTTTACAAACGTCGCGACTTTATTTTAAATCAACAACAGAGTATTAGATAAATCGGGAAAAACTGTAGTGACTGTTTATAATAAGCAGACAGAAAAGCAGCATTCATTATGTTGGTATGCCAAAAATAAATCACATTATGAAGCTTTGCTATTATTCGATAAATGATTCCCTTTATTTGTTTTTATTAGCTCAGGTCGAATAGATAATACGACACAAATGACAATGGCACATAATAAAAAGGAGAAAATCATCGTGATACCATTCGTGATGAAGGAAAAAACGATAGGTGTTTTACCTGCTTCATAGGCATATTTAGCAAAGAAAATAACACCTGCAATAAAATGCCAAAAATAACGACCCAAGCTTCCAATGAAAATGCCTAAGGTTACAGTGAGGACCATCATCGCTTTCTTTCCTTCATATGCTGTTTTACTAACCACAGGCGCAAGTAACCCAGCAAATCCTATAAAAGTAAATGCAATAAAATATTCTATAAAGCCTTGGAGTGGTGTTACGATATAATAATCACCGATAGCAATTTGTAGTAATCCCCATAATAAGCCTGAGATACATGCTGTCTTAACTCCCCACCTAAACGCAACGATAAAAATGGGCACCATAGCAACTGATATAGAGATAGATGGTGTAAGCTTGATGGAAGGAAGTATATCCAACACAAGTGCCATCGCTGCAAAAATAGATGCTTCTATCATTGCTTGTAAAGAAATTTTACTCATAAAAAAACCCCCTATGATTTGTGTATTGCACGTATCCATAGGGGAACAGAAATAGTATATGAAGTTACTATCTCTTGTTCTGCCACATCCCTGCGCTAGCATTAACTAACAGGTTCGAAGGGTCTGGATTAATTATCCACTCTCAGCTATTTGCTCCCCCTGTGGTACGTCGATTCAATTATACTCATCACTATTATAACGAAGAATATATATTATGCAAGACAAATAATATAATAAGTCAGATTACTTGTACAGTTGAACCACTCGCCACTTAACGATCTTAAGGTCTGTTTGAAGTGGGAGATTCCTAAGATCATCAGTGCAACCACTAGTTATTAATTAGGCTATCCCTGTAGTTCCTACGGTTAGTAGTCTTATCGCTTCAGATTTAAGGTTCATACTTGCTTGATATCTCTGTCTTGGTGGGGTTGTATTCGGAAGAGATCCATACACCATAGCGAAATTTTTAACGTCTTTATTGCGGTAGCCCGTGACTGGAACAGAATTGACTTGAAGCGAAGTTTTTCGCGAAAAATACGACTTGTTTGCCATACCACTTAGCTTATTCAAGTATGGTTCGAGAATGTGCCCAGGATACTTTACTTATTCCTTAAGTAGGTGAACTCAGCTTTTTTGATGTCGATTTGATTAATGTATGTTTTTCCGCGTTTTAACACCAGGACCTCGTTTTAAAAGATTTTTTATTTCCTCAATTGTTAGCCCCTGCTCCTTCGCAAGAGTAATTAATGCCACCCATTCAGGATCAAGTTTTGTCATTGTGCTTCCTCCTCTTTTATTTTTCAATCCACAATGTCAATTTTTTGTTTTTTGCCAAATTACTAGGGACTGAGCATGATCCCGGCATAATGTAACAAGAGGAAGATATCAAATAAACGAGAACATAATACTGTTACATTAGCTATAGAGGTAGTGATAAGCCTTCATTCTCGTATATAAAACAGCCCACAATATAGAAATATTTGAACGTAAAACCCACATTGCTTTTACTAGGCTCATCTCCCCTTTTCCTTTTTCACGTTGTATCATGCAATGTGAAAAAGTCCATTCCCCAAATATCCAAACAATTTGTAATTCCTAAAGTATAATCACCTTTAAGCAACGCTCTTGTAAAGATTACCAAATGGCACTGAATAAATTCTGAACAACAATATCTGAAACTCAAAAAGACTACTGTCGCCGTTAAATAGGGCATACAAGTAGTATTTTAAATAAAGTTTTTTATTTATCATGTATTGGGCTTGGGCTACGTCTGACACTTCTGTATTTAGATAACCAACATCCTTTTCATTTTTGAAATAAGGTAAGTAAAAGCCAGAAATGTTTTAATGATTTTCCTATTGCAACGAATAACTCATCTTCATTATTGCCATCCTCTCCATTCGAACTAAAACTCATTAGAGTATTCCTCTTACATACAAAGTTCTGTTAAATTTTAATGTTGATTTATAGAGATAAATAAAGAAAAGACCCCTTCATGCTCTATTAAGGAGCGTTAAGAGGTCATTCAACTAATAAATCATAAATCATTTTCTAATAGCTTCATAAACGAAAGCCTGGTTCCCATTTGTTGGTTGGCTACCATATTCGAAATCGGCGGACACTACATATCCGAAAAACCGATATTTTCTAAAATTAGTTTAAATTCTTCTACGCCATACCAACGTATGGCAAAACGTTGCAATTCAGTTTTAGCAAGTTTTCCATCACGCCATTTTTCGTACTTTAAATATGAAACTTTATATTGATTAAATAAATCTGCTTCAACAAGTTTACCCTCCATTGTGATTACATCCCCATTCGGAAAATTGAATGTTGATGTACCGCCAAACTTACTAACCTCAAAATTGGTGTCAGGCAAGAAAAGGTCAAGTATAAGGCGCCCACCTGGTTCAAGATGATCATAAATTCGCTTCAAAGCTTCAAGTGATTCTTCACGTTAAAAATGAACCAGCTGGTATAATAATTGCTTCATATTTATTAGGTAAAGAAAGTTCCTGTAAATTCGATTTATAAAAGTTGGTTTGCACGCCACGTTCTTCACAACGTTGACGGCAAGAAGCCAACATTTCAGGTGAATAGTCAACTCCATCAACAATAAGACCAGTTTCAAGAAGTGGAATAATTACACGGCCAGAACCGACCATTCCTTCAAGAATACGTCCCTTACAATCTTTAAGCTTATCTTGGTAATATTCTATGTCACCGCCCAATGATTGACCAATCTTTTTGCTAAGGTCATAAACCTCGGTACAAAGTGTAAAAAGACAATAAAGTTATTTAATTTTAAAACCTAAAACAAGCATAACCCTGCAGAAATTAAACTTAATAAGTGTTTATCACAAACGAAATTAATCATGTTATTACCTACCTTATTTCCCCTTTCAGTTGAGATACAGCAATATGTTTAATTTCACAGTTGTCTGAACTAATAAAATCAATACCAATACATCCAACAGTTATTTCGTTAAGCTCAAGTCATTGAATAGCTCCTTCTTGACGCCGCTCCTTTGGGGCTTTGTGAGTGTCGTGCAAATACTTTTTGTCGTTCTTTGGCTCAACTTTCATAAGCTTGGACCGATGGAAGCAGTACGCTGGTTTATGAGCGGCTCGTTATACCAACAAACTCAAAGTAACCTTCGGAATTTCAAAATTGCTGCGGCAGTTGTTTGTAAAAAGAAAACTAGTTACTCAGTAATCACTAGCGATGGATAAACAGAAAGCTCTGAAATTTATATACTCCTACTTTAAAGAAATATAATTAAAAAAGAGTAATAGTCTTTAAGGGATAATTTTGAACTTTGCTTCTTCAATTGATAAAGGGTGGAGTAATTTAACAAGCCAAATGCCTTAACGTACAGGTATTTGACTTTTTTGCGTTGGAATTCACTTAGCGTACGAATTTCCGGAATGTTGGAAGTACCCAAAGTAAGGATTGCGCTCTTTTCGTATCCTTCTAAGAGTTCATTATAAAAACCAGCTAATATCATGACAAGATATTAGCTGGTTTTCTGGAATAGTCCTTTATTAACATTACCTCGTGAAGCCCCTTAATTGCTACGCCCCACAGTGCAACTTGCCAAACCTCGGTGAACTGTGAATGCCGACGGCGAGGGTCACGCTTTTCTGGTCGGATCCAAAACCTCCAAATAGTGCTGATTGTACATAATGCCTAAGATGTTCCCAAAGGGAACATCCACAGAAGCAGTGATGAATCCCTCACCGCGCTCTGTGGGTGCCTCGTACTCATTCGCACCCCATAGACAGCAGTTTCTTGAAAGTTGCTGTTACATCGTCGACGTGTCAGTACACTACAGCACCGGCCGGACCGGTCGCTGAACCATCGGGCGCGTATCGGCTATCGATCAGGCCCAGCTCGTGCTGGTAGTCGCCGAGGCGAAACTCTGCATATCCTGAACGTTCGAAGTATCGTTCGATGCCCAATAGCTCGGCGTACCGCCACTTGCCGCTGCTAGATCATCCGTCCAAAAACTGACTGTGGTGAGTCCTCGTAATGTCTGTGTGTCACTCATAATCGATTTCCTCCTTAATGTTGAGTAGTACGTCCCAAAGCTAAACTAAATAACTTCTTCTGATTAACTTCAATTCACTTACAAAAAAACCCCTTCTCTTATTCAAGAAAAGGGCCCGATCTTTGAACAAAAAAACTATTTGTTTTCCTTCCTATTTAACGTAAAATTTGTTATTGCAACTGCCATTACTCACTTATTTTTTGGCACAATTGCTGAATAACACCTCTAATTGATGGGTTGTTCCACAATCGGGCTTTAATGGAATAATGGTCACAAAAATAATCAAACTTTTTTATACAGAATGCTTCAATTGAATATATTAAAAGCGTATTTTGATCTTTTTTCAAAGGTTATTAGCATTTATTTGATCGAACATTATTCAAAGCAACATCAAAGTCAAGTTGGACCCTTTTATCCAAAATATTATTTCTCCTTTAAAACCATTCTAAAGCCTTTGCATCATTGTAATCATGGTCTAACTATTTTTATGGGTAATTCATCTCCGTGGTTCTGTGTATTCAACTTCAGTTGGACTCATCTCGAAGGGCTCGACGGCGTTCGTGCAGCACCAGCAGGATAATCATCCCCATTATGACACCTAAGACAATGCCGGCCTGTGTGGTCAACAACCATGTCAATGGGTACTCTGGGGAGAGTGGCGCATCGAGTCGAACTGAAGATAAGGCGGAATAGAGGTTGTTGGTGAACAACGCTCCCGATGAAATCCATGCCGCTGCCATAGGGGGTAGAAACCACCTCGACCCACGGCGAGATGCTACCACCAGTATGCCCCACGCACCAGCAAAGGACCACACGCCTGTACTCAATGACAGCATGTGCCACCACACATCGCGTTCACTCATGGTTGCCGGGTCGATGCCGAAAGAGCCGCCAACCGCCCAAAACACCTTGATGACACCGAGCAGAATGCAGCCGGCAGCTACGATCCTAGCCAAGATGATCTGCAGTTGTCGAGTATTGCCCGGCAACTCCTTGTAGTCGGTTGTGCCACTCAGCGCCTCTGGCCAACGTGCCTTTGTATACCCCGCCAATGCAAGCGGCAGGAAGATGCCGATCCCGAAAAGTGAGATCATGACGAAGATCTGCTCGTATACCCAGAAATGGGCGGCACCCGCCTCTTGATCCCGGATCATAGCTGCAGGGCCCAGAACCGGTGCAATCAACAGCATGGGAACGAGCAAACCGGTACCAATCCAAATGGGTAGAGCAACCAACCACGCAGGTAGTCGCTCCCCCCACGGTCTGCAGAACGCCATTGCAAGAAGGATACCAATCGCAGCGAGAACGGCGGTTACTGCATTTATAATGCGCCAGTTGGCTTCACCCATTTGCTCGGTTGGAAGGAAGAAACCGAAAGTCCATACGATTTTGATCAGCAGGTAAGGTGTTACTGCTATTGCGGCACCATAACCGCAGATTCTACGCAACCCAATCAATCTTGAGGCCTGCCTCTTTACACTAATTTTCATCTTCTCATCTCCTCTACAAGTTCTAACTCACTTTGTTTCATAATTATTTATTCACTACTATCCTAATGCCTTTAACGCTTTTAAACCTTTCTTGTACAACATTAAAGTACTAATATTTCCAAGACTCATAGTAGTGCCTTCCTTACATAACATAGTTACTCTAGATTATTGAATAAAATATCATAACTCTAAATTAACTTCGATTTCCCTTTGAGTATCCCTTCCTTAATTCCGTTTTTATAAACCTCCGCATAAGCAAATTTTAGTTGCTCACGTAATTCTTTATTTTCTTCATCCATTTCTTACTTTTCCGTTTTAAAGATGCTATAATTGCATCTTTATTATTCTCATCCATCTCACGTTTTACCTGTTTTAGAGTTGGAACTTGAGCTTGTTGCTCTCTTAACGATTCGATTCGTTTTCGTATTTCTGGATTGTTATATAAAGTTGCTTTGCTAATTCCAGCTTCTTCTGCAACACTATTAAAATTAATGTTACCATTGGCTCGCATGAGCCTTTGAATCGCATTATCAACTTTTTTATGAGTGTTTACTTTTCTTACGAATTTCTTCATCAGAAGGATGAAGATACATATTCATTGTTATCTGAATTCGTGAATGTCCTAAACGTACTTGAACCTGTGTAATGTCTTTAGTTTGACGGTAATACTTTGTGGTATGTGTATGGCGAAGTAGGTGAGGCTGGACATCAATCTCTGTTTTATCTTTTAATCGCTTAAACAGCGCACTCACATCTTGATAGTTCATTGGTTGTCCTATATTTTCACCACGCAACTTGACAAATACAAAATTCGTATCAATCTCCAACTCATCAATTAACTCATAGAGATAATCATATAAATCCATTAGTTCGTAAGAAATATGTAATTCCCGTTCCCCGGTTTTTAACTTTGCACCATTCGGTAATTCTCCTCGATCTTTTAAACAAATGCGGTGTCCGTCTTATGATCGAAGATAAAATCCTCTATAAATAAAGACATAACCTCTCCGATCCTCTTCTGAAGTAGGAAATGCTTGTAATGTTTTTATCGAATCATTCGAATGTAAGTCTCCAAAAACCTTACTATATTCAGGGAAAACTTGTTCCAAAACTGCCTGGAATTGTAGTTTGGTTTGTACAAACATACCTGTAATATTATCGTGCTGTCTCGTAAGATGACGTAAGTCCATAAGTTGGATACCACGCTTTTTATAGGTCTTTAAATCCTCTTTATAATACAGCTCGCAGAGGTGATTGGCATCAATGATATCTGTTTTTACCCATCGCAAACTAGAACTTTTTGCTTTATAAGAGATGAGTGGATTTACGATAATAATTAAATAGTCTTTGTCCTCAAAATATTGAACAACAGGTGTGTGATAATGACACGTTGATTCCATTACAAGAGGGGGACGTTCTCCTAAAATATCTTCTATCTCTTTAATAAATTCTAATAAACTAGCTAACCCATCAAGATCATGTTTTACTTTGAAAATTTTTCTTGTAGGGCTTCTTTCTTTCCAAGTATGCTTGAATCTGACTTTCTCCTTTTGTCATATCCAGACCAATGACTTGATTCATTATAAATCTCCTCCTCCAAATATAATTACCGGTACCTCTAATCCATCTTGCAGTGTCATAGCTTCGCTTGTATACGAGATCATTGTCCCAACCAGCCTCAAACAATGTTTCTACAAGCAGGGGGCGCACTGTTTTGCGGACGGGGTATTAGCCCAACGGGCGCTTACGTTCTACCCCGGCTACCCCTATCATATATCGATATAAAAAATGCTCAACCAGAAATGATAAAACATTCTATATACCACTTACAAAATCATCCCTTTATTACATAAAAAAGCCCCATTTATAACCGCTATTTTATTTTCGTCAAAGATTTATCACAAACTTTGATATAACATATGCTATGGTAATATAAGAATAGAGCCTAGATCTTATAATAAAGGGGTGATTGATGTATGGGCATTACATTTATTGCGTCGATGCTGTCTGGTGTGATGTTTTTATTATTTACTGTGGCTATTGTCGCTTTTCTCATACATAATAAAAACCAGAAAAAAAACGAAAAGTAAAAAAGGGCTTCTGCCTGCTTACTATTAGCAGATAGAGCCCTTTTTTATTATTAAAATGTTCTTTTCCACTTGCGCTTAAACAAGATGTTCATAGCAGCGGAAGCTATTGTAATTAAGGCTAACACGATACCGATAAGTGGATAACCGAGACGGAATCCAAAATAAGTGAAAACCGCTAAGCTAATGGAAATAAACCATGTAAATATTAGTGTTGCGATAAAATATGTTTTTTCCAATCATTTCCCCGCCTTCACTTAAACCATTCAAGTCTGTTAACTTGTAAAATGAAATGCCGTTTTACTACCATACTGATTAGCCGTTACTTCTAATCTAGCTTCAATTCTTTCCTTTAATTCTGGGACATGAGAAATAATCCCAACAAGTCGGCCACTGCTTTGAATGTCCATTAAAGCCTCAATCGCATGGTCTAAAGATTCAGGATCTAATGTACCGAACCCTTCATCAATAAACATGGTTTCTAGTGATACTCCTCCAGCATGTTGTTGCACTATATCCGCCAAACCTAAAGCTAATGAAAGCGCCGCTTTAAAACTCTCTCCTCCAGAAAGTGTTTTGACATGTCGATCCTGTCCAGTATATTGATCGAAAATAAGTAGCTCAAGTCCACTTTGTACATTTCCTTTTGAGCGATCGGTTTTTCTTAATAGTTGATAGCGTCCACTTGTCATTTTTGTCAATCTTGCATTCGCTGCCTCTAAAATACCATCTAAAAATGACGCAAGTACAAATCTTTCAAATGTCAGTCTATATGTATTTTGACCGCGGGTGATATCAGATAAATGACCAACTAAATGATACTCCTCTTCTAAAATCTTCATTTTTTCATTAATATTGTTAACCATTTCATTAATTTCTTCATTTCTTTTCATTTGAAGCATTAAATTGGCATGTTGATCACTTAGTGAAGTTAAGCTATGCTCCGCATCTTCTAATGAACTTTTTAAAATAGTAAGATCTGGCTTATCTATACCTTGCAATCTGGTTTCATAATCCTCTAGCATATCAGAAATAGAACGATATTCTTCTCGATACGCACGAATCTCATCTTCTGATTTCTTTATCTCCTCTGCTCCCAATTTTGCTGCATGATAAACCTTATATGATTCAAACGCTTCATTTTCCAGTTGGATTAAAAATTGTTCGCGTTCCATATCAAGTGCTTTTTCTTTTTCGTTCATATGGGCCTCAATATTGCTAATCGTACCTGACAAACGCGCTAGATTTTCACTAATGTTTGTATATTCTATTCTAGCTGTTTCTAAAGCCCTTAATAGTTCTTGTTTTTCTTTTTCTAATTTTGCAACCTCTATATCAAATTGTTCCTTCAATCTGATATTTTCAGGGATTTTACGACTAAGTGCGGTCACGATCGTTGCCGCTTCTACAAATTGAATAGATAGCCGCTTTTCGTAATCGATCATCTCGTTAAGTTGATTATTTTGACGTTCCCACTCTTTTTCGTTTTTTGACATTTGAGTATGTAATCCAGGAATTTTTTGCACCTTTTCATTAGCAGTTAATAAATACTGGGTCATTTCCTTGTATCTTCGTTCATAATCTTGAAAGAACATGTCAATCTTTTCAAGCGAAAATTCCGGTTCTAGTTGTATTAATTCGTTGATAAGATGCTGAGCGTTCTCCTTATGAACTTCTGCTTCCGTTTTCAATTGCATCCACGAGCGTTCAACCTGTAATAATTCCTGATCACTTTTGGATACTGCAAGTTTAGCAGCTTTCACATCTTCTGCAGTCTGATCGCTCTCTGAAACAGTAGCAAGTTTTGGATGATCTATAGAGCCGCATACAGGACAGACTTCTCCGTTTTCAAGATGCTGCGCTAAATGTCCCGCTTGTCCCTTTAACCAGCTATCTTCTATTTTTTCCAAAGTGACCCGGGCATCCTCATTCATTACTTTTGCTTTTTCAAACATATCCGTTTTTATTTGGAAATCGGTACGGATATTGTTTTCCTTTTTCACAGCTGCTGATAATGAATTTAATTGTTTTCTTACAGTCTCTATTTTATTTAATGTATTTTCTTTTTGAAATGCTTCTATTTGTGTTTGCTCAAACTCTTTTAATTGAGCTTTCTGTTGCTCTATTTTTGTTTTCAAATTGGCAACATTATTTCTCACTTGGTTAATATCTTGTTCATAGCGATCTTTTTTCAATTGGATTTGTTCAAGCTCAGATTGTTTCGAAGAGAATGAATAGACATCTTCACGCATATTTACTAGTTTGGAAATATGACTATCTAATTTTTCCCTTACTGCTTGTTTTTCTTCTTCTTGCCGTAGACGTGTTTTGGCTGTCGCCAACATTTTCTGTTCATCTTTCATTTTTTTCCTATCGATATCTAATCTAGATTTATAACTATCCAACTCTTTCTTTAAACGTTGGCAGAGCTGTTCTTGGTGTTGTAATTTGGCCGCCTTATGGGCTAGTTCAACAGAAACCTTCGTATTCTCTACCTCTTGCTCTCTAGCTTTTAAATCTTTATGTTTTTGTAATAATTGATCACGAATAGACATTTGCTTTAGTATATCTTCTGCTGCATCCGCTTTACGCTTTGCATCATCACGAACGATTTTCTGTCGGTTTATATTTCCTAAGATGCCATTTACATCTGTTTGTAACGCGGTTTGGACTTCATTCAAAAGAGATAAAACAGACGTTATATTCAATATCTCTTCACCTATTTCTGTTTCTAAATTCGTATTGCCATGGCTAGAAATCCCTTTAAGCAACCGTGTTCGTTCTATCAAGCTTGCGTCCACTTCTTTTTTCAACAAACTGGACTTTTCCTTCAGTTTTTCTTCTATCTGTTTATATAATTCCGTGCGAAATAGCCTCTGAAGAATTACTTCTTTTTCCTTACTATCAGATGTGAGTAGTTTTTGAAAATCCCCCTGTGGAATCATTAATATTTGTCTGAATTGATTTGAATCGAGCTGAATGATTTCTTTGATTTTCTCATCCGTATCTCTTATGTTTGCTGCAATTAGCTTGCGATTACCTTGTTCATCAAGCATATATAGCTCTGCTTTCGCATTTATCGTCGTATAGCCTTCTCCACGCGCTTTCTTTTTTTCTTGTTGTGGTGACCTAGATATATAGTAAATTTGATTGCGAAGAGAAAACTCTAATGAGACTTCCGTTAATAAATCATCAACCGCAAACTGGCTACGTAAATCTGCTCCCATTCTCCCTTCACCGCTAGCACGTCCATATATAGCAAAACTAATCCCGTCAAAAATCGTAGTTTTTCCTGACCCCGTTTTTCCAGAAATGACGAACATTGTTCTATTACCAAGTTGGGAAAAATCGATTATTTCTACGTCCGCATATGGTCCGAAAGCTTGCATGGTTAATTTTATCGGCTTCATACATTCACCCCCCGCTTCACATGATCCACCATCTCTGCCATTAGATCGCGTTTTTTATCTGTAAATGAGCTTGTCGTCATCTCAGCGTAAAATTCTTTAAAAAGATCAAGTTCCGACTTCCTCTCATTACCACTTGAGAAAAACTCGTATTTCTTTCTAGCATCTGTCTGATCAATTTTCTTTTCCAAATGCAATATGTTTGGGTAGACTTCTCTCAATTTATTGACAGGATCTATTAATGCTCCTTCATCAAGGAGAATGACTTTTAAATAATCATCTAATTTTTGTCCTTCATAAAAGCTTGGATCCAGTAACTCCTCGATAAACCCAGTAATTTCCCTCATATCTTTCTCTGGTTGGAGTATTCTTTCCTCTACATCAAAACTACCATCATTATTCATTTCAATGATCGAAATAGTTTTCCGCTGGTTCACTTCTGAAAAAGAGTATTTCATTAAAGAACCCGAATATCGAACAGTTTCATGATGGATGGCATCTGGACTATGTAAATGACCTAAAGCAGAGTAAGAAAAAGGCGCAAACTGTTCAGCAGACACACAGCCGCTCCCACCTACAGATAAAGTACGTTCGGAATCACTTGTTTTCCCACCAAGTACAAATGCATGACCAACAAAAACATTCGGTTCATTAGGATTTAGATATTTCTCCACTTCGTTTACGATTCGTTTCATCGCATCATCATGAGAAGTAATGGTTCGATCATCAAACCATTCTCGAATAATGCCAGGCTCTGCATATGGAACTAAATAAAAATTAACGCCATTTAATTGGATGGGCTTAAAACTATCTTCAATTTTCCCATGGATATGTAGGTGGCTATGTCGATACCATGATGAACCAAAGGAAAGTCGTTCTGCACTATCATGATTGCCTGATACGGCAAGTATTGGTGTTTCTAATTCAACATTGATTTGATAAAGTGTTTCTTCAAGAAGTTGAACGGCATCCGTTGACGGCACAGAACGATCATATAAATCGCCCGCGATAATGACAGCATCTGGCTTAACTTCAGCTACTATATTCACAAACTGATTTAGCAAAGACTTTTGCTCCTGTTTCATATACACGCCATGAACCAATTTACCCAAATGCCAATCAGCAGTATGTATAAATTTCATTAAAATCACCCCGTCTTTGTATCTATTATTCTATTATAACAAATGGAGCGTTATCCTAATAGAAGCATGCGACGACAAATTGAAGTGCCTTTATACTCGATTATTGAACTACCCCTCCTAAATTACTAACGAAATTTTTCCGATACGCGATAATTGAAGTAATCGATTAGGATGAACTTCATTTATGTTAAATGGAAGTTTCAACTCTCGAATGTATTCTAAACGCTCTATTACTATTAGAAAGGCACCAGGTGATGATTGGCCGGGAAGTTCTCTCAACCAGCCAATGGGATTTTCCTGCTTTCCACAAAGGGATCTATAAGTTTATCCAATTTATGTTTTTGCCACAGTGAAAGAGTGGCAGTTAAGGATTTAAATATCTTTTCCTCTGCTCTCCGACGAGTTTCCCACACAAGTCGCCCTTTTGTAGTCATTCCTTTTTCGATTCCTAAGTTCTTCTTGAACAGGCTGCCGAGCGCTCTTGAATAAGATTTCGTTCAAACTCAGCAAAGCCGCAAAAAGATGAAGCGTAAGTTGTCCCGTTGCACTAGCCTTGTCCATTGTAATATTCTCCTGTAGGCTATTAAAACTAATACCTCTATATTTAGATCATTTACAACATTAATTAAATGCTGAATATTTCTCCCTAATCGATCCAAACGCCAAACTACTATTGTGTTGCCGGATTGCACAAATCGGTGAGCATTTTCTAATCCTTTTCGTTTATCTTAAGATCCACTAATTTTATCTGTAAATATTTCTTCGAAACCATATATTCCCTAAAAGCATCCAATTGTAAATCAAGATTTTGAATTCCTGTTGAAACACGAGCATATCCTACCTTCATTAATTTCTCCTCTTGTTTTTTGGCTTTTCTGTTTTACCGTAACATAACTTACTATTAGGGGTACTTAGATTTCTTTACAGAGTTTATGAACACATATAGTAGATAGAAAGCTAGAAAAATATTTAAATTTTTCAGTGTTCAGAAATTGACGGCTTTCTGGAAACTATTCTATAAGTTTATTTTAAAACTTGCGTAATCAACAAAGATATATTAATATGACTGTAGGTCAAAAATGACTATTGGTCAAAAAAGGGTGGTTTTATGTCGCAAAGGATGGATAAAATATTTCATAATAGAAATAAAACAATCCTAAATAATGCAGAAACATTATTTAGATTAAAAGGTTTCGATAAAGTAACTATGAATGACATAGCGAAAGAATCAGATGTCGCAAAAGGCACTTTATATTTGCATTTTAAATCTAAAGAGGAACTACTTTTTAACATTTTGAGACCTAAATTGGAAGAATTTAATCATAAGGTAGAACTAATAGACAAAAACGAAAATCTTACAAGAGATAAAATAAAAAAAATAATAACTTATGGATTTGACAGTGACTTTTTTGACTTTACTAAGGATCATTTTCTTTATATGCACAAGCTATTTAATGTGCAATATCACAATGAATTAAATTCAATTATCGATAAGATCATAAATAATTTTTCGCTAATAATACAAGAAGGTAAAGAAAAAAGCGATATAAAATCTTCTCTACCTAATAACTATTTGTCACATCAATTGATGCACATTTTTGACCCTCAAATTTATTATAGTTTAGTTGAAAATGAAAAAAACACAAAAGAAAGTTTTGTTCGCAATACGATCACTTTTTATTTAAATATATTAATTATAGCTAATAAAGGAGCGTAATATAATGGATCTACAATTAAAAAATAAAAAGGCACTTATTACTGGATCAACTAAAGGGATAGGAAAGGCAATAGCTTTCGAACTTGCAAAAGAAGGTGTGGATGTTTTAGTCAACGGTAGAAACAATGAAGAAGTAGAAATCATTGTTAATGACATAAAGAAAAAATATCCAGAAACTAACCCTCAGAATGCTTTTGGTAATCTATTGAACAGAGATGAAAGAGAAAATATATACAATAATCATCCTAATGTAGATATTCTTGTGAATAATTTAGGAGTATACGAAATGATGACTTATGAAAAAGTAAATGATGAAGTTTGGAAGAAATATTTTGACACAAATTTTCTTGTTGCTGATAACTTGTCTAGATTTTATATTGATAAAATGCTGAGTAAAAATTTTGGCAGAATTATTTTTATTGCTAGTGAAGAAGCTGTCATGCCTTCAGGAAATATGCCACAGTATGCTGTGACTAAATCAATGATTTTATCTTTATCCAAATCATTATCATTTTTAACAAAGGGCAAAGAAGTGACAGTTAATACCGTTATGCCTGGACCTACATTGTCGGAGAATGTCGAAAATATACTCAAAGACATGTATAGTAATTCTAGCAAGTCTTTCGAACAAATTGAAAAGGACTTTGTATTGTCTAATTTACCTGATTCACATATTGAAAGATTTATTCGTCCTTTTGAGATAGGAAGAGTGGTTGCATTTGTAAGCAGCCCACATTCGGGTGCTATGAAAGGTACAGCAGTTCGAATGGACGGTGGTTTGATCCCTACTATTTATTAAAACAATAATAAATGAAGCTGATTATAATAAAATGAGAAGCAAAAATTTTTTGCTACTCATTTTGTCATTTGTAAATCCATATTTTCTAAACTTTATCCCAATAATAATAAAAGCAATGATTCCTTAGCGTAGGAAAACTCGGCTTTTTTCCATGTCTAAATTTGCTTAGCGTATGTTTTCCTCGGTTTGTTGGTAGGACCCCAGTAATGATAAGCAGCGATTCATCTCCCACCTAAATCTTTCGGATTTTGAGGAGGGAGTCTTCTCGCCAAGTATGATAAAAAAGTAGTCTGCAGTGATTATGCAGACTACTATCTTAAATTTCACTTCGACTTTTCCATCCGCCCAGGTAAGCTTTGAATGGATTGAATCACAGCTTCAAGTTTCGCTTCTATCCTATATAATAGATACAATGTAACAATCGCTGGAAAACCAACTTCACTTATGAACGGTAGTATTTGATCCACTATTATCACCCCTTTCGAAAAAAATCAAGGCCCGCTTTGAGAGCAAGCCTTGATTCGCTTAAATAATTTCTATTTCAGTTACACTTCGTTCTACCAGACGGGCCCCTTTATATGATTCATAAGCATGACCATCACTATCAATAAAAGTATTTGAAGCAATGATATTTTCGAGCGCCGTCTTTACTTGATTTGAATCCACAGGCTCTTGAGGATTTTCAATCGACATTCTCGCTATTTTCCCTTCTGCTGTTTCAAAGATAAGCTCTAAAGTTTTCATCTAATCACCTCCTTTCTTTTTGTCCTGTGCTTCGAATTATTCGTCAATATTAAAACTGTCATTTCTTTCGATTTCCCATAATGGATTCATTGATAATGTGCCAATTGCCTGTGCTGCTTGAAATAATTCATCACTGTTGGCATTCCTACGAACATTATTAAAGGTCTTGCTTTTGTATACAGGCTTATTCTCATCGTCCATGCCGTAATCAAAAACAAGTTTAAGCTTCGTTCCTTTCAAGTATGCTTCAGCCATGTGGTTCACCTCCTTTCACCTTCTTTATAGATGTCACAGCGATTTATAGACACCCTTTAAAAGAAAATGTTAAAATAAAGGCAAATCAATGAACTTAAACGTATAGAATACGAAGGAGTATCGTGTATACTTGTCAGAGACTTTTCAATTTGGCTATAATAGATAGTAAACTATCTACGGTTATTTAATAGGGGTGAAAGATATGCTAGATGGTTGGTTTTTATGGTTTATATTGTTTTGGGTCGTTGTACTTGTATCTCTTTTTGCAATTGGTGGATTTTTCATGTTCAGAAAATTTCTAAAGAAACTACCTAAACAAGATGGCAAATCCGATATGGATTGGGAAGAATACTATGTAGAAAAATCAAAACGTTTATGGACGCCGGAACAAGACTTTTTGCTTGATGAGCTAGTAAGCCCAGTACCAGAATTGTTTCGGGATGTCGCTAGACAGAAAATAGCTGGCAAGATCGGTGAATTAGCAATAAAGGAAAGAGTGAAGAAAATCGAGTTAGATATGGTCATTAGGGGCTATATTATTGCCACACCAAAACGCGACCATAAGTTCCTACGCAAAAAACTCGATCAATTAAATATTGATGTTGCACCATATGAACATTTATTTGAATAACTCCCGCCTAACGACGGGAGTTTCTTTATTGATTTACGGAAAGGGTGATTAACATCAAATATTTCGCTGTTGGTTTTGGTGGAATGATCGGGAGTGTGCTACGCTTCCTCGTTGGAAATATCACTTTTACAGTTATCTTCTTCCCTATTGGAACGTTGCTCGTTAATTTACTGGGTTCTTTTTTATTAGGTTTATTAACTGGTTTCACTAAGAGAACGAATAATATCTCACCAATTATAACTACATGCATTGGAACAGGTATGATTGGTTCCTTTACGACGTTCTCTACCTTTAGTACAGAGGTGGTAACACTACTGCAAGCTGATCACCACTACATGGCTCTAGGCTATGTTATGAGTAGCATCTTCTTTGGATTATTATTGGCTTTCTGCGGTTATTATCTTGGAGTAAAGTCGGATAAGAAAGAAGAGGTGCGTTCATGACAATTTTCCTGATCGCAATTGGTGGATTCTTCGGGGCAATTGCACGGTATTGGACTGCAAATATTCTCCGTTTATTCACTAAACTACCATCTCATATCGCTACCTTAACTGTGAATTTAATCGGTTCTTTTTTGCTTGGTGTCGTCTTAGGCTGGCATATTTTTGAGGAGATGAAACTCTTTTTCGGGATTGGCTTTTTAGGATCCTTTACTACCTTTTCCACCTTTACAGTGGAAAATATAAGCTTGTTAACGGAGAAAAAGTGGCGAAATGCAATTATGTACATACTTATTAGCATAATAGGTGGAGTGATATTAGCCTTTATGGGTATGAGAATAGGCACTCTCTTACTTAACATTTGAAAAAAAAGCAGTATCTCAATGTGAGAACTGCTTTTTTCGGGTTTAATAGATTATTACTCATCCGAAGTAATTAATTTTAGCTAAAATCTTTTATAAGTTATTATCACTAAAATCCTATGAAATCGCCAAAGATGGTTGAAAATAAACTGATAATTAATGTTAATCCATCAAAAAAGAGGATTATTCCCATTAATATCATAATGTAACCGCCGATTTTCATTATTTTTACATTGTGCTTGCGAATCCAATTCATTCTGCTAATAAAGAAAGACAAGATGAAAAACGGTACTGCGAATCCTAATGTGTAGGCCAGCATGTAGATCACACCTGATCCGGGATTAGCTGCAGCAAGCCCTAGTACTGCCATAAGAATTGGACCTGTGCACGGTGTCCAACCAGCAGCAAATGCCATACCGATTAATATGGAACCAACAAAGCCAGCAGGCCGGTTTTTAAATGCAAATTTACGATCCTTCATTAAAAATTCAGGTGAGATTAGGCCGACAACAATCAATCCAAACAAAACAATAAAAATGGCTCCTATTTGTCTGATTAAACTTTGATAATCATGAAAGAGATTACCAATGAAAGAAGAGCCAAAGCCGAGAGCGATGAAAATAATCGAAAACCCAATTAGGAAAAACAAGGTATGCAGCATACTACGCCGTCTAAACATTGCATTTTCATTTTTTAATTCCGAAACAGACATTCCTGTAATATATGACAAGAAAGCTGGGTACAACGGAAGCACACACGGCGAAATGAAACTTAAGAATCCTGCTCCTAATGCTAAAAATAAATTTATATCCCCTGTCATTAATCACAACTCCTGTATAGTTTGACTCCATTCTATCAAAAATCATGATATAAGACGCGCATAACAGATGTGAATCTTTTGTGGCGACCACTAAAGAATTGATTTTAAGTAAATATGCAAGTTGCAGAATCTTATAGCAATCACGACTTTGTTACCTAAAGCTAATTATATTTGTGAACCCTGTTATTATGTTTATTTAACCCTCTTTTTTATGAAAAAGGAAGTAGGCTTACTTAATATACTTTGAAGATGCTCCAATAACTTAAAGATGATGACTCGTTTTATAAAAATTAGCAAAATGAAGCTGTAATTGTGATAGTTATACAACTTTATTCCGTTCTCTTTCAACGTGCAGACCACCACCGCTCTTGAGGTATTGATCCATTCCTTCTGCTGCCCGGTAGGCTAATGCCCTACAGTTTCAGTCCGGTTATAATTACTAAAGTGCTGAGGCATCTAACACAAATATATTATTCATATCCCACATTTGCGAATAGTTATTTACTGCGGAAATTTTGGGATTATCGCCCATGATGGTCCCTCCGCCGAAGTGGCCGGTAGTGAAAGAACCATTGAACTCTGTATCATTTGATATTTTAGCCGCATCGATAGTGTCTACTCCTCTTTTCTTCATTATTTCCTAGCTCTTCTTTACTGCATAACTGCTTAAATTACGTCCCTTAAAATAAAAAGGCAGCCCAAAATTTGGGACAGCCTCCTACCCGTTGATTCTTAGTGAATGACGTTGATACTATCTTTTCCGATAAATGTAACGCCAGAATCAAGATAGCCTAATAAGTTAACATTTACCTGACCACTTAGTCCATTTAACGTATCTATTATTTCTTGTCGATTAAATTTAACCGTTAATTTTTTATTATTGAAACTGTTTCCTTTTCCAGCTAAATCACCGAAAATTGTTTTTCCATCTACATTTAAGCGTACAGCCTTCGCATTTCCTTCAATATTTGATGGTAATTCAATAGAAACAGTCACTGAATTTTTCCCACCCTTACTTTTTAGGTTCAATTTTTGCGGATTTATTTTAACAACTGCTTCCACTACCTCATCTGTATAAATAGTTGGAAACGGTGCTTCATCCATATCATGACCTAAGAAATAGCTTGGATGTGGTGGTTGGTTATACGCTACATTTTGCCATGCAATTGCCAGACGATATTGGGGATCATGCATTAAAGTAGGAATGCGATGTTCCGTTACAGCAGTAGTCGTATACACACGTAGTGCACTACTATCATTTAATCTCCAAATTGCTTCTTCTCTCCAGTCTCCTAATAAATCAGCTTGTAATGCTGGATTCCCTTTTGTCCAGTTGCTAGAAGTAATTTTATCATCCGATAATAAGTTGACTAATTTGTTATTTTTATAGTCCCATTTATCAATTTTTGCAGCACCTAATCCATATCTAGGATGATCAGATGGTAATGATCCATCAAAGTCATGGTCAAGTAATTCGCGTAGTAAATCTCCGTCCCACCAAATTGCAAAATTTGATGTTGGAATATTACTTGATACTTTTTCTCCTTTGGTCGTATAAACACCACCTACGCGACTATCCCACGGACCAGCAATTGCCCATGACTCAGCACCTGGATAACGAGGGTCGACATCAGAGGATACGCCCCTTCCCGTATCTGCACCTGTATGAACTCCCCATATAATTTCACCTGTTTCAGCATCGCGGAAGGACATTCCATATTCAGCACCTTTATTTTCATGAACCTGATAAATTTCTAGACCTGGTCTATTAGGATCTAAATCACCGACATGCTGTGCATCACCATGGCCTAGGCCTGTGTTGTGTAGAGGAGACCCGTCATGATCAATGGCAGCTGCGCCATAAATAATCTCATCTTTCCCATCACCATCTACATCTGCAACACTTATGCTGTGGTTTCCTTGCCCAGCATATAATGCATTATCAGGCTTATTGGTATCAAAATCCCATTGCTTGGTAAGCTGTCCATCCTTAAAGTTATATGCAGCGATAACTGCTCTCGTATAGTATCCACGAGCCATAATGATACTTGGTGTTTTTCCATCTAAGTATGCTACTCCAGCTAAAAAACGGTCCACACGGTTTCCATAGTTATCACCCCATGAATCAACATTTCCTCTAGGTGGGTAGTAATCTGTTGAAGTAAGCGCTTTACCTGTTTCCCCCTTAAAAATGGTTAAAAACTCTGGTCCACTTAATACATATCCACCTGAATTACGATAATCAGCATCAACATCTCCAATGACATTTCCTAATCCATCCTTCGTACCATCAGCTGTTTTCATAACCACTTCAGATTTTCCGTCTCCATCAAAATCATAGACTAAAAACTGTGTATAATGAGCTCCTGCCCGAATATTTTTACCTAAGTCTAATCTCCAAAGAAGGGTCCCATCTAGCTTATAAGCGTCAATATACACATTACCCGTGTAGCCGGCTTTTGAATTATCCTGAGAGTTAGAAGGATCCCACTTTAGGACAATTTCATATTCACCATCTCCGTCTAAATCTCCGATACTTGCATCATTTGCACTATACGTATAGTCGACTCCATCCGGAGTAGTACCGTCTTCTGGCTTTTGAAGCGGAATATCAAAGTAATTGTTACTTAACACTTCTGTTTGATCCTCTACATTCTCTTTACCATTTAGAACCTCACGTAATTCGTAGGAAGCATCAACAGTTCCTTCTGTGTCAACGAAATTCGTGCTTGTAGAAACTGGCTTCTGATTTACTTTTACTCCTTCTCGATATAGGTTAAATGAAATGTTTTCTGAATCATTTCCAAGAAGGCGCCAGCTTAAATAAACCCCCTCGTCCACTTTTACAGCTACTAGGTCACGATTCAATTTCTCCATTTGACGGGCCACCACATTTGCAATCGGTGTTTTCATTTGTTGTGATAACTCAGAGAACCCACCTAGATTTACTGCACTTACTTTGTAGTAATAGTTCATTGTCGTTTGGATATCTTCTGAGAATGATGGTTTAGTAGAAGTTGCCAATAATGAGTATGGCCCATCTTCAGCTTTTGCCCGATAAACATAGTATAAAACAGTATCATCAATTGCATCCCAGTTAAACGAAATCGAATTTTCTTTTGCCTGACCAAGTGAGAGCGAAGAAGGGGGACCCGGTGCATCAACATTTGAATCGACTACAGAAACAGTGAGTGACTCACTATTCGTGGATTCAATATGCCCACTATCAATTTGGGTAACGGTGTATTGATATGTATACCCAAGCTGTGCATTCGTGTCCGTAAATTCTGGACTCTTACTACTACCTATTTTCATAGGATCATCTTCACCCTCTAATGTTCGATAAATATTATAACCTAATGCACCATCAGCTTCTTGCCACTTTAATGACACACTTGACTCCATTCCTACACTAGTATCTACTAACTCTAATCCTTCTGGGGCAATCATCGGAATCACTTCCAATGCGTTGATGCGTCCATTATCTCCAATCAATACATTTAATTGTCCATCACTAACTACTACATTTGGCGATAGCTCAGCATAATTTCCTGTACTCGATGAAATAGAGCCATATGAGACGCCCTCTATTGAAAAACTAGATCGATTAAACGCAATCTCGTCACCAGCAAGGATCTTTACTAAATACTCTCCATTCGGGACATCTACTTTAAATTCATAGTTGCCGTCAATAACAAAATCTCGTCTTAAATCATCTGGATTTCCTCTATCACGATTGGCAATGCTTTTATTAATACCAAAGCCCCTATCTTCACTATAAATCATTGTATTTGTAACTTGAGTATATCCTTCAGCAACCGGACTTGTAGATGATCCAAAATCAAACTTCAGGTTATTACTAACGATTGCTTCCTCTGCTTTTACCTGATGTGAAGATATGGGCGAAAGTCCAGTAAATAGTGACGCCATCATAACAGTACTTGTCAATACGGATAACATTTTCATAAATCCCTTTGCCACGATTAATACCTCCCAATTTAGAATTCTATTTCCAAAGAACAAACAAGTCCTATTTTTTCACCTCCAATTCGAAAAAAGCCCTTTGAAAACCCTTTCATTTTCAAGCGATCTAAGATGAGTAAAACTCTATTATATTTCAATTACTCTGAATTAGAAGTAGAAAAAACAGACTTATATTACTAAATATCAGTGATTTATTATTTATAGAACTGGGTGGGACAAGGGGACAAGTACCTTGTCCTAGAGTCTTTTAATAATTTAAACATTTTAATTAGAGTAATACTCACTTTAGCTTAAGTATTGGTGAATATTTCTTAATCAACGGTGGTATTGTTAAACAAAAGATCAAACGAATCAACTGTGGTTAGGCATGATTGATCAATCTAAAGAACTTCTATTCGATTTTTTTCAGAAGATATATCGTACCATTTTAAAATAAAGATCACTTTTAACGAAGGTGTAGAAAGTAAAGTCTAGGATATCATTCAAATCATCTTGTGTGGAAAACCTAAATTAATTCATTAGCCTTTAAAACAAGTAAAGGTAGGTTAGACCACTTAGCTGGGCTTAGTACTAATTATTAAGTTTTGTCCTTAAATTATGCTAGACTAAACAAAACAAAAACAACACGCTCTAAAAAACGAATGAAAAGGGGTAAAAAATGTTTAAAAAAATATTGAAGCAAATCAAGCAACTCTCTCAAGGCAGCAGCGAGCGAAGACATGGTGGTCATTATCGCCGAGGCAGTAGTAGTGATCGAAGAAATAGGCATTATCGCCGAGGCAGTAGTAGCAGCAACCGACGGTATAAACGTTCTCCAATGAATGGAAGTAACCACTACAAACGGAGGGGGCGGAGCAGCAGCTAATTTCTTCCTCACTTTGGTTAATATTCTTTTTCTTTCGCTTTAAGTGCAGCATGAAGATCAGCTGAAATTTCACTTATTTTTAAATAAGGTTCATTAATTCCTAACAGTCTTTTCAGTAAATTTACGGTTCCCTTTTCTAATGAAAGTTCTTCTGTCCAAGGAAGAGCTTTTTTACTTTTGGAAAAATACGTCGTATAAAGCAAATATAATAGTATTTCTCCTAAATCATAGTAATCTTGTTGTTTCATTTCTAGGATACTTTCTTGTTTGTTATGTAACGAACTAGATGTCGATTGAAGTGGGTCTACCGAAACTTTTTGCCTAGACAAACCAAAATCGATTAAAAAGAGCTCATTATCTTTTAGTAAAATGTTTGGAATACGTAAATCTTGATGGTAAATGTCTTTTTTATGAAGATAATCAACTAATTCAAGCAGTTGTTCAAGAATTTGTAGAGATTCTTTCTCGTTAAAAGTTTTCTTACTAAAAAAAATTTGGTGTTCCAAATTGTCCCCATCAATGAAACTCATTACATAAAAAAAATATTCGTCATATGAAAAAGCTTCATATATTATTGGCATATTTTTGTGGTTCAGTGTACGCAAAACAGAGGTTTCTCTTTCAAACAACCCAACCTCTCTTTTGTTATAACGTTTACTTGGACGGAGCTGTTTAACCACCCTATTCTCTTGTGATTTCAAGTCTTTGCAAAGATAAACAATGCCATAGCTTCCAGTCCCAATAACACTCAAAACCTCGTAGCGATCGTTCAGAACCGTCCCCTCTTTAATAGGTATATCTACAAAAAACTGATAAATTTTTCGAATTGACCGCAAAATAAAAATGTTCCTCACCTCTTCCCTTAAATCAGGATCTTACACATAGCTTAAAACCCCTTAATTAACAATCTCTTGAGTGTTTCTACGTTCAATTTGAGCTCATCAGTATAATTGATTATGAAGTGTAAAAAGTACGCTCATTTTAAAATAATAGTAAAGATGATAGCAGCCGAAACCTTGGAAGCTTCTTCAATTTCCTTAACTGTCATTTTTCGAGAATATATGGTGCTAGCCTGATTTAATTTTAGCTGATTAACATTAGGTCTTCCAGCTTTACGCCCCTTGCTCAGTTGTTTTAGCCAGCCATTGTTCGTTCACGAATAGCAGTATTCTGTTCAAAAACCACTTCTTTTCTCGTAAGGTATCAACAATTTCAACTAAACTTTTGTTAGTTTTTTGTTAACCATAACTATGTAAGACAATGAGTGACTGTATTTGAAGAATATACAAGGAATTAATTGGTTTGTATCATAACAAAACGGGTTATTAGCACAAAAGTGATCTTACTTTAATTCAACGCTTGAAGCAAAAGTGGTTCGTCATATCTCCCCTAAAATTAACTGAAAGGTCACAAGTTTCAAAATCTAAATTTAATAATTCACTATATATAACAGGCTTTTAGGTATTTTGGGTATTTTCGGTAAATCGACTTTGTCTAAAGGGTTTTCAGTAACGTACTCTGCTGTCAAACCCCAATTGAAGAGTGCTTTGATCATCTTAGCCATCGAGTGTATGGAATGCGGTTGTAATTGTGCTTGCCGTTTCATTCTCAAAGAGGCTTTCATAACATGAGTGGTGATCTGATTAAGTTGCGTAATTCCATGATTATTTTCAAGAAGTACGGTTAATTGTTTTGCTTCTTTGATCTTATTAATCATCGTTTTCTTAGTAAAATTTCTAACTTTGCATAATATTTTGTATTCTTCAATTGCTTCTCGTAAAGATAATGACAACAAAAAAATCACCTCCCTGATTGATTTTTCATCAGAGAAGTGATTTTTGTGAATGCGTATAGGAAAATCAAGCAATTTAGCCCATTTTATAAATATGGCTCAAGCGAAACAATGAAACAGATTATGTAAACAGGGTTTCAAACCCTTGATCCAACAAGCTTTACTTACCCTGTTGTTTGTTCATTGCCTGCATCATTTGATTGATTTTCTTTTGCGACGGTTTTTGTCCCATTTGCATCATCATCATTTTTAGCATTTGTTCATTAATTGGTGGATTTTTCTTTAAATATGTCATCATATATTTACGGGCAATGAAAAACCCTAGCGCTACACCGGCAAGCAGTGCAAGTACACCCGTTAAAATGAATTGCCAAAGCATATGAATTTCCTCCTTCATGTTGTCTACAGTCCAGTTTACTCAATACCAATATATTATACAATAACACTCCATTATTTCATACATACTTTCTCTCTTTTACTGCTTTAATCCACCCATAACGATTATTTTCGATATCTACCGCTAAAAACCGACCATCAAATTTGCGAAGTACCTCAAAGAAAATCGACTCTGATTCGAATCCTCCTAAGGCATCAAGCTTGAGGTACCGCTTCTTAATAATCAATTCCGCTCTTTTCTTCCCTTTTGAGGCGTCTATATAGTAAGCCTTCCCTTTAATATGCATGTCCGTTTTTTGAACGGAGGATGATAAATGACGATGGAGCTCTAAGTAAGGTAATGGTTTTGTTATAAAATGAATTTGTTTTTTCACAATTTCTTGTAGATCACCTTGGACTTTTCGATCAGCCACAAACAATTCATAAAATTTATTTTCGCGACCATAAAAGTAATCTGCCACTTCATCTTCTATTAAATAAATGAAATAAGTTCGAGTTTGCATTGAATACACTCCTCAGCCAGCTTCATTTTAGATAAGGATGATTTTATTGTTTTATTTATGTTAAATTATTATACCATGTTCATTGATAGATAATCTTCCTTTCCATCTATAGTTCTATATTAGATTCAATTATCCTTTATTTTCACAAAAAAAAGAGAACCGCTAAAAAACGGCTCTCTTCTCATTTACTTATTATTATAGTAGGGATTTTACACGTTTAACTACATTTCCAACTGTAAATCCGAATTCCTCAGCAATTTTTTCTCCTGGTGCAGATGCTCCAAAACGATCAATTGCTAGTATATCTCCTTCATCTCCCGTGTATCTTTCCCAGCCAAACGGAGATGCCATTTCTATCGCTAAACGCTTTTTAATTGTTTTTGGTATAATAGATTCTTTATATTCTTTCGATTGTTCCTCAAACTTGTCCCAAGAAGGCATACTTACAACAGAAACATAAATGTCTTCTTTTGCTAATGCTGTTTGTGCTTCCACTGCAAGACTTACTTCAGAACCAGTCGCTAAAATAAGGGCAACAGCAGATTCATTTGCAGCAGGAGAAACTACATAAGCTCCTTTTTCTATACCTTGCTTTGCATTTTCAGCTGTACTTGGTAAAGTTGGTAAGTTCTGACGTGATAAGATGAGTGCAGTCGGTTTATGCTTAGATTCCATTGCAGACTGCCAAGCAGCTGCTGTTTCATTACCGTCCGCAGGTCTAATAATCGATAAACCTGGCATAGCCCTTAGTGCTGCAAGTTGTTCAACTGGCTCATGTGTTGGTCCATCTTCTCCAACTGCAATACTATCATGAGTAAATACATATGTTACAGGAAGTTCCATTAAAGCAGCAAGTCTAATTGCAGGTCGCAAATAATCAGAGAAGACAAAGAATGTTCCACCGAACACTTTTAATCCTCCGTGAAGGGCAATTCCATTCATAGCTGCAGCCATTCCAAATTCCCTTACACCAAACCAGATATTTCTGCCAGAATAATTATCAGCACCGTAATCGGATTCACCAGCTATCATTGTTTTATTAGAACTTGCAAGGTCAGCTGCTCCTCCTACAAGCGATGGTAGGTTCTTAGCAATATCATTCATAACTTCACTACTAGAAGCTCTTGTAGCTAAGCTCTTACCGGTTTCATAGACAGTAATATCTTTGTCCCATCCTTCAGGTAAATCTCCAGCGATTGCTTGTTCTAGTTGTGCAGCTAGTTCAGGATTTTCTGCTTTATAATTTGAGAAAAGCTCATCCCACTCTGCTTCTGTTTGTTTTCCTTTATTTACTATTCTTTCTTCAAATACTTCGTAAACTTCAGATGGCACATAAAAATCATCTTCATATGTCCATTGGTAATATTCTTTAGCAAGTCTCATTTCCGCCTCGCCAAGGGGTGCACCGTGAGCATCAGACTTACCAGATTTATTTGGAGCACCGTAACCAATCACTGTCTTCACTTCGATTAATGTCGGTTTCGCAGTTTCGTTTTTAGCTGCTTCAATTGCATTAGCAATTTCCTCCAAATTATTTCCATCTTCCACTCTTATATAATGCCAACCATAAGCTTCAAAGCGGCCAGCTACGTTTTCAGAGAATGATTTATCAAGTTTTCCATCGAGTGTAATATCATTTGAATCATACAACATAATTAATTTCCCAAGTTGTAAGTGCGCTGCTAATGACACTGCTTCCGAAGCGACGCCTTCCATTAAGTCCCCATCTCCACAAAGTGCATATGTATAATGGTCCACTACCTGATGATTATTTTTATTATAAACTTCAGCTAAATGGCGTTCTGCCATTGCCATACCAACTGCCATACCAATTCCTTGCCCAAGTGGTCCTGTTGTAGCCTCTACTCCAGGCGTAAATCCATATTCAGGATGTCCAGGAGTTCTACTACCCCATTGGCGGAAGTTTTTAATATCATTCATCTCTACTCCATAGCCAGACAAATGAAGCAAGCTATATAGCAACATAGAACCATGACCTGCAGATAAAACAAATCGATCACGATTAAACCACGCTGGATTTTTCGGATTATGATTCATAAAGCGAGTCCAAAGTGTGTATGCCATTGGAGCTGCTCCCATAGGCAATCCCGGATGACCAGAATTAGACTTTTCGATTGCGTCAATTGATAAAGTTCTAATTGTGTTTACTGCTAATTGATCTACCTTTTCAAACATTCATATCAACCTTTCTCTCCATTTTCTCTCTTCTATAATAGTGGTAATTTGTTGAATTAACAACCTTTTTAAATTTTCATGTAATTATTTGTATGAGAACCATACAAATTACCTCCGCTTTGTCTCCATTTCATTGTGACTCACTTCAGTATTTTTTGTTCTTCTAGTACAGATAAGAAAGTTGTTAATAAACGATGTTGGTATATGTTATTTCAGACTTTTACCATGAATATCGCTGTGTAGACATCTTGAATCCAGACAAAGATAAGAATTTCTTACCAATCTCGTATCTATAAACACCACTTATAGCCTTACAAAAAAAACCGGGAATTCCGGTTTAGTGTAATTTCTTTATTCCCTGTAACTTTTTCACTTTATCTGGAGTTACATCTTCGCCATTCGCATCATATACACGTACATTTTCAATTGTTTGTGTCATGGAAGCACGAAAGGTTTTCAAATATTCTGCCCTTAACTTTGATTGTTCTTTCGCCTCAGAGGATGTTAACTTTTGTGTTTTTGCTTTTTTGGCTAGCTCATTAATTCTAGCCAGTTTTTCTTTTGGCAACATCTTTAAAACTCCTTTTACGATTACATTTGGTCAAGAGCCAAACCCAATCGATATGTCATTAATTAAAACAAATATACTAAAAAAGAAGACAGACATCAAATCATCTATCTTCTCATGAACTATTTGTATTTCCAATCTGTTCTGTTTCAAGCGTATACTCTTGAAATCTTCTATGTACGGTAGCTTTAGATACATCATATCCAAAACCTCTCATCGTCGCCGCGATTTCTGCAAACGTAAGACCATTTTTTCGGAAGCGAATTATTTCCTCCAAGGGGACATCCTTTCGATCTCTCCCCTCAACATTTCCTTTGTTTTTTAAATTTTTTTCAGGGCGGTATCCCCGTGCTATCGCACGCTTCATTCCCTTTTTAATTTTAAAATTATGGAGCTTTCGCTGATGCTCTTCAACCATACTTATTATGTCAAGAACCATTGAATCTGTTTCAGAAATCTCAAGTTCACCATGGTGAGAAAAACTATATAATTTCACGCCTGCCTTCATTAAGCAATGTAACAATGCGATTCTTGCATTCCCTCTACCAAGTCTTGTTTCATCTTGGATAAGAATCGCATCGATATTTTCTTTTTGAATTTTTTCCAACATTATCAATACGCCCGGTCGATCTAACTCGTAGCCGCTAAACCGATCGCAAATAACTGAATCGACTTCTAAATTCCATTTATTCGCCGCTTCCAAAAGTTCTTCCTCTTGCCTTATTAGGGATGTTTCCTGTGTTTCTTTCTCTGTACTAACGCGGCAATAAATAATTGCTTTCACTTTTGTTCCACATCCTTATTCTGTTTGAATAACAAATTGTCTTTCATGATTATCTAAGTTATCTAATTTTTCATTTGGTGTTGGCACCTTTAACTGCTCTCCACTTTTTATTAACTTATGTTTTAATTCATTCTTCTCTTCTAACATATTAACAAATTCTGAAGTGGTCACACCTAAATTATGAGCGTATCTCTCAGAAATTGACCATAGTGATTCTCCATCTTGAACAGTAATGATAACATACTCATTTGTATTACTATTTGAACTAAAAATAACATAGATTCCCATCACAAAAGTTAAAATAAATAAGATTATAGCAAAAGAATACTTTTTCCATATATAATTCATCCTATATCCCTCTTTCGAATGTTTGTTCTGTTTGTTAACATTAGTATAAATCGAACACATGTTTGAAGTCAACACTTTTTCGAACTTATGTTTGTATGCGGGCATTTTCCGTGATATAATACAGTTAAAATATATATAAAAAATGGAGCGTGAAAATAATGTTGAAAATATCAAAACGACAACAGGATATTTTAGACTTCATTAAATTAGAGGTTAAATCAAAAGGATATCCACCATCTGTTCGTGAAATCGGTGAGGCAGTCGGACTTGCTTCAAGCTCTACAGTTCATGGACATTTATCCAGGCTTGAAAGCAAAGGCTTCATTAGAAGAGATCCGACTAAGCCCCGTGCAATAGAGATTCTCAAAATAGATGAAGATCATATTCCACGTCAAAATACGGTTAATGTCCCTCTTGTAGGTAAAGTTACTGCAGGTTTACCTATTTCTGCAATCGAAAATATTGAAGAATATTTTCCACTTCCAGAACAATTGGTGCCTACTGATGAACATGTGTTTATGCTAGAAATTGTCGGCGAAAGTATGATCGAAGCTGGGATATTAAATGGCGACTATGTGATTGTTCGACAACAACAAACAGCTAATAATGGAGAAATCGTTGTTGCAATGACAGAAGAAAATGAAGCAACAGTAAAAAGATTTTTTAAAGAAAAAGACTATTTCCGACTGCAACCAGAGAATTCCAATATGGAGCCGATTATTTTACATGAAGTTTCTATTCTTGGAAAAGTAATTGGTTTGTATCGCCAAGTTATTCATTAAAAAGCTAACGGAGCCTTTGCATCAATTAAGATGTCAAGGCTTTATTTTGTTTTACTTGCTTCTACTGAATCCTCCCAGTAATATTCACTTACGATTTCTGCAAGCACATCTACTGTGCGATTTAATTCTTCAAGATTATTATCAATACCACCGATTTCTATCACCAAAGATTTACCAGCTAAATCTTGATTATAGATTCCATTGTTAAAATTATCTCTGGGTTTTTCATACACTCCTCTTGAAAGATTTGGATATTTTGCTTTTATCATGTTGTGAAGCTTACCAGCAAACTTTAGATTTTTTTCATAGTTTGGATGCCCTAACCCTACAACAAAAAAGAGTTTTGCAAACTTCTGACCGTTAATTGTGGCAGTTGTAACATCCTTTCTTTGTGAATCCCGATGAATATCGAAAATAAGTTCAACTTTTTTATTTTGATTCATCGCTTCTGTAACTAGTTCACGTGATACTGAATATGACTGATAGTACTTCATGTTCCTTTGTTTAAGTATTCCTTCTACATCCGTTGTGTCTACTAAAGTCTTTATTCCTTTTTCTTCTAATTTTTGACCTAGTCTTTTTCCTAGTAATGTCACATTTTTTTCTTTATCTGATGCTTGATCCCCTTGTAACATTGGCAAATATGATTCCCGAGTATGTGAATGATAAATATAAGCTGTAAAGTCCTTTGTTTGATTCTTTGCTTCTTCCTTTGGCTCCTCCACTTTTGTTTCACTTTTCTCTTCTTTACCAAAATCTGCTGGAGGGGGCGACTCAATCGGCAAATTAGTAAAATCTGTCCCTTCTCCTGCTATAAGTATTTTAGGACTAGCTGCATATAAACCTGGGATTTCACTAATCAGAAATGTCTTCATATCATTCAAATTAATATTCGTCAGTAATGCCAATGCATCCTTACCAAGAGACCGTTTCTGTGAATACGGCAAAACAGATTGGAGTGAATGATTTTCAAGTGACATAATATATAGAAATGACATCGTTCTTGAATCATCGTTCCCTATGAATGATAAGTAACTTATTTTCAAACTGGAAAAAGCTATGATGGATATTAAACAGAAAATAGCTATGATGGATAGCATAGATCTTGCAGCAATTTTTAGCATCGGCTTCAATCCTTAGTGTGAATGTAGTTATTATTCATTTATATGAAACAAATAATAGACTATGAGTAATTTTCAATAAAATTTTTGCTAGAGTTGATGATCTTTTCTTTCATACAAAAAACCTCTATATAAGTTTATAGAGGGCATTTATCGCTACAAATCTACTAAGATATGGAATAAAGAATAATAGATATTATTATCGAGATTTTTGGAAGGCACTTGATAAGGCACTTCCATTTGTCAAAAACAGTAACCTGAAATTATTACATACCTGCTGCTTTGACGCTCTATTGTTCACTACCTCCGTATTTTTGCTACCACAATAGATAGGTCAACCTTTCAGACATATAGTTTCCATATATATTTGTTAAAACCATAAATTCAATTCAAAAAAGTATTTGATAAAATTCATAATAGACAGTCAGTGCAGTGAAATGGAGAACACAAATAAAGAAATTCTGGAATATTAAAGGAAAAAGAAACTGCGTTTATTACCGGGAGGCTAGACTAGCAACACATAATTTAAGCGAAATGTTGGTCATATTTTGCATCAACACAGATGTAGGAGTCTCAGTTACTAACGAAGGAGAGTTTACTATAATATACATTTGATCGTTATCATAGAAATTACAAAAAAAGATGCCAAAGTAGAATTAATCTTTAACATCTCTAACATTTTCATATTCAAATTCATTCATGTGGTGTTATGAGAACACACTCCCTTCCCTCTTCCTTATGAAAAAAATGTTAAGATTCCGCGACCATTGAAATTGGTTTTTGTTCTAGTGTTAGATTAACCCTTACCTATTTTGTAAAATTTATATGGTACATTTCATTGGACTGTAAACGCATCCTAGTAATGTACAGTCCCTCTTTTTGTTCTTATATTATACTTTTATAACCCATTGGCGGTTTTACTTATTTTTTTATAAAATCATGCATGTATCTATTTACTTCTTCTGGTTGATCAAGATTTGTCGCATGATGTGCTTGTTTAATAATTTTCAGCTCTGAATTTTTTATTTTGTCATGCATAACTTCTTGCTGTCTGCTTATCATTGTATCGTTTTCACCTTGCATAATCAGGGTAGGGCATTCAATATTTTGTAATTGTTGCTCACTTTCCATTCGAGAAATTGTATCCCATAAACGAAGCCATACCTCATGGGGCATCCTAGAAACTACCTCTTCAATATATTGTTTATTGTTAGAATTAAACTTTGATAATGCTCTACCTTGCCATTTGCCCAAGGTCTTCATAGAAATAAAGCGATTCGACAATCTGTTTATCGGCATAAAAAACTTTTCAAATCGATTAAACGTATTAGTAAACGGAGTTCCTATTAATATTAAAGAGCTTACCCTTTCTGGATAACGAGCAGCTGTTTGAAGCGATATATGCCCACCCATAGATAATCCACATAAATGTGCTTTTTCTACATCTAAATGGTCTAATAAAGTGATCAAATCCTTTGAAAAATCATTAGAGTCCACTTTTCCAGCAGGTAATGTAGACTTCCCATGCCCTCGCACATCCCAAGCAATCGTTTGATAACCTTTTGAAAAATACCTTATTTGGGGCTCCCATTGTGCATGATCCCAAGAAGCACCGTGGGTAAAAACAATTGTTTCACCTTCTCCTACAACTTCATAGTAAATTTTACTGTTGTTTTGTTTAAGTAAAGGCATCGGATCTCCTTTCGTTATCACCACTTTACTGTGTAATTTATTTTGAATCCGGATTTAGTCCCTATAACCTGTATTCGCTCTCACCGTTACTTCTGAATATCGTTTTTCGTCCACTTCTTTTGAGAGAAGCGTTCCGACATATCCACCAATAAATCCTAATGGAACGGATACGAGTGCTGGGTTTGTTAAAGGGAAAAGTGGTTCGCCGACAAATATTGCTGCACCAGCTACTGGTGAAAATACGTTAGGACTCAACGCAACAAGGACGAGGGCTGAAATCAACCCGGCTGCCATTGCTGTTAGTGCTCCTGTCGTGTTGAATTTCTTCCAGTAGATTGTGTATAAAATGACAGGTAAGTTAGCACTAGCGGCAACGCAAAAGGCAAGTGATACAAGGAATGCCACATTCATAGTCTGAGCAAATAGCGCCAATAATATTGAAAAGATGGATACACTCAAAGAGGCATAACGCGCTGCAAGCATCTGCTCTTTGTCATTCACTTTTCCTTTTTTAATGATCTGCCCGTAAACATCATGTGCAAAAGCAGATGCTCCCGTCAAGACAAGTCCTGCAACGACTGCCAAAATCGTAGCGAATGCCACTGCGGAAACGAATGACATGAGAAAATCTCCACCAAGCGCCTGTGCAAGCAATGGAGCCGCCATATTCCCTGCAGGATTCGCTGCTTTGATGGCATCAAAACCAACGAATGCTGCTGCTCCGAAACCAAGAAAAACGGTCAAAACGTAAAAGATACCAACAATCCATGTCGCTATGACAACTGAACTTCTTGCGGTTTTAGCGTCTTTGACAGTAAAAAAACGCATAAGAATATGCGGTAATCCCGCCGTTCCCAAAACAAGTGCTAACATGAGTGACAAGGTATCGACCGGAACAGTATACTGCAATCCTGGTTTCAAGTAATCAGATCCGTGAACAGTAACAGTCTTCACTTCTTCAAACATATGTAAAATGCTGAAGTTAAACTTCGCAAAAACAAGAAATGCAATAATGATTGTGCCGAGCATAAGAAGAACTGCTTTAATGATCTGCACCCAACTTGTAGCAGTCATTCCACCGAATAACACGTAAACAGTCATCATAACACCAACAATAAGAACAGCAATCCAATAGTCGATTCCAAATAATAATTGAATTAATGCACCTGCCCCAACAAGCTGAGCAATCATATAAAAAATGACAATTGTAATTGTGCTTAACGCCGCCATTCCACGCACTTTCTTTGCATCGAATCTGGAATGAATCATATCTGCAAGCGTATATTTCCCTAGGTTTCTTAACGGTTCAGCAACGAGGAATAATACGACCAGATAAGCAATCAGGAAACCAATACTGTAAAAGAAACCATCAAACCCATAAAGAGCGATAGCCCCCGCAATACCAAGAAATGAGGCAGCCGATAAATAGTCTCCAGCAATAGCTAGACCGTTCTGCCAGCCAGTCAGCCCTCCCCCAGCTGTATAAAAATCACCTGTTGTCTGTGTACGCTTTGCGGCGAAATAAGTAATGAACAAGGTTGCTATTACGATGATAAGGAATAAAGTGATCACTGTACCACTCAAATGGAATCACCTCTTCTTCCCATATGAACTTCAATTATTTCTTCAGCGTCTTTATCAAAAGAATAAAACTTCCTCACATAAATGGTACAAAGAATCCATGTCATAACAAATTGTGCCATCGCATAAATCCAAACCCATGATATATCACCGATTGCGGGAGTGTTCAAAACGTTTGTATAAGAAGTCAAAATAGGTAAGGTAAAATAAAAGACAAGAAAAAACAACGTCCAAGGTATAAGGAACTTTTTCTTTTTTTTCATTAACGTTTTGAATTGTGTACTCTCACTCACTTGTTCAAAATTAACACCTGAGGTTTTGATCTGTTCATTGTATCCCGCGCTTTGATAGTTTAGCTCATCTTTGACAACGCTCTCAATTTTCACAAATATTTCCTCCCTTGCAGTTTTATTAAAATATGACTAGAACTGAATCTCATGTTACATTAATTAAAATGAGGATTCAAATAGTTTTTGGAATTTTTAATCAAATGGTATTTTCATCATGGGTCCATCGGTCAAATGAATGAAATTTCAAAAACATTCATCGGAATTTTTGGCAAAACACCGAACTTGAAGTCTGATTTATCATATAGATAGGTGAGTTTGAGGATTAATAAGGGCGGATTAATTATCGAATTAGTTAGAGAATATTTAATTTTCACAGTCACTTTCCGTGCATTTACTTCTTGATTTTTTCATGCACAAATTTACGGGCGCGTCATTAATTGCAGCCGTCAAAAGTAGAAACGATGGGCAAATCCGTATATTATTTAACTTTATTAGAGGTATTTCCGCTAGACGTTAATTTCTAGCGGCTTTTTGAGTCTCTTAGTCTATTTTCTCTTCTTATAGAGTGAACCACTTTTTCATTCAGCTTCTAATTCTATACATTTAAATAGATCCTACATATAGATTAGAAATAACAAACGCTTATCCTCCATGTAGATTTATTCATTATACAAACCTCTTAAAATTAGATTTGCTGAAACTGGTTCAATACCTAATTCTCTCGCCCAGATAGAAAGCTGCCCTATATGATGAATTTCATGAGCAATTATATGGCGAATGACCTCCCCATAGGTAAAACCAAAAATTAATTGAGTGTCCTTTTCAGGATTCCATCCCAGAATGACTTTTTCAATGCTTGGCCGACATTGTGCGGACAATTTTTTTATTTCATTTAAGGAGGAATAATCACTATATTCATGGTGATATTCTGGTTTTCCACACAATCCGTTAATCCAGCTCTGTTCTATATCTACAACGTGGAATAAAGTCTTTGAAATACTTCCCAAACCACCCGTTCTTGAAGCCATAAGTTCCTCATGTGAGATCTGTTCACATAAATGGAACCACTCCTCACGTACTTGCCAATTATAACGAAATAAATAAATCATATAACAACTCCTCCTCCCTAGTCATGGAACTATTACACATACTTAATAAACGTGTATTAAGTATTTCAATTAAAGTGTTCTTTAACCCTTTAATTGTGGCATAAAAATATTAGTTATTTGATACATTTCTGTAAACTTTTCCCGACCAATGCAGAATCAAGCCGACGATGAGGGCTAGTTGTTCCTATGGTACCTCAATTACTAATTGCCATTTATTCTATTTTTTTAGGTGGATACAAGCAATTTACCAACTACTTAGAAAAAATAATATACTTCTTACTTTCTAACCTTGCGAATGAAGAAAATTGATATGTTATCGTACCTAGAAATTCAAACTATATTTCAGTAATTCATAGTTAAATAAATGCTTATTGACAATTATTTCTCTCATGTTATGCTTCTCATTAAGTATTAAAACGGCGCAGTAACTGACGACATTTGTGGAAATAACCACAAGGGAGCTGTGTGTAATATTGTCGAGTCGTCTGGGCAGAGATAAGGATATTTTTCCTTGTCTCTTTTTTATTACACTTTTAGGAGGAGTTTGTGATGAGCAAAATTATTTTGGATGGAAATCTTGTAGCGCAAGAAATAAAGGATAACTTAGAGCTACGAATTGGATCATTAAAAGATAATGGTATCATTCCATGTCTCGCAACGATTCTTGTCGGTAATAATCCTTCTTCAGAAATATATGTAAAAATGAAAGGAAATGCTTGTGAAAGATTAGGTATGAAATCTATCCGTATCCATTTGCCTGAATCGATTGAGACAAATGAATTATTAGAAGCTATCGCTAAACTAAATCAAGATGAAACAGTTCATGGTATCCTTTTGCAACATCCTGTACCATCACATATTGACGAACGTTTAGCTTTTGAATCAATTGGCATTAGAAAAGATGTGGATGGCGTGACAAGCACAGGATACGGACAGACAGCATTAGGTTTTGGTATGTATCCTTCCTGCACACCAGCAGCAATTATGAAACTTTTAAAATATTACCAAATACCAATTGAGGGTAAACATGCTGTTGTAGTTGGAAGAAGTCCAATCTTAGGTAAACCCGTATCTGCATTACTTCTAAATGAAAATGCGACTGTTACCACATGTCATTCAAAAACAACCAATTTACCACAACTGTTAAAACAAGCTGATATAGTCGTAGCAGCGGTTGGAAAACCTACATACATACACGGTAAATGGTTGAAAAAGGATTCCATTATATTAGACGCTGGTTATAATAAAGGGAATATAGGAGATATAGATTACGAATCCTGTTATGAAGTAGCAAGTGCAATAACTCCTGTACCTGGTGGTGTAGGTCCTGTTACTATTGCAATGTTGATGAAGCATACAGTAGAATCTGCAGAAAATATGTAGCTATCTATTAGTGATTTGATTTGGACCATGAGGATTTTTAAAAAGACTTTTTCTTCCGAAAACTTTAGAATTATTCTTTTTTTAGTTAACGATATAAGGCCGCCAATGAATTTTGGCAGCCTTATACACCCTATATACAGTTAGGTATTTGTCTTTATCGGTATTATTTTAAACTTGTGTAAGTATATAAACAAGTGGTTCCGGTCGTGCTTCCGTACCAAAAAAATATAAGTTATTTGCGAGAAAAAGTTCATAATATCGGTGTTTCGATGGCTCTTGATTGCCTCTTAGACCAATTATTATTTGTGGTGGGGCATCCTGTACAATATCGAATGTAAAATCCTCCATTAATTGCATTAAAAAAAACATTGGAACAGTCTCTTTATATGTACCTGGTGTTTCATTATCCAGTAGCCAGTTCGGTTGGCCACCTATTTTATTTTCACCTTTACTCGTACCATTAGTAGATATTAGATCCCAGCATTTAAATTGAACTTTCTCCTTGTAATCGTTTCTATTTATCCCTTTATTTGTATCAAAAAAAATAATTTTAAAATTTCGTTGATATGAGTCTAGAAAGCCTTCCGGAATGTCCGCGTTGGGTAGTGCACCTTGAAGCATTTCAGGAATAAGATACTCTTCATGAGCACAAGAAGTACATGCAAACACTGCCATCGAGAGACCTTGCCAAACATGGCCCTCTGGGAATGCTACCTGGAAAAAGAAGGTTTGTTCTGCGCCGCATAATTCACAGACTGGCATTTCTATTGAAGGTGGTATGCATGGTTGACCACCAATAAAAGATAAATCACTTTCATTTTGTTTTTGATTAGACTGGTCTAACTTTAATAAATAACTAGATTCCATTATATTCATCTCCAGTACAGCATTTTAGTCTAGTTTACCTGTTCTTAATATCTACTGAAAATAATAAATACTAATATCATTAAACTCTGGCAAAATAATCTTCCAATTTGTTCAATGTAATTTATGGATTTGGAAAAACCCTTGAGATTGTATCCCCATCGATCCTTACTTGATATAGAACTTCATACGGTCTTGTTGAACCGGTAGTATATTTAGGTGTAACACGAACAAAAACATCTTTACCTGCACGAACTTCGTCTGCAACTAATCCTTCAAATTGCCTAAATCTTCCCCTGTTGATGTTTAAGCTTTGAGGAAAAATATTTCCAGAGTTCCTTGATCCAATACCTCCAAGATTATTACCAATTCCATGACCTGCATCGTCTGTCTGATTTCCAAGTGTCCTAGCATATCTTCTGGAAGCAGCATTAGTATTAGTCCCTGTTCCAAGATGGCTCTTTTCTATTTTAGCGAAAACAGATCGTAGCTCGCCGTTAGTTCCATGCGTCGTTCGGTATGTTAGTCCACCTACAGTTGTAAATTCATGCCTTGTAAATCCCTTTGCTGTATTCAATACTCTTCCCGCACCAATTTTCCCGAGTGGAAATCGACTAAACCCGATCGTAAAGACAGCTGCAGCTGCATATTCAGGTGTCAATAACTTTTTTGGGTTCCTTATTATGTCTGCTATTTGTTGGCCGCTAGCTATAACGCCCATGCCCATAGAGACAGCACCAACAGCTGACCAAACCCCGAGAAATGGAACTGATAAGGCAAATGCACCCGCAATAATGGCTCCTTTTTCCCATCCCGATAGGCCATCCCACCAGTTTTGCAAACTATCAAATAAACAGGCAAAACAAGCATCCTCGCCCTGACCACTGTATAAACTATCCCATCCTAAAATAATAAAGGCGATCAAAACGGTTACTGTAATAAGGGTTAACATTTGGAAGTATTTCTGAACATTTGTCTTTAATACTGGGAGACGCCTCTTTGCTTCCATATTTCCATGCATTATTGTATAACCAAGTTCTCTTCGTTCCCGATAAAAATACAGTAAATAGCCGTATCGCTGTCTATCCTTTATAAGTGCAACAATCAGATTCCAACATTCGGTAATAGGATTTATCACTTTTTCCGATTCTAATTTTGGAATTTTCTCTCGTATACGATTCAATTCCCAATAATCAATACATAAAGCAGTAATAAGCATAATTAGGAAAAGTGGTTTTTCGGAGTAACCACTTCCTAGCAATTCATGAATTGCGCTAAGCCATTTTGGTGCTTGATAACTAGCATTCCACATTACATGATCAAAAATGGCAAGGAATAAAAGTAAATAGGGAAAAATGAAGACATAATTCTTCCATTTATCTCTATATCTCAAGGCCATTCCAATCCCTAATGCAATTAAAGCTGTCAATAAAGCATGCCCCGAGGTCATTCTTGTAGGTAAAAAACTCTCCTCAAAATAGCCAGGAAACAATGTGGATATATCCCAATGAAGAACCTTGCCCCCGAGAAAAGTAACTCCATAATTTCCCCCTGTGATTAATCGACGCGTCACTTCCTCTAAAAATTGAAAACCAGCTCCTGATGCCGCCCCGATTAGAGCATAATCACTTAAGCTTAAAGATGATGCTCGACGTGATAACAAAAGGTAGACGCCAAGCGGAATTAATTTGGATATTTCTTCTACAATAGGTGTTAAAAAAGCTTGACTCCACACATCAGAGGTCTGTCCTCCAAAAATAGAAGTAATCGAAATCACAATGACTGAATTCAGCGGTACTATTAACCAAGCGCCTGCTAGAAAAAAATAAGTGTATTGTTTCCAAGATATTGTTTTACTGCGACATAACAGCCAAAACTGAAAAATTACATAAAACGACCAAAAAAACTGAATGAAAACTTTCCGGGAGTCCTCCATGAAAATCAAACTTAAAATGAAGACAATCAAAGAAACCCAGGAAAAGATAGTATAAATGCGTATAATCATAGGATGCTTTTGAATCCATTCTTGCCAAAATTGATAGATATGCTCTAACTTCTCCCTTATTATTAATCTTATATTCTCGATCGCACTTGCCATACTTCATCACTCCGATACATGGACTTGATAAGCATTTCTTAGCTTTGATGGCGAAAAATTGATCGGCCTCTTACGGTTTCATACTATACCTTATATTTCAACTCGCTTAAATAGGTCGAATTATCCAAATAATGCACAATGTCCAAAGGTAGCAAAATATACAAGATTTTATTAACTTTTCTATAATTAAAGGACTTTAGATGTATGAAAAGGAAATTGTAATAATACAATTTTAAAAAAATGTTTTAAGAAGGAGAGCGAAGAACTTGAATCCACTACAATTAAAACTACAACCATTATTAAGCGACTTCGTAGAAAACGGTCCAGCAGGATGTGCATGTTCTGTCATACATCAAGGAAAAAAAGTATTTGAAGATTTTGTTGGGTTAGCAGACACCGACACGAAAAAGGCGATTACATCTGATACGATTTATCGTATTTACTCAATGACAAAAGTCGTCACATGTACTGCTGCGCTAATGTTGTATGAGAGGGGATTATTTTTACTAAATGATCCTCTAGAGGAATATTTACCAGAGTTCAAAGACCCACAAGTTTATCGAATAAATGATTGTGGTGAAAAATACATTTCACCCGCTACAAGGTCCATTACCGTAAAAGATCTTTTTACGATGACCTCTGGTCTAACGTATCCCGGAGACGCAAACGAAACAGAACGCCACGTTGCAAAAGCTATGGAGATATTGGAACAGAATAACGAACTCGGTGGAAAAATGACTATAAGAACGATGTCCAAATCATTAGCTTCTATTCCTTTAGCTTTTGACCCAGGAACACAATGGCATTATGGTCTGAGTCATGATGTGCTAGGAGTACTAATTGAAGTGATATCCGGAAAGACTTTTGGACAATTTTTGAAAGATGAGATTTTCGATCCTCTAGATATGAACGATACGTTCTTTCGCATACCTGAGGATAAGCAAGATCGCCTTTGTAGCTTTTACACTCGTGATGACGTTGGCGGCTTAACAAAGAATACGGAAATGGGCGTACATATTCAACCTAATGCAATATTTGAAAGTGGTGGTGGAGGATTGCTATCCACTTTAAGTGATTATAGTCGGTTTGCACATATGTTAGCGAATGGTGGGGAATTGGATGGGGAACGACTCATAGGACGGAAAACGATTGAACTTATGGCAACGAATCACCTAACAACATCTAATAACCAAAACTTCAGTTGGAATTACCTCTCAGGATACGGGTACGGTTTAGGAGTCCGAGTGATGGTTGATCCAGCATTAGGCGGAATTAATAGTTCAGTCGGTGAGTTTGGATGGTCAGGATTATTAGGCACCTGGGTTTTAATAGATCCAAAGGAAAAATTGTCCGCTGTTTATATGCAGCAAATGATGCCTAACTTCGAAGCTTACCATCAACCGAGATTACGCTCAGTTATTTATGGAGCGATTTGAAAGAGTGTGCCAGGTTCTAAGACAATATAGAATTATCTCAGAACCTGGCACTATATATTAAAATAAGGTGATGTTATGAAAATAAACATTTATATAATGAGAAATTCATAGCTCGGATGACCTTGAAAGATGAAGCCGAACTTGAAAACAACAACATGGCTCTTAAAATACTTTGTAATATTTGAACACCCCCTATTTAATACTCAACATAGTCTACCTTTTTAGACCATAACTTTCAGTGAGGTCTGTTCCTCCATATGGATCAAGTCTTTATATACGTTTCCTTTTACCATTAGTTCAGCATGGGTCCCTTGTTCAATAAGTCGTCCCCGGTTAAGAACAAAAATACAGTCTGAGTTTTGAATCGTTGACAATCTATGTGCAATGATAATCGTTGTTTTATCTTTTCTGTAGTGATCAATATTATCTTGTATCACTCTCTCCGTTATTAAATCGAGCGCGGAAGTAGCCTCGTCCAGGATAAGAATTTCCGGATTTCTAATTAACGCTCTAGCTATGGAGATGCGCTGTCGTTGACCACCAGAAAGAGTAATGCCTCGTTCTCCAACAATCGTGTCATATCCATTAGATAAAGATAAGATAAAGTCGTGGATATCTGCACACTGACAAACATGATACAGATGTGATTCTGCTACATTTTCCTTTCCCATAAGGATATTGTTTCTTACTGTATCCGGGAAAAGATACGGATCTTGAAAAACAATCGCAACCCTGCTTGACCAATCCGCACGATTGACATCAGAAAGTGTTTTCCCATTGATTAGAATATCCCCACTCACAGGTTCATAAAAACGCATAAGAAGTTGAGCGATTGTAGACTTACCACCACCACTCGTTCCAACGATAGCTACCTTTTTACCGATTGGTATATCGAAATTCAAATTTGAAATGATATCATTTGTCTCTTGACCGTATGTGAAATGAACATCCCTAAATTGCAGCGTATTTACAACAGAGCCGATTTTCTTATTACCGTTCGTCCATGTCGGGGCATCCATTACATTCCGAACACGATCCAAACTCGCCATTTTCCCTGAAAACCCCATCACCATGTTAAAAAGATTTTGAAAAGTCGAGACTAATTGGTTACTAAATTGATACAAAATGATAAATGCTCCAATAGACATTTTGTTTTGTAAAACCAGAGATCCTCCATACCCAAGGATAAAGATGGTTAACGCCCACTTTATCGGTTCACTGCTTATTAATTGCAAATTTATTAGTTTTCCTTCTTTTATGACCGCATCAAAATATTTCTTAAAAAACCTTTCATATATAGCTTTTTCCCATTTCATACGATGATAAGCAATTACTTCTCTTGTCGAGGAAATGCCTTCCTCTATGTGGACAACTAAGTTGGACCGCGCTTCCTGAACAAGTTTCGCATTTGCTTTTAATCTTCTTGAAAAAAAACGACCTAATAAAACATAGATGAAACAGCAAACAAGACTGAATATTAAAATAACTGCACTATTAAAACCCACAATATAGAATAAAACAATGGCTGCACCCAGCTGCTGCAAGCCTCTAGGCACATCGCTTCCAATCATCCCACCAACAGTCCCGATATCATGAATCACATAGTGAACATAGGAACCTGTTCGTTCCTTGTATAGGGAGGAAGTTGGAATCTGATACATATAACGCATAAAATTTCGACCTAATGTTCAGTAATTGCGGCAGTTGTTTTATGAATGATATGCGGCCCGAACGTAAATAAAAAGGAATATGCGATAAAAGCTGTGATGATAAGATATAAGACATGTTTTAAATTATCATAATTATTGGCAATGAGGACATCATCTATCAATGTTTGCTGTAGTCCAATTGTTGCTAAAAAAGCATAAGATTCTGCAACCATAAGGATCGTCGCTAAAGTCACCATTCCTTTGACTGGTGACACATATGTTATTAACCATTTAAAATTATTTTTCATCTTAAGCACCTTCTAACGTTTTTCCAGCTGCCAATTGATAAAAGGCTCCCTGTTGGTCCATCAATTCATCAAACTTTCCACATTCACACACACGACCATCCTCAACCATTACAATATTGTCATAGTCCCTGATCGTTGATAACCGATGAGCAACAGTAATCGTTGTCCTCCCTTGCATAAGCCTATGGAGCGCCACCTGAACTTCTTTTTCACTAATCGTATCTAAAGACGCAGTTGCTTCATCCAGTAGGATAACGGGGGGATTTTTAATAAACATTCTCGCAATTGAAATTCGCTGCTTTTGACCTCCGGATAGCCTAACACCTCGTTCTCCAAGTAATGTGTCATATCCTTGAGGTAATTCACTAATAAATTCATGTGCATAGGCAGCTTGGGCTGCATCTACCACCTCTTGCTCTGTTGCATCTGGTCTACCAAACAAGATGTTGTCGCGCACACTTGCTCCAAATAGGTAGGTTTCTTGAAATACAAAGCCTAGATTTCCTCTTAAATCCTCAAATGATAGCTTTTCAATTGGCTTACCATCTAATAAAATTTTCCCTTCAGTAGGATCATAAAAACGACCAAAAAGCTTTAATATCGTCGATTTACCATTTCCACTCTTCCCTACTAATGCCACTTTTTGTCCTGCCTTTATGCATAAATTAAATTTATTTAATACATTTTGTCCATCTGGATAACTAAAAGAAACACCTTCGAACGAAATGTTACCCTGTGCCACTTCTAGTCTTTCTATTTCTTTTGCTTCTTCAACAACAGATGGTATTTGTAAAAATCGATAAAGTTTTTCTGCTTGACTCATAAGCACTTTTTGTTCAGTAATGGATGTGACAACAGATGTGATGATATGCATCGTTTGAAAATAATAAAGGAGAAAAGCTATAAACGCCCCTGTCGGTAATTCCCCAGCTTGCGAGAGATACACGCCATAAATAATGATAGCAACTCCCCCGATATAATAAGACATTCGTCGATTGGTGCCTCTCCAATAAGCAAACCAATATGTTTTTATCATTGCCTCGTTCAACTTTTTATGTTGGGTCTCCACACCCTGAAGATCCCATGCCTCGGCTGAATTGGCACGAAGATCACTGATTGAAACAATGCTTTCATATACTTTTTGATTGAACCGCACACGATCATCAGCCATCTTTCTTCCATAAATAGATGCTTTTTTCTCAAAGTATGGTCCAAATAGATAATAAAGGAAAAAACTCGGGATGAGGATAAGGCTTAATCTTAAACTAATCATTGCCATTAAAAATATGGAGCAAATAGAAAATATAAATCCATTTATCATCCAAGGGAATAATTGACGATACAAATTTTGTAAAGCCGCAACCTCTGTATTCATTAAAGCCAAGCTCTCACCAACAGGATGCTTTTCAAAGTAAGCAAAGCCGAGTTTTCGCAAATGTGAATAAATTGAAATCTGTATATCACGAGAAGCTTTCTCTTGCATAGAGCGTTGGACCAAATTACGGAGGGCTGAAAATAATAACATCATGACAACAAGACCTACAATTACCCAAATTAAAATAATGAATTGATTTGCTTGCTGCTCAGCTAAAATATGATCAATAAAATATTGAATGAACTTAGGAATGGCAAGTTCAACTCCCGTAATGATTAATCCACATAAAACAAGAAGACAGAGAGTTAGTAAATAGGGGCGTAAAAAGGATAGCGTCCATAAGTAGACAGTTAATAAGGTATACGTCCCTTTATCTTTATTTATAGAACTTATATTCATATGATCCCCCCTTTGTAATTAAGCAGATTTTCCTTTCGAATGTTCATTTCTATGCTTTCTTAAAACATTTCAACATAGAATCTCAAATGCCCTACGTCCAAATAATCAATTCAGCTGGAGATCCAAAACTATTAAACACGCAAACGGATACATTGTCAAATTCGGGAATAACTAAAACGGTTCCCCAAGAATTTGATATGAACTTCAAGGGGAACAATGTTTTCGAAGCTAGTCATTCACAAACAAAAAGGTTATTTGCGAAAGGTCTACATTTAGGAATAAAAAGCTTTGTAATGATGTAGCTAATTCCAAAATATTTTTCAATCTGATTTATTGCCATCTATCATTTTTTCAAATGCAAACAGACTCATATGTATTTCACGAGGGAGCTATTCAAAAGAGAACTCTTATTTTTTTAGTGATTTCTTTCCTTATAAAACTTCAGGAATAGCTGTTTCATTTTCTAACTCAGTGGTTTAGTCATGATCTCCCCCTTTTATCGACAGCATCTAGCTTTTCGTTTGCAATTCTTTCATGAAATTGTGTGTGATTACAACCACAGTTAAAACAGTAGATGTTATAGTTTGTCTAATTTTTATCTTCACACGGCTTTTCGCCTGCCACAATCAACACTTCTTTTATTTTGTACATAGACCAAGACACCCAAGTAAATGAGTGCCTTTTGATCATGATTTCTTAGGAAAATCTGTATATTTTACTATTAACCATTATAAATACCACCCAACTATTTGAATCTTAATACGTTTGAATATATGTAATGGTTGGCATGGCTTCATATAGATTTCTTAAAAACTATCACTGCCATGAACCACTTTTATCCAGTGGATCGATGGGTTTAGCGCAAAATTGCTGTTCCGCATCAACAGGCTTTCGATTCCTGCTGTCTGCCTAGTTTCGCATCCTATAACTAATGTGGGCATTTTTCAATTAATGAATGACAGGCAGGCACAGAAAGCTTTTTTGTGATAATATTTGAATTCGTAGGAATTATTATTTTTTTGGGGTGTATTATAAGTTATGAAGATATTAAATTATTTAAAGCTTAATGAACACCCTATCCAGCTTCGCTTGGAACAAAATAGAACGAAAACTTTTACAGAAGTATATCATGCACATCAGGGTATGGAACTATTGTATATACATAAGGGGATTGGAAAAGTAATTATCGATCAGCAAATTTTCCATATTGATGAGGGTACTTTGGTTATTATCAAACCATTTCAATTACACCATATTCAATTATTGACTTCTCCTAGTCAACCATACGTTCGTTCTTTAATTGTTTTTGAACCAAGGCAACTAGAAAGTTTTCTGTCTCAGTTTCCATCTCTTTATGAGCTTCTTCAAAGCATGTGTTACGATAAAAATATAAATCCTGTCCTTAAAAGTGAAAAACTTACAGAACTAGAAACTATCATAAAACTCTATAAGAAAAATGCTGAAGAAGAGTCGCCTACCGAACTTCTAGAAAAACAAGCATTATTTATGCTCTCTTTGCTATCTGTAATAAAGCCTATATGGCAAGAATCGGTAAAGGTTATCGGTAATTTACAATCTCAGCCATCTACTGTCGAACAAATCATGCATTGGATTGATCAGCATTACATGGAACACTTTAAATTGAAAACGCTTGCTGAATTCGTCCATTTATCTCCGGTATACGTATCTTCGTTATTTCGGAAGCACGTTGACAGTAGTATTACAGAATACTTAACTGCACGAAGAATTAAGGAGGCATGCTGGTTGTTAAAGTCAAGCGACCAGTCTGTAGAAGAAATTGGTGAGTCTGTTGGGCTCACCAATTTCTCATACTTTTGCCAGTTGTTTAAAAAAAGTGTAGGCATTAGCCCATACCAATTCAGAAAAATGACTTTACTCCAAAAATGATCGTTGGTCTTGATCATAAGCTGTATAACCGAATCGTTCTAATTACTTCGTAGTAGGATTATCTAGTTTCTTACCACCTACTTTAGTTTTCTTTATATTTTTCACAGCCTGTTTGCCAAGCCGGTCTTCAAGCTGCTGTAAATATAAACTTTTTGGCTTAACATGCTTTCCATAGCTTTCCCAATACCCTTGCTCACGAGGACGAAGATCACCCTCACGCGGCCAATCACCTAAGTTAACGGTACCTACATGTCCAATGGAATAATTTTGTGCCGTCGGAGGTTGTTGTAACGTAAGTTCACCTTCTGTGTTCCACGCAACATAATTTGCCCCAGACCAGCCATGCCCAGTTCCGTACCACGCGCGGTCCTGAATAGAAATAGGTGCTTTTACATTGTCAAAAAGCCCACCGACTGACCATCTGTGATGTGGTTCACTCGTTGTGTAATTTTTTTCACTCACACTGTCAAGAAAGACATTCGGTCCAGCTACGCGGCTATCAACTAAAAAAGCATGTCTTGCCGTTTCAGCATATACACGTTGGGCCAGTAGCAATTGCCCACCGTATTTATAAGCGTACCTGCGACTTCCCGTAATAACACTAACCATGTCCAACGATTTGGTGTCCTGAATCGTAACCCACTTGGAGGTTTTTCCAACATCGACAAGACTATACGATAAATGTAGTCCGATCACATCACGCACCCATGCATTTTTTACATTATCCATCTTTACAAATGTTTGTGCATGGTTTTCGTCTGCATAGTAGGTTTCACCACCTTGTTCTTTCGTCACACTAGGATCGAACTCGGTGTCGACACGAAGATTCTCCACTCCAACATTTTCGATGCGGTAGTCATCATATTTTATAATCTCTCCCCCACCCCATCTCTCTTCAATAGAATTAGCCAAAGGAGCATCTACAGTAACAATACTTCCTTTAATACCCGTAATCACACGGTCGAAATCCAAATTGAACGGAGACCATTGTACTGTCCCGTCAGGATCAGCCCCAGGACGTGGTATAATTTGGTCCATATCAATTTCATGAATCCAGTGCTCGTTCCCATATCTGCGAACAATGATCTCATCGCCTACCTGAAATGCACTTGGATTCTCAACATGAAAGGAACGTGAACCGACTGGAACGAATAATTCCGTAATATCAGTTGTTATATTTTCAAGCGGATCCAATGGCAAACCTTTAAATTCTAAAATATTCCTCTTTTTAATTCCTGTTGCTAGCAGTACGGTGTCATCTTTGGCCTGTCCTTTTCCTCGTAATACAACACCACTCGCTTGAATTTGTAGCGTACCACTAATCTCATAGGTTCCTTTATCTAGTACGACAGCGCCTCGGAAAGCATTATCCAAGATTGGCATCGCAGATACTTGATCAATAGCCTCTTGAATTCTGGCTGTATCGTCCCCTTCTCCTGGTTTAATGACGACTGTAGCTTGTATATTAGGGATTTTAACTCCTCCGCCTTTATAGCCACTGTTTGAAAAGTCAAGAATTTGATTTCCTTTAAAATCCGGAACGTATTCTAATTTCTTATCCTTTCCGTAATAGACTACCTGGCTCTCATTGCCGCCGATTTCTGATGAATCAATAACTGTAAAATAAAAGCGATCATGTAAAATAGGTTGACCACTAAAACTGAATTCTAAATGGATTTCGTAATGTCCTGATTCTTTAACCTGTCCTGAAAATGTAAGTTGCTCTTGACTGCCTTCGAGAAGATTCGTTTCAGTTAGATTTTGAATTACCATGCCATCACGGATAAGTTCGCCTGTAACGGATCCTTCCGCGTGAGGGTCCAGTTGGATGGAAGGAATTGTATCACCAGCTCCCAATATGGCTGGCTCCCCGATTTCAATCGTCATTTTGTCATGCAACAATGCTGTATCCACAAGCCATTTTTCCGGGTTTCTTACCTGAATGAACAGTGAGGTAGACTTTCTTACCTCTCCAGAAATAACAACAGCTGTAATTTTCGCTACACCGTCTGCCATACTTTTTACAGTTCCTTCTGAATCAACTATCGCTACCTCAGGATTACTACTTTCCAAGGTAATTTTTGCTTCTGAAAGATCTGTTTCATTACCATCCATCAATGTGCCTTTTACTTCTAAATAACGATTTTCACCGGGAAGAGACTGAATCGTTGCATTTTCGGGATATTTAAGTTGCTCGACATCCACAAAATACACACTGTCAATACTTAATTCATCAGCGAGATATAGTCCACCTCCCGAAAGTAAAGTGCTCATTAATAAAATTGCTGCAACAAGAACAGTCATTTTACCTTTTACATGTCTCAACAGCATTTCCTCCTTTACATTTTTAATAGACTTTCGAAAACATCCCCAATCTTATAATCCAATTGTAACTTTTCGAATCTTCATAATAATACTACCACTTTAAATCTATAAAATTTGTTGTCCTATTTGCAGAAAATGTTGCTCTATTATTATTTAAAGCAAGGCGTTGGTAACTAGCACAAATAACCATATACAGGATCACTTTATTTTTCTATAATAAAAACCCGTTCATTTTGAACTGGTTTATTAATGATCCTTGAAATTAGGAACTAATAGTATTAAATTAAACGCTGCAAAATAAAATGCGCTTTGTTTAAATATTATTTGAATATATGAAACAGGCTGTGACTAAACAATAAAATTGCTTTTAATAACATAACGATCAAAGGAGAATGTTACAATTCAATAATAAACCATATCAGCAGACTGGAAAGCACACGTATTCCGGGTTTTCGGAAGAGGCAAACGGAGTAGGAAAAGCTGAAAGAACATAAAGGTGTAAGGGAAGTTCGAAAAATACCCAAGTGACTAAACATAATAAATACGGTTTCTATCAGGAGGATGTATTCCGACTTGGGCATATCATTCATGTAATTAGAATAGGGCAATGAATATAGGTTGAGAGGCGGGTCGAAAATTCCTTTCAGTTTTGTAATATCTACAAAACAATTTTTCCATGACTCATGAAAGATAGATGCAATGCACGTACACCTCCTACATTACATTTTTAAAAGATCTGATTTACCACATTTACTCATGATACGATTTACATTCCTAACCAAAATGTGATTTTTATATTTTAGGGATTTTAAGAGTTTTAAGAGTAGATGATTAATTATTAACAGCCATTCGTCCAAGTGGGCCATTTTCATCAATGATATCCTGTAAATCAAATACGGAGATTGGAAACATAGGGAAACCAAAAACATAAGGAGTTATTTCATATAGCTGGAAATAGATAACAAGAACTTTATCCGCAATATAAAAGTCTTGATCGGGACGAATCGCTGTGAAACCATCGAGGAGCAGGATATTACGCTGTTTAATTTGATAATCAATTAAGCTCGAGAGTCTTTGGACATAGTCACTTCCGGGCCTAAATAGGTCTTTAAGTTCGCTAATCCTCCCCTTTTGCAGATCAAACGTTAAAGACTTTATATACGTCATACCATGGGCTGCATGATAATGGTAGGTGTAATTGGAAAGTGAAAGACTTAAAACTTGACGCTGGTTGTTTTTAATTTCATATAAACCTAGCATTTCTTCCACTGTTGTCGGCATATTCCCAACTTGTTCGTTTATGAGCTGCTGGGTTTGATACACAATCGTACTATTAATGCTTCTTTCTAAATCTTGATTTCGCACGCCACAAACTTGAGGATAAAAAACTATCTTATCCTGCTCACTACTAATTTCAGCCGTTTTAATGCCTACTGGAAACTTATTAAGCATATTTTCCCATCCTCTAATACTTTTTATCTCATTGTATTCTTAATAAGGGTTATTGTGTGCGGAAGGCAAATGCTGATATTCCACCAAACTAGTTAATTTCACATAAATTAAGAGGATATTATTTAGAAGGATCGTTGTCTGTATTACGATAATTATTATCATTATGTTGAAACCTCTGACAAACTTGACTATTTTATAAGACAGTTAGCAGAAGGATTTTTGGGCCACCATCTTTAGGAGGAACATCCCCAAGTCCAATGGTCCACCACCTGCATTTTCGGCGCCCGATTGGTTATATTCCTTTTCAAAAAGTTCGCGAATTAAATGCTCAAAATCTTTCCAGCCAATCCAAATATAATCGTAATGAATACGATTTGTAATGCGTTTTTTATATAAATTTTCCATGTGATGTTTTAGCACATTAAATCTTTGCCAATATTAACGGATTTGTGTTTATCCAAAAGAGTTGTAATCATTTAACAGAAGGGTTTTATACTGATAAAGAGATTAAAAAAACACCCTTCGTCCAAAACGAAGGGTGGTGATATGTTAGGTATCGCTTTCTGCTTTTGAAGCATTCAAATGCAGCGCTATTTTTAGGATTTGATAGTTATCCATTTCTAAAACTGTCAAAAGATGACCTTCATGTTCAATAGCATCCTCTAAATTAACATTCATATTTTTAAGTTGGACCCAACCACCAATGGTATCAACATCTTCAATCTCTTTAAATGTTAATCCGAAACGTTCCTCTAAATCAGAAAGTAAAACTCGGCCACTGATATAGTAGAGATCCTCGCTTTTTTGTTGGATATCTGGTACTTCATCTACATCGAACTCATCACGAATTTCTCCAACTATTTCTTCTAATATATCTTCCATCGTAATCATACCCGCTGTTCCACCATATTCATCGATGACAAGAGCTATATGAACGCGTTCTTTTTGCATCTTAACAAGTGCATCTTGTAATGGTGTAATTTCATGGATATGTGGCATTTCTTGGAGACTTTCTTTTAATGGTTTGCTACGACCAACAGCATTATCGGTCAACATTTTTTTTACATTAACATAACCAAGCATCTGGTCTTTATCCCCATCGTCCGTGACTGGGTATCGTGTATATTGATGGTTATCTAGGATGGGCAAAATCTGATCTGTATTCATAGATTGGGATAATGTCACCATTTGTGTACGAGGAACCATAATATCTTTCGCAACACGCTCATCAAAAGTAAAGATATTCCTCATGTATGATAATTCAGTTTGATTAATTTCACCACTTTGAAAACTTTGTGCCATAATAATTTTCAATTCATCTTCTGAGTGGGCTTGCTCATGATCAGCCGGTTTAACCCCGAATATTCGAAGTAAAACTCTAGCAGAACCATTTAAAGACCAAATCAAAGGGTACATAATTTTTCCAAACCAGTAAAGAGGAACAGCTAATAATAATGTCATTTTTTCCGCGAATTGAATGGCCAATGTTTTTGGTGCCAATTCTCCTATTACTACATGCAAATAGGTCATTAACGACAACGCCACAGCTAAAGAGACAACTGTAGACAGAGCATCAGGCATTCCTAAATCATGTAAGACCGGGTGAAGAATCCTCTCAACTGTAGGTTCTCCTAAAAATCCAAGCCCTAAAGCCGTAACTGTAATTCCTAATTGACATGCAGATAAGTAATAGTCTAGATCATCTACTAACTTTTTTGCAATAATTGCTTTTTTATTACCTTCTAAGATTAATTGGTCTATCCTAGACATTCTTACTTTTACTACCGCAAATTCCGCCCCTACGAAAAAAGCCGTAAGTGCAATTAAAAACGCCACTAGGATTAAATTAATAATAATGGTTATATCCAATACTGGCCCCGAGTAAATGGGGCCTCACCTCCGAATTTTTTAAAATAACATTCCAAGCTGTACTAAAACAGCCAGTTGATTTCCTATTTGCTGAGAAATAAGTTTTTTCTCTTCTGGTGAAGCATCTCTCATTGTTTCTTCCAACTGAGATAATCTTTTCTGTAGACTATCAATATCTGCTTGAACATCACGTATCATTTTTTCTTTAGATGGAAGATTAACAGTTTGAATAGAAGCTTTAATTTCCTCAAGAGACAACCGTTGTTTTTTTAACAATTTGATACGTTCAATTGTTTGAAGGACTTCTTGTCCATACAGTCGATAATTAGATGCAGATCGGCTATACTCAAGCAATCCGTTTCGTGTATAGTAATCAATGGTTCGCAGAGACAATCCACTAATCTTTGCAACTTGACCTATACGAAGTAAAGACTCCCCAAGAATCATCCCTCCTACATTACTTTGATTTTAATAACATAACACATGAATATATTAAGTGTACAGTTGAACGTTATGGTTTAGGAAAGTTTATTATATTTTATGTACATTTTGCTACAAAAATAAAAAAGCTGTAGATTATAAACTAAATAACTGAACTATCGCACCTAAACACATGATGGGTTTAAGTAACTTTAATACTTAAAGGTATTGAAATATAATAATTGCTTCAGTTCCATTAACGATCTATCTACATCTTTATTTGGATAGGCTACACTTAGTTGGACAATAAAAATAAGGGCGAGTAGAATAATACACAACTAGTGAGGAGGGGAGAATCTACCATGCCTAAAAAAAGACGTACCTTTTCAACCGAGTTTAAAAAACAAGTGGTGGCTTTATATGAAAATGAAAAAAGCCGTCAAGTAATTGTAAGCGAATATGAATTAACTGCTTCTGCATTAGACAGATGGATTGCTCCATTCCAACAGTCTGGATCTTATCAAGAGAAAGATAATCGAAGCCCTGAAGAACAAGAATGGATGAAGTTAAGAAAAAGAAATAAGCAGCTAGAAATGGAAGTCGATATTTTAAAGCAAGGCGCGCTGATCTGGGACAAACATAGAAGCGATAGATAGAAATCGTCACAAATATTCGGTATCAGCGATGTGTAAAGTCCTACAAATAACTCATAGTACATTCTACCTATCAGTCTTTGCTCACTGACTACCGCTAGTTCATGTCCATCTATCATACCTACCCTACTATGTCCCTTAGGGTTGAATTTATGAAATTGATTCAGTCAATATAAAAAAAAGAAATGTAAGATTAAGATATTAATATTTAAATATCGAATACATTAAAGGATTACTAACAGTTTCAATGTCAGTGCGCTAATACGGATTGGCAATTATCCCCTAGATTGCAACAGAAGAAAAAGTCTTTCATCAGTTAAGTAAAATGATGAAAGACTTCCTCCCTTAGTAAGTTTTTCTATTGTTTTTTATCTTATGGGCCAATCAAGCCTGCCCACTAAAAGCTTTGTGAATATGGATTAAGTCACCTTCTTACATCGTGCCGCCCATAATGTATATATTATATATAAATTAATACTAATGGTTTTAATAGTTATTACATTCATCCTTCACTAGCCACTACAATCTGTTGAGGAAGCGGACTTCTGCCCTTAGCTGTTAAAACTTAAAACAGTTCCCGTGCCAATAATCGATAAACATTTAAGCGTTTCTCTTGTGAATGTGGGATGCTACAAATCACTGCTTCATCAAATCCATAGTGAGCTTGCTCTTCCTGTAATAATGTTGCGATTTCATTTACTTCTCCCACTAAATGAATTTTACGATTTTCTTTAATGATCATGCGGTCCATTTCTGTCAATGGATAATCACGGGCTTCTTCCGGTGTCAAAACTGGCTCAATCCTGCCTCTCATAAACAGTAAACGCCAAATATCTTGAGGCTTTGCTTCAAATTCAGCTTCTTCTTTTGTTTCTGCTGTTGTCACCATATAGGTAACATTGATTTGCGGTTTCTCCATAAAAGCTGAAGGTTGAAAGTTCTTTTTATATGTAGCTAAAATTTCTTTGGTCATTTCTCCATTGAAAAACTGTGCAAAAGAATATCCTACGCCCCTACGCCCAGCTTGAATAGCACTATTGCCTGTCGAACCCAATAGCCAAGCTTCTGGCAAAATAACTTGGGACGGTGTAGCGATTGTTTTACTATATAAACCATCTTCAGGTACTTCGTCGCTGATCAACTGCAGTGCCGTATTAAATTTTTCATACATATTGTTAATCATCGGTTGGCGCCCTTCAGATAAAGCATAAATGGAGTGGTTGTCCCCACCAGGAGCGCGACCTACACCAAAATCAATCCGGCCCGGTGAAAATGCACTTAACGTTTTAAACACCTCAGCTAGTTTTAATGGAGAATAATGCATCATCATCACTCCCCCGGTGCCGATCCGAATATTTCTCGTTTTAGCAGCTAAATGAGCTACCGTCACTTCAGGAGCTGAACTAGCAAAATCATTTGTTCCATGATGTTCTGCCAACCACATTCGATGATAGCCTAACTCATCTCCCAAAATAGCCAATTCCTCCGCCTTTTTCAAAGCATCCACAGCTTTATTTCCCTTCGTAATGGGGGCTTGATCCAATATACTTAATTTCACTTTTTAAACATCCTTCCAATTAGCTTATTCTGTTAGCAAATCGACTTTTTATAATAATTTCAATTCAGGTTGAGTAATGACATATGGTTTACGCACCTTACTATTAGATAATAATCATTAGTATGCTAATGACTTTTTTATAAAAAAGCTGAGATTAGGAAATATTCTCAGCCATTTTTTTCAAAAGCTTTTTTAACAATAATCGTTCATCTGTTGACATTCCATCCATTAACTTATCCTGCTGCTTTCTCCAAACTTTCTCAATCGGCCCCTTTATATCTTGACCTTTAGCAGTTAAATAAACCCTGTTTACCCTGCCATCAATTTCATCACGCTGTCGGTAAATTAAACCGTAACTTTCCAATGCTTTTACCATGTTTGCGACAGTTGGCGGTTCACAGTTCAAACGATCGCTTAGTTGGATCTGAGTAACGCCATCTTCTCTCCATAATCGGCATAATAACTGATCTTGACCAACATGTAGATTTAGTTGACGCAACATTTCTGAATAATTTCTACGCATTTGGGTTGATATTTCATCAAGAATTTCCCGAATTTCATCTTCAATCAAAAGCCCACCTTCTTTCAAAAATAACTAGGTAGCATGCTAATCATATGGGTATTTCATTTATAATTCAAGTAATTAGTTATACCCCGTCAAACAAATCAGGACATTAAGCAATCCACGCCGCTCTTCTTCCTTATAATACTAAATTATTTATAGTCGACATATGCTTCGATCGATCGATCGAACAAGTAAATCGCATCTGAGTCAATGTCTATGAGCTCTCCTTTAGGATAAGGGGCTCAATTTTGAATAGATCATTCATTTTATAAGTAATTACTTAACAATTCGCAAGCTAGATGCCCCCATAGTTAACAACTTATCTTTTAAAAATGAGAAAAAGCCACTCAGTGGTTTATCAATCTGGTGAATGGCTTTTTCCTGTATAGATTAATATAAGGTGAAACTACAATCAGAGGGGAGCTTACTTGCCTTTAGTATGGAATCAATTTTGACAACAAACGCTATGCCTAAGTTACTTCTGCCCTTGATATCCTACTTAATAATCAAACCAATACCGCTGATAGTTCTTTTGCTACAGCTTCCACTTTCGCTAAACCTTCAGCAATAATTGCTTCTGCTTGATCTGGTGCTGCTGCATGGCCTTCAATGATAACTTCATTGATGATCTCCATACCGAAAACTCCGCCAACAACGTTTTTAATATAGTTAGCAGCCATTTCCATTGGTGCTGCATCTGGTGTTGAATATATACCACCACGAGCATTGAGAATAACAGCCTTCTTGTCAGTCATTAATTGTACTGCTTGGCCATTTTCGTCATATTTGAATGTGAAACCAGCTTGGTATACATAGTCGATGAATGTTTGTAATTTTGCTGGAATCGTTAAGTTCCATAATGGGAATGCGAATACAACGATATCTGCTGCTGTTAATGCATCCATTGCTTTTTGTTTGGCAGCTAAAATGCGTTGTTCAATATCTGTCATTTCTTCACCAGATTGCACTTTACCGAAAGCGTTGAATAAATCTTGTCCAAAGTAAGGCATATCTTCTGCAAATACATCGTAAGTTGTTACGTTTACACCTTCTATATTATTCATGAAAGATTCATACATCTGACTTGATACAGCCTCTGAAGCTGGGCGGTTATTTGCTTTTACTACTAATACGTTCATTTTGTAAATCTCCTTCTGTAATCATTGTTGTAACTATCTAGAATTCATACTATATGAATTACAGATAAACGTCAACAAATTCGATCGTCATCTTTTATAAAATAGATCTTGATTTTCTGCTTCTGATATTAAACGACATTAATGTTTTTTATTTGCCAACTTTCGTTATTCTTATAATTATAATTGTTTCATACCTTCATTATAAAAGAGGTCCACGTTGTTACTAAAAAGCGTTTCCGTCCAAAGATTAGGTTACATACGATTACATAATATTCCATTGCTTCCTTGATTATTTCCGAAAGTGAACAACGCTGAAAAAGGCTCTGGAACATTCTCCAAAGCCTCTTCACCTTCATTTAATTTATGATAAAACCTTATTCATACTCCCACTCTTATAACCGATTAAATCCAGTGCAATATATTTATATCCAAAGTCTTGAAGTCTTTTCGATATACGTTCGCGATTATCCAAGACGATCTGCATATCGTCTAGCTCTACTTCTATTCTCGCCACTTCTTCATGTGTTCTCACTCGTACTTGGCGAATATCGAGGGACTTCAGAAAGGCTTCTGCTTTTTCTACTTTTGTTAACTTTTCTTTCGTTATTCTTTCTCCATATGCAATCCGGGAAGATAAACAAGCAAATGATGGTTTATCCCATGTCGGTAAATCCCTTACACGTGAAAGCTCTCTTATTTCATCTTTATATAGATTAGCTTCAAGTAAAGGACCTCGTACGCCTTGTTCTTTAGCAGCCTGCATTCCTGGACGATATTCACTCAGATCATCTGCAATAACCCCGTATACGATGTTCTCGAATCCCTTTTTCTGCATAATAGGGATCAAATGATCAAATAAGCTACTTCTGCAAAAATAACAGCGATTTTTATCATTTTCTGTATAGCCTGGAATCGCTAATTCAGAAGTTTCAATGACTTGATGATGGACCCCAATCAATTGCGCTAATTCCCTTGCTTCAATAAGTTCACTTGTTGGATACGTTTCGGAATCCGCTGTCACAGCTAATACATTGTCTTTTCCTAAAGTATCAACAGCAGCTTTTAATAAGAATGTACTATCCACCCCTCCAGAAAATGCTACGACTACCTTCTGCATTTCTTGGAGAATGGAAGTTAACCTTTCATACTTTTTTTGGATAATACTCCTACCACCTTTCGTAAGATTGGTAACTTAGATCCTTTTAAACATATTTTTAAACAAACAAACTTAGAAGTAAAACAAACGCAAGGCCACATACGGAAATGAGTGTTTCAAGCACGGTCCAAGTTCCGAATGTTTCTTTCATTGTTAAGCCAAATGATTCTTTTACAATCCAGAAGCCAGTATCGTTCACGTGCGAAGCAATGATACTACCAGCGCCAGTTGCTAACACCATCAATTCAACATTCACACCTGTACCAGCCATCAACGGAATAACTAAACCTGCTGTCGTCAAGGCAGCTACTGTCGCAGATCCTTGTGCAACTCTCATTAAAGCAGCGATTAGCCAAGCCAAGATCAACGGTGATATTGTACTGCCTGCAAAAATTTGAGCAACGCTGTCGCCCACGCCACCATCAATCAATACTTGTTTAAGCGAGCCACCAGCACCAAGAATAAGTAACATCATTCCGATTGCTGCGATTGAACTCTCCGCAGATTTCATCAGTTGTTTCATCGGGATTTTCCTTGCAGTACCCATTGTAATCAATGCAAGTAATACAGAAAGTAACATAACAGTAGTAGGAGCACCGATCAATGCAATTAGGTCAAAGAACCGGTTCCCTGATACTCCCATTGCATCTTCTACTAAAACAAAAACCGTTGAGAAAGCCATTAAAATAACTGGGAATAAAGCGGTGAAGGCACTAATACCAAATCCCGGTGTATCTTCTAATTTAAACTGTTTTGCATCACCTATAGACGTCATACTACCAGATGGTTCTCTCTCAAAAGCTGATGGTACCAATTTCCTTGCAATTTTTGCAAATAAAGGTCCCGCTATAATCACTGTTGGAATAGCAATAATAAAACCATAAAGTAATACTAATCCTACATTCGCTCCGTATTGTTGGGCAATCACGGTTGGACCAGGATGTGGCGGTAAAAATGCATGTGTTACTGATAATGCTGTTGCCATTGGTAGACCTAACCATAAAAATGATATTTTTAATTGCTTAGAAATTTGATATACAATTGGAATTAATAATACAAGCCCAACTTCAAAAAACAATGCGATACCAAGAATGAATCCAGCAGTAACAACTGCCCATTGTATTCTCTTCTCGCCGAACTTATCAATTAATGTCATTGCGATACGTTGAGCGCCACCCGCATCCGCAATCAATTTACCTAGGATTGCTCCAAGTCCAAAGACTAATGCAATACCTCCTAGTGTATTTCCCATACCTGCTTGAATCGTTTCAACAATTTCATTAAACGGCATTCCTAAAGCAAATGCGATTAGGAATGAAACAACAATCAGTGAAATAAATGTATTCATATTAAATTTCATGATTAATATGAGTAAAACAATAATACCTAAAGCGACTATTACTAATGGCATGGCTTTCATTCTCCCTTATGTGTTTATTTCCCAGATGCACTTCTTATAACCTTGTCGTTCTTGAACATCCGAACATTAGTTAAATCAAATTCATTAGCTATCTTTGTACACTTTTATTGCATAATAAGTCCTTTATTCAAACTCAATCACTGCTTTTCGTACTAATTGAGGATTTTCTTCTACAAAAGTAAAAGCTTCTTTTACCTTACTTAACGGAAATTTATGAGTAATTAAACCATTATGCGTTAATTTCTTTTCATTTATAAGCTCGACAACTTTACCAAATTGATTTGTTTGCAGTCTCGAACCTGTAATAGTTAATTCCTTTTTCGTTATGAGCATTTGTGCGATGGATGATGGTGTTGCATTGAAACCTAATAAAACAACATTACCTGCAACAGAAGCTACCTTCATACTTAATTCAAATGTTTGTGGCATACCAACCGCATCAATGACCACATTTGCACCCTCATCGTTTGTTATTTCATTTATTTTACTTTCTATATCTACTTCAGATGGATTAATTGTATAGTCTGCACCATTTTCTTTTGCAAATACCAATCTTTCATTTGTAAAATCGGATATAATAACGGTTGCACCGCGGAGCTTAGCCATTTTCAAAACCGTGATACCTATTGGACCAGCACCTTGGATAAATACAGTTTGTCCTTCTTGAACATTACCTCTCCATGTAGCTTGAGCACCAATTGTATAGGGTTCAGCCATTACCGCTTCATCCCAATCAATCTCAGGATCTACTTTATGCACTTGTCCTTCTGATAGAATAGCAAATTCCCTCATTCCACCATCTTCATGTACACCAAATACAGAAACTTCTTTACATACATTTGGTCTTCCGCTTTTACATGCATAACATTCACCACAATAGGTGATTGGTTCAATAACCACATGGTCACCAACAGCTACTTTATTCACATTTGTACCGATTTCTATTATTTCACCAGCTACTTCATGTCCGACAATTCTCGGATATGTGGCAAGAGGATTTGTTCCGTGATAAATATGCATATCTGAACCGCAGATACCAACTCTTTTTATTTTTACTTTTACTTCATTGGCTTGTTCTATTCTTGATTCTGGTACATCCAATACTTCTATTTTATTTGCTTCAGGAATTCTAATTGCTTTCATATTCTCCACTCCTCATAAGATTAAATTTGTTTATTTCAAATTACCATTTCCTAAACCGATGCTTATCAGCTTCATAACTCCGCTTTCAACTGGCCCACGAAAGGCAGTATGCGGTTTCACTCTGTTCAGGACTACAATCCCATCAGCTTCTGAAGCAAACTTGTCCACGTATGTTTCATCATAATTCCTATACACAATTTCCCACCAAAACAAATGATAGAATCGGTAAATCGTTGTAATCCTTTTCATATTCAGCTGCCACTTTAGTTTGAAAAGCAAATAACCATATGAAAAATATTAATTTATTATTCTTTATATTGCGGGAGATTGCTAGATTAATTTTTACTCCTCCAAATATTATTATAAGGAATATCCATAGTAGCGCTTTCTTGATTGTGATATGTAACATTTCACACTTCACATTTATAGAATACATTCTTTTAACTTAGTCGTCAATACTTATGTGGTTACAATTTTTTATTACTCACTTAAAGACTAAGGTAGTTTTCTTTTTAACAAAACAATTATATAATTATAACTATTCGTAAAAACGAAACTATCTAAGCGTCTGTAACATGTTTCATGTTATATTACATAGAATTCTATCCTAACCGATTGTTAAGTAATTATGTTATTGTAAAAAAGGAGAAAAGGAGTTATTGCAACATGTCTAAAATAGAAACTTCTCTACTAACTAAACAGGTTTATGATGTTCTACGTGGAAAAATTATCGGCCGCGAATATACACCTGGTAATAAACTGGATATTCATAAATTAGCAGAAGAATTTGGGGTAAGTCGTTCTCCCGTTAAGGACGCAATCAATCAACTTGTTCATGACGGACTAATCGAAATCATTCCTCGTAAAGGTACATACGTAACTCAATTAAATTTTACCGAGTTTATAGAAGTATTGGATGCACGTTTAATGATAGAAATGTGGGCTGCTCAGCAAGTAATGCAAAAAATATCTGATGAAAAAATAGATGAATGGGGTCAAATTGTTCAAGAAATGGATTCGTTACTTGAAGTTACCCCCTTTCCATTTGAAATGTATAGTAAGTTAGATATGAAATTCCATACGAATTTAATTGATTGGTTAGTAAATAATAAGATTAAAGAAATATATTCCTCGTTAAATACACATGTATCTTTATCTCGTATTGTCCACTCTACTTCACTAGAGAGCACAATAAAAAGACATAGAGATCACTGGTGTTTATATGAAGCAATGAAAGATCGTAATTTGCCTACTTTTTTAGGCACATTGACATTGCACATTGAAAGTTTAAAAACAGAAGCTAAACTGCGATGGGATGAAGTGGTGAAATAAATAGATAGCATGTTATTTTAATCCTCAACACCCTCAAAGAAAACATTTCTATATTCTGTGGAAATGTTTTTTTTCGTATTTTTTTGAAGAAAAGATCGTCAATACTGCCTAGCCTTTTCCTATTAATTTTTGCTTCCCATGATCTGACAAGAATTTTTTTTTAGCTTTTCAATTACAAATAACTTTGTCCTATTTCTTTAAATTGTTTTCTTAACATTGCACTCATGATTTCAATATCTAGTAGTCTCCCTATTAATTCCTTCCGTATATTGTATTACCAGATTATCGGCTTCTTCATTTACTAGAAGAAACTCCTCCTTGCCTTTTTGCTGTATTATCTCTAGTTTTGTCTAATCCCTTTTATTAGAGATATGTATCCTATAAAATAGAAAATAAGGAACAGGGGGTCATTTTTATGTCTAAACTGGATGAGTTTTTAATATTTATTAGGGAATTAGGCAAGTTGCAAGACGAATATTATCGTTCTCCAGATCATTTAAAAGCTATAATTCTAGAGGATATTTCTCTCCTAATCAGTGCTATCACGCCTCAAATTGAACAATCTGATATTTCAAATTCAACTTAATCTTTATCTAGATCAAATTTAGTTTTACATGGTGACAACATAAAATGAATTTCTTCTAGTCTTTATACTTGAATCAAGCCCTGTACATTATTTTCACTTACTGAGTGATTTGTTGTGTAAGAAAATCACATAAATGCTTTATTCAAGATCACCCAACCACCTTTTTCCCCTATATATTAATCAAAACGACCATTTAATTGCCTTGTCCGCTTATCCCTAGCTCGTTTCACCTCATCGTGCATAATATGTAGTAACCTACTGAAAGGTGGTGGTGTTCATGGGATTCTGTGGTGGCGGTTATGGAAATGGTTCCGGAGGCGGATATGGCGGAATTAATTCATTTGCTTTAATCGTTGTGCTTTTCATTTTACTAATTATTATCGGCGCATCATATCTCTAATAGTTACCAGTTACCCTATATTTCTATAGCTAGTTTCAATTCATAACCCATATCTTACATTTACCACACCTCAAAGAGCGCTTAGCCAGGCGCTCTTCATTTCTTCCTTGCCTTCAAAGCCAAGTACTTTCAGCTTTTTGTATATTTTTAGCTATCGCCCTTTACATGACGATGAGTCTTCTCGTTCTATTTAAAGATGCTTTTTTGATTTAGGAAGCATATTGGACACGCCCTTATTAAGGTCGGTTCTAAAAAATACTCTAAATTCTTTATAGATAGATTGACTAGAAGCTAGTAGATCTGTTATTTCATTTTAAAAGAATTTGCTCTAGATAACTGTTCTCTACATTCTATGATGATTTTCTGCCTACCACAAAATAAATTAAATTAAATAAATCCTCCTAATCATTACTGGGTATACTGCACAACATCGATCCCTACTGATTATCCATTCTGTATTTCCCAATATGAAGATATCCTATATAACGAATCTTGATGATAGGTCAGTTTTTACTTACGTGTATTTTTGCTTTTAATCAACTGCAATTCCTTATTATGAGGTTTAACATCTATTTTCCTGTTCATCTATTCATTGCTCACTACGTTTATGGTTAATACACTATTTTCCCCTTGTCCTAGCTCGTTTTCCCATAGCGTGCATAAACTGAATAAACCATTCGAAAGGTGGTGAACTTTATGGGATGCTTTGGCGGTGGCTGTGGTTATGGCGGCTACGGTGGTGGATATGAAGGCGGTGGCTATGGCAGAGGAAATTCTTTCGCTTTAATTGTTGTCCTTTTCATCCTGCTAATTATTGTCGGCGCAGCATATATAAATTAGTTAGTAGTTAGCTCCGATCACGTCCAGATCTTAAAGAAAATTCATTCGAGCTTTTTATCTGACATCACTTATGAAGGGCGCTTTCGCTAGGCGCTCTTTTAATATTTGTTTTCTTAACGTACGTGATTACAACAATCCTACCACATAATATACTATGGTTACGGGGAAATATCATACTTACTTAATCTAAGAGATTGCGTAATAAGGTGGAGGAAATAGGAAATTTCTTTTTTACCTGCCACCGCCATGGCTATTTTCTCCGCCTTTTCTTCCTGCTTCTTCTTTACTCATTTTGTATTTATAATAAATCCATTGTTTTAATACGATTGAAAACAATGACATTTAATTGACTCTTTTGTATAAAAACAGTTTCTATCCTCATTGTTCTTCTGCCATCTGCTGTCTCCCAAGACCTTCAAACGCTAATATACCTATCATCGGCACATAAGCATTATTATTCACCTTTCGCTATTCGTAATTTCCCGCTTAGCATATCGTCTTCCCTTTATCATAAACATTTTACGCACCCTCTTGACCCTCTAATCTATAAAAAGTCGCTAAAAAGTGTGTGATTATTTCTTTTCGTTATTTTTCTCATCGTAAATGGACCCAAACGTTGCGCCAATTGCTATACCTAACACTATTCCTAAACCAATATGGTTGAAAATCGTGAGACCACCAACACTCCCTAATGCAATGCCAATTGATATTCCGAAAGTGGTTCCATTCATGTTCCCCTTATGGGATTTGTGAATTTTATTCATACTAAAACAACTCCTCTTCTTCATATATAAATGATATTATTAAGCAAACCTTTTTATCACTGAGCAATCTGAAAAAACTTGACCATAAGACAGTTGATAGTCTTTTTTAGAACCAAAGGTAATCCTAAACAGCTTTTCATAATGGAAAGGATTGTAGTTCATTTAGGAATTTGGATTACACTTCTGAAGGGTATTTAACTATACAAGAATCGCTCCAATTCATAGCCCAGTCAGCACCGGGATATTTATTATGCGATAATATGATATAAAAAATATCTTTCTTTAACTAACTAAGAATACTTAAACAATATAGTAAATTAAGTAGTATATTTTTTTGGGAGATGGTGGTTCCATTTTGAGAAAATGGGTTAAATTAATTTTTAGTATTTTGTGCTTACTTGGGTTCATATTAATTTATACGAAGTTTTTTTATCCTCCTTTACCAATAACTTCTGTTTCCAAATCAGAAGTTATTAATATGGTAAAAAAATCGAAATGAAATATCGTTCAAATTTGAGAGGAAGATAGTTACCAGTGGTATATATCAGAAATGAAACAAGGAAAAGCATATGAAAATCTAAAAAAATTGATGGAAGATAAAGGTTGGTTTTTTAAAGAACAAGTGGATTCGGGCTTTGTTTTTCAAAGTGAACAAGGCGAAATCACAGTTCTTAGTAAGATATGGACTAAAAACTATATGATTTTTCATTTTCCAAAAGATATTTATTAACTCTCATTCACCTAACGGGCGCATATCAACTAAGTAACGGTTAGCCGGTTTAATAGGAATAATTTTAGTAAATATAAAGGGCTGTGATTGTGCACAAGAAAGTGGGAATGACTTGTGAAACGTAGAATCGAGATATTCTCATCAGAAAATATTTCAATTGAATATTCAATTATCGGTAAAGGAGAACCCATATTTATCATGCATGGGGGTCATTCAAACTGTAAAGAAGAATTCGGTTATAATGCATTAGTAGAAAATGGTTTCTCAATAATCACACCTTCAAGAGCTGGGTATGGAGAAACATCTCTAGAAGTTGGAAAAAGTCTATCAATTGCCTGTCAGTATTATTTGAAATTAATAAATCATCTAAAAATCGAAAAAGTCCACCTACTTGCTATTTCTGCAGGAGGTCCTAGTGGGCTTTATTTTGCTTCAAAATATCCAGAGCTTGTTTGTACACTTACATTGCAATCTGCTGTTACGACAAAATGGCTTTCACAGAATGATAAAGAATACAAAGCTGTGAGGATTTTATTTCATCCAAAAACTGAAAAATACACATGGAATTTAATTTCTTCCATGAATAATATTTTCCCTCGGTTTATTTTTAAACAAATGTTTCCTTCATTCAGTAAACTAAAGTTTGATGAAGCAAGAGATAAAATGAATAAGAGCGATATAGAAGCTATTAGAAAGATGAATAATAGGCAACGGTCAGGATATGGATTCTTTATAGACTTAGCACAAGTAAATGATATAAATATTGAAGATTTACAGGCTGTTACTTGTCCAACTCTTATAATGCATAGTAAACATGATGGTTCTGTACCTTTAGAACATCCATATTATGCTTATAAAAACATACCTTCTTCAGAACTTTGTCTACTTGAATCATGGGGACATTTAATTTGGCTTGGTAAGTCGTCAAATGAAACAGATGAAAACATTATTAAATTTCTAAAATCATATAAAATATAGGTAGTCCCTTTCCTTTGATTTTTGTAAAGTGCGTTTTAATGGGGGCGGACAGAATTTCTTCATATAATCATTGATCACCCCATTAAGATAAAAACCGCCGGAGCCCAACATCCCCGACGTTCCATTTCTTAATATATCGACATATATTCTCTTTCCCATGGATGTACTTGGGATCTAAATCTGTACCTATAAAAATAGAACAATTTGAATGAAATAAACGTTATTTTATCAAGCTTTTTGTTATCTTTTCAAAATGAAATTAAACAGAATCATTGGTCTTGTTGGTCAAACCCGCTCTCATGAACGCGGCTTTTCTTATTGCACATCAACAATTATATTAACGCTAATTTTAACACGATCAATCTCTCCTGTATCAAGATCAATCATTTTGGTTCCAGCATTTATTCCTGTTACCACACCTGTAAACTTCTGGTATTTACTATTACGAAATGTTGTTATAGTAATTGGTGATTCAAATTCATATGCTTCTGAAATCCTCTCTCCAATTTAAATGTAATCTTCTTCTGTAAGTTTTGGTGTAGCTTTAGATTCTTTTGTCGCTTTCTTCGACTTTGGTACAGCTAACATAATTATCGTTCCCTTAAAACATTCGTTCCTATCAAGTTACGAACATTTATTCTTGATGAAGGCTGATATTTCATATAAAATTAGGGAATCATTAAGATTCGGCATATCCCGAATCCCAACAAAAGATAGAGATATTATTGAGCAAGCCATGTATTTACCTATGCTCTTAACTGTTTTGAATAAGATTTAGAAGTTGTAGAGAAAAGCCCATTTAAAATTAATGGTCCTTACATTGCATTAATAGAATCTACAATGAATGCCGTTCAAAAGGATTTAGCCGCAGTAAAAAAGTTATAGGTACAAAAATAAGATTAAAGTAGAACGCATTAAATCAGATGATACTTTTACGATGTATATATTTTCAAATGAAGAGAACATAACTACTTTAATCCTAGATTACTTAATCAAGTGGAGGAATTGTTAATTACTATTTGAATAAGCGCCATAACGAGAAATAAAAAAGCCCCCTCAGTTATGAGGAGACTATTGCAAAAGCGGATCTAGGAGGATACATCTATTATTGCTCATGCTATTTTTCTTATACCTATCCAGACTTTGCTTATGAGATAATATAATATAAAAATATCTTTGTTCAACGAAACTGGCGGGTTAGTTCAATACTATATCAGGAATAATTAAATTCCGGTGACTAAACTCCAAACTGTTTTAAATGGTGGTCAAGATGCTTGTAGATTCCTTTTCCCCATTGCTCAGAAGAAAATTTTCCAAAAAAAGGATGCGGGTGACTTGTACAAGCCTCTGGTCCATTGTTTTGGAATGTTTTAATTTTTTGTTTTAGTTTTTCTCTTTCTATTTCAAAATATTTTTTATCTGCTATTAAAATGGTTGGAATAGTAGACATATTATGTGCTAAAGGCTTGTCATTATAAAAAATGGGTTTTGCAATTCTACCTACTAATAGCCCTAACCAACCTCTTGGGGGTAAAGTATATCCCATAGAGATATCTTGAAAAGATGAGCAATGAGCTAACATTTGGGCGACATCCATTTTTCCCCATTTTGGTTGTGAATTTACGCTTAAATTGTCGATACGTTTTAATATTTCATCTGTATGCAAAAGCTCAAAAATATTATTCATTAGAATAACTCCTTTAGTTTTGTTGATTTAAACCAATAAAGGGACTTGTTGATTTAATGTACATTTCAACGTCAACGCTATTTTATCCTTCTTTAGCAAAAGAAGGATAGTGAAAGATACCTGGTAGTTGGATGTGCAAACTTAAAATTAGTGTTACACTATTCCGTAAATAAAAGTTTAAATTTAAGGTGGCAAAATGATGTTATCTGAAGATATACTTAAATCATTTAATGTAAACGGTGAAATTATTCCATTAAAGGGTGGTCAGAATACATCGGTAAGAGTGAATAATGCTGTATTAAAGCCAGTAGAAGGCGTGCTACACTCTGAGCAATTATTTACTATTATTGATAGTATTAATCCTCAAGGTTATAGGTTGTCAAAACCTATTAAAAGTAATAAAGGCACTTTTGTTACAGAAGGTTGGGGGTGTGCAACTTTTGAACGTGGTCGGGAGGTCTACGGTCAAATTAAAGAGAAACTTCATGTAGCAAGATTATTTCATCATGATTTAGCTAATATCAAATATAAATACTTTTCTCAAGTAGATAACCCTTGGTCAAAGGCCCATCGTATTGCGTGGCAAGAAAATGAATTATCGGAGGAAATACATACAGAAGCAAGAAAAATAATAAAGAATTTACTTGAAAAAGTACAACTAAAAGAGCGATATAAACTGCAAATTGTCCATAGTGATTTGGCTGGAAACATTCTTTTTGATGATGTATTACCGCCTCTTATCATTGATTTCTCCCCAACAGTTGCACCAGTTGAATATGCTGAAGCCATAATAGTATGTGATTGTATTGCGTGGCAAGGAAGTAAAATTAGTGAAATTGATTTGCTTCCCGACAATAAAGAAATGTTCATAAGAGCTGTAGTATTCCGATTAGTAGTAGGAGCTATATTTTCAGGAGAAAACTTCAATAGATTTATTGATGAATATTATTTATTTAAACAAATTTTAGATTATATAGAATCGGATTCTTACTCAACTAAAGGGTGCAATAGTTAAGCAGGTGATCAAAGTAGGGTCGCCTTTTTCTTTTGGTCAAAATCCTAATAATATTTTTAGAATATTATGTTAGTATTGAGGTAGAAGTGACAGTTTAATAAGCAGTAGAACTTTACTCATTATTTTTAAAATGAGAGGTGTGGTTATGTCAATAATTATTAGTAAACATGGGCACCGATTAGATAATTTCGTGGAGGCTTCAAGTGAATCTGAATTACTTGATATCGGAAGTATTAGTGGTGGAAATGCCGTTTTAATGCATAAAGATATGCTAATTGTCTGATGGATAGGTCGCTCCCTTAGGCAAACTATGCACGAATTTTTTCTTTTACAAAATATTTTAACTATACAAACTCCTCACTGATTTAAGCACTACAATAGAGTTTCTATACTAATTTTCAATAGGAGGAGCAAAGTCATGAATGAATTTTATAAGGCCATTACGTAGTTTATGACCCAATCATTTAACTATAAGGGAGATTCAAGAAGCAAGTAAAAACTCGGAATACGGAGCTGGAACATTTCATTTAAACTCTAAATCAGTTCGCTTTAGAGTTGCCAAGATAACTCCCACTAAATGTGGTCTATTTGTTGTTTTTTGGGAAAAAGATGAAAACAATAAAAATCAACCATTTTCTTACTCTGAATCTCCTGATTTATTAGTCATCAATACTTTTACTAATAACCATTTTGGACAATTCATCTTCCTAAAAGAAGTTCTTGCTAAACGATACATTCTTAAAACAGATGATAAAAACGGAAAAATGGCAATTAGAGTTTATCCTAGTTGGGATACCCCACTAACAAGCAAGCTGTAGCAACACAAAAATGGCAGTTATGATATTTTATTGATATGAGCGATACAAATCAGTTACCAATATAAGAAATATTAAAACTTTATTCTCAATAAAAGCCAAATCCGCAAAAAAAGCAACCCATCCACATAATGGATAGGTCGCTTTTAGTTATTATTAATCCAAGTCAGCGCTGGGCTTTTTCTTACTCAAATTCCTTAGTAGCGATCATCTCTACGTTCTCTGCATCGGCATTCGAAATCACGGTCACGTCTGCGGTCACGGTCACGGTCACGGTCACGGTCACGGTCACGATCTCGATCTCTATCATGGTCACAATGATGTTCACGTTCTCCTCTTACTTCTCTACATTCACAAATTAACCTTTCCCGTCGTCTCCGTCTACGGTCGTCTCTTTCTCCGCCAACAAAATCATGTTCAAAACACATACACTCATCGCCCCTTAATATTATTAAAGTCGGCCGACCTTAATAAATAATATATTGTTAAATGGTATGGGATGATTGGACAAACTGGCTGGTAAAAACGTGCATTTTTTATTTTCTGCAATAAACAAAGACCCCCTCATTTACGAGGAGGATATTGCATATGTGAATTTAGGAGGATACATCTATTATTACTTATACTATTTTTACTTAAACCTATCCAGGCTTTGCTTATGAGATAATATAGTATAAAAATATCTTTGTTCAACTAAAGGGCAGGTTAATGCAAGTAGTTCCATCTTTTTCACCCTAATTCACTACATGTTAAAACTATAAAAGATTCTTTCATCAAAAAGTGCATACGCCACATAGTAAATTGAAGATGATGTTAAGCACTGGGAGGCGAAGGATTTGAATAATAAGAACTTTGGTCAAAATGGTCAAAACCTCCAACCAGAAGGTCAAGCCGCTAAGCTTGCCGTTATTGCTGGAACAATAACTACACTTGGGGATGCCCTAGCCACTATTGCAGCAATACTTGCAATAGAAGAAAGTCAACAAAAAAAATGGATAAAGGTGAAAATAAAAATATGCAGAAACAGATTGACTATTTAACCATTCAATTTGAACAACTTAAAAATCAAGTAAATAAGGAGAAGCGCAATAGAAGGGATTTAAGTAATCCCCCCTCTTTACCTGCAATTACATATTTAGCCATTATCAATACACGTTGCGAAAAGCACTTGATGATGAATGGGTCTTATTAATTCTAGAAGCAATAAAACTTGGTATCTCAGCAAAAGAAATTAGAGATTTTTTAAAAGATCGTCCAAGGACCTGATTGAGTTCTTTTTTTATGCTGCTATTCAAACCTTCCTCTTCCTGGTATCTTCTAGCCTGTCCACCTTACCGACCAAAACAACTACAGTCACCTCTTCAAAGTCTGGCAATTCGTGCTCGATTAATTTACCTTTCTTCACCAGATACTTTTTCTTTATCATCCAGAAGGCTTATTACCGCTGATGTTAAGTTGTCATTCATGTTATCCCTCCTGTTCTTTTTCTGTCACAATTTCATAACAAAGCTTTGCGCACTCATCACATATGCATACTTCGCTTGGAGCCATAACAAGCTTATATACTTCAGCTTGTACCTTTCCGCAAAAGTCACAGGCTACACTTCTTTAATCATTCCTCACTCATCCCTTCCGAAATATGCTCAAACACTTTTTCGGCTGTCTTTTCCCGGATGCCTGGTATCCCCGTTAAGCTCTCCATACGCTCATTCAAGAACGTATGGAACATATCTGCAGTTTCAAACTTACCTGCTTGTCTACCAGCTCAAATCCTTCCTGATAGACCGGATTACGATTTGCTTTTGGTTTTAGTTTGTAGGCGTTCATTTGATTCCCTCCATGAGACGCTGTTCCATCGAACTGTGTAATCCCCTTACAAATAAAAGGATAATTGATTACAATACAGCAATAAACTGGTAACGTTTTACCAATAATGTATACTTAATCCTTTTTTGATGAGACAATTCCTTTACAACAATTTAATTGTTAACGTCACAAATTGGAGTTGACTCATGTTCATAATCATACGAAACAAACCTTTGCTGATTTCTACGCAGCAGATTTGTTTTTGCAACAACTGAATCGAAATATAAATTCTTCCAAACATTGGACTGTTTCTGAAAAGCTGCATCATATTTCTGTTATTACATCATGAGATGAATGTGATAAAGACTGCTGATTATGTTTTAGTCAGTGGTCTTTTTGTTTGTACTGCTAAACAAAAATCTCTCTTCAATAAGACAAAGTCCTTTTTTTAGGCGTACTCATACATTGATAAAAAGGAGTGATAACAAAGTGCAATATTATTATTCTAGACAGCCATCTACAAACATGGATATTGTAACTGATATAATAAAAGCAATTAATGGAGAATATAGAGCCATTCACTGCTATGAACAATTAGCAAATCAAGCTCCTAATAATCTGATTAAAAATAAGATCCTCGAAATAAGAGACGATGAAATTAGGCACTATCACATGTTTTCAAATATTTATACATCTCTTACAGGGAAACAACCTTCTCCACAATTAACGGAACAATGTCCTAATAACTTTCGTAGTGGGGTTCTTGCTGCGTTTAAAGACGAGCAGGAAACAGTTGACTTCTACCATGAGATAGCAAGAAAAACCAATGATATGTTTATTAAAGACACATTTCTGCAAGCTTCGGCTGATGAACAAAATCACGCGGTTTGGTTTTTATATTTCATGAACCATCAGTAATCGAGTGATAGCTAGCCGGCGATTATGTCGGCTTTTGCTACTTCACAATATGTGTCTAGATCGCCTTACTACCAATCAAATTAATTCCCTACGATACGACCAAACCTTATTTTCCTGCTTCACCTTTCCCTTGTTTTCACCAGGAGCATAAACTTCAACATCTTGAAGGATTTCCCCATCAGATGCCTTTGCCTTTCACTCAATCGACCATCGTGTGACCATGGACCTCACCTTCTTTTCAGTTTTTAAACTTCCAATAATTCAATTCTCGTAAGCCCATAGTTCAAAAAGTATTTCCGTCATGGTTCTTTGGTAACCCTATTACCTTTTATGAATCGGAACAGGTATTGATTGATGTAAAACAGCAATTCCAGACGCTTCATGACCTCACTTCCTTTTGAGTTTTAGAGTGAAGATGCTATGGCTTCTAATTCAGATTCTGCATCTTCTTCCGAATATTTATTAATCATTTCCGTTGGGTAGCCGCATTCCAGAAGTCTATGATGTGATGTTGTAAAATTTTCTGGACCTCTTCAAAACTAGTAAGCTTAATTTTCACGTCAGATGATTCGAAATAAACGCTTTTTACTTCTTCCTTCATAACTCTTCCAATTACCTCCTTTAGCACCCCCTTAGCTTTCGCCTCGTCATCTGCAACAACAATACTTTTGAAATTTTAGTGTCACTGTCGTTTTATAATTAAATGCCTTCATTTTTATCATCCTTTTCGTTTAAGTTTTTTCAGCTTGTCCAACTCAATCCACCCAAACACTGGATCCAACGTAACCACCCACAACTTATGCGGATATTTGATACGGAACATCTTTTCTTTCATTTTAAATACGTCCGTTTCAGCGCCATTACGCCAATCACTTCGATACTCCCGTCCTTCTGATTCACTTCAAAATCAGCAACATACTCTATCTCATCTTTCTCAAATGCTTCTTGCAAGAGATACCACCGTGGCTGCGTTCGGAAGAACAATATTTCCTTGCATTCCTGCAGCCACTTTAATTGCTGGTAATATTTCGCTTCTGCTTTAATGTCGAAAACAATGCCGTCCAATGTAGTTTTCTTATTTCCGTACTTAGATCGCTTAGGTTTATTTATTTTCTGGCATTCCTGCACTGACATGCGTTGTCCCATACTGATCCCCCTTTGCTAATTCTAGTTAATACACCATTTTATTGCCTTGTCCGCTCACCCCTAGCTCGTTTCACTGCAACATGCATAAACTGAATTAACCTTTCGAAAGGTGGTGAAGTTCATGGGATCCTACAGTGATGGCGGTGGCTATGGATCGGGCAATTCTTTTGTTTTAATTGTTGTCCTTTTCATTCTACTAATTATTGTCGGCGCATCATTTGTCTATTAGTTATTAATTAGCCTCCGCCGCATATCTAATTCGTAACAAACCGCCTTACTCTTGAAGAGCGCTTAAGCCGAGCGCTCTTTTAATATCCACTCTGCTGAGGTTCATGATTGATTTCATTTTTACTGATGTAGGCTTCCTCGATCTGCTCCCAATCAAAGCCAAGCATGGCACCAAGACCAATGAATAAGTCAAAGATCACTTGATACTTCCAAACTGTTTTATAATGGCTGAAATCCCCGACTTTTCTAAACAACCGATTTAATTGATTCGTGAGGTTTTCTGTTCGTATCATCCAGGAAGTATGTATTTTTTTAATTTTCTAAATCAATGGAGTTACCGAACGACAAGATAAAATGCAGACAGTCCACATAATCCTTTGACGCCCAATTGAGTGGTTACAAAAAAAAGAAAAAAGAGGTGAATTGATATGCCTTCATTAGAAAACGCGGTGAATATTGGCAATATCGAATTAGCATTAAGGACACATACTCAAATAAGCAAAAGGAATATTCAAAGAGTGGATTTCGCACAAAAAAAGAAGCGCAATTGGCAGCAATCAATCGCGAGAAATCTATATTGATTGGCTATGAACAAGATGACATGGGATTGGCAAATTATTTAGAAGCGTGGTAGCTGGTGGAGGGAAATTAAGAAAAAATACGGTAAAAACATACCGTTATGTAATTGAAGGTCACGCTATCCCCTACTTTGGAAATATCGATATGAAAACATTAAAACCTATAATGTACCAGAAATTCATTAATGGCAAAATAGAATCTGGGCTTTCTAATGAGACAGCAGGACGTATCCACTATGTGATAAGCTTACAGACGGACTGTACCCAACGGCTATCTAGAAAAGAATCCGTGTGAGGGTGTTCAGATAAAAAATAGAGTAGTAAAACAATTAAAATATTAAGAACCAGAATTAATAGCCCCTTTCTTAATAGAAGCATATAAACGTGGAAACATTTACGGACTATACTTCAAAACTCTTTTTGAGAGTGGTCTAAGGAAAGGCGAAGCTGCTGCTCTCCAGTCGTCAGATGTTGTTTGGAAAGAAAAAACACTTATGATAAAGCAGACTTTAGATTTTCAACCAGACGATAATGATGAACTATTCGGAAATAATAAGAGCTATCATTCTGAACGCGTTATTACAATGCGTGAATCAGTCATGTCGGACTTACATGAGCACTTAAAGTATCAAAATCAACGTAAACTATATTTAGGAGATTCCTATCATCATGATCTGAATTTAGTCTTATGCAGAGACGACGGATCACCTTTACCTAAATCAACACTTTTTAATGCTTTTAAATCATGCTTAGAAAAAATAAACGGACCAAGCTTGCCTATCCATTCTACACGCCACACACATGCCGTAATGTTACTAGAAGCTGGCACTGATATGAAAATGGTCCAAGAAAGACTTGGCCACGGAAGTATGCAAATTACATCCGACGTATATGCACACGTATCTATACGAATAGAAGCACGATCAATTGAAAAGTTCGATACCTATATGAGGGAAATTTGTTGGTCAAAATTTGGTCAACCTAAACCACTTGACCAAAACCCCTCTTTATAAATAAAAAGAAAAACAGCCGGAGCCCAACAGCCCCGACGGTTCCACTTCTTAATATATCGACATGTATTGTTCTCTTTCCCATGGATGTACTTGTGATCTAAACATATCCCATTCTATATTTTTTGTTTCAATGAAGTTTTCAAAAATATGTGTGCCTATGCCTGATTTAATCACTTCATCATGCTTTAATTCCTCAAGAGCTTCGCTAAGGTTTGCGGGCAAATCGATTACGCCTTCTTTCATTCTCTCCGCTTTATCCATCATATATATATTGCGATCAACTGAATGTGGTGGTGTTAATTTATCTTGTATCCCGCTTAGGCCTGCTTTTAATAATACAGCCATCGCCAAGTATGGATTTGCTGTAGGATCGACACTTCGCACTTCGATTCGTGTGCTTAAGCCTCTAGATGAAGGAATTCGTACTAAAGGGCTTCGATTTTGAGCGGACCACGCAATATAGCACGGAGCTTCGTAGCCAGGAACGAGACGCTTATAAGAGTTTATAGTTGGGTTCGTAATGGCGGTAAAACCTGGGGCATGTTTCATAATTCCCGCTAAAAACTGAAAAGCTGTCTCACTCATTTTTAACTCACCATCTTTGTCAAAGAAAGCATTTTCCCCATTCTTGAACAAGGACATATTAAAATGCATTCCAGAACCTGCAACACCAAAAAGTGGTTTTGGCATAAACGTAGCATGGAGACCATGCTTACGTGCAATGGTTTTGACGACTAGTTTAAAGGTTTGAATTTGATCACAGGCTGTAACTGCATCAGCGTATTTAAAATCAATTTCATGCTGCCCAGGTGCCTCTTCGTGATGTGAAGCTTCAATTTCAAAACCCATTTCTTCTAGTTCTAAGACAATGTCACGGCGACAGTTTTCACCAAGATCGGTAGGAGCAAGGTCAAAATAACCGCCGTTATCGTTTAGCTCTAAAGTAGGATCACCTTTTTCATCTAATTTAAATAGAAAGAATTCTGGTTCAGGTCCAAGGTTAAATTCAGTGAATCCGAAACTTTCCATTTCCTTTAATACCCTTTTTAAATTACTTCGCGGGTCACCAGCAAAAGGCTTTAAATCCGAATTATAGACATCACATATTAGTCTCGCTACTTTTCCTTTTTCAGCTGTCCATGGAAAAATAACCCATGTGTCTAAATCTGGATATAAATACATGTCTGACTCTTCAATTCTGACAAATCCTTCGATTGATGAACCATCAAACATCATTTTATTATCAAGTGCTTTGCTTAATTGCTTAATGGGTATTTCTACATTTTTGACTGTACCTAAAATATCTGTAAATTGTAATCTAACAAATTTTACATTTTGTTCTTCTGCAAGCTGTGCGATACTTTCTTTCGTAAACATGCCCATCGTTTTACATTTCCCCCTAGGTTTTTCGAAAATTACATCATAAACTATAAAAATTTTACATTATTTTTAATGAAAATGACAGCAAAAAATGCTGTCATCATAAATATTTCCCTATTATAAAGTTATTAAACCTTTTTCCAACAATCTATCAATTGCGGAAGATATGGCAATTTTTACATGAGCGTATGTTAATCCACCTTGAACATATGCTGTATATGGCGGTCTGATCGGCCCATCAGCTGATAATTCGATGCTAGCCCCTTGAATAAAAGCACCAGCAGCCATAATTACCTCATCTTTATAGCCAGGCATAAGGCTTGGATAAGGTGTAACATATGAATCTACAGGAGCAGCTGCTTGAATAGCCTGACAAAATTCAATCATTAGCTCTTGATCTGAAAATTGGACAGACTGGATTAAATCTGTGCGTTTATCATTCCATTTTGGCAATGAATTCATCCCTATCTGTTCAAGCAATGCTGCTGTAAATACAGCACCTTTTAAAGCTTGTCCAGTAATATGGGGCGCAAGAAAAAAACCTTGGAACATTTCTAGGAGGCTATACAAAGAAGCACCAGCCTCCGCACCTATGCCAGGGGATGTCATGCGGTATGAACTAGCTTCTACCCACTCTTTCTTACCAACAATATATCCTCCAGTCTTTACAATCCCACCACCTGGATTCTTAATTAGTGAACCAGCCATTAAATCAGCACCTACATGACATGGTTCCTGTTCTTCTACAAATTCACCGTAACAATTATCAACAAACACAACCACATCCGGTTTAATTTCTTTAACGAAATCAATCATAGTTTTGATTTCAGCGATAGTGAAAGAAGGCCGGTCATCATACCCTTTTGAGCGTTGAATACCAATCATTTTCGTATTCGGCTTTATCGCCTTTTGGACGGCTTCGAAATCTACTTTACCCGTATCCGTTAGATTTACTTTATTATAGTCAATACCAAATTCTTTTAATGAGCCATTTTTCTCGCCACGTAGTCCTACAACTTCTTCGAGCGTATCATATGGTTTCCCTGTAATATAAAGCAGCTCATCTCCTGGGCGTAGCACACCAAATAATGCGATCGAAATGGCATGGGTACCTGAAATAATCTGCGGTCTGACTAAGCCAGCTTCTGCACCGAATACATCTGCATATATATTTTCTAGTGCACCCCTGCCTACATCATCATAGCCATATCCTGTTGACGGGGTAAAAAATGTATCATTTACTCGATATTTTTGAAAGCTTTTTAACACTCGATATTGATTCGTTTCTATCATTCGATCAATTTTTCTATGGACAGAGCTGATTTTCTCCTCTACTTCATCAATCATTGGAACTAATTTTTCATTTTGTAAGTATTCATACATGTTGCGATCCCCTTTAAATCTCATATAATGTCAATGCGCCCAAAACTGGATGATCCTTTAAAACATAACCTTTGCACTTGTATGCCTGGTTTTCCTCCAGAAAAATAAGCTCACGTAAAATTGTATCACTTTTTAAGACGGATAGTAATCTCCCTTCATCGGCTGGAATAATTACATTATAATATTGCATATTCTTCACAGCCAGTTCTTCGATCTTTTTCTTTAATTTTGTTCTATCTTCTTCTTGAAAGGCACTTATAATGATGGTCTCCCCTGACCTTGGGGTAAATTCTTTGAGTGCTTGATCGGCTTTATTATATACAGTCAATTGTGGCAAATGATTCATATCCAAATCGGATAGCAATCGCTCGACTGTTTGCTCATGATTCACATAATCAGGGTTGGAACTATCCACGACATGGAGCAACAAATCCGCTTCTTTCACTTCTTCTAAAGTAGATCGGAAAGCTGCAATTAATGCTGTAGGTAACTCTTGTATAAAGCCAACTGTGTCGGTAATAATTGCCGAATACCCGCTAGGCAAAACAAGCTTTCTTGTCATCGGATCAAGTGTTGCGAACAGCTTATCTTCTTCATATGATTCTGCTGTGGACATTCGATTGAATAATGTTGATTTCCCAGCATTTGTATAACCTACTATCGCAATTTGAAATGCATTATTACGTTTTCTTCTTTCTCTATATCGTTCCCGATGTTCTACCACGACTTGTAATTGCCTTTTTATTTCATCTATTCGTCTGCGAATATGCCGTCTATCTGATTCCAGTTTTGTTTCACCAGGTCCCCTTGTCCCAATTCCACCAGCAAGCCTTGACATGGCAATTCCTTGGCCTTTCAAGCGAGGCAGAAGATATTGATGCTGTGCAAGCTCTACTTGCAACTTTCCTTCTCTCGACTTTGCTCGTTGTGCAAATATATCTAATATAAGCTGTGTGCGGTCAAGTACCCTACCTGTTAAGCTTTCTTGGAGATTACTTAATTGACTTGGTGTTAATTCATCGTTAATGATTATTAAATCCGGTTCTAATTCTTCTTCTAGCGATTGTAATTCTTCCAACTTCCCTTTACCAATATATGTTGCTGGATGTAGTCGATCTTGTTTCTGCGTAAACGTAGTAAGTACTCGTCCTTGGGCAGTTACAGTCAATGACTCTAATTCCTCCAATGAATATTGAAAATGGTGATCAGATTGATTCACCTGACTACCAACTAAGATAACTGTTTCGTGATCCTTGGCTTGCAAATAATCCCCTTCTTTCGAAATAATCGTTACTAATATGATAGCAGATAGCATGTATGAACACGAATCTATAAAAAAGAAACAAGCTTTAATACGTGCGTTCGGCAACCCAATTGGATTGCCGTAATCTAAGGATCACTCCATGTCCTTGAAATGGAAATCTGCGCTCACCAGTGTAGATAATGTATCTTTATCAAGTTGTGGCTCCATTAAAATTCTCATTGCATGTGCACGGATCGCTTTTTCTAAAAGATTACGAATAAAACGACCGTTAGAAAAGCTTTTCGTATTCACTGCTTTCGCATATAATAAATGATCTTTTAGTTTGGATTCAGCCTCTTGACTTAAAACATATTCTTTATCAATCAGCATCCTTTGACCGATTTGCATTAATTCATTCACCGTATAATCGGGAAAATGAAATACTAATGGAAATCGCGAATGTAAACCGGGATTTAATTTTAAAAAATATTCCATTTCTCTAGAGTATCCGGCTAAAATTAATATAAATTCATGTTGCTTATCTTCCATATGTTTTACAAGAGTATCAATCGCTTCTTTTCCAAAATCTTTTTCACCACCACGGCCAAGTGAATATGCTTCATCTACAAATAATATACCCCCTGCTGCTTTTTTTACTAGATCTCTCGTTTTTTGAGCTGTATGTCCTATATACTCACCAACTAAATCAGCTCTCTCCGCTTCAATTAAATGACCTTTTGGCAAAACATCCATTTTTTGAAAAAGCTTTCCGATTAGCCGTGCCACTGTTGTTTTTCCTGTACCTGGATTTCCTTTAAACATCATATGAAGTACTTGCTTACCAGGTTTTAAACCAGCTGTTGCTCTTTTCTTATTAATATAAATCCAAGCATATACTTCTTTCATCATTTTTTTCATTTGTTCCATACCTACTAGCTCGTTCATTTCATTTTCTAATTCAGTTAGGATTGCGTGTTCATGTGATAATGGCTGTGATGACATCCCTTTTGGCCTTTGTTTCAACTTCTCACGTTTATTTACATTGAGCATAATGCTAATTTGCCCATTGTTTTTCATACGAAGCGGTTCATCCATCCCCATCACCTCACATTCAAAACCAGTATACGCCCAGAAAAATAAATCGTTACTACAATGTTTTCGACATTGACATGGTATTATTAATGATATTCATATGACAGATATCTAATTCCTATATACCTTTTCTATATATAAAAACAAATAAAAAACGCACATATATTTTCATATGTGCGTTTCAATTATTTAGGCTTGTTCTTCATAATTAATTTGTACATTGCGTTGGGGAGCAAAGGTTGAAATAGCGTGCTTATAAACAAGCTGTTGCTTCCCTTCCGATTCAAATAGAACCGTAAAATTATCAAAACCTCTTACTATTCCTCTTAATTGAAATCCGTTTAATAAAAATACAGTTACCGCGACATTTTCTTTGCGTAATTGATTAAGGAATTGATCTTGAATGTTAATTGGATGTTTCATTTCATTGCCTCCTCATATATCTCTATACTTATCTATTCGCTTTAATTTGTAACTTTCCTGCTATAAATTCAATTATTTCTGTTGTTTTACTCCATTGTTCCCCTTCATTGGTCATATCAAACCAATTGACGTCCATTTTATTTCGAAACCATGTTAACTGACGTTTTGCATATCTACGGGAATGTTGCTTTAACAATTCAACTGCCTCTTCAAAGTCTGATCTACCTTCTAAATAATCATATATTTCTTTATAACCGATTCCTTGCACAGATTGTACATTTTTAATTCCCTGATTAAAAAGCTCACTCACTTCCTGAAGAAGACCTTGATCAAGCATTATATCAACACGCTGATCGATTCGATTATATAATTTTTCTCGGTCCATCGTGAGTCCTACTATTGCACTCTCATATAATTGCTCCATTTTTTGGTCTTGTTGCAGCTCACTCATCGTTTTACCAGAGCTATAAAAGATTTCTAAGGCACGGATAACCCTTCGCACATTATTCGGATGAATTCGCTCCGCACTTTTTGGATCGATTGTTTCAAGCTTTTGATACAATTCCTTGCCATTATCTTTTTTTGCATCTTTTTCTAGCTCTATTCGCAAGGCTTCATTTCCTGGCATGTCTATGAACTGATAATCATATAAAACCGATTGAATGTAAAGTCCAGTCCCTCCGACAATAATCGGAGTCAATCCCCTACTGCTTATTTCATCTATTTTGCCGCGTACCTCTGTTTGGAATTCTGCAACAGAAAATGATTCCTCTGGTTCTTTGATATCAATAAGATGATGACGAATCCCCTCCATTTCATCGGGTTTAATCTTGGCGGTTCCAATATCCAATCTTTTATATATTTGCATAGAGTCTCCGCTAATGATTTCTCCACCAAAAGACTTAGCACAATCAATACTTAATTTTGTTTTACCGACAGCTGTAGGGCCTACAATAACAATCACGTTTTGTTTCAACATACTCACTGCTTTCCTAACTAATTATGTGCTTTTATCATATCATGATTGCCAAATAAATGAGACTTAATATCTTAAAAGTTAAGTTTACATAATAATATTATGATCGTATAAATTAAAAACACCTATTATAGGTGTTTTTAATAAAAAAATATTCCCAAGCAGACGATTACTACAACTATTGCCAAAACAAAATAGATCCACGTTAAAGACTTTATATTTACTCGTAATGAAGTAGATTCATATTCATTGGATCTCGCTAATTCGTTTTGAATTGTATCGCCTTCTTCTTCATAATCTTTCATTTGCGCACTAATATCTTTACCAACTAGCAATGTTCCAACAAGCGCTACAATACTTACTATAATGGCCGCTATGATTAAAAATGCAGTCACACTTATTCACCCCAAATATAAGATATAGGAAAATGTCCATTACCTATATCTTAACTTAAATTTAGATCATAGATTAAGAAGGTTCTATGACATTTCAGTCTTTGATTTGCGTTGAAGACGTAATAAAAGAAGCTTTAGTGCTTAATATGGATTTTGGTAGTAAAGCACAAGTAATCTTAAATCATTATGAAGCAAAGCTAGAAGAGAGAACAGATATTGGGAAGTAGTGCAAATCTGGAAACAAGAAAAAGATCTGATCTTATAAAGATATTTTTCACAAATTTTCATTTATGACTAGATGATTTGTGGTCATTTGTGTGGTCAGATGATTTTATGTGGTCAAAAGTAAACTCAGTTTATGAGCGTGTTTTATGTTGATCTATCTGTACCTTTTATGATGTTTACAAAAATAGTTTTATTCAATCTATAACTTCACGTATATAATAGGAAGTAAATGATAAAACCCCTTCCTGAGAAGGGGCTTTATTTAGTCCACAAAATCAACCTCAACGATCGATTCATTATCAATTCTGTGTACTTCATCTTTTAAATCTTTGATCCGCACATGCCTGTTTATCACATCTATAAAATGTATATAACCGATTAGTTCTTTAATGAATCCATCAATCCATAAAGTAAATTTAACAATATAATGAAATCCTATAGCAGTGTGGATCTTTTCATCAATATCCTGCAGCTGGTCTTCGTCTAGTGTTGGCTTTTTTGTCCTTCCTTTATCTAAACCGTGAGATAATATCTGTTCTTTATGTTCCGGAAGAACCATTCTACTCGATTCCCATCTCAAATTGTATCCTGGAGTAAGCTTATTAATTTTCACTTATAATGCCCCCCTATTTTCCGCGCTCTCTCATTCGCTTGTCCGGCACCAGTAAGAGACGAAGCTCTGTATATGGCTGTACGACCATATTTGTTCCAAATTGTATCCAATACTACATTAAGCTGCTCTCTATATAAATAATTATCAAACAAATCAATCTGATAACTATCAGCGGATTGCAAATTGCCCATTGTTACACCTAAACTTCTTATTGGTTCGCCATCCCAAAATTCTTTAAATAATTTAATCGCTGCATTGAAAATATCCATATCATAGTTAGTTGGAATTGGTAGCGTGACTTGTCGGTGAAATCCAGTCGGATAATCAAAATCAGCTCCACGAACTCCGCACGAAACAGTAGCACCCATATACCCTTTCGTTCTACATCGACGTGCAACTTCTGTGCATAGTTCTAGAAGAACAATTTTTATATCTTTTAAATCAGTGTAATCCCTCGGCAGCGTCATATGATGCTCGATCGCCTTTTGTTGGTTGTGTGATTTTACAGTAACAGGAGAATAATCAATGCCATTAGCTGTTTGCCAAAGTACCTCACCATTGATTCCCCATTTCTTTTTAAGGCGATCTAAAGGAAACTTAGCTAGCCCACCAATTGAATAAATCCCCATCCCTTGTAGATGCCTTTCCATCTTTCTTCCAACACCGAACATGTTTCCGACCGGTAAATTCCATAGCTGATTAATGTTATTTTCATCAAGTTTAAAGATCCCATCTTTATTTTTCTTGGCAAAATTATCACATGCCATCTTTGCTAGAACTTTGTTATTACCTATACCTACTCTTGAATAAACCCCCGTATCTTCAAGTATCTTTTTCTGGACACTTTTAGCTATTTCAAAGTAATTACCGAATAGTTTTTGGCTACCAGTTACATCCATAAATTGCTCGTCAATGGAATACGGCTCAACTAAATCAGTAAATTGTTCCATGATCGCGCTAATCTGTAAAGACACATCAATATATCGCTGCATATGAGGCATCACAACTTCAACATGAGGACATTTTAATTTTGCTGAACCTAGTGTTTCGGCAGTAGTGATACCATATTTTTTTGCAAGTGGACAGGCAGCGAGTACAATACCACTCCTGCGCTCAGGATCACCGGCAACTATTACTGGCTTACCTTTTAAGGTATTATCACAAACTTTTTCTACAGATGCGTAAAATGACTGCATATCTACGAGGAAAATTACTTTTTCACGCATTAAGCCCCCACCCTTTTACGGACAGGTCCGACTAAAAGGATATTGACCAACTTAAAAGTGCGGTATTGACCTCTGCTGTAACAATAAGCTTTTGCGCAATCATCAGTTACTTTAAGCACCTTAATAATACGTTGCGAAATACATCCTTCATTACATAGATAAATCACTTCATATTTATCTTGTGATCCTGCAGCTCTTTTTAACAATCTGATCATGTTGAACCTCCCGAACATTCGTTTGGATTTATTATATGCAAACGTGCGTTTGATTACAACTGGGAAATGTTGCAATTAGATAAATAAAAATAGCCCCTCAATTAAAAGGAGGCTACGCAATATAAAAAAAGGAGGGGGATAACAGTATTGCTCTTGACGTTTTATTAAACCTATCTTGGTTATTTTTATGAGATAATAAAGTAGAAAATATCTTTGTTTAAACGTAGGATAGAAGAAGTAATTTTATTAATATATACATAAATATATATATATTAATACCAATAATGTGGGGAAATATGTTTTCAGGGTTATGTTGATCACAGGAGGTGAAACATAATGAAGAAATTAAAATATTGGGGAGTGGCGGCGCTGGCGCTAATTGGATTGCTAATTGGTGTAGCATTTTGGTGGGCAGCATCCGAGGTGAAAGACCGAAAGGATCCGCTGAACCAATCCGACGCTTTTGTCTTCAGTGATAACAGCATACTATATTGGTTCGAACTAACTAGTCGAAAAGGGAAAGTGGAAGGTAAACTTCATCAACAAAAAATCATAGAAGAAAGCGAGAAAGACCCGTTTATAGAAGAAAAAAAGTCCCCCCTGACTGGAGAAACAACCGAAAAAGGGTATGAATTTGAGGTGAATAACGGTGAGGAGATCATGACGTTTGACGCCTGGTTTTCTGGGGCAGATCTTTTAGTACAAAAGCAAGGAAAACTAAACACCAAATTATACAAAGCTGTTGACCAGGAAGAACTCGATGAATATGTAAAAGCAGTACAACAAGAGTTACAAATTGATATTTATCATTCAGAAGAAAAAGAAAAAAAACGTTTAAAAAAATTTTTCTCCGAGCTTGATAGTGTTTACGGATATCTTTACTCCACTGAGAGCGGATCGTTCCAGCTGTTCCTGAAAATCGATGAAGCCACTCACCAAGGCGAATTGACAGGTTCTCTTCTTATGATGACTGACATGGGGAATAAAAATAACTCATACAAAGAAACCAGATATGTTTTGAACGGAATAACAGACGGACTTATATTGCAGTTATTTACCACCGTAGACGGAAAAGAAACCAGATTGATAGGAGATTTTCATGAGGCAGCTACTGGTTTTGACCTGTCATTTTGGACGACTGATCAAAAACTGACGTTTCACGCTGTAACCGAAGAAGAATTTAAACAGATTTACGAGGAATTTAAAACGAAGGCGCAATTGTTTTAAAATAAGGAGTGCTTCCTCCTTATTTTACTAACGAATGATTTAGTTCACAAAGAAATGACCAATACCCAAGCGCCCCTGTTTAGGGAGATAGTAATATACAAGGAGGATACAATGGAGAATTTCATGTTGCATCAAGTTTTAAAACATAGATGCAGTTCTCTTTGTTAGTAAGCAGTTAGTAAATATAAAGTCTACCTTCAAACATATGATCGAACGAACAATGAAAGAGCTTCAACACTTGAATATTTAAAGGATATAGTACAAGAAGAAAATAGTAATGGATGCTGACTTCATCATAGTCTTACATGAAATTGTAAAACAATTTGGAACCATGGGTGAGTTAGTAGATTTGTTTATTCGAAGTCAATTACAAACTAAAAAAGCGAGCCGTCCACATAATGGATAGGTCGCTTTGTCTTATTTACTGCACATCGGATATTTTAATCCAAGAGTAAATTCCTTTGAGTAATACCCTATCCGATTTAACTTGCCGGATCGTGTACGTCTTATATTTTACAAAAAATGGCCTCCCCAATTAAGAGGAGGTTATTGCAAAAGTGGAACTACAAGGTTACATCTATATTACTTATACTATTTTTCTTATACCTTTGCTTATGAGATAATATAGTATAAAAATATCTTTGTTCAACGGGCAGGTTAGCTAAGAAGGTAAATGTAAAAACGAGGCGAATTACTTAGTAATGGCTTCTAAAAAAGGGGGGAATATAATGAATATTCTATTTGTCTGTACCGATAATTTTACTCGAAGTGTGATTGCAGAATTATGTATGAAGAATTATCTAAAAAGAACCAGTAATAATTCAGTTAAAGTTGCATCAAGTGGCATAAGAGCTAATAGTGATATTAGTAAATACTCAAATGTTCATTTTAAAATAATGGATGAAATGGGAATAGAGACTTCTGACTTCAATAGAACACAATTTGATGAAACTTGTTTCGAGAAATTCGATGTAGTTATTGGGATGAGTGAATTACATAAAGACCATATTAAACAACAATATAACCGTGATATATGTTTATTTAACGAAGTATTAAATGGTCAACAAACACCAGTAGATATTGGTTCTCCCAATAGCGTTAATTTCTTAGAGCAAATGAATCAATTGGTGATGTATGTTAATAATGCTGTACCTTATTTATTAAGAAATTTAGAGAAACCGCTTTGTTTACTATACACCAAACCCTAATTAAAGATATGAGACACCCTAAATCTACCACTAATACAATAAATTCCTGTATCAGATTGAATGTTTGAGTTATACACCTTACAATAACCGCCAACAAGTTTTTTGATAAATGGCAGTTCATTGAAATTGAATTTTTTAAAAAAACAACATCGAGTTATCTGGCGTTATTTACGACGCATTTTGTTCCATATATTCCCGTTGATGGCCCGGCATGTAACAAAACAAACATCTTAATATAAACAATCCGTAACCTCGTTGTAATTACCTATTAAACTCCATATGTTAGTCTTAGTTATAGATTTAAGATACACCTAAAGGAGTTACATCAAATGAGCATTAAAGCTTTACTTTGTAAGTTATCCAAGAACCATAAATATAACTACTACACTAATGAATGTGTAAGATGTGGGAAAATAAGAAAAATATCTTAAAGCCCAAAACCTGACGTATAATTATGTCAGGTTTTTATTTACTGCACATCTGAAATTCTAACCCAAGAATAAATCTCTTTAAGCAGCACCCTATCTGATTTAAACTGCTGAATCGTGTACGTCTTATTTTTAATAGATACAGGAATCTTTTGTCCTGTTGCATATTTGATGCACTCGACTTTAACTTTACGCGTTGGCCAACCTATAATAACTATTTATGATATTTTTCTTAACTTCAATTATATTAGAGTAAACATCAATTGAGTCTTTGTTAATGCTTCCTTCACTTTTTAAAATCAATGTTTTTGGTCAACCGTATGGTCAAACTATGACTTATCAAAGCTTGTCCTTCTCACTCTTTATATTAAAGGAAAAACCCCAGTATCCTTCGGGAAACTTTAGGTTTTCCCCCACACGCTGAACTGTCCTGTTAATGCCTCCTCCTCTCTGATTTCTCGATTTTCAGATGGCCCTTTACCCTAAAGACAGAAATTAAAACTAACCCTTTATCTTTGATCTGAAACGGTTGCATTATTATTTGCAGCTTGCAATGCAGGAATATCATTATATGGAGGACCAAATGTTGTGCCTGCTAATAAAACAATATCGAACTCATTTAGAGGAACTCCCCATGCGTTTCCATTGAATGTTGTAAACGCGCGGTCTACTAAAAATCCGCCCTTAGTGTTATAAACGACATTGTTATTTATTGCTCCAGTTGTATTCGGATTAATATACATCCCTCTCCTCAAGGAATAGAAAGTATTGCCTTGTAAGAAAATATTTGAAACCCATTTTGAGAAACAACAGCTCGGTTGACAACCCATCTGACATAGGCAATGGTTGTAGTGGACCAAAGATTGTATTGTTAACAAGACTCACATTGTGTCCCCCAACTTGAATAAACTCTCTTGCATATGCAATATCACTAGTTATAGTTAACCCATTAACCGTCACGCCACTAGCTGATATTAATAAAGGAATTACGGATGCTTGTAATAAAAGCATTGGGTTGTTCTCACCTAGTAAAGTTATTCCTACTTTATTAACATTAATTTGGGCAGTTAATGGATAGGTACCTTCTAAAATGTGGACTGTTCCTCCGACGCTAACTGCTGTTATTCCTTGTGGAATAGTTCCAAATGGATTTGCTCTACTTCCGTTTCCACCTATCGAACCTGCTCTTACATATATGTTGTTAGGATCTACTACTTGATTGATTGCATTATTTAATACATCTTGGACGCTAGACACAGTTGGATAACCTAAGACTGGTCGATTATCTATTAATCTTTGTAAAACTTCATTCTGTTGAGGTGTTGCAAGTGTATTAAAAGCTGTTAGGTCAAGACCAAGCTGTGGATTTTCAATAGCTGCGCGCATTTCGGCTTCCGAACTCTGGCCGATACAATAACTGTCTGATAATGATCGGCCATTTGCTGATAAGCAGCGTTCAAGATTGGCTCGTAGCGGTCAGCTTTCGTCACACCAGTTTTGAGATTGTCACTGACGATCGTTTCCGGAACACCTCCGAAGTATTTGAAGGCACGAATATGACCTGTGATCCAGCTGTTGATTTTCATATCCATAAAGGCTTCAGCGTAGAAAAACTGACTGAATGGTAAACTTGCTACAAAAAGATAGGCTTTTTCCTCGTTGCCGGTGCTGCAGTCAGTTACCGGTAATGTACTTCCGATCCAATCAACTTCCACCAGTTCTCCGGGCTTCCTTTTTATCGGCATAGTTAGATTATATTTATCCGCATACTGACGATAACCCCTTGTAAAGCTGGTATAGGAATAAGGATATTTCTTTGAGTTTCGAGCTTTCTCTTTGTATTCACGATGAAGAAGTTGGAGCGTGACGTTCTTTTTCATCAGCTCTTTATGGATATACTCCCAATTAACAGGGTAATTACCCCGCTCAAATGTCTGCCTTTCGGGGTATAGGAAGCCAAATAGCCAGAGATTATCCATCTCCGGCTTCAGCTTAATGATATTTTTACTTTCTGCTCGGTAAATCACATCTTTTACCGTCCGCCATGAATGACCGGTGGCGGCTGCGATGGTTCGTTGAGAGTCACCGTTGAAGTACATTTGTAGGATCTTTTGGTATTGAATCATTCGACTCCTCCTCGGAACACTAAATAATCTTTTCTAAGTTAGTACCTATAAAAAATTTCCAAAAATGATAAACAGAGTGACAGGTAAGAGAGAAATGAATTTGTAGTTTTTGGCGAAGCTTTCTTAAAAAGAAATAACCTAATTATTCTTTACTTGCAAAAAAGGTGATGAGGGAAGAAGACGTATCTCTCTCATACCCAAGTTTATACTCTATCGAAGAATATCCTTCATGTTCCAGTAAAAGCTGAAACTCCTGGATTCCATACCAATAGAGAACAAAATTTGATATTTCTGTTTCTTGAATCTTGCCATTTTTGAGCAAATCGTATCGGTGAATAGAGCTAGTTTTCTGTTGAAGCCAATCTATTCCTTGAGTTGTTGACGTAAATAGAATGCCAGTTTCATTGTCGATTGAAAATTGACCTGTCGAAACTTTGTCTGGTATGAATCCAGTTGGCAATTCCAAATCAATTATAATTTTACCGCCTACTTCAAGATGTTGGTAAAAAGAACGCAGAATATCCTTAACTTGATTCCGGGGTAATAGACAGAAACTCCCGGTAGGCATGATAATCGCTTCGTATTTTTCAGGTAGATGAAGGTCAGTAAGATCTCCTTGGTAGAGAGTTCCCTTCACTTTTTCGGCCTCCGTGTTAGCTCTACATTGTTTTAACATATCTTCAGATACGTCAACACCTTCTACATCAAGTCCCTTTTGCAGAAAAGGAATCATCATTCTACCAGTGCCGACGCCTGCTTCTAAGATTTTACCTTTAGTACTTTTCAAATGTTCATAATAGTATTCCAAATCACCATCAATAGAGTATCCGGCGGGTTTGGTCAACTGGTATAGCATGGTGCTTAATTCACCATATTCTGTAAACATATTTTCAACTTCTTTCTATGATTTCTTAATCGGTATATAGATTTCCATAATAGAATTTTCGGAGGCATGACAGCGTTCATCATAATATTCATAAGCAAGGCGATCTTCATCCAATTCATATGAACTTTGATCAAACCACTCCGAAAAAATGTACCGCCAGGTTTCCTTAACAGCTATTGATAAAGGATCTTTGTCATATGTTGTGGCGGTTGATAGATTGTTGATAGGTGGAGTAGTGAAGACAGCGTACGTTGCACTTGGTATTTCTGCAACGATCATATCTGAGGTTGCCAGACTAAAGTCATCGACAATAACCCCAAATAAATAGATTGCATTACCTTCATTCTGATAAGGAAGCCACAGCCCAACTTCACCATGTTTGGGTGGTTTTAATTGTTCATAAAGCTTTTCCTCTAAATTGGATTCGTTACTTGAATCCCAGTAAGCAGCTATTTGATGGCTATAATTATCTGCAATATTTGCGTGTAAGCCATAACCTGCTACCCTAAAGGGCCCTTTATCAACGAATTTCGGTGAATCTAGGACATCTCGTATATTTTTTACGAGAGTATTATCACTATCCGCCATTCTAATTTTATATGATGTCGGGGTATATCCAAATTCTTGCCTAAATGATTTTGAAAATCCGCTTGCCGATTCAAAGCCATACTGCAAGGCAACATCTAAAATTTTCTGGTTATCAGAAAGTTTAATTCTTGCTGTCGATAGGCGATATTTTCTCACATACTCCATGACCGAAATCCCTTTTACCAGAGAAAAAATTCTACAAAAATGAAAGGTAGAGTATCCAACATGATTTGCTATTTTTTCAGTGGTAAGCTGCTCGTTAATGTGGTCTTTAATATAAGTGATACTTTGATCAATAATTTGCTTGTACTGCATACTACCACCTCTGCCTCTATTATACGGATTAGATAATCATTTGGCTGTTCCTAGCTTGCTAATTTTTGGACACCAAAAAGACCAAGAGATAATAAAAACCTGATTTGATCTCTATTAGGAACAAATCAGGAAATAGTCTTTATATGGAAAAAGATTGAGAAAAGCTGTTTTTGCTTTGCCAAAATATCGGTGTTGACTTGGATGGTTTTGAGTGCTGACATTTATGGTTTTCGGTGTTGACATCTTTGCTACTCGTGTTGACATCATTTGAAAATATTCACAAGGCTTATTTTCCTGCTTCACCTTTTCTTTGTTCCCGCCAGGAGCATAAAATTCAACTACTTGAAGTAGCTCACCATCAGACGACTTTGCTTTACGCTCGACAGACCAACATGTGACCATGGACCTCACTTCCTTTTAAGTTTTTCACCTATCAATTTGCCTTCAAATAATGGAGTACGTAACCTTTTTCCGATTTCACCAATTCGCAATTTACTAGGAAATTAGAGTATGGTATAGATTTTCTGCCATTGCCTTTGTAATCTTTTCAAGCAGCTTTCAACTGCCAAAATGGTAGTAGATAAGTTTCGTACTGCTTTTTTGTAAAAGAGATAAGCAAGAATGCCCTAGCTCCTTTTTCGTGCCATGATTTAAGCAATTCATATTGATGGTCTGAAATGTTTTGTAACGGAAATCTAGTTGTTTCGTTCGTTTCTTTTACATCAAAGATAATTGTTTTTCCATCATGTACACCGACATAATCCACCCATTCGCCTTTCGTAACGAATTCAGTAACTTGCCCGCCTTTATTTCCCATGATCTTCACTGGTGTTGGTATCTTGTGTATGTCCGCAACACCTTTATTTCGATATTGCGTGTTCACCATGTCTACTAATCTCTCTAATCCTGCACTACTAGTTTGCATGTGATCTGCTATAGGCTATAGCAGATCACCTTTTCCAGATACTCCAACTCTTCATCTATTGTTTTCTGCCATTTCAAAAACTCCGCTTCGGCTTCTTTGTGCTTTCTTTTACAGACTGGACCATAACCGCTTTTCCTTACTCGCTTTCCTCTGTATACCCCCCTACACATTCAGCGACTTCGCCATTTTTCATTTTTACAATTACATCCGATGTGGTTAGTAATGTCTGATTCATATCAATATCCCTCCGATTGTCTCGCATGATTGATCTCGGGAATGATCCATCAACAGGCAAACGGAAACAGATTACAAGGCTCGGGTTTGACGCAAAAAAAAGCTGAATTGTTAGCGCCACCAAATGGGAATCGAAATAAACAATGAGACTTTTGTTAATGAAAAAGAAATTCTTTCTATGGATTTTATTGCAGATTATTTAAAATTAATCGCTGAACCATCTGTCAAACCGTCCACTTTCAAGAGATACCAAAGCTCAGTAAAGAATAGACTAATCGCAAAATTTGGTCATATGAAATCAAAAAACATATCAGGTAAAAATATAAGTCACTATTATCATGAATTACTCAAGGAAGGACTAACCGAAGAGTTTATTCAGTACCTCCATTCCATCCTTAAATTAGCTTATAAGACAGCAGTTGACTGGAAATATATTAAGAATGATTTTATGGATAACGTAAAGTCACCAAATTTAATGAAGAAAGATATTGAAACTTGGTCAATCGATGAATGCAATACGTTTCTTAATAGAATGAGAAAACAAAAGATCATATATTTATGTTATACTATTTAGCAATATATACCGGTATGAGACGTGGCGAGATTCTTGGTTTAAAATGGAGTAATATCGACTTTGACAAAAAATGAATATATGTCACACATTCACTTTATTACATTTCTGGACAAGGGCTTGTTTTACAATCTCCAAAAACGAATAGTGGAAATAGAAATATCTCAATAACCGAAGATTTATCAATGAATTGCAATCATTCAAACTAAAAAAACAGGAGCAACTTCTAAAGGTAGGAATGAAATTAAATGAAGATCACTTTGTGGTTTTCGCATTCGGCGGCGAGCCAGTAAATCTATACTATTCACAAGCAATTCTTGTATGATATGAAACTAGCTGAAGTGAAGAAGATACGTTTTCATGATTTAAGGCATACGCACGCTACAATCATGTTAGAAATCGGTGAAAACTCTAAAGTAGTATCAGATAGATTAGGCCATGCAAATGTTTCAATTACGGTAAATAAATATAGTCACTTTTCTGCAAATTTACAGGATTCATCAGCCGAGAATTCTTCAAAAGCACTAAGAAGGTCACCACCGGCGCAGTGAATGTGGTCAATATGCGGTCAAATCATCAAATTAACGACGGAAAACCCTTATAAATAAAGGTTCTCACGTCGTTATTTTTACATAATTCTTTTAAACATCTTTTCCATTTCGCTAATAGAGTAATGTATCATGATTGGTCTCCCGTGTGGGCATGTAAAAGGGTCAGCTGTGCGTCTTAACTCATTCAATAAGGATTGAATTTCATCGTTTCTTAAAAAGCGATTCGCTTTAATAGATGCCTTGCAGCTCATCATAATCGCCGCTTCTTCTCGTAGTTTTTTAATATCAATTTTTTTCATACCTAGTAGTTGTTCAATCATTTCTTCAATCGTTTCTTGCTCTTGCCCATTTGGGAACCATTGAGGATGAGAGCGGATCATATAGCTGTTCATCCCAAAGTCCTCTAAAAATATCCCAACTTTTTCTAAGTCGTCTTTATATTCCTCCAACTTTACAAATTCATCAGGAGAGAAATCTAAAGTAAGTGGTACAAGTAGTTCTTGAAGTTCATTTTGCACTTGTCCTACCTTTTCTTTGTAGTATTCGTATTTAATTCGTTCCTGTGCTGCATGCTGGTCAATCATATATAAGCCTTGTTCATTTTGCGCAAATATATATGTACCATGCATTTGCCCAATAGGATACAGCTGTGGAATGCGAGATTTCTGATTTATATCATTATCAGATGATTGTTCCTCTACTTGCATGGGTAGAGGTTCAGGTTCTTCGGGTTGATCTGGTTCATTTGCAATGAAAGCAGATAATGAATGACTTTCTTCATGTGGCTCGTACAATTTTTTCATTTCTTCAACAGGTAAAAGCTGCTCTTTTTCATATCGATTAGTTGAATATTTTTTTGCTTTATATTGGTGCGCGTCTTCCTGGTTCGTAGCTTGATTATTTTCAAGTCGCAATTTAGTCTGTTCTGAAGGTGTGACTGTTTTTCGAACGGGAGCAGCACCTCGGGGAATAAGTTCCCTTTGTTTAAAAACGTTTTTTATTTCCGCTGCAATCAACTCATTTAATTCTTTGTCCTTACTAAGTCTCACTTCTAGTTTAGCAGGGTGAACGTTCACATCGACAAGCAATGGATCCATTTCGATCGATAAAAGAGCAATTGGATACCGACCAATTGGGAGTAGTGTATGATACCCTTCCATAATCGCCTTTACAAGCGAGTAATTTTTAATAAATCGGCCATTAACCATTGTTGATAGATAATTTCTAGAAGCACGTGTAATTTCTGGGAGAGATATATAACCAGTTATCGTGAAGTCCAGTGATTTCGCTTTAAATGGTATCATTTTTTTGGCTATATTTAGACCATAAATAGCCGAAAGCACTTGCAGTACATCACCATTCCCATTCGTATGCAGGAGCGAACGATCATTATGGCGGAGTCTGAATGATACTTGCGGATGCGAAAGTGCTAATCTATTAATAATATCTGATATATGTCCAATTTCAGTGTGCAAGGACCTTAAATATTTTAATCTTGCAGGTGTATTGAAAAATAAATTTGAAATAGTAATATCTGTCCCTTTTCTTCCCTGGGCTTTTTCTTGCGTGATGATCTTGCCACCCTCTAGTACTAATTTCGATCCATCTTCTCCATCTCGAGCCGTGATAAGCTCCAGATGGGAGACAGAGGCAATACTAGGAAGCGCTTCTCCACGGAAGCCTAAAGTTCTAATTCGAAATAAATCATTTTCATTTTTTATTTTACTTGTAGCGTGTCGTTTAAAGGCAGAAAGCACATCATCTTCCCTAATACCATTACCATTATCGATTACGCGGATTTTACTCAATCCCGCTTCTTCAATATCGATTTCGATAATATTGCTTTTTGCATCCAGTGCATTTTCTACTAATTCTTTTACGACAGAGGAGGGGCGTTCTACCACTTCACCTGCAGCAATTTTATTAGAGAGTGCATCGTCTAGTTCAATGATATCCCGCATTTTTTCCATCCTCCTATATGCCTATTTATTTTCTTAACTTTTTTTGCAGTTCATATAAGATATTCATTGCTTGTAATGGATTCATGTCGAGAATATTTAAACCTTTCATTTCATCGATCACTTTTTTCGCATTACTAGATATTTCAATCTCTTTCTTTGGCTCTCCAAATAAAGCAAGTTGTTCATTTAATATTTGATCTTCCTTCTCTATCTCTTTACTTGCAGCAACTTCATCAGCACTCTTTGTTTTTCCTGCACTTTCTTTCTCTAATTCACTTAAAATTTCGCTTGCCCGCTTAATTAGTTCCTTAGGTAATTCCGCTAGTTCTGCTACATGGATACCATAGCTTTTATCTGCAGGGCCTTCTTTAATTTTATGAAGAAAAACTAATTTACCTTTTTGTTCAACAGCACTAACATGGATATTATTTAATTTCTGTAAGCTTTCTTCCAATACTGTTAACTCATGATAATGTGTAGAAAAAAGCGTTTTAGCACCAATTCGCTCATGGATATACTCAATAATCGCTTGTGCAAGTGCCATTCCGTCATAGGTGGAAGTTCCGCGCCCGATCTCATCAAATAATATTAAACTATCTTTCGTTGCATTCGTTATCGCATTTTTTGCTTCGAGCATTTCAACCATAAATGTACTTTGGCCAGCGATTAAATCATCTGCTGCACCAATCCGTGTAAACACCTGGTCAAAGATAGGTATATCTGCCTTTGATGCAGGTACAAAGCAACCGATTTGCGCTAATATTGCTGTTAAGGCGATCTGTCGCATATACGTACTTTTACCGGACATATTAGGGCCTGTAACAAGTAACATTTCACGTTTATGATCCATTAAACAGTTATTCGGAACGTACGCCTGTGTTCCCATAACTTTTTCAACTACTGGATGTCTACCATCAACCAAATCGATTTCACGATGTTTATTAAATGTTGGTTTTGAATAATATCTCGTTTCACTTACAGTAGCAAAACTAAGATACACATCTAATTCGCTAATAATTTTTGCGGCTTGCTGTAGACGTGGGATGAATTCCCGTACCGATTCTCGAATTTCCTGAAATAATTCATATTCCAGATCAATACTTTTTTCATCTGCTTGCAAGATAAGTGCTTCTTTTTCCTTTAATTCTGGCGTAATATATCTCTCTGCATTCGTTAATGTTTGTTTACGCTCATATCTACCTTCTTCGAGAAGGTGAACATTCGCTCTAGTCACTTCTATATAATAACCAAATACACGATTATAACCTATTTTCAAAGATTTAATGCCTGTCTTTTTTCTTTCTTCACTTTCTAGTTCCGCCATCCAACTTTTTCCGTTTCTACTTGCATCTCTGTACGTATCTAATTCCGTATGAAAACCATCATTAATAATCCCGCCTTCTTTAATTGTAATCGGCGGATTTTCAATAATTGCTCGTTCAAGCAAATCGGTTAATTCCTCACATGGATCAAGGTTTTCAGCAAGACTTTTCGTATCTTTTTGATCCAATTGGAAAATTAATTGGCGAATGGCCGGTATTTGCATGAGTGACTTTTTCAACTGAATAAAGTCCCTTGCATTTGCATTTCCAAAAGCCACACGGCCTGCGAGCCTCTCCAGATCATACACACCCTTTAAGAGCTCACGTAGTTCTTGACGTTCGAAAAAGTGTTTAATCATTATTTCTACAATATGTAGACGTTTTTCGATAGCAGATTGATTGATCAATGGTCTATCAATCCATTGCTTCAACATTCTCGCTCCCATTGCAGTGGCCGTTTCATCTAGTAACCAAAGTAATGTTCCTTTGTTGCCAGTTCCTCGAATTGGTTCTGTTAATTCTAGATTGCGTTTTGAATAATAATCTATTTTCATAAATTGATCGATTTCATAGCTTACAAACTTTTGTAAATGGGCGAGACTGCGTTTTTGTGTTTTCACTAAATAATGGAGCAATCGATAAACTGTTGCATGCAATTGGTTATCCTGAAGCTCGCTAACTATTTCAGCAAATTCAGGGTTATCGTCTGTACTATCTTGATAAGAGATAACAGCTTGACAGCGATCTTCCATCATTTTTATCAAAGCTGGGTTCGTAGTCGAATCGACAATAATTTCTTTCGTGCCGATAATGGAAAGTTCATTTAACAATGCGTCTGTGGAATTTGGAAATAATGTTGTTCTACTTTCACCTGTTGAAAGATCCACATAGGCAATTGCATGGACATCATTCGTTACAGTTATGGCTGTAATATAATTATTTTCTTTTTCACTTAACCCTTTGCCTTCCATGACCGTTCCTGGTGTAATTAATTGTACGACTTCACGTCTTACTACACCTTTTGCAGTATCTGGGTTTTCTGTTTGTTCGCAAATAGCTACTTTAAAACCTTTTTGAATAAGTTGTTCTATATATCCAGAAGCTGAGTGATGAGGAACTCCGCACATTGGAATGCGCTCTTCCGTTCCTCCTTGTCTACTCGTCAAAGTAATTTCCAACTCTTTTGAAGCTTTCAAAGCATCATCAAAAAACAACTCATAAAAATCACCTAAACGAAAAAATAAAAAGGCATCTTGGTATTCTGCCTTTATCCGCAAGTATTGTTGAATCATTGGCGTATATTGCTGCATTTATACCATATTCCTTTCCGTTCCAAAACTCTATCCCGATTAGTATATCATATCTCTTTATAAGACTTCATTAGAAAAGCGCAACTCCTTTTGTGGAAAGTTGGCACATCGGCTAAGTTCTGGGAATAATAGTACTAGCGGGAGTTTTTTCAAATTTCAAAGTAATATTTATGTGTTCAATTTACTGCGGACATCTAGTTGGTAATTACAAAAAAACCGGGAAGAAGTTTCTTCCCAGCAATCATTTCTTTTCATGGGAACCGAGGAAATCAGGATTAATTTCTTCAAATTCACTATCATCTAATTCATCATTACCATAATGATCATCTTCGTCGTCATCATCATCACAAGAACACTGATCATGGTGGACGGCTACACAAACCTTCGTTTCTCCAATTACTTCAACAAGAAATTCTCGTTCTGTACTAACTAATATCTTATTTCCTTTTTTGGATATGATCGCTTCGACACAGTTAGGCTGTTGATTCACTTTTGCTGCGACTTGTTTATCATCCAGACAGTCTGGATCGCGATATTTAAGCTTGATTACATCTTTATAGTCAACTTTTTCAGTGGCTACAGATGTTTTTGAGTTATCATGATGGGAATACCAAACATTGATATCGAATGAACCGCATATTTCGACTGTTTTGCCGACTTTCCGCGCCTCATACTTATGATTGATAATCCAGCAGCCTAAAATGCTCGAAGGTTGGTGCTGCGGTTGGATAGCATGATTAGACTGGGTAAATTTACGCCCCTTCGCAACGACCGCTTTCGTAATTATCTCTCTAAAATCTTCCATTCGAGCGAACCCTCCTCATTCATTTTCTCTTCATACTATGCATTCACCTAGTTGTTGGTGCTAATACCCAATAATTCTAAGTGAGAAAATGAATAATAATGAGCGCAACATTGAAATAAAGAGATAGACACCTTCGATTTTAATGACTTTGTGCGTCCATTGCACCAGTGGAAGCACATTTGAAAAACTATTTCTCCAATAAACGCCTACTTTCTGACTTTCTCAAAATAAAACCCCTATTCCATATTTAAAATGTACCCTATAGAGTAGACACATAAAAAAGTCTACCTACAGGGTACTTTTTTGTATAATTAAGAAACAGATTAGGGAATGGGAGAAAATTATGAGTAAAAGGACTTTTACAGAGAAAGAGATCAAACAACTATTAGCTAATAAATACGTTAAATCTGTTAGCTCTAAAGGAATCACTTATACTGATGAATTTAAACATATCTTTTTTGCGGAAAAAGAGAAAGGTAAGTTTTCAAGTAAAATATTTAAAGAATGTGGGTTTGATGTAGATACTTTGGGAACAGATAGAATTAAATCTGTAAGTAAGAGATGGAGAACGGCTTATAGTAAGAATGGTATCGACGGCTTACGTGACACAAGAGCTGACAATTCTGGCCGTCCTAGAGATAGAGAACTTACTCTAGAAGAGAAAAATGCTCGTTTAGAAGCACAAATAAACTTGCTAAAGGCTGAAAATGAACTGTTAAAAAAGATTCGTTTTGCAGAAAGGGGGATGAAGAAATAGTCCTTCCTCCTTCAAAAAAATATCTCCTAATTCATTCAGTGATTAAAACATACAAATTAAAAAAACTTAGTTAGCTACTTATGCAAGGTAGCTGGGGTTTCACGAAGTGGTTATAATAATTACTGCTCAGAGAAGTCACAAGAACATGAAAGCAAAGAGATGAAAAAGATGAAGGAGATTATCCTAAAAGCATTCAAATTTAAAAATCGTAAGAAAGGGGCACGTCAAAATAAAATGACCTTGGCGGGTCAATTTAATGTTGTCTACAATTTGAAGCGTATACGACGAATTATGAAGAAGTACGGTATTATTTGCCCCATCAGAAAAGCAAATCCATTTAGACGAATAATGAAAGCTACACAAGAACATCGAGTTGCCCCTAACCTATTAAACCGACAATTTAAGCAGGATGTACCTGTAAAAGTTCTTCTTACTGATATCACATATTTATTTTATGGCAAAGGTCAGAAAGCCTATTTATCAACGATTAAAGATGCTTCCACCAATGAAATCTTAGCTTATAATGTTTCAGAGCGCATGACTATCGACTTGGCAACCGACACTCTTTTAAAGTTAAAGAAAAATAAAAACTATAAGAAAGCTAAAGATGCCTTAATTCACTCAGACCAAGGAGTTCACTATTCACACCCTGATTTTCAAAAGTTAGTAAAAAAACTAGGGTTACGCCAATCAATGTCTAGAAGAGGAAACTGTTGGGATAATGCCCCACAAGAATCATTTTTTGGTCATCTCAAGGATGAGACATATATAAAGCCGTGTGCATCCTTGGATGAATTAAAACGTGAAATTAAACAATATATGACATACTACAATCACTACAGATACCAATGGAACTTAAAAAAGATGACCCCTGTTCAATACAGAGATCATCTTCTTAAAACTGCCTAGGTTTTTTAAAATTGTACTTTACAAAGGGTTCATTTTATTTTAAGGATAGGGGTTTTATCTTTAACAGCTTGATGGGCTGTTCTTTATTTTAGAACCGGTTTCCCCCAAAAGGAGGTCTCCACCAGTTGCCAATAAAATTTCATCGGTAACTTTATTTGAAATAGCTGAAGACACTAATTGCAGTAAATCATTCACGTCCACTTGTGATTGTTTAAATTCTTGAACAATTGGAATCTCATCTAATTCCTTTTCCAAGTTTTCAATTTTATCTTCAATTAATCTAAGTGCTCGCTCTTTTTCATAATGCTGGAAATTTACAGCCTGTTTCTGCAAACTTTTAATGCTTGCAATCATTTCTCTAACAGTCTGGTTTTCATTGATTTGGGCTTCAGCACGCTTAAAAAAGTCAACTTCTTCTGTGTCGGCGATCATTCTTGCTAAATCATGTGCTTGTTTTATAATATCATCTTTTGTATATTTCCCCATGTTATACCACCTCAACTGGTTCATCAATTTCTATCATTTCGCCATCAAGGGACCAAGTTTTTGCATTTATAATTTTCACATTAACTAATTTTCCAACGATAGATTTGGGTCCCTTAAAATTAACTAATTTATTTTTACGAGTATAGCCTGCTAATACGTCAGGATTATTCTTACTTTCCCCTTCAACAAGTACTTCTACCACTTGTCCTTCATACTTCTCCATCGCTTTTCGCGCCGTTTCATTTACAAGATCATTTAAACGCTGTAGCCTAGCTTTTTTCACTTCCATTGACACATTATCTTTCATGCGTGCTGCAGGTGTCCCTTCGCGTGGTGAATAAATAAAGGTATATGCCGTTTCAAATCCTACTTCTTTATATAGAGTCATCGTTTCTTCAAACTGTTCATCCGTTTCATTTGGGAAACCAACGATAATATCTGTTGTTAGTGTTACATTCGGGATTGCGGCCTTGATTTTACGTACTAACTCTAAATAATGCTCTCGTGAATACTTACGGGCCATAATTTTTAAAATATCACTAGATCCTGATTGAACAGGCAAGTGAATATGATCCACTAAATTACCTTGTTTTGCTAGTACTTCAATTAAACGATCATCAAAATCACGTGGATGACTTGTAGTAAAGCGAATTCTCGGAATATCAATTTTACTTAGCTCTTCCATCAAATCACCGAGTGTGAAATCAATATCATCGAAATCTTTTCCATACGCATTTACGTTCTGACCAAGCAATGTTACTTCCTTATACCCGTGTGCTGCCAGTTGCCGTACTTCTTGAACAATGTCTTCTGGACGACGACTGCGCTCTTTTCCACGTGTATAAGGGACGATGCAATACGTACAAAACTTGTCACAACCATACATAATATTAACCCAAGCTTTAATCTTACCACGGCGAATTTTCGGAAGGTTTTCAATCACATCGCCTTCTTTAGACCATACTTCAACAACCATTTCTTTTGACATATAGGCTTCGCTTAGGATTTGTGGCAAACGATGTATATTATGTGTTCCAAAAATCATATCAACAAAATGGTGTTTCTCAAGTATTCTATTGACTACTGATTCTTCTTGAGACATGCATCCACATACACCAATAAGCAGATCTGGACGTTCTAGTTTTAACGGCTTTAAATGGCCTAATTCCCCGAATACTTTATTTTCAGCATTCTCACGAATCGCACAAGTATTTAATAAAACAACATCTGCTTCTTCCACTGTGTCCACTGCTTCATACCCAAGCTCGATGAATATGCCAGCCATTACTTCAGTATCATGTTCATTCATTTGACAGCCATATGTCCGTATATAAAATTTCCGTCCTTTTCCCAGTCCTAGGAATTGTTCCGGAATCTCGAAATCTTTATGATATTTCACTTCTTCTTTCCCACGTTTTTTTGCATCTTTAAGGGAAGGAGGAGTATATACAGATTGGAAATACTGGCTGTAATCCTTTTCCTTCTTAGAAGTTTCTGTAGATGATTTTATTAGTTGTTGACTTTCTAAACGCTGTTTCTCGTTCATGAAAATCCCCTTTCCTTCTTAAAACAAAATCCGTAAAATCGAAAATGTCCCAATTTTTATATTTTATGATGAAATGATTCATTTTTATATTCGAAAAATGATGTCCATACACCCTATTAGTATATAGCCTTTCATTTTCGAAAACAACTTTAGGTTGTTTTTGTTGCAAAAAATTCAAAAAGACCTGTTTGTACTCAGACAAACAGATCCAATCAAACACTTATTATCTTTTTCGAACTCTCCGTCATGCAGGGAAACAGCTAGCACCTCATAGTTATAGGTCAACCAGCTGCTATAAAGGACCTTCTATACCTGCTGAAGATACATAGGTACGGATTATAGCGCTCTTTCCAGGGAATATCAGTTCATATCAAAGCAAAGCACTTGTTCTTTTCTTCATTATCTTGGTTCCACAATGAGTTTTATAGCCGTTCTTTCTTGTCCATCGATTAAAATATCAGTAAATGCAGGAATACATATTAAATCTACTCCACTAGGGGCGACAAATCCTCTTGCAATGGCAACTGCCTTTACTGCTTGATTTAATGCCCCGGCTCCAATCGCTTGAATTTCTGCATTGCCTTTTTCGCGGAGAACTCCTGCTAGCGCACCCGCCACGGAATTCGGATTAGATTTTGCTGAAACTTTTAATATTGCCATTTCATGTTCCTCCTCGTCATTTCCCCATAGTGATCGTCTTCACTTATGACAATCACGGTCCACCTTTCCATTGTTACTATATTCAGGGAATTTGCGAACTATTCCGGTTTGTCCGAAACAGAGAAAACACAATGACATTATTCTATTCGATAAAAAAGGGCTGATCCTCGTTGATTAAAATCGGCTTAATGGATTTTGCTATCCCCGTTTTTTCATCCACAGTAATCAGACATGCACATAATTGCTTTCTACCGTTTTTCTCCACTTCAAATCTGGTAGGTAATGCTGTGAGGAATCTATGTAGTACAGCTTCTTTTTCCATGCCAAGAATGGAATCATAAGGACCTGTCATTCCTACATCCGTCATATATGCCGTTCCGTTCGGAAGGATGCGATTATCTGCTGTTGGGACATGTGTATGCGTTCCAATCACAGCAGTAGCTCGACCATCTACATACCAACCCATTGCTTGCATCTCACTCGTAGCTTCCGCATGAAAATCGATAAAAATGATATTTGTCCGCTTTTTTGCTTCTGTTATAAGTTCGTCTACTTTTTTAAAAGGACAATCTAACGGCGGCATAAATGTCCTACCTTGTAAATTAATGATTGCGGCTTCTACTTGGTTAATCTTTACATAAATCAGGCCATTGCCTGGGGCATTTTCCGGAAAGTTTGCAGGTCTTGCTAAATACTTTGCCTGATCTATAAATTCAAAAATCTCCTTATTATCCCAAGCATGGTTACCGAGTGTTACTGCATTCGCTCCCGCCTCTAAAAATTGTTTATAAATCGTTTCTGTTATACCTCTCCCACCAGCTGAATTTTCTCCATTCACAATCGTTAATTGCGGTCGAAACTTTTTTTTCAATCTTGGTAAGTATTCTTTTATCATTTCTCTACCTGGAGATCCAACAACATCCCCAACAAATAATATATCCATAAAAATCCCTTTCCTAAAAAGCTTTGATTAGTATTATTTTATCATATTATCGTATATTATTATCAGGCACAAAAAAAGCGGTGTGGATTCACACCGCTTTATTTTGCATATTCAACTGCTCTCGTTTCTCGAATAACAGTGACTTTGATATGACCTGGGTAATCAAGATCGTCTTCGATTCTTTTACGGATATCACGTGCCAATCGATGTGCTTCCAAATCATTGATTTGTTCAGGTTTAACGATAATACGAACTTCTCTTCCAGCTTGAATGGCGAATGATTTCTCGACTCCATCATACGACTCGGAAATCTCCTCCAATTTTTCAAGGCGGCGGATATAATTCTCCAGTGTTTCACTGCGCGCTCCTGGTCTTGCAGCTGATAATGCATCTGCTGCAGCAACAAGTACTGCAATGATTGACGTTGGCTCGGTATCGCCGTGATGGGAAGCAATACTGTTAATAACGACAGGATGCTCCTTATACTTCGTGCCGAGTTCAATGCCGATTTCTACGTGACTTCCTTCTACTTCATGATCAATCGCTTTTCCAATATCATGTAGTAGACCAGCACGTCTAGCAAGAATTTCATCCTCACCAAGTTCTGCTGCAAGTAATCCGGAAAGAAACGCAACTTCTATGGAATGTTTCAACACATTTTGCCCATAACTTGTCCGGTATTTCAAACGACCAAGGATTTTAATTAAATCCGGATGAAGACCATGTATGCCTACTTCAAATGTCGTTTGCTCACCGATCTCACGAATATACTCATCTACTTCTCGTCTCGCTTTATCGACCATTTCCTCTATACGAGCAGGATGTATTCTTCCATCTTGGACGAGCTTTTCAAGAGCGATTCTTGCAGTTTCGCGCCTAATTGGGTCGAATCCTGAAAGTATTACAGCTTCTGGTGTATCATCAATAATAAGATCGATGCCCGTTAACGTTTCAAGTGTTCGGATATTACGTCCTTCACGCCCAATTATCCGGCCTTTCATTTCGTCATTTGGAAGATTTACAACAGAAACAGTCGTTTCTGCAACATGTTCTGCTGCACAGCGCTGGATTGCGAGTGAAAGAATGTTTTTCGCTTTCTTATCTGCATCTTCTTTCGCACGTAATTCGCTTTCTTTAATCATTACTGCAGTGTCATGTGCTAATTCTTTCTCAACACCAGTAAGAATAATCGATTTCGCTTCCTCTCGAGTTAAACTCGAAATGCGCTCCAATTCAGTCTGTTGTTCCCGGACCAATTCCTCCACTTTACTTTCCGTCTCTTCAATATGTTGTTGTCGTTCATTAATGGAGTCCTCTTTCTTTTCAAGAGCGTTTTCCCGCTTATCAAGCGTGTCATCTTTCCTGTCGAGGTTCTCCTCCCTTTGCAATAAGCGATTTTCTTGTTTTTGCAATTCGTTTCTTCTTTCACGAAGATCACGTTCAGTTTCAATGCGAAGTTTATGATTTTCATCTTTCGCTTCTAACAGGGCTTCCTTCTTTAGCGCCTCCGCTTCACGATTAGCATCTTCAATAATATGTTCAGCGGAATGTTTCGCACCTGTTATTTTTACTTCGGCAATTTTCTTAAAAATGAAGTAGCCAACAACTACACCGGCGATAAGGGCAAGCAAAATGGAGATGATGTCAATGGCACTCATACTTTCACCCCCTCTTGCTATCAACTTTTATCATACTTCTAACATGTCGGCTGGTACATTGTTATAATTTTGTCAATATACTGAGCCAAGCTCAAAATTTTCATGCTAAAAAAATAAAAAATATACATGTTAATTTTATCGGTGTGTCGATTTAATGTCAAGCTTAGTTCCTCTAACGGTAAAAGAAAAACAGCAAAGCATCAAGCCCTGCTGTAAATAGTGTGGTTTATTCATCTAAAAGACTTAAATTATCTTCTTCTATCTCATCATTTCCCGCGGCAACTTTATCCGCATCCAAACCATAGTGGTCACGAATCTTGTACATGACTTCGCTACGAATTTCCGGATTTTCTTTTAGGAATAGTTTTGCATTTTCACGACCTTGACCTAGTCGTTCTTCATTATATGAATACCATGAACCGCTTTTTTGTACAATATCAAGTTCAGATCCCATGTCAATAATTTCTCCTTCACGGGAAATGCCTTCTCCATACATAATATCTACTTCCGCTACTCTGAAAGGGGGAGCTACTTTATTTTTCACTACTTTTATTTTTGTTTTATTACCAACAATATCTTGTCCTTGTTTGAGTTGTTCAGCACGGCGTACTTCAAGGCGAACGGAAGCGTAAAATTTCAATGCACGTCCACCTGGAGTTATCTCTGGATTTCCAAACATAACGCCAACTTTTTCCCTGATTTGGTTAATGAATACAGCAATTGTATTTGATTTATTTATCGCTCCTGAAAGCTTACGAAGAGCTTGTGACATTAATCGAGCTTGCAAACCAACGTGAGAATCACCCATCTCCCCTTCAATTTCGGCTTTTGGAACTAAGGCTGCAACAGAGTCTATTACTAGTATTTCAATTGCACCACTTCGAACGAGCGCTTCTGCAATTTCCAATGCTTGCTCACCAGTATCTGGTTGTGATAGCAATAATTCATCAATATTAACTCCTAATTTCTGAGCGTACACCGGATCGAGCGCATGTTCTGCATCGATAAAGGCTGCTGTACCGCCATTCGCCTGCACTTCCGCAATCGCATGTAGTGACACAGTTGTTTTTCCTGAACTCTCAGGACCGTATATTTCTATTACCCTTCCACGCGGATATCCACCCACACCCAACGCTACATCTAGAGCTAGCGAACCGCTTGGAACAGTTGAAATTCTCCGGTCAGTCTTTTCACCTAATTTCATTACAGAACCTTTTCCAAATTGTTTCTCTATTTGTTTTAAAGCCATATCTAATGCTGCTTGACGATCACTCACACAATTTCCTCCTCTATATTAAATGTTTTTTATTCATTATTTTGTAGGTATATCTTGTCTCATTACAGAACCTATTTTTATTATACATTGCTCTCGCCTATTTGCCAAGTAAAACGCGAACATTTATTCGATCCTTTTATTAATCTATTTTCAATTAAAATCAAATTTCTCTCTATTCAAAATCGCTCTTTTCGGCTAATAATTAATCAACTTTCATTTTTCAAACAAAAAAAGAGCGCTTTTGGCACTCTATTTTTGTTTTAATTCCTGAAGTAAATAATAACAACCATATTTAACGGATCTTTTTCTATTTCCATTTCTTGACCCGGCAAGCTTTAATAAATATGCTTTTGATTGCCGTTCCTTAAAGGAGATACCAATCCAGACTGTCCCAGCAGGATTTCCTTCTAGTGAATCAGGACCTGCAGCACCTGTAAAGCTTATACCTATATCTGTTCCAAGCATGGTGCGTATATTATCAGCAAGTTCAAGCGCACACTGTTCACTAACAACGCCATATTGGTTAATCGTTTCTTCTTTCACATTACATAATTTCATTTTCGACTCGTTAGAATAACAAACGACGCCACCTATTAACATTGTACTAACACCCACTACTGCAGTCATATCGGACTGGAACAATCCACCCGTCAAACTTTCTGCGGCAGCAATCGTCACCCCCTCTTCTTCCAGCTTTTTCAACAATTCTCTCATAAGTGAGGTTTCATCATATCCATAAAAATATTCGCCCACTAGTTCATTAATCTTGTTTTCCATCTCCACTAGCATCCTGCGTGCAGTATCTTCTTGCTGATGACGCGCAGTAATTCTTACCGTTACTTCTCCATCACCAGCTAGTGGCGCTACTGTAGGATTTGTTTGCGCATCAATAATATCAGAGAGTTTTTCCGCAAGCTCAGCTTCACCAATACCAAAATAGCGGAGTACAAGCGATTCAATTTTTTCCGTTGTTCCCATCTTCGCTTCAATAGTGGGGCGACCATAATTTCTAAACATTGGCTGCATTTCATGTGGCGGACCAGGGAGTAACATAAAATATGTATTAGCTGACTTTACAAACATTCCCGGGGCCATCCCGTGTTCATTCGGAAGTACATGTCCACCTTCTAAAACAAGTGCTTGCTTTTTATTATTTGCTGTCATCACTTTACCGATTTTATCAAAATAATCTAAAATGGTTTGCATCGCAACTTGATCTGTGATTAACTGTTTATCCAAATGCTGAGCAATCGTTTCTTTCGTCAAATCATCCTTTGTAGGCCCAAGTCCTCCAGTGAAAATGATAAGATTTGCTCTTTCTTCTGCTTGTATAATCGCTTTTTTCAACCGAGATGGATTATCCCCAACAACTGTATGATGAAAAACGTTCACTCCAACTTCAGCTAGTTGAGCTGATAGGAATTGTGCATTTGTATTTGCAATCTGACCTAATAAAAGTTCCGTACCTACAGCGATAATTTCAGCATTCATCATCGTACGCCCTTTCTTCATTTAAATACTTACTTCGAATTTTTAAATACATCTCGGTTTTTAGCAAAGTAATCATATCCTGACCAGATAGTGAAAATCATTGCTACCCAAAGAGCAATCTTTGCAAACGGAAACCCAATTACTTCAAATGGAGCATTATAAAGTAGCAATGCAGAGACGGCAACAATTTGTGCCCATGTTTTAATTTTGCCTAACATATTTGCAGCGACTACTTCCCCAGATCCAGCAAGTATTAATCTTAGACCTGTTACAGCAAATTCACGACTAATAATAATAATCACAATCCAAGATGGGGCAAATTGCATTTCAACTAGTACAATTAACGCTGCAGATACAAGTAATTTATCTGCTAAAGGATCTAAAAATTTGCCAAGATTGGTTATGAGATCATACTTTCTGGCAAGATAGCCATCGATCCAATCCGTAATAGATGCAATAATAAAAAGTAATGCTCCAAGAAAATGTGAAGTAGGGATCGTCGAGCCTAGAAATTGAATATCTCCCCAGTTAAAAGGAACGAGCATAAGAACTAGGAAAAGTGGTATTAATAATATACGTGAAACAGTTATTTTATTTGGTAAATTCATCATCTATCCTCCTGAAAAAATAACCGCCGACTAGCGGCGGAAGTCAATTCATGTTTAGTGTAATTATTATTGCTTTTCAAATATTATTTTAAAATCTTGTCTTACATATTGTTCTGGAGCAAGTTCGTATTCTATTTTTTCACCATTTATAATAATCTCCGTAAAATTGGCGGCGCCTGCAACGATATATACTTCCGATTCATCATTAAGATCCAACGTCTCACTCATACCATCGCTAAGTAATTTACTTAAAATCGCTCGATTATTACTATCGCGTACTTCGATCCAGGTTTCACCATCTATTGCCTTCACTTCAAGTTGAAATTCCTGAGCGTCAACGAGGTTATATGTTGTTACTTTTCCATTAACACCCGTCATTTGTAATTCTTGTTCCGCTACTTTTTCATCAAGGTCATCAGATTTCTCTGCTTGATCTTCATTTTCTTTAGAGACTGCAGTTTGCTTTTTAGGTGGAGAAATTTGATCAGATTCCTGGAATCCAACATTTTCCTTGTTTTTAATGCCTGTTTTATCTCCATTGTCTGTAAAATGAATAACTAAATAATATATGCCAATTATTGCTGCAATAACAAATATACCAACCAAGATTTTCGGGAATAATTCAATTAGCTTTGATGTACCTGCAGAAACCGCTCCTCTTTTTTGTACACGTGAAAGCTGTTCCGGTAAATCCTCATCATACGCAAGCGGAATATCTTTTATATATTCATCAAACAATTCGTCTGGGTGCAGTCCAACCGCTTCTGCATATTGTTTAATAAATGCGCGTGCATAAAACTTTCCTGGCATCATCGAATAATTGCCTTCTTCAATTCCAATTAGATACTTCTTTTGTATTCTTGTGATATTTTGAAGCTCATCAAGCGTAAGGCTTTTCTCTTCCCGCGCTAACCGCAGGCGGCTTCCTAATTCAGTCAATGAAAACACCCGCCTATCCTAAAAATCAAAACCCATTCCAGGTTCATTAAAAAGATTGTTTTTCTCTACTACTTCATATGTAATTTCTTCTTCTGGGTTGTTACGTAGTTCAATAATATAGTCAAAGTCCTCCATGGAATATTCTGAATGCTCGACAAAAATATCCGGATGTTCAATTACTTTTACAGCAGGTAATCGCATAATTTCCCTAACAAGTTGCCAATGCTGCTCATCTGCTCTATGCCGCGATACAATCCCATCAATAATAAATATATTATTTGAATTATATTCATCTTGTATAAGTTGCTTTCTTATTGTTTGCTTTAAAAGGGTTGATGAAACAAATAACCATTTCTTATTCGCACATACGCTTGAAGCTACTACGGATTCTGTTTTTCCTACTCTTGGCATCCCTCTAATACCGATTAATTTATGTCCTTCCTGTTTAAAAAGTTCTGCCATAAAATCAACTAAAAGTCCAAGTTCATCTCTAATGAATTGAAATGTTTTCTTATCATCCATATCCCGTTGAATATATCTGCCATGGCGAACAGCTAACCGATCACGAAGCTTTGGTTCACGTATTTTTGTTACTTTGATCGTTTCGACTGTTTCTAAAATAGATTCCAGGCGTAAAATTTGTTCTTCTTTGTGCGCACGAAGTAATAAGCCACGTCTACCGCTATCCACACCATTTATACTAACAATATTAATCGATAACATTCCTAATAAAGAGGAAATATCACCTAATAAGCCAGGACGATCAATTATAATTTCATATTCTAAATACCATTCTTTTCTGTTCAATTAAACAACTCCCCAAAAATGGTAATCACACAGATCCTTAATAATAATCTCAGAATGTCTAGCTTATATCATATCTGATTTTAGATAAAGATGAAAGAATTATATATTTATTAATCAAGACATCCTCATAGAGGGAGACATAAAAAAAGAGAGGATATTTCCCCTCTGCTTAAATCTGATCATTTTTATTGGCTGCTATTATTTTCAACAAGTCTTACCATGACGCTTGCCAAGGCTTGCTGTTCTTCTTTAGAAGCAACTGACCATAAATCTGACAACACTCGTTCTTGTTCATTTTTAGGGTCCACTTGCGTCGCTAAATAGTCACCTACTTGAAGCGCCAACTGATTAATCACTTCTTGTGACATCCCCTGCTCTTGTGCATTATCAAGACGATCACCTAAAAAGTTTTTCCATTGATCCCAATTTTCCAGTACTGACATCATCTGTACCTCCTTTGGATTTCACGTTCAAAAATATTATGCTCCCCACCATCAGCTTTATACACATTTGTTTTTATTACTTTATGTATACATACCACCGTTCACTGCAATTACTTGTCCAGTGATATAAGATGATTTACTTGATAATAGAAAAAATACCGCATCAGCTATTTCTTTTGGTTCTGCTAAGCGTCCTAAAGGGATACTTTCTTCCAATTCCGTAAGTTCCTCATTTGAAAGCCAATTGAGCATAGCGGTATCAACGGCACCAGGTGCAACAGAGTTTACCCTTACTCCCGACCTTGCCGTTTCTTTACTTAACGCCTTTATAAAGGAAATTTGGGCACCTTTTACTGTCGAATACATAACCTCGCAGGCAGCACCAGTTTGACCCCATATCGAACTAATTAAAACAATGGATGCAAATCCTTTATTCATTAGTTTTGGAAGCAGTTTACGAATTAATATGATTGGACTTTTCACATGAAGTTGTAGCATATTATCCACTGTATTATCGGTTAAATCTGTAAATAAACCGTATGGTGCATTTCCACTTGAATAAACGATCGCATCGAGTTGAAATATACTGTCCGCAAGTATAACTGCGCCTTCATCTGTTTCAAGATCAGCATAAATCGGTATCGCTTCAATGCCATATTTATTTAAACGAGCAAGTATTTCATCCATTTGTTTTTCACCTTTATTATAATGCAAATACAAATTCCAACCTTTACTTGCCAGAGTTTCGGCAATCGCTGACCCTATTCCCCCGCTGGCACCTGTTATCAAAGCAAATTTTTTCAAAACAATTTCCCCCTAAAAAAAAGAACCCGGTAGAACATACCGGGTATGATCATTTATTTTTTTGGAATGACGTGGCATGTTGTCATCCTTTCCTCAGTAAAAAAGCTATTTGCAGCTTCTTTCACATCAGAAAAAGTTAACTCCTCTAGTACAGGAACAATTTCAAAAAAGTTCATTTCATTAAAAGCATAGCGTGTGAACTGATTTGCAATGTATTCAGGTGAATTAACCGACCGCATAAAACCACCAATGCGTTTTTTCTTCGCTCTTTCCATTGCAATTTCTGTTAATTTCTGACCGTTTTTCGCTTCCAACATCATTGTCTGAAGTTGTTCAGTAAGTAAGTCTGGATCTTTTGTATCACTTCCAATGATCGCAAATCCAAAACCTTGTTCTTGTGTATAATCAAACTGGAAGGTGTCATCAATGAGACCGCTATTATACAGCTCATCATAATTATCTGAGCTTTTTCCAAATAACATATCTAATAAAATATTAATTGTTAGCTCGTTTTTTAGCATGTCAGAGCCACTTTGATTCACATTATTTGCTTTTACGCCAACAAGACATTTTGATGTTTGGACATTCATCTCTAGGACTTGTTTTTTTTCTGCTACTTGAACGGGTTCATCCTCAAAGTGCCTAACGATTTCGGAGGCCGATTCGTATTGTCTACTTGCTTGGTTTTCTCGGATAAACATCATCATGTCTTCGGGTTTAACCGGGCCAGTAACAAACAGGAGCATATTACTCGGATGATAAAAAGTGTGATAGCATTCATATAATAAATCCGCCGTGATATGCGAAATTGATTCAATTGTGCCCGCAATATCAATTTTCACCGGATGCTGATGGTACATATTTTCGATAACTCCGAAATATAATCGCCAATCCGGATTATCATCGTACATGGTAATTTCTTGCCCAATTATGCCTTTTTCTTTTTCAACAGTACCTTCTGTAAAATACGGCTCTTGCACCATATCGAGCAATGTCTCTAAATTTTGTTCGGTTTTCGATGTACTTGAAAATAAATAAGCTGTCCTTGTGAATGAGGTAAACGCGTTTGCGGATGCTCCTTGTTTACTAAACTGCTGAAAGACGTCTCCTGCTTCTTTTTCAAACATTTTATGTTCAAGAAAATGAGCGATTCCATCGGGAACAAGCTTTAACTGTTCTTGATTTAAAGGGATAAATTGGTTATCAATTGAACCATATTTTGTCGTAATAGTTGCAAATGTTTTATTAAACCCTTGTTTAGGCAAAAGATAGACTTCCAACCCATTTTCTAGTGTTTCATGATAAAGCGTTTCCTTTAATTGATCAAATACGATCTCTTTCATGATTGTTCACCTTCCTTTCCTGCAAGAAAATAGATTGTATCCAAGTCTATTTTTTTACCAACAGCGATAATATCTTCTTTTGTCGTTTCCGCCACTTTGTCTATCCAATCTTTCAATTGTACATTCGTTCCGGCAACGATATTATGGTATAGAATTTCGATTAGACCTCTTGCTGAATCAATCGTTTCAAGAAATTGATTTTGAATGACGGCTTTTGTTTGTTCTATTTCCTGATCGTTAAATTGGCCTTCTTTCATTAAATCCATTTGTTTTTTAATAATAGAAACAGCCTGATCATATTTTTGATTTTCAATTCCTGACATGACCATTAACAATCCTTTATGACTTTCAACTCTGCTTGCCGCATAATATGCTAAGCTTTCTTTTTCCCGAACGTTTATGAATAATTTAGAGTGTGGAAATCCCCCATATATACCGTTAAATACCTGCATAGCAAAATAATCTTTGTCACCATAGGCTATATTTGTACGATAACCCATATTTAATTTACCTTGTTTAATATCCTGAATTTCTTTTACTTCTTTCTCTTCTTCAACTTTAGATATTAACTGTTCCTTGTTCGTTGCTTGAAGTCTTTCTGCAAACTCGAACTGACTGCAATATTCTACTACTTGTTCCGGATCTACATCACCAATGATGTATAAATCTAGCTCATCATTACGAATTACAGATTCATAATATTCATACAATGACGAAGCAGTAATATTATCCACTTGGTCCAAATCGCCATTTAGCGGAACAGCATATGCTTCGCCTTTACACATTTCTTCTACAAGTCGTGTGCTAGCATAGCGCATTTTATCATCGTAAATTGACTGTATGCGTTGCTTCAAATTACGTTTTTCTTTTTCTACAGTTTTTTCATCAAAAGCTCCATTTTCACTATTTGGTTGAAGTAAAACTTCTCTCAATAAATCAATACCTTTTTGCAGGAGTGGTGTTTGATCTTGAAGAAATTTTTCATTTGCAATATCCATTGCAAAAGTAATAATATGTTGTTCTCCTTTTTTGGCTAGATCTGTATATAGTGAAGTACCATAAAGCTCGTCTAAATAGGAACGAAGTAACGTTGTAGTTGGAAACTTCTTCGAACTACTTTGTAATACATGTGGCAAAAGTGCTCTATATGTAGCGGAATCTTCTTGAAGCGGAGCTTTCATTTTCCAAACAAGCGTATTCGTTTTATACTTGTCCGTTTTGATCATATGCAATGTATAACCTTGTTTCTTGATTATTTGTTCCTTCTCAAGCAGCATACTGGTTAACCTCCAATTAAAACATAATTTGATAAGTATGTTTACTATACCTGTTTCTAGAGAGTTTGGGCAAGAATATACATTCTCGATTACTCGTACTTGTGATAATTTATGTATATGTTCTGCTTATTATGCAAAAAAAGGATCAGACTATTATAGTCCGATCCCTTTTTTCATAAAATAAACGGCTGCGTGTGAAGTGGGTCACATCGGTGTTACCACACGACGTGGCGTTTTTAGGCTCGCACGATGCGAGTCATAACGGTGTTGCCACACGACGTGGCGAACTGGCCGATGTTCCTTGTCTAGCTACAGCGCCCAGCGTCTAGCAATTAGGATGCTTCCTACGATAAGTCAACATCGGTTCGCCTTACAGGCTTACCGTGTTTCCTTTATCTCGTCAGAATCCCTACAGTTTGTACGTCGCTAAACGGCCGCTTTCGCTTTTGGCCTGCACGATGCAGGTCACATCGACGTTGCCACACGACGTGGCGAACTTAGCCGATATTCCTTCATCGTTTCCCTTTAATATACGGATCGCCAAGTGCTTTGGGAGCATCGGCACGTCCGATAAAACCGGCTAGTGCTAGGATGGTGAGCACATATGGTGTGATTAATAAAAATACGGATGGTATATTTGCCAGGAATGGAATTTGTGGTGCTACGATACTCAGACTTTGTGCAAAGCCAAAAAACAACGCCGCTCCCATTGCTCCAAGCGGATGCCATTTACCAAAAATCATTGCGGCCAGCGCCATAAATCCTTGACCAGTAATGGTTATATGGCTGAAATTAAGTGTAAGGGACTGTGCGAAAACTGCTCCTCCAGCACCACCAAGTACGCCGGATAAGAATACTCCTATATAACGAAGGCGTGTTACATTTATCCCCATCGTATCGGCAGCCATTGGATGTTCTCCGACAGATCTAAGCCGTAATCCAAAAGGTGTTTTAAATAAAACAAACCATACAAGAAAAGACAATAGAATCGCTACATAAGCAACATAGGAAACATTACTAAAAAATAATCTCCCGATTATAGGAATATCGCTGAGTATCGGAATATCAATTTTGCCAATGTTTTCGAGAATCGTATCTGTTTGCCCTTTGCCATATATTTTTTTCACGAGGAATAATGATAGACCGAGTGCAAGGAAATTAATCGCCACACCACTCACTACTTGATCTGCTCGGAATGTAATCGATGCTAGACCATGTAATAAAGAAAATATCCCCGCCATCAACATGGCAAATAGTATCGACATCCATGGTGTTGCTGCTCCAAATATATGGGCAGTACTTAAATTGAATACGATTGAGCTAAACGCTCCGATGACCATTAATCCTTCTAATCCAATATTTACAACTCCAGATCGCTCTGAAAACACACCTCCGAGAGCAGTGAGAATAAGGGGTGCTGCAGCCATGATAGAAGAAGAAATTATAAGAGATAATAAAGTCATGACATCCACTTATTTCACCCCCTTTTTAAAACGTGCGATAAGCAAGCGAATCATATAACTTGATGCCACAAAGAAAATAATAAATGCAATAACAATCTCTACAAGCTCTTTTGGCACATTTGCATCTGGCATAAGTAGTGCTCCTACCTTCAATCCACCAAATAAGAAAGCTGCAAGTACAACACCGATCGCAGTATTCCCTCCAAGTAAGGCAACAGCAATCCCGTCAAACCCTATGCCCGAGAATCCCGACTGGAGCGACGCGCTTCCGAAGGTACCCAGCCCTTCCATCGCCCCTGCAAGACCTGCAAACGCTCCAGATATGACCATCGATGCAATAATATTTCTGCTAACATTCATGCCAGCATATTCAGAAGCATGCTGATTAAATCCTACAGACCGAAGCTCAAAACCAGCTTTCGTTTTCTCCAAAATAAACCACATGACAATTGCTCCAGCTAAAGCTAGAAATATACCATAATGAAGCGTAGAGTACTCTGTGATCGATTCAAAGAATAACGAGCTTAATGAAGCTGATTCGTGAATCAAATCTGTTGAGTCTTTTTGATCGGAAAGCACATATCGGATCAAGTAATTTGTCACATGTAAGGCGATATAATTCATCATGATAGTTACGATAACTTCATGAACTTTTAAACGTGCTTTTAATAATCCGGGAATAAATCCCCAAATGGCACCTGCAACTGCGGCTGCAATGATCGCAAGTGGGAGATGGATAATTTTTGGCAGATCAAATGCAAGACCTACCCAAACAGATGCGACCCAACCTACTAGTAGCTGGCCTTCAACACCAATATTGAAAAGCCCTGTTCTAAAGGCAAACGCCACCGCAAGTCCAGCAAATATATAAGGAGTCATTTGCCTAACCGTTTCACCAATATAATATGGTTCTCCCAACGCTCCATACCAGAGTGCAGCGTAGCCTGCAATTGGGTTATAGCCACTTATAAGCATAACGATAGCTCCCGTTATTAGGCCGAGTATTACAGCAATAATGGGGATGAGCAAGTTAGATAATCGTTTAGACATGAGCATCCTCCCCCACTTCTCTCTGCTTCGATCCGGCCATTAATAACCCTAACTCCTGTTCCGTTGTTTTAGCAGCATCGACAATAGCAACAATTTTCCCTTCGTAAATAACGGCAATCCTATCACTGACATTTAATATTTCTTCCAACTCAAATGATATGAGCAAAACTGCCTTACCATTATCGCGCTGTTCAATTAAGCGTTTATGTATAAATTCAATAGCTCCAACATCAAGCCCTCTCGTTGGCTGTGCCGCGATTAAAAGATCAGGATTTCTATCGATCTCCCTACCAATAATTGCTTTTTGTTGGTTTCCACCAGATAATGCACGTGCATGTGTAAATTCGCTTGGGGTTCTGACATCAAATTCATCAATGAGGGCTTTTGCTTTCTTATAAACTTCTTTAAAGTTAAGCACTCCAGCTTTCGAATATGGATGCTGATAATAGGTTTGTAAAACCATATTTTCACCGATTGGAAAATCTAGAACAAGGCCATGTTTATGTCTATCTTGAGGAATATGACCAATCCCAGATTCTGTAATCCTTCGGGGTTTCAAATTTGCAATCTTTTTACCATTTAGCATGACGGTTCCGCTCTCTACTTTTCTAAGGCCAGTGATAGCTTCAATAAATTCAGTTTGACCATTTCCATCTACCCCTGCAATCCCGACAATTTCTCCAGCTTGAACAGTCAGGTCAAGTCCTCTAACAGCATCGATTCCTCTAGTATCTTTAACAACTAATTGATTGATTTCCAAAACATTTCCTCTTGGATTTGCTTTACTTTTATTCGTAGTAAACACAACTTCTCTACCAACCATTAAATTGGCTAATTCGTTTGTCGTAGTATTTTTCACTTCAACAGTTCCGATTCCTTGCCCTTTACGAATAACTGTAACACGGTTGCATATTTCCATTATTTCCTTTAATTTATGGGTGATTAAAATAATTGATTTTCCTTCTTTAATCAGGTTTTGCATAATTTGACTTAATTCTTTAATTTCTTGCGGCGTAAGCACAGCCGTCGGTTCATCAAAAATTAGAATGTCCGCCCCTCTGTAAAGGGTTTTTAAAATTTCGACGCGCTGTTGCATTCCAACGGAAATATCTGCAATCTTAGCACTAGGATTGACGGCCAACCCGTATTTTTCGGAGATTTCCGCTACATCAAGCTCCGCTTTTTTTAAATCAACAGCTACACCTTTTTTAGGCTCTTGACCTAAAATTATATTTTCAGTCACCGTAAAGGTATCGACCAGCATAAAGTGCTGATGTACCATTCCGATTCCAAACTTATTAGCGATTGTAGGGCTTGTAATATGAACAGGCTCCCCTTTTACCCTGATTTCCCCTTTTTCCGGTTGATATAAACCGAACAGAACATTCATCAACGTGGATTTCCCGGCCCCATTTTCTCCTAAAAGGGCATGTATCTCCCCTTTTTTGATTTGGAGTGTGACTTGATCATTGGCAACAATACCAGGAAATTCTTTACGGATGTTCAACATTTCTACTACATACTCCATCAAGACCCACTCCTTATTGTAAAGCTCGAGGCGACGACTTGCTGATCCCAAGCCGACAACACCCAGAGCCAAACAGGTTATTATTCTTTAAAAATGCTAAATGAAACCCAGTTTTTTCCGACCTTCATTTAACATTTTTAACGGGCCGGCGATCCAGCCTGGCCCGTAATTTGATTAATATAGATTACTTTAATGTGGAAGGAACATCTATTTCACCATTTTTAATTTTTTGTTCATAATCTTTTACAGCTTTTATCACTTCATCTGTTAAATGTTCTTGTGAATCGGAAATTTTTATTCCGTTTTCCTCTAGGCCATACTCAAGAAGTTCGCCACCGGGAAACTCACCGCTTTTTGCATTCGTAGCAATCTCTTGCACAGCAAAATCAACGCGTTTGACCATGGATGTCAGTGTAACATTTTTCGTTTCTCCATCCACCTTTACATCGCCTTCAGCATGTTGATCTTGATCTACACCAATAACCCATACGTCCCGGTCAGGGTCTTTTTGCTTTAGGTTTTTTGCTTCAGTAAATACACCTAGACCTGCGCCGCCGGCAGCATGATAGATAATGTCCACACCTGAACTATATTGAGTTGCAGCAATGGAAGCACCTTTTGCTGTATCAGTAAACGTACCTGCAAATTGAATTTGCACTTTCGCATTTGGATTAACTTCTTTTACACCAGCCTCAAAACCTGCTGCGAACTTATTAATTAAATCTGTTTCGATACCGCCAACAAAACCTACTTTATTAGATTTAGTCATTAAACCAGCAACAACACCTACGAGGAATGAGCCTTCATGCTCCTTAAACGTTAAGCTTGCCACATTATCCTTGCCTTCTATTACATCATCAACAATGACAAAATGATTGTCTTTACGCTGACCCGCGATTTTATCAATTGCTTTTTGCAATTTATAACCAACACCATAAATAATATCAAAGTCATTCCTAACAGCTGTATTCAAGTTTGTTGCATAGTCAGCTTCTGATTTAGACTCAAAATAATTATAACCATTCTTTCCTTTTTCTAAATTGTTTTCTTCACCAAATGCCGTAAGTCCTTCCCATGCAGACTGGTTAAATGATTTATCGTCTACTCCACCTTCATCCGTTACCATGGCTACAGAAAAGTTTTGATCTTCTTTTTTCTCATCTTTCCCTTGCTTGTTACCGCTTGTTCCACAGGCTCCAAGAATTGTTCCTGCAGCTAAAACGAGTGATAGCGCCAAACCAAAATTACGCTTTTTCACTAAGAGAACCCCCTATTTTCATCATTATTTGACCGAAATAATAATACCATCCATTACATCACCTATGGTAAATATCATTCTGCTAATCGAAAATACTATATCACTTTTTAGTTTATAAATAAATAAAAATGTGGTGAATCTTGTCGAATAATTTGTGACATGCAAGATAATTACTCTCATTCTTTATGAAGTTTGTTCTTCCGCTGGCTTAGGAATAAGCACCGTCCGAGGTTTGCTTCCTTCATATGGGCCTACAATTCCCCTAGCCTCCATTTCATCTATCAGTCGAGCTGCTCTCGTATATCCCACCCTAAAACGGCGCTGTAGCATCGAGACAGATGCGGTTTGCATTTCCGCGATTAACTGGACAGCCTCATCGAATAGTTCATCTGATGCTTCTTGCGTTACCTCAGGAATATCATCCGGGATCATTTCGGCTTGATATTGCGCTTTCTGCTGAGCTATGACAAAGTCAACAATATCTTCCACTTCTTGGTCAGATAAAAATGCACCTTGCACTCGAACTGGCTTCGAGGCACCTACAGGCTGAAAGAGCATATCACCTCTACCCAACAGCTTCTCAGCACCACCAGTATCTAGTATCGTCCGAGAGTCGATAGCCGATGATACAGCAAATGCAATTCGAGATGGAATATTCGCTTTGATTACACCTGTAATAACGTCAACTGAAGGACGTTGTGTGGCGATAATTAAATGGATGCCCGCTGCTCTTGCCATTTGTGCAAGCCTTGTTATCGAATCCTCGACATCATTTGATGCCACCATCATTAAATCAGCTAGTTCATCAACTATAACGATGATGTATGGTAATAAAGGCTGTTTTTCCTCTTTTTCAACATTTACCTTTGTTATATAGTCGTTATATCCTTCAATATTTCTTGTTCCCGTATGAGAAAAATGCTCATAGCGTCTTTCCATTTCACTTACTACTTTTTTTAATGCTTGTGATGCCTTTTTTGGATCTGTTACAACTGGCGCAAGTAAATGTGGAACACCGTTATATACATTTAATTCAACCATTTTTGGATCAATCATCATCATTTTTACTTCATGGGGCTTTGCTCGCATTAAAACACTTGTGATAATCCCGTTAATACAAACACTCTTACCACTCCCAGTAGCACCGGCTACAAGTAAATGTGGCATCTTATTCAATTCAGCTACAACCGCTTGTCCTGTAATATCACGGCCAAGACCAATTTGCAATTTAGCCTCTGGTTTGTCATTTTCTTTTGAGTCAAGCACTTCCCGCAATGATACGACGGCAATTTCTGAGTTAGGGACCTCAATACCAATTGCAGATTTACCTGGGATCGGCGCTTCAATTCGAATATCTTTTGCAGCTAATGCAAGGGCCAAATCATCACTTAGACTTACAATTCTACTTACTTTTACTCCAGCATCCGGATGTACTTCATACTTTGTAACCGCTGGCCCCAAATGAACTTGTGTAACTTTCGCCTTAACTCCAAAACTTTGAAAAGTTTTTTCAAGTTTTGCAGCATTTGCGTGAATGGCTTTATATTCATTACTTTGATCTGTTGCCTTTGGTCTCGTTAGTAGCGAAATTGGCGGAAGTTTATAATCTTTATTTTCAAGTTCCACAAATGCCATTGAAGGAACGATTTCTTCCTCACTCGTTTCTTCTTGCTCAATTATATTTTCTTTAGATTCCGTTTCGTCTATAGGATAAGCTTTCTCTGTAAAACTGGAAATCAATGGCTCAGACACCACCTCCTCCACAGTATCCGTTTCTATTTGCGAAGCCTCTACCGTTTTTTGCTGCTTTTCTTCTCTAATCAATTGTTTCTGCTGTGTTCTTTTTTCTTGACGCTCTTCCTTCCATTCCTTTAGATCCACCAGAAAAAGTCGCCATTGTTTTTGTAGAAAATGAACTATTTTTTTACCTATGCGGCCAACTACTTCGCCAATAGATTTACCTGTAATTAGAATAAGACCGATTAATATTAGAAAAAAGCATAATATTTTTGCACCAAGGGAGTCAAAAACAAAATATGTGAAAGTGAGCAGAATTGCTCCAAGCATTCCACCGCCAAAATCCTCTAAACTTTCTCCCAGTTTATTTTGTTTATAATTTTGAATGAACTCAGCATGCGTATTGCTTAAAACACTTTGACCTTCCATGCTATTACTTGCTACTTTTAAATCGATAAACTGTACATGATTTAATAATAAAATACATCCAAAAATAATATAAATACCAATAAGTTGGACCCTAGAAAAATTGGGAAGCTCCCGCTTTATCATCATATATCCGCCCAGCAAGATAACTGCTAACAATCCTACGATATACCATTCACCTAAAAAATAATAAAATGGTATCGTTAGCGAAAATAACTTCTCACCTGTCACTATTGCAATCACACTTAATGCTATTAAAATAATACCAATAATTTCAAATTGCAGTGTTTTATTATTTCCTTTTTTAGACCTGCGACTGTTTCTTCGTTTTTTCTTTGCCATTTTTATCACCCATCTATCTATTTCGTATTTGGAGCATTACTTGAAAAGCTACGTTTTATGTATCGCCTTCTAGCATATTATACCATTAAGTTATTAATGAAGAAAAAATAGTTAGACTTTCCCTACAGTTAGCACTAAAAAAATCCTCGCCCATTATAACTGGAAGGAGGATTTTACCAATACATATAACTATTATGCGATAGGGATAATTGTCCCAGGGTGTAAGTCACCATTTAAATAATCTGCTGGGTCACTACTCATAATTCTTACTATTTTATACATATGTCCACTCTGTTCGACTATCATCGGGACTCCGTTACGTGTAAGAGTTATTTGTTTAGAAAAATTTTCTTGCTTTTCTGGAAAGATAAGCTCAGCCGGAATGATCGTATGAAGAATCATTGAATGATCTCCTCCATTCCTGTGCTTTTGGATTGCATATCAATTAGTTGATTTAGTTTTATTAAAGCTTTACCTAAACCACCTACTTCATCAATCAAGCCGGATTTTACTGCGTCTTCTCCAATGACATTCGTTCCTATGTCACGTGTCAAATTACCCTTTTCAAACATTAAATTTTTAAAGACTTCTTCAGAAATACGGGAATTCTTCGTAACAAACTTTACTACTCTTTCCTGCATTTTATCCATATATTCGAAAGATTGAGGAACGCCAATGACCAGTCCAGTTAATCTTATGGGATGAATCGTCATTGTGGCGGTCTCCGCGATAAAAGAATAAGTACATGAAACCGCTATTGGGACACCTATAGAATGACCGCCACCTAGAACTAATGAAACACTTGGTTTCGAAAGAGTGGAGATCATTTCTGAGATAGCTAAACCTGCTTCTACATCGCCACCAACAGTATTTAATACCACAAGTAATCCTTCTATTTTCGGATTTTGTTCAATAGCTACAAGTTGAGGAATAATATGCTCATATTTTGTCGTCTTATTTTGCGGTGGTAATTGCATATGCCCTTCTATTTGTCCAATAATTGTTAAGCAATGAATATTTGCATCGGGAGAAAGCTGTGGTACATTCGTTTGGCCAAGCTGTTGAATTTTTTCAATAATCCCTGACGGCTTTTCTTCCACTTCTTTATTCGGTTCGCTGTCCATATTATATTCAGAAGTCGTTTTATTTTCCATAATGTCCTCCTGCTTTTATCAATTCATGATTATAGTATGAGCGTAACTAAGCGTTTCATACAAAAAGAAGAGATGCGATAAAAGCTAACATCTCTTCTTCATTCATTTGGCTTATACTTCCATAATGATCGGTAGAATCATTGGACGTCTTTTTGTTTTTTCATATAAAAAGTGATTTAGTTTATCCCGAATGTCTTGCTTAATGCTTGACCAATCAAAAGCATCGGCTGAAACTGTTTCCTCAACGATTTTCCTGACGATGTTAGCCGACTCTTCGATCAATTGTTCTGACTCGCGTACATAAACGAATCCTCGTGATATTATTTCAGGTCCTGATGCAATTTTTTTGTTTTTCTTATCCAACGTGACAACCACTGTAAAAATTCCATCTTGAGATAGTAGTTTACGATCTCTGAGAACAATATTTCCAACGTCCCCTACACCAATCCCATCTATTAGAACATTTCCAGCTGTGACACGATTGCCTGCACTCATTTTCCCATTTTTATATTCAATTACTTCACCTTTACCGGGAATAAAAATCTGTTCCTTCGACATTCCGATTTCTTGCGCTAATTTAGAATGAGAAATAAGCATTCTATATTCACCTTGAATCGGAATAAAGTATTTAGGCCTCATTAGATTCAACATTAATTTCAAATCTTCTTGACTACCATGTCCGGAAACATGGACTTTTCTTTTTGTAGAACTGACTACTGCCCCTGCTCTGTATAACGAATCGATGGTTTTAGCCATTACTGTTTCCAAACCTGCAGATGGTGTCGCAGCAATTAGAACTGTGTCCCCTTTTTTAATGGATACATCTTTATGATTTTTTCCAGCCATTTTTTTCAATGCCTCAAATGGCTCTCCCATCGTACCTGTTGAAATAATAACAATCTGTTGATCGTCATATTTGGAAATTTGTTTAGCAGGAATGATTAATTCTTTATCTTCTACAGATATATAACCCAATTTAAGAGCAATTTCAAAACCTTTTTCAATACTTTTTCCTACAATTGCAACCTTACGTCCATTCTCGGCTGCCGCATTCAAAGCTTGTTGAATTCTAATAAAATTGGATGCAAAGCAAGCAACAATAATTCGACCTGGTGCTGCATGAAACGCATTTGACAATTCAAGCGCCGTTACAGATTCGGAAGGTGTAAATCCAGGATGTTCAGCTTCCGTACTATCTGAAAGTAAGCAAAGTACCCCCGCATCACCCATGCTAGCCATTTTTCCTATCTCTGAACGGTACAAACCTGTAGCAGCTTGGTCAAATTTAAAATCTCCAGTATGAACAATCCTACCTTCAGATGTATGAATGCACACACCTAATGAATCTGGAATGCTATGTGTCGTATGGAAGAATGAAACAGTTACACCATCAAATCTCAATTTAGAATTAGATTTAATTGTATTAAATTGAACATTTGTTTTCATACCGTATTCTTTCATTTTTTCTCTTGCTAAAGCAATCGTCAATCTTGAGCCATAAACAGGAGCCTTGATCTTTTGTAGAATATACGGTAATGCGCCTATTGCATCTTCGTGTCCATGCGTTAAGAATATGCCTTTAATCCGATCCTGCTGATCCTCAAGCCAAGTTGTGTCGGGGATAACGATATCAATGCCAAGCATTTCGTTTTCTGGGAACATCAGTCCAGCGTCGATTACAAAAATCTCCGAGTCAACTTCGACGACGTACATGTTTTTCCCAATTTCCCCCACCCCTCCAAGTGGTATAATCTTAATTAATTCATTTTTTATTTTCGTCAAATTATTCCTTCCTCCCATTTTATATTCCCGATCTTCATCAGTTAGACCCATTATACTTGAATATGAAATCTCTCTTCAACCATTATCAATTTTCAGCATAAAATAAAGCTGATCCCGATGATGGAATCAGCTTTACTTTGCTTGACTAATTCATTCAATAATTATCATTTAAGGGCTTTTAGCAATATTGCTAAATTAGATCTTTCTTGCTCATTGAGTGGAACGAGTGGAAGTCTAACTGAGCCAACATCAAACCCAGACATTTGCAATGCCGTTTTAACTGGTGTAGGATTTGGTGCTTGAAACAATCCCCTTATGACAGGCAATAGCTTTCTATGAAGTGTGGCTGCATCTTTATGATTGCCCATTGTAAATAAACGAATCATTTCTTGCAACTCATTACCTATTACATGACTTGCAACAGAAACTACACCATTTCCGCCGATCGCCATAACTGGCAATGCTAAACCATCATCTCCACTGTAAAGCATGAAATCATCTTCCGTTTCGGAAATAATTTCAGCCATTGCATTTAAATCTCCACTTGCTTCTTTTACCGCCACAATATTATCTACCTTAGCAAGTTCAATCATTGTCTCTGGCAAAATATTGACTGCTGATCTGCCCGGAATATTATAAACCATTACCGGTAATGTCGTTGCCTTTGCAATCGTATAAAAGTGCTCGTATAAGCCAGCCTGATTCGGCTTATTATAATATGGAGCAACAAGCATAACTGCATCTACACCGGCTTCTTCCGCCTGTTTTGTCAGTTCAATGGAAGCATACGTATTATTGCTACCAGTCCCAGCAATAACTGGTACACGACCATCTGTAGCTTTCAAAACGTGACGGAATAGAGCAGTTTTTTCCTCTGTAGATAATGTAGGCGATTCGCCTGTCGTTCCACCTACAACTAAAGAGTCCGTACCATTACTAATCAAATGGTTAACGAGTTTTGACGTTTTTTGAAAGTCAATATTTCCTTTATTATCGAAAGGAGTAACCATTGCAGTTGATACACGGCCAAAATGAACCATTACTTACACCTCAATCCTATCTATCATTCATCATTGTACTTTGTTCTTCTTCTTCTTGCAGTTGAAACACATTATGCAGTGCATTAACGGCTTCAGTTAAGTCATTTCCACTTACAAGAACCCAAATAGTCGTGTGGCTATCAGCAGATTGGAGGATACGAATGTCTTTCTCGGAAAGTGCCGTCACTATTTTAGCAGTGACACCTGGGACACCAGAAATTCCCGCTCCAACTACGGAAACCTTTGCACAGTTTTCCTCTATAGAAGGAGTATATCCGCATTCTCTTAGTGCCGAGATTGCCCGGGCAGATACAGATTCCGCGACAGTAAATAAGACTCCATTTGGAGAAATATTAATAAAGTCAACGCTAATATTTTCAGTAGCCATTGCTTTAAAAACTTCTGTCTGAAGATTATATTGCCCTTCCTTTGCTGCAACTTTTATTTGGGAAACATTAGGTACATACGCAATTCCAGTCACTAAACGCTCTCGAATATCAAACTCTTGATGTTTATTAATCGTTGTGACAAGCGTGCCTGGTGCATCCGAATATGTGGACCTGATTCTAATTGGAATTTTCGCTTGCATGGCAATTTCCACTGCTCTTGGGTGAATTACCTTTGCGCCTTGAAAAGCCATGTTACTTACTTCATTATAAGTAACAACTTTTAATGGACGAGCATTGCTAACGATCCTTGGGTCTGCAGTCATCATACCATTTACATCAGTGAAAATATCAATCCACTCTGCGTTTACAGCTGCCCCTAATGCAGCTGCTGTTGTATCACTGCCACCCCGACCAATCGTTGTAATATCACCATTTTTCGCTGCCCCTTGAAAACCTGCAACTACAACCACATCGTGTGTTTCCAATTCTTGCAATAGACGTCCACATTTCATTTCTAATATTTTTGCATTTGTATGTTCATTGTTTGTGATAAAACCGGCTTGCGCTCCTGTCATTGCCGTGGACTTGATTCCATTTTCTTTCAGTGCCTGTGTAAAAACAACACTTGAAATTGTTTCACCGCAAGATAGAAGCATATCTTGTTCTCTATTATTTAGAACCGTATTTTTTCCTCCAACGAGCGACAATAAAGTATCTGTCGCATATGGGTCACCTTGTCTTCCCATCGCAGAAACGACGACTACTGCCTTATACCCTTGCTCAATCGCCCTTCGAATATGGTTCATAGCATGTTGCCGCGTCTCTGAATTTTGAACCGATGTTCCACCAAACTTTTGGACGATTAATTTCATATCTACACCTCATTAAGCAGTTACAAATTTACTTTTCAGTTACAACTTCTAATTTAATTAAGCTTTCTGCAATTTGAATCGTGTTTAGCGCCGCACCTTTAATTAAATTATCGGAAACTATCCACATATGAAAACCAGCTGCCTCATCAAGATCTTTGCGGATTCTACCAACAAAGACATCATCTTTCCCTTGGGCCATGGCTGGCATTGGGTAAAGTTGTTTATCTGGGGCATCTTGCACTGTAACTCCAGGAGCATCTGATAGAACATGTTTAATATCGGCAACATTTACATCTTGTTTTCCTAATTCAACATAAACCGACTCCGAATGTCCAGTTTCAACTGGTAGACGAACACAAGTTGCCGCAACTTTCAATCCAGGCATTTCCATAATTTTCTTTGTTTCATTAATCATTTTCATTTCTTCCAAAGTATAGCCATTGTCAGCAAATTGGTCTATTTGTGGAATAACATTAAAGGCAATTTGATAATGTTTATCAGCACCACCAACAGGTAATATTTGTGGTGAAAATTCCTGTTCATTTAAGATAGCTGCTGCTTGCTCTTTCATCTCATTGATTGCAGCCGCACCAGCACCAGATACTGCTTGGTACGTGGATACAACTACTTTCTCCAAGCCGAATTCTTTTCTAATCGGTTCAAGTGCTGCGACCATCTGTATCGTTGAGCAATTTGGATTCGCGATGATTCCTTTATGCTTTAAAACGGCTGTTTCGTTTACTTCCGGTACAACTAATGGAACGTCAGGATCCATTCTGAACGCGCTTGTGTTATCAACTACAATTGCTCCACGTTTTACAGCTTCTGGTGCAAATTTTTCTGAGATACTTCCACCTGCGCTAAATAATGCAATATCTACACCTTCAAAAGCTTCTGGAACAGCTTCTTGAACGGTAATCTTTTCATCTTTAAATTTGATTACTGTTCCTGCTGATCGAGCAGAAGATAGTAATGTTAACTTTTTAATCGGAAAATCTCTATTTTCCAATGTTTTTAAAATCTGCTGTCCGACTGCTCCAGTAGCACCCATAATTGCTAGATGATATCCTTGTATATTCGACATGTAGCTTTCCCCTTCCAATCCCAACACTGACTTACTGACGTTGATATTTTGATTTCTTTAATATTTATTATATTATCACATTTGCGCTCACTATCGTTATTATTTTAGCAAAAATCACATCATTAAACTATTAATTCACGTAGATTACTCATATATTGTGACCAATATATGAGTTTCACACTTTTTATTTAGAACGCTCAATGATAACAGGTTGGTATTGCTTATTAGATAAAGCTGCCATTACTGTTTCAGGTAGGAGATCCATCTGTGCGACCATAGATGTTGGTTTCAAATGAATATCATCTTGACCAAAAGGGATGAAATATATATTTTTGGCAGCCATTAATTTCATTAAATTAATGCCATTTAATCCAAGGGCATCATTTGTAGAAATACCTATGACTACCGGCCTACTGTTTCTTAATGTAGCTTTAGCTGCCATTAAAACAGGGGAATCCGTTAATGCGTTAGCAAACTTACTCATTGAATTTCCTGTTAATGGGGCTATAACCATACAATCTAAAGGTTCTTTTGGCCCAAGCGGCTCAGCATCAACGATACTTGCAATTACTTTCTTTCCAGTTATTTTTTCGATTTTCCCTAACCACTCCATCCCTTCACCAAATTTCGTATCGGTATTTGCTAATGTATATGTTACAACTGGTACAACTTCTGCTCCTAGATTCATTAATTTTTCCATCTCGGGTAAAACAGCATCATATGTGCAATGTGATCCGGTCATACCGAATCCAATCCTTTTTCCAGATAAACTCATTACGCTTTCCCCTTCCTGTTGTCGAAATCTTCGCTAAGCAGTTGTGACAAAACATTTGCAAGTATTTTCCCTGCTGATTTTGGTGCAACGATTCCTGGCAAACCAGGCGCAAGTAGCGCTTTTATTCCCCTTCTTTCGGCATAGCGGAAATCTGTACCTCCAGGCTTTGAAGCTAAATCAATAATTAATGCATTCAAAGGCATTTTTGCAATAACTCCCGAACCCAAAACGGGATATGGGATCGTATTAATACAAACATCAATATCTGCTACTTCCTCTTGTAAATCTTGTAAATAGAAAGCTTCAAGTCCCATTTCTGTTATTCTTGCAAGATGCTCGCTTTTTCGTGCCCCTACCTTTACTTTTGCACCTAAGAGTGAGAATGTCCTGGCTACTGTCATGCCCACCCTTCCTAGCCCTAGCACTGCCACCTTTGATTGATGGATTGTAAAATCTGTATTTTGAATTGCCATCATAATCGTTCCTTCTACTGTCGGTATCGAATTATAAATGGCTACATCGTCCCTTTTAAAAAGTTGAACTAATTTTCGATTTGCATTGTTGGAAATTTGATTCAAATAACTATTACTAATCCCTGAGTAAATAGTACAATGCGTAGGCGTTTGTTGAAGCATTTGCTCGGTAAGTATTACCTTTTCACTAGAAAAAATTGTTTCCAATTCTCCAGCCAGGCTTGTTCCAGGGACAGGAAGAATCAAGGCATCCATTGAAGCGAAGTCTAATTCCTTAATTTTTTCTTTCTTCGTTCCTAAAAATGATGGTTCTAATTGTTCAAACCCGATTAAATAAAGCTGTGCATCTAACTCTGTTAATTTTTTGATGATTTCAAGCTGCCTTGCATCTCCACCTAAAATAGCTATTTGCATATCCGTCAACATCAAATTTCTTCACCTTCTTTTTTACATTCTAGTAATTTAACTTATGCACAATTAGTGTATGAGCATAGTATTAAGGCTGTGCATGTACAAGCGCAGGCTGTAGTGGTGCGGACTTAGTTAATAATGTTGATGTGACTCACATAACTTTTCTTAAATGTTCATTTGATCGATAAATAAAAATCACCCTGCCTCTAGGGATTTTCCCCCTAATGCAGAGTGACTTCGATTTGGTTAAAACCAGAATAAAAGAAGGTTATACTTAATATCTATTTTCTTCATTTCTATCTGGTACCTCTAATATGATCATGTCCGATCCAATTGTGCGAATAAAATGCCATGGAACTCTGATTTCATCCGTTCCTTTTCTTATACCTAACCATTTCCCAGAAGGGATAATTAAATGATTAATTTCACCTGTGCGACTATTGATTTCTAAATCCGTTTGTCCAAGAATTCCTAACCTTTCTGCTTTTCGATAATCTACAATTTCTTTTCCTCCCAGTTCACTAAGACGCATGATGATGCCCCTCCTTTTGTTCTTATTAGTTATATATAGGTGACCTAGCCTACTTTTAGAATCAAAAAAACCCTTTCGCTTAGAAAGGGTGGGAAATTTTAGCTTAATCCATTTGGAAGTTTGGTATCTGGACTAATTAAAGCAATGCTATATTGATCAGTAAATATTTGATTTGTAATTCTATTTACACTTTCAATTGTAACCTGATCAATCTCTTCAATTATTTGGTCTAACGTCCGATGTTTACCTAATAAAAGTTCATTTTTTCCATTTCTACTCATCCTGCTGTTTGTACTTTCAAGACTAAGCATTAGATTGCCTTTTAATTGTTCTTTACTATTATTAAGTTCTTTTTTCGTAATGCCTTTATCTTTTAATATACTTAGGGTTGCTTGAATTGTTTCATACAATTTGTTCATCTGCTCAGAACCTGTTCCCCCATAAATAGTCACAAGACCACTATCTTTAAATGAGGAATGGTAGGAAAATACGGAATAGGCTAGTCCTTTTTCTTCACGTACTTCTTGGAATAGACGGGAAGACATACTACCTCCAAAGATATTATTCATTACAATTAAATCATATACATCATCATGACCAATCGGTAATCCTTCAAAGCCAATGCATAAATGGGCTTGTTCTGTTTCTTTTTGTTTAACAGCATTATTAGTATGAAATAAGGGAATGTTAATAGACTCTGGCTTCTTCCCTCTTTCGAATGAACCAAAATACTGTTCAATTTCTTTTAAAAACGATTCTTTCACATTTCCTGCGATGGAAATAACTATATCTTCTGGAGTGTACATATCATGCACATACGCTTTTAATTTTTCACTTGTTAAAGCCTGCAAGCTAGCTTCCGTACCCAAAATAGGGAATCCAAGTGGATGTGTTTTATATATAGATTTACTCAGCAAGTCGTGGATAATATCATCTGGTGCGTCTTCGTACATCTTGATTTCTTCAAGCACTACATTTTTTTCCTTTTCCAGTTCATCGCTATCAAAGGTAGAATTAAAAAACATATCAGCTAACACTTCTAACGCATAAGGGGCATGGTTATCAAGTACTTTTGCATAATAACATGTGTATTCTTTCGATGTAAACGCATTAACTTGGCCACCAATAGAATCAAATGATTCCGCAATTTCTCTAGCATTTCTTGTTTCTGTTCCTTTAAAGTACATATGCTCCAAAAAATGAGAAATCCCATTATTCTCTTCCTTTTCATCTCGAGAACCTGTTCCTACCCAAATACCTATTGCTACGGAACGGACTGTTGGTATTTCTTCTAGTACAATTCTTACGCCATTTTGACATGTATATTTCTTTATCATTAAAAATCCTCCTGTTCGTGGTGCAAAAAGCTACTCATGTTTCCATGAATTTTTATATGATTTTTATTTGTTATATATTTGATCCGGATTACTGCTTTGTAATTTTATAATTCTTTCTTCATCTAGTAATTTTGAAACGGTTCCGATCCGTAAATGATGCGATTTTAACTTATTGATTATTTCTGCGAGTGCTTTTGCTGTAGATTCAGTAGGATGCATCAAGATCATCGCTCCCGGATGTACATTCGACATTACCTGCTGTGTTAGCTTATCCGGTGAAGGGTTGTTCCAATCTATTGTATCAATTGTCCACATTACAGTATACTGCTTTAATGAATGCACTATTTCAATCGTTTCATTACGATATCTACCACCTGGTGGACCGAACCAAGTTACTTTTTTATCTGTGATCGCTTCAATCACTTCATTGGTCTTTTCTATTTCAGATTTTGTTTCGGAGGTTCCCAACAATTCCATATTTGGCTGGCTATATGAGTGATTACCAAGTTCATGACCATTTTCAGCAATCAAATTTACCAAATCCGGATTTTTTTTAACCCATCTACCTTCAAGGAAAAAAGTTGCTTGTACACTATTTTCTTTTAATATTGCAAGCATTTCAGGTAAATATTCATTTCCCCCTGCAACATTAATTAATAAACTAACCATCGGTTTATCTGGATGTCCGCGAAAGATTGGTGATGGTGGCAAATCTTTTAAATGGACAAATGGAGCAATTTGTACAAATACTAGTTTCCTCTCATCAAACCGCATTTCTTTTCTCATTATTTTATAAGATGAATCCACATCTACTTTAATTCCATTATAACCAGGTATAGCCTTCCAAACCTTATCTATTCTTGCATCTTGTGGTGCGATATAGTATCTTTCTGCAGCTTGTTTAATTTTATTATATAATGCACTTTGTTTGCCATTAACATACACTGCATCTATTTTTAAGCTTGTAAGATAGATATTAATGTAAGGATTAAAGATAGCCAACATGAATAGGATACCAACCAGGCTAATTCCAAGCAAGTTTTTTGTATATTTCATATTTATGCTCCTCCTTCAGCATTAATTTATGCCGAGAAGGACGAGGTAGAACAAAAAAGCCAGGTTGCCCTGGCTTTTTGTTTATTTAGATCAACAATGTAGGTCACATTGACCTTGATGTGGAAAATATAGATATTATTCGTTTCCTACATACGTCTATTGCTTATCTTTATTATTTCTGTTGTTGTTCTTTTTGTTCTTTTAACACTGCTTTTCTTGAAATGTTCACTCTGCCTTGGTTATCTATTTCGATGACTTTGACGAGTAGTTCATCACCAATTGCTACAACATCTTCTACTTTGTTAACTCGTTCTTCGGCAAGCTGAGAAATGTGTACCAATCCATCTTTTCCAGGGAATAGTTCTACGAAAGCACCGAATTTCTCGATACGCTTAACTTTTCCTAGGTACATTTCACCGATTTCAACTTCGCGCACAATATCTTCGATGATTTTTTTCGCTTTAGCATTCATTTCATCATCAGCAGAAGCGATAAAAACTTTACCATCTTGTTCAATATCAATTTTCACGCCAGTTTCTTCGATGATTTTATTAATCTGTTTCCCGCTTGGCCCAATCACATCTCTGATTTTATCCGGATGAATATTCATCGTAAGTATTTTTGGTGCATACTCTGATAAGCGTTTGTTTGGCTCAGCTAACGTTTGATTCATAGATTCAAGAATATGCATGCGGCCGTGTTTAGCTTGTGTCATCGCTTCTTCAAGTATTTCCCGTGAAAGTCCAGAAATTTTAATATCCATTTGTAGCGCAGTAATTCCATTGGATGTACCTGCAACTTTAAAGTCCATATCACCTAGGTGATCTTCCATTCCTTGTATATCAGTTAAAATCGTATAATGTTCCCCTGTTTTTACTAATCCCATAGCAATTCCAGCAACGGGAGCTTTGATTGGAACACCTGCATCCATCATCGCTAAAGTACTTGCACAAATACTTGCTTGTGAAGATGAACCATTGGATTCCAACACTTCAGAAACAAGCCTAATCGTGTAAGGGAAGTCGACTTCGTTTGGAATAACTGGCTCTAATGCGCGTTCTCCTAAAGCACCATGACCGATTTCACGACGTCCTGGTCCACGTATTGGCCCTGTTTCACCAACACTAAAGTGTGGGAAATTATAATGGTGCATGAAACGCTTAGTCTCTTCAATTCCTAGTCCATCAAGTATTTGTACGTCTCCTAATGCACCAAGAGTACAAATACTTAAAGCCTGTGTTTGACCGCGCGTAAATAATCCTGATCCATGTGTTCTTGCCAATAATCTAACTTGAGAAGCAAGCGGACGAATTTCATCAGGTTTACGACCATCTGGACGAATTTTCTCAACCGTGATTAATCTACGTACTTCTTCTTTCACTAAATTATTCAAGATTTGTTTTACATCACTAATTGTTTCCTCTTCCATACCTTCACGCTCTGAGAACTCAGTAATAACTTGCTTATTTACACTTTGAATTGCTTCTTCACGTGCATGTTTTTCTTCTACTTGAATTGCTGCAACTAAGCTATTTTCACAGATGCTACGTACTTCAGCTTCAAGTTCTTGATTAACTTCATAAAGCTCAATTTCTCTTTTAGGTTTAGCAACTTGTGCAACAATTTCTTCTTGGAATGAAATCAAACGTTTAATTTCATCATGGCCGAACATGATAGCTTCTAGCATCGCTGCTTCTGATACTTCCTTAGCTCCTGCTTCTACCATGTTTATAGCATCTTTTGTTCCAGCTACAATTAGATCTATATCACTTTTTTCTACCTGCTCAACTGAAGGATTAATAATAAACTCTCCGTCTACTCTACCTACCATTACTCCAGCTATCGGTCCTTCAAATGGAATATCCGAAATGCTTAATGCAAGAGATGATCCGAACATTGCAGCCATTTCTGATGAACAATCTTGGTCCACACTCATTACAACACTCACAACTTGAACTGCATTTCTGAAGCCATCAGCAAATAACGGACGGATTGGACGGTCGATCAATCGACTTGCAAGAATTGCCTTCTCACTAGGTCTTCCTTCTCTTTTAATGAACCCACCTGGAATTTTACCGACTGCATATAGACGTTCCTCGTAATTTACTGTTAACGGAAAAAAGTCAACCGCTTTTGCTTCTTTAGAAGCTGTAACAGCACAGAGAACAGCTGTATCGCCATATCTAACGAGAACTGCTCCATTTGCTTGTTTTGCTAATTGACCTACTTCCACTGTTAACTTACGTCCAGCCCAGTCAATACTAAATGTTTTTTTCTCTTGCTCCATAAAGAAAACGCCTCTCTTCCATGGGCGAAATTTTTTCGCCATCATATGTGTTTTTAAATTTTCTTTTCACTTTGTTATATCTGATTTCATCATGCCTACTACACACTGAACATTAGACATAGATATGATCTGCCTAGCTTCAATTCATTTCTCTTCATATGCATGTCCAATGTTCAGTTCTGTCACGTTTTAAATGACAGTCCTTAGCAGTATAGCCGCAGTTGGCAATAATGAAACCAGATATTACCATATAGCTTCCTGATTTGTGTTAAACCTAACAAAAAAGCGGGAATATATCCCGCTTTCTTCATTTGGCTCCACGCAAAATTAGCGACGGAGGCCAAGGCTGTTGATCAATTCACGATAACGTTGTACGTCATTGTTACGAAGATAAGTCAATAGATTACGACGTCGACCTACCATTTTCATTAAACCACGTCTTGAATGATGATCTTTTTTGTGCATACGCAAATGGTCGTTAAGTGTATTAATATCTGCAGTTAGAACTGCAATTTGCACTTCTGGAGAACCAGTATCTGTTTCATGAATCTTATATTGGTTGATGATCTCGTTTTTTCGCTCTTGAGAAATCGCCATCCTGTTTCACCTCCTGTTTTTACAATCCCCTGTTACCTAGCAATCGTCGGTGAGTCGATTTGCCAAGCAAAGGTTCTTGATACTGTATTAGAATACATCTTTCTTGAAGAAAAATCAAGTTTATTTGTCGATTGTCTCAAAGTAATTCACAGTAGTTATTTTATCTTTTGATATTTGTGTTTTCAACTCTTCTATCCCATTAAACTTTTGTTCATCCCTTATTCTAATATGCCATTTCAACTCGATTTCTTCCCCATAAATGGATTGATCGAAATCAAGTATATGTACCTCTATCGATAAGTCCGATTTATTTGGATCTTTAAAGGTTGGTTTATATCCAATATTGCAAACCCCGTCTTTCCAACTCCCGGCTACTAAAATGCGAACAGCGTAAACGCCTGTTTTTGGTATAATATAATCGTTATGCAATTGTATATTTGCCGTTGGAAATCCGATTGTTCTACCCCGCTTTTCGCCATGGATAACAGTTCCTCTTGTTGCATAAAAACGCCCCAATAATTTTTTTGCTTCTAGCATAGAGCCTTCACTTAATAGCTTCCTAATTGCAGTTGAACTAATTTTCTCTTGTTTTTCTTCCAATTTACCGACAGTAGTAACTTCAAACTTTCCATCTGCATGAACTAATAAAGTATCCATCGTGCCCTTCCCGTATTTCCCGTAAGAATAATCGAATCCGGCTACAGCATGTTGGATATTCAGTTTAGCAAGATAATCTTCGACAAATTCTTCAGGAGTTAAGTTGGAAAATGCCGAAGTAAAACGAACAATAAACAAATAATCTACACCTAGATCAGCGATCAAATCAATCTTATTTTGTAAAGGGGTAATATATTGAATAGGCGTGTTTTCCTTTGCAAGGACAACTGATGGATGTGGATCAAATGTCATTACAGCACTTTTCCAACCATTTGTCTTCGCAATTTCCTTAGCAATTCCGATCACCTTTTGATGACCTCTATGTACCCCATCGAAAAAACCAAGAGCGATAGAGAGCGCTGGAAAATCTTCTTTGTTACATGTATGTGGGTGATGAATCATCATAACTTTCATTGTTTGTCACCTAATTTCAAGCATATTATTTCGTCAGTTAATTCTTAATACCTTAACCGGTTTTATTGCTAATTTATTTTCTGGATGAAGCTGATAAATAGCAATTACTTTGCCCTTATAAAACATCGATACTTGACCATCAGGCCATATTTCAGGCTTATTTAGAACTGCACCATTTTTAACCTTTTCAGCTGTTTTATCGTCTATTTCCAAAACCGATAATTGTTCCAACCCTTTTTCTAACGGAAATATAATTTCATCTAATGTGTCTAATGTAATCATACTTTCCAATTGCTCAAATGTCACACAATCTTGCTCAGTAAATGCAGCAGATGCAACCCGCACTAATTTGGACATATGTGCCGGATATCCTAACTTTTCGCCCATCATTACTGCAAGTGTACGAATATATGTCCCTTTGCTGCAACTTACTCGAAACTTAAATGATAAAAGACCATTTTCATGAGATTGTAGGTCTTCAAGAAGTTCGAGTTCATAAATGGATACTGTTCTTGCTGGCCTTTCAATTTCTATGCCAGCCCGCGCATATTCATACAGCTTTTTCCCATTTACTTTAACCGCTGAAAACATAGGTGGGGTTTGTGTGATCTGACCTGTTAAAGAATGAAGAACAGCACTAATCTCGTCTATCGATATAGGTTGGGAAATTCTTTTTTCCTCTACGATATCTCCAGAGGAATCCTCCGTCGTAGTGGAAAAACCTATGGTAACTTCGCCTTCATAAACCTTCCCGGCTTCAGTAATATACTCCGCAATTTTAGTTGCCCTGCCAAGACAGATGGGCAACACACCTTCTACATCAGGATCTAGTGTTCCCGTATGCCCTACTTTTTTCATTTTTAGCATCTTACGGATTTTAAACACACAATCATGTGAGGTGAGCCCTTTTGGTTTCCATAAAGGTAATATTCCCTCCATTAGTCTTCCTCCTTTCCAGTCCCTCTGTGAGTTTTTCGCCAATAGAGGATGTTAAATAGTCACCAAATGATAATTGGCGAATTTCTGCATGCTCGGTATAGATATAATCAGAAAAAAAGATAGACTTTACGTCTATCCATTTTTCCTTTGCATTAGTCTTCCTTAATTTGTTTAAGTAATGTTTCAATTTTATTACCATACGCAATTGATTCATCAAACTCAAAACTAATTTCAGGCGTTTTACGCAATCGAATTCTTTGGCCAATTTCCGCTCTGATAAATCCTGTTGCCGTAGCAAGACCTTTTAGTGTATCTTCCTTCTGTTCATCATCTCCGAGAACAGAAATGTATATCGTAGCCTGTTGAAGATCTCCTGTTACTTTTACATCCGTAACAGTGACAAAGCCGATTCTAGGATCTTTGATTTTTCGGCTAATGATTTCACCGAGCTCTTTTTTCATTTGTTCGCCCACACGATTAGCACGCAAACTCATTTCAAACACCTCTCATTACAGCCACTCAAATATCGTAGAAGTTCTTTCCCATTCTGGAAAAGAATCAAGAAATTTGATGGCATGATCAAGTTCACGCTCAGTCACTTGCTGAGAAGAAGATACAGTCACTATGGCAATCTTTGTAAGTTGCCATAGGTTCTGATGATCTATTTCAGAAATGGAAACATTGAACTTTTGTTTCACTCTTGTTATGACTCGCTGAAGAACAGCACGTTTTTCTTTCAATGATTGTGAAGTGTAAATTTTATATTCACATTCACAATAGCCTATCATTTCCGTTCAATTTCTTCCATTACATATGCTTCGATGATGTCTCCATCCTTCACATCATTAAAGTTTTTAATTGTAATACCGCATTCATAGCCTTGATTTACTTCTTTTACATCGTCTTTAAAACGTTTTAGATCATCTATTACACCTTCAAAAATAACAATACCGTCTCTAATTAAACGAATACCACTATCGCGGGTGATTTTGCCGTCGATTACGTAAGATCCTGCAATCGTACCAATTTTTGATACTTTGAAAGTTGTTCTTACTTCAGCCTGTCCGATGATTTTCTCTTCAAATTCTGGATCAAGCATACCTTTCATCGCCGCTTCGATTTCTTCGATCGCCTTATAAATAACACGGTGCAAACGAATTTCTACATTTTCTGTATCAGCGACCCGTTTGGCATTTACATCTGGGCGAACATTAAAACCAATCATAATAGCATTAGACGCAGCAGCTAAAGTTACATCTGATTCGTTAATTGCTCCAACGGCAGTATGAATGATTTTGATGTTTACACCTTCTACATCAATTTGTCTAAGAGCCGCAGCTAACGCCTCTGCTGATCCCTGTGTATCTGCTTTAACGATAACATATAAATCCTTCATTTCACCTTGTTTCATTTGGTCAAATAAAGTATCTAAGCTAACACGCGAGCTTTCATTACGAGATGCTTGAATTGATTCTTGTGCTCGAATGTCACCAATATGTCTAGCTGTCTTTTCGTCTTTAAATACGACAAATCTGTCTCCCGCTTGTGGAACATCACTTAATCCAGTAATTTCAACAGGTGTAGATGGTGTAGCTTCTTTTACACGTCTACCAACATCATTAACCATTGCACGAACACGTCCATAAGTTGCTCCTACTACGATCGGATCACCAATTTTTAATGTTCCATTTTGAACTAATAATGTAGCAACTGATCCTCTTCCTTTATCCAATTGCGCTTCGATAACTGTTCCAATTGCATTTCGATTAGGATTCGCTTTAAATTCCTCTACTTCGCTTACTAGTAAAATCATTTCAAGCAAGCTGTCAATTCCTTCACCTTTTAAAGCAGATATAGGAACAAATATAGTATCCCCACCCCAAGCTTCAGATACTAACCCATGTTCTGTCAGTTCCTGCATTACTCGATCAGGATTTGCGGTTGGTTTATCCATTTTATTAACGGCAACAATGATTGGAACTTCTGCTGCTTTGGCATGGTTAATAGCTTCAATTGTTTGAGGCATTACCCCATCATCCGCTGCAACTACGAGAATGGTAATATCTGTTACTTTAGCTCCACGAGCACGCATTGTTGTAAACGCAGCATGACCTGGTGTATCTAAAAATGTGATATTCTTCCCATTTGAATCAATTTGATATGCACCGATATGTTGCGTTATCCCACCAGCTTCACCAGCTGTTACTTTTGTATTACGTAATGAATCAAGTAAAGTTGTTTTACCATGGTCAACATGCCCCATAATAGTGACTACAGCAGGACGCTCTATTAAGCTTTCCTCATCGTCCTCAGTAAAATACACTTCAAGATCTGTCTCATCAATTTGAACTTCTTCTTCTACAGCCACACCATACTCAGTACAAATTAACTCAATTGAATCATGATCTAAATCTTGGTTAATTGTTGCAATGACTCCAAGTAAAAATAATTTTTTAATTAATTCAGATGGTTCCCGATGAAGTTTTTTCGCTAATTCTCCGACAGTTAATGATACAGTGAAAGTAATTTTCTCAGGAAGCTCTTTTTGTTTTTGTGGAGCAGGCTGATGCTGTTGCGGTTTCTGTCTTTGTTTGATGTTTTTATTCGTATTGCCTCTACGTTGTTTATTAAATCCTTTATTACCGGGTTTTTGTTGTGTTGGTTTGGTTTGTTTTTGATTTGATGTACTATTCTTCATATTAGTTTTAGTTTGCCCCATCTCATTATTACGCCCACTCGCTTGTTGATTCGCAGATGTTTGTGTTTGTGGTTTATCATTTCTGCGTTGCGGAGACGTTTGTTGGTTTTGTTTCTGATTAGTCTGTGGTCTTTGTTTGTGCTGCATGTTTTCTTGCACTGGCTTACTGTTGCCCGAAGCATTCCCTTTAAATAAAGCATCAAGCTTCCCAGCAACCTCCCCATCAATTGTAGACATATGATTGGAGACTTCGATATTCATACTGTTTAATTTCTCAATTACAGTTTTACTTGAAGTGTTTTGTTTCTTAGCATATTCATATACGCGTAATTTACTCATATGGTCACCCCCGTTTTATTCATCGAGCATTGAAGCCATTTTCTTGGCAAAACCTTCATCTGTGAGCGCTACTACTACTCTGGCTTCCTTCCCAATCGCATGGCCAAGTTGTTCTCGCGATTCAACATATAGATAAGGGACGTTATAGAAATTGCATTTATCTTGTAATTTTTTTGTTGTATTAGAAGAAGCATCTTTAGAGATAATAACAAGCTTAGCTCTTGATTGTTGGATCTCTTTGACCACTAATTCTTCACCCGAAACCGTTTTTCTTGCCCGAGTTGCCAACCCTAGCAATGACATCCATTTTTCTTTTTTTATACTATTAATTTTTACCACCATCTATGATCGCCAAGAGCTCTTCATATACTGATTTATCAACTTGAGCATGTAATTGACTTGCTAGTACATTCTTCTTTTGTGCAGTCAGAACTGCCTCGCGATCTTTCGAGATATAAGCGCCCCTACCAGATTTTTTCCCAGTGGGATCAACGGAAACATCGCCTTCTTTTGAGCGTACAATCCTAATCATTTCTTTTTTTGGTTTCATTTCTCCCGTTGCCAAACATTTACGCAAAGGAATTTTCTTTTGTACTGCCATTATACCTCACCTCTATTCGATTCTTTCATCCGTTAAATCGAAAGGTTCTTCATCTTCATCCTCAAAAAGGAGGATATTAGCGTCTTCGCGTGGATAAATATTAGCTTCACGAGCATCTGTTTCACTTTTGATATCAATTTTCCAACCAGTTAATTTCGCTGCAAGTCGAGCATTTTGGCCTCGTTTACCAATAGCTAGTGATAATTGATAGTCAGGTACTATTACTGTCGTTGCTTTATCTTCCTCATGTACTATTACATCTAGTACCTTAGATGGACTTAGCGCATTAGCGACAAATATGACTGGGTCTTGAGACCATTCAACTATATCAACCTTTTCACCTTTTAGCTCATTTACAATTGCTTGTACACGTGCGCCTCTTGGGCCTACGCATGATCCTACTGGGTCTACTTCGGCATTATCCGTACTTACAGAGATTTTCGAGCGATCTCCGGCTTCGCGAGCTACAGAATTTATTTCAACTGTGCCATCATAGATCTCAGGCACCTCTACTTCAAATAGTCTTTTCAGTAGTCCAGGATGTGTACGGGAAACGTAAATCTGTGGACCTTTTGTTGTCTTTTCAACTTTAGTAATATAAACTTTAATGCGGTCATGCGGTTTATACGTTTCATTTGGCATTTGTTCACTTTGAGGTAGTAGTGCTTCAATCTTTCCAAGACTCACATATATGAATCGTGGATCTTGCCGCTGCACTATCCCAGTCATAATATCGTCTTCACGATCTACGAACTCAGAATAAATAATGCCCCGCTCTGCTTCTCTTACACGTTGAGTAACAACTTGCTTAGCCGTTTGCGCTGCGATTCTGCCAAAGTCTTTTGGAGTTACTTCTAATTCTACAATATCACTTGGTTCATAAGCCGGATTAATTTTTCTAGCTTCATCTAATGATATTTCTAATCTTGAGTCAAAAACCTCATCAACGATTTCTTTACGTGCGAATACTCTCATCGTCCCAGTGTTCAAATTTAAATCGACACGAACATTCTGGGCTTGATTAAAGTTCCGTTTATAGGCCGATACAAGCGCAGCTTCTATCGCTTCTATTAATACATCACGCGAAATACCTTTTTCCTTTTCCAATATAATCAGAGCATCTAATAATTCTGAGCTCATGACAATGTCATCCCCTTTAGGCCCATAGGGCGTGGCAAATTCAGCCTACGCCCCAGTGTTAATTTAAAAAATTATTGCTAATCTGGCTTTTGCTACTTTATCAAATGGAATTTCTACTGTCATTGTTCGTGTTTTGATTTTGACTTCTATTATAAGGATTCCTTCGTTATAAGATATAAGCCTACCTTCAAACACTTTTTCTCCGTCAATAGGTTCGTACGTTTTAATATTCACATTTTTATCGATAGCTTTCAAAAAGTCTGCTTCTTTTTTTAATGGGCGTTCTGCCCCAGGAGACGAAACTTCAAGAAAATAGTTATGTGGAATTGGATCCAATTCATCTAGTTGTTCACTGAGACGTTCGCTAACAATACCACATTCCTCAATATCGACGCCATTCTCTTTGTCAATAAACAAACGGAGAAACCAATTCTTCCCCTCTTTTACATACTCAATATCAACTAATTCGAGATTCAAATCCTCTAATATAGGGATTGTAAGTTCTTCTACAATACTCGTTACTTTACTCATAATAACCTCCAGGATAAGAGTTTCAACGGTTTAATATACCAGATTATCCGCAACAATACGAAAGAGTGGGGGGCGCCCACTCTTTTGTCAACAGAGAGTTATTCACAGTATTTCCATTAAAAATATACCATAACCACTATTCTTTTGCAAACCATCAAAAGCGTAAGTTGCTTGCCCAGGGGCGACAAGCATAAGATGAGCGTTGACAGGAGGCGGACTTTGCCTCCAGTCAACGATTGGCTTATGAGCCCCTAGCACCTGAAGCTCGACGAGTCAAAAGCGTACAGTGCTTACGATGGAAGAACTGCTAACATCTTGCGGGCCTCCGAACAAGCACAGATGTTATGGATAGTGGCGGACTGTGGACGAAGCAGAACGACTTGTGACCTCAAAAGGTATGCACTGAAGCTAGAATAGGATCAAAAGCGTAAGCGCCTGTTGTGGAAGAACGGGTAATTCATTTCTACCATGTTCTGTGGCAACCTCGCCCATACCCGATCATGACCCCGTGGACTTCGAATTCAATCGTAATCAACTCATGGCCTTGAACCCGAATCAATCATATAACTATTAAAACAATGATAATTGATTTTGATCTGGTAGTGATTCTAAACATCCGTGATTATCAAGGTACTCTATGATTGTTTTCGATACCTTACCGCGTTGCTGTAAATCCTCTTTTGAAAGGAATTCTCCATCTTTTCGGGAATTTACAATATTCAAAGCAGCATTTGTTCCAAGTCCTGGGATTGCATTAAATGGTGGTATAAGTGTGTTACCATCAATAATAAACTCCGTTGCACTTGATCGATATAGATCAACCCGTTGAAATTGATAATTTCTTTCACACATTTCTAACGCTATTTCTAAAACTGTCATTACATTCTTTTCTTTTGTCGATGCTTCAAGACCCTTTGCGTTGATTTCTTGAAGACGGGCCCGAATCGTTTCTGACCCTCGCACCATCGCATCTAAATCGAAGTCATTCGCGCGTACTGTAAAATATGCAGCGTAATATAGTAGAGGATGATGGACTTTGAAATAGGCAATACGAACAGCCATTAACACATATGCTGCCGCATGCGCTTTAGGGAACATATACTTTATTTTCTTACATGAGTCAATATACCACCCTGGTACATTGTTTTTCTTCATCTCTTCTTCCCATTCTGGATCCAACCCTTTACCTTTCCGAACAGACTCCATGATTTTAAATGCCAAAGAAGGCTCTAATCCTTGATAAATTAGATAAACCATAATATCATCTCGACACCCAATTACTTCAGGGAGCGTACATGTTTTTGCATGAATTAGTTCCTGAGCATTCCCTAGCCATACATCGGTACCATGAGATAATCCAGATATTTGTACTAACTCGGAGAAAGTCGTCGGTTTTGTATCCTCTAACATTTGCCGAACAAAGCTTGTTCCAAATTCCGGAATACCATAAGTACCTGTTTTACACATAATTTGCTCTGGTGTTACGCCAAGGGTTTCAGGTCCACTGAAAATCTTCATTACTTCGGGATCATCTGTAGGAATAGTTGTTGGATCAATCCCACTTAAATCTTGTAGCATTCTAATAACAGTAGGATCATCATGACCAAGAATATCTAGTTTTAATAAGTTATTATCTATTGAATGAAAATCAAAATGAGTTGTCTTCCACTCTGATTCTTTATCATCTGCTGGAAATTGAATAGGTGAAAAATCAAAAATTTCCATATCATCTGGTACAACAATAATCCCACCTGGATGCTGTCCCGTGTTTCTTTTTACTCCGGTACATCCTTGGACCAACCTATCAATTTCTGCATTCCTAAGCACTAAATTATTATCTTGGGAATAACCCTTCACATAACCATATGCAGTCTTTTCTGCAACTGTACCGATTGTTCCTGCCCTATACACATAATCCTCACCAAATAGAACCTTTGTGTAGTGATGTGCTTTTGGCTGATATTCCCCGGAAAAGTTGAGATCAATATCAGGAACCTTGTCTCCTTTAAATCCTAGGAATGTTTCAAAAGGGATATCATGTCCATCTTTTTTGTACCCCACTTTACATTCAGGGCAATCTTTATCAGGTAAATCAAACCCAGATCCTACTGAACCATCATCAAAAAACTGTGAATGTTTACACTTAGGACAAACATAATGAGGGGGGAGTGGGTTTACCTCAGTAATTTCAGTCATTGTTGCCACCAATGATGATCCTACAGACCCCCGTGACCCAACCAAATAACCATCATCAAGTGACTTTTTGACCAGCTTATGAGAAATTAAATAAATAACAGCAAATCCATGTCCGATAATACTTTTTAACTCTTTTTCCAATCTAGCTTCCACAATTTCTGGCAATTCTTCTCCATATATTGAATGAGCCATATCATAGCTCATTGTCCGAACTTCTTCTTCAGCGCCGTCTATTTTCGGTGTATATAAATCATCTTTAATCACTTTTACTGATTCAAGCCGATTAGCAATGGCATTTGTATTTTCAACAACAATCTTCTTCGCTACTTCTTCGCCAAGAAAAGAAAATTCTTGTAGCATTTCATTTGTAGTTCGGAAATGAACATCAGGAAGTTCACTACGATTCAATGGGTTTGCTCCACCTTGTGAGTTCACCAATATTTTACGATAAATTTTATCTTGTTCATTTAAATAATGTACATTACCTGTAGCAACAACAGGAAGATCTAAATCATCACCCATTTCTACAATATTTTTAATGATTTCCTCTAAATCTCGTTCATCACGTACAAGTTCACGTTCAATTAATGGCGCGTATACTGGCTTGGGATGAACCTCTAAATAATCATAAAAACCTGCGGCTTGTTCTGATTCCGCCCGGCCTTTTTGCATCATCGCTTCAAAAACTTCACCGTTTGAACAACCAGATCCAATGAGTAATCCTTCTCGGTGTTTTTCAAGAAGAGAGCGTGGAATACGCGGTACTCGGAAAAAGTAATTCATATGAGATATAGAGACAAGTTTAAATAGATTTTTTAAGCCAATTTCATTTTGAACAAGTAAAGTGCAGTGACTTGGCCTAGCTCGTTTATATGCATCGCCTTTTCCCATATTGTCATTAAACTGATCATGATATTCTATGCCTTGTTCTTTTGCATCTTTTAGCATTTTTAAAAATAAATACCCTGTTGCTTCTGCATCATAAATCGCCCTATGATGCTGGGTTAGTTCAATATCAAATCTTTTTGCTAAAGTGTTTAAGCGGTGATTTTTAAATTGTGGATAAAGAAATCTTCCCAACTCTAATGTGTCAATGACGGGGTTTGTTGATTTGCCAAGCCCCATTTTTTGTAGCCCAACATTTAAAAAACCCATATCAAATGATGCATTATGTGCGACATATATGGAGTCGCCTGACCAATCGTAAAATTTTTGCAGCATTTCATGTACTTCTGGCGCATCTTGAACCATATCGTCAGTAATACCTGTCAATTCAATGGTAGTCGCAGATAATCGATGATGTGGATTAGAAAAACTTTCAAATGTATCAATTACTTCTCCATCGCGAATCTTCACTGCAGCAAGTTCAATTATCGTATCATAAATAGCTGAAAGCCCAGTCGTCTCTACGTCAAAAACAATATATTCCGCTTCATCTAATAAATGATGAACGCTATTATAAGCAATAGGTACACCATCATCAACGAGATTAGCTTCTAAACCGTAAAGAATTTTAATGTCATGCTTTTTCCCAGCATTATACGCTTCCGGAAAAGACTGAACAACGGAATGATCTGTTAGAGCTATCGCTTGATGACCCCATTTTTTTGCTTGGGCTATATAATCAGATATAGATGATACAGCATCCATTTGGCTCATCGGAGAATGTAAATGAAGCTCGACACGCTTCGCTCCTTCCTCAGCAGTATCCATTCTGCCTCGTGGTCTTATCTCATTAATATCATTAGCCATCATAACGAGATCACGCACAAAAGTATCATTTTGAATACTTCCACGTACTCGTGCCCACATACCTTTTTTAACTAATTTTAATATCTCAGCATCTTCTTTATCCCTTGAAAATACTTTAACTAATATAGAATCAGTGTAATCCGTTATTTTAAACGTTAATAAGGTTCTTCCACTTCGTAGTTCTCTTATCTCTGCATTGAATATATACCCTTCAATAGCAATTCTGCGTTCTTCATCTACAATATCTTCAAGCTTCCTAAACTCTTCATCATTTTTAATAGTAATCCCGATCGTGACAGGTCCATTATGTGGTGTGCCACTATCCCTTGAAGCCTCTTGTTGTTGCATGTCAATAACAGCTTGCCTTGCACGTGCTTCATCTTCCTTTTGCTTCGCTTCCATAAAATGTTGGAATTCATCATTTGTAGCTTCATGTTCCTCGATTTCCGCATCGAGGGTAAAAGCCGGAAATCCAAATCCAACATATATCTTTTGAATGAGTCCAGCATATTTCATCTTTAATGTTTGGGCTTCTGTATCATTTCGTGCACTAACTATTATTTTATTCCCTTGGACTTTAGGAGTTTGCTCATTTAATAGTTTTAATAACATCGGAGAGATGCCATCTATTTCTTTGATACAGTGGCTCCAATAATCAACAATCATTTCCTCAGTGAAAGACTGGTCTCTTACAGTAAGACTAAATCGTATTGATGCAATATGCTGAAATGCATGGTGAAGTCGCTCCACAAACTGCGAATATATATTACATGGAATAATATTTTCAAAAATAAAATTAAAATGCCATTGTTTATTTTTTCGTTCGATTATTAATTTTTCTATCTCAGCGTTCTGGAAATGTTTCATTACTACGTCGTTTGTTAAATTTAATTGCTGTAGTAATAATAAAAAACGTTCCTTTTTTTCGGCAAGTTTATTATCCATTAGTCTACCTCCGATCCATATTACTTATAGTGCGTGCTAGCTTCTTCTCATATAGAAATGAAATGAAGGTACCTAAAAAGGTACCTCATCCTCATACTTCTTGTAATATTTTTGTCAGCAAAGGTAAAATGTCAGTTTTCGATACTTCGAACATTTCACCGGTTTTTCTCACTTTTACTTCAACAATTTCTTCACTGGCTTTTTTACCTACGGTTACTCTAACAGGCAAACCAATGAGATCTGAATCTTTAAATTTAACGCCTGGTCGCTCTTTGCGATCATCAAGCAATACATCGTATCGGTTGTTTTTGAAAAGCTTATATAACTCTTCTGCAAGTTGTGTTTGGTTCTCATCTTTTACATTAACAGGTATGACATGAATATGATATGGGGCAATATTGGAAGGCCAAACAAGTCCATTATCATCACTGAATTGCTCGGCAATTGACGATAATGTACGAGAAACACCAATCCCGTAGCAGCCCATAATGTATGTTTGCGATTTACCATTCACATCTAAATAAGTAGCATCCATTGCTTCACTATATGTTTTTCCTAATTTAAAAATATGTCCAACTTCGATACCGCGGGCAAAACGAACCTTACCTTTCCCATCAGGAGAAGGGTCACCCTCTTTCATAAAACGAATACCTTCATAGCTTTCAACAATAAAATCGCGACCAGGCTGTGCATTCGTATAATGGTAACCATCTTCATTTGCTCCACATACTGCGTTCACCATTGTTTTTACTGCATGATCTGCATAGACTTTCATTTTTCCATCGAGACCAATCGGGCCGAGTGAGCCAATCTGACATCCTAACATGCGTTCTATTTCTGTATGCTCCGCAAGCTCGACTGTTTTGGCATTCATCATGTTTTTTACTTTAATATCATTTACTTCGTGATCTCCACGAACCAATATCATGATGTAATCGTCATCCGCTTTAAATACGAGCGTTTTAATACATTTCTCTGCGTCAGTGTCTAAGAATGCTGACACCTCTTCTATCGTTCTTTGCTCAGGTGTTGCTACTTTTACTAATTCTTTTTCAGGAGCGGAGGATTTTTCATAATGATTAGGTGCATCAGCCATTTCAATATTTGCGGCATAATCGGATGCGTCCGAATAAACGATCGTATCCTCACCAATATCTGATAAAACCATAAATTCCTGTGTATCCTTACCACCAATTGCCCCTGAATCAGCTAAAACAGCCCGGAAATCTAGACCGCATCTAGTAAAGATATTCGTATATGCTTTGTACATTTTCTTATATACTTCATCCAGACTCTCAGGTGATGTATGAAAAGAATATGCATCCTTCATAATGAATTCACGGCCGCGGAGTAGACCAAATCTTGGACGCTGTTCGTCACGAAATTTCGTTTGAATTTGATACAATGTGAGCGGCATCCGCTTATATGACTGGACATCATCGTTTACAAGACTTGTAATTACTTCTTCATGTGTTGCACCAAGTGCAAATCCTCTTCCATGCCGATCTTGAAGACGCATCAACTCATCACCGTATGAGTACCATCGTCCCGATTCTTGCCATAATTCCGCTGGTTGTAGGGCTGGCATTAATACCTCAGCTGCACCGGCATTTTCCATTTCTTCTCTAATTATTCTTTCAATATTATCAAGCGTTTTTTTCGCAAGTGGCATATAAGTATATATGCCGCTTGCAACCTGCCTAATGAAACCAGCTCTTAGTAAGAGCTGGTGGCTTTTGATTTCTGCGTATGCCGGAACTTCACGAAGCGTTGGGATTAATGTCATGCTTTGTTTCATTACTACACCTCATCTTTGTCTATAAAGTGAAACTGTATCGGAGTGAACCAAGGAACCTGGTACGTACAGCTATCTCATACCTGCTTTTTGTTTCCATTCTTAGTTCTAGCTTTACGACCCGTTCAACCTTGATAAATAAGTATTATCGTATAAAAAATTGTTGTATGTCATTCCAGGTCACAACGATCATTAATATCATTAAAAGTGCGAAACCGATAAAATGAACAATACCTTCTTTATGCCTATCAATCGGCTTGCCACGCAATGCTTCTACCCCGAAAAACAATAGCCTTCCTCCGTCTAGCGCTGGTATTGGAAGGAGATTCATTATACCTAGGTTTATACTTAGTAATCCTGTCCATTTCATTAAATAAAGAATACCTGCTTGCGCTACAACTTCAGTTGATTTATATATACCCACTGGACCTGACAACATATCAATTGAAAATTGACCTGTTACAAGCTTTCCTAAAAGCTTAAATATTTCTATCGTCCAGTGATATGTTTCTTTAAAACCGCTCGAAGCAACTTTCAGAAAAGACTTATCCATCGGTGCATGAACACCAATTAAACCGAATTCTTCTTCTTCCGCTTTCTGTTTTATCGGAGTGACTGCGATATCGATTGTTTGTCCATGACGATCAACTGTAAATACAAGCTCTTCTTGCGGGTGTGCCCTTACAATTTTAGTAATGTCTTCAAAATTCGAGACCTCAGCTCCATCAATACTAAGAACAGCATCTTTTTGTTTCAAACCTGCTTGTTCAGCTGCACCATCAGGAGAAATGACCCCAAGAATAGGCTCCGTAATTGGCACCCCTTGAATTCCAGCAATAATGGTAAAAACAACTATCGCCAAAATAAAATTCATCATTGGTCCAGCAAAGATTGTCATCGCTCTAGCACTTAATTTCTTAGATGCAAATTGACGATCCCAAGGCGCAATTTGCGTTTCAACTTGGTCCTCTATAATTACAGCCTCACGAGAAATTGCGAATGTTTGTAGTCGTTCATCTTCGCCTTCTTCATAGCCTTTAATAATTAAATCATGTTCCAAATCAGCCGTTTCTACTTCCAGATTCCTAGCATTCGGATATCGATCTTTACCATTAATAATGATCTTTTGCACTTCTTCCTCTTCATTTAACAGAAGTGCCACACGATATCCAGCTTTTATTTCAGCCATCTCAGGATCTTCCCCGGCCATTCTAACAAATCCGCCAACTGGCAGTAATCGAATCGTATACGTCGTTTCCTTTTTGGAGTACGAAAAAATCTTTGGTCCGAACCCAATCGCGAATTCCCTTACAAGTATCCCAGATCGCTTTGCAAAAACAAAGTGCCCTAATTCATGAAAAAATACAAGCGCTCCGAAAATTATAATAAAGGATATCACCGTGTTCAAATAAATTACCACCTTTTTTTACAAGAGTGAGTTTACATATTTTCTTGTTTCTAAATCAACCTGATGAATAATCGTAATATCTGGATTATTTATATTGCTATGCCATTCAAGAGCTTTTTCTATAAGCTCTTCTATTGTAATAAATCTAATTTTCCCAGCAAGAAATGCAGCTACGGCCGCTTCATTTGCAGCGTTCAAAACGGTAGGCATTGTGCCACCGGCAATACCCGCGTCATAAGCATATTTCATACAGCGAAATCTTTCTGTATCCATCTCCGCAAAATGCAGTGTACCCATTTGTGCGAGATTCAATGGGGTAGAATTGTGAAGTGGCAGTCTATCAGGATATGTAAGCGCATATTGAATCGGTCCCCTCATATCTGGGCTACCCAACTGTGCTATTACACTGTTGTCATGAAATTCAACCATTGAATGGATAATGCTTTCACGATGTAATAAAACATCAATTTGCTCATAGGGAAGATCAAATAACCAGTGCGCCTCTATAACTTCAAGCCCTTTGTTCATCATTGTAGCAGAATCAATTGTAATTTTGGAGCCCATCGACCAATTAGGATGGTTTAATGCCTGTTCGAGTGTGACAAATTGCAGCTCATTACGAGACAGGTCACGAAAACTACCTCCAGAAGCTGTAATGATTAATCGCTGAATATTGGCTGGTTTCTCCCCTTGTAAACATTGAAATATCGCTGAATGCTCACTATCAACCGGCAATATCGCCACATTATTTTTTTTTGCCGCTTCCATCACAATATGCCCAGCTGTTACCAAGGTTTCTTTATTAGCTAATGCTATCGTCTTCTTAGCTTCAATCGCCTGTAATGTAGGATATAGACCAACACTTCCAATTACTGCATTTAAAAGCACATCTGCTTTTTTGTAAACAGCCACTTCTACAAGTCCTTCTTGTCCATATACAAATTGTATCGATGAAAATTCCAATTTTAAGGAATCACAATCATTTTTATCTTGTACAGAAACCAATTCAGGTTGAAATTCCACAATGATTTTTCTAGCAAAATTGATATTTTTTCCGACAGACATAGCAGTTAATTTAAATTGTTGCGGATGATTTCTAATCACGTCAAGCGTCTGTGTGCCAATAGAACCAGTAGCACCGAGCAAGCTAATATACTTCAAATTCTCCACTCCTTACTAAACCAATTATTCAATTTATGACATAGAGAAGCTGAAAGAGTGGCAATACAAATAACCAACTATCACATCTATCGAGAATTCCACCATGTCCAGGCATTAAATTACCCGAATCCTTCACTCCATAATGTCGCTTCAACGCTGACTCTGCAAGATCACCTATTTGTCCAAAAATAGACAAGATGATCGTAATAATCATTAATTTTAAAAACGGAATGTCAATAGTAGTAAATATGGAAAAAAGTACTGCTACTGCAAGCGCAGAAACTATCCCACCAATAAACCCTTCTACTGTTTTATTAGGGCTAATTTCCGGCCATAGTTTTCGTTTCCCTACCGCCCTACCGATAAAATATGCACCTGAGTCAGTAACCCATACGACTATTAACGCGTACAACAGATACAGTATCCCAGCTTCCCTTGTTACAATAAAGAAATAAAAACCAAGACCAATATACAAGACTGACAAAAGAGAAGTAGCAACATCATCAAATGTAAATTTATTTTTCACGGCTACTGAATATGATAGAAAAAGTAGAACTGCCGCGGTCATTACTTCCATTTTCGTCCAGCCGCCGATACTTATTGTGTCAAAATAATTTTGTGGTAATAATAATACCCAAAGCAATACTAATGAAATTATTCCTTGGCCAGACTTTAATGATAGTTTGCGCATTTTAAAAAGCTCATACAATCCGACCGTCGCCATCGCATAAGCTAGGATTACAAACGCCCAGCCACCCCAAAAAACAATCGGTAAAAAAACAGCGAGGGCTACAACGGCCGTTATTATTCTTTGTTTCATTTTCTTATCTCCTCGTTATGTATTCCACCAAACCTTCTAGATCTACTTTGAAAGGCTTCAACAGCTTCAAGCAAATGTCCTTCTGAAAAATCAGGCCATAATACATCAGTAAACCATAACTCTGTGTATGCTAACTGCCAAAGCATAAAATTACTTAATCGTAATTCTCCGCTTGTTCGAATAAGCAAATCGGGATCTTGGTGCTCCTTCGACATTAGGTAGTTTGAGAAAAGTTCTTCATTTATATCCTGTTCAACAATTTTACCCTTTTTAATATCCTTAGAAATATCTTTGATCGCATCTAATATTTCTGCACGACTTCCATAATTCAAAGCGAAATTTAATGTAAGTCCGGTATTTTCTTTTGTGGTTTCAATTGCGTTTTCCACGGCTTTTATCGTGCTTGATGGAAGCTGGTCCCTATACCCCATCATACACACTTTAACATTTTCCTCATTTAGTTCTGGCAAAAAAGTGCCCAGAAATTCTTCAGGTAGCTTCATAAGAAAATCAACTTCCTGCTTAGGGCGTTTCCAATTTTCTGTAGAAAAAGCATAAAGCGTCAATGTTTTAATTCCGAGATGACTAGCTAGCTTCGTAATTTTTTTTACAACCTTCATTCCCTCATGGTGGCCGGCAATACGTGGTAATGCACGTTTTTTTGCCCAGCGTCCATTACCATCCATAATAATGGCAATATGCTGTGGTAAAGGGTTCTCTAATATCAAAGATATACGATCTTTATCATCCGCTATCGTTCTGGAAGATTTCCAAAACCTCATTTTTTTTAACATGAAAATATCCTCCGTTAGAAATGCTTCCTATTTTGCGTTAAAGCATATCTTAACATATATTATCTATGAAGCGTTATGATTCTTTTCTGCAATTGTATGAAAGAACTATGAATTCTATTATAAAGAAGTTTATTCTATTTGAATAGCATTCCTGTCGAAACAATTATGATTATAACTACTTTTCCTTTGCATATGTACTAAATTATTGGACTCGCTTTGCCGCGGTAATTGTTTACATATATTGAATACATTCTGTTCCGTATTCAAGACGATCAATTAATAGGATTACATATTAATAATACACTATTAATATGGTGGGGGGAAATACATCCAATTGAACATTTTTCCGAATCGGCTATGTATTACTGTTAAAGAAGATCAGACAAGCCATTTGAATGCGAGACATTGCCTTTGAAGGAATTCAACTCTTATAAAGATAAAATATTATATCTCAAAAAAACTTTCCCTTCTGACGAAAGGAAAGTTTCTTAGTAAGATTAAACTTCTAGTATTTCTTCTTCTTTTTCTTTTGTAATCTCGTCTATATTTTTAATATGATCATCTGTTAATTTTTGAATATCTTCCGAAAAACCACGGAGATCATCTTCTGTTATCTCACTTGTCTTCTCAAGCTTTTTCAAATCTTCATTACCATCTCTACGAATGTTACGAATAGCAACTTTTGCATCCTCAGCTTCTTTTCTAACAACTTTCACTAGATCTTTTCTACGTTCTTCGGTTAATTGCGGAATGGAAATTCTGATCAATGAACCATCATTTGTAGGTGTTAGGCCTAGATCCGATCGCAAAATTGACTTTTCGATATCACCAAGAATTGTTTTATCATAAGGTTGAATGATAAGTTGTCTTGCTTCAGGCACTGAGATCGAGGCCATTTGATTAATTGGTGTTTGTGCACCGTAATAATCAACGAAAATCTTATCTAATAGAGCAGCACTAGCTCGACCAGCACGCACGCTTGCAAGCTCTTTGCTATATGCTTGAATTGCTTTTGCCATCTTATCTTTCGTATTGGAAATCACTTTGTTTGGCATTATTCTTTCCCCCTCACTAATGTACCAATCTGCTCTCCCATAACAGCACGCTTCACATTTCCTTTTTCAGTAAATGAAAATACGATTAACGGAATGTCATTATCCATACACAGTGATGATGCAGTAGAATCCATGACTCCCAAACCTTCTTTCAACACATCTAAATAGGAAAGTTGTTCGTATTTTACCGCGTTTTTATCTATTTTAGGATCTGCGGAATAAACTCCATCTACATTATTTTTAGCCATTAAAATTACTTCAGCTTCAATTTCTGCTGCCCTTAGCGCTGCAGTAGTGTCTGTAGAGAAGTATGGATTACCTGTTCCCGCTGCAAAGATAACAACACGTTTCTTTTCCAAATGTCTAATTGCTCTACGACGTATATATGGTTCAGCAACTTGACGCATATCTATGGATGATTGTACACGGGTTTCGACATCCATTTGTTCTAAGCTATCTTGGAGCGCAAGAGAATTCATAACTGTAGCCAGCATACCCATGTAATCTGCTGACGTTCTGTCCATTCCCATTTCACTTCCCACTTTGCCTCGCCAAATATTGCCTCCGCCTACTACAACAGCTACTTCTACGCCAAGTTCTGCTACTTCTTTCACCTGTTTGGCAATCGATTTGATTACGGTCGGATTAATACCGAAGCCGTCCGTACCTGCAAGTGCTTCACCACTTAATTTAAGTACCACTCTTTTGTAAGTTGGATTGGCCATATAAACCTCCAATATTATCTGTATGTATTTTCTATAAAATAGGGAACACATGATGTGTCCCCTATTTTATTTTACAATTATTTTTTTACTTGGTTCATAACTTCTTCTGCAAAGTTTTCTTGACGTTTTTCAATTCCTTCTCCTACTTCATAGCGAGTAAACTCAACCACTTCCGCACCAAGGGATTCCGCAAATTGACGTACTTTTTGATCTGGATTTTTAACGAAAGCTTGGTCAAGAAGACAGATTTCTTCGAAGAATTTACCAAGACGGCCTTCAACCATTTTAGCTACAATTTTCTCTGGTTTTCCTTCATTCAAAGCTTGTTGAGTCAAGACTTGGCGCTCACGCTCAGCTTCCTCAGCAGAAACTTGGTCTCTATTAATGTATTTAGGATTAATTGCAGCAATATGCATAGCAATATCTTTAGCAGCATCTGCATTTGTTGAACCTTCAAGTACAGTTAGCACTGAAATACGTCCACCCATATGCAAATATTCACCAAATGCACCATTATCGGATTTTGTTTTCACTTCAAAACGACGAAGTGTAAGCTTTTCACCAATTTTTGCAATCGCAGCATTTACGTATTCATCTACTGTTTGGCCATTGCTCATCTTTTGTTCAAGCGCCGCTTCAACAGAAGCTGGTTTGTTTGCTAATAAATGCTCAGCTAGTTCTTTTACTAAAGCTTGGAAGTTTTCGTTTTTAGCAACGAAATCTGTTTCTGCATTTACTTCAAGAATAACTGCATCATTACCTTTACTTAAAATGAAAGTTATTCCTTCAGCAGCAATGCGATCAGCTTTCTTCGCAGCCGATGCAATACCTTTTTCACGTAAAAAGTCAATCGCTGCTTCCATATTACCATCTGTTTCAGTAAGCGCCTTTTTACAATCCATCATACCTGCGCCAGTTTTTTCACGAAGTTCTTTAACCATTTGTGCAGTAATAGCCATTATAATAGTCCTCCCTATACATACATATGATACTTAATTATTTGTTTGAAAAAAGGTGATAAGTGTTAACCACTCTCATCACCTTTCTACATTACAATTACGCGTTAGCAGTTTCAGCTGCTGCTTCTTCTTCAGCTTCTTCATTTTGTTTTGATTCTAATAATGCATCAGCCATTTTAGAAGTTAGTAATTTAACAGCTCTAATTGCGTCATCATTAGCTGGAATTACATAATCAATTTCGTCTGGATCACAGTTTGTATCTACAATACCAACAATTGGAATATGCAATTTCCGAGCTTCCGCTACTGCAATACGCTCTTTGCGTGGGTCAATAATAAACATTGCATCTGGAAGTCTCTTCATTTCCTTAATACCACCTAAGAATTTTACAAGGCGTTCGTACTCTTTATTAAGCATAACGACTTCTTTCTTAGGAAGCACCTCAAATGTACCGTCTTCTTCCATTTTTTCGATAGCTTTTAAACGTTCAATTCTCTTTTGAATTGTTTCAAAGTTTGTTAAAGTACCACCTAACCAACGGTGATTTACGTAGTAATGACCAGCGCGCTCTGCTTCATCTTTCACAGAATCATGAGCTTGTTTTTTAGTTCCAACGAATAAAACTTTACCGTTGTTTTCACCAATTTCTCTCATGAAGTTATACGCTTCTTCTACCTTTTTAACTGTTTTTTGTAGGTCGATAATATAAATACCGTTACGTTCCGTAAAAATATACTTCTTCATTTTCGGATTCCAACGACGTGTTTGGTGTCCAAAATGTACACCTGCTTCAAGCAATTGTTTCATTGAAATTACTGACATTATGAATTCCTCCTAGGTTTTTTTATCCTCCGCTCTAGTCTTTTTTCGTACAAACTGTTATTACAACAGCACCTTGTAACGAAATCGTAGAACGTGTGTATTAACACCATTATTCAATATATCATAAAAAAAAGACGCAATCAAGTAATTATCGTGATTTTCGTCGAAACTTGAGCATCAATTCAATTTCTGTCTTACCTTTATTTAAAGCTTTGGCTATTTCATCTACCGTTAACCCTTGCTGCTCTAGATTTACCACCTGTTCATCAAAGCTCATCTCTTTAATAGTCTCTTCAATAGTCTTTTCAATAGTCTTTTCTACATATTCTGCAGACTTTATGTCTTTACCATCGTTTTTAGCTTTTCTAGTATTTTGGTCATATGACTGAAAAGCCAATAATCTAGAATAGGAATCGGAACTAATAGGCTGGTCTTGATTAATAGTGTCTTGATCAGTTTCATCCTTAAATACATGAATATCTTTAGGTGAAACCGATGAATTAGATTGCTCTTTATAAGCATTTATGATCGTAAGAAACTGATCATTTTCTTGTTTTAGTTCCATCAGAAAGTCTGAAAATAACTCAGTAAATTCCTCATGATTTTTACGCCGATTATCTTCCATCTCCATTAGCCGATTTTGCCGAAGATATAGAAGGATAACAGCAAATATAGTTAGGCCATTGAACAAAAATAAAATAAAGATTAACGTTCCTGTCAAGTTTATCCCTACCCACTGTAATCAATACTATTCCCTTTATAAGGGTGATCTTCTTTTATAGACACTTCATTCTTACTATTTTGATGATGCGGGTCACCTAATGATTCACTTGCTTCATTAGATGTGTCTTCTTTTAATCTACTTTTCTCTTTCTGTTCCATTTTATTCACAGAATGTCTATTATGCTTAACCTTGTCTTCCATTTCCTTTGAGACCTGATCAAAAGCTACTTGTCCCCTTTGCTGAAGCTGCTCAGTTATTTTCCCTGCATCATATGATCTAGGCAGAGCTACTTGTAACTCAACCAGCTTGAAACTCATATTACCTCTCCCATACCAGAGATTTTTATAAGTACAGACTTTAATTTAAGAAGCGCCTTTGAATGGATTTGAGAAATTCTCGAGGTCGATAATTGAATGATTTCTCCGATTTCAGTAAAAGTTAACTCTTCTTTGTAAAACAAACTAATAACTAATTGCTCATTTTTATTTAGTGTCTTTATCACTTCACCCAAATCTTTGATCCACTCATTTTTAACTAAATGATCTTCTGGATTAGGAGTGAATTCATCTTTAATCACATGTGTTTGTTTTTCATTTTCATCAAGATCATTCAATTGTTCATCCATCGATAACACATGCGCAAAAAAGTATTCATTCATTGTCTGACTGACATCACTTTCTGTATAACCACTTTCTTCTGCGATTTCAGCAGGCGAAGCATAGCGCAATAATTTCTGTTCTAACCGTTCGGAAGCTGCTTCAATTTTCTTAACCTTTTCCCTCATACTTCTAGGAAGCCAGTCTTCCTTTCTAAGACCATCGATAATTGCTCCTCTTATCCTAAAAGAAGCGTATGTTTCAAATTTCAGATCACGAGTGATATCAAATTTATTTAAAGCATCCAATAACCCCATTAAACCTAGACTTTTCAACTCGTCTCTACTGATGTTTTTAGGAATACCGACGGCAATTCTTTGAACATGATATGTTACAAGCGGCATGTATTTTTCCACTAAGATATTCCCTGCATCAGCATCCCGGGAGCAGCTCCACCGCTCCCAATATTGTTGCTCAATTATCGGTGGTGAGTTTGACATCCTATCTCCTCCTCACAGTTACATAGACTCCCGGCATTCACCGAGTCAGATGGTACAAGGTTTTCTTGTGCCACTTTTTCATGTCTCCTCCTACTTTTAATAGGGGGATAGTTCACTTTTTATTAGTAGAATTACCCATTCTGTATTTAAGGAGATAAATAATCTACTCAATGTGTCCGCCTGCCACCGTTGATTTCAGTTCCAGGCGGACGCGTTCCGGGGGGGCGTGCGGTGAGCCCCCAGGAGTCGCCGCCTGGAACTCCAATCAACTGAGATATTCTTTTGCTCATGGTAAGGTGACTGATCATACCCCGTTCTCAAATCTCTTCCTTTTCATACGATTTACGTGAGAGGCTTAAGATCGTTATTAATACAAAGAAATTTTGTTGCTATTTTTGTCGAAAATACTCGTTTTTTCAAAAACATCACAATAATCGCCGGTGAAGGGATTTCTTTACTAACTGTGATTGAGGTGCTGAATTTGAAACCTGCAGTCGTTCCACATGAAGATTATCAAAACTTCGTTTTGGACCAATTAAGAGAGCATCACTTTGGGAATGTGCTCACCATTGTAAATAATGATTGGCCTATTATTTACAAGTTGTGGATCACGGACCTATCATACTTACGTCGTGGCTACGTAGCTCTTATTCGAATAGAGGGCCTGAGCTCTAGATCCGGCTTCCATGATGCGCTCCTACCTTCTGCTTCTCTTGGCTAAACACCAACCCTTAGTATTACTGAATGGGTGAATGAATTACACCGGGTGCCTTTCTATGCCATCATGATTGGCTTTGAATCTAAAGATGTCCCCGGTATTGGGACTTTTTATGATTTTTTTCACCGTCTATGGGGAAGCGAAGACGCCAAAAATGGAAACTCATTTATAACCGACGGACATCTGTAGAATGTTCAAACACACGCGAAAAGATTGACTATCACTTGGAATCTGGCCGACATCGGTCCACAAAAATGTGGATAAGGACTTATGCCATCATGATGTGCCAACACATTGACGCTTGCTATGCTCATCAAAAAGATGAACTATCGTTTCTTAACGGTCATATTTTCTCTTCAATGGCTAAATCCTTTACAAGGGATTGTCGCTTTTAAAACAAAATCTGTTGAAGGTTAATTAGAGCGAAAGTGCGAGACTCCTGGTCGGCTAAAGATTGCCACGTCCTGTGGCCAACACCGACACTAGGACGTCCTGTCCGTCGCGGGATCAGCGGGACAGGTGAGATTCCACAGGCGGTTACGCCGAGGAGGCTCACCGCCCGCGGAAAGCGAGCAACTGTAGCGGAAATCAATCACGCACTACCTTGGTAAAGCAACAATGTTTTCAAAAAAGCCTTTTGAAAACATTTTGAAACCTAATACCAAATATTCAATAAAGCTTAATTCCCAGTAGGTTTTTGGAAATTCGGCAGATTTACGCCTCGAAATTCCGAGAGTCTATTTACAAGCATCCTATAAACACTGATTCAGATTATTAATTCACCTTGAAAAACGGTATTTATTTGTAATGTAAATGTGTCCGGATTAAATTCAATTGTTCTGCCACTATTGCCTCCGGTATCTTTACTAACAAGTTGGATATTAAGTTTCTCTAATTCTTTTATTACAGCCTCCACATTACGCGGGCCAACTCTCATTTGCTGGTTTTGAGTTGAAAATTGGAACATTTGGGCGCCACCGGAAATTTTAGCTTTCAGATTAGACCTACATGCTCCATGTATAATTAGCTCTTTTGTAAGAGCCTGAATCGCAGTGTCAGCAAATTTAGCAATATTTAATTGCTCTTGATCTCTTGCCATAGATGAATCAGGCAGCATAATATGAGCCATTCCTGCCATTTTTTTATTGGGATCATATATAATCACACCAACACACGAGCCGAGACCTAGCGTTCTAATTTTATCTGGAGCATGTACAATTTTCATATCGGCAATACCAACTCTTATAACAGTCTCAATCATCCTTCCCGACTCCTAATGTGTTAAATATGATTGAAAAAGAATCAGGGTCCGGAAGGAAGAAAAAATGTCCTTTAACACTATCATGATCACCATTTTCGTCTAAAGCTGTATCGATTACGATCGCATAATCCTCTGATTGCGATAACTCTATAAGTCCGTAACTAATAATAGCACCAGCCATATCGATACTTATAGATGGTACAGATGGCAATAGATCGAGTCCTGTAAAATCGGCTAAAGAAGATAAATAGGAACCCGTTAAAATATTTCCTAATTCTTGCATTGCTGAGAGACCAAGTTCTGAATAAGGCGGATTTGCAAACGATATAGATGACTCTCCAGTCATTTTTTGCACATACTTACTAGCTTGATCAAGTGGTAGTAAAAAAAACATACTGCCAGCAGCTTCACCTTCTACACGTAAAAAAACAGCAACTACGATTGCATCATGACCTCCAGCGAGTTCGAGCATTTCATCAAACGTGATAATTCTAACAGTCGGCACATTCATATCAATTTTTTTACCGACCAAAGTGGAAAGGGCTGTTGATGCATTGCCAGCCCCTATATTACCGATTTCTTTCAATACATCGATTTGCAAAGATGTAATATTTTTTTCAATCCCCATTCGTCACATTCCCACCGCTTATAGGCTTGAGTATATTTTCTAAATTAAGCATAATCAAAAGCCGTTTTTCGAGCTTTGCAACGCCACTAATAAATTCTGCTTCCACCGCACCAATTACTTCCGGTTGCGGTTCAATCGCATCAACAGGGATATCTAAAACATCATTTGCCGAATCGACAATTAATCCAACTTCTACATCTTGATACGAGACGATAATGATCCTCGTATTATCTGTATACTCCGTATGTCCAAGGCCGAAACGTTTTTTTAAGTCAATAATCGGAATGATGACACCTCGTAAATTAATAACTCCTTTAATAAAGGCTGCTACTTTAGGAATTCTTGTAATATAATTCATCTTTTCAATAGCGGTTACTTGTTCAACAGAGAGGGCATATTCATTACCATTCAACTTAAAAACAATTACTTTTTGTTCGGAAGCTATAGCTAATTCATTCATTACTAATCACCCACCTTTATAACTATTTAATTAGTGCATTACAGTCAATAATTAAAGCTACTTGACCGTCTCCTAATATTGTTGCACCCGAAATGGCAAATACTGTATTTAAATAATTACCTAAGGATTTCAACACAATTTCTTGCTGACCAATAAAGGATTTGACAATCAAACCTGCCATTTTCTCACCTTTTCTTACAATTACAATAGAAATAAATTCATCCTCTTCTTCGTCTACCATTTCCATCTCGAATATTTCAGATAAAGCTACCAGTGGGACGACTTTACCTCTAAAGTCAATTACTTTTTGATTGTGAGCAGTCAATATTTCGGACTTGCGAATGATTGCTGTTTCAATAATCGATGATAAAGGAATCGCATATTTTTCATTGCTAACTTCAACAAGCATTGCCGATATAATAGATAGAGTTAAAGGCAATTGAATAGAAAACTTCGAACCTTTTCCTTCTTTTGAATCAATAGCAATAACTCCTCCAAGTGATTCGATCGTCGATTTTACGACATCTAATCCTACCCCACGCCCTGATACATCTGTAATTGAATCAGCTGTTGAAAAGCCCGATGCCATGATTAATTCATACGCTTCTCGATCTGTCAGGTTTGTCGCTTCATTTTCAGAAATGATTCCTTTGGAAACTGCAATATCAATTACTTTTTGACGGTTTATCCCACCGCCATCGTCTTCTATTTCAATGAAAACATGGTTACCACTATGGAATGCCTGCAATTTTATTACTCCGGTGGCTGGTTTACCATTTGCTTTACGTACTTCCCGACTTTCAATCCCATGATCAATTGCATTTCTTAGCAAATGAACGATAGGATCACCTATTTCATCAATAACAGTCCGATCTAATTCTGTTTCTGCGCCAATAATATCTAAGTCTAATTGCTTATCTAAATCTTTCGCTAGTTGTCTGACCATTCGAGGGAAACGATTAAACACAGTTTCAACTGGAACCATTCTCATATTTAATATAATGTTTTGTAAATCGCCAGAGACTCTAATCATTCTTTCAACTGTCTCTTCAAGTTCTGGGTTTTGAATTTCTTGAGATATTTGTTCTAAACGACCTCTATCTATTACTAGCTCTTCGAATAAATTCATAAGTATATCTAGACGGTCAATATTCACTCTAATTGTTTTACCGCCGGCTTTTCCATTTTTTCTTTCTATTGGCGTTTTATCAACTACGCTTCGTTCTTCATTTATTTGAGGTTCCGTAGAATCATTACTTTGGAGTTTCTCCTTCTGATGCTTTTTCTTCATTGGAATTCTAGATAAATTTACAACATTCGCTTCGATTGATTCGACCTCAGAAACCTTCATTAACTTACTTTTCACTTCCTGTGAAGACTCTTTTGTAATTATGGTAACGGTAAATTTAGAATCAAATTGCTCGTCTTCTAATTGTTCCACACTCGGAACAGACTTTATCACTTCACCGCATTTTTCCAATAGTTCAAATACCATAAATACGCGAGCTGTTTTTAATAAACAATCAGCACGTAATGAAACCGTAAATTCATAGCATTGGAACCCTTGCTCATGTGATTGTTCGATAACTGTTCTTTCAAACTCATCATATTCATTCATTATTAATTCCATTTCAGTTGAAGCAGCAATTTCAACCCTAGCATTTTTTATTTTGGGCTCATTACCTTTTTCGATTTGCTGCAATTGGTCAATAACAACCTTTACATCGCGATGTCCATCGCCACCAGAGGCGATGGATTCAACCATTGCTTCTAAATCATCTACAGCAAGAAACATAATATCAAATACTTGTGAAGTTATCTGTATTTTTTCATTACGAATACCATCAAACACATTTTCTAAAATATGTGTTAAATTTGCTAAATCAGTATAGCCCATCGTAGCTGACATGCCCTTTAATGTATGTGCCGCTCTAAATATTTCACTTACAATCGTTAAGTCACTTGGATTACTTTCTAAATTCAAAAGTTGATTATTAAGTGCTTGCAAATGCTCTTTACTTTCATCAATAAAAATTTCTAAATACTGATTTACATCCATTTGCCCACGTCCTTTATTTTGATCTTTCCTTAGAATTTAAGACTCCTACCCCTAAACGAACCCTGGGCGGGACACTTATCGCCCCTTCATATATTTCAAAATATTCGAAGCGATATCCTCTATTTTTAATACTTCATCCACACCACCAGTGCCGATTGCAGCCTTTGGCATACCATATACAATACAAGTTTGTTCTGATTCGGCGATCGCTATGGTCATTCCACTCTTTTTTAATCGCAGTAAACCCGAAGAACCATCTGCTCCCATACCTGTCATAATCACAGCAATTTTCGCATATTTTTCTACGAAACTAAGTGAGTTAAACATCACATCAACTGACGGACGATGTCCATTTACTGGTGGGTCCCCAGTTATTTTGACAATTAAATCTTCTCTGATCGGATGGATGGTCATATGATGTCCGCCAGGTGCAATATATGCTGTACCTTTCTTTAAACGTTCACCGTCTTCCGCTTCCTTCACTTCAATATTGCAAATACTATTTAAGCGTTTCGCCAAAGAATATGTAAATGAAGGTGGCATATGTTGAACAATTACAATCGGAGCATTAATTGATTTGGGAAGCTGCGATAAAACGGTCTGTAAGGCTCTAGGACCTCCGGTTGATGTCCCGATACAAATTATCTTCTTATCAGTCTCTATATGAAGAGGCAGTTGTTCAGACAGCTTTATCTCGGGAATTGCATAACGTACAGCTAATTTTTTTTGTACATATTCATCGTCTTGGCCTACTTCCCTTAATAAGATAGGTCCATCTTCAGATAGAATGAATTGGATAAGTTTATTTTTAAAAGCTTCCATTGATTTTATATCTATTAACTCATATCTCTTGAAAAAGCTAACTTCTGTTTTTATGTCAAAGGTACCTGCGCTTAGATTGTTCTGTTCCTGTTCCTTTGAAAGAATGATGATTATTTTTCCGTGATACTTTTGTTGAATCTTATCCATGTCTGTATTTACTTCAGTGAATTCACGATCTAAATCAATGATCACGAAATCAGATGCTAATCTAATCATTTTATTTATTCCAGTTTCATTAAATCTTGCCGCACCCAAGAGGTCGACTTCTGTACTATTCTCAAACAGTTTCCCATACAAAACTCTCGTAACAGCGGAATCACTCATTAAAAAGAAAGTCGGATGCTTCACAACCGTCCCTCCTTATTAAAAAAGCGACGAAGCTTATTTACAAATGAAAATTGATTGGTAGCGTAATGACTGTCTCCTTCAATATATATATCGACCATTCTTTTTAGTTTGAGAGATATATCTGCTTTTGGATATTTCTTAGTAAATACGGTTTGACTAATCACCGCTTTTCTAACATGCTTATCTTCCGGTAACACACCTAGCAATTCCACATCTTTCTGCAGAAATTTTTGCACCGTTTTCTGAAGCCTATACAATGTTTCCGTTCCTTGTACGGAAGTTTCTGCACGATTACAAATCAACAAAAATCTGCTTTCAGATTGTGCAGAACAAATAAACTTCATCATCGAATAGGCATCAGTAATAGCCGTCGGCTCGGGCGTGCACACAACAAAAATATCATCTGCTGAAAGCAAAATATTTAACGCTGTTGTCGTTGCTCCAGCAGCCATATCAAAAATAATATAATCATAGTCCGCTTGGAGTACACTTAAAGCATCTAAAAGTCGGTCGAGCATACGATTATCCATCTCTACTACCTCATTTAAGCCATTGCCCGCCGAAATATAAGCAATACCATCTTGGGTTTTCTGGATAATAGAACTTATTGGTATATCATCTTGTAAAAAAGCGGAAATATTTGAATGAGAAACACTCCCAAGAAGAATATTGACATTTCCCATGCCGATATCAAAATCAAAAAGCAATACGCGATAACCCTTATCCACTAAAGTGAGTGCTAGATTAGTAGAAATATTCGTCTTTCCTACTCCACCCTTACCACTTACAATAGCAATTGTTCTAGCGAAATTCTCCGATTTTTTTTGCATTTTTATTCGCAACATCTCCGCCTGGTCTTTCATACTTTTTCATCCCCAAGTAGATAGTTCGCAATTATTTTAGGACTAGCAGTTACTATATCATCAGGAACACCTTGTCCAGTCGTAATGTACGCGACACCACTTTCATATTTTTTAATCAAATTATACATCGCACCATAGGATTGAGTTTCGTCTAATTTTGTGAAGATAAAGTGATCAAAGCTTAACTGTTGGAAGTTTTCTACAATCTGAGATATATCCTTTTCCCTCATTGAGATGGACAATACCAAATACGTCGCCATTTCCACTTCTCCGAACAACTTCATTAACTCATCAATAAATGTTAATTCACGATAATTCCGACCAGCTGTATCTATTAACACTAAATCAAAATCTACAAATTTATTTATCGCAGTTGGAAAATCTGCTTGATTATACACTACTTCTATTGGAATATTTAAAAGCTGGGCATATGTTTTCAACTGGTCTATAGCCGCAATTCTATACGTATCCAAAGTAATAAATGCAACTTTCTTATCCTGTTCAAGTGCTGCTTCTGCCGCTAGTTTAGCAATGGTAGTTGTTTTCCCTACACCCGTCGGACCTACAAGGTTAATATACTTTTTTGTAAAATTAATTCCCGTAAAATTAAATGGCGTCAACTGATCGCATATAATTGATTTACACCATACAATCACATCTTGATGACTAGGAGTTTCGGAGGCACTTCGCCATTTCTCTAAAAGCATATCCCCAAATTCGGTTATATGTTTTTCTGCTAGCTCTGTTTCTTGCAATATTTGTAAGCATGTTTGAATTTGTTCCGGGTAATTATTTATATTAAAAGTTCGGTATCGAGCAGATGTTAATTCATTTCTTAATTCTGCTATTTCAGCAACAATATCCATAGCCGCGGTACTGTCACCTTTAGTATGAACAACTGGTTCCTTCTCTTTTAGAAGCGACTTTGTTCGCTCATTATCAAGCGCTTTTCTTTTCTTTACTTTCGTTTTTTGCATCGGTTGAATCGGCTGTTCATCAAGTGCTGCAATTACTTCAATTTTTTTCTTACGAAACATCCCTAAAAAACCACCATGATAAACAACTTTTGAATTTAGAATAACTGCATTATCACCTAGCTCAGTCTTGATTTTCTTCATTGCATCAGCCATAGACGGAGCGATAATTTTTTTTATATTCATTAGATGTTCACCACCCCAGTACTTTGAACTTCCACATTTGCTTCCAATTCGTTATAAGATAAAACCGGTACATGTGGAAAATACCTTTCCGTCATTTGCCTTACATACATACGCACAGCTGGTGAACAAAGCAAAATAGGTGATTGTTGGATGAGCGATAATTCCTCTATTTGACCCGCAATTGCTTCTAGAATACTTTGAGAATCTGTTGGATCCAATGACAAATAGTTCCCATGCTCTGTTTGTTGAATACTATCAGCGATTATCTTCTCAATTTTCCCTGAGATTGTAATCACTTTTAAAGTCGTTCCATCTTCTGCATACTGGGTTGTTATCTGCCTCGCAAGTGATTGACGAGCATATTCTGCTAACAAATCCGTATCTGTACTCATCCTTCCATAATCAGCAAGTGTTTCAAAAATGATTGGCAAATTTCTTATCGATACGTTTTCCTTTAATAACTTCGCTAATACCTTTTGCACTTCCCCTACAGATAGTGGATTAGGAGTGACTTCTTCGACAAGAATCGGATAGGATTCCTGGATATGATCAATTAATTGTTTTGTTTCTTGACGTCCTAAAAGTTCATATGCATTTGTTTTTAGTAATTCTGTAATATGTGTAGATACAACAGATGATGGGTCGACAACAGTATAGCCCATTATTTCTGCTTGTTCTTTCACTTCTTCTGCAATCCATTTTGCTGGTAAACCGAAGGAAGGCTCAACCGTATCAATACCTTCAATTGTATCCTCTCCTCCAGGACTCATCGCTAAATAATGATCGAGGAGAAGTTCGCTTCGTGCCATTTCATTTCCTTTGATTTTCAGGCGATATTCATTAGGTTCTAATTGAATATTATCTCTTATCCTCACAACGGGAATAACCATCCCTAACTCCAAGGCGAGCTGTCTTCTGATCATGACGATTCTATCTAAAAGATCTCCTCCTTGGTTTACATCTGCTAGCGGTATAAGCCCATATCCAAACTCAAATTCGATCGCATCCACATTTAATAAATTGATGACACTATCGGGACTTTTCATTTCATCAGCTTCTGTCTCTTCCAACGATTGGATTAAATCGTCGTCTACAACAGCCGGGGCTCGTGAAAGTACCCAACCGCCAACTGCTAAGGCTCCAGCTATAGGAATAGTGATAATATCATTAATTGGAGTAGTTAACCCCAATAAAAAAACAGTTGTTGCTGCAATATATAGCATGGGAGTAGAAGAGAACAGCTGGCCAACAATGTCTGAGCCAAGATTACCTTCTGATGCGGCACGAGTAACAACAATTCCGGTTGCTGTCGAAATCAGTAAGGCCGGTATTTGACTTACAATACCATCCCCAACAGTTAGCATTGAGAATTTAACTGCAGCTTCAGCAATTGGCAATCCTTGCTGCACCATTCCAATAATAATACCGAATAGCAAGTTTATTAATACAATAATAATACCTGCAATGGCATCTCCTTTAACAAATTTACTCGCACCATCCATTGCTCCGTAAAAGTCCGATTCCCGAGATACTTTTTCTCTTCTTCCTCTGGCTTCGTGTTCTGAAATGACGCCTGCATTTAAATCTGCATCGATACTCATTTGCTTCCCTGGCATTGCATCAAGCGTGAAACGAGCCGCTACTTCAGAAACACGTTCAGCACCTTTTGTGATGACAATAAATTGAATAACAATTAAGATAAAAAATACAACTAGTCCAACTAACACATTTCCACCGACAACAAAGGTACCGAAGGTTTCAACGACTCCCCCTGCATCACCTTTGGAGAGTATGGATCTAGTTGTCGATACATTCAAACCGAGTCTAAATAATGTTAATAACAATAATAATGAAGGGAATATAGAAAACTGCAGTGGTTCTTGCATATTCATTGAAGTTAGTAGAACAAGTAGTGCAAGTGAAATATTCGTTATGATTAACAAACTTAATAACCATGTAGGAAATGGTATAACTAACATGGCTACAATTAAAATAACACTTGATAATACTACAATATCTTTAAGTTTCATAACGTTCTCTCCTTGCCTTACTTTCAATCCATGATTATAACTTGTGTTTTATTCTGTATACATAAGCTAATATTTCTGCAACTGCTTTAAAAAAGTCATCAGGAATTATTTCTCCTATGTCTACTTGATCATATAAAGATCTTGCCAATGGACGATTCTCAACCATCACAATTTGATGGCTACTAGCAATCAGTTTAATTTTTTGAGCCATAAAATCTACGCCTTTTGCAATTACAATCGGAGCGTCCGCATTTTTTTCATCATATTTTAGTGCAATGGCATAATGCGTTGGATTTGTAATAATGACATCCGCTTTAGGTACTTCCTGCATCATTCTAGACATCGCCATTTCTCGCTGTTTTTGTTTAATTTTCGATTTAATTAACGGATCACCCTCGATATTCTTATATTCATCTTTAATATCCTGTTTTGACATTCTGATATTTTTTTCGAAATCATATTTTTGGTACAAAAAGTCAAACAGCGATAAAAATAAAAGTGCAAGAGATGCCGCAATGCCCATCTGTATTGTTAAACTACCAACCGTTTTTAACGTAGCAGCGATGGATTGGTGTGATAATAAGAGTACTTCATCAAACCGGCCCCATAAAACTGACACAGTAATTGCTCCAACAAAGCCGATCTTTAATATAGATTTCATTAGTTCGACAATAGCTCTAATCGAAAAAATCCTTTTAAAGCCTTTAATTGGATCAAGCTTCTCTAATTTTGGTTGTAAAGGCTCCGCTGTGAACATGAACCCAACTTGTAATAAGTTGGCTCCTATACCCGCAATTAAAGCAATTAACATAATCGGCCCTAATAAAAATACTAGTTCCTTTAAAACACCAAGCAAAATTATTTGTACGTTTGCTTCAGTTAGGTCCATCAGCATATATTCGTTAAAGGCATGGAGAAATGTACCAATTGTAATACTTCCCATTTGCGATGAAAAGAATTGCAAAAATCCAAATACCGCTAACAAACCGAGCGCAGTGTTTACATCCTGACTTTTAGCTGTCTGCCCTTTTTTCTTGGATTCCTGACGTTTTTTTGGTGTAGCTTTCTCTGTTTTTTCTCCTGCGAAAAATTGAAGATTAAGATTGAGTTGTTTCATCTTAAGCCTCCCATATACTCCATTGCAGTTCGCATAATTAGCAGCATCGTTTCAAATAAATGTTGAACTACTTCAAACATCACACCAAGAACAATGAATATAACAAGAAAACTAACAGCAATTTTTATTGGAAAGCCAACAACAAATATATTTAATTGCGGTACTGTTCGAGCGATAATCCCTAAAGCTACATCGACTAAAAATAAAGAGGCAACCACCGGGATCGACATTTGAAATGCAATCATAAACATTAATCCAAAGGATCGGATGATGTATTCTATAAACGATGCATTACCAAAAGGAATAAACACTTGATCTATGGGAATAAATTGATAACTATGAAAAATACCATCAAGTATTAAATGATGTCCATTGATTGCAAGTAAAAATAATAATGAAAACATGTATAAATATTGACCCATGAGTGGACTTTGCGCACCAGTCTGTGGGTCGATAACATTAGCGATCGCAAACCCCATTTGGAAATCGATAAAACCTCCAGCGATTTGAATGGCAGATAATATCATATAACCAATAAATCCGATTAAAAGTCCGATACTTGCTTCTTTAAATATGAGTAAAAAATATTCACCATTAAAAGCAAGCGGTTCGATATCAATGGTATATTGCATTAAAATGGATAGAAAAAATGCAAAACCAATTCTATAGGAAGCTGGAAGTGTGCGATATGAAAAGAGTGGCATTGTCACGAAAAATGCCGATACCCTCATAAATACAAGTAAGAAAACGGAAATATTGGGAAGTAAATTTTCCATTCAGTTAACCTACAAATCTAGTTAAGTTTTGAAATATTTCCGTTGCATATGATAAAAGCTTACTTAACATCCATGGCCCCATAATAACTACCCCAATTAGCACAGCTACAATTTTGGGAATGAACGCCAGTGTTTGTTCCTGTATTTGAGTAGTCGCTTGAAATATACTTACCGCCAGCCCCACTCCAAGAGCAAGCAGTAAAAGCGGGCCCGCTACAACGAGTGTAGTGAAAACTCCATTTTGAGCAAGCGATATAACTGATTCAGCATTCATTCAAACACCCCACTGATTGTTCATTATTGAAGAATATCATGATTTAACCAAAACTTTGAAGCAATGATTGAATAACTAAATACCAGCCGTCCACTAGAACAAACAATAATATTTTAAATGGTAGTGAAATCATGACAGGTGGAAGCATCATCATTCCCATCGACATTAATATACTGGCAACAACCATATCAATCACTAAAAATGGTATAAAAATCATAAATCCAATTTGAAATGCCGTTTTCAGTTCACTTAAAGCGAACGCCGGAACTAAAGCGGTGATCGGAATGTCTTGAATTGTTTCAGGACGTTCCATCTCGGCATAATTTAAAAATAATTCCAAGTCTTTTTGCCGTGTATGTTTACTCATAAATTCTTTAAAAGGTATCGCAGCACGTTCATATGCTGTCTCTAAATTTATTTCATCGTTGAATAATGGCTGCAATGCTTCCTGATTCACTTCCGTAAGCACTGGTGTCATGATAAAAAATGTTAGAAATAACGATAGACCAACTAAAACCTGATTTGGCGGCATTTGTTGCGTCGCAAGTGATGTCCTAACAAATGACAAAACAATAATGATCCGTGTGAAGGATGTCATTAAAACCAAGATGCTCGGAGCAAGCGATAATACAGTTAATAGTAGAAATAGCTTGACAGAAGTTGACACAGAAGCGGCTGAACCGTCATTAAAAAATTCCATAAACTCATTCATCGAATCTTTGCTCCTTCTCTTCAAGCTCACTAATAACCTTTTTACGATCTTTTTTTATCTCATCTAATTTTTCTTTTAAATGAACATGAAATGCTTTATCACCATTCTGATTACTTGAACGAAGATTTTTCTGTTTATTTGCCTTCAACCATTTGGTCAAAACATCTGTTGGTTGCAAGCTTTGGTCTTGTTGTTCCTTATAGAGACGAATATAATCTTGAAGTTCTTCTTCATCTGTTATTTCTTTTAGCAAGCGGATATCTTCTCCTACACCAAGAATCAGTATCTGCCTACCGACTTTGACGATTTGAATCGATCGATTTCCGCCAAGTGCCGTTCCACCGTAATTCTGTACTAACTTATTATGCTGATAAGATTGGCTCTTCTTATTAATAAATTTCAATAAAATATATAATAGAAATACAACAAACAGAAGTGCCGCTATCATTTTGATTACATCTAGTACCCCGATGCCTACCTTTGTTGATTGGTTAACAGGCTCATCATTATTTGAGTTATCTTTAGAAACATTGTCTTCACTTTTGTTATTTTTATAATGATCAGTGACACTATTTTCTAAGGCCTCTGCACTCACATTCATTAAAGAATAATTGAATGACAATGCAGCAATCACAAAAAAGAGGCCAATGATCATTATTTTTCGAAAGAAAATCATATAATTGCTTACCCTAATGTTTTGGATATAGCTTCAATTACGCGATCTGCTTGAAAAGGTTTCACAATAAAATCTTTTGCACCAGCTTGGATCGCATCGATAACCATTGCTTGTTGTCCCATTGCGGAGCACATAATAATTTTAGCAGAAGGATCAAATGATTTTATTTCTTTTAGAGCTGCTATACCATCCATTTCAGGCATTGTAATATCCATTGTTACAAGATCCGGCTTCAAATCTTTATATTTTTCCACTGCTTGAGATCCATCTGCGGCTTCACCAACCACCTCAAAACCATTCTTCGTTAATATATCTTTAATCATCATTCTCATAAAAGCTGCATCATCTACAATTAAAATTCTATTTGCCACTAAAATCCCTCACAGTCTATTATTTTAGTCTTTTAATACGATCAGTTTTACTTGCGATGTCAGTTACTCTTACACCGAAGTTTTCATCAATTACTACAACTTCTCCTTGTGCTATCAATCTATTATTTACAAGAATATCAACAGGCTCACCTGCTAGTTTGTCAAGTTCAATAATTGATCCAGAACCTAATTCAATTATTTCTTTTACTGTCCGACTTGTTCTTCCCAACTCAACTGTCACTTGCAGTGGGATATCTAGTAACATTTCTAGATTGTTTGTTTCAGTCGTAGTTGTTGGCATTGCATTGAATTCAGAAAAATTAGCGGTTTGAACATTCGGGTGTGTTTCTCTTTCAACCGAATTTCTTATGTCTGACAAATTTCCACGTTCTGTCATTTGGGTATTATTACCATCTGGTTTAGATGCCTTGGTCTCATTCATCTCAATCTGTGATGTTTGTATTGTCTTTGATGTTTCACTTTCCGCTTCTGTTTGAGTAAATAAATCCTCGACAAGCTTTACTGCAAAATCAACGGGTAACACTTGCATAATACTTGAATCAATTAAATTTCCTATTTTTAATCTAAAAGAAATTTTAGCAAGTAAATTTTGTTGAGGAAGCGTCTCTGTTCCTTCGCCTTCTGTGACATTTAATAATTCAATGGATGGCGGCGAAATATCTACCTTTTTATTAAAAACAGAAGACATCGATGTAGCGGCAGATCCCATCATTTGATTCATTGCTTCTTGGACTGCGCTCAAATGGATTTCATCCATTGACTCCATTGGGGATTTCCCATCTCCTCCTAGCATCAAATCCGCAATTATTGCAGCATCTGTTTGTTTGATGACAAGTATATTTACCCCTGAAAATCCTTCTGTATACTTTACTTGAATTGCTACATATGGATGCGGAAACTCATCTTCCAGCTTGGCATAATCTATAATTGAAACAGCCGGAGTGGTAATTTCAACTTTTTGATTTAATAATGTCGATAGAGCCGTAGCTGAACTTCCGAAAGAGATATTGCCAATTTCCCCTAATGCATCTTGTTGCATTTCTGATAAATAGTCGATTACATTAATTTTATTAAACTCTTCGCTAGATTCGGGAGGAGTTGTCCCTCCGTTCAATAACGCATCGATCTCATCTTGAGAGAGCATTTCACCAGTCATTTTCCTTGTCTCCCTCCTCTAAAGTACTTAAGATTTGCACAGCTAATTTCTTATTTACTTTCCCAGGTTGCCCCGTGAATTTTGGAATCTTTCCTATCTTCACGATAAGAGGTTCATCGATTCGTGTATTCAATTCAATTACATCACCATGATCTAATAATAAGAAATCTTCAATAGATAGCTCAGAAATACCAAGTTGAGCTGTCAGCTGCACGTTTGATTCTTTTACTTTTTGTTCTAGCGTGGCCACTTCTTCAGGCTTTCTATTTTTACTTACTGTTTCCATCCAATAATGTGCTGAAAGCTTCGGTATTATCGGTTCAAGCACAACATGTGGGATACAAATATTAATCATCCCACTTGTATCTCCTACACTGGCATTCATGGAAATAACTACAACTGTTTCATTTGGTGAAACAACTTGAAGAAATTGCGGATTTACTTCGAGCTCCGACATGACTGGCTCAATTTCGGCAATACCTGACCATGCATCTTTTAAATATTCCAATGTATGTTCGAACAAATTAGTCATGAGTCGAAGTTCAATCTCTGTTAAATTTTCAATTTTATTAATGCTTGTACCTTGTCCACCTAAGATACGATCTATCATTGCATAGGCTATATTAGGATGGATTTCCATAATCATTCTTCCCTCAAGAGGCGGAACCTCAAAAACATTTAAGATCGTCATACTAGGAACAGATCGAATATATTCTTCGTAAGGTATTTGATCAGCTGAAGCCACTGCAATATTGACATAAGTCCTAAGTTGTGCCGAAAAATAGGTTGTAAGTAATCGCGCAAAGTTTTCATAGATTCTTGTTAAGCTTCTAACCTGATCTTTAGAAAACCTTAATGCTCGTTTAAAATCATATACCTTTACCTTTTTTTCTTCGTCTTCTTTCTTTAAATCCTCGGCCGACATTTCTCCTGTTGAAATAGCAGAAAGCAAAGCATCAATTTCATTTTGTGACAAGATATCTGCTGACATATCTACACCCCCGTTTCAATGGTTTATTATGTTTATGAAATAATATAGGAGGTGATATACACTTTCACAACTTTCCCTTTTTGCATTAGTTCATTAATCTTTTCCTTCATTGATTCTTCCAACTTCAGCTTACCTTCTTTACCATCCAAATCAGCAGCATCCATCTCAGATAATTCCGATATCATTAGATTTTGAATCTGGAAATCTCGTTTAGTAAATTCTTCTTTCGCTTTCTTTCCATCTGTTTGTACTTTGAAAGATATTTTAACATAATCATTACTCTTTAAATTTGTCGTTATTTCTGGGACATCAACGGATACTTTCAATACCTCTTCAATAGAGGGTTCTTTTTTATTATCAGATGGATTAAACTTCATCGTGATAATCAACGCTAGAGACGCAAGAAGCAAAATAGCCGTTAAAAGAACAATCATTGTATTTATCAGTTTTTTACTCATCCTCAAAAACCTCCAATTCCTTACGGCCGAGAAGATAGATCGACTGATAGAAAGCCAATATTTGTTCTTTCACCCGCTCTTCTGATTCGGCGACAACATATTTGCGACCGTTAGTTAATGTAATCGTAGTGTCGGGAAAAGATTCGATTTTCTCGATTAGTAACGCATTTAATTGAAATGTCTTTCCATTCAATTTTGTAATAGTAATCACAGTAAAAATCAGGGCCGGCTTGATTACCAGGCCCTATCCCCCCTTTATCCTTATCGTTTTAAGTTAATAAGTTCTTGTAAAATTTCATCTGAAGTCGTAATGATTCTTGTATTTGCTTGAAATCCACGTTGTGCAACGATCATTTCAGTGAATTCTTCAGATAAGTCAACATTCGACATTTCAAGCGCACCTGAAACGATTGTGCCTGCACCACCATTATTAGGAATCATTGGTGTAGCTAAACCTGAGTTTGCACTACCGACATACAGATTTTCGCCAACCTTCTCAAGACCACCTGGATTATTAAAGCGGGCAATCCCGATTGATGATACAGAAGTAAATAAATCACCGTCTTTAGTAAAACCTGGGACACTAGGTGTATCTGATTTAATAAAACTAATTTTACCATCCTCAGATATCCCTAGGCTTTTAATATTTTTAATGTCTGGAATTTGAATACGCTGGGATTGGTTATCTAAGACAAAATGCCCAGAAGCAGTAACCAGATTTCCATTATTATTCAGGTATAAGTTTCCTGCTCTTGTATAAAATGTATCTGTCCCTTCTTGTACCATAAAATATCCGTCCCCTTGTATTGCTAGGTCAAGCACTCGACCGGTCGGCTGCAAGGAACCTTGCGTATCAATCGTATCGATTGCAGCAATTTGAGCACCTAATCCTACTTGCTGCGGATTGATTCCTCCTTTACCTTGTGCAGGTCCACTTGCTCCTGAAATCGTTTGGTTAACCATATCTTTGAACGCAACACGCCCTTTTTTGAATCCGTATGTGTTAACATTCGCGATGTTATTACCAATTACGTCTAATTTTGTTTGAAAGTTTTTCATCCCACTAATTCCTGAATACATTGAACGAATCATTTAATATTGTTCTCCCTTCGATTGAACCGCGTCAGTCAGTCGGCGATTCACGGCTTCCGTTTAGGTCCAGCCGTTTTCTGTTAAGTATTTTTTAATCCATAATGATTGTGCCATCTATTTTCGTGAAAATCTGTTTACCAGCTTCTTGTCTATCCATTACCGTAACTACCGTATTATTTTTCGCACTCACAATTAAAGCAGCATTCTTTATTATCACTAGCGAATCATTCACACCTTTTCGCTTTGCCTCATCCACTTTTACACCGATTTGTTTCCAAACATCCGGTTCAATCTCTATTTTTCGTTCATTCATTCTAATCCCAGCATGTTTACTTATTGTTAAATTTGTTTTTTGGGATACCGCCTGTTCCAAATGCTTTGAAAATGACTTATCCGTATGATTGGAATATATTGGTGCCTTTTTCGGAAAAGGCTGTATTGTAATTGGTTGCGATGGAAGTCTATGAATAAAATTATTTTTCACTACTTACACCTTCACCTTCTATTTAGTGCGTGTTCAAAAAGGTGCCAAATTAGAAACAAGAAGTTCGAGGCGAGAAGGTTTTGAGGATCGGAGCGTATGCTTTTAATACGTGAGAACCGGAAAAACCGAGCAACGAAGAAATTCCCCGTTTATCATTTGGTGACTTTTTGGACATCCTCTATTATGCTATTTTCGTGATTTCCCCCGTTTTAACCGAACTGCCTTCATCTGTAATGAGCCAGACAAAACCATCCTTCATCGAAACTGAACTCACTGTACCATTCATTTCATTTTCGCCATCCATCCATGTAATCTGTTTCCCGATCATCGAACTTGCCTGAATGAGTGGTGTTTCAGATGCCATGCTATTCACTTGTGAAATATTTGCAGGCGCCAATTCTGTACCATCTTCTAAAATCAATTTAACTGTATCACCCATAAATTGGACTGTTTTGACAATACCATTTCCTTGAGTGACGGTAGATTCACCCGTTTCAGCAGATTCATCCATTTTATGCCATGTTACATCTTTACCAACAAATTGATTAAATGCGATTAAGCTCGTTTGTGATTCAAGCTCTACCATTTTTTCAATAGAGATATTCATATTAGTCATTTGCTCTAGTGAAGAAAATGTAGCCATTTGCGCAATAAAATCTTTATCTTCCATAGGATTCATTGGATCTTGATTTTGCAATTGAACCATTAAGATCTTTAGAAAATCATCCTTACCTAAAATATCATTACCAGTTTTTACATCTCGCTTCTGTACCGATGATAGAAGTAGATTTTCATTTATGGAATTAACCATGTCTTATGTTACACCTCCGTTTCAAACAAAATAGTATTTAAAGCTTCCGCAAAGTCTAAGGTATCATCCTTTTCCTTATTTTTCTGTTCAGGACTATTTTTTTCCTCACTATTTTGTCCTTCATCACGAGCATTTCGATCCATATATTTTTGCAGATCATTTTGACTAAAATGAACGTCAATTTTATCAACTTGGATGTTTTGTTGATTAAACGTATGTTTTAGACTATGAAGCTGGGAATCTAGCAAATCCTTAGCTGTACTTGTTGATACAATCATTCGTGCTATCATCACGCCTTCTTTTTGCAAAAGTTCCACTCTTAGGGCACCTAAATGTTCGGGATATAACTTAATTAAAAGCCTAGTTGATCCTGGTGTTTGTGATAACTGTGATTTAGCCAAAATGTTTGAAAAAGCTTTTATCAACTCACTAGCTTTTTGCTCTTGATTCGGTTTCGCTTCAACATGTAATGTGTATTGCTCTATTTTAGGTGTAGGTTCTTGGCTCTGCACAGGCATTAACGATATTTCTTTATTTGGTGGTGCAGGTATTATTTTCACTAAATTCATTTGCTGATTAGGCAGAAGTAAAGAGTTGTTTTTCTGAGTATTCTCTTTAGAAATGACCGATTCCACTATACTACTCAGATCGCGAATGCGGCTATCATTTTCTGCAATTTTCAATCGATTAAACAGTTCTTCGACCACAGTATCCAGCTTTTCCATTTTGTTTATGATTGTAGTATTCTCTTGGATAGTTCTAGCTCCAAATTGTATTTTCTTAACAGTGTTCATGATACTTACTAATTCCTGATTAGTTAATTGAAGTAGTTTTTGTGATTCCAACTGACTTATTTTTGTCAAAAGATGTATAGTCTTCTCAATTAAATCTGTTGATTGGTCATTTTCTTGCATTTCAGTCTTGGAAAACCCTTTATCTTGTTCTACCATGATAGAAACGGATGAGTCTTTAGCATGTTGCTCCTTGATTAATGCGACTATATCTTTAGCATCTATGTTGAAAGGAATAGTTGGAACACCATTTTTTTGCTCTTCGAGTAAAGGGTTTGGATCTTTATCCTGTTCTTCCAATACAAGCTCTGATGGAACTTTATCTGGTTCTTCCGGAATAGGTATTGACTGTTGATCTTCGTTAAAGGCGATCACATTCTCATTTTCTTTTACTGTGTCTGGAACAGATAAAGCGATAACTTGGTGTTTCTTGTTGGGAGTGAAAAGAACTTGGTTATTATCTAATTTGTTATGAACGGAATACTCATTATGATGTTCGTTCCCTAGATGATTGAATGATGTACTGTTTAGATTTTTACTTTCATTAATCAAACCTACTATTTTTTCATCAATTATTTCCAACATTTTTTGAAAATCTGGATCTTTATTCATAATTAGCGTTAATAATTCCTGAATAGTTGTTACCTCAACACTTTTCAATTCCTGAATAAAATCTGCAGGAAGATCACTTTGAAAAACATCAATTAATTGTGCCACATCAAATGTAGCTGCTTTATCGCTTTTCATATTATTAGTTTTAGTATTTGTCCCTATCGCTGTTTCGAGTGCTACAAAGAAATTCGATCTCGGTAAGCTTGGTGTTGTTGGACTTTTAGCAATCTGAACAGCGGTATTAAATGTTCCAATCCTCAATTGTTTTTTCACCACCCTTCAATGAATTTGAATTATTTTGTTTTAGCTGAGAGTAACCCAGAAAAAATCGCAGCATTTTTAGGTGGCATTTGCTCTAATACTTTTGCCAAAGATTTGGTGTTAAGATTGGAAAGAATTTTAACTGCTTCGTCCTCTTTCATTTCTAGAATAATTGGCGCAGCTTTTTTAGGAGTCATAGCTTCAAATGTTGAAACTATCTCTTTAAATGCACGTTTATTTTCGGTTTGAATTTGACGTAATTCTTCAATAGTCTGCTCCAGTCTTTCTTGTTCAGCTAGAATTTGTTCCTTTTCCACATCTTTATTCTCTAGTTGACCTTGCAATTGATTGATTTTAGCATCTCTATCCTGGATTTCCGCATCTAGACTAATGATTTTATCTTCATACTCAACGTTATTTGCATTTTCTTTTCCATCTTTTATATCAGTTATGAAAGGTAATTTCCCACTAATTTCTTTGGCTTTTTCAAAAATATTCACCCCTTTAAATGAAGCAATTAGCAGTCCCAGAAATACAGCAAAAAGAAGCGGAATGAAAAACCAAAATATCAATTTTTGGAGAAATCCAGTTCTTTTTTCTTCTGCATGGTTTTTAATGGTTTTCTCCACTTTACCACCTAATTTCCTTCCCGATGAAAATACTGAATGGAAGATATTTCATCTAATTGCGTATTTTCTAATTGATTCAATACTTTTAAATAATGATTGTAATTTCTTTCTTTTAACTTTTCGTATTTCTTCATTTCAATATTGCTTTCTTTCAATTGCTCTTCACACCAATTCATCTTATTCCTAGCATTCATTACCATCATTTGAACATGTTCGATCGTCTTTTCTAAATTAGAAATAAAATGTTGATAATGACGGATTTCAAGAATTGCCAATCCTTGTTGTAGTTGCTTTGCTTGATATTGCGCTAGATCTTCTTTCTTTTTTAATAAACCAAATAATTTTTCTGCACATTCCTCGAATTTTCTCACGGAATCTTGATATAGATTAAACGCTTCTTCTTTTTCTCTTTCTTTTAAATTCAATATTTTTTGGAACTTGAATGTATAATTCAATTGAATTCACCTGTTTCTGAAAGATCTATCAAAGATTTAATACTTTCCTGGATGGACTTTTTTTCATCCGTAGCTTGTTTTAAAAATGAGATGATTTCTGGATAAGCTTTTATTGCTTCATCAATTTCTCGAGAAGCACCTTTTTTATAGGCTCCAATGTTTATTAAATCCTCTGAATTTAAATAGATACTCAATAAATCACGGATTTTCTCCGCAGCCGCCCGGTGTTCCGAACTTACAAGATGGTTCATAAGTCTACTAACACTTTGTAGTATATTAATAGCTGGATATTGTCCTTTATTTGCTAAAGAGCGATCAAGAACAATATGCCCATCTAATATCCCCCGTACAGCATCTGCGATTGGTTCATTTAGATCATCACCATCAACTAGCACAGTGTAAAATGCGGTGATGGAACCATATTGATTTGTGCCAGTTCGTTCCAATAAACGAGGCATAATTGAAAATACTGATGGAGTATAGCCTTTCGTTGCAGGTGGCTCTCCTACCGCAAGACCAACTTCACGCTGTGCCATTGCTACGCGTGTAACGGAATCCATCATGAACATCACATCACAACCTTTATCACGGAAGTATTCCGCAATTGCTGTTGCTGTGAAGGCACCTTTAATTCTCATTAATGCTGGCTGATCGGATGTTGCAGCAATAATGATCGACTTTTTCAAACCTTCTGGTCCTAGATCGTTTTCTACGAATTCCCTTACTTCTCTTCCGCGCTCACCTATTAGTGCAATAACATTTATTTCTGCTTTAGTATTTCTAGCTATCATTCCTAGCAAAGTGCTTTTTCCGACTCCACTTCCTGCAAATATCCCAAGTCTTTGACCTTTACCTACAGTTAATAAGCTATCAATCGGTCTGACCCCAACTTCTAACGGTTCAGCAATCATAGGTCTACTCAAAGGATTAGGTGGGGTTTGGTCTGTATCCACTGCATTCATTCCAACCGGCATTGTTGATCCATCTATAGGATTCCCTAAAGAGTCAATCACTTTTCCAATCAATTCAGGACCTACCTTGATTTGTAATGGTTTATTTGTCGCTTCTACAATACTTCCAGGTCTTATGTCTTGAATATTTGTATAGGGCATTAGTACAATATTTTGTTCTTTAAAACCAACTACTTCTGCCATAATTTTTCTTTTCGTCGTTTTTCCACCTACATGTATAAAACAAACATCACCGATAGAACTTTCTGGTCCTTGCGATTCGATCATCAATCCGACTACTTTTATTACTTTTCCATAATACTGAAGCGTATTTATATTACCGATAAAGGGAAGTAACTCTTTTGCTTTCATGTAGGCTCACCTTCAATTAACGATTTCAAGTTCTTCTTCAGTTCCACTAGTTGACTTGAAATACTAGCATCAATTCTTCCGTTATCAGATTCAATATAACAAGCAAATTCCTCTAACTCCGTATCTGGATAGATAAAGCATTTTAGATCATTAGGAAATAAAGCATCTAATTCTGCTTTTTCACTAATAAGTAGGTCATAATTAACAGGGTGGACATGAATTTGAATATCCCTAAATTCCCTAGCCTCTTTCAATGCTCTTTTTACAAGCGGAAGAAATCTTTCTTTTTCCTCTTCCAATGTGGTATAAAGAATTTTTTCCGCGGCCGCGATGGCAATTTCTAAAATTGTTCCTTCAGCACTTTGGACGTGTTCCGCAAAAGCTGTTTTTGATTCATTTGTTACTTGGTTTGCAATCTCTATTAAACCTGCGTATTCATTAAAACCACTTTTTTTGCCTTCTTCCACACCAGTTTGGAAACCTTCTTCATATGCTAATGCAGACAAATTTCCCTTTTCTAGCTCCCATTCATTCCGTTGCTTGTTTACCAAAGCAATAATATCTTTAGCCTGGGCTTCAGCTTGGTGGATAAGATTGTTTGCCTCTTTTTTTGCATCATCCATTATAGTTTGTCTCTCATTGTCTAATTGGTAATTTCCAAGTTCTTCATTTTCTTCATCAGATTCAACATGCACTAATTTTACTTTAATCAGCTTTGAATCTTTGGCATTTATTGTTGATGATCCATGCTTAATAATTCTAGACAATAATATCATCTCCCCCGCCACGGGCAACGATAATCTCTCCAGTCTCTTCCAACCTGCGAATAGAATTAACAATGTTGGTTTGAGCTTCTTCCACATCACGTAAACGTACAGGTCCCATGAATTCCATTTCTTCTTTAAAGGTTTCAACCATCCGTGTAGACATATTACGATAAATCACTTCTTTTACCTCATCACTTGAAATTTTAAGTGCAAGTAAAAGATCTTCATTTTCACATTCACGAATCACTCGCTGTATGGAACGATTATCCAATGTGACAATATCCTCAAACACAAACATACGTTTCTTAATTTCTTCAGCAAGTTCCGGATCCTGAATTTCTAATGAATCAAGTATTGTTTTTTCAGTCGCACGATCTACTCCATTCAACACCTCTACTACTGCTTCAATTCCACCCGTTTGCGTATAATCTTGCGTAACAGTTGCTGAAAGCTTCCTTTCAAGTATTGCTTCCACTTCACTAATTACTTCAGGTGAAGTGCTATCCATAATTGCAATTCTTTTGGCAATATCAGCTTGTGCTTCTTGTGGAAGTTCGGATAAAATTTGTCCAGCTTTCTCGGGATCTAAATAAGATAAAATAAGCGCAATTGTTTGTGGATGCTCATTTTGAATAAAGTTTAATATTTGACCCGCATCGGCTTTTCGGGCAAAATCGAATGGTTTTACTTGCAGTGATGATGTAAGCCTATTGATAATCTCCATTGCTTGCTCAGCACCGAGCGCTTTTTCAAGTACCGTTTTGGCATAGCCAATCCCTCCTTGAGAAATATAATCTTGGGCGATTGCAATATTATGAAATTCATCCATCACGTCTTCTTTTGCAGCTGTATCTACTTTTCGTACACTTGATATTTCCAATGTTAATTTTTCCATTTCTTCTTCAGATAAGTGCTTATAAACAGATGAAGCAACATCTGGTCCAAGTGAAATTAAGAGGATAGCAGCTTTTTGTTTCCCTGTTAGTCCAGCTTCTCTTCTTGACATATCCATCCTCCTAATCTTCGGTTAACCATGTACGTAACAACTTAGCAAATTCATCTGGCTTTTCTTTAGCCATTTTCTCTAACTGTTTTCTACGAATGTTCGCTTCTGACATTACTTCCTCATTTAAATCCGGGATGTCTATTGGTTCCGGAATATCCTCTTCGACAATTGTTTCTTCTTCCGTCCGCTTTCGTTTTCTTAACAAGAAGAAAATTAGTAGACCTATCACGAGAAGCAGCAGACCTCCGATAGCAAATGCCCACCAAGGCATCATTGTTTTAGGGTCCGTTTTCATCTCTACTTTCCCATTAAACGGTTGAACAGAAACAAGCACTTTGCTTTCTACCGCAGCATCAGAAATATCTGTTCCTAAATCTTTGTTAATCGATGTTTTCACAATCGTAGATAACATTTTTTGAATATCTTCTTTTCTATCTTCTGGAAATGAATTGATATCGTCTGGGTTAGGAGGTTCAACCATTACTTGAATTCCAAGATCTCGAACCTTATAAGGACTCTCGACAATTTCTTTTCGAATTCTGTTCACTTCAAAGTTAAGGGATTCTTCGGATTTTTCAAAATCTCCATCGCCCTCTGTACCTTCCAAGTATTGATTACCACCACTATCTGCAGGATCTTCTGCCGCAGGGACTCCACCAACTACATCATTTGTTCCCGTATATGTTTCAGTTATTCTTTGAGCACTAATCTCGATCCCACGCATATTTTCTTCATCTACTGGTGTAACAATATTTTCTTCTCTATTCTCTTGTGTAAAGTCAATATCAGCAGTAACTGAAGTCACGATCTTATCAAATCCCATTAGTGTACCAAGCATATTTTGTACTTGGCGCTGGATATCTCGCTCAACTTGACTTTTGATTTGCATTTGCTGTGTATACCCACCATCAGCGTATTGTTCATCGTTTAAATCAAAGTAGTCTAAAAATTGATTTCTAATGATAATATTTTCCGGTGGTAAATTTGGTACACTTTTAGATACCAAATGATACAGTGATTTTATTTGTTTTTCACTGAATTCATGACCTGGCTTAGTTGTAAGAACAATTGATGCTGAGGCAGATTCATTCACATCACTCACAAACACACCTTTTTCAGGAATATTGAACATAACAGTAGCATCGTCAATTCCTTCGATACTTTTCATTAATAAAGCAAGTTCGGTTTGGGTGGCATCCAATTTCAAAACATTGAACTCGTTATCCGTCATACCAAAACCAGAATTTTGCCCAAAAAATGCGTAATCAATATTTCCTGACTTTGGCACTCCTTCAGCAGCCAGCTCAACCATTAATGTTTCTGCATTTTCCTTTGGAACCTTTATAGTCGTACCACCATCAGCAATTTCTGATTTAATCCCTTTAGAATCAAGACTTTCCTTAATAGAACCAGTTTCAGAAGGTGTTAAATTCGTATATAGCGGTACTAATGTAGTTTTTGTTGTGAAATAAGCGATGCCCACAAAAAAAATAATGGCTGTCAAGAGTGAACCCAATAAAATAAATCTTTGGTTCCCTGTTCTACTCGACCAATATTCTTTCGCTTTACTTTTATATTTTAATAGTGTCTCTTTCATGTACAAGCCCCTTAACATACACACATTTATTAAACTCTCACTCTATCGTTCCATTATTATCAATTAAACTTGCATTCTCATTATTTCTTGATATGCCTCTACTGCTTTATTTCGGATTTCTAAAGCCGCTTGAATGTTAATGGATGCTTTTTGTGCAGTAATCATTACATTATGTAACTCTATCTCTTCACCTCTTGCCAATTTTCCAGTAGCGATATCTGATTGTATTTGTGAAGAGTTCACATCATTAATAGCATTTTTTAAAAAAGCACCAAAGCTAACATTTTGTTCCGTTTCGTTCAATTGCTTTATCGCAGTGTTATTTATATTGTTAATCTTGTCAGGCTGAACGTTGGCTAATTGAATACTATTTATTGGCATTTCTAAAAAACCTCCTTGATAAAGATTATTTACCGATTTCTAATGCTTTCATATACATTGATTTTGCTGCATTTAATACCGTAACATTTGCTTCATATGATCGTGTTGTGCTGATTAAATCCACCGTTTCTTTTAATGGATCTACATTCGGTAGTTGAACAAATCCTTCCTCATTTGCATCTGGATGCTGCGGATCATATTCAAGGCGATATGGGGCTTCATCTTCAACGATATTAGTTATTCTTACCCCTTTTGGATCAGAACTAACATTTTTAGCATTAATTGCTGTATTTAACACAGAAGAAAATGATGAACCTTTTGGTTGCATTACAACCATTTTTCTTGTGTACGGTTGCCATTCGCCATCTACCATTTTTCCTCTAGTCGTATCTACATTTGCCATATTTGAAGATATAACATCCATTCGTAAACGCTGCGCAGTTAATGCAGAGGTAGTAATATTCATACTTTGAAATATCGTCATTTTATCTACCTCCTCTTATTACGTTTGAAAGAGTTGAAAACTTACCGTTTAGTCTTTCAATTAAAGCATTATAATAAATTTGATTTGTTGCTAAGTCTGACATTTCCTTATCCATATCTACATTATTACCGTTATGATGATACTGTTGATTTTTATTCGTGATAATTGGAGATGTTACGGGTTTGGTTGTGAACGGAATATGGCGAGGGTCGCTCCTATACGAATGGATAGATTTACCACTTTCCTCATTGAGCATTTGTTTGAAATCCACATCTTTACTTTTATAATTAGGCACATCCGCATTTGCAATATTTTGTGCTGTCATTTTTTGTTTCATTGATGAATAATTTATTGCTTTTTCAAGCGAGTTTATATTTCCTGAGAATAAGTCCAAAGAATGGCACCTCCGGTAAGTATTTACACATATCTTAACCATTATTAATTGTAACTGTTTTGTTACTTTTAGTCGAGAGGGTAATTAATTTTTTATGACAACTTACGACATTTAAGTGACTTTTGTTCTATATTAGGTAAAATCATTCTTAATTAGATTTCATCATGACTTTAATACCATTTATCCGAAATTGGACATCCTTGGAATATCCAATCAATGTCTATTATACCCATGATTTAACAAGCAATCAAGGGTTATTATATAGGTTATTAGAAATAGGTCTTTTTACCGACTGTATTCTTTTACATTATTTACATTAGCACGATACGAACGGAATTACTACATAATCTGACAATAATATCTAGAATCCCTACAAGTCTTATTTCCCTCAAAAAAAAGACCACGGAGCATCCGCAGTCTTTAGTGTACTAATTTAATTTGATTTAATTTTTTCCAATTCTTTTAGAAATTTCGAATTCAGAACTTTAATATAAGTTCCTTTCATACCAAGTGATCTAGATTCTATTACTCCAGCACTTTCAAGTTTCCGTAATGCATTAACGATAACGGAACGCGTAATACCAACTCGGTCAGCAATTTTTGATGCTACTAACAAACCTTCACTACCATCTAATTCTTCAAAAATATGTTCTATCGCTTCAAGCTCACTATATGAAAGGGAACTAATTGCCATTTGTACAACAGCCTTACTTCTTGCATCTTCTTCAATTTCTTCTGACTTTTCACGTAGAATTTCCATACCAACTACAGTTGCTCCATACTCAGCCAATATTAAATCAGCATCTTGGAACTTTTCTTCTAGACGTGCAAGAATTAACGTACCAAGACGGTCTCCACCACCAATGATTGGCACAACAGTAGTTAAACCATTTCCGAATAGCTCTTTATTTTCTACCGGAAACGCCGTAAATTCGCTCTCAACATCTAAATTAGAAGAGGTTTCTGTAATTTTAAAGAGATTTTTTGTATACTCTTCTGGGAATTGTCTATCTTCTAACATTTGTTTCATTCTTTCGTTTTCAACTTGTTGATTGATCGCGAATCCAATCAACTTACCGCGTCTACTTAATACGAACACATTAGCTTCAATAACTTCACTTAGGGTTTCAGCCATTTCTTTAAAATTCACTGATTTACCTGAAGTCTTTTGTAGCATTGAATTGATCTTTCTTGTTCTTGTTAATAAATCCATTATTTTTTCCTCCTAAATTTAACCACATCATATATGCTGATACATATATGATGTGTTTTCTTTCACATAATCATGTCTACTAGTATTTTGATAATATTTAACTTTGACTTTTTCTAAAGTCATTAACGCTTATAGAATAAACTCACTTAGATCCTTATCTGTTGCTATTGCACTTAGTTTTTCATTCACGTAATTCTCTGTGATGTTTATTTTTTCTAATGTCACTTCTGGTGCTTCAAACGATAAGTCCTCGAGAAGCTTCTCCATAATTGTATGAAGACGTCTTGCACCAATATTATCCGTTTGTTGATTTACGTTAAAGGCTATTTCCGCAAGCCTATAAATAGCTTCGTCAGAAAATTCGATTTGTATACCTTCTGTTTCTAATAAAGCAACGTATTGTTTAATTAACGCATTGTCTGGTTCTGTTAAAATGCTAACAAAATCTGAAATTGATAATTTCCCTAGCTCTACTCGGATCGGAAATCTTCCTTGTAATTCAGGGATAAGATCTGATGGCTTCGCAATATGAAAGGCTCCAGCCGCAATAAATAACACATGATCCGTTTTAACCGGGCCATATTTAGTAACAACTGTTGACCCTTCAACAATCGGCAAAATATCGCGTTGAACTCCTTCTCTCGATACATCTGCAGAGGAAGAATTACCTGTTTTGCTTGCTATTTTGTCAATTTCATCAATAAAAATAATTCCCGTTTGTTCCGCACGAGTAATTGCTGTTTGCGAAACTTCGTCCATATCAATCATTTTTTGTGCTTCATCATTTGTTAGGACGATACGTGCATCTTTTACAGCCAACATTCGCTTCTTCGTTTTTTTAGGCATCAAATTGCTAAATGCATCCTGCATATTCATACCCATTTGTTCCATCCCGGAGCCTTGAAGCATATCAAACATCGATGGCTGTTGTTCTTCCACTTCCACTTGAACCATTTGATCTTCCAGCTCTCCAGCATGTAGCTTTTCTAGAATAATTTTTCTTTGTTCACGAATATTACTTTCTTTCTGCTTGTCATCATCTTGGTCTTCTTCTTGTTGTTGTCCACCAAAGATCATCTCAAATGGATTTTTAAAGTTTTCACTTTTCTTTTTCGTAGGAACGAGTAATTCAACAAGACGTTTATTCGCTTGTTTTTCAGCTTGTTCTTTGACATTTAGCATTTTCTCTTCTTTTACGATTCTAATTGCTATTTCCATCAAATCTCTTACCATCGATTCTACATCGCGCCCTACATAACCTACTTCAGTAAATTTAGTTGCTTCAACTTTAATAAATGGTGCTCTGACCATCTTTGCCATACGTCTAGCAATTTCCGTTTTACCGACACCAGTAGGACCTATCATTAATATATTCTTTGGAATGATTTCATCACGGATATCAGGACTTAGCAAACCACGTCGATACCGGTTACGGAGAGCAACTGCAACAGCTCTTTTCGCTTCCTTTTGCCCAATAATATGTTGGTCAAGCTTCTCTACAATTTGTCTTGGGGTCATGTTTGCCCCCTGCATCCTTAATTCCAATCCGATTCCTCCTTTGCAGTGTAAGCAAACAAGCCTTATATTTCTTCAACAATAATATTCCGGTTCGTATACACACAAATATCTGCTGCGACTTCCAAAGCAGCATATGCTATTTCCTTGGCAGTTAACTGATCAGCGGCATACTTTTTTAATGATCTTCCAGCAGCTAATGCAAAGTTCCCACCGGATCCAATAGCCAATATCCCATCATCCGGTTCAATCACTTCACCGGTACCTGAAACGAGCAATAAATGGTCTTTATCCATAACAATCAACATTGCCTCAAGCTTACGCAATACTTTATCGCTTCGCCATTCTTTTGCCAATTCTACTGAAGCTCGTTGTAAGTTTCCGTTAAACTCCTGAAGCTTGCTTTCGAATTTCTCAAACAGCGTGAAAGCATCTGCAACTGAACCCGCAAAACCTGCTAATATTTTACCATTAAATAATTTGCGGACTTTTCTCGCAGTATGTTTCATTACGACAGCATTACCAAATGTCACTTGGCCATCACCAGCCATTGCACATTCCCCTTTATGTTGAACAGCAAAAATGGTTGTAGCATGAAATTGCCCCATCGTTATTCCTCCTCACTTACATGACTATGCACGGGGATGATAATTCATATAAGTTTTCCTCAAGTGCTCTTTTGTCACATGAGTATAAACCTGCGTTGAAGATAAATGTGCATGCCCCAGCAATTCTTGTACAGTCCGCATATCTGCTCCATTATTCAACAAATGAGTTGCAAAACTATGGCGCAACATATGTGGATGAATCTTTCCCGTCAAAGATGCTTCAGCTATTATTTTATTCAAAATGTATCGAATTCCACGTGTAGTTAGATGTCCTCCTCTAGCATTAAGGAACAGGTATTGATGTTCTTTAATGCCGAGCAGTTGTTCTCTTACATCATCTAGATAAGCTTGCAATGCATCTAATGCAAAGCTACCAAATGGAACATAACGTTCCTTTCGACCTTTTCCTTTTACTAGAAGTGTACCAAAGTCAAAATCCACATCTTTCAGTTGAATATTTGCGCACTCGCTTACACGAATTCCCGTAGCGTATAACAATTCTAATAATGCTAAGTTACGCTTTCCTAATAATGTGGATGGTGAACATGCTTCAAACAATAATTCCATCTCTTCTACATAAAAAAAGTTAGGGAGCCTAGTCCCCTCTTTCCGTTGAATCACTAAAGCAAATGGATTTTCCTTCGCTTTTTTTTCTCTTAAGAGAAATTTAAAAAAGCTACGCAAACATGATATTTTTCTTGCAGCACTGGATCGTGCATATTCACGATTATATAAATCAGTAACATACAAACGTGCGTCTGAATACTCAACATCTGGAAATGCTTTTATACCTTGTGCATTCATAAATAAAATAAAGTCTTCAATATCTTTTCTATAGAAATCAATTGTATACTGGGAATAGTTTTTTTCTATTTGCAAGTATTCGATAAAAGAATATACTAATTCATCTGAAAATTCTTTCACAGGCTCACCTCATAAAGACTACTAAAGATTAACACACTTTAGTAGTCTATGCAATAAATGTTACAAATTTTTCACAAAGTTTTGAATTGTTCGCAATGCTCTTTCTCCATACTGCTCATTTCTTGACTTTTTATCTTTTATCTTTTCTGGCAAATCAGGTAACAAACCAAAATTCACATTCATTGGTTGAAAGTTTTTTGATCCTGTAGCTGTAATATAATGAGCCATGCTTCCGATCGTCGTTTCTTTTGGGAAGATGACCGGATCCTCACCAAGCACTAAACGTGCAGCATTAATCCCAGCTACTAATCCGCTTGCGGCTGACTCTACATACCCTTCCACCCCCGTCATTTGACCGGCAAATAATAAACTAGGACGTGCTTTAAATTGATATGTAGGTTCCAACACATTCGGTGAATTTATAAAAGTGTTTCGATGCATCACACCGTATCTTACGACCTCTACATTTTCCAACCCAGGAATGAGACGAAGCACATCCTTTTGCGGTCCCCATTTTAGATGGGTTTGAAACCCTACTAAATTATATAATGTTCCAGCTGCATCATCTTGACGAAGTTGAACAACAGCATATGGTCTTTTGCCTGTTCGAGGATCTTCCAGGCCTACAGGCTTCATTGGACCAAACAACATTGTTTTTTTGCCTCTTGCAGCCATAACTTCGATCGGCATACAGCCTTCAAAGAATATTTCTTTTTCAAATTCTTTTAAAGGGACAGTCTCAGCAGTGATAAGGGCTTCATAAAAGCGATCAAATTCGTCTTCAGACATAGGGCAGTTTAAATAGGCAGCTTCGCCTTTATCATAACGCGATTTTAAATATACTTTATTCATATCAATACTATCTTTTTCAATGATGGGTGCAGCTGCATCATAAAAATATAAATACTCTTCACCTGTTAGTGAGAGCAACTGCTGGGAAAGTGATTCACTTGTTAAAGGACCAGTAGCTATGATTGTGATCCCCTCAGGAATCTCTTTTATCTCTTCATTAAATACTTCAATAAGTGGATGGTTCCTTACTTTTTCCGTTACATAACCCGCAAATTCATGTCTGTCAACTGCAAGCGCACCACCCGCTGGAACAGATGAGCGATCTGCTGCATCAATAATAACGGAATCAAGTAATCGCATTTCTTCTTTCAATACACCTACCGCATTTGCCAATGTGTTGGAACGCAGCGAATTCGAACATACTAACTCAGCGAATTTATCTGTATGATGTGCTGGCGTTTGCTTTACCGGCCTCATTTCAAATAACTTAACGTTGATACCTCTCTTGGCTAATTGCCATGCGGCTTCGCTTCCCGCAAGACCAGCTCCAACTACATTTACGGTTTGTGTCATTTATATGCCTCCTAAAAATAAACAGAATCATCGATCCTGTGTCATTCAATAATCTTATTGCATTTTACACCATAGATCCATGAAAGAAAAATAATGCGCTTAATATCCAAGCAAAAAAATTCACCACTCAGGATACCTGTCCTAAGTGGTGTGGTTTGTTACTGTTGAGACATTTCTTTATAGTCACAATTTACACATTGTACCTGAATGCCTTTTTTAAGTTTTTTCTCAACAAGCGTATTGCTACACTTAGGACAAACACGTTCAATTGGCTTATCCCAAGAAATAAATTCGCATTCCGGATAACGATCACATCCGTAGAAAATTCGTTTTTTCTTACTTTTTCTTTCAATGATTTCGCCCTTTTCACAAGTTGGACACTTTACACCAATTTGTTTTACAATCGCTTTCGTATTTCTGCAATCCGGAAAATTGCTACAAGCCATAAATTTCCCATATCTACCCATTTTAATTACCATAGGATTACCGCAAAGGTCACAGTCTTCTCCAGCATACTCATCTTTAATTTCTACTTCTCGCATTTCAACTTCAGCTTTTTTCAAATTAATTTCGAATCCTTTGTAGAATTCATCAATAATCGACACCCATGCGACCTTTCCTTCTTCAATTTCATCTAGTTCACTTTCCATTTTCACAGTAAACTCGACGTTAATCACTTCTGGAAAGAATTCCATAATAAGCTCCAATACAATTTCACCAAGCTCGGTAGGAATGAAGCGTTTATTTTCCAATGCTACATAACCACGTTTTTGAATTGTATCTAGTGTTGGTGCATATGTGGATGGTCGCCCTATTCCAAGTTCCTCAAGTGTTTTGACTAATCTCGCTTCCGTATATCTTGGAGGCGGCTGAGTAAAATGCTGTTTCGGATTAATTGCTTCAGCAATTACTTCATCTCCTTCGACTAGGTCAGGTAGAAGGTTTTCTTTTTCATCCAACTGATCGTCCGAACCTTCTACATACACTTTCATAAATCCTGGAAATTTAATTTTTGACCCATTTGCTCGAAAAGTAACTTCTCCATTTTGCAAGTCCACCGTCATCGTATCCATAACCGCCGGTGCCATTTGACTCGCAATAAACCTTTCCCAAATTAGCTTATAAAGTCTGAGTTGATCCCTACTTAAAAATGTTTTTACTTTATTAGGATCACGCATTGTACTAGTAGGTCTTACTGCCTCATGCGCATCTTGTGTATTCCCTTTTTTCTTTGCTTTCAATTCACTCGTTTTTATATATTCCTTACCGTATTGTGATGAAATATATTCCGCCGCTTCTTTTTGGGCCACTTCGGAGATTCTAGTAGAATCCGTTCGCATATAAGTGATTAACCCGACAGTACCTTCTTTTCCAAGATCCATACCTTCATAAAGTTGTTGGGCAAGCATCATCGTTTTTCTAGCACGGAAGTTCAGCTTTCGCGCCGCTTCTTGCTGTAAGGATGAAGTCGTAAATGGTAAAGCTGGATTTCTCTTTCTTTCCTTTTTTACAACAGAAGCGACTTTAAATACATCATCTGAAAGCTTCTCCATGATAGAATTTACGTCTTCTTCTGAACTTAGCTTCTGCTTTTTCCCATTTAAGCCGAAAAATGCTGCCTGAAATTCAGCTTTCATTTTCTTAAAGTTTCCTTCAATCGACCAATACTCTTCAGGTATAAAATCCTTTATTTCATTTTCCCGATCAATAATCAATCTAAGGGCTACTGATTGTACCCTACCTGCACTCAAGCCTTTTTTAACCTTTTTCCATAAAAGCGGACTGATATTATAACCAACGAGCCTATCAAGAATACGTCTTGCTTGCTGCGCATCTACAAGGTCCATATTGATTGGTCGTGGGTGTTTAAACGATTCTTTTATCGCATCTTTAGTAATTTCATTAAAAACTACCCGACAGTCTGAATGTATATCTACATTAAGGCTGTTTGCCAAATGCCAAGCTATTGCTTCCCCTTCACGATCCGGGTCAGCCGCCAGAAAAATCTTTTTGGCTTTCTTAGCCGCTGTACGTAATTCTTTCATGACCGGCCCTTTTCCCCTGATTGTAATATATTTCGGTTCAAAGTTTTGTTCAACATCCACACCCATTTGACTCTTTGGTAAATCACGCACATGGCCCATGGATGCCTTTACTTTATATTTTTTCCCTAAATATCGTTCTATTGTTTTTGCCTTAGCAGGCGATTCTACAATTACTAAGTAATCTGACATGCAAAAATCCTCCCTAGAGGTTCATAATAATCCCATCTATAAATTAGAGTAAATACTATACGCCCATCTTATATTTGTCAATGAAGGATGATGGGCGAATTTATTCGTGGGCAATTAGGTACTTCTACTAAAGTAAAAGGAACCTATGTTAAGATCGCTCACGTCGTGTGCAAGTCTGATCCTCAAAACCTACGCGGCTCGTACTTCTTGTTGCTAATTTTGCACCTTTTTGAACACGCACTAAAAGCAGATGGGAATTCATTATATTCCATTTCTATATCTTTTGAAAATTTATCCTACAATAGGGAGAATTGCAAGCTTTTTAATTTAAACATCTTCATTAGATAGCTAGTAATCTAGATTTAGTTCATCAATTATATCTTGGCTTGACGTGACTAACTTAGCTCCTTGTTGAATAAGATGATTCGTTCCAGCAGACAGTGGATCATCGATATTACCTGGTAATGCAAACACTTCACGCCCAACCTCCAATGCGCAGTCCGCTGTAATTAATGAACCACTTTTACTTTTAGCTTGTACAACGATAGTACCCAAAGCTAAACCACTAATAATTCTATTTCTCATCGGAAAATGCCACTTTTCGGGACGTTGGATTGGTGGATATTCTGATATTAATAAATGACTTTGCTTTATTTTTTCCGCTAGTTGCTTATTTTCTCGAGGATAAATATGAAAAAAACCGCCACCCAAAATTGCAATTGTTTTCCCACCGTAAGCAATTGCGCGTTTATGTGCAATTGTATCCGTTCCATTTGCCAAACCACTAACGATAACAAAGTTTTCTTTGATTAAGCGCGGTAATAGGTGATCTATCGCTATCTCAGCATACTGATTAGCATCACGCGCTCCTACAATTGCAATTGCATTTTTTTCTAATATTGATGTATCTCCTATCGAAAATAAAACAATTGGCGGATCATAAATTTCTTTTAATAATTGTGGATATTCTGGATCATTATACGTGATAATCATTATATTTTTTGATGAATAAAGCTTAAGTAATCGCTGGATTTCAATAGAACGGAAATCTCGTGAAAATATCTTCATTTGGGAAGGTGTAAGCTGAAGAATTCGTTGGAGGTCGTCAAGTGGTGTAACATAGAGGTTTTTCAATTCTGGATCATGTTGCAATAGTGCTCTTAGGGCCTTATTACTTACCGTGCGACAGTGGATGAGATGTAATAGCTTTTCTTTGAAAATATGAATCATACTCCTATTCTGGTATATTTTATAGTGAAATAAGCTCCTCACATTAGAGGAGCTATTTCAACTAGTGATTAATGTGTTTTACACTTTTCGTATAAACCTTTTTCTTTCAGTACTTCGATTAATGTTTCACCGATTACTGATGGAGTTTCGGCAACTTTAATACCACATTCATTCATTACGCGCATTTTTTCGTCTGCTGTGCCCTTACCACCAGAAATAATTGCTCCTGCATGGCCCATACGCTTTCCAGGAGGCGCCGTACGTCCGCCAATGAAGCCTACAACAGGTTTAGACATATTAGCCTTCACCCATTCAGCAGCTTCTTCCTCAGCCGTTCCGCCAATTTCCCCAATCATGATCACTGCTTCTGTTTCTGGATCTTCATTAAAAGCCTTTAACACATCGATAAAGTCCGTACCGTTGACAGGATCTCCACCAATACCTACAGCTGTAGTTTGCCCTACACCTGCCTGTGTCAATTGGTGAACAGCTTCATACGTTAATGTTCCTGAACGTGAAACAACACCAACATGGCCTTTTGTATGAATATAACCAGGCATAATTCCTATTTTACACTCATCTGGAGTAATAACTCCCGGACAGTTAGGTCCAACAAGGCGAGTTTTCTTACCTTCCATATAGCGCTTTACATTAATCATATCGATAACCGGAATATGCTCCGTAATACAAATAACTAGATCTAACTCCGCATCTACCGCTTCCATAATTGCATCTGCTGCAAATGGTGCTGGTACATAAATGACAGAAGCATTTGCTCCAGTCGTTTTTACTGCTTCATCTACTGTATTAAAGACGGGAACCCCAGCTGCCTCTGTACCGCCTTTTCCCGGTGTCACTCCGCCGACAATTTTCGTCCCATATTCGAGCATTTGCTCCGTATGGAAAAGGGCTGTTGAGCCGGTAATCCCTTGGACAATTACTTTTGTATCTTTGTTTACAAACACGCTCATGATTTTCCCTGCCTTTCAAATTTCTGGCTACATACACATAGACTGGGCTCTGCCCAAAACATATGAACATATATTTTATTTATTATCCTACTAGTTCGACGATTTTCTGAGCTCCATCTGCCATTGATTCAGCAGCAATAATGTTCAACCCTGATTCGTTCAAAATTTTCTTTCCTAAATCCACATTTGTTCCTTCTAATCTAACAACCAGTGGTACTTCCAAGCTTACTTGTTTTGCAGCTTCTACAACTCCCGTAGCAATAATGTCGCACTTCATAATTCCACCAAAAATATTGACAAAGATACCTTGTACATTTTCATCGGAAAGAATGATTTTAAATGCTTCTGTTACTTTTTCAGCAGTTGCACCGCCCCCAACGTCAAGGAAGTTTGCGGGATCTCCGCCATAGTGCTTAATGATATCCATTGTTGCCATTGCAAGACCAGCACCATTTACCATACATCCAATATTACCATCAAGTGAAATATAGCTTAGGTCATATTTAGATGCTTCAATTTCTTTCGCATCCTCTTCATCAAGATCACGATATTCTAAAATATCTTTATGCTTGAACAATGCGTTCGCATCAAAATTAAGCTTCGCATCTAAGGCAATTACATTACCATCACCCGTCACTACAAGAGGATTAATTTCAGCAATAGAACAATCCTTTTCTTCGAAGGCTTTGTAAAGGCTTAACATAAATTTAGCCGCTTTTCCAACTAACTCTTTGGGAATATTAATATTAAAGGCAACTCTTCTTGCTTGGAATCCAGTAAGACCTACTGCAGGATCAACAACCTCATAAAAAATCTTTTCAGGTGATTTTTCTGCAACTTCCTCTATTTCAGTCCCACCTTCTTCAGACGCCATTAAAACAATTCGATCTGTAGCGCGGTCAACGACGAGGCCAACATAATACTCTTTTTTAATATCGCAGCCTTCTTCAATAAGAAGACGCTTAACTTCTTTACCTTCAGGTCCTGTTTGCGGAGTTACTAGTGTTTTACCTAGGATCTCTTCGGCATATGTACGCACTTCTTCTAAGTTTTTTGCTACTTTTACCCCGCCGGCTTTTCCTCTTCCGCCCGCATGGATTTGTGCTTTTACGACATTAACGTCGCCGCCTAGTTCTTTTGCCGCTTCAACAGCTTCTTCAACGGTAAAAGCAACTTTGCCTGCCGGTACAGTTACCCCATACTTTCTGAGGATTTCTTTACCTTGATACTCGTGGATATTCATTTTCCATCCTCCTGTCAAACTCTCAAAAAAATAGATTGCGCTTTAATTGTATTAAAAGCAGGGAAAGATGTCCACCTTTATCGACTAAGATTGACATTAACGAGTTTGGTTGCGATCAAGGCGATAGACAAATGCGAACACTTCTGCTACAGCTTTATATAATTCTTCCGGTATTGTCTCATTCACATTTAGTTGACCTAATAATGCAACAAGTGATGGATCTTGTTGCACAGGTATCTCTTTTTCTCTTGCTTTTTCCAATATATTTTCTGCTACAATTCCTTTTCCTTTTGCTATAATTATTGGGGCATCCTGTGTATCTTGGCGATATTTGAGGGCAACCACTTCTTGCCGGACATTTTCTATATTAATATTTTCTTTTTTCATATTCGTATATCTACTCCAGTATATGAATCATAGTTTCGTCCATACGTTTTTCGAATTGGATCTAGTTCATTTACTTTTGGTTGCTTAAAATGGACTGCAGATAATATGTAATCCATTTGTTCCAACCCGGCTTTTAATGTGGGAAGCAGCGTGTCTGCTAGAGGTTTTAATTTGTTTGAATCATTGATTATATTTAGTGTTACTACGCGATTTTGTACTTGCATTTCAACAACCGTTTCATTTAAATTCTCAAGTTCTAAATAAAACAGAATACGGCAAAAATTAGGATCAATTTGCCCTTCAGCTGTCCGATTTCCTTCCCATTGCAATGTCATTTCTGTTTCATATTTGCCTAGTTTTAGTGGAATTTCATACAATATTTGCTGGACAGGTCCATTTTCAATAGAAAGTAGCTGTTGACCATTAAACCGCATCAATAGTTGCTCTGCATTATCTCTTGATCTACTATTCACTGTATGAGATTCTTGGATATATTTTACCAATAGTGGTTTCAATGATTCCACTGTTTGACTTCTACTACTATCATCAAGTAATATTTCACTCTCGTAAAAAAGACCTAATCTTTGCATCGATTGTGTCAATTGCTTCAAGGCGAATTCCCCACTGTACTGCCTTTCACTTTGTATCGCCAATTGCCTCAATACATCCTGCTCATTAGTAGTTAAAGCTTGAATCACATTAGAAATTTGTACATTTGATGAACTCGATAATAATGAAGGATTTGAATAATTGCCAAGCTTTTGCACAGCTAAGTCAATCGCCTGTTGACTGACAACACCTGATTTAATATCTAATTTATGTAAGATCGATTGCATGATGTTTTTCTGACTTTGCTCAGATTTTCCTCCGGCCACTTGTAGTATTTCATGAAACAATTGGCGCCCATTTTTTATACTATCCTCTTCTTTCCAATCGTTAAGAAGAGCAAGCATTTCTTTTCCCGTCGAACTTATTTTACTCTCTGATACCAATGCAGTATGTAATAATTGTAGCAACTTTTGTGTAGATGGTTCTTTTCCTGTAGCCATCAGCGACTTAAACACATCTTCATTTATTGGCATATTAGTATCTTTCATAAGTTTAATTGTGTTTAACGCTAAAAGAATATCATCCGCCTGCGTTAAAAACTGACCAACACTATTAATTTCCCCTTTTGATAAAGGAATTTGTTCATTCTTTAAAAGTTCTGCAAGCATTAGGTTTGATTTGTTCATCGGTAGTGATAATAGCTTCAATAAGTCGGTAGAGTCTCCACCTTTTGAACTAGTTTCTGCTAAAGTAGAAAGAAGCTTAAGTCTCGTTTCTCCCGCAGATGAATCCACCTGTAACCAATATCCTTTCCCACTAATTAAAGGGACTTCCAATTTGGCTATCATTTTATGGAGTCCTATTTTAATTTCCGCATGCTGATTGGGAAACAACTTTTGGATTGTACCGAAGAATATTTGACCCGTTTTAAAATTCAATTGTCCGCTTAATTTCGCTTCTTGATTGGAGAGCATTGTTTTCATTACCGACTGTATATCCATCTTTTCTTCACCTTTCAATCATATTAACATCGATTTTATCGGTTCAAAACTTGTACGATGAATCGGACATGCACCATATGTATGTATAGCATCTACATGGTTTTTCGTACCATACCCCATATGATCAATAAATCCATATTCAGGATATTCCTGATGGTATCTCGTCATGATTTCGTCACGGGTTACCTTTGCGATTATAGAAGCTGCTGCTATTGATACGCTGATTGCATCTCCTTTGATAAACGATCTTTCTGGATAAGGACTATTTAAAGTCATGGCATCTATAAATAATATATCTGGTTGCCTTTTTAAATTTTGGACAGCAGCAAGCATTGATTTCTTCGTGGCTTCATAGATATTCATTTGATCGATTTCTTTTGAATCGATAATGCCCACTCCTACCGAAACTGCTTCTGCGAGAATAGCCTCATATAAAAGCATACGTTTTTTCTTACTAATTTTTTTAGAATCATTTAACCCTTCTATAAAACTATCCTTCTTTAATATAACTGCCGCGGAAACGACCGGCCCCGCTAGTGGCCCCCGACCAGCTTCGTCTATGCCTGCGATAGCCTCATATCCTTCGGTTTGTGCAATTACTTCGAGTTTACACATGCCTTTATATCTTTGTAGCTCTTTCTCTTTTAGCCCCTTTTCTCTTTTCCATTGCTCATATATATATTGTGCACCTTTCCTTGTATCATGTAGAAGATCAATCATAATCTGATCGTTTTCATCTACAATATTTTTCACTAATTCTTTCAACTCTTTAATGGGTGTCTTTTTCATATTAACCTCCATATATTATTATCGGCTTTTCACAAAAAAAATAAAGACCCCTAAACAACGGGATCTTTAAACAGGATTTTGGTCCGGTAAATCGAAAGTAATATTTCCGAATTTTTGCGTCCTCAAATCTCTCACAACTGTTTCCGCCGTTTTATCATAATCAACATCCCCACCTGCAGCTAAACAGCCTCGTAGTAAACCAATCTTATCAAAAAATATAGCTAGATCATTCGGAATTTCTTCTAGTTGATATTGATTTAATAAACGTTCTGGATAATGAGTTTCAAGGTAACGCAAGCCAAAGACCGCGATATCTTGCATATTTAATAAAGTATCTTTAATAGCACCTGTTAGAGCTAATTTATAGCCTGTTTCAGGGTCTTCAAATTTTGGCCAGAGTATACCTGGTGTATCAAGTAGTTCCAATTCTTTGCCTACTTTTATCCACTGCTGCGCACGAGTGACACCGGGCGTATTGCCTGTTTTAGCAATATTTTTTTTTGCCAACCGATTAATTAGTGTCGATTTCCCGACATTTGGTATTCCGATAATCATCGCACGTATTGGTCTAGGTTTTAAACCTTTTGCTTTTTGTCGTTCCCGCTTTTCGTGAAGAATTTCTTCTGCAGCTTTTACAATTTCTTTCATTCCACTTCCAGCTTGGGAATTAATTGCTAATGCTTTCATATCTTTATCTGCATAAGCTTTGATCCATTTTTTCGTTAATCCTTGATCCGCCATATCCGCTTTATTTAATAATATAAGTCGGGGCTTTTGTTGGATAATATCTTGAAGCATTGGATTAGAAGATGATACTGGGATTCGAGCATCCACAAGTTCAAATATAATATCAACTAACTTCAGTTTTTCCGTCACTTCCCGACGCGCTTTTGCCATATGCCCCGGGAACCATTGAATTGTCATAGATGTTTGTCTCCTTTTGCTATTTCACAATTCTAATATCCTTAATCGGCCAATATACTAGAGATGTATCCCCAATCACTTTTTCAACTGGAATTGTCCCAATATGCCGACTGTCCTTACTAAAGCGACGATTATCTCCCATAACAAAAACTTCACCCTCAGGCACTACTTCGTTTTCTCCAGGAGTGTCTTCTAATGTAAAATCTTCCGTTAATGGACCATCTGCGATTTGCTTTTTATAAATATCTAGATAAGGTTCTTCATATGGTTTGCCGTTCACATACAATGTATCATCTTTATATTCTATCGTATCACCAGGAAGACCAATTACTCGTTTAATATAATCTTTTTGCTCTGGTGCATGAAAAACAATTATATCAAAACGATCAGGCTTTCCTATTTTGTTTACTATCATACGATCACCATTATGTAAAGTAGGCATCATCGATAAGCCATCTACAACAATTGGTGCGAAAAGAAAGTATCTTATAACTACAGCTAAGCCAATTGCAATGAGTAAGGCTTTTGTCCATTCCCAAATCTCATTTTTTTCTTTTGCCATTTTACCACCACCCTATCCCATACTAAAGACAACTATTCACTTATTATGTGCACACACACACTATTGTACCGGAAATGCCAAATAAAAAAAACTTTGTAGATTACTTTTACCTATGTAAAGCAGCGGTGGATGGAATGGGCACCGCTTGACACGAGTCCCTCAATAAACAGCCGACTAAAAAATACGCAGCTTATTTCAACAACTATCTCATCACCTAGATTCAATAAGCCACCGTATGCCCTATTAGCTCTATATAAGACAAATTCAACGCCGAAAGCCTTTGGTGTCTTTTTTCGAGGAGAACCTGTCTAACATCAATATGAGACGCTCTATAGCATTCTATAAGGAGAAGCTTGTGCTTCGGGTGCTCATAAACGAAAACTGGAAAAGCTTGTAACATCAATGCAATAGCTCGTTTCGTCACATTCAAAAAAATATCTAAAAAAACAAATACTTCCAAAATTTTCAATAAAGATATTTAAAGGATTTTATTTTTAAATACATAAAAGGAGCTTGTGACCAAGCTCCTTTTAATAATTACTTTTTATAATCCAATCAACATGTTGCATTCATCAACACGCTATTACCAATGTTTGCACTGAATAATTATCGGATTTCTTTGATTCGAGCAGCTTTACCGCGTAGTTTACGCAAGTAGTAAAGTTTCGCACGGCGAACTTTACCGCGACGCACGACATCTAGGTCTGCAATTCTCGGAGTGTGTACAGGGAATGTACGCTCGACTCCAACACCATAAGAGATTTTTCGAACAGTGAAAGTTTCACTGATTCCGCCTCCGCGACGTTTGATTACTACACCTTCAAATAACTGGATCCGTTCACGTGTTCCCTCAACAACTTTAACATGAACGCGAACTGTATCACCAGCGCGAAATGATGGTAGATCTGTGCGAAGTTGCTCTTTAGTAACTTCTTCAATAAGTTTGTGCATCGTATTCATCTCCTTCCACCGACGCTCATGCAAACAATCAACCTAATGCAGCGGAACACCGTTGTTTCAACTGGATTTAGCCAAAATGGCCCCAGTCACAACAGTAATAATAGCATACAGAAGCTTTGATTGCAATTGTAACTTAAGAGAAAAATTATTCATTCAACCATTTTTTTTGTTGCTCCGTTATTGGATAGTTTTTTAAAAGATCTGGACGCCTATTTTTTGTACGAAGTAGAGACTCTTTCTCTCGCCATTCTGCTATTTTGCTATGGTTACCAGATAATAATACGTCTGGTACCTTCATACCACGAAACTCTGCAGGACGAGTATAGTGAGGATGTTCTAATAAACCAGATGAAAAAGAATCAAGTACCGGTGAGTCTTCATTACCTAATACACCGGGGATTAATCGGACGACAGAGTCGATAACAACCATCGCACCAAGCTCGCCGCCAGTCATTACGTAATCACCTATCGATATTTCATCCGTTACAACATGTTCACGAATCCGTTCATCATAGCCCTCATAATGTCCACAAATAAACACGAGATGAGATTCTTTTGCGAGTTCTTCTGCTTTTTGCTGATTATAGCGCTCGCCCTGGGGACATAAAAGAATGATACGAGGTGTTGTAGCATTTTCAGATTTCAGATGATCTAACGCGTCAAAAATTGGTTGCGGCTTTAAAACCATGCCAGCCCCTCCACCATACGGATAATCATCAACCGTTTTATGTTTATTATCTGAAAACTCACGGAAATTTGTTACATGATAAGATACCGCTTCTTTTTCGGCAGCTTTTTTCAAAATGGAGGAGCCGAAGACACCTGTAAACATTTCAGGAAAAAGCGTTAAAATATCAATTCTCATTCTAGCAAACCCTCCATCGGCTTGATGATAATTTTCTTTTCATCTATTGAGATGTCCATCACTATTTCTTCTATATATGGAATCAAAATATCTTTTCCACTATCACGTTCGACTACCCACACATCATTTGCCCCAGGTGTAAGAATTTCACTAATTACCCCAATAATATCATTGTCTATCGTCACGACCTCACAGCCAATAATTTCATGGAAATAGTATTCGTCATCTGACAAATCAGTTAATTGCTTATCTGTTATCTTTAGAATACTATTTTTCCATTGTACAACATCATTAATGTGTTCGTACCCTTCAAATTTAAGCAAATTAAAGTTCTTGTGTACACGATGGCTTTTAACTGTTAATGGAATTGCTTCTTTTTTTCCCGGAAGAAATAAATAAAGCAAACTTTTTGGAGCGTATCTTTCATCTGGAAAATCAGTGTTGGATATCACTCTCACTTCTCCATTTATACCATGTGTATTAACGATTTTGCCAACGTTAAACCATTTTGGCAACATATTCTCACCTCTCACGAATTTCTACGATGATCCCATCTTTGACAATAATTGTTTTCCCTTTTGTCATAGCATCCCAGTTATCACCGATATTTATGTCCACCAAAGCTTCTACTTCTTCGTCTTTTAGTTCACTACCATAGGGTAGCAACTCTAGTTGATCGATTTGGAAATCGATCAATTTTATTTTGTCTTTTCTACCATCTATTTCTTTATCGAATTGCGCTTTCAAACCAGCTGTTGAGTATTTTCGTGTTCTTTCTAACTTTTTCAATTCAAATAAAAGCTGATCACATTCTTTACTTAACTGTAGCTTGTCATTTTTATATTTTAGTAACAAACTTTGTTTACTCTCTTCTGTTAACACTCTTTTTATTGTTACTGTTTGGAGAATTTTCATAGGTTCATCCTCCACTTCCATTTTATTATGTATTAATATTGCTTTTTCATAACAAGAAATGCGGAATCACAATATAAGATAATTTCCTAAATAGCAAAAAAGGGAGGTGTTTACGCCTCCCTATTCGTCGATTTCCATGTAGACCTTTTTATGTTGTTGTGATCCTGCTGCCGCATAAACAACCGTTCTAATTGCTTTAGCAACACGGCCATGTCTGCCTATCACCTTTCCAATATCTTTTTCATGAACAGAAAGGTGATAAGTGATGCGTTGTTCTTCTTCTTTCACATGCACCCGAACATCTTCGGGATAATCAACAATTGGCTTAACAATCGACAAAATCAACTCTTGCATGCGTCTCACAATTACTTGTTAAGCTTAGCGTTATGGAATTTTTCCATGATACCTTGTTTAGAAAACAAGTTACGAACTGTATCAGATGGTTTAGCCCCATCTTGCATCCATTTAATAGCTGTTTCCTCATTGATTTTTACTAGTGCAGGTTCTGCAACCGGATTATATGTTCCGATCTCTTCAATAATTCTTCCGTCACGTGGTGAACGTGAATCTGCAACCACAATACGATAAAATGGAGCTTTCTTTGCTCCAATACGCTTCAAGCGAATTTTAACTGCCATTTTAAATAGCACCTCCGAATAGTTTCACACAAGATATTATGATACCAAATATGTGTTTTGTTTGTAAAGTGTTTTCTCTTAACATGTTGAAAAAGTTTAGGCTCACACGATGCGAGTCCATCGGCGTTACCACAGGACGTGGCGCTTTTAGCCGATGTTCCTTACATAAAAGGTAGCTTAAATCCACCTTTTTTCTTACCTTTTTGCTGCATACCTGTCATTTGCTTCATCATCTTTTTCATTTCTTCAAACTGCTTTAAAAGACGGTTCACTTCTTGTACAGATGTTCCGCTTCCTTTGGCAATTCTTCGACGTCTGCCAGAATTAATGACCTCAGGATGCTCTTTTTCTTTAATAGTCATAGAACGAATAATGGCTTCAACATGTCCGATTTGTTTTTCATCGACTTGAAGATTATCCATCCCTTTTATTTTATTAGCACCGGGCATCATTTTAATTAGTTCATCAAGTGGCCCCATGTTTTTCACTTGTCCTAGTTGGTCAAGGAAATCATCAAGCGTAAATGACGCTGTCCGAAACTTCTGTTCCAGCTCTTTAGCTTTTTCTTCATCGACAGAGGTCTGCGCTTTCTCTATCAGCGTCAACATATCGCCCATACCAAGAATTCTTGATGCCATTCGTTCAGGGTGGAATGGTTCTAAAGCATCTAATTTTTCACCCATTCCAACAAACTTAATTGGTTTCTCTGTTACTGAGCGGATAGATAAAGCGGCACCACCCCTAGTATCACCATCAAGCTTGGTCAAAATAACTCCACTGATTTCTAGCTGATCATTAAAGTTCTGGGCTACATTGACTGCATCTTGACCAGTCATAGCATCAACGACAAGAAAAATTTCATCAGGTGTAGCGACTTCTTTGATTTCTTTCAGCTCATCCATTAATACATTATCAATATGGAGTCGGCCTGCTGTATCAATCAAAACATAATCATGATGTTCTTCCTTAGCTTTTTCAATAGCCTGACGCGCTATCTCTACAGGACTAACTTTATCCCCCATAGAAAACACTGGCATATCGAGTTGTTTGCCAAGTGTTTCAAGCTGTTTAATCGCTGCTGGTCGATATATATCAGCAGCAACTAGCAAAGGTTTTTTATTATATTTTTTTCGAAGTAAATTTGCGAGTTTCCCAGTTGTCGTCGTTTTTCCTGCACCTTGTAAACCTGTCATCAGAATAACCGTAGGCGGGCGCTTTGCTGTCACTATTTGACTTTGTTCTCCACCCATGAGCTCTGTAAGTTCTTCTTTAACAACTTTGATTACTTGTTGTCCTGGTGTCAGACTTTTCATTACATCTTGCCCGACTGCTCTCTCACTAACTTTATTAACGAATTGTTTAACTACTTTGAAGTTTACATCGGCTTCGAGCAATGCAAGTCTGACTTCTCGCATCATTGCTTTGACATCAGCTTCAGTAACCTTCCCTTTGCCTTTAATCTTTTGCATCGTTGCCTGTAATCGGTCGGCCAATCCTTCAAATGCCATAATGCCGCCCCCTAATCCAATTTCTCAAGTGCACTCAAATATTCATTTAATGTAGCCTCACCTAGGGTATCTTCAGCTAAACTAGATTTCATTTGAGTTATAATATACTTTCGCTCTTGAAATTTTTGAAATAACAGCAATTTTTTTTCATACTCCTCAAGCATAGCTTCTGTGCGTTTAATATTATCATAAACCGCTTGACGGCTTATTTCATATTGCTCCGCAATTTCACCGAGTGAGTAATCTTCTAAATAATAAAGGGCCATATAACTTTGTTGCTTCTGAGTCAACAACGCATGGTAAAAGTCGTATAAATAGTTCATACGTGTTGTCTTTTCAAGCATAGTATTTAACCCCCACCTTGTTAAGTTAAAATCCTTTACAACTCAGATGATACACTGCTAAAAACATGTTGTCAAGCATCTTTAGGAAGGAACCTCAGCTAAGATAGACGCGAAGGAACACCAGCTTAAAATACCACGACCTATGCCAACGCCTTTGTATTGCCGCCCCCTTGACGCAACACCGATAGACCGGCATCATGCAAGACTATTCGTTTGCTTCTTCAATAGAATTTGCAAATAATCCATAAACATATTTTTCTGGATCAAATGCTTGTAAGTCATCCATTTTTTCTCCAAGCCCGACAAATTTCACCGGAATATGCAATTCATTACGAATAGCTAATACAATCCCACCTTTTGCTGTTCCATCTAGTTTAGAAAGCACTATTCCACTGACATCCGTTGCCTCTTTAAACGTTTTTGCTTGGATTAATGCATTTTGACCTGTAGTTGCATCAAGTACCAGTAAAACTTCATGTGGCGCGCCTGGAACTTCGCGTTCTATAACTCTTTTTACTTTTTCGAGCTCTTTCATTAAATTCACTTTATTTTGCAATCGACCAGCAGTATCACATAATAAAATATCTGCTTTCCTTGCTTGTGCAGCTTGCACTGCATCATACATGACAGCCGCTGGATCTGAGCCTTCCGCTTGCTTAATTACATCCACGCCTACTCTGTCTCCCCAAACTTCCAATTGTTCTATCGCACCTGCGCGAAAGGTATCTCCTGCTGCTAGAACGACCTTTTTTCCTTCTTCCTTAAACTTATAAGCAAGTTTTCCGATCGTTGTTGTTTTACCGACTCCATTTACACCGACAAATAGTATGACTGTTAATGCATCCGTCTGTAGATTCAAGAGCGTGCTACTTTGTTCTCCAGCCTCGTATATTTCTACAAGTTTTTCCGAAATGACTGATGTTACGTCTTCTGGATTTTTAATATTTTGCTTTTTAACTTCCATCTTCAGTTCTTCCACAAGGTGCATGACTGTTTCGAATCCTACATCAGCTTGAATAAGAATTTCTTCCAATTCTTCGAAAAAGTCTTCATCAACTTTACGATATCGCGATACCAAATCATTTACTTTCTCAGAAAAGTTATTTCTAGTCTTTTCTAACCCGTCTTTAAACTTTCCAGAAACCGAATCGGTCGAAGAAGTGAATTTCTCTTTTAACTTTTTAAAAAAGCTCAACTATTATTCCCCCTTTTTGAACATGCTCTATCAGTGTATTGCTGCAATTTCTTTGCTGCTTTCTAATTTAACAGAGACAAGTTTGGATACGCCAGATTCTTGCATTGTTACTCCGTATAAAACGTCAGCCCCTTGCATCGTTCCTTGCCTATGAGTAATCACGATAAATTGCGTTTCTTTACTAAATCTGTTCAAATATTGACTAAAACGATATACATTCGCTTCATCTAAGGCAGCTTCCACTTCATCAAGCACACAAAATGGAACTGGCCTAATTTTTAATATAGAAAATAGCAATGCTATAGCTGTTAGCGAACGTTCCCCTCCAGAAAGCAAACTTAAGTTTTGCAGCTTTTTCCCTGGCGGCTGCGCAATAATATCAACGCCAGTGTGTAGTAAATCATCTGGATTCGTTAATGTTAATTCAGCTTTCCCCCCGCCAAATAACGCTTTAAATACGCCTTCGAATTGGGCCTGAATGGCCTGGAATGTCGTATTAAACCGACTTTTCATTTCATTATCCATTTCATCCATGATTTGAAAAAGTGTTTTCTTAGCTTCAGATAAATCCGCTTGTTGCTCAGCTAAAAAGTGGTATCTTTCATAAACGCGTTCATATTCCTCGATAGCACCGATATTGACAGTTCCAAGTTCGGCTATTTCTAGTTTAATTAATTTGACCTTTTGCCTTGTCTCATCCTCTGAATGAAGCATAGAATATTTACTTTTGGCCCCTTCATAAGACAAACTATATTCTTCACTTAATTTCTGAAGTCGATTTTCTAATTCAACATCAAGGCGATTGATTTTCACTTCAGCATCTTTCAACATATTGTTTATCCCTTTATATTGAAGCTTCAAGTCCTTTAATTCATGTTCTTTCATCGCAATAACAGATTGGAGATCTACTCTTTCATCCTGTGTTAAAGAGATCTTTTTGCTCGCTTCTTCTTTTTCATTTTTTTTAAGAGTAGCCTGTTCTACAAGTACCTCTTCACTATTAAAATGACCTGACATTTCATTTTCTAGCCAATCTAAATCTTCTATCAATGATTTTTTTCTAACAGCTATTTCTGCCTTTTCATGTGTAATAGACTCTAGGGAAGCTTCACTCACTGAAAGTTGTTCTTTCGTAACCGCATATTTAGCCGTGATCTCACTAATGTCTGTTGTTAATGACTCTTTCGACATTCTTTCATGATTTCTTTGGTTAGTCAGGTCTTCGATTTTTCGGTTCAATACCTTAATTTGGTCATCACAATGATTCACACGTACTTTTAATTGCTGAATACGTGTGAATATTTCGCTGTTTTCTGTATTTAATTCCAATTTCTCCAGATCATATAATTTTAAACGATCATCTACATTCTTTTTATTTAAATTTATTTGGACAATATGCGACTCAAGCTCATTGCATTGCATACGTAGAAGTTCACCATTTCGTCTCGTTTCGTCCAAATTCATTTCTTCAGAAATCAATGTTTTTTTCGTATCGGAAAATTGTTCGCCTAATGCGGCTGTTTTTTCAGCCATCATTGTTATTTTATTAGACAACTCTTCCAATTCACTTTTCCTACTTAATAATGAACTGGCTTTTTGTTTTGTAGTGCCACCTGTCATAGATCCACCAGGGTTTACTACATCACCTTCGAGCGTAACAATTCGATACCGATACTGGAGCAATTTTGCCAATGTATTAGCCCCGGCTAAATCATTAGCAACAACAACTGTTCCTAGTATATTTTTAATAACCGTCGCATGTTCCGGCTTACATGTCACAAGGTCAGCAGCAATACCAATAAACGCCTTGTGTGAACGCAGCATTTCTTCTTGACCAGCATACATTTTCTTCTCTTTTATAATATTAAGCGGTAGGAAGGTAGCTCTGCCATACCGGTTCTTTTTCAAAAATGCGATTGCCTTCCGAGCATCTTCTTCCATTTTCACAACTATATGTTGCATCGAACCACCCAACGCGGTTTCAATCGCTAGTTCATATTGTTTTTTCACCTGGATTAGCTCTGCAACAGCCCCTTCAATACCAGGCAATGCGTCTTCTCTTGCTTTGAGTAATTCCCGTACTCCTTGAAAAAATCCAATATACTCTTCTTCCATTTCCTCTAATGATTCTTTTCGTGATTCAGCTTTTTGCATATATTGTTGAGCTTGGTTGTAAAGTAATTCTTGCTCAGTATATTGTTTTTTCAAAGATAATATCTTTTGTTCCCTTAATTTAAATTCGTCAAGTAATTTAGCTAATTTATCGCCTAATTGTTCGAGCTCTAATTTTTTTTCCTTCAACTCTGTCGTTACATCTTGGCGGCCCACAATATGTTTTTCATTTTCAACGTCTAGTCGATTATTTCTTACTTGCAATTGCTTTAACTGCTGCTCTAAATATTGGAGTTCATTATTGGATGAAGCTTGTTCATTAAGAACATCAATATAATCACTTTTTAAGCTTTCAATCGTTTCATCAATTGTGCCATCCAATAATTTCAGCTGTTGCCTTTTAGTATTTAAGATTTCTTTTAATTCTTGAAGCGCCGTTTTTTTCACTGCTACTTCTTTTTCCATTCTTAGATACTTTTGTTCGTAGTCATTCCATTTAATTGTTGCATCATCTATATTTTTTTGAAGCTGTGCCGTGTTTTGGGTTGCATTTTTCTTTCTTTCTTTTAAAACTTCTCTTCGACCTTCAAGTTGCTCCAAGTCCTTCGTTGCTGTTAGCAATATGGTTTGTAAACTATTCATCGTTCCATCGATTTCCACTAGTTTACTTCGATCTTTCTCAAGCTGAAATTCCGTTGATAGAATACGATTAGCCATGTCCCGATCTGATTGTTCAAGTGCTTTAGCTTCACCTTTGGATTGCTCCCAGTTTTTATGTAGTGAATCTATCTCATGCACGGTAAGAGCAACTTCATGTGTCTCAAGTTCATTTTTCTTGTCCAAATAATCTTTAGCAATCGACGCTTGGATTTTAAGTGGTTCTATTTGAACCTCTAATTCACTAAGGATATCATTGACCCGATCTAAATTATCTGATGTTTCTAGCAGTTTTGCTTCAGCTTGCTTTTTTCTTGATTTATATTTCAACACTCCTGCAGCTTCTTCAAAAATAGTTCGCCGATCCTCTGCTTTACTATTGAGTATTTCTTCTACTTTTCCCTGACTAATAATTGAAAATGCCTCTTTCCCTAGACCTGAATCCATAAACAAATCAACGATATCTTTTAATCTGCATTGCTGTTTATTGAGAAGGTATTCACTATCACCAGTTCTAAAAACTCTTCTAGTAATACTCACCTCATTGTATTCTATCGGCAAGGCGCCATCTTCATTATTTAACGTTAAAGTAACCTCAGCAAAATTAAGACGTTTCCGCGAATCACTTCCAGCAAATATGACATCTTCCATTTTTCCGCCCCGAAGTGATTTTGCCGATTGTTCACCTAACACCCAACGAATTGCATCCGTTATATTACTTTTCCCACTGCCGTTAGGCCCTACAACAGCCGTTACACCCGGAACAAATTCCACATTCGTTTTTTCCGCAAATGATTTGAAACCTATTATATCTAACTGTTTTAAAAACAAAGGTCTCCCTCCTTTCTCATTTTTCTATCACATCATTTAATTTTGTGTCGCTTTTTTCTTTCCTAGTGCCATCTGCGCGGCGTGTTGTTCTGCTTCTTTCTTAGACTTTCCTGAGCCTTCGCCAAGCACTTCATTATTTAAAATTACTTGTGAGACAAATATACGACTATGGGCTGGCCCCTCTTCTTTGAGGATCTTATACTCTAATGCACCAATACCATCTCTTTGAATATTTTCTTGCAATTGGCTTTTAAAATCCATCACATGAGAAAAAGCACCTGTATCTACTTTTGGATAAACTGTTTTTTCTAGAAAGGCGGTCGTTGTTTCCAATCCTTGATCTAAATACAAAGCGCCGATAAACGCTTCGAATGCATCTGCCAACAACGCAGGTCGAGTACGTCCACCCGTCATTTCCTCGCCTTTTCCAAGTAAAACTGTTTCACCAAATTCCAATTCATTAGCAAACATGACGAGTGAGGGTTCACAAACAATAGCTGCTCTAAGTTTGGTCAACTCTCCTTCACTCATTAGCGGATATTTCAAAAATAAATATTGTGAAACGGTTAATTCTAACACCGCATCTCCTAAAAATTCTAGCCGCTCATTGTCTTCATGTGGTTTTTTTCGATGCTCATTCACATAGGATGAATGTGTAAAAGCCTTCATTAATAACTGCTCGTTTTGAAATTCAATCCCAATCTTTGTTTGAAATTCTTTTAATTGATTAGCTATTTTATTACTTATTTTTCGATCACGATTATTTTTTCTCATGTGCAATCCACCCTTGAAATGGTTATTTGTAAATAAAAAGCATAGGTTTAGGCTTGTGACCTCAAGAGGCTAGACGTCATTTCATAAAGTGCAAAATTGTACTAGAGGATGTTCAAAAAGTCACCAAATGTTAAATAGTGAAATTCTTCGTTAACAATTAGGTACTTTTACATGGAATAGAACTTTGTTAAGTCCACTCACGTCCTGTGAGCAACAACTGAAGTCAGCACACCATGTGCTAGTACGTCCTGTGCGCACACTGAGGTCAGGACTTCGTGTGCAAGTCCGAACTTCTTGTTTCTAATTTGGCACCTTTTTGAACACGCATTACTAGGACAAATTTTATACGTTCTATAAAAAAAACGTAGAAAAGTCCCGTCGATTACCAACGGGACATGATCTCTATACCAACGACTAGTTTTTCTCTTTTATGTAATTTACAACGTCGCCAACTGTTGCAATTTTCTCAGCGTCATCATCGGAAATTTCTAAATCAAACTCATCTTCCAATTCCATAACAAGCTCCACTACGTCTAATGAGTCTGCACCTAAATCATCTTTAAAAGAAGCTTCCAATGTTACTTTAGACTCTTCCACACCAAGTCGGTCAACAATAATTTGTGTTACACGTTCAATTGTATCTGCCATCCGATTCACCTCCCTCCAAGTATTATAAATGAAAATAACAAAAAGTAAAACAAATAGTAAAGAAAAGCGTAAGCTCCTGTTCATCGACGTACAAACTGTTCGCAGGATTGTGTGGCAGTGAGTCTGCGAGACATTACATCTGTCTCTACATGAACATACCACCATCTACATGGATCGTTTGTCCAGTTAGATAGTTTCCATCCTCAGATGCGAGAAATGATACCACTTTTGCGATGTCTTGCGGATCGCCAAATTTGCCCAGCGGGATTTGTTTTAGCATTGCTGTTTTGACTTCTTCATCCAATTTGTCAGTCATATCGGTAGTGATAAATCCGGGAGCAACTGCATTGACTGTAATACCTCTAGTTGCGAGTTCTTTTGCAGCTGTTTTGGTTAGACCTATGACTCCAGCTTTAGCTGCAACATAATTTGCTTGACCAGGGTTCCCGATTACTCCTACAATTGAAGCGATATTAATGATTCGACCGGATCTCTGTTTCATCATTTGTCTAGATACGGCTTTCGTACATAAGAATACGCCTTTGAGATTTGTGTTGATGACATCATCCCACTCATCTTCTTTCATCCTCATCAATAAGTTATCTCGTGTAATTCCAGCGTTATTCACTAGTATATCCAAACTACCAAATTGATTAATTGTTTCCTTCACCATTCCTTTTACATCTTCGCTGTTAGCAACATTACATTGATATGCGATCGCTTTCCGACCCAAAGCAATAATCTCGTCGACCACTTCTTTTGCTTTCGCTTCACTGCCAGAATAATTGACAAGTACATTTGCTCCTTCTTTTGCAAGAGCAATCGCAATTTCCCTACCAATTCCTCTTGATGCACCCGTTACGAGTGCTGATTTCCCTTCGACTCTCATGATTTATCCTCCTCTAACGCTTCAATCGCTTGTCGACAGCTTTCAGGATCCTGAACTGATAAAGTTGTAACATCCCGATTTATCTTTTTAATTAGTCCAGATAATACTTTTCCCGGGCCAATTTCTATAAATGTGTCGACACCAAGTTCAACCATTTTTTCAATAGAATCTTCCCAAAGTACTGGAGAATATAGTTGTTCTATCAACTTTCCTTCAATATCTTCACTCGCATGTAGCGGTCCAGCAGTGACATTTGCAATAACAGGTATTTTTGCATCATTCATTTCAATTCCTGATAATACTGCTGCAAATTTTTCCGCTGCTGGCTTCATTAATTCGGAATGAAATGGTCCACTTACTTGTAATGGCAATACTCGTTTTGCACCTTGTTCTTTTGCCTTAGCGCTTGCTAGTTCAACACCAGATACTGTTCCTGAAATAACAATTTGCCCGGGACAATTTAAATTAGCTAACTGAACTGAATGACCATCATTCGTAATGCTTTCTGTAACTTCTAACAGACGCTCACGATCGAATCCAAGTACAGCCGCCATTGTTCCTTCACCATTAGGAACAGCCTCCTCCATCAATTCTCCACGTTTCCTAACAGCGTAAACTGCATCAGAAAACTGCATCACACCACTAGCCACAAGTGCTGTATATTCTCCAAGACTATGTCCTGCTGTGTAATCAGGTTTAATTCCTGCTGCTTGTAAACACTGTAAAAGTGCAACGCCAGTAGTTAATAATGCCGGCTGTGCATTTGTTGTTTTCGTCAATTCCTCCTGCGTTCCTTCAAAGATCAAAGCAGAAAGTGGTTGTTCCAGTCGATTATCTGCCTCATTAAAAATCGCCATCGCATCTTCATCCGCTTCGGCAATAGCTCGTCCCATTCCTACTTTTTGTGACCCTTGCCCTGGAAAAACAAAAGCAATTTTTCCCATTCAATCCACCCCATTATTCGCCCTATTATTTTCTGTAACAGCACTACTGATTTTCCCAGATACATCATGAATGACCATTTCCCGTGCTTGTCGAACAGCATGATAAATAGCATTCGCATTTGATGAGCCATGCGCTTTAATTACTGGTGCATCTAGCCCAAACAGACATGCGCCACCATATTCAGTATAATCTAATTTTTCTTTAAGTTGTACTAGATCTGATTTAATTAAGCCAGCAGCAATTTTATTTTTCAAACTACTAGTTAATGTCCCTTTTAGCATAGAAAAAATAGCAGATGCTGTTCCCTCAATTGCTTTTAAAACAATATTACCAGTAAATCCGTCTGTAACAACCACATCTGCATGTCCCTCTAGTAAATCACGTGCTTCTATATTTCCAATAAATTGAAAGTCTGCTTTGTCCAATAGGTCATAAGCTTTTTTCGTTAATTCATTTCCCTTATTCGCTTCTGTTCCAATATTTAAAAGTGCTACTTTCGGCTTTTTAATCGCCCTAACTTTCTCTGCATATATATTTCCCATAATAGCATTTTGTAGTATATGCTCTGGCTTTGCATCCGCATTTGCCCCTAAATCAAGCATAACAAACCCTCGACCATCCAAAGTGGGTAAAGTCGGTGCCAGTGCCGGTCTTTCAATCCCTTTAATCCTTCCAACGACAAATAAACCCGCAGCCATGAGCGCTCCAGTATTTCCAGCAGAGATGCACGCATTCGTCTCTCCATCATTAACTGACTGGGCCATCATAACCATTGATGCTGTTTTTTTTCTGCGTACTGCTCTAACTGGTTCATCATCAGCTTCAATTTTTTCTTCAGTATGTATAACCGTTATTTGATCCGTTTTAGTTAAATATTTATTGATTTCAGCTTCATCACCATACAAAACAAACGCCGTATCTGTAAAATCACGAGCAGCTTGCATAATACCATAAACAATTTCTTTCGGCGCATGATCTCCACCCATTGCATCAATTGCAATTTTCATTCAAATTCACCTTCTATGTTTTGACTAGATCGATACATTTCAAATTCACCTTTAAAAACAAGCTCTTGGTCTACAAAACTTTGAACATCCACAATCGTTCGATCTTGAACAATGAGTTGTTTTTTCACTTTTGCTTTTGCCACTACTCTTTCACCCGTTTTTACTGGACGAATAAATTGGATATTCACTTTCGCTGTAAGCGCTAGCTCATCATTGATTACAGCTACTGCAAGTGAATTCGCTTGAGCAAACAAATGATGTCCACGTGCAATAGAATTTCTAATAAACACATGCTCTTGTTTTACATCAAAAATTGAAATAGCGGTTTGATCAAGTTGTATATCAATAATTTCGCCAATTACTTCGTTAATAGGTAGGGACTTCACTTCATCTTCTACATGTTTTACCGCTACTGTTTTGATTCTTTCTCTTAGTTCAGGAATAGCAAGTTCCATCCGATCAAGTCGGATCGTTTGTACGCTGACCGAAAATAGTTCCGCCAATTCTTCATCTGTAATAAACGGATTTTCCTCTATCGTTTTGCGCAGTAACTTTTGTCTCTCTTTCTTTGAAGGCCTCATATTTATCAACACCATTCAAGATATTATGACTAGGTATTAATAGTAGTATATAAAACAAAAAAGAAAAACGCAACAAAAATACGTTTCTCTCTTGTTATATTAATCCAGTTTTTCTCCCGATAAAACGCCTGATTCCTCTAGGTATGTCCTTAATGGTAAAAAATCTTCAGCTTCCCAAAATTCTTTCTGCTCAAGTAAATGGGCCGCGTCATTCCGCGCTGTTTCTAAAGCCCTATAATCATGGACCATATCAGCTACTTTGAAATCCGGTAGTCCACTTTGTTTTTTTCCAAAAAAGTCACCAGGACCACGTAATTCTAAATCCCGTTCACTCAAGACAAATCCATCGTTCGTCTCCGTCATGATCTTCATTCTTTCTTTCCCAACTTCTGATTTAGGATCAGCAAGTAATATACAATAGGATTGCTCCTTCCCCCTTCCTACCCTCCCGCGTAATTGATGGAGCTGTGATAGGCCAAATCTCTCTGCATCATAGATGACCATAACAGTTGCATTCGGTACATTTACTCCTACTTCAACAACGGTTGTTGACACTAGCAGTTGAACTTGATTTTCACTATATGCTTTCATTACTTCTTCTTTCTCAGCAGAAGATAGCCGACCATGCATGAGCCCAATATTAAATTTCCCTTGAAAATGATTAGAGAGCATGTCAAAAACATCAATAGCATTTTGAACATCGATTTTCTCAGATTCCTCTATCAAAGGACAAATAACATATGCTTGATGACCTTTTAACAACTCTGCTTCAACAAACTTCAGTATTCTATCAAGCATATTATGCTTCGCCCAATATGTTTCGATTTCTTTTCTACCTAATGGCATTTCATCTATTACGGAAACATCCATTTCTCCAAACACTGTAATGGCAAGCGTCCGTGGAATTGGTGTTGCTGTCATAAACAAAACGTCAGGACTTTCTCCTTTTTCACGAAGTACTCGACGCTGCTCTACACCAAAGCGATGTTGCTCATCTGTTATTACTAAACCCAGTCGGGCAAAATTCACCTCTTCTTGGATCAATGCATGAGTCCCAATCATTATATCAATTTTGCCACTCTGTAAATCTTCTAAAATAACACGCCTTTTTTTTCCTTTTATTGAGCTTGTTAATAAGGCCGTAGATACTCCTACAGGTTCTAAAAGATCTCTTAGTGATGTCGCATGTTGTTCGGCAAGAATCTCCGTAGGAACCATTAATGCTCCTTGATAGCCCGCCGTTACACTAGCATATAATGCAATAGCTGCAACAGCAGTCTTTCCTGATCCAACATCACCTTGGAGAAGTCGATTCATTTTATACGGAGATTTTAAATCGGCACATATTTCATTTACAACTTTCTTTTGCGCATTTGTTAATGTAAAAGGAAGTGTAGCAATGAATTTTTTTAACATCTCTAGATTATAATTTTGTTCCATTCCTTTTGATTGCTCTCGCTCTATTTTTCGAAAGGTTTGCATTTTTAATTGAAAATAGAGAAATTCTTCGTATACAAATCTTCTACGTGCTTGCTTCATCTCATCCTGGGAATGTGGGAAATGCATTGCATGCAAAGCTGGTTTTTTATTTGATAATTTATATTTATCTCTCAACACTTTGGGTAATGTTTCTTCGATATATTCTCCATATTCATGAAATGCTTGGGTGATATAACGGCGCAAAGCTTTCACACCTACATTTCCTTTCGTTGGATAGACTGGTTCAAATTCTGTTATTTGTGAGTGAGGTCCCAACTGTAAATCTTGACCAGTAATTGTTTGACGATGCTTATCCCATTTACCAGACACGGTAATTACATCTTGTGGATTTAACTTTCCTTTTAAATATGGACGGTTAAAGAAAGTTACTTTTATTAAATAAGGATCTACGAGTAGATGGATGATAATTCTGTTTTTTTTCCTACCAAAATACATGATAGAAGGCTCACTGTGGACAATTCCTTCAATCGTTATTTTTTCATCATGTGCCACTTCTGCCAAGTCACGCAAACTTACATCTTCATACCTAAATGGAAGATGATTCAGCAAATCAGCAATCGTGGAAATACCCATATCAGATAACGTAGCCGCTGTTTCAACGCCGATGCCTTTTAGTACAGAAACGGGATCAAGTATATTTTTATTCACAATTCGCTGGCGCAATCCCAAAAATCATAGCTTTTAACATTGGACCAATTGCAGCCAATCCCCCTTTACCTGTTCCATTTAATGAAGTTGATATTTGTTCATTTATGTATTTCATCAAGTGTTCCTCCCTCGTTTAATCCCACAGGAAAAGATATGTATAGCGAACGCTTATGTTTCTATATACAAGGAAATAGAAGGGATATCCCCTTCTATTTTGCTGTTATTTATTCGACTGAGAATATATAATTATACAAAGGTTGATTTCCGTTATGGATTTCCACTTCAACATCTTGATAATTTTCGTCTAGGTATTTAACTAACTGATCTATCTGAGATTGATCTGTATCTTCTCCATAAAGAATCGTCAAAATCTCAGTTTCATCATCAATCATCTTCGCTAACAGATTACTTGCAGTAGTGAAAAGATCGCTGCTTGTTTCAACGATTTTACCTTCGTTAATTCCCATATAATCATCTTTTGTAATAGCTAATCCATCAATACTTGTGTCACGAACAGCGAAAGTTACCAGGCCAGTCTTTACTTCTCCTAATGCTTCATTCATTCCTTCACCGTTTTTCTCTAATGAAACGGATGAATTAAATGCTAACGCAGCAGCTAATCCTTGAGGTACTGTTTTAGTCGGTACAACAATTACATTTTCTTCAGCAATATCTGCGGCTTGTTCAGCAGCCATAATAATATTTTTATTATTTGGCAATAATATGATGTTATTTGCATTCGCTTTTTTTATAGACTCCATAATATCTTCCGTACTCGGATTCATTGTTTGGCCACCTTCAATGACCTCAGAAACGCCTATGCTTTTAAACAGATCAGCAATTCCCGTGCCCATTGATACAGCAATGATCGCATACTCTTGATGCTCCCTTACCTTGGAAGCCGCGTTCGTAACATGATCAGAGTGTGGCTGTGAATCTCCAATAATTGCACTATGTTGTTCTCTCATGTTTTCTATTTTCATATGAATTAAACTACCATACTTTTGGCCATAGGATAAGACATCCCCAGGTTGCTCAGAATGTATATGGACCTTAGCAACCTCATCATCTGAAATTACAAGCAATGAGTCACCGTATTCACTTAATTCATTTCTAAAGTTATCTTCATTAAAAGTCTTTTTATTTGTTTCCAAACGAACCATAAATTCTGTGCAATACCCATATTCAATATCTTCGGTATTCATAAATCCTTGTATACTTTGATGATGCTGCGCATTTACAAGCTCGTCCATGGATGGAGTAAATGGCTCCATATCAGGTAATGCTTCGCCTTTTAAAACGGCTAGAAAACCTTCGTACACACAAACAAGGCCTTGTCCGCCACTATCAACGACACCAACCTCTTTTAAAACAGGCAACAAATCAGGTGTACGCTGAAGTGAAGCTTTAGCCTCTTTCAATGTTTCTTCCATGACTACGATCAGATCTGTTTCAGTAATCGCAACGTGAACTGCTTTGTTAGCGGCATCTTTAGCAACTGTTAAAATAGTTCCTTCAACAGGTTTCATCACAGCTTTATATGCCGTTTTCACACCAGTGTTCAGCGCTTCCGCAAAATCTAAACTTGTAAGAAACGGCTTCTGTTCAATTGCTTTAGCAAATCCTCGGAACAGTTGGGATAAGATAACCCCCGAGTTACCTCTTGCACCCATCAGTAGGCCTTTCGAAAGAGCAGTTGCCACTTTGCCTATATGTTCTTGCTTATTTTTTTGCACTTCTTTAGAACCTGATGACATCGATAAATTCATATTTGTTCCCGTATCTCCGTCTGGAACGGGGAATACGTTTAGTGCATCAACCATTTGCGCATTTGCTGCTAAGTGATTCGCTCCTTGAATAATCATCTCAGCAAAGCGGTTACCATCCAATGATGTATTAGACACTTACTTTTTCCTCCTCATTAAGGATTCGTTACACGAACTCCCTGTACAAAAATATTTACTGTATCTGCTGATATTCCAATCGTTTGTTCCAGTGTGTATTTCACTTTAGATTGTACATTATGAGCTATTTCTGAAATTTTCGTTCCATAGCTGACGATGATATACATATCTATATGGAGTGAGCTTTCTACTTGGCGGATAATAATCCCACGAGTAAAGTTTTCTTTTCCTAAAATATCAGTGAATCCATCTTTAATTTGATTTTTAGAAGCCATTCCTACAATACCATAGCAGTCGATTGCTGCCCCCCCTGCAATCGTTGCAATTACATCATTGGATATTTCAATTTGACCATATTTTGTTGTCATTTCTATTGACATGCAACTTCCTCCTCATTGTCGAATCATCGCATATACGGGTTTATTTTCCGCATGATAATACGTACACATAATAGCTATCATTAGTTTACTATATAAGGCTATTTTTTAAAAGCGATACCTTTTTGATGTCAAGCAAATCTTCTTTAAAGAACAGGATTGAAGTATTGCATTATGAAAGTATGTATGATAAATTATTAAAGTATCTTTAATGAGCAAATTGAAGTGATGAGCGATTAAATAGTATTACTTCAGCAACGGGAGGGAATTATATATGCCAAAGCAATGTGTTATCACTGGTCGTAAAACATCGTCAGGTAATAACCGTTCACATGCTATGAATGCTAGTAAACGTACTTGGGGAGCAAATCTTCAAAAAGTCCGCATTCTTGTTGACGGAAAACCGAAACGTGTATGGGTCTCTGCAAGAGCTCTTAAATCCGGTAAAGTCGAAAGAGTGTAAAAACTAACTATAAGCAAAATCGGTTAGTACACCACGTACTGTGGCAACTCCGATAGACCCTGCGACATGCAGGCTAAAACAAAAAGGCGCCTGATTCAGGTGCCTTTTCTCATTTTCTTAATTCTTTTTAAATGTCCCCAGCATTGCCCTAACTATCCCACCCAATATTCTTGGCAGTTTAAATGTATAAAATCTCATAAAAATTCCCTCCTAATCTGAAAAACGGGTTTCCAGTCAATCCTATTATATTCGGCATAAATGGATTCGTACGTGCCCATTTATCATGGGGCATATGCTAATCATTACTTCTTATCATCATTAATATGCCATTTTCAAATAAAAAAGTACCCGTTTCTAGGAGAAGTTCGTTACTAATGCATAAAGATGAACCGAATGGTACACGATGATTAGTAAGAGGATATTTGAATCCGGTTAGCGTCAACCCTGTCACATCAGTAGTGAGGGGAATGAATGAGATATATTTTTTTTGAATATCGGTTTGAATTTGGTAACGTCCCGGAAAATAAATAGAAATTGCATTTTGCAGATCGAGCATTTCTATTTTTACTAAAACATTCTGTTTTTGATAATGGGACAGCATGAGAGCATTTGCCATAAAATGGTCCAATCTGCCCCCGGTAGCTCCAAAAATTTTTATTTTAGTAGGATTTTGTTTAAGCGCCCATTCCATTGCTAATTCCATATCTGTTTCATCTTTTTCCGCTCGAAAACGGCTAATCTCATCTATATGAAGAGTTATTTCTGTCCATTCTTCGTCTGTTACTGAATCAAAGTCACCAACTGCGAAGTGTGGTATGATGCCTTCCTCCAACAGATAAGATACACCACGATCTACACCCATCCATTCGATATTACCAATATTACTAAAAGCGGAATCTGGTATTAGATGTTTAGGACCACCTGCAATGAGGTGGATAACTTTTTCATGCGTAACCATTTAATCGGTTAATTGACTGCGGAGTTCATTTATGGCCTGTTTTCTGTCTGTGTGACTAAATATAGCAGAGCCCGCAACAAAAATATTTGCACCAGCATCACTGCATAATTTTGCCGTTTCACCGTTTATTCCGCCATCCACTTCGATATCAATATTTAGACCTAAACGTGTTACCATTTGTTTAATCTCACGAATTTTCGGCAATACACCTTGAATAAATGTTTGACCACCAAACCCAGGGTTAACAGTCATAAGTAATACCATATCTACATATTCGAGAATACTACTAATCGACGAAGCAGGTGTACCAGGATTTAACACGACACCTGGCTTTGCGCCAAGCCTTCTAATTTCTTGTACTGTTCGATGTATATGTGGCGAAGCTTCCACATGGATCGTTACATAATCCGCACCAGCTGATATAAATTGATCAAGATAACGATCAGGATTCTCTATCATTAAATGGACATCCAACGGAAGATTTGTCACTTTCCTGACTGCTTCAACTACGAGAGGTCCCATTGATATATTCGGCACAAAATGTCCATCCATCACATCAATATGAATGATATCAGCCCCTGCTGCTTCTACTTCTTTCACTTCATCAGCAAGCCTTGAGAAATCGGCCGCCAATATGGAAGGTGCAATTTTCATTTTCGTTAATACCTCGGCTTTCTTCCCCTAATTTCTTCTATAAATTGTTTATAATGCTTATAGCGGTATTCAGGTATTTCTCCATTTTCAACTGCAGATTTCACTGCACATCTAGGTTCGTTTAGATGAAGACATCCCCTAAACTTACACGCCCCACTTTCGCGATACATTTCCGGAAAATAATTGGCTAAATCTCCCTCTTCTATCCCTGTAAAATCTAATGAACTGAAACCGGGCGTATCAGCTACTAAGCCGGTCCCGATTTCAATTAATTCCACATGGCGTGTAGTATGTTTCCCACGACCTAAATGTGTAGAAATATCATCAGTTTTTAAGTTTAATTCAGGATTCAGTACGTTTAAAAGAGATGATTTACCGACACCTGATTGCCCAGCAAAAACACTTGTTTTTCCGCTTATAAAAGGTCTAAGTTGTTCTATTCCTTCCTCCGTAGTGGAAGAGATCATCAGCACATCATAGCCAAAACTACGATATTCTTTCATATACTGGTTGATTTCTTCCTCGTTCACCAAAAGATCTTGCTTTGTAATACAAATAATTGGCAATACATTTGCCGCCTCTACTATTACAAGAAAGCGATCAAGGAGTGTAGTACTAAATTCCGGTTCCAATGCTGAGAACACAAGGATTGCTTGATCAATATTAGCAACCGGCGGTCTCACTAGTTCATTTTTTCGTTCCTTCACATCCATTATATAGCCTTCTTTATCATTCTCTGCTTGAAAAGAAACGAGATCACCTACTAGTGGAGATACGTTATTAATTCTAAAAACTCCGCGACCTCTACATTGAACAATTCCTTCTTCCGAAAGTACATAGTAAAATCCACTTATTGCTTTAATTATTTTTCCTTCAGTCATAGCACACTTCCTTTGTTAAATAATAATTAGTCCTCTGGATATTCTACTTCTTCATCAAGAATCACTTTATTATCACTCACTCTTATTACTCTATAGCTCGCTTTCTTGCCCTTCTCGATTGTTAGCTCAATTTGTTTCGTTACCGGACCTTCAATCATAAATGTTTGTGCAGGTACAGTCATACTGTTATACGCATCTTCGATGAAAATTTTAATTTCTTGCGGTACTGCTTCTTCGCCTTCTTCCCCAGGATCATAAGGAATATTGATTTCTTTCGTAACTGTTTTTGGCGGGACTTCTTCTTGCCCTTTTGACATAACTACTTTCACCTTACTACCTTTTGCTAATTCTGTACCAGAAGCAGGATCTTGCGATATGACAAGGCCAGCATCTATCGTATCAGAAAATGCTTCACTCGACATATCTATTTGTAGCCCTGTTAATTCTTCATAACTCTCTAAACCTTTTGTATTATAATCTGTTAAGTCTTTAAGCGTTATTTTTTCTTCTCCTAGACTGACTACGAAATATAATGTTGTTTCGCCAGGTACTACTTCTTCATCCGGGCTAGGATCCTGTTCTATAATAGTTCCTGCAGCTGCCTCATCATATCTTGTTTCTTGTTTAATTTCTTTAAATTCATTTTTCAGGGCCTGATTAATAGATTCAAATTGCTGACCTGTATAATCAGATAGCGGGAATTTTTCTTTTCCCATACTAATATATAGATCAACAGTGCTTCCTTTTTTTACTTTATTATTTGCCTTAGGCATTGTTTTAATTACTGCACCTTCTGGAATATCCTCGCTTGTAATATTAATTCGCTTATCTACTTCCAAGCCCGCATCCACTAACTCTAATACAGCATCATCATAATCGTCCCCACTCACATCTGGGACTTCAACATTTTGCGCATTTCGTATTGCAGGCAAACCAATAGAATAAAAAAGTAATGATAATAATAGTAACATGATGAAAGAACCTACAACCCACGGCCACTTATTCCTACGCTTGGTTTTTTTGATTTTTTTTGTTTTTTTGTTTTTTTGTTTCGGTTTTTTCTTATCATTAGAGACGTTCAACGTCGTTTGCTCTTTTTGATGTGGTACAGTATTTCCATTATTATTATATAGCTGATGATCCATTATTACAGGGATTGCCTTGGTTGCATCCATGTCTTCTGGGATCACAAACCTTGGTTCATTTATCCTATCTGGATTTAACGCTGATTCTAGTTCGCTATGCATTTCTACCGTATTGTCATAGCGAAGAAATGGATCCTTAGCAGTAGCTTTCAGGACAATGTTTTCTACACTTTGCGGAATATCTGGATTCCAACGTGTTGGTGAAGGTGTGTCCGACTGCAAATGCTTCAACGCAATCGAAATTGCCGACTCACCAGAAAAAGGAAGTCGTCCCGTCAATAATTCAAACATAACAATACCTATCGAGTAAATATCAGATTTTTTTGTCGCCATTCCGCCACGCGCTTGTTCAGGTGATAAATAATGAACAGAGCCTAAAACTGCATTTGTTTTTGTTATTGAAGTGGAAGTTAACGCCATCGCAATACCAAAGTCAGTAATCATGACCTCGCCATCATGATTAATTAATATATTTTGTGGTTTGATATCTCGATGCACAATATGATTTTGATGGGCATGAGTCACTGCTGAGGTTAACTGTTTCATAATATCGATTGTTTTTTCGATCGATACAGGATGATTTTGTTGAATGAATTGCTTTAATGTCGTTCCATCAACATATTCCATCACTATGTAATAAATATCACTTTCTTCTCCCACATCATAAATATTGACGATATTTTCGTGGTTCAAACTTGTAGCAGCTTGCGCTTCTCTTTGAAATCGGCGAATAAATTCATCTTCGTTTGCAAAATCTAATCTAAGAACTTTCACTGCAACTTCTCGTTCGAGGATGATATCATGAGCTAAGTAGACATTTGCCATGCCCCCTCCGCCAATCATTCTGAGAATTTTATAGCGTCCGCTAATTCTGCGGCCAATCAACATTCTTCACACCTGCTTTCAATGCAGGAATCATATTCGATAATCGCTAAAGATATATTATCTTCTCCACCATTTTGATTTGCTATATCAATTAAAAGTTCAGCCTTTTTAGCTAGTGGATTCACATCTTTTAAAATATTTTCTATTTCAGTATTCGATACTTTATTTGATAAGCCATCCGAGCATAGCAATATTTTGTCGCCTTCTTCAAATGTAATCGTTGTGATGTCCATATCAATGATCTGTTCTGTTCCCAATGCTTTCATTAAAACGTTTTTTCTTGGATGCAACTCAGCTTCCTCACGCGAAATATGACCTGTTTTAATCAGTTCATTAATGAGCGAGTGATCTTCTGTCAATTGCTTGAATCCCGTTTCATTCAGTATATAACAGCGACTATCCCCTATATTGACAATTGTGGCAAACAGCTCTGTACAAATAGCAGCTACAATGGTAGTACCCATGCCTTCACATTCTTTATTTTCTTGTGCATGTTTAAATATTTTTTCATTCACTTCAGACACATTCGTTAAAAACCAGTTTTCTGCCTGCTCTGGAGTTAACGTCTTTTTCTCCTCGCTCCACAGTTCTTCAAGCGTATTTACTGCTATCCCGCTTGCTACCTCACCAGCGTTATGACCTCCCATACCATCAGCAATAACCGCAAGAACTTTGCCATTTTCATTTAAAAAGACACCGCCACTGTCTTCATTTTGGAGCCGTACTTTTCCTTTATCCGTTTTATAAATTACTGTCATAACTATACTACCTCTTTTCCTCAATACGCTTCTCTAACAGCATGGCCATGCTATTGCCGAACCGCTATATTGTTTTTCTATTTTTTTAGAAAACATGAGATAAAAAAGCCGTCTCCTCCAAAATCCTGCGGAAATATTTGTAGCATATGTTTGTGTTCACCTTGCAATGCAGTTAAACTTTCTGGAAGCTGCAAAGGATGTGGTTCAAATTCGGGATGTCTTTGTATAAACTTTTCCACAGTTTGAATATTCTCATCATTATCTACTGTACATGTACTATATACTAATAATCCTGTTTTTTTCACTAAAGGGGCAACAGCATCTAAAATAGATTGTTGTACCGACCCTAAAGATTGAATATCATTAATTGTTTTCGTGTATTTAATATCAGGTTTTCGGCGAAGAACACCTAATCCAGAACAGGGAGCATCTATAAGAATACGATCAAAATAGTCTTGTTCATACTCTTGTCCAGCTTGTCGACTGTCCATTGCCTTCGTCACAATATTTTGTAAGCCAAGTCGCTTCGTATTTTCTAGAATCAGCTTTACTTTATGTGGATGAAGGTCAAGCGCTTCTACTATACCGGTTCCATCTAATACCTCGGCAATATGCCCAGTCTTACCTCCAGGTGCAGCACATGCATCAAGGATCTTCATATTTGGAGCTATTTCAAGTGCATGCGCGACAGCCATCGAACTTTCATCTTGGATCGTTATATATCCTTGTCGGTATGCATCAGAATCAACTAGATTACCTTTCATTACCTTAATCGCTTCAGGTATAATCGGACTAGGCTGGACAGCAAAACCCTCTGCATCAAGCATCTTCATGACTTCATCTCTTGTTGCTTTTGTCATATTGACTCTAGCTGATTGCATAGGAGCTATTAAATTTTCCTCGCACATAGTTTTCGTCGTATCGATACCAAATTGCGCTACCCATCTCTCTATAAGCCACTGAGGATGGCTCGTTTCAATTGCAAGTCGCTCTAATGGATCTGCGATTGTTTCCAAGCTTGGTAAGCCTTGCCTTTGTACAGACCGTAAAATGCCATTTACTAGTCCAGCTATTCCTTTATGTCCACGTTTTTTTGCAATTTCAACAGATTCAAAAATAATTGCCCGATCAGGTATTTTATCTAAATATACCATCTGGTATAGTGACATTCTTAGAAGTATGCGAACCCAGTCGTCTATCTTCTTTTTTAGAAAAGGTTGAAGATAAAAGTCAATTGTCATTTTTCGTTGGATTGTTCCATACACTATTTCTGTTAATAGCCCTGTATCTGGACCTGTGATTTTTTGTTTTTTAATCACTTGATTTAACAGAAGATTACTGTATGATTGGTGTTTATCAATCGCTTCAAGTATTTCTAAAGCAGCTTCTCGCACATTTTTTTTATTCATCCGTTTTTCCCATTCTGAGGCCAACCCTTATTTCCGTACCGGCTCCTCTTAAATATTGTTCCGCAGACATTTTCTTTTTGCCTGCAGGTTGCAGTTCCATCACTTTAATTCCTATATTATTGCCGGTCGAAATAATAAATCCGTCTTCAGCCACTTCGGCAATCATCCCAGGATCAAGTGGGTTTGCTAGTACAACCTTACTTGCTTTCCATATTTTAAGCACTTGTCCAGCTAAAGTCGTATAAGCGACTGGCCATGGACAAAGTCCCCGCACTTGATTGAAAATAACTTCCCCTTGATCAGTCCAATTTATTTTTTCTTGTTCTCGTTTAATATTATAAGCATATGTAGCAGCATCATCTTTTTGCGGATGAGCTATTATTTTCCCCGCAATTAAATCAGGCAGGGTTTTTGCTAATAATTCTGCCCCAATTTCACTTAGTTTTGTATGCATGGTACCTACATCATCTTCATCCATTATTAAAACTTCATTTTGACTAATGATATCTCCTGCATCAAGCTTCTCTACCATATACATAATCGTGATTCCAGTTTTAGTTTTTCCTTCTAAAATAGCATAATGTATTGGTGCCCCACCACGGAGTTCCGGCAGTAATGAAGCATGTACATTTATACAACCTAATTGTGGCGCTTCTAAAATCGCGGCAGGTAAAATTTGCCCATAAGCGGCTGTAACGATTAAGTCTGGCTTCAGTGCTAAAATTTTATCCGTTTCTTCCGGAGTACGTATTTTTTCGGGTTGAAATACAGGTATATTGTGATGCGCTGCCTCCATTTTTACCGGCGTTGGCGTTAATGTTCTTTTTCGCCCTACAGGTCTATCTGGCTGTGTAACAACTGCAATCACATCATATCCATCAGTAATTAATCTACGCAAGATTGGAACTGAAAAATCAGGCGTTCCCATAAAGATAATTTTTGTCATTTCATATCACTACTTTCCAATCTATTCATTTTATTATCTTATTTGATTTAATATCCCTTTACTTAAACAGTTTTTTCAATTAAGGTCCCTTGACTAAAACTGCCACTTCTCCTAGCGATCTTAGCCGTTATTCCTTATTTGTCTAGCTCCTGCGCCCAGCTGCAAACTTCACGATTCTTCCTACGATAAGTCAACATCGGTGTTGCCACAGGACATGGCGATCTTAACCGATGATCATTAAGTCGTACGTCGCTTAACGGGCGCTTCCGCTTGGGCTCACACGATGCGAGTCCTAAGGGCGTTGCCACACGATGTGGCGCTCTTAGCCGTTGATCCTTAACTACATCATCATATAAGGATTAACATCGATTGAAATTGTCAAACCTTCTTTTATATATTGCTGCTGATAATGTTCTAATACTTTTTTTAAGGCCTCGTTTAATTCTGGTTCATGTTTGTATTTTATCAAACATTGGTATCGATATCTATCATTTATCCGCGGAATCGAAGAGGCAACAGGTCCGAGCATTATTGCCTCCTTGGAAATTTTAGTCCCCATGTATTTAGCTATTTTATCTGTAGTGGCATATGCTTTCATCAAATCCTCATGACTGACAGTAATCATTGCTAGGAAATAAAAAGGAGGATATGATCCAACTTTCCGCATAACCATTTCTTGTTGATAAAAACGCTCGTAGTCTTGCAAACCAGCAAGTTGGATACTATAGTGTTCTGGTGTATATGTTTGAATAACTACTTCACCAACTAATTCATGCCTTCCCGCTCTGCCACTCACTTGAGTAAGTAATTGAAATGTTTTTTCACCTGCTCTGAAGTCAGGCAAATGCAGCATTGTATCTGCACTTAATACTCCAACAAGAGTTACATTTGGAAAGTCGAGTCCCTTGGCTATCATCTGTGTGCCAAGTAATATGTCCGCTTTACCAGACTGAAATCGATCTAAAAGTTTTTCATGTGCGCCCTTTCTTCCAGTCGTATCAACATCCATGCGGACGATTCTGGCTTCCGGTAAAAGCTTTAGTAATTCTTCTTCGACTTTTTGTGTTCCCGTACCGAAATAGCGAATATGCGTACTTGAACACTCTGGACATGTCTGCGGAACAGCCGTATCGAAACCACAATAATGACATTTCATCTCATTTGAGAATTGGTGATATGTTAATGATATATCACAATGGGGACATTGCATGACATAGCCGCAATCTCGGCACATCATAAAGGATGAATGGCCCCGACGATTCAGAAATAAAATGATTTGTTCCTTTTTGGCGATACGTTCCTCCATCTTTGCAAATAGCTCTTTAGAAAACATGGAGCGATTTCCGCTACGCATTTCTTCACGCATGTCCACAATCGAAACTGGTGGAAGGTCTCTATCATTCATCCGCTTCGATAGCGTTAGGAGCTTATAAACTCCTTTTTTTGCTCTTGCAAAAGATTCAAGTGAAGGGGTAGCACTACCAAGCATAACAGGACATTGATGAAAGAGCGCCCTTTGAATCGCGATATCTCTTGCATGGTACCGGGGGGCTTCCTCTTGTTTATAACTAGTTTCATGTTCTTCGTCAATAATAATAATACCGATATTTTCTAAAGGAGCAAAAACTGCGGATCGTGCACCAACGACAACCTTCGCTTCTTTCCGTTGGATTTTCCGCCACTCATCATACTTTTCTCCAATAGATAACCCGCTGTGCAGAACAGCTACATCATCACCAAATCGACTTTTAAAACGATCAACCATTTGTGGAGTTAACGCAATCTCCGGCACTAATACGATCGCGTCTTTCCCCTTTTCCAAAACAGATTGGATTGATTGTAAATATATTTCCGTTTTACCACTACCAGTAACCCCAAATAAAAGAAAAGTCTCATGCTTTTCAGTTTCAATTGAATGAAGCACTGGAATAATAGCTGCCTGCTGTTGGCTTGTTAAAGGGAGTGGATTTGTCGGTACAAAAGATTTATGTGCATAAGGATCACGGTAAATTTCCTCTTGTATTTCTGTGAAGACACCTTTATTGACTAATGTTTTGATCGTCGACTGTGAGACAGCAGTATCTTCCATCAGTTGTTTCACACTATACTTTTCAGCAGGATTCTCTAAAACGTATTCCAACACTTGCTTTTGCCTAGAGGCGCTGGAGTGAAGTGAATCGACTAATTTCTTCATTTCCACATTTTCCATTTTCAGTGTTAGTATTCTAATCGTTTTTTTTCCTGCACGACTTTTAACAGAATATATAACTTCCGCATGACCGTTTTTTATTTCTTTATGCAAAATAGGAAGCAGCTTTTGGCTTTCCGCATCTTCCCAAGTGATTTCATTTTTACCGTTAAAAATCTGATCAAGGTCTGGATGTGTATTTTCATGTAATCGTCGTATCTTTTTTTCATATTTCGCTTTCATTGCGGCAGGAAGCATTGCTTGATAGGCGGCAATTTGGAATGATAAAGACTCTTTTGCAAGCCATTTTCCTAATGAAAGTAGTTCATTATTTAACACAGGAGTTAAATCCAGTGGTTCCTTAATCTCTTTTAATTTCGATATATTCGTATTGTTTTTAAGACCCGTGACGTATCCTTGGATCGTACGCGGTCCAAATGGAACCGCAACTCGCATACCGGGCTCAATAATTCCTAACCAGTTTTCCGGAATAAGATAATCAAATTCTCTATCGGTCCCAAGGGCAGGAACATCAACAATCACAGTAGCGATATTCATGTTTCTTAGTCAGCTCCTAACTTAAGGACAATCTCCATCAATATTTGTTTTGCAGTTTCATGTTTACTTAAAAGTGGTAATTTTCTTGCTGAATTGTCCTTATGAAAAATAGTGACAATGTTTGAATCACCTGCAAAACCGGCGCCCTCAGCAGTCACATCATTAGCAATTATCATATCTGCATTTTTTTTCTGTAGTTTTTTTCTTGCATAATGCTCTACATTATTTGTTTCAGCTGCAAAACCCACGAGAAATTGTTGCTCCTTCTTCACGCCCATTTCCAACAAAATATCCTTCGTTCTTTCCATTTCTATGATTAAATTTCCTGTTTTCTTTTTCATCTTCTCTGAAGAGATGTTTTTAGGACGATAATCAGCAACAGCAGCACTTTTAATTACGATGTCTGCATGTTTAAAATACGTCATTGACTCATTGTACATCTCTTCAGCTGTGCTGACTTTAACTAAGTCCACATTGCTAGGTATAGGCAAACCTTCAGCTCCAGAAATCAGGGTTACATCAGCACCCATTTTACTTGCTTCCTCAGCTAAAGCATAACCCATTTTCCCACTGGAACGATTTGTAAAATATCGAACGGGGTCTAATTTTTCCTTCGTTGCCCCTGCTGTAATTAATAGTCTTTTTCCTTTTAATATTTGCTCTTGAGAAAAAAATGATTGAATAGTATCTACGATTACTTCAGGTTCTTCTAGTCTACCCTTTCCAACATACCCGCAAGCTAAATATCCTTCTCCAGGCTCAATAAATCTAAATCCGTAGTCAAAAAGCGTGCTAATATTCTTTTTCACGGCCGGATGATCGTACATATGGACGTTCATCGCGGGAGCGATCCATACAGGTGCAGTTGTTGCAAGCAGTGTAGTAAGGAGCATATCATCAGCAATGCCATTCGCCATTTTACCAATAATATTTGCTGTTGCTGGAGCAACAATGATTAAATCTGCCCAATCGGCTACATCAATATGCGATATCGAGGACGGTTCTAGTTCCGCAAATGTATCCGTATATACTTCATTTCTAGATAATGCTTGAAAGGTGAGTGGGGTAACAAACTTACAAGCTGATTCAGTCATGATTACTTTTACTTCAAAACCAGCCTGTACGAGCTTACTTGTTAATGCTACAGCTTTATATACAGCAATGCCTCCAGATACACATAATAATATATTTTTTCCTGTTAACATGTTAATCCCTCACTTTTTACTCGTTAATTTCCACCATATATGTCTTCGTTTTATTATGAACTCGGAGGATTAGAAAAGGCAACCTATACGTAGGTTGCCTTTTCATTGTATTAGGGAGAACTATAGACTTTTATTTTTAGCTATAAGCCTATTCCTTGCTTTACTAATGCAAATTTCAGTCTTGATCACTTGATTTCTTAATTTTCAATACGCCATCGTAAATTTCTTCTAAAGATTTTCCAACATATTTATTAGATAAATACTTTTCTAATAATGGATCCTCATCGATTTGGAATTGACGCGCTCTTCTAGCTGAGATTGTCACAAGAGAATATTTGGAGTCGATTACTTTTAATAATTCATCAATAGATGGATATAACATGGTCATTTAACCTCCAGCATTTTTATATATTTCCCTGCGATGCGTTCACTTCTCAAATGCTCAGCCTGCACAATCGCATTTATTCGATCTACTGCTAAGTCTACATTATCATTTTCTACGATAAAATCATATAAACTCATCAATTCAATTTCTTTTCTCGCTGCTTCCATCCGATTATGTATTAAGTCAACAGACTCTGTACCACGCCCGACAATACGACTTTCAAGCTCATTTAAACTAGGTGGCATCAGGAAGATAAATAATCCTTCAGGAATTTTCTCACGTACTTGCTTTGCACCCTGGACTTCAATTTCCAAAAATACATCTTTACCAGAATCTAATGTATCTTTCACATAATCTACAGGTGTACCATAGTAATTTCCAACGTACTCAGCATGTTCTAGAAGCTTTCCTTCAGCAATCAATTGTTCAAATTCTTCCCGACTTTTAAAAAAGTAATCTACACCATCCACTTCTCCTTGGCGTGGTTTTCTCGTTGTCATCGAAATAGAATATTCAAATTTAGCGTCCGAACGAGAAAATACTGCTTCTCTCACCGTACCTTTACCGACTCCAGAAGGACCGGAAAGCACAATTAGCAATCCTTTTTCTTTCATAGTTAATCGTTCCTACCCTTCCTCATGATCATCCTTCCCGAACAAACGTTGGGCAACAGTTTCAGGTTGGACTGCTGAAAGGATCACATGTTCACTATCCATAATAATTACAGCTCTTGTCCTTCTTCCATATGTAGCATCTATTAAAGTTGCACGATCACGTGCATCCTGAATGATTCGTTTGATCGGCGCTGATTCTGGACTGACAATTGATATGATTCGATTAGCGGAAACAATATTACCAAATCCGATATTCAAAAGCTTGATTAACATATTGCCCCTCCAGTAAACTATCAATTATTTTTGCCAATTTTTAGAGATTTTAATACTTTTTTAAATATTTACATTTTATTACTTTATTTACTTCCTGATAGATCCCAATAAAAAAGGCAATAGAGGAGCCTCTATCACCCTAAAATTATATCACATTTTTAATACCAGTTCAAAGCATCAGAAGTTTTTTGTCGAAAACTCACTTAAATCTGTTAAGCTTTAGCCTTTTTTTGAAAAATAAATGAACCCGCAAGCAAAAATGTTGGTATTGCACTCATTCCAATAATTAGCAGCCAGTCACTTAATAAGATTGGCACGGTATGGAAGATAGGTTGTAAAACTGGTATATAAATAACTGCCAACAGCAAAACAATAGAAGATACTACGGCTGCAACAAGATATTTATTGCCAAACGGATTTCTAGAAAATACAGAGACCTCGCTTCTACAATCAAATACATGTATAAGCTGGGCCATAACAAGTGTCGAGAAAGCAATTGTTTGCGCATATGGGAGATTATTCATATCTCGATAATAAACAACGATAAAAGCGATTAATGTGACTATCCCTATTAAAAATCCTCGGGAAACAATCTTCCATCCTAATTTTCTTGAGAATACCCCTTCCTTTGGATGCCGAGGCCTTCTCTTCATCACATTTTCTTCAGGTTGGTCAAGACCTAAAGCCATAGCAGGTAATCCATCTGTCACTAAGTTCACCCATAGTATTTGAATCGGAACAAGTGGGAGTGGCAACGACAAAAGCATGGCAAACAGCATAACAAGGATTTCACCTACATTTGAGGCCAGTAAATAACGAATGAACTTTCGGATGTTTTCATAAATATTTCGACCTTCTTTTATCGCCGCTTTAATTGTTGCAAAATTATCATCTAATAAAATGAGCGACGAAGCCTCTTTAGCAACATCCGTCCCAGTGATTCCCATCGAGATACCAATATCCGCTGCTTTGATTGCAGGCGCATCATTAACGCCGTCTCCAGTCATTGCTACAATATGCCCTTTATTCTGCAAAGCTGTAACAATTTTCAACTTATGTTCAGGTGTGACCCTTGCGAATACAGCGATATGCTCGACCTTCTCTTCAAGCTCTTCAATCGATAATTCATTTAAGGCTTGCCCATCCATCACTTGATCATCCACATTTAGAATGCCTAATTGCTTCGCAATTGCGTGTGCAGTTGCAGCATGATCGCCTGTAATCATGACTGTTTTAATTCCTGCCTGTCTACATTCCTCCACTGCCTTTTTAACTTCTGGTCGAGGTGGATCAATCATACCCTGCAATCCAATAAATGTCAGACCCTTTTCAACCTCTTGTTCTCGTTGTGGAAAAACATTTGTATGCAATGGTTTAAACGCAACTGCTATTGTTCTTAATGCCTCTCCAGCTAGCTCATTTACAGCATTTTTCACTTCATTTTGAAGCTCACTATTTAATAATCGTTGTTTTCCATTCCATAAAATTGATTCACTTTTTTCAATTAGGACATCCGGTGCCCCTTTTGTTATAATAAACCGCTTCCCATGACTATCTTTAACAATCACACTCATCAATTTACGTGACGAATCAAACGGATATTCTTTTTCTATAGAAAATTGTTGCCTTATTATATTTTGTTGAATACCCGCTTGGTGTGCTGACATGAGTAAGGCACCTTCTGTTGGATCACCATCAATAACAGTTTCTTCCCCTAGTATTTTAATAGTGGAATTATTACAAAGAACACCGAATGTAAGTAATTGCTTCATTTCATTCTCTACTGCCCACTCATTACTTGACTCAGTATCGGCAGTCATATTTCTAATTTTTCCACTGCTCCATAAATGTGTCACTGTCATCTTATTCTGCGTCATCGTTCCAGTCTTATCGGAGCATATAACAGATGCACAGCCTAATGTTTCTACGGCTGGTAACTTACGCACAATTGCTTTTTGCCTTATCATCCGCTGGACACCTAGCGACAATGCTACTGTTACAATTGCGGGTAGTCCTTCTGGAATCGCAGCTACTGCTAATGACACACCTGCGAGAAACATTGTATATGCATCATGACCGTGATATATTCCTGCTATGACAACCAATAACGTAAGAAGTAACGCTACTGTAATTAAGATTTTTCCTAGCTGTTCCAATTTTCTTTGTAATGGAGTAATTAGTGCATTGACTGATTGAATCATATCAGCAATTTTCCCCATCGCAGTTGTCATACCAGTTGCTGTTACTATTCCAATTCCATTACCCCGCGTAACCAGAGTCCCCATAAAGGCCATATTGCTTAAGTCGCCTAAACTAGGTTGTATACCTAAAATTGGATGGGTCGTTTTGGTTGTTGGGATAGATTCTCCCGTTAAGGCTGATTCCTCTATCTCTAAATTATTAGCGATCAAGATTCTTATATCGGCACCAATTTTATCACCAGTTGCAAACTTAATAATATCTCCTGGGACCGCATCACGTGAATCAGTTTTTACCCATATACCTTCTCGTAATAATAAAATTTGTGGCGCTGATAAACTTTTTAATGCCTCTAAAGATTTCTCCGCTTTTCTTTCTTGAAAAAAACCTAAAATACCATTGATAAATACAATCGCCATAATTGCGATGGCATCAATATATTCGCCGAGTAATCCTGATACAAGTGTCGCCCCAAGCAGAACAAGCACCATAAAATCTTTAAATTGACTAAAAAACAGAAGAATGGCTGATTGCTTCTCACCTTCAGATAGTTCATTCCATCCATACTTCTTCCTTCTATTCTCTACAATTTTGCTTGACATGCCATTTGATACATTTGTATTCAGTACTCGTTCTATTTCAGCCTGTTCCATCTCATGATACTTCATGTGTCTATCACTCACTTTCCTCTCGACAAGTTGTCCTCTATAATAGGAAGCATATTCAGTGTCAGAGTGATTCATGATATAATTTTTATTATCGGAACGTAGCGGAAGAAATTATATAGAGTAAAGGATGTTAATCATGTCATTTGATGGATTTTTCACAAGAGCTATGACGAGGGAACTGGCAGAAACAATTGGCGGAGGAAAGATTAATAAAATCCACCAGCCTTTTAAAAACGAACTTATTTTTACAATTAGAATGAATAGAAAAAATCACAGATTACTTATTTCAGCACATCCGACATATGCACGTATACAATTAACAAACGATCTTTTAGAAAACCCGAACGAGCCACCAATGTTTTGTATGTTACTTAGGAAGCATTTAGAAGGAGCAATCATCGAAAATATCCGGCAAATCGGTATGGATCGTATTATTGTGTTCGATTTAAAAGGCCGAAACGAACTTGGGGATGTGTCTTATAAACAATTATTTATAGAAATTATGGGAAGACATAGTAATATCATTCTTGTTGATCAAGAAAAGGAAATGATCCTTGACAGTATTAAACATATTCCTGCTTCAATTAACAGTTACCGAACAATCTTGCCTGGCTCTACCTATATTTCACCACCGCCTCAAGAGAAGCTAGAGCCCTTAGAAGCAAATAATGATGATGTATTAAAGGCTTTAAACTTTAATAGTGGAAAGCTAGACAAACAATTAGTTGCCAGTTTTGCTGGCATGTCGCCACTTTTAGCGAAGGAAATCATTTTTCAAGCCGGATTGGCTAATAGGGAAACCCTTCCACCAACATTTATAACATACATGGAAAAGCTCAGTGCACATGATTATCAACCAACCGTCACTACGGCTGAAGGTAAAGAATTCTTTTATTTAGTCCCGCTCATTCATCTTAAAGGAGAGTATAAATCATTTGCTTCTTTAAGTGAGATGCTAGATCGATTTTATTTTGGAAAAGCTGTTCGTGATCGCGTGAAACAGCAAGCATATGATCTTGAAAGGCTAATGAAAAATGAAAAGGAAAAAAATGAAACAAAAGTTAAAAAACTTGAAACTACGCTAAAAAAAGCGGAAAATGCTTCACATTACCAATTACTTGGAGAATTACTTACAGCTAATATGCATCTCGTAAAAAAAGGTATGCAAGAAATAAATGTCATTAATTATTATGATGAAGCAGGAAAAGAAATAACCATTCCACTTAATCCACGGAAAAATCCGGCAGAAAATGCTCAACAATATTTTTCAAAATATCAGAAAGCAAAAACAGCCTTACAGATTGTCAAAGTACAAATTGAAAAAGCACTGGATGAGATTAATTATTTTGAAGGATTGCTACAGCAAATCTCATCAGCAGCGACGAAAGATATCGAAGAAATACGGGAAGAATTGGCTGAAGAAGGGTATATCCGGTTGCGACAAAAAAGAGGACAAAAGAAAAATATTTCAGCAAAACCGGTTGTGGAAAAGTATATCGCTAGCGATGATACTGAAATTTTCGTCGGGAAAAATAATAAACAAAATGATTATTTAACGAATAAGATAGGACGCCGTGATGATATATGGCTTCATACGAAAGATATACCAGGTTCACATGTTGTGATTAAAAGCTCTGAGCCAAGTGAAGAAGTCATTCTTGAAGCAGCTAATCTTGCTGCCTACTTTAGTAAAGCAAAAAGTTCATCGGCAGTACCTGTTGATTTCACTAAAATAAGACATGTTAAAAAGCCAAATGGTTCTAAACCAGGTTTTGTTATATACGACCAACAACAGACGGTATACGTAACACCGAATGAGGATATAATCACAACAATGAAAAAAGGCTGATATCAGCCTTTTTTCATTGTTTCCCCCATACCTCTGGGTCTATTCGCCAGTCTCTAAGTGTGATGGCATCTTTTTCTTTGATTAGTTTTTTTGCAAGCGCAATATTGATTAGATCGGAATAGCCAATTAGAGATTTTACCTGAATATTTGCTGTTGCTAATAATTCTTTCCCTCTATCTAATTCATACGAAAATATCGCTGCGACACCTAACACTTCACAACCAGCTAAGCGCAGTGCTTCGGCTGCATTGATCACACTTCCACCAGTTGAAATTAAATCTTCAATGATAACTATCTTCTGTCCAGCGAGTGCTTTGCCTTCAATTTGATTTCCTTTGCCATGACTTTTCGCTGAAGAGCGTATATAGCACATTGGTAGATCAAGTAGATCACTAACCCATGCAGCATGAGGGATTCCTGCAGTTGCGGTACCCGCAATTACCTCTACCTCAGGAAAATTTTGTTTAATTATTTTTACTAGGCCAGACGCAATGTCTTTTCTTAAACGGGGATAGGAGAGTGTTAAACGATTATCACAATAAATCGGTGACTTCAATCCTGAGGACCATGTAAATGGTTCATTTGGGCGTAAAAAAACTGCTTCAATCTCAAGAAGTTGAAGCGCAAGTTGCTCTGCATTTTCATTATTCATTATTTCCACTCCATTCTAATAGCAATTTTCGATAGGCAGATACTGGATTCTCAGCTTGTGTGACTGATCTGCCAACGACAATCATTGATGCTGCATACGTTCGTGCTTGACTCGGAGAAACGATTCGCTTTTGATCATCGGCTGTATCACCAAGCATACGGATACCAGGTGTTACCCGTAAAAATGTTGGATGTGTCGCTTTAGCAATTGCACTTGCTTCTAATGCTGAGCAAACGACTCCATCTAATCCAGCTTCATTCGCAAGTTGCGCATAATGAATGACAGAGTCTTTCAATGGGACAGTGATTAATTGCTGCTTTTGCATTTCCGACTCACTCGTACTCGTCAATTGCGTGACAGCAATCAACTTTGGTCTCGTGTACCCACTTCGGGTACCTTCTTCCAAGCCTTTTAAAGCTGCTTGCATCATCGCTAAACCACCTGCAGCATGAACATTTACGATATCTACCTGAAAACCAGCTAATACTTTCATTGCTCGATAAACAGTATTAGGGATGTCGTGCAATTTTAAATCTAGAAAAATATCATGACCTTGCTCTTTTAACCATTTTAATAAAGGTGGGCCTTCTTGATAATAAAGCTCCATCCCTACTTTTACGAATAGTTTCTCATCTACAAATTGCTTTAGAAACTGCTCAGCAGTAGCTCTATCGTGAAAATCAAGAGCAATGATTGGTTTATGTACCATATTACTTCCAACTCCTTCCAACTAATTCCGAAATATGTGTAACACCTAATTCATCAAGTTTGCCAGGAAGTTGTTCTATTAAGTTTGGACAAATAAACGGATCTGTGAAATTTAATGTGCCAACAGCAACTGCACTTGCCCCCGCATAGAAATACTCGATAATATCATCAACCGACTCAATTCCACCCATTCCTATAATTGGGATATTTACTTTTTGGCTTACTTCATAAATCATCCGGATCGCAACCGGTTTAATTGCCGGTCCAGATAATCCCCCGCTTTTATTCGCTAAAATCGGTTTACCTGTTTTCAAATCGATGCGCATCCCAAGTAATGTATTAATCATTGTCAGACCATCCGCACCTGCTTCTTCCACTGCTTGTGCCATGCTACCAATATCTGCTACATTCGGAGATAATTTTACATAGACCGGAACTGTCGATACTTCCTTTACCTGCTTAGTTAATTCATAAGCCACTTCTGGAACAGTCCCAAAAGCAATTCCACCTTTTTTTACGTTCGGACAAGATATATTTAACTCAATTGCATGTACATTTCGAGCCGTAGAAATTTGTTTTGCTACCTCTACATAATCTTCTGTCTCTGAACCAGCAACGTTGGCAATGATTGGAACATCAAATTGCTCTAGCCATGGCAATTCGTTCGTCATTACGCCCGATAGGCCTGGGTTTTGCAATCCAATTGCATTCAACATACCAGCAGCAGTTTCGGCAACTCGTGGAGTCGGATTCCCGAATCGCTGTTCAAAAGTAGTCGCTTTAATCATAATAGCTCCAAGTAAATTAAGATCATATAACTGACTAAACTCTTTTCCAAAACCAAAACAGCCGGATGCTGGCATCACTGGATTTTTCAACGATAATCCGGGTAATTCTACTCGTAAACGATCCATCATAAAACCACCTTTCCGATTGGAAATACAGGACCATCGCTACACACTTTTATATAACTTGCCGGATCATCTGCTACATGGCAAACACACGCGAAGCAAGCACCAATGCCACAACCCATTCGTTGTTCGAAAGACAAGTACGCTTTTCGTTCACTAAAACGGTCTTCCAACGCTTTTAACATCGGCGTTGGCCCACAGGAATATAAAATATCAAAGTTAAATTGATATTCATCAATTACATTTGTCACAAAACCTTTCGTTCCACTAGTCCCGTCGACAGTTGTAATAAATGTTTCTCCTAGATCCGCAAATTGATCAGCATAAAATACTTTATCCGCTGTTTCAAAGCCTAATACATGGATAGTTCGAACACCTTGGGCATTGAGGCGTTTAGACAATTCGTATAACGGCGGTACACCAATGCCTCCGCCAACTAAAAGTGCCGTTTGATTCTCCGTCACTTCGTTAAGTGGGAAACCATTACCAAGTGGACCTAATACATCTGCTTGCCCACCGGCCATATTCATTGCTAGCAATTGCGTACCTTTTCCTTCTGCACGATAAATAATAGTAAAACGATTATTCTCTTGGTCTATCGAAGCAATGCTAATTGGTCTGCGTAAAAGCGGATCGAGACCCGGGTTTGTCCGAATATGGACAAATTGACCGGGCTCTTTCATATCTCCAACCATTTCACCTTCTAATGTCAGTTCATAAATATCTTTAGCTAGCTGTTGCTGCGAGATTATCCTCATATTTTCCTTTTGAATCATATGTTGATCGCCTCTTTCTGCCCAGCTCCTCCACTCGACATCGCTTCTGCTGAAAAGACCATTGATTCCAATACACCAAGGATGGCTACGGCCGTATCGAGTGAAGTTAAGCATGGAACTCCATTTTCTACAGATTCTCTGCGGATTTTAAATCCATCACGCTGAGGCTGTTTTCCTTTTGTTAAAGTATTGATGATTAGTTGTGCTTTTCCTTGTCTAATTACATCAATTAAGGTAGGTCCCTCGGAACCAATCTTCCCAACGACTTCTACCTTTACACCAGTGCTAGCAATCGTATCCGCTGTGCCGCTTGTCGCAATGATCCGATAACCAATGTCTGAAAAGCGTTTTGCGATTTCAGTTGCTTCTTGTTTATCTTTATCGGAAACGGTAATTAATACCGTACCATAACTTTTAATTTCCATTCCTGATGCGACTAGTCCTTTATATAGGGCTTTTTCCATTGTCGTATCTTTCCCCATTACTTCACCAGTTGATTTCATTTCAGGCCCTAATGTAATATCTACTCTTCTTAGTTTAGCAAAGGAGAACACAGGGACTTTCACGTATACCCCATTCATTTCTGGTGCAATGCCTGTTTCATAACCTAGTGACGTTAGAGATTCACCAAGAATCACTTTCGTTGCCACATTTGCCATTGGAATTCCTGTAATTTTACTCAAGAATGGTACTGTTCTACTTGAACGTGGATTTACTTCAATCACATATAATTCATCGTTAGAAATAACATATTGGATATTCAATAACCCGATGATTTCTAATCCTTTTGCCAATCTAATCGTATAATCTACAATTTTCTTTTTCATCGCTTCACTTACATTTTGAGGTGGGTATACAGCAATCGAGTCACCAGAGTGGACTCCCGCGCGCTCGATATGTTCCATAATGCCAGGAATTAGTACAGTTTCCCCATCTGAAATGGCGTCTACTTCAATTTCTTTTCCGATTAAATATCGATCAACTAGTACTGGATGTTCTGGATTTATTTTCACAGCATTTTCCATATAATGTAATAATTCATTTTCTTCATAAACAATTTCCATTGCTCTACCACCAAGTACGTATGATGGTCTGACGAGTACCGGATATCCAATTGAATTTGCGATTACAACAGCTTCTTCTACTGAAGTGGCCGTTTTTCCTTTTGGCATAGGAATGTCTAATTGAGTGAGTGCTTGTTCAAATTTATCACGGTTTTCTGCGCGATCAAGACTTTCTAATGAAGTTCCAAGGATTTTAACTCCTCTATCTGTCAAATCTGCTGCAAGATTTATCGCCGTCTGCCCACCAAATTGTACAACAACACCTTCAGGGTTTTCTAGGTCGATAATATGCATGACATCTTCAATTGTTAATGGCTCAAAATACAACTTATCTGAGATACTGAAATCAGTAGAAACTGTTTCAGGATTATTATTGATTATAATTGCTTCGTAACCTGCCTCTTGAATTGCCCATACACTATGCACTGTCGCATAATCAAACTCAATCCCTTGACCAATTCGGATCGGACCTGAACCAAGTACTACCACACTTTTTTTATCCGTTGTTATTGATTCATTCTCTATTTCATATGTACCATAAAAATATGGTGTATCTGATTCAAATTCTCCAGCACATGTATCTACTTTTTTATAGACAGGAATGATGCCATTTTCTTTTCTCCATTCATATACTTCTTTTTCATTTATCCCCCATAGCTTCGCAATTGTGATGTCAGCAAATCCATATTCTTTCGCTTTTCGCGCCATTTCGATATCAAATGTACAATCTATTAATTCATTTTCCAACTTAATAATTTTTTCCATCTTATATAGGAAGAATAGATCAATTTTGCTCCATTCATTCAATTCCTCAATGGTAATTCCTTGTCTCAATGCTTGGCCAAGATAAAATAGTCGTTCGTCAGTCGGATGGCGCATTTCTTTTTCTAACACAGATTTATCAATCATATCAGCGCCGTTAAGCTCTAAATGATATACATCGCTTTCTAAGGAACGGACTGCTTTCAATAAAGATTCTTCGAAAGTCCGGCCAATAGCCATTACTTCTCCCGTTGCCTTCATTTGTGTACCGAGCAAACGATTAGCTGATTCGAATTTATCAAATGGCCATCTTGGTATTTTCGTTACGATATAATCAATGACGGGCTCGAAGCAAGCATAGGTTTTACCTGTTACTGGGTTCATGATTTCATCTAATGTATATCCGATAGCAATTTTTGCAGCAAGCTTAGCGATTGGGATTCCAGTTGCCTTTGATGCCAATGCAGATGATCTACTAACCCGTGGATTTACTTCAATAATATAATATTGAAAACTATGCGGATCTAGAGCGAGCTGAACATTACAGCCACCTTCTATTCCTAGTTCACGTATTAACTTTAAAGAAACATTGCGCATCATCTGTATTTCACGATCACTTAATGTTTGGCATGGTGCTACTACAACCGAGTCACCTGTATGAACACCGACTGGATCAACATTTTCCATATGACAAACAACTATTGCATTATCATTTGAATCACGCATAACTTCATATTCTATTTCTTTAAATCCTGCGATACTCATCTCTAGCAAACACTGATTTACGGGACTATTCTTCAATCCACTAGCAACAATCTCATGTAACTCATCTATGTTATGACAAATTCCACCGCCAGTTCCGCCAAGTGTATATGCTGGGCGCACAATCACAGGAAATCCTATTCTTCCAGTAAACGTCACCGCTTCTTCAATTGTATGGATGATTTCGCTCTCTGGAACAGGCTCATTTAACGTATTCATCAGTTCTCTAAATTGATCACGGTCCTCTGCCTGTTCGATCGCAGCTAATTTAGTACCTAATACTTCTACATTACATTCGTCCAATACGCCTGCTTTTGCTAAATCCATTGCCATATTAAGACCTGTTTGACCACCAAGTGTAGGTAAAATTGCATCCGGTCTTTCCTTGCGAATAATTCGACTAACAAATTCGACAGTAAGTGGCTCTATATATACTGCATCAGCGATTTCCGTATCTGTCATAATTGTAGCGGGATTAGAATTGATTAATATTACTCGATAGCCTTCCTCTTTTAAAGCTAAGCAAGCTTGCGTTCCGGCATAATCAAATTCAGCAGCTTGTCCTATTACTATCGGACCTGATCCGATTACTAAAATGCTTTCTATATCAGTACGTTTAGGCATGATTTTCCACCTTTCCTTGGTTTTTAATGATCAATTGGATAAAACGATCAAAGACTATTTTTCCGTCTTCAGAGCCTGGTGAGGATTCTGGCTGATACTGGACTGAAAATGCTAGGTAATCCCGATGTTCGATTCCTTCAATAGATCCACCATTCAATGCTCGATGAGTAATAGAAAGTGGCGTGCCATCTATTGATGACTCTTTCACTTCATAACCGTGATTTTGTGAAGTAAATATTATTTTCCCTGTTTTTAGGTCTTTAACCGGATAGCTCGAACCCCTATGTCCGAATTTCATTTTCTCTACAGTACAACCATTAGCTATTGCGAATAATTGATGACCAAGTCCAATTCCGAATAACGGAACTTTTTCTTGCAACACGCGGATCATTGCCGTAGCTTCCTCCACATGCATTGGATTACCGGGACCGTTAGAGAGTAATACACCATCCGGACTTAAGGCACAAATCTCCTCGACAGGGGTGTTATAAGGGACAACTGTTACATCGCAACCTCTTTTTGTCAGCTCCCGAAGGATTCCATGCTTTACACCAAAATCGACAACAACAACATTTTTCCCCCGACCTGGGCTTGGATATGGCTTCGTTGCTGCTACTTGTTTTACTTCATCTACTGGAAAGGTGATAGCTTTTAATTTAGCTAATACAACTTCATCTTCTTCATCCAGATTGCAAATGGCACCCTTCATTGTACCTTTATCTCTAATTAGTCTTGTAAGCATCCGTGTATCAATACCAGCTATCCCCGGAATATTTTTTAATTTTAAATATTCATCAAGTGACATGTTATTTCTCCAATTAGACGGGTAGTCAGCAACCTCCTTTACAATTACACCTTTGATTACCGGTTGAATGCTCTCAAAGTCGTCACGATTAATGCCATAATTACCGATAAGCGGGTAGCTAAATGTTAGAATTTGACCATAATTAGACGGATCAGAAATGGCTTCCTGATAACCTGTCATACTAGTATTAAAGACTACCTCTCCCATATTATCTTTGTTACCACCAAATGATGTGCCGATAAAAACTGTTCCATCTTCTAATATTAGTTTACGTTTCACTGTTCCTCACCCCGTTCAGCCCATTTTAAGTTTCCATCAACAAATGTAGTAGCAGGCCATCCTTGGCATGTCCAGCCACCAAAAGGAGTATTTTTCCCTTTTGACGCAAAGTCAGATGGATTAATTTGTTTCTCCGTTTCCAAATCTATTAATGTAATATCAGCCGACTTACCGACTTCAAGCGTGCCACTTTCTAATTGGAATGTTTTTGCCGGCAAGACTGTTAACCAATTAATTAACTGCTCTATACTACAAATACCTTTTTTTACTAGATGCGTATAAAGCAATGGGAATGCTGTTTCTAGACCGACTATTCCAAATGGTGCAAGTTTGATGCCTTGGCTTTTTTCTTCGTGTGTATGTGGTGCATGATCTGTAGCAATAAAATCAATTGTTCCATCAAGCAATCCTTCGATAAGTGCTTCTTGGTCCGCTTTGCTTCTTAGCGGCGGATTCATTTTATAATTAGCATCGTCACCAGGGATATCATCTTCACATAAAAGTAAATGATGCGGACTTACTTCTGCTGTTACACGAATTCCAGCCTTTTTTGCATCCCGCACTGCTCGTACAGATTCTTTCGTGCTAATATGACACACATGGTAGTGGCAACCTGCTGCTTCAGCAAGTAGCACATCGCGGGCAATATGTACCGATTCACATATGGAAGGTATTCCGGCAAATCCATTTTCTTTGGAAAAATTACCGTCATGGACAGATCCGCCATAAATAAGTGAGTTATCTTCACAATGTGCGACAATTGCCATATCTAGGTCTGCAGCTTTTTTCATTGCTTCAAACATGGTTGCCGCTGTCTGCACCCCAACCCCATCATCCGTAAAGGCAAAAGCTCCAGCTTGTTTCAATGCGGCGAAGTCCACTAGTTCTTTTCCTAATTGACGAATAGTAATCGCTGCATAGGGTAAAACTTTTACGCTGCCTCTTTCTTTAACCTGGTTAACAAACCAACCCATTTGTTCTGCATTGTCCGGAACCGGCCTTGTATTAGGCATTGCAGCAACGGTTGTAAACCCGCCTTTCGCTGCGGCTTTAGTACCTGTTTCAATTGTTTCTTTTTGTTCACCACCTGGCTCACGCAAATGTATATGTACGTCTACAAAACCCGGAGCAACCGACATCCCTTTCGCGTCAAACTCTTGCTCACCATTTGACGAAAGATTTTCACCAATTTCTGCGATAATACCATCTTTTATTCGGAAATCAATTAACGCTCTATTATTTTCTTCACCGATACTTTTTGCATTTCTTATTAACCAGTTCATATTTATTCCCCTTTCTTATAGTAAGTGTTCAAAAAGGCGCCAAATTAGAAACAAGAAGTTCGAGGCGAGAAGGTTTTGAGGATCGGACTTGCACAGGATGTGCTGACTTCTGTGTTGCTAACAGGACGTGAGCGAACTTAACAGAAGATCCATCCTATGGCTACGTGAGAACCGGAAAAACCGAGCAACGAAGAAATTCGACGTTTATCATTTGGTGACTTTTGAACATCCTCTTATAGTTCAAGAATTGATTTAAGTACTGCCATTCTAGTAAAAACACCATTTCCCATTTGCTTGAAAATTCTTGACTTTTCGCTTTCTACTAGGGAGTCTGCTATTTCTACATTTCTATTAACAGGAGCTGGATGCATAATAATACTCGTCTTCTTCATTCTTTTTTCTCTAGCTATTGTCAATCCATATTCGGCATGATAACCATCAGCTGTCATAAAAGACGTACTTTCATGACGCTCATGCTGAATTCTTAATAACATTACTACATCCGCTGTTTCTACCGCATCATCAATATTACAAAAGGTAGCATTTAATTGATTACTGTCAAACCATTCTGGTGGTCCAGAGTATAATACCTCTGCCCCCAATGCAGAAAGTGCTTTATGATTTGATTTCGCTACTCTACTATGTGATAGATCCCCGATAATGGCTACCTTTAATCCACTAAATCCTCCGAACTCCTGCTTGATGGTAAATAAATCGAGAAGTGATTGAGTCGGATGCTGTCCACAGCCATCACCGGCATTTACAATACTAATTTGTAGTTGATCTAAAAAGTTCCGATAATAGGATTCTTCACCATGGCGGATGATAGCTGTATCCACCCCGATGGATTCTAAAGTTTTAAGTGTATCGTAAAGAGTCTCTCCTTTTAAAAGACTAGAGCTACCAATATCGAACGGAATAACTTCTAATCCTAGCTTTCTTTCAGCTATTTCGAAGCTCGATTTCGTTCGAGTACTTGGTTCGAAAAATAAATTTACGGCAAACTTTTTATTTTCCGGGTGCCATTCTTCCCCTTTTGCAAATGATTCTGCACTATGTAAAAGCGCTAAAATTTTATCTTTAGATAAATCGTTCATAGAGACGAGGTGCTTCATCTGTATCCCTCCGCTGTCTTCATAACATAATTTCGGATAAAAAAAACCTCTTTATCTAATTTCAGACAAAAAGGGTATGTAAACGCGAGGCATAATCAAGCCTCATTTACCCCCTTTGTCAGCCTCTCGGGACTGCATTTAAAAGGGAAAGTATTCAGTTCAGTTCATATATACTTACTTGATCTAGTTCATCCGTCTCCATTAGTTCAACAACAATACGTTCTTGATTAGAAGTCGGAATGTTTTTTCCGATAAAATCTGCACGAATTGGCAATTCACGATGTCCCCTATCAACTAGAACGGCGAGTTGAATTTGCGAAGAACGACCGATATCCATTAGGGCATCCATTGCTGCACGTACAGTTCTTCCTGTAAATAAAACATCATCAACGACAATGACCTTCTGGTTATTAATATCAACAGGGATTTTTGATCCTTTAACTTCAGGTTCAGCATCCGCATTTTTAATCGATAAGTCATCTCGATAAAGAGTAATGTCCAGTTCTCCTACAGGTATAGGTTCCCCTTCGATTTTCTCAATTCTTTTTGCTAATCTCGCGGCTAAATGAATGCCTCTAGTTTTTATACCAACTAAAACACAATCTTCAATTCCCTTATTACGTTCAATAATTTCATGAGCAATTCGAGTTAATGCCCTTTGTATCGCCTTTTCATCAAGAAGGACTGCTTTTTGAGTCATATAATGTCACTCCATTTTAGTTTTGCACCATATAAAAACCCTCTTACCGTAGACGGCAAGAGGGTATACTTATCCCAAACATAGTAACTGATCAGCATTCGATGCCAACAGTTCTGTTTTCGTATCCTTCTCAGTCTCACGGGACTAAATTAAAGGTGCTTTATTCAACTATTATTACTATAAGTCTAATTATATTATTTGTCAATCTCTATTTCGTAAACCTGCCAAAAGTTCATCAATATAATTAGGTAAAGGAGCTGAATATTCCATGTATTCCTGTAAACGTGGGTGCACGAAACCTAAAATACCCGCATGAAGGACTTGCCCCTCTGTCTTTAATGTTTTACGCGGGCCATATTTTGGATCACCAGCAAGTGGATAGCCAATATATTTCAAATGAACACGAATCTGATGTGTTCTTCCTGTTTCCAATGTACATTCTACAAACGTAAATTCTTCGAATCGTTCCAATACAGTAAAATGTGTCACAGCATCTTTACCAGTATCCGTGACAGTCATACTTTGACGATCCACCTTGTCTCTCCCAATCGGAGCTTCAATTGTTCCATGATCATGCGGAATAACACCATGAACAAGGGCAAAGTATTTACGGGTAACTGTTTTCTTCACTAATTGATCTACTAAACCTTCATGGGCAACATCGTTTTTAGCAACCATTAATAGCCCAGATGTGTCTTTATCTATTCGATGAACGATACCTGGGCGCATGACACCATTAATCCCAGATAGGTCTGTACAATGTGCTAGTAATCCATTAACAAGGGTTCCTCCAGGATGACCTGGAGCCGGGTGGACAACCATCCCTTTTGGTTTATTCACAACAATAACGTCTTGATCTTCGAAGTAAATATCTAAATCCATTTGCTCTGGCTCTACATCTAATGGTTCAGGTTCTGGAATGGAAATTACGATAAGGTCATCTATCACACATTTATAGTTTGATTTTCCTACATTCCCATTTACCTCAACATGTCCTGAACGAATCCATAACTGTACTTGGGAGCGAGACCACTCTTTATTTAATGATGTAATCACTTTATCCAATCTTAATCCACGTTCTTCTTCGAGAATGCGATGGTCAATTTTGTTCATTCTTTATCCTCTTTTCTTCTCGGCCTTCTTTGAACATTTGTATAAACATAAGAAATACTCCAACTGTTAAGGCAGAATCGGCGATATTAAAGATTGGAAAATCATATGTGAAAATATATGTATCGAGAAAGTCTACTACTTCTTTCCTGAAAAGTCGATCAATAAAATTCCCAATCGCTCCACCAAGAATAAAAACCAAACTAGTTTGAAAAAGTGGTTTACCTTTTGCATGCTTTTCAAAATAATATATAATGACGCCAATCACAACGATTGTAATAATATAAAAGAGCCACATCTGACCTTCCAATATCCCCCATGCTGCTCCACGATTACGATGAGAGGTAATATGGAAAAAGTCATTGATTATGACAATGCTTTCACCAAGCTCCATATTTTTCACGACTAACCATTTTGTAAACTGGTCCAATACCACAATAAATACTGCAATTATATAATATACCAATTCCAAACCTCCGAATCTCTAGAAGTCTTTCCATTGAATTTTAGCATTTAACTTTGTTGATGCCAACAATTATTACCAAAGACCCTGAAAGAATGATCAATACCTTCCAGGGTCCTTATCTAATAATACTATTTCACTACAGAAGCACAACGAAGACACAGCGTTGGATGTTCTTCATCTTTCCCAATTTCCGGAGTTACAACCCAGCATCTTTCACATGTTTCACCATCAGCTTTTTCTACAACAATTGCTACACGCTCAAATGCATGTGCATGCTCTGGTGCATCTTCAAGAGATCCTGCCACTTCAAAGCCTGAAACGATAAATAACTGCTTTAGATTTTCAGTAATATCGTCCAACAATACTTTCGTTTCAACATTTACGTATAAACTAATTTTTGCTGCTAAAGACTTACCAATGACTTTCTCATTTCGAGCAATTTCCAATGCTTTGAGAACATCATCACGAAGCTGTAAGAATGCTTCCCATTTCTCTTCTAATTGCTCAGATTTGGCAATTTCAGCATATTCCGGCATATTCGTTAGTTGCACACTTTCTTCCACTACTCCAGGCGTATGTGCCCATACCTCATCAGCTGTATGTGGGAGAATTGGTGATAGCAATTTAGCAAGTGTAATAACACACTTATACATAACTGTTTGCATCGCTCTACGCTCATATTGATCCGCCGCTTCGATATACAACACATCTTTAGCGAAATCCATATAAAAAGAACTTAATTCATTTGTACAGAAATTATTAACGGCATGGTATATACTTGCAAACTCATATTGATCATAAGATGTGCGGACTTCTTTCACTAAATTATTGAGTTTTACAAGGATAAATTGATCTACTTCACGTAATTCATCATATTCAATGACATCTTTTTCCGGATTAAAATCAGCAAGGTTTCCAAGTAAAAAGCGGAAAGTGTTTCTGATTTTTCGGTATACTTCACTTACTTGTTTCAAAATAGCGTCAGAAACGCGGACATCCGCTTGATAATCCACTGATGAAACCCATAAACGAATAATTTCTGCGCCAAGTTGATTTGTCACTTTACCCGGTAAAATAACATTACCAAGTGATTTACTCATTTTACGGCCATTACCATCAAGTACAAATCCATGACTTAATACACCTTTATATGGCGCTTTTCCTGTTACAGCGACAGCAGTCGTTAATGACGAGTTAAACCAACCACGATATTGATCTGACCCTTCTAAATACAAGTCTGCAGGTCGTTGTAGATCTTCGCGTTCCTCTAATACTCCTTGGTGTGATGAACCAGAGTCAAACCAAACATCCATAATATCTGTTTCTTTTGTGAATATTCCGTTCGGGCTACCCGGATGTTTAAAACCTTCAGGAAGAAGTTCCTTCGCTTCTTTTTCAAACCAAATATTTGAACCATATTGACGGAATAACTTTGCTACATTTGCAATTGTTTCATCCGTAATAATCGATTCACCATTTTCCGCATAGAAGACTGGAATAGGTACTCCCCATACACGTTGTCTGGAAATACACCAATCTCCTCTGTCGCGCACCATATTATACAGCCTTGTTTCTCCCCAATTCGGAACCCATTTTACATCTTTAATTGCTTCCAATAGGTCGGAACGGAAATCTTTAATCGATGCAAACCATTGGGCAGTAGCACGGAAAATTACCGGTTTTTTCGTTCTCCAGTCATGTGGATATGAATGCGTAATAAATTCCAATTTAAGCAATGCACCGACTGCTGTTAATTGCTCCGTAATTGGTTTATTCGCAGCATCATAAAATAAACCTTCAAATCCAGGAGCTTCATCTGTCATATTTCCTCGATCATCTACAGGACATAACACGTCAAGCCCGTATTTCTGTCCTACATAGAAGTCATCTTCCCCGTGCCCAGGTGCCGTATGGACACAGCCCGTTCCAGATTCAGTCGTCACATGATCACCTAATACTACAAGCGAATCCCGCTCATATAATGGATGTTTCGTAACGATGTTTTCCAGTTCTGATCCTTTGACCGTTTTAACTGTTGATACATCATCCCACTCTAAGGTTGTGGATACTTGTTCCAATAATGCTTCTGCTACGACAAACTGGTCTTCGCCAACTTTAACAACAGCATATTGTAAATCAGGATGAACAGCGATCCCTAGATTAGCAGGAATTGTCCATGGTGTTGTTGTCCAAATGATAAATTTAACACCTTGCTCTAATGTATCTTTGCCATCAGAAACAGCAAAAGAAACGTAAATAGAAGGTGATCGTTTATCTTGATACTCTATCTCGGCCTCGGCTAAGGCAGATTCACTTGATGGAGACCAATACACTGGTTTTTTCCCTTTATAAATATAACCTTTTTTCGCCATTTCTCCGAAAACATGAATTTGCTGAGCTTCATACTCAGGCTTTAGAGTGATATATGGATTATCCCAATCGCCTCTAACGCCAAGTCGTTTAAATTCATTTCGTTGATTTTCAACTTGTTCATAAGCATATTTAGTGCATAGTTCACGGAATTCAGCTACAGACATCTCTTTACGTTTAATTCCTTTATTAGCAAGTGCTTGCTCAATAGGTAAACCATGTGTATCCCAACCCGGTACATATGGTGCGCAATATCCGCTCATTGATTTATATCGAACGATGAAATCTTTTAATGTTTTATTTAGCGCGTGTCCCATATGGAGATCACCATTCGCATATGGAGGACCGTCATGTAAAATATATAATGGCTTCCCTTTCGTATGCTCTTGCACTTTACGATATATATCTTGTTCTTTCCATTTCGCTTGAATTTCAGGTTCTTTTTTCGGTAAGTTTCCACGCATTGGAAATTCTGTTTTCGGCATTAGTAAAGTATCTTTATACTCCATTATCCATTCCTCCTTTATTATTTCCGCAAAAAAAATATAACCTCCTTATCCCCAAAGGGACGAGAAGGTTATATTCCCGCGGTACCACCCACATAGACAAATCCCGATTACTCGGTTAACTGTCCGCTCATACTCCGTATCGTGGATGGCCGCTATCATTTACTAGCAATAAGCTTTCAATTCAAGAACTCGAGGGTGATCTTCTATTTCCCACCTATTCTAGGCTTACACTGTCCCTAGATCGCTATCCAATCTTCTATAGGTTTCTGAGAAATATACTGTCCCTGTCATCATTTAATTATTTAAAGTATATTTTATTATATGTGAGAAGCATCAAGTGGTCAAGATTACTGATCTACATCTTCCAATGCTTTCAATTCTGTTGCATCCACTTCAAATTCCATTAAGTGATCCCAATCATCATTGCCAATTAAATCCAATTGCGCTTCGACCAACATCTTAAATCTCGTTCTAAAAACTTTTGATTGTTTTTTTAGGTCTTCAATTTCAATTGCGATTTTACGCGCTTTAGACAACGATTCATTTACGATTCTATCGGCGTTTTTTTCCGCCTCACGAATAATAAGCTTCGCTTCTTTTTGAGCGTTTCCTCTCACTTCTTGAGCTGCTTCTTGAGCAACAACTATGGACTTTTGTAATGATTCTTCTATACTTTGAAAATGCCCTATTCGCTCATTAGCTGAAGATAATTTACTTTCCAATTCTTTCTTGTCACGAAGCACTATTTCAAAATCTTTAATAATTTGATCTAAAAATTCATTTACCTCATCTTGGTCATAACCACGTAACCCTTTGCTAAACTCTTTATTATGTATATCTACTGGCGTTAACGGCATTCATGCCACCTCCACTGCTCATCTTTCGACTTTGCGTATATTGATATTATACAGAATTTCGACCGAATATGTCGAAATTCTTGAAAAAACATCTTGTTTATTTTAATACCCCTATTTTTATACGCCATTTATCTTTTTTGGTTTTTCCTTGGATTTCAATTATTTTACATCTTCCCAATCCACGAACGGACAACACATCGCTTTCCATACATTCAAAAGCAGGTTGTTCTAGCTTTTCCCAATTCACTTTTACGAGCCCTTGTTGAATGAATGTCTGCGATTTTTGTCTGGAAATATTATATGCTGCGGCAAGTATTACATCAAGACGCATAGAACTCGTAGTTTTTTCAGATTCTCGCCATTGTTCATCTGATGTAATCGGGTCACTCACTTGTTTTTGAATCAATACTTTCGCTTTGCCAATTTGATTTAATTCAAAAAGAATATAATTTTCAACTTCTTCTGCCATAAAAAATTGGATTCGATCACCATTTACAATAATATCTCCAAATTTGTCCCGCTTTAATCCTAGAGACATGATCGAACCGAGTACCATCCTATGATCTATTTGTACGAATTTTCGCGGATAATCAATTTCATATAGACCAATTTGAAAATCCTCTATATTCCATTCATAGTAATCAGGAAAAATACAGGCTCTTTTCCGCTCACATATTTCTGTTCCCCCAAAGAATTGAAAACAAACATCATTATTCTCGCCCAAAAGTGAACTTAAAATAAACTGTTGACGAGGATCAAGAAAATCTGTTAATTTGGGGGCATATGTACGCTCAACATACTCTCGCCATCCAACAACTTGATCAATAAAATCTTTTTCTTCCGGTCTAAAATGCTGGTAAATCACAGACATTGTTCACACTCCATCTAGAGCTAATCACTTTGCTTGTTAGCCTATCCATCTTCCAAGTTCAGCTAATCCGTTTGTCGCCAATCTAAGAACGAAAAACGCAACAATTGGTGATATATCAATCATTCCAAGTGATGGTACAATTCGACGAAAAGGTTCTAAATACGGTTCACAAATACGCGCTAAAAATTTGCCAATACCTGTTTCCCGTGCATTTGGAAACCAAGACATTAAGATATAAATAATTAAAGCAAAAGAATAAAAATATATTATTTGAGAGATTAAACCAAAGATCATATTCATGCTACTCAACTCCACCTCGTATCTTGATATTCACTATCATTCATTAATTCGGATATATTACCAGATACTTCAACATTATCTGGTGTACATAAGAAAATTTCTTGGCCTACTTTTTGGATATCTCCACCAATTGCATAAACTGCACCACTTAAAAAATCAACAATACGGACAGCTTGATCTCTCTGTATACGTTGTAAATTTACCACAACAGCTTTACGGTTAACTAAATGGTCCGCTACTTCTTGTGCTTCAGCATAAACTCTCGGCTCGATTAAAATGACTTTTGATGATTTTTGAACGCTTTGCAGGCTGACAACATTCTGTTTCCGATTTACAGGCTGTTGCTCCGTTTCAACGCTTGGCCGGGTTTCTTTTACGACTTCTTCTTCCTCGTATTCATATTCATCCTCCAGCTGAAAAAAGTTTTTAAACTTTGTTTTAATGCCCATCATTTTCCCTCCTTTGATTCATCTCCTACAAGTGCTGTCCCAATCCGAACAAACGTTGCTCCTTCTTCGATAGCAATAAGATAGTCATTTGACATCCCCATTGATAATTCTGTGCATGGGGCATGTGGCATATCCATTGCTGCTATTTCCGTTTGAATATTCTTCAGTTTTCGAAAACAGGTACGTGGAACACTCTTGTCATCTGTATATGGCGCCATCGTCATTAAACCAACAACAACAATGTTTTGATATTCACTTAGTTTTTCAATGAACGGAATTACTTCTTCAGGACTAATACCATGTTTTGACTCTTCACCTGAAACATTTACTTGAACAAAGCATTTAATTTGATAAATTGCCCGCTTATCTATTTCCTGAGCAAGCGAAAGCCTGTCCAGGGAGTGAATATACGTCACTTTATCAATCATATTTCTAACTTTTCTCGTCTGCAATGTACCAATAAAGTGCCAAATACCCTTATCTTTTATTATCTCCCATTTAGAAGTAAGACCATCATCACGATTTTCACCAAAATGTTTGATCCCTGCATCATATGCTTCTAGGGCTCTTTCTGGAGAAACATATTTTGTCACCGCAATGATAGCTACTTCTTCGGGATTTCTATTTGATTGTTCACATGCTACTTCAATATTATCAATTATACATGCTAAATTACTCTTAACTGTCATAAACTTTAACTCCTAATGTTTCTTTGTCTCATTTAGACGAAAAGATATTTTCTATAGTGTACCATAAAAGCTTGTCAACGGATATTGTAAACTTATTCTTGTGGCTCATCTAGTTGTTGCTGAACAAATTTTGTTGCGTGATGTCTAACTAATATGACATCTGTTCCAATCTTAATAATCTGATTCCATGGGATGACTATTTCTTCTTCTTTGCCGAAAAAGCCTAATAGCTTTCCGCCATTCCCAATAATGATCGTTTCAATTTTTCCAGTCTCAAGATTAATTTCAATATCCCCAATATTCCCCAACTTTCTCCCGTCGCTAATATTTACAACATCTTTAATTTGAAATTCAGATATCCGGACCATAACAATCCCCCTCATGCATCCATTATTCGCTCTTATTATATATATGCTTAAGGGACCCCTGTTCATGAATAGATAAAAGCGTAATTCCCCACCTAGCCTAGATAGTGAGGAATTACGCTTTTTATTGGATATTTTTATTCATTTGTTTAATTGCTGCTTTTTCTAGTCTAGAAACTTGGGCTTGTGATATCCCAATTTCTTCTGCCACTTCCATTTGGGTTTTCCCTTGAAAAAATCGTTTACGAATGATCATCTTTTCACGGTCATTCAATCTTTGTAATCCATCATGAAGTGCGATTTCTTCAATCCAATGTGTGTCACGACTTTTCTCGTCACTTAACTGATCCATAACAAAGATTGGATCCCCTCCATCATTATAAATCGGTTCAAATAATGACACCGGGTCTTGGATAGCATCTAAAGCAAATACAACTTCTTCATGTGGGATGTCAAGCTCTTTTGCAATTTCCATGGCCGTTGGCTCTTTCGAATGCTTCGCCATTAATTTTTCACGTACATGTAAAGCCTTATAAGCGATATCTCTTAATGATCTGGAGACTCGGATCGGGTTATTGTCCCGTAAATATCTCCGTATTTCACCAATAATCATAGGTACTGCATAAGTAGAAAAACGAACATTCTGACCTAAATCAAAATTATCTATCGATTTCATCAGTCCAATACAGCCAACTTGGAAGAGGTCATCAACATATTCACCTCTGTTGTTAAAGCGCTGAATGACACTCAATACTAGCCTTAAATTTCCATTCACTAGTTTTTCACGAGCAGATAAGTCCCCTTGTTGCATTTGTCTTAAAAGTTTCCGCATTTCATCATTTTTTAGGACGGGGAGCTTAGATGTATCCACACCGCAGATTTCAACTTTATTCCGCTTCAACTTTTTCCCTCCTTGCAGGAGCAGTTATACAAAATTAAGTATCTCCGTAGAGGGAAAATCTATGCATGTTTACTTTTCTAATTAAAATGAAAAATGCGTGAAAACCTTTAGTATTATTGGGAACAACTCACTTAAAATTTTTCTAAACCATCTTGTTAAACTCTTTTCGAAGTCGTCTAATAATTCTTTTTTCAAGCCGAGAAATATACGATTGTGAAATACCAAGCATATCAGCTACATCTTTTTGTGTTTTTTCTTCACCACCAACAAGACCAAATCGAAGTTCCATAATTTGTTTTTCGCGATCAGATAACTTTTCAAGCGCACTGAACAATAATGATTTATCTACATCCGAATCTAATTCCTTAGTAATAATATCATTTTCCGTTCCTAATACATCAGATAATAATAATTCATTTCCATCCCAATCTATGTTCAATGGTTCATCAAAGGAAACCTCAGAGCGTGTTTTATTATTTCTCCGTAAATACATTAGAATCTCATTTTCTATACAACGCGATGCATATGTAGCTAATTTTATCTTTTTTTCGGGATTAAAAGTATTAACAGCTTTAATGAGACCAATTGTTCCAATACTAATTAAATCCTCGATATTTATGCCGGTATTTTCAAACTTTCTTGCGATATATACGACAAGACGCAAATTTCTTTCTATTAAAATCGATCGAGCAGTTTTATCACCATTTGGCAGTTTAGTTAATAATATTGCCTCTTCATCACGTGAGAGCGGAGGTGGTAATGCTTCACTACCACCTATATAAAAGATTTCGTCAGATTTCAAACCAAGTTTCTTCAGGAAACGATACCAATAATAATACAAGCGTAATCGAAGTTTTTTCAAGAATATCCTCCTTCCAACTTTCAAGCTTTTTACTGATTGCATCTGATACCTTACAATTTTTTTATTTATCTAGGAAGCTGGCTGAACGATTCCATCTGAAGCCATTAAAGGATGGATAATACATTGAAAACGTCCATCCGCTGAAAGGACCTGATCTGTGAATACGACTAATGCTTTTTTTACATCTTTAGCAGAATGATTATCAAGCAAGGTGATTTTATCCGGTTTAAAAGCACATAGTAATTGATTTTTTTGTCCTAGCGTCGTGGCTGGGATTAATCTCATCGTACTTGCCCATTGCGATGGTATCTGCCCTACTTTATCTAAATGATCACTATTATTAGAGGCTAATTGTAGTATTTCCTTTGGAAGCTGCCCTTCAACAGCTGTTGATTGTACAATCATTACAGGTACTTTGGAAATTGGATCATATAAACTGTTCCCACTATCAACTAATCCCTTAATTTGAAATTCTATGTCATTTATAACCACAACTACATCAACTAAAACATCATAGACTAGATTCGATATCGTAATACGATTCATGCTCCGTTGTGAGAAATGCCATGCAGCAGGAAAGCCAAAAATGACGAAAACCCAGCTAATTGGATCACCAAAACCTTGTATACTTTGTAACAGGACAGTCGACTGTATCTCATTATCGAAATTCACAAAATAATGAACACCAATTAAGATACCCCCCATTAAAAATGTAGAGAAATACAATGTCATTAAACCACTAAAGAAATAATTTACGCGCTTAAACCCAAACGCAATAATAATCATACAAATGGAAATACCTATTTTTGAAATAGGATGATTTGCAAATGTTGACCATGGTGTGACGGAAAGGATAATAAGTAAAGATCCAATTAGTCCTCCTGCAAAAATTCTGACAGGATGGATATTTCGCTTCAAAAAAATTGCGGTCATCCAGATAAGTAAACTATCAACAAGGAAATTTAACAGCCAGATCACATCTAAATATACGACCAAACGATCCTCCTCCCTTTCTTGAAAGCGAAACATATTATCTTTTCCTATGTTCTATTAGTGCTTGTTCAAAAAGATGGTAAATTAGAAACAAGAAGTTCGAGGCGAGAAGGTTTTGAGGATCTGACTTGCACAGGATGTGCTGACCTCTGTGTTGCCCACAGAACCTACTTGCACACGACGTGCTGACCTCTTTGTTCATAGGATGTAGTGATCTTGATCTTAACAGAAGTTCCTCCTTCCTAAACAGAGGTTCCTCCCTTCCTTAGTAGAAGTACCTAATTGCCTACGAAGAAATTCGCCGTTTATCATTTGGTGACTTTTTGAACATCCTTCTATTATGAAAAAGTATATAGTACATACATTTTGAAGTGTGTCGGTTTGTAGGTGGGAAATTGGAGAAGTTTTCACATCTTCTTTGGAAGATTGTCAAATTAACAGGGAATTTTTTGTTTCCATGTGAACGAGGATTTTATAAAGACTAAATCAAATGACAATTGAACCGAAATTTGTTTAATCATAGTATTTATGTTACCCATAGAAAAATAGACCTGACAAAATGTCCAGGTCTACTTTAATTCTAAGTATCTATATTAATATATTTAATCTAAAAACATATTTTTCTTAGTAAGCAATGTCAAAATCTAACTTTGATACTGAGTACTTTCTTATATTTAGTAGAATTCCGATTTATCTTCTTCTATTTCTATTTCGTAAAAATGTTGGAATGTCTAATGTGTCTTCAACAGGTTGTTGGTTTGATCGTGAAGGCTCTTCCGCCTCTTCTCTTTTTTGTTCACGTGGAGCTACACGTGGATTTGGGTTTGCTTGCTTAGGTTGCCCAAATGAAGGACGTTGTTGCTTTGGATGTTCAGGTGCTTCATCAAATCCTGTCGCTATAACAGTCACAATGATTTCATCCTTCAAATTATCATTGATGACAGAACCAAAAATCATATTGACTTCCTGGTCTGAGGCTGAAGCTACGATGTCTGCTGCTTCTTGTACCTCATACAAACTCAGGTTTGTACCACCTGTAATATTCATCAAAACACCTTGCGCACCTTCGATCGATGTCTCAAGTAATGGAGAGGAAATAGCCTTTTTAGCAGCTTCTGCCGCACGGCTTTCTCCAGTTGCAATTCCTATTCCCATTAACGCTGAACCTTTATTCGTCATTATTGTCTTAACGTCAGCGAAATCTAGGTTAATTAAGCCTGGAACAGCAATTAAATCTGAGATACCTTGCACACCTTGTCTTAATACATTGTCCGCTTCACGGAATGCTTCTAGCATTGGTGTACTTTTATCAACAATTTCTAGTAGTCTATCATTTGGGATGACGATAAGTGTATCTACTGCATCCTTCATGGCGCCAATTCCGCCACCTGCTTGATTTGCACGTTTTCTACCTTCAAAAGTAAACGGTCTTGTGACAACACCTACAGTAAGCGCACCTAAATCGCGAGCAATCTGAGCGATAACAGGAGCTGCACCAGTACCAGTACCACCACCCATACCGGCTGTTACAAACACCATATCTGCACCTCGTAATGCTTCTTCAATCTGCTCTTTGCTTTCTTCTGCAGCTTTTTTCCCGACTTCTGGATTAGCCCCTGCTCCAAGCCCTCTTGTAAGCTTTGCACCGATTTGCATCTTAATTTCAGCTTTTGATAAATTAAGTGCTTGTGCATCGGTATTTACCGCAATAAATTCTACACCTTGTACATCATGCTCTATCATTCGGTTAACAGCATTGTTTCCGCCGCCGCCTACACCGATAACCTTAATCGTCGCTAATGAATCTACGTTTGTATCGAAATCTAACATAGCAAGTCCTCCTAAATTGGTTTATCTTGATCTTTCTTTAGGGTATAAGACTCCCACCTCTATGCGAAGCGTAGATGGAATTTACCAATCAGATGGAATAATATCCACACCTGATTCCCCAATGTTTCAGCTTACTGGGATGACTTACTCAAAAAAGTAATCAAAAAATCTTTTTACTTTCGAGCCTATTTTCTCATCCGAATCTTTCTCTTTCCGCTGTTTTGATGAAGCTTCCTTCACAGGTCGTTTCTCAGTCGTATCACTTGAATGCTGAATCGATGAAGCACTAACATTCCTACCTTGTAATCTAGCATTTTTATAAGCATAGCGAATCAGTCCAACAGCTGTAGTAAATTGCGGCTCTCTTACACCTATATAATCAGGACTGGCAACACGTACACGATTTTGCAATATAAGCTGAGCCAAATCCATCACACCAGGCATATTTGCTACTCCACCTGTTAGTACATAGCCTCCGGGAAGATCAGAACTACCCATCCGCTTTATTTCCTGCTGAATTAGTTCAAATACTTCTTCCATTCTGGCCTCTATAATATCGGATAATTCTAGCTGGTTAAATTGTTGATGCTGATCACTACCAATGATCGGAACGCTGAATACTTCATCTTCAGATGCATGGTCATAAAAAGCATGTCCATACTTAATTTTAATTTTTTCAGCATCTTCCGTCGCAGTTCTCAACCCTATGGAAAGATCCTTTGTGATGTGTTCTCCGCCAATTGGAATGACACATGTACCTCTTATAGACCCTTGCTCAAATACAACTACTGTAGTAGAGCCACCACCAATATCGATCAAAGCGGTGCCGAGATTCTGTTCATCTTTTGAAAGCGCTGCTGAGGCAGTAGCTAATGGTTGTAATACAATTTCCACTATTTCAAGACCAGCTCTTTCAACACAACGCAATGTGTTATGTAAAATAGTTTTTGATCCAGTTATAAGTGTACCTTCCATTTCCAGTCGGACACCGATCATACCTCTTGGATCAGTGATTTCCTCTAATCCATCTACAATAAACTGTTGTGGTATAATATTGATTATTTCCCTTTCGGGTGGAATAGACACAACTTCTGCCGCATCCATCACCCTGGCAACATCGTCATCGGATATTTCTCTGTTTTCACTTGATACTGCTACTACACCATGACAAGATTGAAGCCCTACGTGATTACCTGCAATCCCAACGATAACATGATTAATTTCCATGCCTATCATTCTTTCTGCTTGTTCAACTGCCCTTCTAATAGACTGAACAGTTTCATCAATATCTACAATAGAGCCTTTCCTAATTCCTTCGGCTTTGGCATTTCCAACACCAATGATATTCAAAGAATCATTTGCCATTTCTCCAATTATCACTTTTACTGTGGATGTACCAATATCCAGGCTGACATATATTTCACTGTTGTTCAATCCATGGCACCTCCTTTACGAAACTTTTCTTCTTCGTTTATTTAACAATTTCATTAGTAATCATCCTACATTCACTTATTCCATTACATTCGGCATTAATTGATTATTTCCTTTTTATAATACTATTTATTTTGAACTTTCTCTAGCAGTTGCCCATTTATTTAAAAGAATTCTGCGGATAACGGCTATATTTTGAAATAATCTTACACCAAATGCAAAGATTGCAGCTAAATACAAGTCTACACCAAGATGAACACCTAGAAAAGCTAAACTTGCTGCTAATATAATATTAAAGAAAAAACCCGATACAAAAACGCGATTATCATAAAGATTTTGCATATGAGATCTAATCCCACCAAATAAAGTATCAAGTGACGCTAATACCGCTATAGAAAGATAGTTTGCATATTCATCTGGTATTTTTATATCGGTTAATAATCCAAATGTGATACCAATTAAAAGACCAAGTAATGGAAGCCACATATTATTTCTCTCCTTTTTCTAGTACGGGCTCCATATGTTGCATGCGAAGTTTATCGACGAATGGAGGAACTGTAATGGAATCTGAAGGCTTTGATATTTTCACACGTAAATTATCAATAAAAAAGTCTTCAATTGATGGAGATACTTGCATCCTATTATACATTTTTTCCGCTGATTCTTTATTCTCGGTAATAATTAATATGTTGAAAGGTAACATACCAAGAGCGTGATTACCAACTTTTGTTTCACCATTAATATCACGAATAACCGTTGTATTAATGATTCTTTCACCATCTACTGATATATGTTTTGCTCCAAACATATTTAATTCATTTATTAATCGCTGGAGAATAACCGGTGAAACAGAAACATACCTTTCACCGAGTAACATTGCTTCAGTAAGTGGTTCAATTGTTAAGACAATACCTGGACCCGTAGCCTCCATTAAACCGGCTTCCTTTTTTAACTCTGTGATTGTTGTTCTTAGTATTTCCTCTTTACTACCTGAAATTTCCGATTCATAGTCGCGGATTCTGTTTTCATTTTTTCGAATTTCTTCGATTAGCTTTGAATAAAGATCTAGTTCCTTTGTTAGTTCTTGACGAAGTTCCCAAGTGTCACGTGTATCCCTTACAATAGGTTCTTGCACTGTTTGAAACTGGATAGCTATCATAAAGCCAATAATAAATGTAATGATTGTAAAGTAAAGTTTGGCCTGTTTGGTCATTATGATGCCTCTCCTAAAACTGGTTCCAATACAATTTCTTTTTTCTTTTCCAACGTAAATGTAATATTATCATTCACCAATTGATCACGGATACCACCATTTAAAGTCAATGATGATGACATGACATCAGCATCACCGATTGCCGTAATATTAAAAGGTGCTGGAAATGGATTTCCATCTACCGTAATAACTGGACCGGTACAAACAATATATGAATCATGTTTTAATCTCTGTCCATTAACTGCAACTGCTGAAGCGCCAGAAATAAATAGTTCATTTATCACTTTAAATACATGATGTTCATGTACGAGATAATCATTTACATTGCCTTCGGCTGTAAACTCTCCGTCCTCTAGGCTAACAACAACACCTGGACCTTCGACTTTAATTTTCCCAAGAAACATTCGATATTTTTCCGCATTCTCCGCTAGGTCGGAAAAAGTTTGTTCTTCCTGTGATAACTTCTTTTCCATTTGACGTACTTTATCTTGTTTATCTAATAACTCTTTTTGCAAATCGCGATTTCTATCTTGATAACCGACTAATTGTTTTCGCAAATCCATTTCTTTCATATACTGTTTATCCGTTATGTTACTGGACGACTTTTTATCCTTGCTTGCATAGCTATACGAGAAAGCAAGGATAAAGCCGAATACTAAACAAACAAGAGACAAAACTACGTATTTACTCTTTCTTCGCTTCTTCATCCGAACCTTTCCCTTCTACTCCATAAGCTTTAAAAAAAGATCCTACTTCTAAGTCAAGTACCCCCCTAATATCTGGATCAAGCTGACTTATATATGAAGGATAATGGACCATTTTTTCCGAAAAGGACGAAATCGAAGCTTGTACTTCATTACCATCATTCATAAATAAGTAAATATGATATTTATCTGTTTTGTTTGGATCATAACGGATTTCAGAAATGACATGGACGATTTCGGGCGGAAGCTGTTCGAGTTCAACAGCAAGAGTTTCCAATATAGCACCCGATTCGAAATTCACTAGAATGGGTGCATTTTCAACTAGGTTCATTCGTTGTCCTTTTTTTAATACTTCACCAGTTTCCAGTAGTGGATAGAAATTTTGTTTGTTTTCTACATATGCAATCGTCGCATTTTCCACTAGGTCGATTTTTAATATATTTGGAAATGCGATACTTATATCTACCTTTTTAATCTCTGATAGATCCATTAATTTTTCTTTCGCAAAATGTTTGTCCACTTTCCATATATTCAAGCCTTCAGTAAGTCCTGTCACTGACAAAATGTCTTTAGCAGACATTTTTTCATTTCCGCTGATTTCTATTTTTTTTATATGGCTAAGTGGGGATTGAAAATATACGACAGATACAATTAATAGGAAGAATAAAGATAGCAGAAGAATAAGGCGTCTGTTTGCCTTTCGCTTTCGATGTTCTTTTATTTTTGGTATCCTTTCTTCTAGGGATAAAACCTTCCCTCTTTGCATAGCCACTTCCCCTTTTAAATACAACCTTTATTATAGTCTAGAATAACATGATCATACTTAAATTGCTCCGTTCTTCATCTAATTTTTGTCCCGATTTTTCTTTAAGGTTTAAGACCCCCACCTGATTCCACGATGTTTCAGCTTGCTGAAACGAGCTCACTGGATGTTTGATTTATTCTACTACTACATTACCTATTGTTTGTCAGCTCTTTGATTACGTCAAAAAGTCGATTTGATGCATCCTGAATACCAAGTTTTTTAGAAGCATTCCCCATATTTGTTCTTTCTGACTCATCCAATAATATTCTATCAATGGCTTCAATCAATCGTTGACTAGTCAATTCTTTTTCGGTCAACATATACGCTGCCCCTTTTTCGACGAGGGCTTCGGCATTTTTTTCCTGATGGTTATTTGTAACGTATGGACTTGGAATCAATATGGATGGTAAGCCAAGGGCTGTAATTTCAGCAAGTGATGTTGCGCCTGCCCTCCCAATGACAACATCAACAGATGCCAGCAGTTCTTGCATATTATGTATAAATGGCAAAATAACAATATTATTAAATTCACCAAACAATTCCGCTTCTTTTCGAACCTCATCATAATGTGATTCTCCCGTTACATATAGTACCTGATACGGTTTCGTTGATAATTGGGAAAGCGACTTAATTACTACTTCATTAATTGGTCTAGCTCCGCGACTCCCTCCAAAAATTAACGCTATAGGTAAGTCGTCTCTTAATCCAAATGATTGAATTACCCCCATTTTCTTCTTCCCGATTACTTCTGAGGCACGCGGGTTTCCTGTTAGAACTACTTTACTTTCGGGAAAATATTCACGAACTTGTTCAAAGCAAACAGCTACTTTATCTACATATCTACTTAAAAATTTATTAGTTAATCCCGGAATACTATTCTGTTCATGAATAATGGTTGGGATTCGTTTTTTTGCAGCAGCGTAAACGACCGGACCACAAACATATCCTCCAGTACCAACAACAGCATCTGGATTAAATTTTTTCAAAAGTTTTTTACTATCTCGAACACCTTTAAAAAAGCGGAAAATTGTTTTCAAATTTTCTAATGAAAGTGAGCGTTTAAAACCTGTAATATTAATTGTTTCAAAAGGAATATTTTCCCTGCGAATAATATCAGCCTCTAAACCTTTTTCTGTGCCGATATAGAGAAATTGTGTTTTAGGATATTCTTTTTTTATTGTTCGGATTAATGCTAAGGCAGGATAAATATGCCCTCCGGTGCCTCCACCACTTACAATTATTTTCATTATGACACCTCTATCTTATTTAATATCTATATTTTTACTATGTATAACACTGCAATTATCTTATTTTACTATATAAAGTACAATAAAAACGCGTTTTAGGTATATTGTTGTTGAAATGTAAAATAGGCACTAAAAAATGGAAACATTATCGCTCCCATTTTTAGTACCTTATGCCATTTCATCTAAATTTTGTGCTTAATCAAGCACTGTCTTCGCTATCTAGCATGACGGCTAATGTTTAATAATACCCCTATGGCCATGAGCATTAAGGTTAATGACGATCCACCATAGCTTAATAGCGGAAGAGTGATTCCCGTTACTGGCATCAACCCAATCACCACTCCGATATTAATCATCACTTGTATAGCAATCATTGATATAATTCCTACCGCTAAAAAACTACCGAATAGGTCTGGGGCCGAAAGAGCAATTTTAATTCCTCGCCATAAAAGTAGTCCAAACAGAAGCAGGATAAAACTACCACCGATAAATCCTAATTCTTCTGCAAGTATCGCAAAGATGAAATCTGTTTGTGGTTCAGGTAGATAGAAATACTTTTGTTTACTTTCACCCAAGCCTAGTCCCAATAATCCACCAGGTCCGATTGCATATAATGATTGGATGATTTGAAAGCCACTATTCAATGGATCTTGCCAAGGATCAAGAAAGGAAGTTATTCTTTTTATACGGTAAGGGGCTGAAATTACAAGCCCAACAAAACCAGCTAAGCCCAGAAAGCCTAGAAAGGCGAAATGAGCAATTCTTGCACCGCATACGTAAATCATTACTACGCATGTCCCGACCATAACTGTTCCTGTACCCAGGTCCGGTTGAAGCATTATTAATGCAAATGCTAGAAACACAAGTGAAAGGGAGGGTAATAATCCTTTTTTAATTGTTGTAATATACCTTTGCCGCTCAGATAGAAATTTTGCCAAAAAAACAATCATTGCTATCTTCATGAATTCTGATGGTTGTACAGAAAAAGCTCCTACCCCTATCCAACTTCTTGAGCCATTGATTTCTTTTCCGATGCCGGGAACGAGTACTGCAACCAAAAGCAGAAAGCAAATAATTATTATTGGCTTCGCCCATTGCTTCCACACCCAATAATCGAAGTTTATGATTAGAAACATTGCAACGATACCTACCCCAGCAAAAAGCAGCTGGCGTTTTAAGAAAAAGAAGGGATCGGCAAATTTATAATTAGCCCACACTGCACTTGCGCTGTAAACCATGATTAAGCCAACACCTAATAAAGTCAATGTAGTCATAATCAATATTAAATCTGGAGCTGTTTTTTTTGTTGGCACTGTGCATCCACCTCTGCCGCTCATATTGAAGCATTATTATGAGAGTCTTATCTTCATGGTGAGAATACACTTTCTGTTGTTTGCTCGTTCATAATGACATGCTTTATTTAAGCTTATGCACAGCTTCTATAAAAATATCACCTCGAACTTCAAAAGTTCGATACTGATCCCAACTTGCACATGCAGGAGATAATAAAATAATATCATCTTCCTCAGATAAATCGTAGGCAACCGGAACTGCTGCTTCCACATTCTCCACAAGTTGAATGTTTTCGATCCCAGCAATACGACCGGCTTTCTCCAACTTTTTAGCTGTCTCACCGAATACAATCATCGCCTTGACATTATTGAGGAATGGGACTAGTTCATCAAATTCATTTCCTCGATCAAGTCCACCTGCTAATAAAATGATAGGCTCGTTAAATGCTTTTATTGCACTCGCAGCCGCTAGAATATTAGTCGCCTTAGAATCATTATAAAAGCTTCTACCATTTATCGTTTGAACAAATTGCGTTCTATGCTTAACACCCCTGAATGTCATTAACACTGAACGGATCCCTTCATTTTCGATGCCCATTATTTTTACAGCTGCTACAGCTGATAAAATATTTTCTAAATTATGTGCACCTGGTAAAGCAATGTCATCCAAGTTAATAATCGCTTCCCCTTGGTAAAAGAGTTGACCGTTCTTCACTGAAGCACCCTCTTCTATATAACACTTCGTTGAAAAAGGAATAATCCTTGCCATAGAAAAATGAATGAGATCCATTAATTCATGTTGATCAGCGTTTACAATCAGAAAATCTTCTTCTGTCTGATTTTTAGTAATATTTACTTTCGCTTCTGCGTATTCCTTCCAAGTACCATGATAATCCAAATGTGCTTCATATAAATTTGTAATAATAGATACCTTAGGTCGCAATGTTTGGATACCCATCAATTGAAACGACGAAAGCTCTACAACCATTTTATGATCAGCCGTTGCTTTTTGGGCTACTTCCGAAGCAACTGTACCTATATTTCCAGCAATTAATGGATGCTGTCCTCCATTTTGGAGCATCTCATAAATAAGTGTCGTCGTAGTTGTTTTTCCGTTTGTCCCTGTAATACCAATCATATCTGCTTCAGAAATTCGATACGCTAATTCAATTTCTGTAATAATTGGAATTCCTAAATCGACAGCTCCCCGAACAAGTGGATTCGTATAAGGAATACCAGGGTTTTTTACGATTAATTCAAAGCCCTCATCAAGGAGTTCTACTGGGTGACTTCCACAAATTACTTTAATCCCTTGTTCAAGCAACCCTTGAGCATCTGGATTCTCTTCAAATGGTTTATAATCATTTACTGTAACAAAAGCCCCCAATTGATGGAGAAGCGATGCAGCGACAACTCCGCTTTTCGCTAATCCAAGGACAAGTACTTTTTTATATTCGTATTCCGTTATCCTTTTCATTTCACACCCACACCTCAATATATATTCCTAAAATGGCACAAAGCACTCCAACAGACCAAAACGTTACAACAACACGCCATTCGGACCATCCAGACAATTCATAGTGATGATGGAGTGGACTCATTTTGAAAATACGTTTCCCTGTAGTTTTAAACGAAGCTACTTGCAATATAACCGATAATGTTTCTAATACAAAAACTCCACCGATGAGTAATAGGATGATTTCCATTTTAGTAAGAATGGCGATCGCAGCAAGGGCACCACCAAGTGCTAATGAACCTGTATCCCCCATAAAAACCTTCGCTGGGTTTGCATTAAAAACAAGAAATCCTAAAACTGCACCCATTACCGATACTGAAAATAAAGTTATATCAAGCAAACCTTGACTCCAAGCCAAGATCGCAAACGCACCAAATGCAATAGCGGCTGTACCAGATAAAAGACCATCAAGTCCATCTGTTAAATTCGTCGCATTTGAAAAGCCAACTAACCAAAAAATGATAAAGAGGGCATATCCCCAACCTAAATCAATGGAAAAATCAGTAAGCGGAATGGTAATAGCAGTAGAGAAATCATTCATCTTTAAAATAATATAAAAAACAACAGCAATGACAATTTGCCCAATTAATTTTTGCAAAGACGTTAATCCTAAATTTCTTTTCATAGCTATTTTAATAAAATCATCTAGAAAACCTAGCAGGCCAAACCCTAATAGGACAAATAATAATAAGTATGTATCCATCCCTGGCTCCGAATACTTAGCCGTCATAACTAAAGTGGTAATGATAATCGAGATAACGATTAATATGCCACCCATGGTCGGTGTTCCACTTTTCTTTTGATGCGACTTTGGACCTTCGTCGCGTATACTTTGCCCAAACTTCAATCTTCTTAAAAAAGGAATAAACACTGGTGATAATATAACAGTTATGAGAAAAGCCATAATAATGGCAAATAGAATAATGCGCTCCATTATATATGCTCTCTCCCATTCTGATTATCATCATTTTTCTTACTTAATAACGAAATAACTTCACGAATATTTGTATCTTCAGTTGGTAATTCTGTACTTTTAAGTATCATATTTGTCATATCTCCACTATTATTCAATATTATTTTATTTATATGTTTTTTTACAATAACAATTAATGAATCCACAGGCTTATTTACATAAAAGATCGGAAAATGATTTGGGGTATAATGTGGCAGTTTCACATCATGTGGCCATATAGCTGCGATTGCACCATTTCCGATTGCTTCTAATAAATCAGGATCAGCATTATTGTAAATAAATAATCCTTTTGCCATTGGGATCGAACTATTTAATGTGATTGTATGAAAATGGATCGAAACATTTTTTATTCCCGATGTCTTAGGAATGATTTCAGCAAGATCAGCATAACTCAACATTTTTTACCGCCCCTTTAATGCTTCTAAAGCAACAAGACGATCATCAAAATCAAATACTTGCTTTCCAATAATTTGATATGTTTCATGCCCCTTACCAGCCACTAGCACAACATCCCCCGCTTTAGCTGATTGAATTGCATGGTTAATAGCTTCACTTCTATTTGGAATAATTTGATAATCTTTTCCTTTGACCCCTTGTTCCATATCTTTCAATATTGCGAGTGGGTCTTCACTTCTAGGATTATCCGAAGTGAAAATGGGATTGGTTGCGTATTTACAGGCTATATTAGCCATCAGTGGACGCTTTGTTTTATCTCTGTCACCACCACAACCAACAATCGCAAAAATTCTTTTTTCGGCAAACTGATTAATTGTTTTTAATACATTTTCCAAACTATCTGGTGTGTGAGCATAATCAACAATTATCGGAAACTCCTGACCACCATCAACAGATTCAAATCTCCCAGAAACACCAGCAACGGTTTCTATGGATTGAATGATTGAATCAAGGGGAATATTAGAAACATATGCAGTTGCAATGGCAGCCAATACATTGTATACATTAAATTTACCTATCAATTTCAAGCTAACTTTCTGTTCCGCCCCAGGAGATATCAGGGTAAATGTAGTCCCACTGCCATCCAATACAATATCTTTCGCACCAAAATCAGCTGGATGATCGATACCATATGTAATTATATGTGCAGCGGTATCGTTTAAAAACTGTTCCGTAGCTTTATCATCTTTATTCAAAACTGCAAATTTTGGTTTATCAGATTGGTACTTATTTCCTAGCCGGGAAAACAACAAACCTTTAGCGCGTTGATATTCTTCCATTGTCTGGTGGTAATCTAAATGGTCCTGACTAAGATTTGTAAACACCGCAACATCATAATCACATCCATTAACCCTTCCTTGAACAAGAGCATGTGAAGAGACTTCCATGATGGATGTATCGATTTCCGCTTGAACCATTTGCTGAAAAACTGATTGTAACATAATACTGTCAGGTGTTGTATTTTTTGTTTCAATCACATGATCTGCAACTTTCATATGAATCGTACCAATTAATCCAGTAGTTCTACCAACATCACGAAAGATTTTATCAATCAAATGACTTGTCGTTGTTTTACCATTTGTACCAGTAATACCGATCATATGCAGCTTATGTGTAGGCCTATCATAAAAAGCATCAGCAATGACTGCCATGATGCGTTTACTATCTTGTACTTGAATAACAGGAATGTTGACATCTAATGTTTCTTCAGCTAAGATCGCAGCTGCCCCTCTTAATTCAGCTTCCTGAGCAAATTGATGCCCATCAACCACGTGACCTTTCACGCAAACAAACATACAACCCGGTTTGGCATTCCTATGGTCATTAACTATACTTTTAATTTCCGGATTTTCAATAGGTAGTGATATAAATGGAATTGTCTGTAAAAGTGTATGTAATTTCATTTCTTCCTTCCTTCCCCATGCAAAAGAACTTTCGGTTCTTCATTAAAGTGCGTGTTCAAAAAGGTGCCAAATTAGAAACAAGAAGTTCGAGGCGCAAAGGTTTTGAGGATCTGAGCGTATGCTTTTCATACGTGAGAACCGGAAAAACCGAGCAACGAAGAAATTCGCCGTTTATCATTTGGTGACTTTTTGAACTCATTAAAACACTTTATTATAAACCATATTATCTATTCTACAAAATTATTGCTTATGAAGCTATCATGCTGGTAATATTTTTTTAGAATTATATTAGAAAAGCGTTTTCAACAAGTGAGATACATACCACTAATCGAAGGAAAAATACTGACCAAGATTAAATAAACATATACGCTTTGTCGAACTATTTAAATAAGCGGCAATGAATATTCATGCCGCAAACAAAGTTTATCTCGCTCTTTCACTAAGGACTAAGTGAAGGTGTACAATCAGGTGGAATAAAACCCCACCTGATTCCCGATCTTTCAGCTTTACCGAAACGAGTTCACTTCATATAAATACGAATAACAGATCCTACTTCAATTTCTACCCCAGCTTCAGGTGCTTGTTGAGCAACTGTATCACCTTCCCCATTCGTTTCAAGCTTTACATCATATATTTGTTGCTGCAAAATTTCTTTTTTTGTCATTCCGACTAAATTAGGAACAGTAATCTTAATGGGGTCATCCCATTTTTTCTTTTTTTCAATTTGATTATCTCTCGGTTTTACATCCATTGCCCGCAATGAATCCTCAATGATATTACCAACTATTGGAGCAGCAACTGTACCGCCAAATTGAATAATTCCCTTTGGATTATCTACTGCAGTATAAACAACGATTTGTGGATCATCCGCAGGAGCAAAACCGATAAAAGACACCACATGATTATTTTCGAGATAACGGCCATCTTTTGCTTTTTGTGCTGTACCTGTTTTACCTCCTACTCGATAGAAATCAACGAATGCATTTCCACCTGTACCTTGAGCAACAACACTTTCTAATGTATGACGAATCTCCTTTGAAGTTGCTTCCGAAATGACTTTCCGCTTAGCAATCGGTGTTTTACGCATAACAACTTCACCAGTAATCGGATCAATCAGTTCCTTCGCGATATATGGTTGGTATAAAGTACCTCCATTGACAGCAGCAGCAACTGCAGCCACCTGTTGAATTGGCGTTACAGAAACACCTTGACCAAACGCTGTTGTCGCCAACTCTACAGGCCCAATTTGATCCATTTTAAACAGTATACCAGTTCCTTCACCCGCTAAATCTATCCCTGTTTTCTGACCAAACCCAAAGTCTTTTATATATTGAAATAATTTTTCTTTACCTAGTCTCTGCCCAAGTTCAACAAATCCTGGGTTACATGAGTTTTCCACAACTTCTAAAAATGTTTGACTGCCATGGCCACCTCTTTTCCAACATTTTAAAGTAGAACCCCCGACCTTGACGAATCCTGGGTCATGAAAATGATCCTCCTCTAAATCTACTTTTCCTTCCTCAAGTGCAGCAGCAAGTGTAATAATTTTAAAAGTCGATCCAGGCTCATATGTGCTCCAAATGGGCAAATTTCGATTATAAATTTCTTGAGGTACCTCTCTAAAATCAGCTGGATCAAACGAAGGTCTACTTGACATCCCTAAAATTTCTCCGTTATTCGGGTTCATAGCTATTGTAACTAGACCATCGGGATTATATAATGCTTCCGCATTATCCATTTCTCTTTCGATAATTGATTCGATTTTTGTATCTATTGTTAATTTTAATTTGTATCCATCGATCGGTGCTTTGAAATCATCAGACATATCAGGCATTCTCTGACCTTTTGCATCGGAGAAAAATTGAACTGAGCCTTTACTTCCCTTTAACTCTTTATCATAATATAGTTCTAATCCCATTAATCCTTGATTGTCAACTCCTGTAAAACCAAGCACATGTGACAAATATTTCCCAAATGGGTAGTGACGTTTTGAATCTTCAGCGATATAAATTCCTTTTATATCTAATGCCTGAACTTCCCTCGCCTTTTCGAAGGTGATTTTTCTACCTTCTTTCACCCTGACGTTCATGGCATTCTCTACCAATTGTTTATATATTTTTTCTTCGGGCGCATCTAATAATGCCGCCAATTTCCGAGCCGCCTCAGCCGGTTTCTCTATTTGTCTTGGAACGACATAAACTGTAGGTGCACTTTCGTTTGTTGCAATCGCTACATCATTCCGGTCCACAATTTCACCACGTTCTGGTTCAAATGGTATTTCGCGACTCCACGAATCATGTGCACGATCCGTCAAAAAGTCACCCATAGCAAATTGGACATAACCAAGCCGTAAATCAATAATAAAAAAAATGATTAAGCCAGCTAAGAGGACAGTAAATAATCTTTTTCTAACTGTTACAGTTGATACTCGCTTCACAAAAAGAACCTCCTTTTTTTCGGCTCGTTCAACTATATGACTTGTCCCCTAACGATAGAACTTGAGAAAAAGCAAAATAGGCACTGAATGCAAACAGAGTAAAGCCGATAAATCACTTTAGATCGGTTTGAACTAAAACTATAACTGCCAAATCCGTTAGGCCTCTGTACAAGATTAGTATAGGTACCAGACTGCCTTTTCCAAAATTACTCCACCTATGCCTATGCTATGTGGTCTGTGCGATAAATTAAACGAGTGTGACCAAGCTCTCATGGGCTAGTGTACATTGATTTAATATACGAACACAAAGAACCGGCATCAATATGCCGGTTCTTTGTGTCTCTAATTTAATGGTGGATCTTCTTTTTGCTCAGATTGTTTCTTTTCTCTTTCTAGCTTTTGTATAGGTGTTTCAAAATTCACGACAATTTGATCTTCTGGTTTAAGCACCGAACCCGCTTTTAGATTTTGTTTAAAAGCAAATCCTTCACCAGTCATATTAACTTTTACCTCTAATTGTTGCGCTATTTTTAATACATCCCGTTTAGACCATCCAATCATATTTGGGATTGTCTTATCTCCTTTTAATCTTATGATTACTTTTTCACCTTCAAGAACCTGTGTACCTTGTTTCGGTGATTGGCTGATAATTTTATCGCCTTTTCCAATAATAACCGGCTCTAGCTTATTGTCTTTTAATACCTTAGTCATATCCTTCGTATTCATCGTTGAAAAGTCAGGTAATTCAAAGATTTTCGCTTCAGGTACCTTTTCAGGTTTTATATTTAAATATTGTAGGCTATTTTTCATAACAGAATTAAAAATCAATGAAACTGGTTCACTGCCGCTTTCAACTAATTTTAATTGCGGCTGTTCCACTGCAACATAAACAACCAATCGTGGATCATCCGCAGGGGCTGTTCCAAGAAATGAGAAAATGAAATTATTCCTACCTTCTAAGTAACCGCCGCCTTTGGGATTCGGAATTTGGGCTGTTCCAGTTTTCCCCGCTACACTATAGCCATCTATCTGAAAGTTTTGTGCTGTACCGTTTGGTGGTAATAATGTTGTCTCTAATATATCTCTTACTTCTTTTGCAGTTTCTTTACTAATTGGCTGACCAGCAATCTCCGCTTTATTCTGTTTTACTGTACCATCATTTGGATTAACGATTTTATCAACCACATAAGGCTTCATCATCTTACCATCATTAGCGATTGCCGACATTGCCTGTACCATTTGAATCGCAGTAACTGTTGTACCTTGTCCATACACACTCGTTACTTTCTCAATTGGCCAATCATATAAAATATTTCCTGCTACTTCATTCGGTAAGGCAATCCCTGTTTTCGTACCGAATTTAAATTCATCCATATATGCTCGCCACGTTTTGGTACCCATTTTTTCCAAAAGATAAGCAAATCCAACGTTGGATGAGCGTTGTACACCTTCTAAATAAGAGATTGGCCCCCAACCAGCCCCATTATTATGATCTTTAATCGTTTGACTTTTTTTGTCTACACGATAGGTTCCAGATTTAAACTTTTCATTCGGATTAAATTTCTTCTCTTCAACTGCAGCAGCCAATGAGAAAATTTTCATCGTTGACCCTGGCTCAAATGATGTTTCAATAATCTCATTATGCCAAGACTGATCAATTCCTTCTCTAGTGTCCGGATGATAGGTTGGACGTTGCCCCATAGCTAGAATTTTTCCCGTTTTTGGATCGGCAACAATCGCCATAATTCTTTTTGGTTTGTACTCCTCATCCACTTTATTCATTGCATCTTCTAGAAATGTTTGAATTTTTTTATCGATTGTCAAATACATTTCATGGCCCATTTCCGGCTCAACAATCTGTTTTTTAGAATTAGGCAAAATATAATCCCAAGAGTCGCCTTTATATTGGATCGACCCATCTTTTCCTTTTAACATTTTGTCGTAGCTTTTCTCAAGACCCATCATACCTACTATGTCTGCATCCACATCCTCAGATTGATCTTTTTGTGCATAACCAATAAGATGTGAAGCGAATATACCATTTGGATAAAAGCGTTTGGAGTCCTTTATAAATGAAACTCCCGGTAATTTCATTTCCTCTATCTTTTTTTTGACTGTATGCGATAAATCTTTCCCCGCCTTACCAAACTCCACTTGCTTACTCCCTTCTTTTGTTAGACGGGAATAAATATCTTCCTCACTCATTTCGATTTGCTTTGCAAGCTCTGTAGCCGTTTTTCGTGGGTCTACCACATGTTGGGGCTTTTTTTTATCCCAAGTTAATTTCTCATCTAATATAGCAACAAGTGTATATGATGCAGTATCTTCCGCAATTACCTTCCCATTTTGATCATAAATTGTTCCGCGCTTCGCTTGAATAATATCTTTACGTAAATAAGTTTGAGCAGCTCTCGCAGCAAGAGCTTTTCCATCTACCTCTCCTGTGAATTGGATTGTAATAAAACGTACAATCAAGACAAAAAAGAGCACTCCAAATATAATGAATAAGAAGGCTGCTCCTTTGTTTCTATTTTTTTTACTATCAGTCATTTTTTCTCTACAACCTTGACGTTATTCTCATCCAAATCCAGCCCTTGTTCTTTAGCTATTTTACGCACACGATCATATCTGCTTAGATCGCTAATTTGGTCTGTTAAATCACCATTTACCTTCTGTTGTTCGTGAATACTTGTTTTCATATCTTCAATTTCTTTATTTACTTCATAGATAGATGCTTGAGCAGTGATAATTTTAATTGCCATAAAAGCAAACATGGCAATGAAAAAAAATGCAATTACTTTTTCTCCTAGAGTAATTTTTGCATGTCGCTGTACTTTTTTGATTTGAACGTTTACTTGATTCATCGATTCATTTACTTGCTGCTCATGCTTACGTGCTAGATTACTCACTCCATTTCCCCCTATTCTTCTTTTTATATCGTCTTGTGCACTTCTCAATCTCATTTAAATTCATTCAATTTCCGTCCACATTAATATCTAAGTTGCTTACGCTTTTTCTTAAAGTTTTTCGGCAACTCTTAATTTAGCTGATCGAGCACGATTGTTCATTTCTAATTCCTGTTCAGATGAAACGATTGGCTTTCGATTAATTAATTTCATAATTGGTTCATACCCTGCAGGAATAGCAGGCATACCAGGTGGTAATGCTAAGCCTTCACTCGCTTCTTTAAAAACACTTTTACAAATGCGGTCTTCGAGTGAGTGAAAGGTAATGACACTAATTCTCCCACCAGGATTTAATAATTCAATTGCTTGTTTTAAAGAACTTTCAAACACGGCCAACTCATCATTTACAGCAATTCTTATTGCTTGGAAGATTCGTTTTGCTGGATGTCCGCCTTTTCTTCTTGCCGGTGCTGGAATTCCCGCCTTTATCAATTCTACAAGTTCAGCTGTAGATTGGATCGGCGATTTTTGTCTTGCAGCTTCAATCTTTCTTGCAATCTGTTTAGAAAACTTCTCTTCTCCATATTGGAAGAAGATACGTACAAGATCTTCATATGCCCATGTATTCACGATGTCATATGCACTTAGCTCACCTTGTTGATCCATTCTCATATCTAAAGGTGCATCATGATGGTAACTAAATCCTCGCTCAGGTGTATCTAGTTGCGGTGAAGAAACGCCAAGATCATATAAAATACCATCAACATTATGTATATCTAGATTGTATATTTGTTCTTGAATATACTTAAAATTACTTTTAACTAATATTAAGTTATGTTTATATTCCTTCAGTTTTTCTTCTGCATGTTTAAGAGCAGTTTCATCATGATCAAATGCAATTAGTTTACCTTTATCAGATAACTGCGAAAGGATTTTTTCGGAATGACCCCCGCCACCTAACGTGCAATCCACATAAATTCCATCAGGCCGTATATTCAAACCATCAACGGTTTCGTCCAATAGGACTGTTTTATGTATAAACAATGGCTATCACCTTTCATTCATCTGACCAGTTTTCACTTAAAGCGGATATTCAAAAAGTTCGATAAAAACGGCTGTCAATCTTCATTGTCAGCTTGCTTTCTAAAACTTAGGGATTCCTAGTGCCGACGTTGTAATAGGACGTGGCATTTTTGTCGGTCCCAGCTCTTTTATCTTCTTTTTTGAACACGTACTTAAATATCAAAACCAATCATGTTTTCTGCGATTTCTGCAAATGAATCTTCAGATTCTGTTATATAGTCTTCCCATAATTCTTTGCTCCAAATCTCAAATCTGCTTGATACCCCTAAAATGACACATTCTTTTGTGAGATTTGCATAACCAAGCAAAGATGTCGGCAAATTAATTCTACCCTGCTTGTCTAATTCGCACTCTGTCGCACCAGAGAAAAAAAATCTGGTAAATGCACGAGCGTCTTTTTTAGTAAGTGGTAATGCTTTTAACTTTTCTTCTAGCAGTCTCCATTCGTCCATTGGATATCCAAATAAACATTGATCGAGCCCACGGGTAACTACAAAGGTATCACCTAAGTGTTCCCTAAACTTTGATGGGACGATTAAACGGCCTTTTGCATCAATGTTATGTTGGTATTCACCCATGAACATAAGACATGCCCCCCACTTTCTATATTTAATGTACCACATCCCCCCACTTTGTACCACATTTTTTTCAACTCTTATAAAAAGTGAGAAGAAACACCTACTCATCAGTTAAATGTTCTCAAAAATGGTTTTGTTAAATAATATTTCCGATCGACTTTTTAAACTTTATTCGTATAAAACCAAGAGTGCACAGGCTTTTCGGCTTTCCTGCAGTATTGGTGATCTAGGCCAATAGACTGAAAGATAAATGAATCATAATACAATTATTAAGCCTATAAAATAGAAAAACAAAAAAGCCCTCCACATGGGAAGGACTTTAATGTTAAATTTTGATTAGTTTATGTTTGCCGTTAAATTCATATTCTTGGTTAACTAAGGTGTGTATAAAATCTTCTCCTCGATCATTCAAATAGTAAAAAATATTCCATACCCTTTCTTGAAAACTTTCATCGGGACAGAGATGTCGTTCAATCCGATCATATTTACGAATCATCGTTTTGTGTTGATTCTGGATAGATGTCTCTACTTTATTCTGTAAGAAATCAAACTGCTTAATATGATAAGCAAGGTTTTTTTCAGCTAAAGGTAAAAGCCCTGTATCTATATTATGTAATCTCTTATATAAACCGCTATACTGAGCAACCAAAAATTCTTTGGCTTGTTCCGTTATTCCATCAAACTCTTGATCAGAAACTGATCGAATAAACTGTTCTTTTTCATTATGAAGGCCATTCTTAATCACGTTCTGAACCGACAAAGTTAATTCATTTACATCTCTTTCGACAGAGGATTCCAGAAATGAGATATTCAACCTTGGAATAATAGGCGGCATCTTTTTATTTGTTAACTCAAAAGCTTGTTTTAATTCTCCCCAATATGCTATTTCACCAGGCCCAGCAATAAATGCAAGTGTCGGAAATAGCCATTCCTGCATCATTGGCCTTGTGACAACATTATTACTGAATCTCTCAGGGAATTGCTCCAATAAATCAAGTAATTCTGCTTTTTGGAAAGCTAGATCACCCTTTTTCGAAAAGAATAAATCCTGACTACAATCATAATAAAGAAGTATTCGCTCATTATTTACATAATAAAATACATTAGCCGAATTATTTTCTATTTCGATCGCTTGATTAAAGGCATTGCTTTTTATCATACCCTGCTGCTTCAATACGGAAGTAGTAATTTCTGCATTATTTTCCAGCAAATGATAGAAGTAACGTTTTTCCAATTTCCTAAGTTGCATATCTGCTGAATCAATCACTAATAGTCCATATTCTTTAAAAAAGTGGATAACGATATAGGTGAAAAAATCGGTAACCGTTTTATACTTTTTAACCGCATCATGTAAAAAGGTAATCATTTCTTTCGTATGCTTCCGTTCGCCTAACTGTTCAAAAATCTGATTAATCCAATCCAGCATTTGTTCTTGATCATAATGAATATCAGATACCATTCGTTTTTCATCAAATATACCTGAAAAACTCATTTTCTTCATTCCAGCATTAGTTTCTGCAAATATGTGGTTTATTTCTAAATAATCATGGTCTTCTCCCGCAACCCAAAACACTGGTACAACTGGCTTACCGAGTAATACTTCCTGTTGTTCTGCTAATTTAATCGTAGATATAATTTTATGGATTGTATATAAAGGACCTGTTAATAAACCCGCTTGTTGACCTGCAATAACAACGGTCGACGACGCATCTCGAAGTTTGTGAAGCGATTCTTCAATTTTTTCAGAATGAGGAAACCTTTTCATATACGACTCGATAATACTAGCTAACTCTTGCCTATTATATTCTTCCTTCGTTATATCTTTATACCTTTTTTCAAAAACAGCTTTCTCCGTTATATCATAATGAAAAAAACCTTTTACTGGTTCTTTTTGTTTTATATATAGAGAAGCAAAGTCATTTGTTGCTGGAATATCAATACTTTCCAGTTCCATAAGCAGAGCATCCTTCCTTTATCCGTTTTATCTTCGTTGAGTATAGCAAATTCACTCTTTAAATAACATCAATTTGTTTTGGTTAGTAACTAACTAGATATTACCGCCTCAATTGCTCGTATCGTTATGCCATAAACAAGTAAAATAATGTATACCAGTGTGAACAATAAAAAAATTAATCGCCAATACCCTAAAAGTAATTTACGATAAATAATCTCTTCTTTCATTTTCCAGTAAATGAAAGTAAAGGCAAAACCTATTAATAGCATAAAAATAATAATGTACCAAATTAACGAACGTGACCAGATGGCCAAAAATAAAAAGTGGACAGAAAAAAACAAAACCGGTGTGGTAATATTTATGGCTGTATTCATAGCCTGTCTACCATTTTTAGTCCAATATTTTATTCCTATAAATATAAGTAAATATAAAAAAAGCGGTAAAGTAATGAATGTCGCTGCCAAAGTGGATAAAACTAGCTCCATAATGTTCGAATACCCCTTTCAAACTCCATTCCGACAATAGCTTGATAAACAAATTGAACTACCGGAATATCTACACCTTTACTATCAGCAATTTCTATCACATATCCTAAGATGGCATCAATCTCTGTCTTTCGCCCCTCTGTCATATCCTTTAACATCGAAGAAGTATTCTTGCTCGTAGTAACACAAATATTCGTAATGACATCAATGTATTGATTATTCCATCGTGGGAAACATTTAACGACCTCGTCGTATAATTGTAGAAAAACCTGATGATAAGCCGGATTTGAAATTAACTCGCCATTCTTCACACAAAATAAAGTAGTTAAAGGATTAATAACAGCGTTTGCAATCAATTTCGCTTCCAACATTTCTAAAAAGTCATCCTTAATAGTAATAGGAAACAACTTATTTTCTAAAATAGGAAACTCTAAAATATCATTTGATTCCCCACGGAATATAGCTATATTCATTTTCCCGATCCCATTATGACTTACTATTCGATCATCCACTTTTACAGCTCCGTGCTCGATCGTTCCAACATATATCGTTCTCTGGGCCAATGTCTTTAATAAAGGTATATGTCCCATACCATTTTGTATAAATAACAGTGGCTTATGTAAAGGTAATGCAAATAAATCCGGCAATATTGATTCCAGTTGATGTTGTTTTACCGCTATGATAATTAGGTCTTGTAATGGAAGCGTCTTATCTTCATTTTTACCTGAAACCGGAATGATTCGTCCGATTTCTGAATGTACTAATTGTATTCCTTTGGATTCAATTTTTGCGGCTTGTTCTCGTCGTTTACAATATACTGTTACATAATGCTGTTCTCCATAATACGCCGCAAGTAACAGACCAATTGCCCCGCCACCAATAATACCAATTTTCATGATTTCACCTATTTCTCAATACTGTAACATAGATATATACTATTGTAACAAATTTCTAAGAAAAGCATATAACCTGGGGCTGTATATATTACACTTCTTTTGCCTTTGTTATATAATGAATATTATCCATTAATACTTTTACTATTTTATTTGAAGGAGGAGGAGTTATGGCTATTTCTGTAACTAAACTGAAAATAAATTATAAAACACTTGAAGAATTTAAGGATTTTAAGGAGTATGGCGCACAAGAACTATCTATGTTAGAGGATTTGGAAAGCAACATTGTTGAAGATGCTTCACAATCACCATTTTATGGTATTTACTTCGGTGATAAACTGGTTGCAAGAATGAGTCTCTATCGACAAAAGGCAGCATTTGATCATTATTTCGATCCCCCTCAAGATTATTTGGACTTATGGAAATTAGAGGTTTTACCAGGTCATCAACAAAAAAATTACGGGAAATTATTAGTTGATTATGCAAAAAGCTATAATATTCCAATAAAAACGAATCCTAGGATGAATTCCACGGCATTTTTTGAAAAAATGGGTTTTATACCTGTAACATACGATATGGATCGTGATAAGGGAGAAAATCCACTTGTCTGGTATCCTCCTGGTGTATCCGAACAAAAACAATGATTGTTTTTTGAAACTTTTTGTATCTCCATCCGTAAACAACTAGGTATCACAGCTTAATTTATGAAGGAGTGTTATTTTTGAAACGTACAGTAGAATTTGTATTAGGAATTATTGGTGTTGTGCTTAGTGCCTTAACGATTTTGTTTGCTTCGTTAATAAAGTGGGCAGGTAACTCTGCTGAATTTAAATCGACATTACTTGAAGACCCAGAGTTGGTAAGTCTATTCGAGGCGGAAGGTCAAGGCAGTATCAATGATATGTTTTCAATCTTGACGGGTTTCGGTACAGCACTTATGGTTGTAGCTATCATAGGAATAATTTTCGGTCTTGTCGGTGTAATTAGTATTAAAGGTAATAAAAAACCAAAACTTGCCGGAACTATGTTTATCCTTGGCGCAGTCTTAGTTGGAATTATTTCTCTAGGAACTGGCTTCTTGCCTGCATTACTCTATTTAATAGCTGGCATTATGTGTTTTGCAAGAAAACCTTCAGTGGAAACAAGTGAGCCAACACAATATTAAGTAAAAAAGAAGAGCCGAAATGAGCTCTTCTTTTTATGTTTAATTATTTATCCTAGTATTTAATGCCCCCACCTAATTCCTCGATGTTTCAGCTTACTGGAACGAGTACACTTTATATTGCACTTAACTAGATGTTCTCTCCCTAGCTTGGTTAAGAATATTTAGCAAGGTTTGATATTCAGTCTGCAAATGATCAAAGGTTTTCATACTTTTTTCATTATCTCTAAGTACATCATTTAAACTTTCTACTTCTCTCTGTAATCGTTGATTTTCAAGTTTAGTTTTTGCTAACGCCGCGATGGTCATCTCTAATTTCTGAAAAAAAATAGTAATATCATTATTATTTAATTGCTCTACCATATCTGAATCAAGGATTTTATTCCCCTCTTGAAATGGTTGATAAATAGGGTTTACATTTTTTCTTTCTTTTTTTGCTATTTCAATTCCTTGTTGACATTGCTTTCTTACAAAACTATTCCAACGAAAACCACATGCAGCTGGCGTTCTTTTTAACTTTACGCCGGCTTCTTCGAAAGCCTTCAACTGGGTACTACCAGCCTTAATGTATGAAAGCACCAACTCAGCTAGTAAATGATCTTCATCAGATGTCCAAGCATCTTGTCGTATCGCAGCCATTTTCCTCACCCCTACTTTTTTATTATATATATGTATTCAATACAAAATTATTATATAAACAATCAGTTTTTTAATATAAACACAAACTTAATCTTCAATCTACATTTTTAATATAGATTTTATATTCTGAGTGAAACATATCGGAAATATAAGAAAAGTGAATGAGGAAACTAATAACTTGCAATATCTGATACACAGAGATTATATCAATGCTCTTCAGACAAATGGAGTGTGATTAAGAGTGGGTTTTAGGCTAACCATTCCTTTGAATAGCTAAAGGTAATGTTTTTGTTCAAAGCACCGCATTTGATAGACAGGTGATGTTCGCAATTCTACTTTATATTTATATAAATAAAAAAACGTGAAGATCCATGGTCTCTTCACGTTTTTTCATATTATTCGCCTACAACTGTTTTTCCTTTGTATGTTCCACATTCTTTACATACACGGTGTGCAAGTTTCATTTCACCACAATTTGGGCATGCAACCATTCCAGGCACTTGAAGTTTGAAATGTGTGCGGCGTTGTTTTTTTACAGTTTTAGAAGTTCTTCTTTTTGGTACTGCCATTCTTCCCACCTCCTTAAAAAATAACATGTCAAATCAATTTCATATATGATACAGTTACTCTTTTTCGCTTTTAAACAAGTCAGCGAGACCTGCTAAACGTGGGTCTATTTTATTCTCACGTTCATTTTCAAGCTGTTCCTCAGTCATCAATTCCCAACCTTTTCCTTGAGGTAGTGAATGATCATTCTCTACATCTTCGGCAAAAATTTGCATAGGAATTTCCAAAAGAAGGAGTTCCTCTATCACTGGCTGTAAATCAATCATTCCAGCCTCTGCTACATAATACTGATTAGTTTCATCTAGATTTTTATCTAGTGGATTTAACAAAAAAGTTTCCATAGCATTAACGTCAATTGGATAATCTACATCTACGAGTGTTCGCGAGCACGGAAGTACCATTGTACCAGATAAATGGATGTGGAAGATTGCTTTCTGAGAGTCGATATCAACCCTTCCTGTAACATGCACAGGAGACATATCCCTAATCTCTGGATCTGTTTGTTTAAGCTCTTTAGCAACATCTATTATCTCGTCCATTTTTAATTTACTATCGCGAAACTTTTGAAGCTCAGTTACTGTCCATTTCAATGTTATCACCTCTAGGCAACAAAAATAATTATAGCTTTCGATATAGCGTTTGTCAACATATTATCTTTACATTAGCCATTAATACAACTCTGAACAAAGCAAGTCCTATCTATATTCTACTTGAATATACAAACATTGCAAATAGAGATTAATTCTCCTAGCGATAAAATATGCTTTCAGTGGAGTTAACGAATATCCACACCACTATCAAACACGAATTTTCCCCCTAAAATATTTCCAGTGATTGTATAAAACTTGAATTCCTAACCCATATTTTGAGTCATTTTCATTCAATATAGTTTAACCTAATTACAGACATCCAACTCCTGTAGGCATGCCTAGCCGATACAAGCTATGTCGACTTTGACGTGAACGCACCATGTTCTAGCCGACCTAACTCGTATACAGGCGCTTACTTTTTTCTTTTTTGAAGCTTTTCAAGTATGATGTGATTAAGTATATTATAGACTCTCCAAATTTCGAGGCGTAAATCTGTCGTATTTCCAAAAACCAACTGGGAATTAAGCTTTATTGTTTGGTATTCGGTTTCAAATTTTTTTTCAAAAAGATACATACCAAAGAAGCGCGTCACATATTTATTTTTTTAAAAAGGCTGTTTTTGCAAACATTGTTGCTTTACCAAGGTAGTGCGTGGTTGATTTCCGCTACAGTTGATCCCTTTCCGCGGGGCGGGCGGTTTGTCTAGCTACAGCGCCTAGCCCCTAGAGGTCATAAGTCATATTTCTACGTGGCTGAAAGGCAAGCCACTACGCAACCTGCCTAAGGGTTGGTTTAGCTAAGAGTAGCAAAAGGTATGAACAGTCGCCCTACTATGAGCCTAAAAATATCTCGGTTGATTGGAGTGGGAGGCGGCAACTGAGGGATATTACGGAACGAAGCCGTTGCAACATCGTGTGGCAACGGCTTCGTGACCAACATTCTGTTGGCTTGAGGCGGTTTACCGCACGCCCCCCGGAACGCGTCCGCCTGGAACGGAAATCAACGGTGGTAGGAAGACACGTCGTATGTAGAGTATTTATCTCATTCCATATAGAATGGGTAATTCTACTAATAAAAAGTGAACGATCCCCTATTAAAAGTAAGAGGCGTCATGAAAAAATGGCACAAGAAAATCTTGTACTATCCGGCTTGGTGAATGCCGAGAGTCTATTAGTCCCATGGAGGTTTTAAAATGAGAAGTGCAGGTGTTGTAGTAGAATATAATCCTTTTCATAATGGACATAATTATCATATCCAAGAAACAAAACGCAAATCTCAAGCGGATGTTATTATTGCGGTCATGAGCGGAAATTTTTTACAAAGAGGTGAACCAGCACTTGTTTCAAAATGGAGCCGTACCAAAATGGCTTTGAAAGCTGGTGCAGATATTATTATAGAGCTTCCTTACGCTTTTGCTGTTCAAAAAGCCGAAACCTTTGCTTACGGGTCAGTGTTTCTGCTAAATGCACTAAAATGTAATACTATTTGCTTCGGAAGTGAAAGAGGAGATTTATTACCCTTCATACGTACACTCCACTTTCTAGAACAGCATAAGGAAGATTATGATGATTGGATACATAGCTATATGAAAGAAGGATTAAGCTACCCTACTGCAGCAAGCAATGCATATAAGAGGTTAGATCCTCCTGATGACTTGATTGATCTGTCCAAACCTAATAATATACTCGGATTTCATTATTTATCCGCAGCAGCTAATATAAATAAACAAATCGAGTTTATTACGATTAATCGACAAAATGCTGACTACCATGATGAAGATTTTCAGCATGCAACAATTGCTAGTGCTACTGCAATTCGCAAATCATTGCAGCAACACTCGAGTTTAGATAAGGTACGTTCTTTTATGCCTGATACTACATATTCAGAACTTGCTACATACAAAACAGCATATGGACAATTTCATGATTGGGAAAACTATTGGCCATACTTGCAATACCAATTACTCACGATCGATGCAGATGAATTACGAACTATTTATGAAGTTGAAGAAGGAATTGAAAACCGCCTCATTAAAGCTGCGCGGCAAGCAGAAAGCTTTTTAGCCTTCATGCAAATGATTAAGACAAAAAGATATACATGGACAAGGCTTCAGAGATTATGCACACATATTTTATGCAATTGTAAAAAAAGTGATATAAATAAAATAGGTAAAAATCCTTCATATATTAGACTACTTGGTATGAGTGAAGCTGGTAGAATTTATTTAAATCAAGTAAAGAAGGATCTTCCTATACCACTTATTGCGAAAGTTTCAGCTTTTCCTAAAGAATTACTACAGCTCGATTTAAAAGCAGCTAATGTATACACACTTGGTTTATCTGAGCCTGAGAGATCCAAATTATTTAAACTTGAATTCGAACAGCCTCCGATTTATTTTGACTCCGCAAAACAATAGAAAAACAGTCGACTCTGGCTAATCTATTGTTTTAATCATTAAGTTAACATAATAATATTATATTCACTTGTCACATCTATTTATTTGAAATTCATTTATTACTGCTTTTATTTGTGGCATTTTTTTAATTGTAGCTTCTTCTCCCGCTTTAATAATGTCAGCAATATTTTTAAACGCACGTGCACTAAACATTTCTACGGAAGGATGGATCATGACATCTGATTCATTCTCTCGTGTAGCACCAATTTCCATCTGCAATATATCTAGGCTTTGCATAATAACATCATATACATTCGATATTTCTGCCTGTTTATTTACTCTTGCAACATCTGAGCCGATAATAATATCTGCCCCCATTCTTTTTACAGTTGATACAGGAACTCGATCTACAACGCCTCCATCCACTAATAATCTGCCATTTATCTTTTCTGGTGAAAATATTCCTGGTATGGAAATACTCGCCCTCACTGCCTCCGCTATCGATCCTTTCATAAATTCCACTTTTTCACCTGTTTGTAAATCTGTTGCAATGACACAAATAGGAATTTTTAAATCCTCTATATTACCACCATGGACGAAAAGTTTAATGAGGCTTTTCACCCGTTTACCAGCTATAAATCCCATTTTAGGTACAGTTAGGTCAAGATAATATTTTTTTCGGAAGGCAATAGACAACTGAATCATCTTGTCAATATCGTGTCCAAATGCATAAAAGCAAGCTACAAGCGCACCCATACTACTTCCAGCAATTAAATCGACGGGAATATTATTTTCTTTTAATACTTTTAATACACCTAAATGGGCAAAGCCTCTAGCACCTCCAGATCCTAATGCCAACCCTATCCTCGGCATATCCATTCATATCTCCTCCTTTTTTATTTTATGGTCTAATCTCAAGGCATATGAGTATATTGATTATGTGGATGTTGGACAGGAGGTAGATAAATTGAAGCTTTCTATTATAAAAACATTTTTTCTCGCTTTAGTAGTTACAATCATGGCATTCTCCATGATCCTTCTACCTAAAGAATCATTTGAAGCATCCATAAGAGGTTTAAATATGTGGTGGGAAATTGTATTCCCTTCTTTATTTCCTTTTTTTGTTATTTCAGAGTTATTGATTGGTTTCGGGGTAGTTAGATTCTTGGGTGTTTTACTTGAACCATTTATGAGACCACTGTTTAGAGTACCTGGCGTTGGAGGGTTTGCATGGGCGATGGGAATGGCAACAGGTTTTCCAGCAGGAGCAAAATTAACTTCTCACCTCCGTATGGAAGGACATTTAACTAGAATCGAAGCGGAACGGTTAGTTTCATTCACTAATTCATCTAGTCCACTTTTTATTTTCGGAGCAGTTTCTATTGGCTTTTTTCAAAATCCAAGGCTAGGTTTCCTGTTAGCCTTTGCACATTATTTAGGTAATTTTTTCGTAGGAATTACAATGAGGTATTATGGTAGTAGTAAAACAAAAAAAGGAATCAAAAGAGCTTCATCAAGAACATTATTTGTTCAAGCCTTAGCTGCCCTTCATCACACACGAATAAAAAATAACAAACCTTTAGGTAAGCTTTTGGGTGACGCTGTTATCTCATCGATTCATACCCTACTAATGATCGGCGGTTTTATCATCTTGTTTTCAGTGATCAATAAAATATTATTCCACTTGCACATTACGTCCATTCTTGCCAAATTGATGGGATTTGTACTTGGCTTTTTCCAACTACCAGCAGAATTAAGTACTTCTTTGATCGCGGGTCTGTTTGAAATCACACTTGGAAGTCAAATGTCGAGTGAGGTACACGCAGCAAGTATGATGGCACAAGTTATTGTTGTTAGTTTTATTTTAGGGTTCAGTGGTTTTAGTGTACAAGCTCAAGTTGCGAGTATTATAGCTCAAACAGATATCAGGTTTAAGCCTTTCTTTTTTGCACGAATATTACATGGATTATTAGCTGGCTTTTTTGCATTTGTTCTTTGGAAGCTTATTCCAAAGACATTTTACTTAGTAACCGAAGATCAAGCAGTACCTGCCATTGTCTTTCTACATGACACTTGGTGGGCTAATATCTTTCACTTCTTTGCTAAAAGCGGACCACTAATAACCATTTTCTCGTTACTTATATATATCTTTATTTATTTTTCAAAAACAAAGAAAACATAATCATTCCAACTTGGTTGGGATTATGCCTTCTTTGTTTGCGGAATCTTTAGTTAAATTTATGATATAATGCCTTTTCAACTTGGGTTGGTACAAGTTCGGAAATGTCACCATTGTACTTAGCTACTTCCTTGACAATACTGGAACTTAAAAAGGAATATTGATTGTTTGTCATAATGAAGAATGTTTCAATGTTATCATTCAATACCCTATTCATCGATGTTACTTGCATTTCGTATTCAAAATCTGAAACTGCACGCAATCCTCTAATAATTGCATGTGCATTTACACTTCGTGCATAATCAACGAGTAGGCCGTTAAATGAATCTACTTTTACATTAGGTATATCCTTAGTGACTGCTTGAATCAAATCAGTTCTTTCCTCAACTGAAAACAGTGGCTTTTTTGCAGAATTGCTTAGTACTACAACATATATTTCATCAAACACCTTTGCACCACGGCGGATAATGTCCAAATGACCAAATGTCACTGGATCAAAGCTGCCAGGACATACTGCGATTTTCTTCATTGCTGTTACTCCTTTAATCCATGTCTAATTTTGAATAAATAGTTAGGCCAATACTTCCAAAATCGCCTTTTTTCACTTGTTTTAGACCGCCTATATCTTCTGGAAGTCTAACGTCTGCACCATGCTCACATATAATGGCACCTTCATTGATAAGTAGATTGTTGTTTTCAATCATCTGTAAAAGTAATGTTAACTTTTGTTTATGATATGGAGGATCAAGAAAAATATATGTAAATTGCAGCTCTCTTTTAATAATTGCTTTTAAAGCTCGCTCCGCATCATTACGAAAAACCTCACTACGCTGATCTAAATCGCATAACGAAAGATTTCCTTTAATCGTCTGAATTGCTTTCATATCTCTGTCGACAAATATTACTTTATCTAGACCACGACTTAAAGCTTCTATCCCTAAGCCACCGCTCCCGGCAAATAAATCAAGACCTAATCCACCAGAAAAATACGGTCCAATAACATTGAAAAGTGTTTCTTTCACTTTATCTGTTGTTGGCCTTGTTTGATTACCAGGAACTGCTTTTAATTGTCTGCCTTTACACTCACCTGAAATAACTCTCATTATCTCCACCATTTTACCTTTAGATTTTCTTTTCCATCCTACCATATTTTAATTTAGCAAGCTATTGTTAGAGCGTAAGTATTCCTGATTGTATAATATTTCTATTTTAGGAAATAATGAAGATAACAGCATCCACAAGGTGTTGTTGCAAAACACGGAGAAGACTTACGTTTCCCCATAAGTTCTTCATCCGGTTTCTCCTCTCCCTTTGCCTTCTATCTGCTTAGTGCAGAATTAGAAGGACCCTGCATTATTTATGCAGGGTTTTTTTTATTGATTTTTAGAAGATATTAATTTGAGTATCCTCTTCCGTAATTGTTACATTAAAAAAGGTGTTTATTAATCCAAATTCTATATAGATATCATGATTAAGTTCAACTACTGGACTTTCCTTCATACCATACTTTTGCTCATCCAAGCGAAAAATTCGTTTATTTACATAAAACCGGTATTTTACTGGCCCTTTTTCAGTATGCACTTCCTCTTTATTATCATATTTTACTTGATATTCCAATTCAGTAAGGAGCGGAACAAGCGAGATATATCTCTTTCCATCTTGGATAATAATATGTGCTTTTAATGACTTTTGTTCATTTATGTGAATATCACGCGCATCTACAAAATATAAAGGGATCATCGAATCTTCTATTTGTGCATTAATAGAAAAAAACTTTGCTTCCATTCCTAAGGGTGCCTCAATAAAACCATCTAGTTTTTCAGCGTTTATATCAACCTCTTTACCATCAAATATCTTATCAAGCCAAGCTGCAAAACTTTCTTTGCCAAGTTCTGTTTTGAGCTCTGAATACATAGTCTGTGCTTTCTTTTCACCAATGGGCTTCTGAAGCAAACCAGATGCAATAATATCTACTATCCATTTTTCTTGTTCCGGAAATTGAAATAATAGTGCGAGCTGCTTTTTAACTATTTCTTCTTGAATGAGCGACAACTTCTTTTGCGATTGAATGATCATTAAACTATCTATTTTCATCTCTTCATGCAAATTAGTAAGGATTATTTGTATTTGTTGTTCACTTTTTAATCCCTTAACTGATCTGAATGCAGAAATAATATCTTTGTCTAGAATAAAATCTTGATTTGAATAAATTGTCACATTATCAAATTCCGCTTTTTTTAACAGCTTTTCCTTTTGCCAATAAAGAACAGGTGCATCACCAGAGTTTTCAAATACATAATAGTCGAGTAAACTCATTTCTTTTAGCCCAAGCAAACGTGCATCAGCTATCCAACTTCCAGAATGACTTTTTCTATCACTTAATTGCACTCTAGTTAAAGCAATTGGCTGATCTTGTAGTTGAACAGACCAGTTTGTTAAAAGAACACTTTTTTCAGAGTTAAGCGCTGGTAATGTATAACGGAAGGTCAGTTCATTCCCCTCCAAAACGATTTGCTTTTTTTCAGGGCCTATCCATTTACACTCTTTTTCCGAGCCATTCGTGCATGACATATCCGTTGCTTCGGCTGGAAAAGAAACAGGCACAGTTTCTTCTTCCAGATTAGAGATTATTTGTTCTACAATCAGGCCTTCTTTTTGATGAATCACTTTTATCAATTGTTTTTTATCTTTTGTTTCTGGTCCATCACTTGCAGATGTGTATCCATTCCATTGCAAAAAAATAAGACTCGATGTCAAGAAAATTAACATAAATATTAGTATAAAAAAGGTTTTTTTCATTCATACATTCTCCTTGTTTTAAAAAGAAAAACTAATTAAAGATAAATTCCTATGTCTTATTATTATTATCGGTAAAGAATCGCCAACTTCAATATGTAATTAGGTCAATTATATGAAAAGCATCTAGCGCTATTATCTTTTATAAAGATTTTACAGTTTTCGTCAAAAATACAACACACAAAAAAATTGACAGCCAATTAAAGCAATCGGCTGCCAATTTATCATATTCCAATTCTGTAATCATATTCTTTCGCTTTATCGGGCTTCGAATTTTCAAATTCGGTCTTTAAAAAAGGTTTATACGATGGTTCTACTTTTTTTACAAATGGCATGGATGCTAGTTTTTTAGATAGATCATCCACTTCATCTTGATTACAATATAAGATTACATATTTCATTCGCTTGGAAACAAAGTGCACATTTCCAAAACGCCGCAAAGATTTTGCGTTTTTTAAACTAAATAGCCAAATGATTAATCCCTGTCTTCCCTTAAGCATATGATTTCCCCTTTTTCATCATGCTACCATTTATGCGGAGCATCCACATCCTCCACCTGTTCCACAGCCACCACCACATGATGAACCACTTTCGAAGAATGGATTACCAGTAGGCACCTTGATATGCTCCGAGACGGACCTGCCAATTAATGTACTAACCTCATCTAAAAGTGATTGTAGGTCGGTCTCAGCCCTCCGAAAATTCGCTACATTTTCATCCATGTCCATTTCTCTTTTACATACACGAGTGTCAGTCATAATTTGCTTATAGTCTGGATGATACCGACCAAATCTTTGAACGTCTTCATAAAGATCCTTCATTTTTACAAATTCGGCAATCTTTTTTCGCGTTCCTGGATCGCTTTGTAATTTATGATAAAAGAGCCTATAATTTTCGGCAATATCAGATGCTATGATCCAATCTCCAATCATTTCAGCTTTTTCAATTAATTTTACACTTTCGATTGTAGCAAGCAAAAAGCTCACCTCCAATCGTTATTTTATCATGTTTTTACTACTCTTGCGACTACAATTAACTGATTATGACGGAAAACTTATCATACAGTCTATTTTGTTCGTTGTCCTTTATAACAACTTCCACTTTTATATCTTGTATACCTGGCTTTAAGTCTTTAACAATAAATGCTGCTGTATCATACTCTGCGTACTCTTCCCCATTTACGTATAACATTATTCTCACCTTATCATGAACCGTTTCTTTACTATCATAAAAGATACCTGGTATTATACACTCAATAAAAAGATTATTTCCTTGTACTGTATGACGAACTTTTAATTCTGCACTCCCCATATGACTATCAGCCATTGTCTCCGCATGGGCTGCTTCAGGCTCCGGAATTTGTTTACCGCATCCGACTATAAAAACGATTAAAAACATATATAGTACCGCTTTCCTCATTGTATCACTCCTCTGCCTTAGCTTTTACAAAAAAAAGAGGTTCATACTAAGAAAAGCGGAAGTCGCCCCTAGCGCCAGAAGCTAGATACCAAAGGAATAACGGCTAAGAGCGCCACGTCGTGTGGCAACGCCGTTATGACTCGCATCGTACGAGCCTAAGCGCCCGTTCAGTGAGTACGCCTAAAGACATACTCGGAACGGGCGCCAGGTAACAAATAATACAACATGCGTATCGGAACTAGATACAGTAGTATTTTATATAAATTGGTTAAACCTTATAATCTAATGTACAAAAAGTTACTCCGACGTATTCATCGACTGCAACATCCCCATCATCATCGATGCCATTTGTAACCCATTTGAAAATTTTTCAACTTTATGCGGAATCGTCTTTTGAAAATAATGTAGAGAAGCAATCTCAAACTGGCTAAAACTTTCCGGATCTCTCGATAATTTTCGATACCAATAAGGTTGCTCACGAATAAACCGGTTTAACTCATTGTTTTCACGTATATAATGCATAATATCCTGCCTCACACACATCTCTCCTTTAAAAACATCAATCTTTTCTAAAAGCAAATGGATGTTGCTTTGCCGATGGTTCTTGTTCCGTGGTTTGACCATTTTGTCCTTGGAATTGCGATAAAACTCCTTGAATTGCTCCTATTGCTTGGCTCAAATTATTCACTTGATTTTGCACCTGGTTTGCATCCATATTTTTCAAAAGGCCAGTAAATTGATTTATCCAACCTTTTTCCTCTTTTCCCGTGACGCTTTCCTTTTTCCCTATATTATTCTCACGGTAATCATCCCATTTTGGGTCTTCAGCTCCTAACAAATACCAATCTTCATATAATTCTTGCCAAGTATTTTCTTTATTTTTAACTATTTGTGTGATCTTCGGATGTTGCTTAACAAATTGTTTGAATTGCTCGACTGATGGATGTAATTTATTCACCATCATATACTCACCTCGACCATTATCTGACTTCCTCTTAACAGTTTATGAGAAACTGGGTCCCTTGTGCATATGCTTTATAATCGAAACGTTTGTTTGTTTATTAAAAAGAGGCTGGGACAAAACCTACCTCTGAAACGAAAAAGCCGGAGAAATTTTACGATGAGTAAAATTTCTCCGGCTTTAATTATTTTTTTAATAAAAAAAGGCCTACTTCTGATAAAATTAAGTTACCACACTAAATCCAATCAGAAAGTAGGATCCTTATGTTTAAAAATTATAACATGAATCAATTAGTTTTACCTTTAGATTTAGAAGTAAATTTGCAAAATAACGATATTGCCTTCCACATTCACTGTTTAGTTGAAAGCATCCCGCAGGAAGCCTTTGAACCATTTCTTCGAAATGAGGGATGTCCTGCCTATCACCCCCGCATGATGCTTAAAATCATCTTATGTGGCTACACTCAATCTGTATTTTCGGGTCGTAAAATTGAAGCACTTTTAAAAGACAGTATTCGCATGATGTGGCTCGCACAAGGATACGAACCGAGCTATCGTACAATTAATCGCTTTCGTGTGCAACCTGAAGTTAAAGAATTAATTCGTCAATGCTTTGTACAATTTCGCTGTCAGTTAGTCCAAGAAAAGCTTATTGACCAAGAAGCAATTTTTATTGATGGTACAAAAATTGAAGCGAATGCGAATAAATTTACATTTGTCTGGAAAAAATCAATTGAGAAATATCATCAGGGATTAATTGAAAAATCAAATCAACTCTACAATGAGCTACTTGAGAAAGAGATTTTACCCGAAATTGAGCGTGAAAGCGAAGAAGAATTAACCCTTGAGGAACTCGCCCGCATAGTTCAAAAAGCAGACGATGTCATTAACGACTATGACAAAAAGATTGAAGCATCTTCAGACAATACAGAAAGAAAAACGTTAAGGAGTGAACGGAAGTTCCCAAAACAGGTCCGCAAACAGTTACTGGATTACATCGTTCGTAAACAGAAATATGAACGACATTTTGAAATCTTTGGCACGCGTAATAGTTATTCGAAAACAGATCATGATGCGACGTTCATGCGTATGAAAGATGATTATATGAAAAATGGTCAATTGAAACCTGGTTATAATGTACAAATTTCGACCGAAGGTCAATATACACTTGCCTATAGTTTATTTTCGAATCCAACAGACACACGTACATTAATTCCATTCCTAGATGAAATCGAGCAACATTATCTTCCATTACCGAAGTACATTGTCGCGGACGCAGGATATGGTAGTGAACAAAATTATGATGATATTCTTTCAAATCGTAAACGAGAAGCGTTAATTACGTATAACATGTATTTGAAAGAACAAAATAAAAAATATAAACAAAACGAATTCAATTCAGTTAACTGGCTTTACGATGAAGAGAAAGATACCTATACTTGCCCTAATCAACAGCGCGTTGTCTTTAAATATCATTCTGTTCGTACAGATAAGTCAGGTTTCGAGCGAGAATTTAAAATCTATGAGTGTGAAGACTGTTCAGATTGCCCATTCCGTTCATTATGTACGAAAGCAAAAGAAGGAAATCATCGAAAGATAATGGTGAACAAGAAATGGGAACAACAAAAAGAATATGTGAGAGCGAAGCTTTCAGAAGAAAAAATGAATTCTATTTACCGTCGACGCAAAATCGATGTAGAACCAGTTTTTGGATTCTTGAAGGCTAATTTGTGTTTCACTCGATTTTCAGTTCGCGGAAAATCGAAGGTCGAAAATGAAATGGGCCTAGCGTTAATGGCCGTGAATTTACGAAAATTCACGGTCAACACATTGGTTCGAACATAAATAACAAACGATAAAAGAGAAAGGTGAAATTGAGCGCGCTCAATTTCACCTTTCTCACTATTTGGAAGCTAGTTATGTCCCAGCCTCTTTAATCTGGATTATTTTATTGTTATAAAATTTTGTGTGTAATATTTCTGGTAAACACCTACACCTAATTGTGTGAAATCTTTTCCCAATAATGCAGTTCTATGTCCTTCAGAATTAAGCCAACCTTCCACTACTGCTGGACCATCAATATAGCCTAATGCGATATTCTCGCTAGCCGCTTGAAAGTCTATATCGTTTGTATCCAATCTCTCAGATAAATCTCCATGATCAGGAGAACTGTGGGAAAAATAATCATTATCGAACATATCCTTACTATGTTCATACGCTACTTCAGCTACTGGTTCGTTCCATAATAATTGGTTTAATTCAAATCTTTTCCGAATCACATTTGTAATATCGAAAATTTGTCTGGCACTTCCTTTTTCAATTTCAGCCCATTCTGCCTCATTAGGCGTTGAAGGTGTTATTAGTTCGCCGCGATATGGCATTTCATATGGACTTTGGACCACGAGTGTTTTTTTATCTGAAAATCTAACACTTGACAATTCCCCAGTAAATTTATCAATAGCCAATTGAGCATATATATCTCCCAATTGAACAAGTGGACGGATGTTTAAATCCTCTTCCGAAAGTTCAAAGCGATATGTTCCTTGATCAAGGGTTATTGTAATCTCCGTATCCAGAAGTGTAGTTCGATAAATTTCCTCAATTGTTTGCCCAATTGTATATGGACTCACATTTAGACTGCTTCCAATAACATATAATGTCACGACAGATCCATTTTGTATGCCAGCTTGCATATAGGTTCCATCGAAACCATTATAAATCCACCATTCATAGCCATACGCTGTAGGATCTTTTCTACGTGGTTCTCCATAATCCTTAACCAATGATTCAGCAGACTTACCAATGTATACGGACAAGCCTTCTTCTGGCCTTTTCGTACCATCTTGAATGTCGTCATCCAAATTATTATCTATATCCTTCTTAGGCGGATTACTAAAATTATAATCCTGTAGTATCTCATCATTGTCAGGTGCTGAGTAATAGTAAATACTAATGATAAAAATAATTGCAGATATGATCATTACTCGAAAGAGAATACGCAGCAATACCGCTCCTTTCTTTGAAATTATGCCTACATTAAATATTGACATAAGGACGAAGATTTCGTGTATTCACCAATTATTGGCGAATACAATCATTTTCTATATTATATCATCAATTAATGGAGTTCACTAAATTATTGTGATGTCAATGAAAACCTATCAATGCACTATTCCATTTCTCTTGTAGATTTTGTCACAATTGAGATGTATATTTACTTAGCTTCTCAAATTCAGTTGCATAGCATTGCAACATATAGAATTTTCGACTATTATTAGACTTGAAGAAATATTATTGCTTAACCTATTAAAAGTCAATATTGGTGAATATTTAGGAGGGAAATTATAATGAGATTTGATAATAGTGGACTAGAAGCATTTAAAGTGGATTTAAACCGTCTTGATGAAATTATGGAACAAAACGGAATGATTCGTGCTGGACAATGGGATTATGAACGTGCAACATATGATCATAAATTCCAAATTAAAGAAGGTACATATTATTTACGAATTCCTAGCTATACGCTAAATGGAGATGTTGGTGCACACGATGCAGATATGCAGTTAATGCATCCATATCTTGGTAAGCACTACTATCCACATGGTGTGGAGTACGGAGAAGACGAATACTTCCCTGCACATCTTGTTAAACAGTGTGAACAAATCCTTGAAAAAATAAAAAAAGAAGTAGAAGTATTTGCCGAATAATACATTTAAATAAGGAACACGGATACCCGTGTTCCCTTATTTAATCATTAAGATATTTATTGGAGAGTGAGAGGGATCCTATTTTGATTGGTTTTCTTACTAGAAAGCATATTATTATTTTTTTCTTAATCCTTGTTCTTGTTTTATTATCATGGTATATTTTGCCTGTTTCTGTCCCTTTAATAGCCGCAATTATTACAGCTATACTTCTCGATACTGTTGTTGTATGGGCCGAGCTCAAACTTAAAATAAAGCGGCAGTTAGCGGTTATTATCACCTTTACCATTTTCACACTAATCTTAGGAGCAAGTGGATTCTTTTTAGCAACTAAAGTTATTGGCGAAGGAATTAAATTAATTGAAGACTCTCCCACCTATATTAATAATCTTACTATTATGTGGAAAAATATCGATATCTACTTTCAAAATGCAGCAATAGATTTTCCACAAGAAATGGTAACCGCAGTAACTGAAGAAGTAAATGATTTTTTCGAATCATTTGTAAAAGGTTTAAAGCAATACATAAATATTGAAAATATTAGTGCATTACTATCTTATATACCTAATTATCTCGTTAGCTTTTTAGTTTATTTAATTGCATTATTCATGTTTATGATTGATTTGCCTCGAATCCGCAGTGGATTTCATCGTTATTTAAGTGAAAAAACGGCTGCTAAAGTAAATTTTATGACTTCAAGATTATCCTCAGTTGTTTTAGGCTTTTTTAAAGCACAATTTTTAGTAAGCATCATTATTTTTATTGCTGCTTTTATTGGATTATTAATCATTCAGCCAAAAGTTGCGATTGTTATGGCGCTAGTCATTTGGATCATAGATTTAATTCCTATCATCGGCTCCATTGTAATTCTTGCCCCGTGGTCTTTGTATCACTTTTTTACTGGCGATATTGCCTTAGGAACAAAACTTGCTATATTAGCGATAATCCTGCTCTTAATTAGGCGAATTGTCGAGCCAAAAGTAATGGGAACACATATGGGACTTTCTCCATTAGCAACGTTAATCTCCATGTATATTGGACTGAAATTATTAGGCGTATTAGGACTTATTCTTGGTCCTCTTTTGTTAATATTATTTAAATCAGCAAAAGAAGCAGAGTTGATAAAAGTAAACTTTAAAATATAAAAAATGAGGCTGCTCCTATCAGAATCAAGATGATATATCCATCGTCAGATTCTTTTAGGACTAGCCTCATTTTTATTAAAACCCTAAAATAGCTTTGATTAATGACGTTGTTTCTCCGCCTTGATAAATAATATAAAGTAAGAGATACACAATGACACCTGTTATACCAGTAAAAAACCAGATAATACTCGTATAAGGACCTAATTTGCGATGTATCTCTCGCTTATTCTTATAACCCGTCCATAAAGAAATAATTCCTATAACTGCACCAGTAGTAGCAAGTGTAATATGAAAAATAAGAAAAACTGTATAAATCATTTTATATTCATCAGGTCCACCAAAAGAAGTATTGCCTACAAAGATCGTGCGGCTTGAATAAATAATAAAGAAAATAATCGCAAATACACCAGCAAGTGTCATCGCTTTTCTATGCCCTGCGATGTCGTTTTTTCTAATTTTACTCCAACCGATTGCAACGAGCACTGCACTTATGACAATACATACTGTACTTATTGTTGGCATTATCGGAACTGTCATAATCTATAATTCCTTCCTAAAACTTAATATATGTATGGAGAGCAGTTACCACCTATGATCATTCAGCATGACGAGGTTCTTGATGCTGGAGCCTTGTAGCTGCTTCATTGATTTGATTACCTTCTTCCTGCTCTCTCTTATACCATTCAAAGAAAACTTTCGCTAACATAAAACCAAGTACAATTTCTTGAATTAGTTTCATTATGACGCCACCAAGCTGTTGATCTTCTTGCGCTGGCATATTTGTAAATAATTCTGGTCCACTGATGGATAAGTTAGATAAAGTACTACCTGGTACACAAAGTGCCATCGCCTTCATCCACATTTCTCCATCAGTATATGTCCCATACATCGCCGCGGGAGCAAAAATGATTAATGCACAGGCAGGAGTAAGCAAGACACCATCACCGATAATATAACCTACTTTTTTCAAACCGTGTAATCGGTGTTGACCTTCTAATTTATTTAATAGTGGCCACCATAAGAAAATAGCTAAAACAAATAGAAATATTGTATATAGCGCATGAACCACTATATTCATTTTAACAGCATCCATTACTAATGGGATATGATAAATAGAAAAGAATCCATTAAATACAATCAAAGCAACTAATGGTTTTGTAAAAAAAGCAAAACCCTTTTTAATTGTCGGATATTCAATTACTTTAAGCCATACCCAATTCGGAATACTTGCTACAAGGATTGGTGGAATGACTATATATAGAAAAGCCATTTGCACCATATGAAAAGTGAACATAATATGTGCTACAAGATCTACTGGAGAGCCTTTTGTAACATAAAGCAAGATCATAGAAATTAAAAATAGGACTGCTTGGCCTTTTTTTAACGGTTCACTATCTTTAAATTTATGACGATATTTAACTGTTAGTAAAAAGTAACCCACAATCAATAACAAGACAAAAATCATAAAATATGGACTCCATAGTGCTCGGAATCCAAAAATACTTAAAGGCATTACACCCTCACCTCTTCTTTAGAATGGATCCACCTATCCTTCATTATACTTTTCCGTTCACCTATATTCAATGATAGCGATTGACAAGTTAATGACAATAAAAAAGCGGAATTGACCCTTTAAGAAATATAACACCTAAAATGGCACTTCCTGTGTCAACATCTGTATAACCACCATTCACAAGGCGACTACATACCCCTAGAAACCTCCGTATAAGACAAAGGGAGAATTTTTTATCAACTTCTCATAAGCAGTAGCAGAAAAGCGTGTTACTGTAGCCAGACAATAAAAAAATGAAGCACTGAATATTAGCTATTTTGTGGCTCTCCAACAAGCCAATCAAAGCATTGATGGTTTTAGGGTGGTAAACCTTAATCGATCATATCGTTTATAATGATGAATACTAACGCAAAAAGCCAGCCGAAACCGGCTGGCTTTTTATGAAATTACCACCAAACAATTGTCATGAATGTAAGGATTGTTACAAATCCAATAATCATGCCTCCGTACATAAACAATTGTGGAGCTTCATGCCCTTTATGACTCATATGCATGAAATAATAAAGTTGAAATATTACTTGAACAATAGCTAGTAAAAGAATTACTGGAATGACAAACCATTTATCAAAACCAGCGTAAACAGTAGCAAAAGCGATAATTGTTAAAAAAATCGATATCGCAAATGAAACCACTTGGTAACGCATTTCTTCTGCATTTTTTCTACGGCGATATTCATATTCAACTTGAGAATTGCCAGAAATCAAATGTTGGTTTTCCATCTTTTATCCCACCATTCCCATTAAATATACGACAGTGAAAATAAATACCCAAACAACATCAATAAAGTGCCAATATAGGCTGGCAACGTAAAACTTTGGAGCGTTGTATAGGCTTAATCCTCTCTTCGCGTTTCGAACCATCAGTGCAATGATCCAACTGAGACCAAATACTACGTGACCTCCATGGAATCCAACAAGTGTATAAAATGCTGAACTGAATGCACTTGAAGTAAATCCAAAACCTTCTTTAGTATAGTGCACAAACTCATAGATTTCTAATCCTAAGAATGTTACACCTAAAAGAACTGTTATTAATAACCATGCTTGCATTTTTTTGAAATGATAATTCTTCATATGGTAAATCGCATATACACTCGTGATTGAACTTGTTAGGAGAACCATTGTCATTAGAAATGCTAATGGTAATCCAAAAATATCTTTTGCAACGATATCCGTATTAGTAGGAACTTTATCCTTTAGCGCCAAATATGTTGCAAAGAGTGAGGCGAATAATACTGTCTCGCCTCCAAGAAAGAACCAGAAACCCAAAAATTTATTTTTTCCTTCTAAGCTAGCTCTTTCGGGTGCCTCAGGCCATGTTTTTGGTGTAAATTGCTCTTCAACATGCATTATGCCTTTACCCCCTTATTTTTATTATCGTCCTCTAATTCTGCTTTCGTAATATGGAAACCATGATCATCTTTCAATGATCTTATTAACATAGAACCAAATGCAATGACAAGTCCGATGATTAATACTGGAAGACCCCAAGCTTGCTCTGTGCGATAAATTACACCAAATGATGCAATAAACAGACCAAGTGAAATAAATATCGGTAAGATCGAACCGTTAGGCATATGCACATCACCGACTGGCTCTGCAGGTGTCATTTCCGTTTTACCTTCCATTTTTTCAATCCAGTAAGCATCAATTCCGCGAACTAAAGGAAGTTGCTTAAAGTTATAAAACGGAGGTGGTGACGGTATGGACCATTCAAGCGTACGGCCGTCTCCCCATGGATCGCTTCCAACCTTAACATTTTTCACTTGTGTGATAATAACATTATAAAGCAGAATTAAGATTGCAACAGCCATAAAGCCTGCCCCAATAGAACTGATTAAGTTACCTGTATTTAAACCTTGACCAGGTAAATAAGTTACAATTCTTCTCGGCATACCCATTAGACCTAAGAAATGCTGAATGAAGAATGTCAAATGGAAACCTAGTAAAAATAATACGAATGTTACTTTACCTAATGTTTCATTTAACATTGTCCCAAACATTTTCGGCCAATAAAAATGAGTCGCTGCCAATATTCCTAACACAACCCCACCAACAATTACATAGTGGAAGTGAGCTACGACAAAATATGTATCATGAAATTGATAGTCCGCAGGTGCTGCAGCAACCATGATACCTGTCACACCACCCATTACAAATGATGGGATAAATGCGGCCGCATATAGCATGGGAGTTGTAAATTTAATACTTCCGCCCCACATCGTAAACAACCAGTTAAATATTTTAATTCCAGTTGGCACGGCGATTGCCATGGATGCTACTGCAAAGATTGCATTTGCAATATTACCAAGACCAACTGTGAACATATGGTGAGCCCAAACCATAAATCCTAGGAAACCAATTAATACTGTAGCGAATACCATTGAAGAATATCCGAATAGGCGTTTCCTTGAAAATGTAGCGAATATCTCAGAAAATATACCGAATGCTGGCAATATTAGAATATATACCTCTGGGTGACCAAATATCCAGAAGAAATGTTCCCAAATAATTGTGTTTCCTCCCATTGTAACATCGAAAAAGTTTGCTCCAAACATTCTATCGAATGTAAGCAAAAACAATGCAACTGTTAGTGGAGGGAAAGCAAATAATATTAGTGCTGATGCAACAAAAGTTGTCCAAGAAAACATCGGCATGCGCATATAAGTCATACCAGGTGCTCGCATATTAATAAGCGTAACGAGGAAGTTAATTCCTCCCATTAATGTACCAAACCCAGATATCTGAATACCTAGTGCATAATAATCAATTCCATGGCCTGGCGAGGCAATCGAAAGTGATGCATATGATGTCCAACCTGCATCAGGTGCTCCTCCAAAGAACCATGAAAGATTTAAAAGCAATCCTCCAAAGAAGAAAAGCCAGAAACCTAAAGAGTTTAAAAACGGAAATGCCACGTCACGTGCACCGATTTGCAATGGCATTATTAAGTTCATAAACCCTATTAATATCGGCATGGCTGCTAGGAATATCATCGTAACCCCATGCATCGTAAGCATTTCATTAAATAGACTAGCATTAACAAAGTTGCTGTCCGGAACAGCTAATTGAATTCGTATAATTAGTGCTTCAAGTCCGCCAATTAAAAAGAAAAAACCACCTGCTGCAATATATAATACAGCAATCTTTTTATGGTCTACTGTTGTCATGTAGTCCCATAGCGTAGCTCCAAAACCCCTTTTTTGAGCAATACTACTACTCACATTTAGACCTCCTCTTCAAAAAAACTTATTTATTCTGTACTTTTAATCCCATTAAGTATTCCGTTAAAGCCTCTATTTCTTCAGGCTTTAATTCCGGATACGTACCAGTCATTTTATTACCTGGTTTAATTTTCTCCGGATCTTGAAGCCATCTCTCTAACTCTTCTTCTGTATGATCTAAAATCCCTGCAATCTTTTCTCTTTCACCAAAGTTAGTTAAGTTTGGTGCTCGTCTAGTTTGTGCAGGTGCTTCATTGCTAGGCGATACAGCATGACACTGGATACAGCTTTGAGTAAAGATTTCTTCCCCTTGTTTCGCAAGATCTGTCGTAGCTGCAGGCGCTTCAGCGTTTTGCATATCAGCTACCCAATTATCAAAATCACCTTTTGACATTGCTTTTACTTTAAAATCCATATATCCATGAGAAGGTCCACAAAGTTCCGCACATTTTCCGTAGAAAATATCGCCTGCTTCCTTCGATTTTTCAGGATCTACTTGCAACCAGAATTTATTAATATTATCTGGGTTTGTATCAAGTTTACCACCTAATGGAGGGATCCAGAACGAATGCTTAACGTCAGCAGATGTTACTTGAAAATAAACCTTTTCGTCTGTCGGTATAACAAGGTCTTGACTCGTTACGATACCTAGATCAGGATATTCAAATTCCCACCAATATAAATGTGCTCTAACGTTAACAACTAGCGCTTCAGGATTACCATCAGCATCTTTCTTACCAATTGCAGAAACATCTCCTTGACTGAATGTCTGTGCAACTGTTGGTACTGCTAAAATTAAAAGTAGTATGATAGGAATAACAGTCCAAACAATTTCTAAAACATGACTACCTTCAACCTGTTTAGGAATCTTGTTTTCGTCACCCTTTTTACGGCGAAAACGGACCATAATAATAGTAAATATTACTACCACTACTACGATAACCAATGCCATGATTCCGATACTAAGTAGTATCAAATCATATTGCTGCTGAGCAACTTCACCTGCTGGTTTTAATGCAGATAAAAATGGCTTGCCACAGCCTGAAAGTATAAGCGCTAACATCGTAAAAACTGATAATAAACGCCCTTTTCTCAGCCATTTTTTCATAGTGAATTCAAACCCCTCTTTCTTAATTGTCATTGCGGTAACAAAGACCGATTATTTCTATATATGGATTTCTTATAAAAGAAAGAATTCCCTAGCAATTAGTACACAGCATTTTATGCTGTTTGACGTGCCTTGATGTTTTCTTTAAATAACAGACAGGATGACCATTGCTGTAAACAGAATCGTCAAATAGTTTAAAGAATATACAAACATTTGTGTCGCCCATTTAATATCATCCTTTTTCCTATACCCCATAAGTCCGATTGTAAGCCAACCTAAATTTAAAACCGTCATAAGAATAATAAACGGAGTACCTAAGGATTTCATGAAAAACGGAATTGGGAGAAGCAATACTATCCACGCAACAATATGTAGTTTTGTAACAGCGAAACCTTTAACAACAGGCAACATAGGAATGCCAGCTGTTCTATATTCTTCCACTCTTCTCATTGCTAATGCATAGAAATGGGGAGGCTGCCAAATAAACATGATGAAGAACAGCATCCAAGCCATTGGAGGCAATGTAGGATCTACCGCCGCCCATCCTATTAATGGTGGAACAGCTCCAGATATGCTGCCAATAATCGTATTACTAACATACAATCTTTTCGACCACATACTATAGAGTACCACATATGTAAAGACTCCAATAACGCCGATAATTCCAGTAGTGATATTCATCATAAAAAGCATTAGCAACCCTATTATAACAAAAGTAAAACCGATTACTAGCACTTTTGATCCGCTAATTTTTCCTGTGACTGTTGGTCGGCCCTTTGTCCGTTCCATTACTGGATCAATATCACGATCGATGTAGTTATTTAATGCACATGCCCCTGCTATAATTAGAGATGAGCCTAACATCGTAATGATCACAATATTAAGGGATTGTAAGAAATGTCTATCTGTTAGCATAAACGCCAACCATAAACCAGTAAATGTAGTAATCGCGTTTGAATTTACAATACCAATCTTTATTAATGCCGTAAAATTTTTCCATGTAGATGTGGGATGACTTACAGCTTCTTCGACTGTTGTTAAAACACGACTGTTTCCCATTCTTATTACCTCCCTTCTAGAAATATAATAATTACATTCCCTTTCATACTATAATACATAAGTGCTAAGTTTTCTCTTATTTAATAAAGATTTCAGTATTTGTTCACTAATTTACCACTTTTTCCAACTATAAATATATTATGTATGACAAACGCACATAGTATATTGTATCATATTTGCCAAAAAAAAAGGAGTAGACCTATTAAGGCTTCTAGTAATTCATTGATATTGTCATAAGTCTATAACAATTAAATGGATTTACTGGGTTGTAACAATTTTGTCGGTTGTTTTTTTCTAATTGGTTATGTAGTATCGATAATGGAATTGATTATTATCACTTTGAAAGACTGAAATAAATTATCGTAAGAAGGTGAAGATTTGCTCCGCAGTTTAAAATGGTTCTCCGTACTGACAACATTAGTAATGACTGGTGTATTGATTGGTGGAGCTTTAGTTACAAAAACCGGCTCTGAGCTTGGATGTGGCAGAACATGGCCACTTTGCAATGGTAAATGGGTCCCAACCGAAATAACCCCTGAGCTTATCGTGGAATTGGCACATCGCCTTGTTTCCGGGAGTGCTGGCTTACTCGTTTTAGGTCTTGCAATATGGGCCTGGAAAGCAATTGGGCATAAAAGAGAAACGAAGCTTCTCGCAATTCTATCTGTTTCTTTCTTACTATTACAAGCATTAATTGGGGCTGCTGCAGTTATGTGGCCACAAACTGATTTTGTATTGGCGCTTCACTTCGGAATATCATTGATTTCCTTTGCAACTGTCTTTTTATTAACCTTACTAATATTCGAAGTGGATCAGAAATTTGATACGAAAACACTTATTATTGATGGGAGAATGAAGTTTCACATCATAGGAGTAACGCTATATAGTTATGCTGTTGTTTATACTGGGGCGTTGGTCAGACATACAGAATCAAGCCTTGTATGCAAAGATTGGCCGTTTTGTAATAATAGCGCTTTTTCATTACCAGCCAATTTATATGAATGGATTCAAATGGGACATAGATTGGCCGCAGGTCTAATTTTTATCTGGATTGGATACATTACAATCCTCGCAATCAAGCATTATAAACATCAGAAAGTAATGTACTGGGGATGGATCATCGCATTTATCATCGTGACACTCCAGGTTATCGCAGGAGCTGTTGTCGTACTTACAGGTTTAAACATTTATGTCGCGTTGGCACACGCATTTTTCATTGCTTGTCTGTTTGCTTTACTAAGCTATTTTGTTATGTTACTTACTAGAAACAACCTTACAAAGGATGTTCAAAAAGTCACCAAATGAGAACCAGAAAATTCCTTTGTTGCTCGGTTTTTCCGGTTCTCACGAGCTATATAGGAAGATCTTCTGTTAAAGAGGAACCTCTGTGTTGCTTATCTCATGTGAGCAACACAGAAATCAGCACATCCTGTGCAAGTCCGATTCAGAAAAACAAAAAACATGAACAGCGATTAATGCTGTACATGTTTTTTAATAGGTATTAGCTTATATTGTCAGTGCTTGATGAAAATTTCTGTTCCAAAGCTCCAAGATTCACATATTATTTATCCATTTCAATTAATAAATCTCCTGTTTGAATCGCCTCGCCACTTTCCGCATATATATTCTTAATTGTTCCCGTAAATGGAGCTTGAACAGTTGTTTCCATTTTCATCGCTTCCGTGATCATCAAATGATCCCCTTTGGTCACTTGCTCCCCATTTTTAATGAGTACCTTTAATACGGTTCCTGGCATTGTTGCACCTATATGCGCTTCATTTTTGCTATCGGCTTTCCGTTTTGTTTGCACAGAGGATTTAACACTCTCGTCTTTAATAACAACTTCCCTCGGCTGACCATTTAGTTCAAAATACACAATTCTCGTTCCATCAGGTTGCGGCTGACCAATAGAAATCAGTTTTACGATTAAGGTCTTACCAATTTCGATTTCGACTTCTATTTCTTCTCCAAGTCTCATTCCATGCAAGAAGGTCGGCGTGTCAAGCACACTAATATCACCAAATGTATTAATAGTGCGCACATAATCGATAAATACTTTTGGATAAAGTGCATATGCAGTCACATCATAGTCTGTTGGTTCCACACCTGTTTCAGCCTTTAATTCTTCCCGTAATTTAGTAAAATCTACTGCTTCTAACAATTCACCAGGTCGGACGGTAATCGGTTTGCGGTCTTTCAAAATTACCTTTTGTAATTGTTTCGGGAATCCTCCATGGGGTTGCCCAAGATATCCTTCAAACAATTCAATAACAGAATCAGGGAAATCAATTTTCATGCCATTGTCGAGGACATCTTCCTCTGTAAGATTATTTTGGACCATGAATAATGCCATATCACCTACAACCTTTGATGAAGGTGTTACTTTCACGATATCACCAAACATTTGGTTTACTTGATTATACATGGTCTTTACTTCATCCCAACGACTACCTAACCCAACCGCTTTTGCTTGTTGCTGTAGATTGCTATATTGCCCACCAGGCATTTCATGTTGATATACCTCTGCATGAGGAGCCACCATGCCACTTTCAAAGTCCGCATAATATTTACGTACATCTTCCCAATAATATGTGAGTTGATTTACTGCGTCCATATTAAATTCAGGTTCTCTTCCTGTTCCTTCTAAAGCATATAACAAAGAATTTAAACTCGGTTGTGATGTCTGACCTGACATGGAGCTAAGTGCAGTATCCACAATATCAATCCCTGCCTCAATTGCTCTAGCATACGTGAATATTCCATTTGCACTCGTATCATGCGTATGCAAATGAATAGGAATATTTACAGTTTCTTTAAGTTCTGAGATAAGCCGATATGCTGCTTGTGGTTTTAATAAACCTGCCATATCTTTAATTGCTAAGATATGTGCTCCTTGGTTCTCCAATTCTTTTGCTAAGTGCTTATAATATTCGACATCATACTTCGCTCTCGACGGATCATTAATATCACCTGTATAACAGATAGCTGCCTCCGCAATTTTCCCGGATTGACGAACAGTATCAATCGCTACTTCCATTCCTTTAACCCAGTTTAAACTATCGAAGATTCGAAAAACATCGATACCCGTTTCCGCTGATTGTTGTACAAACTCCTTGATGACGTTATCAGGGTAATTAGTATATCCTACAGCGTTAGAAGCCCTTAATAACATTTGAAAAAGAACATTTGGAATATTTTTTCTTAAAGATATTAGCCTTTCCCATGGATCTTCTTTTAAAAATCGATACGCAACATCGAATGTAGCGCCGCCCCACATCTCCATAGAGAATAGATCTGGTAACATTTGGGATGTTTGTTTCGATATTTGTAATAAATCATAACTTCTGATTCTTGTAGCTAATAAGGACTGATGTGCATCCCTAAATGTTGTATCTGTCAATAATACTTTATTTTGATTCTGTATCCATTTTACAAGTCCCTCAGGGCCTTTTTGATCCAATATTTGTTTTGTACCAGATAGCGTAGTCTGATCCAACGTCAACTTTGGTGTTCTTGGTTCAGGATAAACTGGTTTCTTTCTGTTTTCCACACTTGGAAAACCATTCACAGTAACTGTGCCTATATATGAAAGCATTTTCGTACCGCGGTCCTTGCTTTTAGCGAATGTAAATAACTCGGGTGTTTGATCTATAAAAGACGTATCATAAGCACCTGTCATAAATTGTTCATTTTCAATGACATTCACTAAGAATGGAATATTAGTCTTAATTCCTCTGATTCGAAATTCTTTTAAATTTCTTACCATTTTAGCTGCTGCTTGTTTAAATGTCATTGCATGAGTTGATAACTTCACAAGTAATGAATCGTAATATGGCGTGATTACCGCGCCTTGAAAAGCATTTCCTGCATCGAGACGAACACCAAATCCTCCACCAGACCTATATGCCATAATTTTACCAGTATCAGGCATAAAATTATTTAATGGATCTTCCGTCGTTACACGGGATTGAATAGCAAAACCATTCGTTTTTATTTCATCTTGATAAGGAATTTGTATTTCTTCGCTATGTAATGAATGTCCTTCAGCAATAAGTATTTGAGAATGAACAATATCTATACCAGTAATCATTTCAGTAATTGTATGCTCTACTTGGATACGAGGATTGACTTCAATAAAATAAAACTCATCACCAGCTACTAAAAATTCAACTGTACCTGCGTTGATATATCCTACATTTTTCATTATATCAACAGCCGCGTCACAAATTTTCATTCTCAATTCATTCGATAAAGAAACGGAAGGCGCAGTTTCCACTACTTTTTGATGTCTTCTCTGCACAGAGCAATCACGCTCAAATAAATGCACAATATTCCCTAGCATATCACCTAATATTTGCACTTCTATATGTTTTGGATTTTCAATAAATCTTTCTACGTACATTTCCTCGCTGCCAAAAGCCGCTTTTGCTTCAGATTGGGCACGTTCATAGGCTTCTTTCATTTCTTCTGCCTTATGTACAATTCTCATCCCACGTCCGCCACCACCAAGAGAAGCCTTAACCATTAATGGAAAGCCACTTGTTTCACTAAAAGCAATGGCATCTTCCATACTTTCTACTGGCCCATCACTACCAGGTATCACAGGTATACCGGCAAGAAGTGCTTGCTCCTTTGCTTTGACCTTATCTCCAAACATATCTAAATGTTGAATCGATGGACCAATAAAGATGATTCCTTCTTTTTCACACCGTTTAGCAAGTTCAATATTTTCTGAAAGAAAACCGTATCCTGGATGGATTGCATCTGATCCAGATTTTTTCGCTATTTCAATAATACCGTCAATATCTAAATATGCATCGATTGGTTTTTTGTCTATCCCTACTATATATGCTTCATCAGCTTTATACCGATGATAAGATCCAGTATCTTCGCGTGAATAAATGGCAACTGTACGAATATCTAGTTCAGTACAAGCACGGAAGACCCTAATGGCAATTTCTCCCCTGTTAGCAACTAAAACTTTTTTGATTTTCTTCATACTACTCTCCCCTTCACAACAATTTCTGTATACAAAATTTATGATAAATGATCAACGTTGAGTCATATTACCGATCTGTTGTTTTGACCGGAATGAATCAAGCGTAGGATCAGACATTGATTTTTCTTTTTTGTATTTTTCATCATAATTTTTAAACATTGAAACATTAGTTAAAATTCCCATACATATGGACAAAACAATAATGGAGGAACCACCATAACTTATAAAAGGTAGTGTTACACCAGTTATCGGAATGATCCCAGACATTCCGCCCAAGTTGATAAATGATTGAAGTCCAAGCATCCCTGCTATTCCGATCGCAAGCATACTACCAAATGGATCACGACACCTAATACCAATAAAAATACCACGGAGCACTAAATAACCAATCCCTAATACAACAAAAGCCACTCCAAAAATGCCAAGTTCCTCCGCTATGATTGCCATGATAAAATCTGTGTGTGCCTCAGGTAAATATCCTAACTTTTGGACACTTTGACCTAACCCTAGACCTTTTAATCCTCCTGAACCTATCGCCAAGTATGAATTAACAAGCTGGAATCCTTGATCACCAGCGGTTCCAAACGGATCTAAGAAACCATCAATTCGTTTCATATTTCCATCGGTAAAGAAACTATCGAATTTTAAAATGACGAAAGGTGTAAGTAAACTAACTAATAGAATACCAAGCATAATAAGTTTCATAATAGTCCGAAACCGCATGCCTGAGCATAGGATAATCATTATACCAATTAAAAATGTAATCAAAGCTGTTCCATTGTCGGGTTCAATTTTAATTAAAAAACAAACAAATACTAAATAAATAACTGGCGGGAGTACCCCTCTATTGAGTTGATCAATATATTGTTGTTTATTCGCATAAACAGCCGACAAATAAATAATGACACTTATTTTAACGAACTCTGATGGTTGAATTTTCCTTGTACCAATATTGATCCAGCTTTGTGCATTATTCGTAACATGCCCGAAGAAAAAGACAGCAAATAACCCTGCAACAGCAAGAGACGTCATGATCATTAGTAACTTTTTATTTCGAAATGCCTTATATGGAAATATCGCAAAAAATATAAAAGCCGCAAATGCAAAAAGTAAATTCATCTTTTGTTTTTGATAGAAAAAATCAGCTGGATATTCATAATACTGCACAGCCATTATCATACTTGAACTGTAAATCATCACAAGACCAAACAAACAAAGTAGTATGTATACAACTATAATGGAGTAATCATATGATTTTAATATTTTTTTTAGCATCGAATTCTTCCAATCTATGATTAAGTTTAGAAAAAGAGCCTCGGCTAATTTCTATACCGGTGCAACCTACGCGTCATGCAGATTCGGAGGCGTTTGTCAGGGGTGACAGATATTGACGGATCTTGTCCTATAAAAAAACCCAAACAATTACATTGAACTGTTTGAGTTTTAATATAAAGTTATCGCTAAAAATCCTACGAATACAAATGATTTAAAGGAATATTGTAATAAAGATCCTTACTTTCTTAAAGAAGCCTCATGAAGTGCAGTAAGCTGTCTTTCTAAGGAATCCATTAATTCCTTCCCGTTTTTTTCATCTACTAGTCCTAGACGGACTGCAAAGTCTATCTCACGGGACAGGCCAAACATTTGTGTGTCCAGCACTTCCTCGTATAAAGGGCATTGAGGCATTGTTAAGTTGTCCATTTGCACCTGTATTAAACGTAAGATTTTCTCTGCGTCTGCCTTCAGAAGAGCAAAGGCTTTTTCTCGATGATCTATTATTATTTCAGACACCACATTAATCCCCCTGTCTCCGAACAAATAGACAATACTATCTTTAAATTTTACCGCTATTTCTGACAAATTGCAAGAGGAAAGCTAGAATTGAAATGTTGATGAAAATCATGCGAATGATTTGACAAATAACTTTTTTTAGCAAAATTCCAGAAAAGTCGTTTGGCATATTCACTTTTATTTTCAAAGCATTCACGATATAATCTAGATGATGGACGAAAGGAGTTTTTATCATGGATACAATTATTCCATATAAAGGAAAGGTCAAGTTCCCGATTACGCTTGATGCAGGTGTTTGGATTTTTGATGATCGCCGAATTGATTTAAATACATACTTCATAGATGGCCCAGAAAACACTAATGCCGATGAAGAAAACTTTACTGTTGTTTCGAAACATTGGGATCGTGTGATTAAGGAAGGCGCGATTGCACCACCTACACTAAAATCTGAGCGCCAATTTGAAAAAGTAAAAATCTTAACAGGTACATTTGGTATTAAGATGGAACCTTTTTTAAAAAACGCTGAGCCGTCGGAGGATGCAACATCATTAGTTATTGAAACAGCGGATGGTGAATTCCTAGTACCATTGGAAGAAGCATACCATTTAATTCTAGCCTTTTCCAAAGATGGAAAACCTTTAAGAGAAGATGGGCCTGTTCATATTATATTTGCAGACGGTTCCAATCAAAAGAATCCAATTAAAAATGTAAACGCATTTCGAGTAGAGTGACAAGAATATTTTTCGTACCCAAAAAGCAGGCGGAATCCCCGCCTGCTTTTTATTTTCACAGTAAATCTGCAGCAAGTTGAGCAAGTTTAGAGCGCTCACCTTTTATAAGCTTAATATGTCCTGCAACTGCTTCATCTTTGAATTTTTCCAAGATGTATACCAAACCGTTATTATATTCATCTAAGTATGCATGATCAATTTGTTCCGGATCACCCATGAAAACTATTTTGCTACTTTCCCCTACCCTTGTAAGAATTGTTTTAGCTTCATGCTTTGTTAAGTTTTGGGCTTCATCAATAATAATAAATTGTTCAGGGATACTGCGCCCTCTTATATAAGTTAGCGCTTCGACCTCAATGGAGCTCATCCCCGCTAAAATCGCATCAATTTCACCAGGCTTTTTCGTGTTAAATAAGTATTCTAAATTATCATAAACTGGTTGCATCCACGGCCTTAACTTTTCTTGCTTTTCACCCGGTAAATAGCCAATATCCTTTCCAACTGGTATTATCGGTCGGGTTACAAGAAGCTTTTTATATGCCCGTAAGTCTTCCGTTTGCATTAGCCCTGCAGCTAAGGCTAATAAGGTTTTTCCTGTTCCAGCTTTTCCAATCATTGTAACGAGCTGAATATCTTTTCTAAAAAGCAGCTCTGTAGCCATTGTCTGTTGTACATTTCTCGGCTTTATTCCCCAAACAGAATCATAATGGTTCACTAACTTCTTTATATATGTTCCGGTATGATCTGTCATCCCTATAGCCGAGGCTGAACTTCCAAGCTCATCTTTCATAATCAAGAACTGATTTGGATATAGTTTTTTATCAAAAAACTCTTTGCATTCAATTTGTCCTTTTTCATAAAAGCGTCTAAGTTTATCAATGTCAACAAAAATCTCTAGCATTCCTGTATACATATGATCGGTTTCAACGACACGGTCATTTAAAAAGTCTTCTGCATATAAACCAATTGCATCAGCTTTCACCCTAAGCAAAGCATCTTTACTAACTAGAATAACGGAACGGCCATCCAACTTCGTTTCTTCTTCCAATGCAATATTTTTAGCAACTGCTAATATTCGATTATCGTTTGTTTTTTCTATAAATATTTCCTGCAATTGGTGAAAGGAACGATGATTTAATTCTATTCTTAATGTTCCACCGTTATCTAACTTTATTTGCTCATGCAATTTTCCTGTTAATCTAAAGCCGTCGATCAATTTAGAAACATGTCTTGCATTCCGGCCAATCTCGTTCATATAACGTTTTTTAGAATCGACTTCTTCAAGTACAACTGCAGGAATGACTACTTCATTGTCCGCAAACGAGAATAGGGAGTTGGGATCTTGCAACAAGACATTCGTATCTAACACGTAAATTTTTGTCAAATTAATGCCTCCTGCTTCTTTTTAATATTCTATGTGAACTGTTAGTAGCCGGTTCCAATCAATTATTTGCAACGCAAGACAACTCCTTTTATTAAAATATATGTATTCCTGCATAAAGAAAGAATAAAAACACAAAATATATGAAGAAAAGCGGAAGCGTCAAGTAGCTTGATTAAAAAGGTCAGACTCTATGTCATCTTCGGCAGAGCTTCCCCCCTCAACCCGTTATACGCGCTGAAGACAGGTCCTAAACTACAACGTTGATTGAGGCGAAAAGGAGAATGTTTAGAGCTAGACTATTAATCACTATGTCAGTGTGATCTACATTCTGCGAACCTAAATAAATTGGAGGTAAAATGATGCGTAAAGTTAGTTTTATCATCATGCTTTTATTGTTTTTATCAGCCTGTTCACAAAATAACAACACCAAACCTAATATCCAAAATGAGAATACTTTACCGCAAGGAGTTTCTGTAAAAGACAGCCATATAAATATGAAGAACGAGACAATGTCAGATGAACAACGTGCTGAATACTTATCAAATTTGGCTGCTGGCATCCCAGATGTAAATAATGCTACAGCTGTAGTTATTGGGAATTTTGCTATGGTAGGAATTGATGTGGAAGCTAACTTAGATAGATCCAAAGTGGGAAGTATTAAGTATTCAGTAGCTGAAAGCTTAAAACACGATCCACATGGAGCAGGTGCCATGGTCATTGCAGATCCTGATCTATATGCTCGTTTAACAGAAATTGGTGACGATATTAGAAATGGTAAGCCTGTAGAAGGTTTTATGAATGAACTTTCAGATATTGCCGGACGATTAATGCCAGATGTACCTCCTCAGGAAAGTGGTAAAAATCCGGAAGATGCATTAAAGAAACCTAAAAAAGAAATGAATACGAAGAATCAACAACAATTAGACGAAGAACAACATGACCAGTCTCGTGAATAAAATATTATTGTTAACGATTATTTCATGATATACTATGTAGAAAATGAATGAGTTACATTCAGCAGAGGTGTTTTATCATGAAAGTTCAATGCGTCATCTGTGATCAGCAATCAACTATCGATACCGATTCACCACTAGCCAAAAAATTACGTAATCATCCAATACACACATTCATGTGTGTTACATGCCATAAACGAATTAAAGAAAATACAGAAGTACGACTGGCGAAAAGCTCTTTCCAATTATATACGTATAAAACTGAAATGAATGAGTTTTAAATATGGTATCGTTGAGATAACTCAAAATACAACGAAATAAAAACGTTACAAACAATTGAGGGCACTGAAAAAGTCTTAATTTAATGTAAGGATCTGTTATAGAATACAGTTGATTTCCGCTACAATCAACTTGGTTTTAGTAGTTTTGTCCCATTCATGCAAACGCAGCAAGATCGCTATACCTCCTGCGAACAATTAACGAATATTCACTTTTTCGCAAGGTCATCTGTACTATAATTGAGGTATCTTCTTATGAATTAGCTTTAGCTTATTCGTAATCATAGAGGATATATGAAATGCGACTTTCGGGAACTTATTCACACAGGCAATCACCGCAACCTTATGGGGCTTACCCTAAGGTTGCTTTTTTAATTGATCAATCTACAATCTGATTCTTAGTTTTTGCCCCCACCATGAGATTATTGACATCACCATGAAATATAGGATTTTCCTCCCCCTCTATTTCCCCTTTTATTGATTCGGTTCTATTACTGAAGATTACCGGATTGGTGCCGTTGGTGAGTCGGTTTCCTTATACGTATTCTAGATTCCAGCGTCCGCACGACTTCCCTTCACTTCTACTTTAAAAAAATAGTAGCACAAACCAGGGCCTTGGTTTGTACTACTATTTTTAGTATGTTTCACTCCATTCAACGGAAACAACTAAAAAATCAACATTCAAGCTTAATAGATCCTAAAGTAAAAAAGGTATAATACCCTGAATTCTAAGGGATTTATACCTTTTTTGCTTACAATTACTGTTTCAATATAAAATGGGTGGATAAAGTTTTTTAATTTAAAAACCTCAAACCCTAACCCCACTCTGATTTTTAGGACGGAGTTAAGATAAAGTTAGTTAATTTTAAATGTAAAATCATCACTATACTTAACCATATAACAATAAAGTCGTTAAAATCCGAATGTTATTACACAATCACTCCCTATATACAACCATTATTATAATGTGGTATAACTTGTAATAAATTGCGGGGTGAAGCCGGATTATTTATTTTTTGGAGGGAGAGATTTTCATGATTTCACTACGAAAAATCACATTAGAAAACCGACGCGAGGTATTCAGGTTAAAAGTTGCAGATGACCAATGCCGCTTTGTTGCATCCAACCTCTCAAGTGTTGCTTCGTGTTATGTTCTTGCCACCAATGGAGGTAGACCACTTCCTTTTGCAATTTATGCTGATGAGCAGGTGGTAGGTTTTGTTATGATAGTTTATGGCATTACTAGTTACGAGCTTCCGAAAATCGCAAATAAAAATTATTGTATATTGCGCCTTATGATTGGTGAACAGTACCAGAAACGGGGTAGGGAAGTTATGAAAAAAGTACTGGAGTACATACGCACATTCCCGGTAGGACACGCTCAATACTGTTGGATTTCATATGAAACCGATAACAACATTGCTAAAAATCTCTATGAAAGTTTTGGCTTTCATGATAACGGTGAGATATGCGAAAATGATCCAGTAATTGTATTAAAGCTCTAACTTGAATAGGAAAATAAACATAGCATGGAGCTGACAAATTTCAACTAAAGTATAATGATCCTAATAAAGGAAAAAAGACGACCAAAAATTCATACTTCTGAACTTTGGTCATCCTTTTTGTTTTAACTAAGTACCAATGTTACTGGCAATATTGAACATGGCTGCCCTAAACTGGCTACCGCCATTGACGACGGAAGCTTGCGCTTTTCTTGATTATATTCTACCAGCTTTTTTCTCGCGATTTAATCTAATCTTATAAATAATTAATATTAAAGCAGCAACCATAAGCCCTTCAGCTATTGGTAAAAATATCGCCAAAAAGGTTAAGAATAAACAGCCTACTATTAAAAATAGATAAATGACAAATGACTTTCCAAGTGGAAGCTTTTTAGCAAAGCCTAGTTTATATACCAAAATTGCCAATCCCGTAAGTGTAATCCAAAGTAACCAATTTGCAAGCGCTGGGCTATTAGTTAGATTGTAAAAAAAACGTAATGTAGGAGAAAATTTATCTATCGCCCTTTGATCCGCACTTGAAAGTGCTAAAATAAACATATTATTCATCATGAAGATTATACGTACTCCTTTCATTTTTTCGACCCTAATAAACCATTATTGGCGATCCAAAGATCTTAGTACTATACAATACTGCTGAAAATAAATAAAAAACCGGCCCCCATATTTCGGGGACCGTATAAAGCATACCATATTTTAATGTGAAACTAATATTGTTATTACTCTATTTACACGGTCTTTTTCTTTTTTATAGACTTTTCGCGTTCATTTTTATCCAAAATTTTCTTGCGCATCCGAATTGATTCCGGTGTTACTTCACAGTACTCATCATCATTCAAATATTCGAGCGCTTCTTCAAGAGACATTATTCTAGGCTTCTTAATAACAGATGTTTGGTCTTTATTTGCCGACCGTATATTTGTTATTTGCTTTGTTCGTGCAATATTGACCGTTATATCATTTTCTCTTGTGTGCTCTCCAACAATCATACCTTCATATATTTCCGTACCTGGTTCGACGAAAATTGTTCCGCGATCTTCTACATGCATAATACCATAGGTAGTTGATTTTCCAGTTTCCATAGAGACGATAACACCTTGTCTTCTACCACCAACTTGCCCTTTTTGCATTGGTTGATAATTTTCAAAAGTATGATTTAAAATTCCATATCCTCTAGTTAACGTCATAAACTCTGTCGTATAACCAATTAGACCTCTAGCAGGGATATGGAAAATCAAACGTACTTGCCCATTTCCATTATTGATCATATCGAGCATTTCGCCTTTTCGAGTACCCATCGATTCGATTATACTGCCAGTATGTGCTTCAGGAATATCAATTTGTACCCTTTCTATTGGCTCACATTTGATACCATCTATTTCTTTAATAATTACTTGAGGTTTTGAAACTTGCAGTTCAAATCCCTCTCTGCGCATATTCTCAATTAAAATAGATAAATGAAGCTCCCCTCGGCCTGAAACGATCCACGCATCTGGAGAATCAGTGTTTTCCACTCTTAAACTTACGTCTGTTTCTAATTGACTTCTAAGGCGTTCCTCAATTTTTCTAGATGTAATGAATTTTCCTTCTCTACCTGCAAACGGGCTATTGTTCACAAGAAACGTCATTTGTAACGTTGGTTCATCAATTCGTAAAGCCGGTAATGCTTCTTGATGTTCAACAGGACAAATTGTATCACCAACATCTATATTTTCCATACCGGAAACGGCGATTAGGTCTCCAGCGTATGCTTCAGTAATATCTACACGTTTTAAACCAAGGAAACCAGATAATTTAGACACACGGAAGTTTTTCGAGCTTCCATCTTGTTTTATTAGCGCTACTTGTTGGCCAACTTTAATTGTCCCTCTAAATACTCGCCCAATTCCAATTCTACCTACATAGTCGCTATAATCTAGTAATGAAACTTGAAATTGTAATGGTTCGTCTTTATTATCTATTGGAGCAGGTATATGCTCTATAATTGATTCGTAAAGAACCTGCATAGTATCATCTTGAGTTTCAGAATCAAGACTTGCCGTTCCATTAATACCCGAAGCATAGATGACAGGAAATTCAAGCTGATCATCGTTTGCATCTAATTCGATAAATAATTCAAGCACTTCATCAACAACTTCCTGTGGTCGTGCAAAATCTCGGTCGATTTTATTGACGACAACAATAGGAGTCAAGTTTTGCTCTAGTGCTTTTTTCAAAACAAATCTAGTCTGCGGCATACATCCTTCATATGCATCAACTACTAGAACAACACCATCAACCATTTTCAAAATACGTTCAACTTCGCCACCGAAATCGGCGTGACCGGGAGTATCTAGTATATTGATTTTTGTTTCTTTATATTGAACTGCAGTATTTTTCGCCAGTATAGTTATTCCACGTTCTCTTTCGATATCATCGGAATCCATTGCTCTTTCTGCTACTTGTTCATTTGTACGAAATGTTCCTGATTGCTTTAATAGCTGGTCAACTAAAGTTGTTTTACCATGGTCAACGTGAGCTATTATTGCAATATTCCTGATGTCTTCTCTTTTATTCAAAACTTTTCCTCCTGCCTAATTTAGAAAAACGCCAGCATCTGATCTTACTTAAATTTGAGATGCCAGTCGAAGAATTAGATAATAATCTAAAGACTTCAGTTTATATTTTTTTGTATCATTATAACCATTTATTAATAGGATTAACTGAGCTATTATATCACATCCTTTGGAAAAAATATATTTTTTTGTATAATAGATAGATAAAGGAGGCTGAAAAATGAACAATATTAAGTGGAATCTACTTTTACTTGCCACCCTAGCAACGTTTTCGATTATCGGAATAGGTTTTTCTATAGGGGCTAAAAGCATAGCAAGTGCGTCAATTTCAATTTTATGTTTAATTGGAATAATGGGATATGGGTTTATAACAAAGAAAAAAATGCGTGATGAAGGAAAACTATAAAAATGGATATAAAAGGGGGAGGCCAAAAAGTCATATAATTGGCCTTTTAGGAGCCCCTCTCAATTTTATTCTCATCACGAAAAAGGCAAGGCCTGGTCAGTTGGACGCACTTCGATTTCCCCTCACTGCAAAAAAGCAGGACTAAGGTAAATCGAACGCCCCCCACTCCAATCAACTTACATTTTTTTCAAATCAGAGCAAGATGAAAAGTTAGCAGAAAGCCGTTTTACCGATTTTCATACTTATCGGACGACTCCTTTTACTTTCGTTTTTTCGCTTATATTTTTTACTAGCTTGAATACTTTATACGATTATTGTGACTAACCATAGCAACCAACTTACTGTTTCTTTAAGTATTTTCGGAAAATCTCCGCATGTAATTCCGGCCCCGCTATTAATATGCTCCCCGTTTCAAGTAAATTTACCTGTTCACCTTGCAGATTCGTTACAATTCCTCCTAATTCCTCAATTATGATCTTCCCAGCAGCAATGTCCCACGGGGCAAGTCTCATATTAATATAAGAGTCAAGACGCCCCGTTGCAACATAGGCAATTTCTAATGCTGCTGAGCCATAAGAACGCGTACCACGTACGTCTTTAACAAGTGGAATAAACTGATGATGATCCATATAATTATTTGAGACCACCCAGGAGGCATTAAATCCAACAAGCGCATTTTCGATTAACACTTCTTTTAATCGCGATAGCTTTTTTCCATTACAATATGCACCTTCTCCAGCTTTCGCATAATATAATTCATCATGAACAACGTCATAGAGATAACCTAATTTTCCCACCCCATTATGATATACTCCTATTGAAATAAAAAAATTTCTTTGTTGGTGGACAAAATTCATCGTCCCATCAATAGGATCAATAATCCAAACAACTCCATCAAGATCTTTAAATTTATCACCGAATCCTTCTTCTGCCATAATTCGATGTTCAGGAAATTCCGATCTGATATTATGGATGAAAAATTGTTCAACATCTTTATCCATATTCGTTACAAGATCATTCACATTTGCTTTTGTCTGAATATCTAGTACAGTTTCGAATGACAAAATGATTTTTTCTCTCGCTTCTTTTATCCAATGTCGAATTAATTCATCAATTTTGTTCCACTGTCCCATACTTTCGCCCCCATAATAGATTCAATTGATCTTTATTTAGCTTAGAGATAATGTACTAACTTTTCAAGTAGCCAACCTTATTTGAGACTTCCCCGGCTAAAGCCGCAAGCACCAAACCTTCTGGTTAAACAGGTGGGATCGACTTTTCGTTCGCAGTCCATTTCTGGTTTGAACAGGCCTGCAAGTTAAGGGGCATCTCATTACCCCGCCCTGTTTTGTTCTGCATATAAAAGGTAAGCATGTACCAAAACAGGCGCTGTCGCTATGACCACGACACGAATGTTAAACTGTTTTCCTTTTGGATCACCCACTCACAGCATTAGCGATGTTGAAAGATGCATTCACATCCGCATGGCTTTGATAGCCACATTCCATAAACGGAAGACATCCTGGTTGCGGTTTCCTTTCTCCACATGTCCGCATATACACATTTGCGATGTATGTTTTGAATGTACAATTCAACCTTGATGCCTGCCATCAAGGCTTTGGTACTGAATGAACTGCTGCAATTGAAAGTGGGACCAGCTGTGCAAGTTTCGCCCTGCTTCTTTATGCGACTTCCTCGTATGACGGATACCTGTCAAATCTTTCTTTCAGATCAGACGAACACCGTTCCCTAATGCGGAGTTGACGATCTGACGGCTTATTTGATGGTTCGTATCTTTCATCCACCGGGATTCCTTACTTTTCAACTCGCGAATGCCACTGAGCTTTTTCGCTTGGCCAAGTTTTCGTCTATGCGAAACGAAACGCCTTCTTCGATAGGCCATTTCATCCCCACGCCAATACAAGCAACCGCAAGTTTGAGCAAGCAAAGGTCAATGCCCATGGTGTTATGTAGAGCACGATGGAATGGTGTTTGTTTCACTTCTGAATGACAATGTGATAGCGACAAACCAACGACCTCTTTTTTCATGGAATTCTACTGTATCTTGTATCATCTCGTCAGCCAATATTGTTGATAATCTTTGACGATGATTGGAACACCGAACCGTTTTTTAAGTGTTGGAAAAGAAACTTTATATACATGATTTTCTTTCTCTACTTTACAGTTCTGATTGTGGAAACTGCACCAAAAACAGTATTGATTCGTTTTTTGTTTTTTGTTTTTTGTTTTTTGTTTTTTGTTTTTTGTTTTTTGTTTTTCGATTGCACTATCCTATTTGTTTGATTCACAATAGCTGAAGGAAGATCTCCATCGGAAAATAAGTGAAACACCTTCGATGTAACCGATTTCAATTCTTCAAAATGTAACAGCCAATTCGAAAAAGCAGGGTGTTGATCTCTGTCATTTTCGGTAGATGGCCATTTCCTTATTTGTCGGCTTTTGAAGTTCCAGTTTGAGTGTATGGTCTGCATATGGCTTTCACCTTCAGTTTCTATCATACCACAAAATGAGAATATACGTTCCGTTTTTGTGTTTTTATGTGTTAGAAACGCTGGATACACGTACACATTTTTATTCCAATATGGATCTACAAAAAAGCGTTTCAAATACTTGTGGCACAATCATTGCCATTCCGTATTTGACCTTACTTTCATCCCACGCCTTAAGGCAGTGGGCTTTCCCGTTCGGGAATGATGTAAAATAATACCTTACTTTCAAGCAAACAGTATTATTTAAAGTGAACAAAATAAAAAAACGAACATTCCCTGCTAAAAAAAGACGGGAAGCTCGTTTTTAACATTAACATTTGCATCATAATGCTTCTAATTTCACTAATTCTTGGCGAATTCTTTCTAACTTCCGTTTTGTTTTTAGTTTAACTTCCTCATTTTCTTCTTGTAGCGCTTCGAATAATACAGCTAGCTCATAATTTAATTCTAGACGAAGGACAGCGAGTTTTTGTTTATCCAAGCTTCTTTTTCGATAAGCATTCATTACTTGTTTCATGATGAAACACCCCTTCCCAAATTAATATGGATGGAAAAAATCAGCTTTCGTTAATTGCTTGTTATAGTGTATGTTAACCGGATATTGCCGGTAACAAAATTGTGTGTTTACCTATGAAGCCATTTTATTTCAAACTGAATACTTGGCCTCATTGATGTAAGAAAAGGAATTTACTATTAGTACGTTAGTTATTTATTACCCATTTCTATACTTTTATAAACGTCCATACTATGTAGCCGCTAATCCCATTAGGTGTATTTCACATTTTTATGATAGAATCTTCGTCTGTCTTTTTCATCTTTTGGATTGTCTTATACGACGAATATCCGCTAACACCTTCAAACTCATTACAATATTTTTTTTCATCAGCTTTACCGGGAACAATTTCTTTGAATCTGCGATAGGCGGCTAATAATTCTGTTTTACGGATTCCTTTTTCATGTGCTCGTTCAATTGCATGAAAAAATCCCACTACATCAATTACCTCATCGGTTGTCCAATCATATGAAAATGGATATTGATAGTCCATTTTTCTCCCCCTTCAAGGTTTATTATTTACATGCGTATGAATACTAATCACCCATGTACTTATATATAATTTATACCCTACATTATTTTCATTCATACTAGTAGTTATTATCCCATAAAAGTAAATATGGCATACCTGGTTAGCGACCATTTGGCGAACGTTCTTCCCTCTGCACCTACATAACTAAAAACGTGTAGAACATCCACAAGCGCATATTTTACTACTCATTGCTTAAGATACGCAATATTTGTCAATCATTCTCCTGATGGTGTTTCAATCAATATAGGATCAAGTAATTCATAGCCTTTGTCTCGCAAACCTTTTACAATTTTTTCGAGACCTGCATTTGTCCATTCTCGATCATGCATTAGTAAATTGGCTCCGTTATTTAATAATTCCGTATTGACCATAATATCTGCAATTGCATCTTTAGTCATATATTGCGACTCCCAATCATATCCATATGTCCAATTCATCACTAACATCTTTTCTTCTGACGCAATCTTACGACTTTCATCCGTATTGCTACCAAAAGGAGCACGAAAGAATTTTGGGCGTTCGCCAGTAATTTCTTCTACCTTGTCATTTACAGACATAATTTCTTCCTGTTGTTCTTCGTTCGAGAGCGTCTTTAAATCATTATGCGAATATGTATGGTTACCGATCGGAAAACCAAGCTCATGAATTTGTTTTACTATGTCTTCTTTCTCAGGTGAATGAATTAAATGGCCGTTTACAAAAAAGATCGCTGGTGCATCTAATGCTTTTAATGTCTTAGCCATCTCCAAGGCATATTTATCAGGTGCGTCATCTATTGTAATCAATGCCACTTTTGCATTTGCATCAGTGATTGGCTCAATCACAAACGTATCTTCATTCATTTTATAAGTAGGTTCTTTTTGTTTATCAACCTCTTTATCAATTGCTTCTAGATCTTCTTCCTCACTAGGTTTTTCAACTTCTTGTTCACCTTCATTTGTTTCTTTGGACTGATTATTAGCAGTATCTTGTTTTTGATTATCCTCTTCATTTTTATCCACTGAAGTTGGTTGGCTGCCACATGCGGATAAAAGAAAAATAGCAGCTAGCATGATGCTGAATACTTTATTCATTTGTTTCTCCTCTCATTTTACTTGAATACTTAATCTCTTTTTCTTTTAAACAGTATATCTTCTATCATTATCGATGTCCAAAAACCACTACAGAAAAAGAGGAAATAGTTCTTTAGTTTTATAGAGTAATTTTCCCGATAAAAATGATGTGTAATATCATATTCATCATTTGATATACTGTTAAGCTTAAAATAGTAATCCATATTGTGCGCTTTCGCGTTTTTAAAAGAGCTTTCGCTAGTAAAAAGGCCAAATAAAAGAACACAATAAATAAAATTACTTTTGAAATTGAATGATCTTTTCTAGATAACCAATCAACTAAAGTAAAGCCACTCCAAATAAACATTTGCAAAATCATTGCGATATATTTTTTTATCAGCATAAAGGATCACCTTCATTTTCATAGAAATATACTATTACTGATAATATGCAGGCACTTGAATTGGCAATATAAGTTTATCCGATTTTATTTTCCGAAAACAAAAAAGCACCATTTCCATTTTTGGAAAAGGTGCTTTTTTGTCTAGCTACAGGCGCTAAGGGCTCGTAGTCATAAGAGGCAATCCACCAAGTAGGTATAGACCAACCTCCTCGCCGTCTTGTATTATGCTTGTAGCCCTTGAACGAGCGCTTTTCGCTATTTTACAATATGAATTGGTGTGCCCAAAGCAACTTCCGCTGCTTCCATTGTAATTTCACCAAGCGTAGGATGTGCATGAATAGTCATTGCAATATCCTCCACAGTCATGCCAGCTTCAATCGCTAATCCAAGCTCAGAAATCATATCTGAAGCACTAGCACCAGCAATTTGTGCACCTACAACAAGACCGTCTTCCTTGCGCGTTACAAGCTTAACAAATCCATCTGTATTATTTAGCGCTAATGCACGACCGTTTGCAGCAAATGGGAATTTAGATGCATTAACTTCTAATCCCTCATCTTTTGCTTGCTTTTCAGTATAGCCGACTGTTGCAAGTTCTGGCTCAGAGAAAACTACTGCTGGAATTGCTAGATAATCCACTTCTGAAGTTTGTCCAGAAATTACTTCTGCAGCAATTTTTCCTTCATAAGATGCTTTATGCGCCAATGGAGGTCCTGGTACAATATCGCCGATCGCAAAAATGTTTTTCACGTTCGTTCTGCATTGTGCATCCACTTCAATGACACCACGGTCTGTCATTTTAACCCCTACTTGCTCTAAGCCGAGCTCATCTGTATTCGGTTTACGTCCAACCGTAACAAGCACGTAATCCGCTTCTACTGTTTTCTCTTCACCTTTAGCTTCGTAAGTAACGATGACACCATTTTCCGTTTCTTTCACACCTTTAGCCATTGCTTTTGTTACGATTTCAGTGCCTTTCTTTTTCAAGTTACGTTTAACAAGTGCGGTCATTTGTTTTTCAAAACCGCCAAGAATATCATCCGTACCTTCAAGAATTGTTACTTGTGAACCGAGGTTTGCATATGCAGTTCCAAGTTCAGTACCAACATATCCGCCACCGATGACAACAAGTTTCCCAGGGATTTCATCCAAGTTTAACGCACCAGTTGAATCGAGCACTCGTTTTGAATACTTGAAGCTTGGAAGTTCAATTGGTCGTGAGCCTGTAGCAATAATAGCATTTTTAAAAGTATACGTCTGCGATGAGTTTTCATCCATAACCTTAAGGCTGTTTTCATCAACAAAGTATGCTTCTCCTTGAACGATGTCAACTTTATTCCCTTTTAATAAACCTTCCACTCCACCAGTTAGCTTCTTTACAACTCCAGCTTTCCATTCTTGCACTTTCGAAAAGTCTACAGTTACTTTTTCAGCTGTAATTCCCATATCGTCTGAATGTAGTGCTGAATCATAGCGATGTGAGGCAGAAATTAAAGCTTTAGAAGGTATACAGCCTACATTCAAGCAGACTCCACCAAGCGTTCCTTTTTCAATGATCGTTACTTTTTGACCAAGTTGTGCAGCGCGAATTGCCGCTACATATCCACCTGGACCCGCACCAATGACAATTGTATCTGTTTCAATCGGGAAATCTCCTACTACCATGTTTTACGCCTCCATTAATAATAGTTCAGGGTCATTCAACAGTCGCTTAATTTGGTTTAGCGCCATTTGAGCACTTGCACCATCGATAGCACGGTGGTCAAAGCTCAATGATAATGCTAACACAGGAGCAGCTACAATTTCACCATTTTTTACTACAGGTTTTTCTGCAATTCGTCCAACACCCAAGATAGCAACTTCCGGATGGTTAATTACAGGAGTAAACCATTGTCCACCTGCTGAGCCAATATTTGAAATCGTGCATGAAGCACCTTTCATTTCGTTTGGTGCAAGCTTACCGTCACGTGCTTTGGCGCCAAGTTCATTAATTTCCTGTGAAATTGCGAATACAGATTTTGTATCTGCGCGTTTTACAACAGGTACTAATAAGCCTTTTTCTGTATCTGCAGCAATTCCAATATTATAATAATGCTTTTGAACAATTTCACCAGCATCATCATCAATGGAAGTGTTAAGGATTGGGAATTCACGTAACGCACTTACAAGTGCCTTCACAATATACGGAAGGAATGTCAGTTTAATATCCTTTTGTGCTGCAATTTCTTTAAACTTTTTACGATGTGCAACAAGTGCAGACACTTCTATTTCGTCCATAAGCGTGACATGCGGAGCTGTATGTTTCGAATTCACCATTGCTTTTGCAATTGCTTTACGAATACCACTCATTTTTTCACGCGTTTCTGGATATTCACCTTCAGGAACAACAGATGCAGCAACTTTTGATTCTGTCGCTTTTTCAGCTGTTGCTGTTTGCACCGTTTCTTCTTGTGTAGCTTGGCCACCGCTTAAGAAAGCATCAATATCATCTCTTAGAATGCGACCATTTTTACCTGAACCTGATACACTGCGAATATTCACACCTTTTTCACGCGCGTATTTTCTAACAGATGGCATAGCAACGATCAATTTATTCGAATCAACGTCATTAGTTTCAGCTGATTGAACTCCAGCTCCTGTTGCTTCAGCCTGAACTTCTTGTTTAACTTCTTCTTTTTTTATGTCTTGACCTGCTTCAGCAGTTGATTGGACATTCGCTTCTGTTTCAGCATCGTCTTCACCTTTGAGATGCTCATAACCTGGTGCATCGAATGTAATAAGCACATCACCAACTGTAGCGGTAGTTCCTTCTTCCACATGAACTTTTTCAACCGTACCAGCTACTGGAGACGGTAGTTCAACAACAGCTTTGTCGTTTTGTACCTCACAAAGAATGTCGTCCTCTTCTATCTTGTCACCTGGTTTAATAAACCATTTGACAATGTCACCTTCATGAATTCCTTCACCGATATCCGGCATTTTAAATTGAAATGACAAAATTATTCACCCTCCTGAAACAATTTTTATTACTTTTTATTGTGATGAATTAAAATTCAAGAACCTTCTTCGCCGTTACCATAATATCTTTATGGTTTGGTAGCCATACTGGTTCTGCTTGAGCAAACGGATAAACAGTATCAGGAGCAGTTACTCTTAATACCGGAGCTTCTAAACTAAGGATTGCACGATCATTGATTTCAGCTACAACATTCGCAGCAATACCTGCTTGTTTTTGAGCTTCTTGAACAACAATTGCACGATTTGTTTTTTCAACAGATGCGATAATTGTTTCAATGTCTATTGGGCTAATTGTACGTAGATCAATAACTTCTACCGAATGTCCTTCTTTTTCTAGCTCTTCCGCAGCTTTAATAGATTCATGTACCATTGCACCATAAGAGATGATCGTCAAGTCAGTTCCTTCTCTTTTCACATCCGCTTTTCCAAGTGGAATTGTATATTCTTCTTCAGGAACTTCCTGTCTGAATGAACGATACAACTTCATATGCTCAAGGAAAATAACCGGATCATTGTCGCGAATCGCTGAGATTAGTAATCCTTTCGCTTCATATGGAGTTGACGGAATTACTACTTTCAAACCAGGTGACTGAGCCATTAATCCTTCAAGGCTATCTGCATGCATTTCAGGCGTGAAAACTCCACCACCAAATGGTGCACGAATTGTTATTGGAGCATTCATTGTGCCGCCTGTACGGGATCTCCAGCGAGCCATTTGTCCACTGACAGAATCCATTACTTCAAATATAAAGCCAAAGAATTGGATTTCTGGAACAGGACGAAACCCTTGAGTAGTTAACCCAATGGCAAGACCACCAATACCTGACTCCGCAAGCGGTGTATCAAATACACGATCTTCACCAAACTCTTTTTGTAAACCTTCCGTAGCTCGGAAAACTCCGCCGTTCGCTCCTACGTCCTCACCGAAAACTAGAACATTTTCATCTTTGCGCAATTCCGTACGAAGCGCATCAGTGATAGCTTGAATCATAGTCATTTGCGCCATTGCTTATTTCGACTCCTTCTCTGTATAAATTTCATATTGTTCTTGTAGATTTACTGGTAATTCTTCAAACGTATTTGAAATCAAATCAGTCACCTTTTGTTTTGGAGCCTCATCTGCTTTTTTAATTGCTTCTTTTATATCTTCCTTTGCTTGCTCAATTACTTCATTTTCCTTTTTCTCGTTCCAAATACCTTTATCTTCAAGATATATCCGGAAACGAACAAGCGGATCTTTCTTTTCCCACTCATTGTCAGTGTCAGTTGTACGATAACGAGTCGGATCGTCTCCTGCCATAGTATGTGGACCATAACGGTAGCACATTGTTTCAATCAACGTCGGACCGCCGCCATTAATCGCACGTTCACGAGCTTCTTTTACAACTGCATAAACCGCTAATGGATCCATTCCATCAACAAGAACTCCCGGGATTCCAGCAGCCACTGCTTTTTGTGCTATCGTTGCACCCGCAGTCTGTTTGTCGCGAGGAGTAGAGATCGCAAATTGGTTATTTTGAACAATAAATATAGCGGGTGCTCCATATGCCCCAGCAAAGTTGATACCTTCATAGAAATCTCCTTGTGAAGATCCTCCATCGCCTGTATATGTAACAGCGACTGCTTTTTTATCACGCTTTTTAAATCCAAGAGCAACACCTGCAGCTTGAATAATTTGCGCCCCGATAATAATTTGGGGTGGAATGACATTGACTCCTTCAGGTAATTGCATTCCCATGAAGTGTCCACGTGACCACAAAAACGCTTGATATAATGGCAAACCGTGCCATACAATTTGGGGAACATCCCTGTAACCCGGAAGAATAAAATCTTCTTTTTCAAGTGCAAATTGTGATGCGATTTGTGATGCCTCTTGCCCAGCAGTCGGTGCATAAAAACCTAAACGTCCTTGACGGTTAAGTGAAATACTACGTTGGTCTAAAATTCTCGTATAAACCATTCGGCGCATTAATTCTTCAAGCTGTTGATCGTCCATTTCAGGTACAGCAGCATTTTTAAGCACTTTACCATTTTCATCTAAGATCTGTACCATTTCAAATTGACTTTCAATATTTTCGAGCGTTTTTAACGCATCGTATTGTGTCTTTTTTGCAGTTGAAGCCATTGAAGCCACCTATCCTCTCTATTACAATTTATTTACTAACATTATTTTTGATTGCATTTAAAACAAGCAATAACAATAATTGTTTAATATAGCAATCAAAGTGCGAACATAAGGGATACTACAATAGGTTTTCCACAATTCGCATGAAGAAAAACAGTAAAACTTTCCTTTATCCTAATAAAAAATCTGTACTACTGTTTTTATTCATTCATATAACACAAGGAATTATTTTATCACAATCTTAGATTACATGATATATGTGATTGCGTCAATGCAAAAGCTTAGACTTACGAAATAACTTCTAATTAGTACCTTACGATTTATAAATCTGTACTAATACCCGGATTTATTCTGTACTACAAATAAACATTTTTTTACACCCTGTTATACATTAGAAAAGTACGCAGCGTCTACCAACATAAGTATTTAATAGAAAGCATCATTAGCTAATAGTTATAATGGCTGGCTTACGGCAGTTCCTAGTATTACGAAATATAAAGGTCGACAAAATGTAAAATGGTTTTTTCGCCCTCTGCAGTATGCCTTCATCTGGACCAGAAACAGAAGCTTCTTTGAAATTATATTTCTAAAAGACGTATTCTTACATATGTAATGTAAAATACAGACAGTATATAGTAATGATTCTCCTGCCAACTTAATTTATCCTGCCTTTTCAACCTTTATCCCTGCTTCTTTGTAGAACTTCGCTTTCGCTTTATTAAACTTTTCTGTTTGCTCATTAAATTGACTGTTTGCTTCAAATACATTTTCATATACTTTGTTGGTAGTTTCAATTTGCGTTTGCAGATCTTCCATTCTTAATTCTTTATCTTTAATCATTTCATAGGTTTTACGGTCTTCGCCAATTCCTTCTATATATGAGGAGTATAAATTATCATAACTTTCATATCGTTTCTTCATAACATTTTGAAGATTTTCTGCCTCCTTTTTAATATTGTCCTCTTCCAAATTAGAAACTTCCTCACTTATTTTGCTAAATGTTTCTTTTGATGCGTCTATCGATTCTTTTTCTTTTTTCAAAAGTGCTTCTCTTTTATCGAGGTTAGCTAATCCTTCATCTGCCTTTTGAGAAATTTTCTCGAAATCCTTCATACCTAATTCCATTATCTCATCAAAAAGTGCTTTTTCTGCTATTTCGAGCTCTGTCAACGGTTTCTGTTGCTGTTCAAAATTGCTTTCTTTCCCTACAGTATCTTCTAAAGTTTGATAAATATTTTCTTCCGGCGCTGAACAGGCTGACATAATCACCGCCATAATTAACATACATGTAGTAATGATAATCTTTTTCATCATATTCCTCCTCACTATTTCACCCCTTACTATAACGGGATATAGCGTATTTGACAACAATCAACAAAACATTTCAAAAATAAGAAGGCAAGGCAGCTATGCCCTGCGGCATCATCAACACTAACATTTCTTTAGGCAGAGATAAAGCAGGCCGACAATAAATTTGGTAGCTATTTTTTCGGACTTTTTATTAACTTTTTTACTTTTTGGCAATCATTTGGTACACTATTTTTTATGAAGTGTGCAGAAACAGGAGGATCCAAGATGATTCTAATGAAAGATATTATACGAGAAGGTCACGAAACATTAAGGGAAGTTGCAAAGGAAGTTCCACTTCCGCCTTCGCAAGCAGATATAGATACATTGAATAAAATGGAGGAATTCTTAATTAATAGCCAAGACGATGAAATAGGGGAAAAATACGGTTTACGTCCTGGTGTTGGGCTTGCTGCTCCACAAATCAATGTTTCTAAAAGAATGTTTGCAGTTCGAGTTGAAGATGATAATGGAAAAGAATATTATTATGCGTTGATAAACCCAAAAATTGTCAGTCATTCGGTAGAAAAATCATATTTGACGTCTGGCGAGGGCTGTCTATCTGTTGATCGTGATATACCCGGATATGTTATGCGATATTCAAGAGTAACACTAAAGGGCTTTGATAAAAATGGGACAGAAGTAAAACTTAGATTACGTGGGTTACCAGCTATTGTTTTCCAACACGAGCTAGATCATTTGAATGGCGTTATGTTTTATGATCATATTAACAAACAAGATCCTTTCCATATTCCAGAAAACGCGATACCTATAGAAAGATAAAAATATCCGGGGTATCTTCCCGGATATTTTTAATTCAAATTCAGATTTATTTTATCGTCTCAAAAGCGCTTGACAATAATCCTACTTCTTTTAATCCATTAACAATACCATCATCATCTACATCAGTTGTTACAAAATCAGCATACGTTTTGACTATTACATGAGCGTTCCCCATCGCAACCCCAGTTCCGACTGTTTTCAACATTTCAATGTCATTCAATCCATCTCCAAATGCATACACATTTTCCATTTTGAAACCTAATACATCAATCATTTTCTTAATTCCTTCTGCTTTTGAACCGCCTTTTGGGACTACATCTAAAGCCTCTTCATGCCACCGAATAAAATCAAACCTATCTTCAAAAGCTTCTAAATATGTAGATTCCTCTTGTCTAGCGAATAATAGGGTTTGATATATTTCATTTTTTTCATAAAACTTTTGATCAAATTCCGGATGTGGCATTTCCAAGCTTTTCATACTATCGGCTATTCGTTGGTCAAATTTTATATTAGCTTTTAAAGTATTTTCATTCATATAGACTAAGGATTGATTACGTTTGGTAGATTCCTCAGCTAATTTTTTTAAATCCGTACGCTTAAATGGATTTTTATACAATACTTCATTTCCAGACACCACATATTGCCCATTAAAAGAAACATATGACTTAATATTTAACTCTTTCAATAAATAGGAAAACATGAATGGACCACGACCAGTTGCAATAGCAGTATAAATCCCATTCTTTTGTAGAGTAAAAATAGCTTCCTTTGTTGATGCTGGCAAGTTTTTTTGATGATCAAGTAGCGTCCCATCTATATCAAAAAAAACAATTTTCTTCATTTTTATATCCCCTCGCTTTTCAGTTTCACTATAGCATGCTAACTAGATTCCATGTATGACCAATGATAAAACAGGCCTTTCTGATAAATAGTCTTCTAACAGCATATAATATAAACAAAAAATATGCACAAAAAAGAGCATTCCAATACCAAGATGCTTTTACTTTAGTCGCGAATCGGGTAAAATAGAATATAAGGAGTGATCCACCATGTTAAAGAAGCTACGTAAGAAGCTTTTAAAACAGTGGAATGAATTGCTTAGAAAAAAAACAATTGCCTAATATCAATTGCTTTCATTCAAGGCCCCTCTGTTACCGGAGGGCTTATTCTTTATTTATGTTATTAATTGAAGCGCGTAATATCCGATTAAAAAATAAGATAAAGTTATTCCTTACTATAAAAAAACAATTATTAAGGTTAACAATCCAAATTAAAAGGAGAGAGTATTGATGATTTTTAAAGTATATTATCAAGAGAATGAAGCAGAAATTCCTGTACGAGAAAACACAAAGACATTATATCTCGATGCAGAAAACGAACGTGCAGTGCGCCATATTCTGAAAGACCGCCCAATAAACATTGAATATGTGCAATTAATTGATGGTGCGTATCTAGAATACGAAAAACAATCTGAGTTTTTCACTCTATTGGAGTCTAAGTAAATCATGAAATTCGTAAAAAACGATCAGACAGCAGTTTTCGCACTTGGCGGTTTGGGCGAAATTGGTAAAAACACATATGGCGTTCAATTTCAGGATGAAATTATTTTAATCGATGCGGGAATAAAGTTTCCAGAAGATGAACTACTCGGTATTGATTATGTTATTCCTGATTATACATTTTTAGTTAAAAATGTAGATAATATTAAAGGCTTGGTCGTTACACACGGACACGAAGACCATATAGGTGGAATTCCGTACTTATTACGCCAAGTAAATATCCCTATCTACGCAGGAAAATTAGCTTGCGGATTAATTAGAAATAAATTAGAAGAACACGGTCTATTACGGCAAACTCAATTAATCGAAATTGAAGAGGACGATATTATTAAATTCCGGAAAACTTCTGTATCGTTTTTCCGAACGACCCATAGTATTCCTGACTCTTATGGAGTAGTAGTAAAAACACCTCCAGGTAATATTGTTCATACTGGTGACTTTAAATTTGATTTTACTCCGGTGGGTGAACCAGCTAACTTAACGAAAATGGCCGAGATTGGTAAAGAAGGCGTACTTTGTCTTCTTTCAGATAGTACAAATGCCGAGGTTCCAGATTTTACAATGTCAGAAAGACGCGTTGGGGATAGTATTGATGATATCTTTCGGAAGGTAGAAGGACGAGTCATTTTTGCAACGTTTGCGTCTAATATTCACAGATTACAACAAGTGATTGAAGCCGCAGTTATAAACGGAAGAAAAGTTGCAGTTTTTGGTCGAAGTATGGATACAGCAATAGAAATAGGTCAAGATCTAGGGTATATTAATGCACCTAAAGATACATTTATTAGCACACAACAGCTTAATCGAATCCCAGCTAATAAAGTAACCATTCTTTGTACTGGAAGTCAGGGAGAACCAATGGCAGCTTTATCAAGAATCGCCAATGGCACACACCGACAAATACAAATACAACCTGGTGATACTGTTGTCTTTTCATCTTCTCCAATCCCAGGAAATACAATTAGTGTAAATCGTACAATAAATTTACTTTACCGCGCAGGTGCGGATGTAATCGCAGGTTCTTTAAATAATATTCATACATCTGGTCACGGTGGCCAACAAGAACAAAAGCTTATGCTACGATTAATGAAACCGAAGTTTTTCATGCCGATTCACGGGGAGTTCCGGATGCAAAAAATGCACTCCCAACTCGCTATCGAATGTGATGTCCCTGAAGAAAATTGTTTCATTATGGATAACGGTGATGTACTTGCATTAACTAGTAATACAGGAAGTGTTGCCGGAAAAATTCCATCTGGTTCAGTTTATATTGACGGTAAAGGTATCGGCGATATTGGAAATATTGTTTTAAGAGATCGAAGAATATTGTCTGAAGAAGGACTTGTTATTGTTGTCGTTTCCATTGATATGGACAAGCATAAAATCTCTGCTGGGCCCGATATCATTTCTCGTGGCTTTGTTTATATGAGAGAGTCTGGTGACTTGATCCATGAAGCTCAAAAAATGATTGGGAAACATTTGAATAAAATTATGGATCGCAAAACAACCCAATGGTCTGAGATAAAAAATGAAATTACAGATACATTGACACCATTTCTTTATGAAAAGACAAAACGTAGACCAATGATATTACCTATTATTATGGAAGTATGATAAAAAAAGGGTAGGATGCTCGTAACAAGCATCCTACCCTTTTTATCTTGATCTTTTATCTCTAAGTGAAGTGTAGATGGGATCAAGCAATCACCTGATTCCTTTTGATGGTTCAGCTATGTTGAAACAAGATTAGTAGTAATTTCTTGCTCTATTTTATTTATTCCATTACCTTTTTCTCAAAGCGGTTGATATCAGAGTCGGCACCAATCACGATAAGGATATCTCCTTTTCTAAATGGTTCTTCAGCCAATGGAGAAACATTAATTTCAGTGCCACGTTTTATAGCAACGATATTTAGCCCATATCTTGCCCTTACATCTAATTCTATAAGTGTTCGCCCTGCTAAGCGCTCATTCACCATTATTTCTACTATACTATACTCATCTGATAACTCTAGATAATCTAGCACATTATTTGATACGATAAAATGAGCAATTCTTTTTCCCATATCTCGTTCAGGGTGGACAACATGATCTGCACCAATTTTTCGTAACACCTTTTCATGATAATCATTTTGCGCTTTTACAGTAATATGATTCACACCGACTTCTTTTAGTATTAAAGTTGTCAAAATACTTGACTGGATATCATCACCAATTGCCACAATTACATGATCGAAGTTACGGACCCCCAGACTTTTTAACACACTTTCGTCAGTTGTATCAGCAATGACAGCTTGTGTAGCGATAGAAGCAAATTCATTTACTCTATCTTCATCCTTATCCATCGCAAGCACTTCCATACCATGTTCAATTAATTCGCGGCAAATGCTACCGCCAAAACGCCCAAGACCAATAACTGCAAATTGTTTTTTCAAACTTATTCCTCCATATATACTATTGAACACATTTTAGCATAGCTAGACAAATATACGCATTCTATTTACAATACAAAAAAAACAAAAAACATCCATTTTTTTGTTGGTATCCTTAACAATAGGAACTATAGTTTCGCATAAATGATAACAAAGTCTATTTGTTAACGAGCTTATTTTGGAATGCATAAATCACTGCCTGTGTTCGATCTTGCACCTCGAGTTTTCCTAATACATTACTAACATGGGTTTTTACTGTTTTCAAACCAATAAAAAGTTGATCAGCAATTTCTTGATTTGATTTTCCTTCTGTCATCAATAACAGAATTTCACGCTCTCTATTTGTAAGACTTTCATGGCGCGGAGACTCTTTTCCTTTTTGCATTCTCTCCATCATTTTTCCTGTGACCTCAGGCTCTAGAACAGATTGACCTTTATATGTAGTTCTAATAGCCTCGGCTATTTCATTTGCATTTGAAGTTTTCAAAATATAACTTACTGCACCTGCTTCAAGGGCAGGATATACTTTATCATCATCCAAAAAACTTGTTACTATAATAATTCTCGCTGTTGGCCACTTTTCTATTATTGCTTTCGTAGCCTCAATCCCATCCATAACATCCATAACGAGATCCATTAAAATAATATCAGGGCGCAATGCCAGCGCTTGCTCTACGCCAAGTAAGCCGTCCTCTGCTTCTGCAATAACTTCTATATCCGGTTGCAAAGATAGGTAGGCTGATACACCAATTCGAACCATTTCATGATCATCTACTAATAATACCTTAATCATTTATCTCATCCTTTTGCATTAAAATTGGCACCTTCACTTCAATGCTTGATCCTTTTCCAATAATACTTACTAGTTTTATATTACCGCCAATTTCGGAAGCACGTTCTTTAATATTTGTTAGACCATATGAACTAGTTTTCGTGCTATCCACGTCAAATCCCTTACCATTATCAGCGATTTTTAAAAATACCATTTGATTTATCTGTCTCAAAACTACTTCCAATCTAGTCGCCTTCGCATGACGCAATGTATTAGAAACTGCTTCCTGGACAATTCTGAATAAATGGTCCTCCACACCTTTATCTAATTTTATATTTTGTATATTCCAGACCACTTCCATTGGAAGTTTAGCTGTTAATTCAGACAAAACTTCTTCCATTCCTTTTTTTAAACTCTTACCTTCTAACTGAATAGGTCGTAAATGTAAAAGTAACGCCCTCATCTCTGATTGCGCTTCATTTATTATTCCTTCAACCAAATTACGTTGTTTTACAGCAGTTTCACTGGAAGGATCAGGATTTTGATTGATTGCAGATAATAACATCGTAGCCGCAAATAATTGTTGGCTGACGGAATCATGTAGTTCTCTCGCCAATCTATTTCTTTCTTTCGTTAATACCTCTTCTTTTAATTGGCTATTCCACTCGACACGCTCACTGGCTAATTTTTGTTGAATGTGCGTCTGCTCTTTTAAGCGTAGAGAAATTCTAACAATTTTTTCCCAGATAAAATCGTCTTTATATTTTGTCTTTAGATTATCTAATTGATAATTTCCTTGTTCTATTTCCATCAACCCTGCTGCAATCTCTTCATTTTTTTGATGTACTGTTGTTCCAATGATCCATCCCGTTACAGCCCCAAATAAAACGCTAGAGAATAAAATAAAAATGCCGCTTGGGATGAGAAATATTTTATTTTGCAATAGCGTATCATACCAATTGGCATCAACTATAAACAGTAATATGATACCAACAAATAAAGCTGTGACAATTGAAACAAAAGCAAAGTACCAAGAGAATGTCATTTGGGTCTTCATATTCTCTTCACCTCAACGTTACCAATCATCACATTCGTGATGATTTTCACCGTCCGTAAAGCTGTTTCCCCACTGTCCGGATAATAAATAAGATTGGAATTAAATAATTCCGATTCCTCGTTAAACACGGTTAACTTGCCACTGATAGTTGAATGATTTACGATAATATTTGCATCAAATGGAACAAGCAGTTGGACATCTCCTACAAAGCTTCTAATGACAACAACACTTTCACCGGGAGGAAACATGGTCATTCCAAGATCGATGACTGTATCACCAAATCCACACTGAATATTAATATCATCCCATTCAAACACTTCATTTACGATTCGCTTATTGCCGAAAAGTCTATTTTTTATAAATGGTGTTCTTTTTTTATAACTAGGTTTAGGTTCAGGTGCAGCAGTTTCTACTATTAATCTATGCGGTTCTTTTTTATATTTTGAATAATGAATGAGGAAGTAAATAACTGTAGCGATAATAAAAAACTTAAAAAAGGCGGAGGAAAGAATAGCTATAGCTACTAAAGAAATACCAGCAATTAGATAAATATTTCCTTTCCCTTTTTTATTTCGCTTTTTCATACTAATATAGATGAAGAAAAATCCTATTAAAAGAGGGACGAATATCCGCAAATTAAATAATAATTCCAAGCCCATCCCTATAGCTGTAATTAACATGAACCAGCCGACAAGACTCGTTTTGCTCATGCTTTTCATTCGACCCTCCCCTTTCCTCTGTGGATGCATTCTTAGAAGTAAGAAAGGCGTAAGGTCGCCTCTCTCTACAAGTTTAGAAAAATGAAGTCTTTCAGAGATACTTTATTTTATCTTTCTTGACGTGCGAGCTGCATAGACATTTACATTTGATACAGCATTAGATGACTATTCATTCTCTATCCTCTGTTCCATTTTACACTTAAATCAACGAACTAGGCTATTATATACTACTATAGTAAATGTTATTGTACCACGTTTTCAATGACCGGATTTGCTTTTTCAGTATGATTCATTTCTTTTGCTAGTTTTTGGATTTTTGCATCAAATACAGTAATTTCATATTCAGTATCCACATGTGCTTCTTTTCGATTCATTGTTGATTCAATACTTTCAAACTTCTCCGCAGCATTGCCAAACTCTGATTCATCAAGGACCTTATTCATTTTTTCTTTCATGGAAAGTATATTTTCCCTACCCATTAATTCCAGTCGCTTTATATGCATATCTTTGACTCGGTATTTCATTTCTTCATGCTTTTGTTCTAGATCTGCTAATTGATCCAAAGCTTTTTCATAAGACTCATTGAGACGTCCGGCTTGCTGCTCCGCCTGAACTTGGTACCGAAGAGCTGTTTCTGCAAGATCATGAGCACCAGCTTCTGTTGCCAATTTTACTTGATCTCTTCTCTTTTCAGTTAAAGCTTGCGAAATTTTTAATTCTTTGTAGAACTCATCTTTTAACATTCTTTGTCTTTCAATTAATTTACTTGCCTTTTCTACTTCAGCTTCACTTTCACGAACATATTTATTAAGTAGTGTAATCGGATTTTCTTTATCTGTCATTATTGACACTTCATTAAACTCCGTAGCGATAGATTGTTTTATTTTTTCAAATATATTTGTCATACTGTTTCCTCTCCTTATGCTTTATTATTTTCTAGATCTTTCCACTGACGATCAAATCCAGCGAACGGATCATCCTTTTCAGGTGCGGGTGTATAATCTTTTTTCTTCCAATGTTTATATCCTGTATAAAGGAAGTAAACTGCTACTATACCAATTACTCCAGGAATACTCCCCAATAGACCAGAAATTCCAATTAATCCAATCACAGCCCACATCACTTTCATCATAGTTGAGTCGGTAGCCATGAATTGTTTTAGTGAAAAGTAAACAATAAGCAAGCTAATCGCCAATCCTATTATCGGTCCAATACTTGAGAGAACTATAATCCCTAAAATCACAGCCGCTGAAATCCATAAAAACTTTTTCATTTCTTTTACCTCCTTTCGTTCCTTATGACTTTACTTTAAAGGATTATGTAAGAATCAGTAACCAGCCTGAGCAGGATTTTTAACTAAGACCTAAGACTGATAGATAGAAAAACGAAAACATCTTTACTTGGTATCGAGTTAATAGGACATTAGATAGGTTCTTCAAACGCCGACGAAATACGGGACTTACTTTAAAGCCATTAGTGCACTTTCTAGAAAAGAAAATAAACTAAAAGAACAAATGAAAAGCAAAATGTTTAATTTTATTTAAAAAGAGGGTATTAACTATTAAGCAGCTCGTTGTGAAAGGAAAGTGGAGGTTATTGATCACTGCAAAAAGGGAAAAGGATACTTTAATTATTCTTGAAAAGATAAAATCAGAGGAATACGAAGGAATAAATAACTTTTTTAGAAATAAAAGACCTTATGATATGGCAATGATTTTCCAAAGTCTTCCCGAACGCCACCGTGCATCTATTCTATTTAATATTGAGGATTCTACTTTAGCTAGCATCATCCAAAAGCTGAACATCACACACCAGCTAGAGCTGATAAGTAAAATTGGTCCAACAAGGGCAAATAAAGTATTATCATTATTAGATTCTTCCTTCCTCACTGCACTTTTAAGGAAATTCCCAAAAGTTCAATTAGAAAACTTTCTTAATGATACGAATGAACAATATGCAAATTATATTAAGCAAATGATGACCTATCCATCGGACTCGGCCGGTAGTCTAATGACAAATAATTATATATCAATAATTGGCACATGCACTGTATCCGAGGCAATTGAAAAGCTCAAATCATTAGCTCTCTATTCGGAAAGTATTAATCATATGTATATTGTAGATCCTCTTGGCGAATTAATAGGCATGGTCGCTTATCGAGATTTACTTCTCTCAGACAGGCAGGAAATTTTGGCCAATATTATGTTTGAACAAGTAATTTACGTTTCCGTTGATACAAAAAGAACAGAAATAGCCCGTCTTCTTAATAGATATGACTTTACAGCTTTACCCGTCATAAACGGAAATCAAAAACTGGTCGGGATTATTACTTTCGATGATATGTTAGATATTATCCTTCACGAAACAAGCGATGATTACACAAAGTTATCCGCAACAAGCAAAGAAATTGATTTTGATACAAAACCATTTATAGCAGCATACCGTAGATTGCCATGGTTAATCATTCTATTGTTTATCGGACTTGTTTCCGGCAGTATTATTGCAAAATTCGAATCTATTTTGGATCAGGTCGTGGCGTTGGCTTTTTTCATGCCTTTAATTGCTGGAATGACCGGAAATACAGGAACACAATCTTTAGCAGTTGTTATTCGCGGCCTTGCCGAAAAGGAAATAGATACAAACACAGTTTTTAAATTAGTATTTCGAGAATTAAAGGTTAGCTTAATCATTGGAGTAACTTGCGGATTCCTTATATCTGTCATTGCATTCATCTGGCAAGGAAACTTTTATTTAGGTTTAGTTGTTGGTACTTCACTCTTAATAACATTAATATTAGGGACAATAGCAGGTACGGTCATTCCACTTATTCTATATAAATTCAACCTGGACCCCGCTGTAGCTTCAGGACCACTTATTACAACAGTAAATGACATATTCTCTTTGATTACCTATTTCACTATTGCATCTTGGTTTATCAGGAAATTAATATAACACAAGAAAAGCATAAACATCAGCTGATTGTGACATCAATCCCGAGGCCTTCCCAAGCTAACTACATCTCTAATACGAAAACTTCTATAAAAAAAACAAAGGATCATTAAAATATCCTTTGTTTTTTCATTTTATTATTCTTTTATATTTGTCCATCCGTCGTTTTGGTTAATTTTCTCTTCTTTCATTAACTTGCCTAGTGCTCGTTTAAAAGCACCTTTACTCATATCAAATCTTGTCTTAATCTCTTCAGGAAGACTTTTATCACTATAAGGCATTGATCCCCCACGCTCAATTATATACTTGTATATCTTTTCCGCATCTACATCCATTTGTTCATAGCTTCTTGGCAGTAGTGAAACATTTATTGTTCCATCTTCTTTCACATCCACAACGCGGCCTTCTATCAACTGTCCAAGCCGCGGCTCCTCTTCACGCTGTGATTCATGAATAAAGCCCATATGCCCTTCTTCTGTAATGATAAATGAACCAGCTAGTAGTAAACGATAAACGGTACCTTTGATATTTTTATTAAATAGACTACGATCGGCAGGAATAGAAAGGTCTCTCATTACATCCTCTGTCCCTATTTTGCCAAATAACCTATCTTTATTATCCAATTTTAAGGAACAATATAGCTTGTCTCCAATACTTGGCCATAAATGATGGAGCTCAGGCAAATCGTCCATAGAAACGAGAATGTCTTTTTTTAAACCAATATCGACAAACGCGCCAAGATTTTTCTTTACTTCTACAACCTCTACCCAATCATATTTTCCCAACTGTACATTCGGTATTACTTCTGATGCACATAGCCGCCCTTCATGATCCTGGTATAGAAAAACTTCTATATCTTGATCAATAAATATTTCACCAACCACGTCGGTTTGGTGTAATAATACATCTTCTTCTCCATCTGATAAAAAATAACCAAATGGTGCCTCTCGAACTACTCTTAATGTTACGATCGTACCAGCTTCCATTATAAATCCCCTGCTTTCAAAAAATCCTTCAATTGATAATACTAAGTATAACATGTCCATAGAGACACGTATAATTACAGGAAATTCCGTAATTAATTTGCCATCACTGGCTTATTTCCCTCATCCTTGCGATATTTTATATACAAAGAGAAACAAATTCCCGCCCCAATTAAAGCAGAAATTGATGCTCCCTTATATATAAAACCCGCTCCATAATATTCCATGAAATAGCCGCCCAATGAATTACCAATTATCGCTCCAAGACCTGCATATGTTGCAAAATATATTGTCTGCCCTGTCGCTAGCATTTCTCTAGGTACGATTGTTGCTACATATTGTAAACTAGCCACCATAAAAATGGCAAAAGTAACGCTATGCATCGTTTGAGAAAGAACCAGCATAAGAGGATCCTCCAGATAAGCGTATAAAAACCATCGTAGCGAATAAAACACTCCCGAAATACCGATTAATACGAGCAATGGTATTCTTTTCATCAGTATGTACATTAGTCCTATCACGGGAACTTCACTTAAGGATGATGTCATCCACGCTAGACCAACTTGACTTTCAGATGCACCAAGATTTTTCAAATAAAGACCGAGCATTCCATCATTCATTCTAGTCGTTGTACCAATAAACAATGAGGCCATCAAAAACATTAAATACTTCGGATTTTTCAATGTATCTTTTATTGCCTCGGCTGTAATTGGCGCCCTACTTACTTGTGAATCTTTTAATCTGGTTGCAATAATAAATGCTAGTACAATGAGTGCTGCATACACATACCATAAATACTCGATCCCCACTTTCCCAATCAAATAACCAATAATAAGAGAAGCAAAAGCAAAACCAATGGAACCCCAGATACGAATGGAACCATAACTAACACCTTTTTCTTGCGCATATGCTGTTGACATACTATCAAGAAGCGGTTGAACAGGTGACATAAAAAAATGAAATACTAACATCGCAGCGGTTAAGAACAGCATGGATGTACCAAAGAAAATACCTGAACTTGTAAATAAGGAGATAACTAGTAAAAATAAAATAATCCTCTTAACCGTTTGCTGTCTATCTGAGATAATGCCCCAAAGTGGTTGGGAGAAAATAGCTATCAATGGGCCAACTGACAATAATAAGCCTATTTCTCCCGGACTCATTCCTTTATACCGAAAAAACAGTGGTAAAAAGGCATTAATTAGGGACATTGTCCAATAATAAAAGAAATTAAATAAGGATAAAGGAAGCATATTATGTAATCCCCTTGTTTATTTTTTAACTTGTTTTTAGCATATACTTTAAAACAACGATAATAGCCTATATCGGATTTTTGAACATACAAAAAGCCTATTTTCAGAACTTATATTTTTCGGAAACTTATTGGTCCTATTTTTATCATAAAAAAGGATGTGCGCAATCGAATGAGCACATCCTCTTTCTTCTTATATGGCTTCCATCACTTTAAATTGTGCTTTTACAAGACGGAAATATTCACCTTTTCCATTCATTAGTTCCTCATGACTTCCTTCTTCGATGATATGTCCTCTTTCAAGAACAAAGATTTTGTCTGCATCCCTAATCGTAGATAGTCTATGAGCAATAATAATAGAAGTTCTACCTTTTAGCAAAGTTTTTAAAGCATATTGGATCTGAACTTCCGTTTCCGTATCAATGCTCGCTGTGGCTTCATCTAAAATAATAATTTTGGGATTTGCCAATAGTGCTCGAGCAAAAGACAATAGTTGTCGTTCACCAACAGATAATATATTTCCTCGTTCTTCTACCTCTGTCTCAAAACCATAAGGTAATTTTTCAATAAACTTATTAGCTCCTATCGCATTTGCAGCAGATATTACTTCGTCATCTGTCGCCGATGGTCTACCAAAACGAATATTTTCCATAATTGTACCCGAGAAGATAAAAGTTTCTTGGAGGACAACACTAATTTGATTGCGCACACTTCTCAATGACACATCTCGCAAATCATGACCATCAATTTTTACTGCTCCCCCAGTTGGATCATAAAAACGCGTAATCAGATTGGCGATTGTTGATTTTCCTGATCCTGTATGTCCAACCAAAGCAACTGTCTGACCAGGATTCATTTCAAAAGATATCCCTTTAAGTGCCTTCCGTTTATCGTCATATGAAAATTCAACTTGATCAAAGTTTATTTTGCCGGCAATATCTTGTAAAGCAATTGCTTCTTTTTTCTCATGGACAATAGGTCTCTCATCTAAATACTCAAAAATACGTTCAGATGAAGCCATCCCCATTAGTAATTGATTATATACTTGGCCCAGTCTAGAAATAGGTTCCCAAAACATTCCTAGATAAAAGGCAAAAGATACAAATTCACCTAATGAAAGGCTATCTGCTTGAATTAAATTTGCACCATACCAAATGAGAACCGCAGAGCCGACCGCATTGGTCAATTCTACAAGTGGACGAAACATCGCACTTTTTTTCGAAGCGATTCTCCAAGCTTCATAGTTTTCGTGATTCACACCATCGAAAAATGCGATATTTTCTTCTTCCTGTGTATAACTTTGTGTGACTCTAATTCCTTGAATGCTTTCATTTAAATGGGAATTTAATTTAGATTGTTTTATTCTCATACTTTGCCATGCCCTACGAATACTTTTCCTTAATGTCGTAGAAATGAAAAACATCAATGGTAAAATAACTAGTACTGCTAAAGTCAGCTGTGGGCTTAAAGTAAATAGGATAAAAATAACTCCTATTAGCATAACAATATCCATGAATATATTAATTACACCATTCGTAAACAATTCCTGAAGAGAATTCGTATCATTCATAATTCGTACAAGAATTGATCCTGCTGAACGTTGGTCAAAGAAACGATGTGATAAACTTTGGACATGTGTAAAAATATGTTTTCTTAAATCGTAAATGACCCCTTGCCCCAGTTCATAACTCCATTTTATCCGATAAATATTTGCGATATAGGAGAGGATAAATAAACCAGCAATAATGGCAACTATGATCATTAACATAGTAAAATCCTTTTTTTCATTAATTGCTTTATCCAATGCATAGACACCGATTAATATTGGAATGATTAATCTCACAGCTGTTGAGATTAATACTGCAATAATCGAAGCTGGTAGGAGTCTTTTGGAATATGGTTTTAAATAGCCGATAAGGCGCGACATTTGTTTCCAGTTAAACGGCTTTTCAATAATTTGTTCAGTTGAATAACGGAAACGCTCCATCATTTGTGGATTCATTTTTTTCTGTTTTGTCATTTACTCCTCACCCTCTCTGACCTTGTAGTATTGCCTCACGGTCTTGAAACTGGATATTAAAAATTCTCTCATATGGTCCTTTGTTTTGTAACAAATAGGAATGTGTACCTCTTTCAACCACTTTACCCTCTTCAAGCACTAAAATTTCATCTGCATGCTTTAGTGATGAAATACGATGCGCAATAATAAATGTCGTCCTTCCTTGCATAACATTTCGAAGTGCTTCTTGTATTTTAAATTCTGTTTCCATATCTACAGCACTCGTCGCATCATCTAAAATAAGAATACTAGGATCAAGGCAAATGGATCTAGCTATTGAAATCCTTTGTTTTTGCCCACCAGATAAGCCTAGTCCTCGCTCTCCTAAAACAGTATCATATCCATCTTCAAGTTCCATAATGAATTCATGAGCATCAGCCCTTTTTGCAGAATCAATAATCTGCTCCATTGTTGCATCTGGCATTCCATATGCAATATTTGCCTTAATCGTAGATGAAAATAAAAAGCTCTCTTGATGAACAAACCCTATATTCCTTCTTAATGCTTTCAATGAATATTCTTTTACGTCTTTTCCGTCAATTAACACTTTACCTGAAGCAGGTTCATAAAATCGTGTAATCAATTGCGTTACACTGGTTTTTCCTGAACCAGTCGCTCCAATTAAACCAATTATTTTACCGGGTTCAGCTTTAAAACTAACATCTTTTAGCGCCTCATTATCATCACCCGCGTAGCGAAGCGTCACATGCTTAAATTCTATTTCTCCATTCAAACGTTGCGGAATAATAGCATTATCCATATCAAAAATTTCCTCTTTCGCTTCCATGATCTCCAACAAACGCTCACCTGAAGCCTTAGATTGCGAAAACATATTGATCGTGAATCCTAAGTTCATAATCGGAAATAAGATGTAACCTACTAAACTATAAAATGCTACGAGTTCTCCCGGTGTCAAAGAACCTTGGATTACTAAATATCCTCCGTATGATAATAGTGCTAACACACAAATATTTCCTAGCAACTCCATTAAAGGAAAATACTTAGCCCAAATATTTGATGTGAAAATCATTTGATCTTTATAGTCTGCATTCGAATGATTAAATTTCCCAGTTTGGAAATCCTCTCTTGATAGCGATTTAACCGTATTTATTCCAGATAAATTTTCTTGGACATTCGTATTTAATTTTCCAAATGACTTACGGACGCCACGAAATGCAGGATGGACAGCTCTATCAAATTTATAAACAACAACAAATAAAAATGGTAAAGAAATCATCGTTGCAAATGTAAGTGGAACAGAATAATAAAACATCATACTAAAACTAACAGTAAGCATTAAAATGAAGCGGAATAATTCTGAAAAACCAAATGATAAGAAAAATCTAAATGATTCTACATCAGCAGTAAGACGTGACATTAAATCACCTGTTTTAGCATTATCATAGTATCTGAATGGTAAATATTGTAGTTTTTCATATAAGGCATTCCTCATACTATAAACTGATTTAATACCAAACAAATCTCCAGTATACTGCTGAATAAACGTTGCCACCCCTTTAAAAATCATAATACCAATAAATCCAAAAGCCAGTATCGGAATCCAACCGAATTCACCTTTTAAAACCACTTCATCAATTGTAAGTTGTAAAATAACAGGATACACTACTGTAATCGCTGTCACAAACAACAAAAATACCATGGATATGAAGAAGTGTTTTTTGTAAGGCCAATAATACTTTTTTAACTTTGAAAATGTTTCCAAGCCTTTTCCCCCCTATCGACCAATTGTCGTATTTATTAATATATCGACTTCCGAAATACATTTCCAGTATTAGTTCTTATTTTTGCAAATTTATTTTTAAAAACAATCAATACAAAAAAAGACACCCTGAAATTATATGGGTGTCTTCTTCATATTATGAATGATTGGTAAAATTAATAATAAAGATCAAAGCCTTATTGTTATAAGAATTACTTTTCAGCATTTATTTCTAATAATTATTTACAGTTATATTTATGCTTTTTCAGATTCACCTAACACACGATTAACTCTTTTTTCCAGCATTTTCATACCGCCACCGCCAGCTTGAAAATGACGCAATTTACCTTCTTTATCGAAAACATAGTAAGCAGGTACATATTGATTTTCTAACGCATCAGCAAATTTCAATTCATTGTCTACAAAGATTGGTTGGTCAATATTATGTTCAGCTGCAACTTGTTTAATTTCTTCTAAATCAAGATCTTTTTCTGACCGAGGCATATGAACTGCTACTACATTCAATTTACCTTGATATTCATCCCGGAATTGGTTTACTTGTGGCATCGCTTCTTTACAAAGATGACAGCTAATAGACCAAAAGTGAAATAATGTTGGTTTTTCTCCTACTAGTTCTTCTTTTGTTACTTGCCCGTTAAGCCATTCTGTAGCTCCTACAAGCTCAGGCATCGGTTCACGAAGTTTCATAATTGTATCCTCCCTTTATTAAATAAGGACAGGCATAATAGATGCCTGTCCCATTTAGGTGGTAGCACGAGTCATACAGGCGTTGCCATGCGACGCGGCATTGTCGTATTCTTTAGATGTTCAAATAGTTACCAAATGATAGACTACGAATTTCTTCGTTGGCTATTAGGTTTCCTTTACTAATGAATTTGAACACGCAATTATAGTGTTTCTTGACCAGGTCTCCAGTTTGCGGGGCAAAGTCCACCTGTTTGTAATGCTTGAAGTACACGAAGTGTTTCATCTACGTCGCGACCAATATTGTTATGGTTAACAACTGAATACATCATTTCGCCTTCCGGGTTGATGATAAATAATCCACGAAGAGCAATTCCTTCTTCTTCAATCAAAACACCGTAGTCACGAGCAACTGCATGGTTCGTATCAGCTGCTAGCGGATAGTTTAAATCGCCAAGACCGTTATCTTTACGATCTGTGTTAATCCAAGCTAAATGAGTGTGGATTGTGTCTGTAGAAGCACCAATTACTTCTGCATCTAAATCTTCAAATTCATCATATCTGTCTGACATTGCAGTAATCTCTGTTGGACATACAAAAGTGAAATCCATCGGGTAGAAGAAAAGCACTGTCCATTTATCGTTTTTCATGTTTTCTTCAAGACTTACTTTACCAAATTCTTTATTAGCCATTACAGCTTCCATTTCAAAGCGTGGGGCCTGTTTTCCTACCATACGTTCTGCCATAAAAAATCCCTCCGTAAAATAATATACATTAAATGAGAAAGCACGATATGTATTATCAATAAATAAATCATTAACAACTAACATTGTACATAATACGACATTCTATGTCAAACCTTATTTATAATTAATTTAAATTAATAGTAAGTATCGCTGAAAAGTCACCTTCATTATTATCGCCGAAAATAATATTTCCATACATGTTGAAATTACTTACTTTGCATCTATTTAATTTTACCATTTCGACTCATTATAGTGAAATATTTTGCATAAAGCTTAAATTAAATGTAAGGCCGATTCACTTTTCCATCTAAATATCTGCATACTCTTGGACGATTTCTAAAAATGCTTTTACTTGCGGAAGTTCAAATGCTGAATCATATCCTAACATCCAAGTATCACGGCTAATTGGTTGGTCACGTTCATCCATTAATGGAATCTTAAATACATCTTTTTCAGCACCATTAATAGTAATCGCTGGTAATATTGCATAACCGATTCCGTTATATGCCATCTGCTTGCATGTTTCAATTTGATCGACGACAATTGTTCGCTTCGGTACTGTTTGAAATTGTCTATGCCACCAATTTTGAATCTCCTGATAATAATTAGAATCGCTTTTAAACTGAATAAAGGGACGATCTGTTTCCAGTACTTCCTCCATATTCCTAATTTCACGATCTACTAGATACAAACTATCTTCAAATAAATGAAATTTTGATCCCTTCCACTCCGTAGCACCTCTTATTATGCCAATATGTACTTGTCCTTCGTAGAGACTTTTCAAAATTTCACTACTCCAGCCCGTAATAAGAGAAATTTTGGCATGCGGATACGTATGAACGAATTGTTTCAATACTTTGGGTAGCCAGTTTTGCCCTACAATAGATGCACAAGCAATTTTTAAAGTACCATGAATCTGTGGCCCTAGCTTTTGAATTTGTTCATGTACCCTTTCCTGCTTGCTTAACATTTCATTCGCAAATGAAATAATCATTTCTCCAGCAGGTGTAAGAAGAAGACCTTTTTGCGTTCTAATAAATAATTTTTGCTCCCACTGTTTTTCAATGTTTTGAAGCCTTTGGGAAAGTGCGGGTTGAGATACAAAAAGTCTTTCTGCTGCTTTTCGCATATTAGATTCTTCAGCAAGCGCAACAAGCAACTTGAAATCGGATAATGACATGTTTCCATTCCCCTTCCAATTAAGAAAAGCACTGGAGCTCGAAAAAACTTTTTTGAACATCATACACTGAACAAGAAAATGCTAGTTAAAAAACATCGGCTCCCACAATTGGAAGCCGCTTTTTATTATTCGTTATTCTTATGAATATAACTTCTAAGCTCTTTTAATAATGCGCTTCTTGTAAAAATCCCTTCAAAATAGCCCTCTTTATCAACGACACACAAAAAAGAATGATCGATTAGTAAATCGAGCGCTTTTTCAAAGCGATCAGTAAATAATAAACGTGGAAAGTTGACAGCCATAGCGTCTTCTACTTTTTTTTCACCTAACTTTTCAAATTCAATCCGTTCCAATCCAAAAATGGATTCTGTAATCATCGAAGAACTAATTAAACCATGGATTTGAAAACGAGCATCGAGGACAGGCACAGCTGAATAACCACTTTTTGTTAATACAAGTAAAGCATGTTCTAAGCTATTACCAAGTTGAACATGAGCAACTTTTTCCGAAGAAATGACGTAATCGCTGATTTTAGGGTTCATGAATTCATTACTTTGCAAGGAAATCATCGGTAAACTCCCTCATCTCTTTATAATCGTTCCTCTTCATATTACCACAATTTAGAAAAGAAATAATCATTCTTAAATCATTTGCCATAAAAATTCAATCTTAAAACAAGTGGTTATAACATCTATTTAGCGTTTTTTTCCTCTTGAATAATATCGAAAATTTCTATTGCTGCTATATCTATGTCATCGAACTGATATTTCTGCTTATTACTATCTTTATCGTACTCTTCTACTTCATAAGTATTAGATGGTGCGAAATATTTTACCTGACATAATACCCTACCATTTACCTCGAAAAACCTTTGTGGAACATCCTCCTGCTCTACTGCATTTTGCATTGTTTGTAATCGTTGAATAATACTTATTAACTGTGACATTCTTAAACCCCTTTCTTTTGAAAGACAAAACAATTATAAAAGAACTTACGGGTACAAAGCAAATTTCACCATTAAAAAAGCTATCTATTTTTTAAAAGATAGCTTTTTCATTCACAAATAATATATATATTTGGTTATAAGTCAGAAATTGATGTTTTTTTGTGGAATTATCTTTTAGTACTTTAAAATGGATATTGATTCAAGTTTTGACCACCATCTAATGTAATACATTCACCATTCATATAAGCCGCTTTTTCACTAAACATAAAATGGGCTAACTCAGCAATTTCTTCAGGCTCACCAAGACGGCCTAATGGAATACTTTTTAGTGTCCGACTAGCAGCCTCTTCTGATTCCCAAAGCTTTTCAGAACCGCCAGTACGATTAATTGGCCCCGGTGCAATAGCATTAATACGAATGCCATACTTTCTGCCCCATTCTACAGCAAGCGTCCTAGTTAATGAGAGTACACCAGCTTTAGCTGCAGCTGAATGAACCACCCCAGGTCCAGCATTCCAAGCGTATGTGGCAATCATATTGATGATGCATCCTTTCATTTTATTCTCAATCCAATAATTTCCCAACTCGCTACTACAATAAAATGTGCCGTTAAGTACAATATTTATCACTGAATTCCAACCATTTATAGATAATTTTTCAGCAGGCACGATAAAGTTTCCGGCCGCATTATTTACTAAGTAGTCAACAGAACCATAATAATCCAATGTTTGTTTTAACATTCTTTGTACATCTTCCGGTTTTCGTACATCCATCTTAACAAGCCCTATACAGTCGTTTTCTGCCCCTATCTCCTGCTTCGCCTCCTGTAAGCGCTGCTCATTTCTACCTGTAATGACCACATTCATACCTGAATTTACAAATTTTTTCGCCATATACAATCCCATACCACTAGAACCACCAGTGATTATTACCGTTTTGCCTTCCATTAGCTCTCCTCCTATAATCTTAGTGAATGACCAATCATTCATACAGGATTATACTTAATAAATGGGGGTCATTTCCCCCATTATGATTCCTTTATCTATGAAGTAAAAGTTCTTAGGTCCTTAGGAAGATAGAAATAATGATAACTATATATTTACTCTTCTTTCATATTCAATAATGATTCATTTAGAGAAGTTAATGAACGAACAATCGTCTTTTTACGATTATATCCTTTCACATTAACAGATATATCATCTAAAGTCGCAAACACTTGACCCCACGCTCCAAAGGTTTTAAATCCATACACATACACCTTAACCATGCCAAACTTGGAAGGAAGATAGATGATTTCTAAATTATAATTCCCTTGCATCGCTACATCTCCTTTTTGTAAAAATCCATCCGGTATGAAAAATTACTATCATAAAAAAGTTTAATCGCGAAGGCTTAATTGACTGTATTTTCTTCTGAGTTATATATAGTAAATATACACTGCTAACAACTGTTTTACAAGAACTGTAACTACGGAGATAAATAACAACTTTTATCTGTTTACTGAAAGAAGCCCCTCTTCAATCTTCTGAAAGGCGTACCTCAACGATAAGGAGGAGATGAATTTCAGCTAGGCGTTTGGCTAAGTTAAACCTCCCTCTACTGTCAGCAGATCTGTCTAGATAATCACGAACGCTTAATCGGTTGGCGTTCTCTTCTGTATAACTCAATCCTTTAAGGGCATAGACCTGGTCTGCTGGGAGTAGAAGACTCTACATAAAGCAAGGTACTACCAAAAACAGAAGCCTACATGTGAAGGGATAAGACTACTAACCTTAGGAACTGGGGAAATCCTAATAGTTAGTGGAATCACTGGCGTTCACACAGACCGTAAGATCATTTGTGGTGGAAGCTCAATACATTATTCTATCATTTATACACTTATATTAAATAGACATATGTTCCTTACATATAAGAAATCTGATCACCTTTCCAAATATTGTTTCCAATGCTATAATATTAATAATTCAATTATTAACTTTATTTAGAAAGGTGTCTTATCATGAATTCACGAACGATAAATAACCATGCTCATGATCCTACAATAGCTAACCTCTCGCAAGCTATATTTGCTGTAAACCGCCACGCTAAAACTGCACCTGATCCAAAGTTTCTTTATGGTTTAAAAAAAGCTGCACTTACCAAAATGATAGTAGAAAAAAAGGCGTTAAAAACTGGGTTGCATTTTTCTAGAAATCCCAAATATAGCCAACAACAATCAGATGTGATTGTAGAATGTGGAGATTATACATTCCATATTCCTCCAACCAAAGAGGACTTTGCAAATTTGCCCCATCTAGGTCATCTTGATCACCAATACCGAAATCCCAAATCCCGTATGTCCCTAAATATGGCGAAAAAGATTCTTCAAGACTACACTGGAATCAAAGAAAAGGAAAATAATAATAATCGCCCTCCTAAGCCTCAAAAACCAGTCTTCAAAAAATTAGGAGAAAGTTTTTTAAACTAGTACAAACCCGAATTTCCTGATTTACTGGAAATTCGGGTTTGTTTTAATCTGGTAATACAAGCGAACAGCGATATTAACGTGCAATCTCACTTTTTCACATTATATGTTGGTCTATTTTTAATACAAGTTCATTTATTTCTGGTTTTGAAATTTGTTCAATCGCTCCTACAACATCCCCTTTATGGCGTAGATCTTCTGTGATAAGTGAGGAAAATATGATAACTGGTAATTTCGATAAATTAGGATTTTCTTTGATTTTTTTCGTAAAGTAATGCCCATCCATTTTAGGCATTTCGATATCTGTTATAACTAGATGTACCTCGTCATATACATTTGTCCCATTTTCACTAAATGATTGTAAGTATTCTAACGCATCTTCACCATTTTCAAAAAACTCCACGTATTCATAGCCTGCGGCAGATAACGTTTCTTGTAATAGTTTTCTTAATAGAGGTGAGTCCTCCGCAGCAACGATACGTTTTAAAGATCGTTCACGAACTCCTAAACTTTTAATTTTATCAACGTGGATCCCTGAATCAGGGTTTATATCAACAACGATTTTTTCAAAGTCCACGAGTAAAATCATCTCAATATCACGTTTAATAACCCCAATGATGTGGGAACTGTCAACAGAATATAGATTAGCAGGTTTTTCAATCTGCTTCCATGAAATCCTATGTATTTGCGTAACATGATGAACTTGAAAAACTACTTTTTGCTTATTAAACTCCGCGACAATAAACTTTTCATTTGCGATATCTTTATTAGCAGCAGGGTTAATTTTTAGAGCTTTTTCCATACTGATTACCGGTAGAACTTCCCCTCTAAGTTGTATGATACCCAAAACATTTGGATGAGCATGCGGAATCGGAGTAAGTGGTAAAGGCTGAATTATTTCTCTGACCTTTAGTACATTAATCCCAAACTTATTACTATTTATTTCGAATTCGATTATTTCTAGCTCATTCGTACCACTTTCCAATAATATTCCAGCATCATTGGTCATTTATTAATCTTCCTCTCTACTTCCAATACTTAATTAGTGCTTGTGTGCCACTATCTCCCTCACCGTCTGCTACAAGTGAATCATACATTTCTTTTGCTAACTTTAGACCCGGAAGCTTTAATTCCATATTTTCTGCCTCATCTAGGGCAATTCCCATGTCTTTGACAAAATGTTTAATAAAAAAACCGGGGCTATAATCTTCCATCAAGACGCGCGGTATTAAATTTGTCATAGACCAGCTTCCAGCTGCACCTTGGCTAATAGACTTCAATACATGATCAGGGTTTAATCCTGATTGCTTTGCGTAAATGATAGCTTCCGTTACACCAATCATTGTTGAAGCAATTGCGATTTGATTACACATTTTTGTATGTTGACCTGCTCCCGCCTCTCCTTGATACACAATGTTTCCACCTATTCTCTGGAAAACTGGATATAAATCCTCAAAAGCATCTTTGTCTCCACCTACCATGATAGAAAGGGTTCCGTTCTTCGCTCCAATGTCTCCACCTGAAACAGGTGCATCCAATGCCTTAAAACCATGATGCTTCGCAGTCTCATCGATTTTCTTCGCCAAGGTTGGGGTTGATGTGGTCATATCAACAGTGATTGACTCTTTATTAACCCCTTCAATTATTCCCTCTTTTCCAAAATACACTTCTTCTACATCTTGAGGATAACCAACCATTGTAATTATTATTTCGGCAGATTCTGCAATTTCTTTAGGAGTTTCCTTCCAAATCGCTCCTTCTTTAAGAATATCTTCTGCTTTACTCTTTGTTCGACTATAAATGTACACATGGTGACCTGCTGATAATAAATTCCGTACGATCCCCTTACCCATGACACCTAGACCGATAAAACCAATTGATTTTTTCATTTTATTCAACCCTTTCCATATTTCGTAACCTTTTCTATTTACAGAAGATATAATTAACTCAAATTTATTATATCATTATCATATGAATTTTTAATTTTAAATACAAAAAATGCCGCTAGACCTATAGTCTAGCGGCAAAAAAGGGGGAAAATGAGAATGAAATGACTACGAATAGTCATGTCAATCATGATTACTATTCTATACCACCTTTTACTAATTTATACTCCTAGATAAAATTACAATTTCATTACATATTTATTACTTGTTTTACTAAGTCAACTACCTCTTCAGTAGAACCTTTTTGAAGTGCTTCTTCTGCTAATTGGCTCATCTGATTGGAATCTAATTGCTTAATTTGACTTCTTGCTTTAAGAATGGATGATGCACTCATTGAAAATTCGTCTAGACCGAGACCTAAAAGAAGCGGAATGGCCATTTCATCGCCAGCCATTTCTCCACACATACCAGCCCATTTTCCTTCATTATGAGCCGCATCAATAACCATTTTTACCAATCTTAAAATAGCTGGATTATACGGCTGATAGAGATATGATACACGCTCATTCATTCTATCTGCAGCCATTGTATATTGGATTAAATCGTTTGTACCAATGCTAAAGAAATCGACTTCTTTAGCAAATTGATCAGCTAAAACCGCAGTTGAAGGAATTTCAACCATAATACCAACTTCGATATTTCCTGAGACACTAACGCCATCACTTTGAAGTTTTTCTTGTTCTTCTAATAATATCGCTTTTGCTGAACGAAACTCATCTAGCGTTGCGATCATTGGAAACATAATTTTCAAGTTACCAAATGTGCTTGCTCGAAGAAGTGCACGTAACTGCGTCCGGAAAATTTCTTGTTCCTCAAAGCACAAACGGATAGCGCGTAAACCAAGGAATGGATTCATCTCTTCCGGCAATTGTAAATATGGAAGATTTTTATCCCCTCCAATATCCAATGTACGAACGACTACCGCCTTACCATCCATGCTTTCTAAAACCTTTTTATAAGCTTCGAACTGTTCTTCTTCTGTTGGTAGTTGGTCTCTTTCCATATAAAGAAATTCTGTTCTATATAATCCAACTGCTTCTCCGCCATTATGGAGTACGCCTTCAACATCATTAGGTGTTCCTATATTTGCAGCAAGCTCAACTTGTTTACCATCTTTAGTAAAAGTTAGTTCATTTTTAAGCAAAGCCCATTCAGCTTTTTGCTGCTCTATTTTTTCAGCATCTTTTTTATACTGACTTACGATTTCAGGAGTTGGATTAATATGTACATCACCATTCACTCCATCAACAATAATCAGGTCACCGTTTTGAATAGTTCCCGTCGCATTATTAGATCCCACTACCGCAGGGATTTCCATGGAGCGAGCCATAATAGCGGAATGGGATGTGCGTCCACCTATATCAGTCGTGAATCCTTGTACAAACTCTTTATTAAGTTGTGCAGTATCCGATGGAGTTAAGTCCTCAGCCACAATAATAACTTTTTCAGCAATTGCACCCGGATTTGGAATCTCTACTCCAAGCAAATGTGCTAGCACTCTTTTGGTTACGTCTTTGATATCTGCAGCACGCTCTCTCATATACTCATTATCCATTTGTTCAAACATGGTAATAAACATATCTGTTATTTCTTTCAAAGCGAATTCTGCATTTACTAAATCCGTTTTAATTTTATCTTCAATTGAGGATAAAAGTTCTGGATCACTTAATACAAGTATATGTGCATCAAAGATCGCCGCCTTGTCCTCGCCTAGATCTTTTGCAGCATTATCGCGAATGACTTGAAGCTCGCTTTTTGCTCCTTCTACACTTAAATGAAAACGAGCAATTTCTACAGATGTGTCAGTTATAGAAGTTTTTTTCACGGAGAGGTCCGGTTCCACCATACGATATGCTTTCCCGATAGCAATCCCGTGTGATGCAGCAATACCTTTTAAGATTGTTGACATTATTCAGCAAGACCTTCTTTTGTAAATAATTCTTGAATGCTCGCCAATGCTTCTTCTTCATCGTTACCATCTGCAGATATGGTAATAATAGCCCCTTTACCAATACCGAGTGACATAACACCCATAATAGACTTCAGGTTTACTTTCTTGTCTTTATATTCTAACTGAATGTCTGAAGAGAATCTGCTTGCAGTCTGAACTAGCAACGTTGCAGGTCTTGCATGAATCCCCGTATCAGCAGTTACTGTAAATTGTTTTTCCGTCATAGTAATCGTCTCCTTTTTTTATCTGAGATAAAATATTAATCTCTCCATTATAAAAGTAGCTAATTTTATCAGTTTCGTCAATCAAAGTGCAACAAAAACAAGTTAAATAATTTTCGACAACTATTTTTAACTCATTATTACCCTTTATTAATAAATTTTACCACGAAATCATTAATTTATATTTGTTGTTTGGTTACCGTTTATCAATTCTGCCTCGTCGGAATTACGTCCAGATTCTATCGAGCTCGCTCGATAAACTTCCTCTGAAAATCTGTGACATCTGCCGGAGGCTTTCACTTCATTCAGCCGGAGTTTGCACTCCACTGATTCATCCCTCTTATACAAGTGGGGGACTTGACTTCTGCTGAATGAAGTTAAACTCTTGGTGAATCAAGATACTCGTAAAAAATATTTCCACCTTGTCTGGCAATTCCATGAAAATACTTATAATCTTCTTGTTCGACTAGCACTTGACGAAACGTCAAAAAATCTTCTTTTTTTATTTCAATATGACCTATTTCTTTTGAACGTAACTGGTCAATAATTTCTCTCGCTATTTCAAGTTCCATCCTTTTTATCACCTCATAATTATATAACATATATCTGCTAATCCCTAGGATATTCTATATGAATGATATGGTCTTTGTCTAATGATTAAAGTTATGTTGCACTTTACTGAGAAATAGTGCAAACTATTAAGAAAAGTGAAGGCACTTTGGTCATCCTAAAAACCGCATTCTACGAGCTGGTTATTGGATATTAGCGAGTATTATCATTATTATATAAGGATAGCTATCCGCTATTCGACCTGTGTCTGACCTTATCGCATTAATGCTAAACGGAGAATTATTACTTCAACATTACATCTCTAAAAAACTTATACTTTCTGATGATTAAAAGAGCAAAGGGGAGATTGTTTTGAAAATTGCAGAACTGGGAAATGTAATTGAATTTAAAGAAGGTTTAACTGGTGTTGTCGAGAAAGTAAACGAAAATTCAGTCATTGTTAACCTGACGTACATGGATAATTTCCATGAACTAGAATTAGAAGAGAAAACGGTTGTTAATCATAAAAATTATAAAATAATTAAAGAATCATTGAATGTTTAAAAAGGCAGGCTTCCGCTTGCTTTTTCTCTTATTACTCTTGAACACTGTAAGTATAGCATATGCGTCGTGCTTGCGTCGCATCACAAATCCCGACATCCACACATGGACCGAAGTTCCAACTATTACTAGGCTATTTAGCAACCACTTGTTATTCTAGTTTAAGGGAAGAACACTTATGTACGTTTAAGGCTAGAATGTATGTCTTAGAATCCGTTGTGTTTTTATGTGCGACTTGGTTATCCAATTAGAAAGGAAACGACTATGAAAAAAAGTTTTACAGATATTAAATTATTAGGCGGTTTTATCTTAGCCTACTTACTCATCTACATAGCTTTTGATAGTAAGGGAGTATTTTGGTATTTATATACCGCCGCAATGTTATTTTTAATAAGCATTTCTATCATTAGTGAAAAAATCGAAGACAAAGCGTCACCTAAAGAATATTTTATTTTCGGCATATCATCTGGAATTGCTTTATACATCTTATTTTATGTGGGCGACAGCATGTTAACATTACTACCGGGTTCTTTCGATAAACAAATTGCTAAAATATACACAGTCTTTTCATTTGAGTGGATGTGGCATTACCTCGTATTATTTTTAATCATCATTCCCGGCGAAGAAATTTTCTGGAGAGGATTTGTTCAAAAAAGATTAATGAGATATATGAACTTCAAAGTTGCCGTATTCATTGCCGCGACATTAAATGCCGCCGTTTTTGCTTTTTCCGGTTATCCCCTTCTTATGATTGCAGCGTTTATTAGTGCCATTGTTTGGGGAAGCCTTTATGTTTGGAAAAGAAGCATGCCACTACTCATTATTTCTCATCTAATATTTGATCTACTACTATTAATTATTATACCTTTGGCATAATAAACGGAAAATGCAGCCTGATTCCTTTTTGAATTAGAAGCTGCATCTTTTTTATGCTTTTTTCGTGGGCTTTAACGCTAAAATGAATAAAAATATGAGACTTACATATCCAAACAGTGGATATAAAAGTTGGAGTAAAAATCCATAATCAACTAAGCCAATAACATATACTACAAGAAGTATTCCACCATAAATTAATAAACTATTAATTCGAAGATACTTACGAATTTGTCGTTCAATTCCATACATATTTCCGATCACAGATGTAAATATTTCACCATAAATGACCGCAACATATAATAGATAGAGACTACTTGCAGCATGTTTAACAACGACGGCCATAGGGATATCAAATGTTGTAAAGTTTGGGAGCGTCAATAATGTAATATGACTTGTTATTAACACAAAGGTAAGTAAGAAACCACCAATTATTCCACCGAGTCTCACCGTAGCTTTGTCGTTCATTTCTACTGCAATCGGCACGAGCACTGCTTGAGCTAATGCAAGGTTTAATGCAGCATAGGAAAATGCAGAGATGATCGTGTGTATCGGTGTTGGTGTTGTGGGTACTGAGAAAAAGGTTTCAAGATATCCAGTTGTCGGAACAGATTTAAGCATTAATATAAATGAGAATAATATTAGTGCCGGTACGACAAAAGAATTAACTGCAAATAAACCTTTTGCCCCTACTGCCATTACTATTATGGCTAGGATGCCTGTTAAAATCGCTCCAGTAGATTTTGAATAACCTAGTTGTTCCGTAAATAATGCATCTGCACCTGCCATCATCACAGCGCATATGCCTAAAAGCATTAGCAATGTAAATATATTCATTACACCGGATATTTTTTTACCATATAAGTATTTATTAAATTCCTCAAATGAAGTTGCTTGAATTTCAATTGCTTTCGTCATTATTTTCGATCCAAGGAAAATAAATAAATAACCAGCAAGTAATATAGCCAAAAAGCCATGAAAGCCAAAACGCGTAAAAAACGCCACAATTTCTTTTCCAGTTGCAAAGCCTGCGCCAATTACTGTTCCGACATATACAGCGGCTATTTGGAAAGCCCCTGTCCATTTTTTCAAGCCACCTCCACCTTTCAATATATCCCTCTCTCATTACATCCTATGTACATGCCCTGAATAAAATCCAAAAAGTAAGCAAAACAATTGAAAGTCAAAATAGGTCAGTGTATAATAAAGGCATGATCAATATTGGTCAATGTTTTTTTGTAACTTTGGTCAAAATTGATCAAGTCAATACTTATATGGAGGATTGATTTTATATGATGTGTTCAAAATGCAAACATAACGAAGCTAATATTCAATTACATTTAAATATGAATGGTAATGAACAAACGATACCTTTATGTTCTTCTTGCTTCGCGGAAGAAAAGAAAAAATTCGAGGCTCCTATGACTGGTTCCCCTCTTGGAGGTTTTAATAGTTTTTCCGATATGTTTAATCAATTGGGTGATAACAACTCACGTCCCGAAGATTTCGCTAAGCAAAAGGCAGAAGATCCGAATAAACAAAATGGGATTCTTGATCAGTTTGGAAGAAACTTAAATAATGCTGCTAAAGCTGGTTTAGTTGACCCTGTTATTGGCCGAGATGATGAAGTAAATAGAATGATTGAAATTTTAAATCGTCGCAATAAAAATAATCCCGTATTAATTGGTGAACCCGGGGTAGGTAAAACAGCAATAGCAGAAGGATTAGCTGGGAAAATTATCGCTGGAGATGTACCAGCTAAATTAAAAAATAAGCAAGTCTATTTGTTAGACGTTGCTTCACTCGTTACAAATACCGGGATACGTGGTCAGTTCGAAGAGCGAATGAAGCAATTAATTTCAGAATTGCAGGAACGGAAAAACATTCTACTCTTTATCGATGAAATTCATCTACTTGTTGGAGCTGGGTCTGCCGAAGGATCAATGGATGCAGGTAATATATTAAAACCCGCATTAGCTAGAGGCGAACTACAAGTGATTGGTGCTACAACATTAAAAGAATATCGTAAAATTGAAAAAGATGCCGCATTAGAAAGACGTTTTCAGCCTATCCAAGTTGATGAACCAACTCTGGAAAAGTCAGTAGAAATACTATTAGGCCTAAAAGATAAATATGAAGCTTTCCATCAAGTCTCTTACAGCAAGGAAGTTTTAAAAGCTTGCGTTGAACTATCGGACCGCTACATTCAAGATCGTCATCTTCCAGATAAAGCAATTGATCTTATGGATGAGGCAGGGTCTAAGTTAAACTTAACATTGAAAGAAACGGATAAAGAAGCTATTCAACAACGTTTAGTTGAACTAGAAAAGGAAAAAGAAAAAGTATTATCAACTGAAAACTATGAAATAGCAGCTAAACTTCGAGATGAGGAAAACGAACTAGTGCAGTCGTTAAAGGAAGAGACATCAAATAGTCGCATTGCCGTAGAGGTTGAACATATACATGCTATTCTAGAGGGTAAAACGGGTATTCCAGTTGGTAAGCTTCAGAGCGATGAACAGAAAAAAATGCAATATATCGAAGCAAATTTAGCCACAAGAGTAATTGGCCAAGACGAAGCGGTGAATAGAGTCGCTAAGGCAATTAGACGTAGTAGAGCTGGATTAAAAACAAAAAAACGGCCGATTGGATCATTCCTATTTGTAGGACCTACAGGTGTCGGTAAAACAGAATTAGCAAAAACTTTAGCCGAGGAATTATTTGGATCCGAATCTGCATTCATTCGACTCGATATGAGTGAATATATGGAAAAACATAGTGTCTCCAAATTAATTGGTTCTCCCCCTGGATATATTGGACATGATGAAGCAGGCCAATTAACTGAGCGGGTTCGCCGGAACCCATATAGCATTCTTCTTCTTGATGAAATTGAAAAAGCACATCCTGATGTGCAACATATGTTTCTACAAATTCTTGAAGACGGCCGCCTGACAGATAGTCAAGGCAGAACAGTAAGCTTTACAGATACTGTAATTATCATGACGAGTAATGCTGGAACAGGTAAAAAAGATATTCAAGTTGGATTCGGGAAAAGCAATGCAATAAAAGAAACAGATATCCTTGCTTCTTTAGGTTTATTTTTCAAACCTGAGTTTCTAAACCGCTTTGACAATATTATCGAATTCAATAAACTTGAACAAGAACAACTATTATCAATCGTTGAACTACTTGTAAACGAGCTGAAAGAAACGGTTACAGAGCTTGGGCTAAAACTCGAAATATCTAAAGAAGTGAAGGCGAAACTAGTCGAGCTTGGATATCATCCTGAATTCGGCGCCCGTCCTCTTCGCAGAGTAATTCAGGAAAAGTTGGAAGATCAGATCGCCGATTATATTTTAGATCATCCTGAAGAGAAAGAACTGAATGCAGTCCTACACGATGATAATATTGCAATTATCACTGTTAAACCGGTACAGTCTTTCGTACAAGTATAATAAAAAGAGATTGCCTATATTCAAAAAGGCAATCTCTTTTTATTTATTGGTATGATTTATTAGAGATGCCATTTTCTAACAAAAGTTTTCACCTTTTTACTGTCAGCCCAAACACTTTTCTTCATTACATTTTTTTATCATCAACACTATTTAACCAAGTTTGAATACTAGAGATAATAGACTTTACGCAACCATCTTCAAATGGAGAAATAAGATTCGCCTCTTTTACGAGATTTGTAAATGAAAGACTACCACCTAGCTTACAAAGTTTTACATAATCTTTCCATGCCTCTTCTTGATCTTCTTGTGACTTTTTCCAAAACTGGAATGCACAAATTTGCGCAAGTGTGTAATCAATATAATAAAAAGGAGAATTATAGATATGTGCTTGCCTCTGCCAAAATCCGCCTGCTTCTAAGTATTGATTTCCGTCATAATTTCGATGTGGCATATACTTTTTCTCTAAATCTCTCCATACCTGCTTTCTTTCTACCGGGCTCAGATCGGGATTTTCATAAATGATATGTTGAAATTCATCGACTGCAACACCATATGGCAAAAAGAGAAGCGCCCCACTCAAATGAGTAAACTTATACTTATCTGTGTCTTCTTTGAAAAATAAGTCCATCCATGGCCAAGTGAAAAATTCCATACTCATAGAATGAATTTCACATGCTTCGTATGTTGGCCAAATATACTCTGGTATTTCAAATTGTCTACTAGAGTAGACTTGAAATGCATGCCCAGCTTCATGTGTCAATACATCAATATCTCCCGAAGTACCATTGAAATTTGAAAAAATAAAAGGAGACTCATAGTTTTCTATATAAGTGCAATAACCTCCCCCAGCCTTTCCCTTATTAGCAACCAGATCTAACAGTTCCTTCTCGGTCATAAAATCAAAGAAAGTTCCTGTTTCTTCAGACAATTCATGGTACATCTTTGATCCATTTTCAATTATCCATTCTGGTGTTCCTTTTGGAACGGCATTTCCAGAAGTAAATTGAAATCCCTCATCATAATATTTCATTGATTCTACTTCGATCCGCTCACTTTGACGCGCATATAAGCTTGTCGCAAGTGGGACGATATATTCTTTTACTTGATCGCGAAACTTTTTAACCATTGAAGCATCGTAATCCGTCCTGGTCATACGGTAATATGCCAGTTCTACAAAATTACTAAAACCAAGTGAAGTCGCAATTTCTGTACGAACATCAACCAATTGATCATAAATTCTATCAAATTTTTCATTATTTTCATTAAAAAAGGCAAACTTTGCTTCATTTGCTTGCTTCCTCATACCCCTATCTTGTGATTCCACAAATGGTTGTAATTGGGAAAGTGTTCTTTCCTCTCCTTCAAACAAAATTTTAGCTGATGCAACTAATTTGGTGTATTCAGATGAAAGCTTATTTTCTTGTTGAAGCAATGGGATTATACTCGGGGTAAATGTTTTCAATTCAGCTTCAGCTAATTCAAATAATTGTTTCCCCCATTTAGCTTCTAGTGACAAGCGAAATGGCGAATGGACAAGTGCTTGATAATACTGTGATACTAATCCATCTACTTCAGGCGCAATCTCATCAAGATAGTCATTTTCTTGTTCATAAAATTCATCTGTTGTATCAACGGTATGTCTTATATAACCGAGATTAAACATCGTTGCGATATCATTGCGAATGTGATTAATTTTCTCCATCGCTTTGCTTTGTTCTTCCACATTCTTTGCCTGCTTAAATTGTTCAAGTGAATCCGCAAATGAAATTTTCACCTCTTTAAGATCTGGTCGAATATACGTATATTCTTTAAACTTTTTCATCTAGCACCTCTTAATCTTTATATTTGGCTAATTAATAAGGTATTGTTAATCGAGTACATTATGCCTCATTCATTAAAAACGGTGGTATCTAATGAATAAATTCATAATTCGGCTGACATTTTACAATTTCTTTATTGATAATCCTATTTTTTTCAAAAGCTCTATTGAGTGATTTTTTTCATCTTGATCTAATGCCGAAATTAAGTTATGTATACGCATAGCATGTTGAGGAAAGAAATCTTCAATAAACTTTTTTCCTTCATCTGTGATTTCAGCAAATATTATACGGCGATCAACCGGACTTCCTACTCTTTTAACTAAATTTTTCTGTTCAAGTTTATCGACAACATACGTAATACTACCGCTTGTAAGCAAAATTTTCTCACCTATTTGCTGTAATGGCTGTTTTCCTTTATGAAATAATAATTCCATCACAGCAAATTCAGTTGGATTTAATCCTGAATGCTGAATATGAATATTTACCGATTCATTCAATGATCTATATGCTCGTGAAAGAACGATAAATAACTTCAATGAAGATTCTATATCTTTGTCCACTCTATCAATTCCTTTTTTTGTACTAATTGCATCTCCATTTTACCAAATATTTATCATCATAGTATATAAATAAGAAAAACCGCAGTTTGTCACGACATTTAAATTTTGCCATGATAAACTGCGGACTTTTATAAAAGAGTCTCCGCACCATCCACATAGACTTCAGTACCACTAATATGACTAGACTCATCTGAAGCCAAGAAATGGACAAGTGACGCTACTTGCTCTGGATTTCCTGGTTTATCTTCTAAAGGATGACTACCCTCTGGATATTCCACTGGTATTTGGACCTTTTTTAGTTCACTTTTTTCCGGATGTGTATTTTCTCCTATATTTGTTTTAATTGCTCCGGGACAAATGATATTGACACGAATTTTATATGTTGAGAGCTCTAATGCAGCCATTTTCCCAAATGCCATTTGACCCGCTTTAGAACTGCTGTACGCAGACATACCAGTGCCCGAAAATTTTCGATTACCATTAACTGAACTAGTAATAATAATACTTCCACCTTTTGTTTTCATGTATGGAATAGCATACTTTACTGTTAAAAATGTACTTTTCAAGTTAGTCGCTAGCGTATTATCCCAGTCCTCGGGTGAGAAGTCTTCTATAGGAGTAATAACTCCATTAATTCCCGCATTTGCAAACACAATATCGAGCCTACCAAATGCTTGGACTATTTCATCGATACCTTGCTTAACACGCACAGGATCTTTTAAATCAGCATCAATTATCATCGCTTTTCCGCCATGTTGATTAATTTCTGCCTTTACCTTTTCTGCTTTTTTTTCTTTTAAATCAATTAACCCAATCGCAGCTCCTGAGCTAGCTAATCTTAATGCTGTTGCCTTGCCAATCCCAGAAGCTGCCCCAGTAATGATAGCTACCTTATTATCTAATATTTTTACTTGATTATTCATTAAGTAAACCTCCCAAAAATTCTTTTGAGAACAGTTTACCCGTAATTGAATATTGTAGTCCTTCAACAAACAAAGGATGTTGAAGTTTAATGTAATTTGTTTTGCGGATTTTTTTATTTGGGAGTATATCTAAGATGTTGGAGTATAGAAAACTAAATATTACAGAATTGAATATTGCTCTTGCTCCTGGTATATGAACCAGCTTATTTTACGAGGTGTATAAATAGTCTTGGTGTTTTCTTGTGACTGATATAAACGATAATATTCATTCAACAGCTTGTCTAGATCCTGACTGCTGTTTATTGTTTCAGCCGCACATAGTCCGTATTTCTTTCCATATAAACACATTTCCTCACGTTTCTTTTGAATTAGCATCAGGGTCTTCATTTGTTGCTTACTCCGATCAAACATTTTACTTTCTCCTCCAGTATTCTACCTTTTTAATTCAACTTTGCTATTATCTCAGGACTCTTTTCAATTGTAAACACATTCGCAATATTAGACATTATCCGCATAAAATTTGTTACAAAATTATGTAGAAACTAGTCAATCTATGAAAATCACATGTCAACTAATCGTTACACAATCTTAATGTTTGTTTCCTGTTTTTTCGGGTAAAATTTTATATAATCATAAAATAAAGTTGGTGAACAAATGGCAAAGAGAGATTATTATTTCGATAACGCAAAATTCATCCTTATTTTCCTAGTAGTATTTGGACATTTAATTCAATCATACATTAAATCGGATACAATAATATCCAATATTTATATTTTAATATACACGTTTCACATGCCTGCATTTATCCTAGTTTCAGGGTATTTCGCAAAAGGGATATATAAAAAGGGGTATCTTGGAAAAATCACTAAGAAACTTATTTTGCCCTATATCATTTTCCAATTAGTTTATTCCATTTTTTATTACTTTTTATTCAATAAATCAAGTTTTACCTTAGATATACTTAACCCACATTGGTCACTTTGGTTCTTAATTAGTTTATTTTGCTGGAATATCATGGTCATTATTTTTAATAAATTCAAGCCGATGTACGCATTAATTGCTGCATTCAGCATAGGCCTTGCAGTCGGTTATATTGATTGGATTTCAAACTATTTAAGTCTTTCAAGGACTTTCGTCTTTTTTCCATTTTTCTTAACAGGATTCTTTTTAAACTCAAAACATTTCAACTTAATAAGATCATATCAATCAAAACTCATAGCTACAGCAATAATGATTATTGTTGCTGTAGGGATCATATATTTCCCAGATTTGAACGAAAAATGGTTATTAGGTTCAAAACCCTATAGTCAATTAGAAGGCGTTTCAGCTCTCGGTCTTATCAAAAGAATTTTTATTTATGCGATTAATCTGGTCATGGTTGGTAGTTTCTTTGCATTTGTACCGCGCCGGAAATTTTTCTTTACTAAATGGGGGAAAAATACATTATATGTTTACTTATTGCATGGTTTTATTGTTCGTACATTTAGAGGAAGTATTATAGAAGATTACCTTAATAATACACAAACAATATTTATAATGATGTTTATCACTTTTGGATTGACCACCCTCCTATCAAGTAAATTCATTACAACAGTTGCCCAACCTTTTATAGAATTGAAATGGTCGAGATGGAAATCAACTATTGCACAATTCAAAGAAAATCCATTTGGACAAAAACGTAAAGTACAAAATGAATAAGATAATTCTACAGCATTTTATTGCATAAAAACTTGGCGTTGCTACTTTATAAAGCAACGCCAAGAAATTTGTAATAAAGGCTGTTTTTCTTATATTGTAATTATTCGTTTTAAATGTCAAAATCCCTCCATTTATTTTGATTTATTTTTACAAATTTTTCATTCATTGTGGTTTGACCTAAAATCCAGTAAAATAAGTAAAAGTACGAGCTTTATTAAAAAGGAGTCAGCATTATTTATGAAAATTGTTGTAAGCACTTTGAATGCAAAATACATCCATACAAACTTGGCTATTCGCTATTTAAAATCGTATGCACAACCCTTCTATGATATGGAGATAGCGGAATATACGATTAACGATCCAACAATGAATGTCGTGACAGATCTGTATATGAAAAAGCCAGATGTTATCGGCTTCAGCTGTTATATATGGAATATCGAAGAAACGATTAAGGTAATTGAAGTATTAAGAAAAATCATGCCTGATATTAAAATTATCTTAGGGGGTCCCGAGGTTTCCTACGATGTCATCCACTGGTTAGAAAGACTGCCTGAAATTGACTATATTGTCATAGGTGAAGGAGAAGAAACTTTCAAACAATTGCTAGATGAGCTTTCTGGCGAAATGAATCTTGAAAATGTGCCTGGCATTGGTTATATGCTAAAAGGTAAACCTAAAATAAACCTCGTTCGCAATAAATTAGATTTACGCGAACTTCCTTCCCCCTTTAGGTTTGAAGAAGATATTCCACAATTATCGAAAAGGATCACGTATATCGAGACTAGCAGAGGTTGTCCTTTCAGTTGTCAATTTTGCCTATCTTCCATTGAGGTAGGAGTAAGATATTTTAATCGTGATAAAATTAAAGAGGATATTAGGTATTTAATGGAACATGGAGCAAAAACAATTAAATTTGTCGATCGAACATTTAATATCAGCCGTAGTTACGCTATGGAAATGTTTCAATTTTTAATAGATGAACATAAACCGGGCACTGTTTTCCAATTTGAAATTACTGGGGATATCATGCGGCCAGAAGTGATTGATTTCTTAAATAAAGAAGCACCTCCAGGTCTTTTCCGATTTGAAATAGGTGTGCAATCCACAAATGATTTAACAAATGAATTAGTAAAAAGAAGACAGAGCTTCGAAAAACTGTCCAGAACTGTAACAATGGTTAAAGACGGTGGAAAAATTGATCAACATTTAGACTTAATTGCCGGATTACCTGAAGAAAATTATCATTCTTTCCGTCAAACTTTCAATGATGTTTTTGCACTTGGTCCTGAGGAATTACAACTTGGATTTTTAAAGATGCTACGTGGAACAGGGTTACGTATCCAAGCAAAGGAATATGGTTATACGTATATGGACCATGCACCTTATGAAATTCTAGGAAATAATGTAATTGATTTTAATGATATTGTACGTATTAAGCAGGTGGAGGACGTATTAGAAAAGTATTGGAATGATCACCGAATGGACAATACGGTGGAGTATTTGACCAATAACAGTTTTGAAACCCCATTTGATTTCTTCCAAGCATTTGGAACCTATTGGGATGAACAAGGCTGGTCAAGAATTGGGCATCAGCTTGAAGATTTATACAAGCGACTCGAACAGTTTTTAACGGAAATCTCTATTCCAAACAAGGAAACTGCGTTTGGATTAATGAAATATGATTATTTAATAAGGCATCGTTATAAACCAAGAAAAGCATGGTGGAACGACAGATTAGATCGAAAAGTGAGATCGAGTATTTATGGTGCTATAATTTCTGACCCATCTATTGTTAATAAGGATTTCAAACATATTAATTTGAATGAAAAAGAACTTTATAAACATACTTTAATTGAGGAGTTCCCATTTGATATCAAATCTTATTTAGAGTCGGGAAAAATCACCGAAAATACATCGTTAAGTATCATTTACTTTAAACCGGAAGACGGCAGTTCTTCTATTTACTCATTTGATAAAAAGATACACCAAAAAGCCGGCAATTAATTGCCGGCTTTTCTGTATTCAAAACTCTCCATAGGTATCTTCGTCGAACTAGCATCTACACAATGGCTACGAGACGTAGGTCACGCCAGATGAAGTGTAGCATAGCAATCGCCGTATTAAGGAAAGGAACGTCGTCTAGTGCACCACGTCCTGTGGGCTAGTTTGTACATCGCTTAACGGGCGCCTCCGCTTTTCTTACAGCAATTCTTTTCTTAGTTGGGCTGGGGATTTTGGGGAAAGATGGCCCAATGGTACGTCGAATACTGTTTTAGCTCCCGCGTTCCCTTCTTTATTCATTTTATATGCAGCTCTTGCATAGGCCGTTAATACGCTGGCTGTGTACTCAGGGTTACTGTCCAGTTTTAATGAGTACTCTACAATTTGCTTATTGCCATTTCCTGTTTCTCCACTGCGGATTACGAATCCACCATGCATCATTTTTGAATGGTTAGCTAATAACTCTTCTTCAGTAATAAAGTGCACTTCTGTTTGATAATCAGCGAAATAATGTGGCATCGTTTTGATCGTCTGTTCAATTTCTGTTTGATCTGCACCGATTTCTGGGACGATATAACATTCTCTAAGATGTTTTTCTTTTGTTAACAGTACGGGATTCTCACCATTGCGCACACGATTTACAGCTTCTTCGATAGGTAATGTATATTGTACTCCAGCTTTTACCCCATCAACCCTTCTAACTGCATCTGAATGACCTTGGCTCAATCCTTTGCCCCAAAATGTATACGTCTCACCTATAGGTAAAATTGCTTCGCCTAGTAGTCGATTCATTGAAAACATCCCAGGATCCCATCCTACAGAAATAATACTAGTTTTCCCACTTGATTGAGCTACCTTGTCCATTTTTGTGAAATAATCAGGTATTTTTGCATGGGTATCAAAGCTATCAATTGTATTGAAATGTGCTGCGAACTCTGGACCTTGTTCAGGTAAATCTGTAGCAGAACCTCCACACAGAATCATTACATCAATTTTGTTCTTATAGTTAATTGTTTCGTTAATATGAAATACTTCAACGTTCTTATTTAAAAGCGTTACAGATGCTGGATCCCGCCGTGAAAATACAGCAACTAGTTCTAAATCTTCACTCTGAGCAATAGATGCTTCCACACCCTTGCCAAGATTTCCGTATCCAATAATTCCAATTCTAATTTTTTCATTCATAATTTCTACCCCTCCATAAGTGTGCATAAGAAAACATCTTTACTATGTAAATTTAACTTCTATTTAAAATTTTAACCTTTTTAACTTAGACTATCCAATAATCACTCTTTCCTTTGGATAATGATAATCAGGAGCTTTTTCATTATTTCCCAATGTTAACAAAAAGGAAAGTATTCCGATCCTCCCAATAAACATTAATACGATCAGAAGTGATTTACCAATATTCGATAAGTCTGGTGTAATCCCCATAGATGCACCACAGGTTCCGAAGGCAGAAGATACTTCGAATATGATGGCAATGAGACTAGCATCTTCTGTTATCGATAATATAAATATTGATGTACACCATAAAATAACTGCAAGCATCAATACAATTAATGATTTCAGTACATCTTCTTGATGGATTTCTCTTTTAAATATCTTGATCACTTTATTACCTTTTGCAAAATGATAAAGGAAAAGAATATTTAAAGCAAACGTAGTTGTCCTTATTCCGCCTCCAACGGAACTTGGTGATGCCCCGATAAACATGAGTGTAGACATAAAAAGAATACTTGGCGATGTTAATTGATTAATGTCCAATGTTAATAAACCTGCACTCCTCATCGTTGTAGATTGAAATAGGGAATAAAACAAAGATTCATGCCATGATTTATCCGCAAAAAAGTTGTTGAATTCCAAACAAAAAATAACAATTGTTCCGACTACTAGAAGTAGGAAATAAGTAGCTGTTGTTATTTTAGTAAATAAGGTAAAGCGAAACCTATGTTTTTCATCTTTGTGAAATAGAAACTTTTTTACTTCTATCCAAACAGGAAAGCCAATCGCGCCAAGAATAATTAAGATAATTGTAACAAATTGAACAAAATAATCATTTGCAAATGGAATTAAGGACTCACCAGTAATATCAAAGCCAGCATTAGTCGTAGCACTAACGGAAGCAAATAATCCTTGAAGAAAAGCTTCCTGCCATGTTGGGAAATAATTCAGGTAATAAGAGCCTAGAATTATGGCGCCAACAGCTTCAATTAATAATATTAAAAACAAAATTTGCCGTAATAAATCAACCAGTCCTGATTGATTAATTTGATTTTGATCTGTTTTAATTAACTGTCTTTGTTTTAAACCGATTTTCCTCCCTAGAATTAGCCAAAAAAATGTGCTAATCGTCATAATGCCAATTCCGCCTATTTGCAGTACTAACATAAGTAAAAATATGCCTGAAGTTGTAAATGTCTCCGAAATACTAACAGTACTTAACCCAGTTACACTTATCGCACTAGCGGCAGTAAATATAGCATCCATAAATGACCAATCTGCTCCATCTTGTCTTGCAAAAGGAAGGCTAAGGAGAACTGCTGCAAGCGCAACAGTAAAAACATAATAAGAAACAAGGATACGAAATGGCGTAAGCCTGCTCAATTTATATTTTTGAGAACGTATCATCACTTTAATTATCCCCTATCATTAACATTATTCTTCTATCTTAATGAAAAAAGTACATAAAGAAAAGAATTATATCCATATTTTTTAGTAATAATTTACTCAGGTTTGATTTTCCAGACATGATTTTGGTATATAAAAGCCATATTAATATTACGTAAGGGAATATATTTGTAAAGGAGAAGATATAAATGGCTCGACAAAGTAATAAGTTACTTGTTCCAGGTGTTGAACAATATTTAGATCAAGTGAAATATGAAATAGCGCAAGAGTTCGGTGTAACTCTTGGTTCAGATACAATTGCCAGAGGGAATGGTTCCGTCGGTGGAGAAATCACGAAAAGACTTGTAAAACAAGCTCAACAGCAGCTATCAGGGAAAAACGAATAACTGGAATATATTATTATAAAAGTCCGGTCTAATTTAGACCGGACTTAAAAGAAATATAAACTTATCTTAACTTATTCCATCCTTTGCTTTCTTTTATCATGTTTTTCTTGCTCTTTATTATTTTTCTTTTCAGAACCTTCGTTTTCCCTCTGTCTTTCTTTATCGTATTTCTCTCTTTCTTTATTACTTCTTTCTCTTTCTTTATTACTTCTTTCTCTTTCTTTATCTCGTTGCCGTTGCGATTTTTCCATATCTTTTTGCACTTTTTTCTCATGTTTTTCTTCTTGTTTCTGCATTTTATCCCATTCAGGTTTCCGTTGCTTATCGGTTTGCTTCTTTTTATCATCTAAGCTTTTCTGCGTCTTATCTACTATCTGATTTGTCTTTTCTTTATATTCTTGTTGTTTTTGATTGGAAGGATTAATTTCTCCAATTTGTTGATTTTCTTTTTCCTTCGATTCAATGATTTCCTTCTGTTCTACTCTCTTTCCACTATCTACTCGTTCAGATGGATGTGTTTTTTGTAAGTTTGATGATTCAATTGGCAGGCCTTTGGGCTTTTCAACCGGACTTTTCTTATTTTCACGCGAATCATCTTTTTTCGGTTTGTTTTCTTTTGTAGTTATAAACAAACCAATAGTAATACCTTGTTTTTTAGCTTTGTTTTTATCATCCATCGATGTTTCTAACAATCGTAGCTGCACATTATTATCTACAGCAATTGAGCTTATTGCTGTCATTTCAGTTTGTAATCCGTTCATTTTCTTTTGCGCTTGTTTATTAATAAAGGCATGGGCAATGATTAAGTCGTTATTTTCCTCGTAATATCCCATTTCATCAAGTTTTTTTAGTATCATCTCAGCAGCTACATAAAAGTCTATATTTTTCAAGCCTTTTATGCTATTTAATACTTTTTCACCATCTACATTAAAAGCATGTGCTGAAATTACGCGATGATTTTTGTTTATTGATAGTTCAATACTTGGATTAATATCAAATGATACAAAAGCATATGCTTTCTTTTTTGTGATAAAAGGCGGGCCAAGTATGAGAAGAAATATCATTACTGCGACTAATGAGACTGCTGTTATATATTTTGTTTTATGGAATGAAAATCGATTCTTTTCAGATTGTATTGGCCAAAATAGGATTTCCTTTCCAATCTTATCATCATGTCCTGTTTTTTGACCGTGCAAAAATTCTCCATTGGCTGTAAGGATGACAAGGTGTGTATTTGTGATTTCTAGTATTACTCCTTTTTTCATCAGCCTAACCGCCCTTTAAAATATTCTTGCAGCATAATAAAGTCTTCGTGTAAAATAATAATCATCGCTATAATATATTTTCGATTTCGTTCCAATGTTTTTCTACTGACATTTACTTTGTTTTCAAGTTCTTTTAATGGCAACCGCTTTTTTTGCAAAAAATAAGCAAGTAAATGCTCATCTTCAAAAACTACTTTTGCTACTTTCATAGCATTGATCCGTGCATCCTCATGTTTTGGCGACTGCTTCACCAACTCTTCAAAATCTAATCCATATTTGGCAAGTGACTGCTGAAAATAGCGAATCTCTTCTTTCCTAGCTTCTGATTCTTTATGCTGCTCAAATGCTGTGATTGAAATAGTGTTCTCAAGCGAGAAATTATCAATCTCTACACTATCCAACAATCGTTTTTCCATACTAATATGTTGGTGTTTTGCTTGTTGCCGTATGTAATCAATCACTTTTCTTTTTATCATCACTTCGGCGAGAGCTAGGAGGGAAGATCCTCTTTCTTTGTCATAATGATAAAGTGCATCATGGAATGCGATTAAACCAATGCTGTATTCATCATCCATATCATCTATATATCGCTTGCAAACAGATGAAGCTGTTTTTTTAATAAACGGTTTATAATTTTCGAGCGTATGATTTAATAATTCTATATTCCCCTTTTGAATGGAAATAGCAATACTTTCTAATTCATCTGTCCTGTTATGAACAAATAAAATACTTAACAAAGGCTTCACCTCATTCTTTGAAATATTATAACATGGAAGTGAGGTTACACCCTTATTCGTCATTCTTTGGAGATATAATTGTAAATAGGTTGTAATGATAACAATTCGCTCATCACGTAGAAAATCAGGAGAGAAATAACAATATTATAACTATTTCAATCAAAAAAGACTGCCCTTTAAATTGATATGCTCCCCCTAAGGTAGACAGATTAAAAAATAAAAATCTGTTTGCCACAGGGGGAGTTTTTTATGCCTAATAAATTCTATTCAGGTCAGTTTAAGTATGAAGTATTGTTGGCTTATAAGAACGAGAATTATAAGTCGAAGAATTAACAGCTATGTACCGGATTCCTAACGTTACTTTATATAATTGGGTGGAGAAATTTGAAAAGTATGGTTTAAGTGGTTTGGAGAACGCAAAAACATGGAAATCCTATTCTAAAGAGTTAAAGGAAGCAGCTGTGAAAGATCATATATCAGGGGAATACTCTCAATATGAGATTGTTCGGAAATACAAAATTTCTAGTAGATCCGTGCTTCGAGGATGGATTGACAAGTATAATAGTTATAGAGATTTAAAGGATACGTCGAAAGGAAGGACGGGCTCTATGACTAAAGGGAGAAAAAATACTTGGGATGAACGGAAACAAATTGTAATCTGTTGCTTAGAGGATGGAAAGGATTATCAAAATACAGCTGATACTTATGAAGTCTCCTATCAGCAAGTATATCAATGCGTGAAAAGTATGAAATTGGTGGAGATGAAGCGCTTAGAGATAAACGAGGACAGAATAAAACAGAAGAAGAACTCTCACCTGAAGAAAAAATCAAATTAGAAATGAAAAGGCTTGAAAAAGAAAATGAACGCTTACGAGCGGAGAATGCATTTTTAAAAAAGGTAGAGGAGATCGAAAGGAGGCGAAGTTAAGTCAAATACAATTTGAAGATAAGTATATCACAATTAAAGAGCTTCATCAGAAAAAGAACTTTGCCATCTGCCTCCTTTGCGAAATAGCTGGTATTTCGCGATATGCCTACTATAAGTGGCTGAACCGTACACCTTCTACACGAGAACTTCAAAATGAGGAACTCATCAACGAAATGAAAGCTCTCCATGAGAAAGTGGATGGAATCTATGGATACCGTCAGATGACTTTAAATATGAATCGAACATTCGGAAAGGGCTTCAATCACAAGCAAATTTATAGACTGATGAAGATAGCTGGCATTCAATCTGTCATTAGAAGAAAGAAGAAACGTTATAAACATTCTAGCCCTCAACAAGTCACTGAAAATGTACTAAATCGTGCATTTACAGCGGAAAAGCCAAATGAAAAGTGGGTGACAGATGTCACAGAATTTAAGTATGGCCAATCGAAAAAGGCCTATTTAAGTGCTATTCGCGATCTTTATGATGGATCAATTGTAAGTTATGTTCTAGGGCGTTCCAATAATAATCACCTTGTATTCAAGACGCTTGATCAAGCTACAGTATTATTGGATAAGGAATATCCACTTATTCACAGTGATCGTGGGTTTCAGTATACCTCTAAAGAATTTGAACAAAGGATAGATGCCGCTGAATTGACTCAAAGTATGTCGCGTGTCGGTAGATGTATTGATAATGGACCAATGGAATCTTTTTGGGGAACACTTAAGTGCGAGAAATATTATCTAAATAAATATGAGACGTTTGAGGAACTTTCTATTGCGATAGATGAATACATCCATTTTTATAATCATGATAGATATCAAAAACGACTAAACGGCCTCAGCCCTATGGAATATAGAGTTAAAGCCGCTTAGATCCTTTTTATTAATTCCACTGTCTACTTGACAGGGGGCAGTTCAAAATTACGGACATTCTTTTTTGATGTTATTTAGTTTTCTTGTAATATGGCTTTTTTCTTTGAGACAACATATCCACCTAAAGCAATACCAATCAGAACAATCCAGAATGTCATTTTCCATCCTAATGACTCCGGAAAATGTTTATCTAAAATTTGAACATTTGGATGAGCTAATGTAAAGACAGTCAGTTTTACACCTACCCATCCAACAATTAAGAACGCTGCTGTTTCTAGAGTAGGATACGCTTTTAATAGTTTTACAAAGCTAGTTGCTGCGAATCTCATAATAATGACTCCGATTAGACCACCAAGGAGCATCACGCTAAATTGTCCGCCATCAATGCCCCCAACTTGAAACCAACCAGTAGGTTTTAAGGTAACCGCCAAAGCTACTGCAGCAAGCATGGAATCAATCGCAAATGCAATATCAGCTAGTTCAACCTTAAAAACAGTCATCCAAAAAGAGCTGCCTTTTCCGTCTTTTAGTGCTACCTTCTCTTCCTGATGATCTTTTCTGGCTTTTTTTATTAAATGATGTGCAGAAAGAAAAATTAAGTATGCTGCACCAATTGCTTGAATTTGCCATACATTAACAAGAAAGGTGATAAGAAATAATGCCGCGAAACGAAATACAAATGCTCCTAATAATCCATAAAACAAGGCTTTCTTTTGCTGTTTTTCAGGCAAATGTTTTACCATGACTGCCATAACCACTGCATTATCGGCTGCTAAAATACCTTCCAAACCAATGAGTACAAGTAATACCCAACCGTATTCTAAAATCATTGACATATCCACCAAAATTCCTCCAATACACATTTTTACATCCCTATTGGCAAAGGTTTTTGGTTGCTTTTATAAAAACAAAAAGACCTCTGCCTAATAGGCAAAGGTCTTGCTAGACATAGTTCATGTCAACAAAGCCGGTGATTTTACTCACGAACTGACGACTTTGTTTTAGGTAGACTCACTTGGAATATACCTAACGCTACTCCCCTTTGACATAAAGTCAAATATATGATGTTTTTTTCATTATAAAACAAGTGATCGAATGTTGCAAGTGAAAATTTACTTATTTAATAGACTTCCTAATTCGCTCATACTTTTTCCGATTCATTTTTCTTGTCTCTGAATCAAACAAACTATACACGATGGGGATTATAAACAATGTAAGCAATGTACTACTTACTAGTCCACCTATAACCGCAACTGCCATTGGTTGATTCATTTCTGTACCTTCCCCAATGCCAAGCGCCAGTGGGACAAGACCCAAGATTGTCGTTAATGCCGTCATCAAAATTGGACGTGCACGATCTTTTACTGATTCCACTAATGCCTCCATACTAGATAACCCGGCTGCTTTTCTTTGGTTAATATAATCAACAAGTACAATCGCATTATTAACTACAATTCCCGCCAAGATAATTATTCCAATAAAAGCTGGGATACTTAAAGGCATATTAGCAATGATCAAACCCGACGCAACACCGATTACCATTAATGGTACTGTAAACATAATAACGAATGGATATTTAAATGATTCGAATTGAGCTGCCATAACAATATAGATAAGAACAATCGCCAAAATAAATGCCATTATCATATCGTTTTTTGAATCTTCAAGTAGCTCCGTCTCCCCACTAAAAGTAATTTCAGTTCCATCTGGAAGATCTAGTGCAGTAATTTTTGTTTCTACCTCTTTAGAAATATCGCCAATGTTCGTATCCACATTATATTTCATGGTAAACTCTACAGAATCCTGTTGATTGATTCGCTGAATTTGAACTGGACCTTTTCCGTTTTTTATGGAGGCAATCTTGCTTAATTCTACATATGAACCATCAGGTTTTTTAATTAATAATGTTTTTAACTTATCAATATTTCTAGAAATTGTCTCATCATATTCAACGAAGACACCAAGTACATCTGTATTTTCTCCAATGATTTGTGCAGCTTGCACTCCTCTGGTCACATCATTTACTATTGTTGCTATTTGGGCTGGAACAAGTCCTGCTTCAAAGGCTTTATCACGATCTATCGAAATTTGTATTTCTTCTACAGTATCAGCCGTACTTGTAGATAGTTCTGTAACATCATTTAAAACAGTTAGTGCATCGTAAATGTCATCTGCACTTTCATCAAGACGCTGTTTATCCGTATCCCTTACATTAAAGGATAAAGTTTGTGGTGCCATTCCTGAAGCTGCCTGAACATTAAATGTCAATTCTGCTTGGCCGTTAATTTGTTCAATTTCTTTTTCAAGTAATGGCTTCATTTCATCCACAAATGCGAAAAGCGATTGGCTACGGTTGGCTAGTGGTTTTAATTTCACATATACCTCCGCAGTATTTGCCATCCCGTTACCTTGAAAAATCGATTCTTGTGTTGATCCGATCAAGCTGACATATACATCAACATCTTTTTCAGCTTTTAATTTTTCTTCCAATCCATTTATTACTTTTTCCGTCTCTGACAGTGCAGCTCCATTTTCAAGCTGAACATTTATACTAAAATACCCTTCATCCGTCGGCGGTAAAAATTGTGTCCCAATTTTACTAAGTCCGAAAAGCCCAGCAGCAAATAATAACACAGAAGCAGTCAAGACAAGCATTCTATGACGTAAAGACCAACGAATAGAACGATCTAACATATTCAGTGACTTTGATCTTCGCCTTCTCGCCTCATAATTACCTGCTGGTACTTTTAACAATCTACTTGCAAGCATCGGAACTACTGTCAATGCGACAAAGAGAGAGGCAAATAAACTAAAAGATATCGTAAAAGCAAATTCTTTAAATAACTGACCAAGTAGCCCACTAATAAAGACGACTGGTAAAAAAACAGCGACCGTCGTTAATGTCGAAGCAGTAATTGCTCCCGCTACCTCATGCGCCCCATCACGAGCCGCCTGTTTCGGATCCTTTCCCATAGAAAGGTGGCGATAAATATTTTCGATTACAACAATTGCATTATCAACAAGCATACCAACACCCAGTGCTAATGCACCTAATGTCATAATATTTAATGCAAAATCAGCAAAATACATTAATACGAACGTAACAATTACTGAATATGGTATGGCGATGCCGACAATGAGTGGACTTTTTATATTACGCAAAAACAAGAAAAGAACAAGCATTGCTAGTGCTCCACCAAAAATAAGCGAAGAAGCAATATTATTAATGGCGATTTTAATATAATCGCCTTGATCAAATAAAATATCTGACTCCATTCCCTTGTACTGTTCTTTTTTCAATAAGCTATGTAGTTCTTTTTGAAAATTTTTAGATACATTTGCTGTATTTGCATCTGTTTCCTGCAACACACTTAACAAGACAGATGGGCTTTCATTTGTACGTGTAATATTATTAGTCTGTTGTTTTTGTTGTTTGACGTCCGCGACATCTTTAATATATATTTTCTTACCTGTTTTAGGATTCACTGTTACCGCTAGATCAGCTACTTCATCTGCTGAGTGAATCGTGCTAATAATCCTCGTTGTCAGTTCCTGTCCTTCCGTAAGAACCGTAGCTCCTGGCATAGAGATGTTATTTGCTTGGATCACATGTACAATATCTGTTTGCGCTAAACCGTTTTCTTTTAGCTTTTTCTGATCAATTTTCACCCTAATTTCTTCTATTAACGTGCCAGTGACATTTACACTTGCTACTCCTTCTACCCTGGTAAGTTCCGTCGTCAATTGATCAGCAATGGTACGTAAGTCTTCTTCATTATCTGTTGCCATTAATGACAGTTGAATAACGGGAAATTGCGAAGGGTCAAATTTTAAAAATCGCGGTTTTTCAGCATCTTCTGGCATTGGCGTTTGATCAATTTTTTGTAGAACATCATTTTGAATATCGTCAATTTTCGTTGTCCATGAAAATTCCAATAATATTAAATTAGAACCTTCCTGTGCAATAGACTGCACATTTTTAATACCAGGTAATGTGGAAAGGTTTGCCTCGAGTGGTTTTGTAACTTTTTCGACTACTTCCGTTGGACTTGCTCCTTGATATGAAGAAACCACTACTGCAATAGGTGGATTAATATCCGGAATCAATTTCAACGGTATTTTGAGTACAGAAACGATCCCCAAAATGATTACTAAAAACATCGTTACAATTGTAAAAACAGGTCTCTTTATAGAAAATGCACTTAAATTCAACTTTTTGGCTCCTTTCACTAAACTCGATCAGATATTTATTCCTAATTATACCAATATATCCTTTGGACTAAAATTTAAATAGAGGCATACTTGTCCATAAAATGATCTAGCTTCATATAATAGCCATATCTTATAGAAAAGCACGACTCTGAAAGAGCCGTGCTAGGTTATATATTATGCTTCTGAATCCATTGGATTGCTGAGAATAATCTCTGGGTTTTTATCCTGGAACCAGCGTAATGCAAATTCATTTTCAAATAAGAATAATGGTCGATCATAACGATCCTTTACGAGCTGACTACGCTGACTTGATAATGATTCGTCAATTTTATCGTTTTCAACCCATCTGGCAATTTTCGTACCAATGGATTCCATAATCACATCAGAATTATACTCATTTTTCATCCGATGTTCAAAAACTTCGAATTGGAGCTGTCCAACTGCCCCGAGAATATAATCTTCCAAGCGATATGTTTTATATAATTGAATCGCACCTTCTTGCACTAACTGCTGTACACCTTTATGAAAACTTTTTTGTTTCATTACATTTTTCGCCGTAACTCTGACGAATAACTCTGGGGTAAACTGTGGTAACTTTTCAAATTGAATATTATTTTTTCCTTCATAAATCGTATCACCAATTTGATATGTACCTGTATCATACAAGCCGATGATATCACCACTTACAGCCGCATTGACTGTACTGCGATCATCCGCCAAAAATTGCGTTGACTGGGAAAGTTTAATTTGCTTGCCAGTTCTTGCAAGCGTCACATTCATGCCACGTTCAAATGCTCCAGAACAGATTCTAATAAAAGCAATCCGGTCTCTATGTGCCGGATTCATATTCGCTTGGATCTTAAATACAAATCCAGAGAAGCTATCAAAAGAAGCTGCCACTTCCCCCTCATTTGTAAGCCGTGCTTGTGGTGATGGAGCGAATTGTAAATACGTTTCTAAAAAAGTTTGCACACCAAAATTTGTTAATGCACTCCCAAAGAAAACAGGAGATAATGTACCATCATTTATTTTTTCCTTTGAAAATTCATTTCCAGCTTCATCAAGCAACATAATCTCTTCCAATGCTTGCGTATATAAATCTGACTCTTTTAATGGATGATCCCCGATTATTTCTCCATTGTCATCAATTGGAAGGAAACGCTGATCTTCCTCTACACGAAATTGTTCAATTCTCTGATTATAACGGTCATATATGCCGTAAAATTCTTTTCCCATCCCAATTGGCCAATTCATCGGATAGGATTCGATACCAAGTACTTCTTCTAATTCTGCGAGTAATTCTAATGGCGCTCTACCTTGGCGATCCAATTTATTTATAAATGTAAAAATCGGTATGCCCCTCATTCTACATACTTTGAATAACTTTAACGTTTGTTCTTCTATTCCCTTAGCAGAGTCGATAATCATGACAGCGCTATCTACCGCCATCAATGTTCGATATGTATCTTCACTAAAGTCTTGATGCCCAGGCGTGTCCAATATATTTACACGGAAATTGTCATAATCAAATTGCATAACTGAAGAAGTAACAGAAATTCCTCGTTGTTTTTCAATCTCCATCCAATCTGATGTAGCATACTTCCCAGTTTTCTTCCCTTTTACTGTCCCTGCATCACGAATAGCCCCACCGAACAATAATAATTTTTCCGTTATCGTCGTTTTTCCCGCATCCGGGTGAGAAATAATTGCAAATGTTCTTCTTGATTCCACTTCTGTCTTTAATGATGTATGTGCCATAAAAATAATTCCTTCCGTCATTCAGTCTTTTTCTATCATATTCTTTGATGGGATGGATATCAACGCTTATATAAAGATTTTTCCAAAATCAAATATTCTTTCGCTACTTTTCATATAATTTAAGCGTATAAAACGATCTAAATTTAGAGTCCTGTTCATTCTATATCGTGGTAATCCCCGACTGAACATAAGCTAATAATAGTTTTTCAGTATTTAACAAAGATGATTCATGCGTTCTTTCGAGAGCATGTGATGATTCTATCCCCGGACCGACCAAACCATGTACAATATCATGTCCTGATCTAATAGCTGCAGATGCATCTGATCCGTAATATGGATATATATCCACCTTATAATCAATATTATTTTGTTTAGCTAAATTCACAAGCTGCTTTCTCAATCCATAATGATATGGACCGCTTGAATCCTTAGCACAAATAGAAACAGTAAATTCATCTGATGACTGACCTTCACCAAGGGCTCCCATATCAACCGCCAAATATTCTATTGTTTCTGGTGGAATATTTGAATTACCACCATATCCGATTTCTTCATTATTTGAGATCAGGAAATGGGTTGTATAAGGAAGTTCAACACCGTCTTCTTTTATATGCTTGATCAGTCGCAAAAGAATGGCAGTGCTTGCTTTATCATCTAAATGACGAGATTTGATAAAGCCACTTTCTGTTATTTGAACACGAGGATCAAATGATACAAAATCACCGACATTAATACCAAGTTTTCTCGTTTCCTTCTCATTAATCGTTCTTTCGTCAATCCTAACTTCGATATTATCTTCATTTCTTTTCGCTTTCCCTGCATCCTTATAAACGTGGACAGATGTTTGTTTCATTAATATAGTGCCAGTATATCTTTTCCCTGTCTCCGTTTCAATTTCACAATATTCACCTTCCACTGCGTTCCAACGAAAACCACCGATCATATCGAGCTTCAATCTGCCATTTGACTTAATTTCTTTAACCATCGCGCCTAGGGTATCGACATGAGCAGTCAGCATCCGGTGCTGATCTATATTTTTACCGGGAATGGAAATAAGCAGTCCTCCTTTTCGATTACGTTTCATTTCTAACTCAAACCCATGTAAATATTGTTCGCAAAACTCAATTACATTATCTGTATTTCCTGACGGACTAGGAATGGAAACTAGCTCTTTTATTAATGATACTGTTTCTTTTATATTTGGATTAGTTACCATACGAATAACATCCTTTCTATTTTTCCTATAATGTGAAACTTCAATCAGTTGGGGTTTTTCTATCATCCCCCACTGATTGTTAGTTGAACCAATCGGGCATTTACGGGCAGTTGATCCCCACTTACTCTTCATTGTTTTTACTTGAATCCGTGAAGTGGGGTTTTACTGCCCGTTAATCTGCGATAAAATGATGTTATAATCATATCATGACTTGATGTAAGGAGGAAAAGGTGATGGCTAAACATTCATTTTTATTAAAAGCTAATTGGCCTGGTGGAAGGAATGGCGTAGGAACGATTGACGCAGGAAATTTGACTACAAAAGTGTCAATACCTCCAGAAATGGATGGGCCTGGCATTGGTACAAATCCAGATGAAATGTTACTTGGGGCTGCCGCAACCTGCTACATTATTACCTTGGCTGCCATGCTAGAACGTGCGGCCATTCCAGTATCTGATCTTTCACTTGAATCAGAAGGAATCGTTGAAGTGATGAATGGAGTGATTACATATAAAACAATTATTCATCGTCCAAAGATAATCTTAAACAGCGAGGAATATGAAAAAAAGGTTGCCTTACTTGCTGAGAAAGCAGAAAAAAGTTGTATGATTTCGAGGGCTCTGGCGGGCAATGTCGACATACTGCTAGACTCTTTAATACAAATTCACAAATAAAAAAAGCGCAAGCGCCATGGTCATCGACGAATGTGCAAGGTGGAACATTAGGTAAGCTTCATCAGGCTCTAAAAAAGTCGACATATCATCTATCGTGGACACATTCATATACGTAATGTGAGGCGGGCTTTCGTTTTCTAAAATCCCCACGCCCCGTGGCGTTAGCGGCATCCGTCCATTGAAAATAAGAAACAGGTCGAACCACAATATTTTCAAATTGCAGCTTTAATTACGTATTCTTTCCAATAACAAATAATAGCATTGGTCGGAGACTTGCTCCTCTTTTATACTATCTTTTATGTTGGGAGGTCTACAGTAAATGTCGTCCCCGTACCAACTTCACTACGTACATTAATATGACCCATATGTTCTTCAATGATTTTACTACTCATCATTAACCCAAGTCCATTACCCGAATTCTTTGTTGTAAAAAATGGTTGACCAATTTGTTCCAGAACAGATTGAGGAATTCCACAGCCTTCATCTATAATTGCTATTTTAACTTTTTTTCGTAGATCATCACGTGATACGTTTATCGTTAATGTCCCACCTGATTTCATTGCTTCTATTCCATTTTTAATTAAATTAATAAATACTTGTTTGATCTTTTTTTCATCACAAAAAACTTCTATTGAAGAACATATGGTTTTGATTAGAAATTGAACTTTATTTTTATATGCCTGTACCTCGAGTAATAATGTTACCTCTTCAATGATTTTAATAATATTCAAATGCTGCTTATTATAAATTGATGGCTTACTTAATACCATAAGTTCTTGGGTTATTTGTTCAATCCGTACAATTTCACTTTGCATTAAAGACAAGTATTCTTTTTTTATGACTGTCTCCGAGGATAATAATTGAAGAAATCCTTTCACCGTTGTAAGAGGATTACGAATTTCATGCGCTAATCCCGCAGCAAGTTGTCCAATCAGCGATAGATTTTCCGCTTCAATTAATTGATCTACAGTTTTTTTTCGGGAAGAAATATCCCTACATATTGATATGGCTTCCATTGGTTCATTCGAGGCAGGATTCTTTATAACAGAAACAGTTGTCTCTGTCCAAATATATTTACCGCAGGCATTTTTGATCCGGTATGTAAATGTAGCAATTTCCATATCCCCATTAGCAAACGGAAGTAAAAATTCACCAATGTCGTCTGGATGAATATAATCATAGCTTAATTTTCCGATTAATTCCTTTGGATCATATCCATATGTAATTTTTACGGTGTCTGAAACTTCTAGGAAGATACCTTCTAAACTTCGTCTTATTATGACATCAGGACTTGCTGTATTCATCAATTGATTTACCATAGATTTTCCACTAAGCGTTTTACTTCTTGTTTTTTCAAGTAGCAAATAATTCTACCCCCTTTATTTATCAAAATTTTCCAAAGATAAATATAATCATATTATATTAGTTAATATGAGTTTGTAAACAAAAATATGTTAATTCTACATAAATACTTCTATTTGTATGATAAATAGATAATTATTTAAAGTGGTTACTCTTCTATCATCGTACATATAGACGACTATTTACAGTGAGATGTTGCTATTTTAGTTGAATTTATTTAAATAAATTCAACCATGGTCTTAATATCCTAGCCAGAGATCTATGAATAGCCGAAAGGATTGGTTTACATCTATATTTTTCAACATTGCGTTTATATTACATAATATTCATTTTGGTAGGGTCTATGAAATAGGAAAACAATTTTTCCTAGTATTTATTTTTTGTGTAATAAATAAGTGCCCAAAAGCTACGCTTTTGGGCACTTATTTAGATATTAAAGTATTATCATGATTTTACCATTCTTCTCTTTTGGTTCTATCGATAATCCTTCATCTGTTATATTTTGCTTTGCGCCTCTCACTTCATTAGCAGTAAATAAATTCCGTAATACAAATGTCCAATCTTTATTTGCGTAATTTTCTACGTCTATGGTAATTTCGTTTCTTCTTCTTTTTACCTTCACTATTAACTCCGCTTCAGCTTTCGTATTGTAGATAGTTGTTTCAGCTTGTTGCTCATCTTCAAGTTCAAATAAATGTAACGTAACTTGATCAGCAAAATCGTAATCCGTTGTCGTTTTTTCTGATCCAATTGCAAGGATTGAGTTTGGCTTTGCATACAATGGTAAATCAAAGTAGCTATACTCCTTATGTTGCCATCTTCCGCCTTCGACTACTTCGTTTGATAGTAGATGTGTCCATTTGCCTTCCGGTAAATAAAAACGTCCAACACCTTCGTCATTAAATATTGGTGCAACTAACAATGAATCACCGAACATATATTGTTTATCTAAATATTTACATGCTGGATCATTGGTATAATCTAAAACCATTGCCCGCATCATAGGAACTCCCTCTTGCGCAGATGCAATCGATGAACTATATATATATGGCATTAATGAAGATTTTAGTTCCGAGAAAAACCTTGTTATATCTACCGCTTCCTCATCAAATATCCACGGAACTCGATATGATTGATTACCGTGTAAACGGCTATGTGTCGACATTAGACCAAATGCAGTCCAGCGTTTATAAAGATCTGGTGTTGCAGTTTGTTCAAATCCGCCCATATCATGACTCCAAAATCCAAAACCTGATAGCCCTAAAGATAAACCGCCACGCAAACTTTCAGCCATTGATTCGTAGGTTGCATAGCAATCACCACCCCAGTGAACTGGGAATTGCTGACCACCAGCCGTTGCTGAACGTGCAAATAAAACAGCCTCGTTTTTTCCTAATTTTTCTTCCAATACTTCAAACACTAATTTATTGTATAGAAAGGCATAATAATTATGCATTTTCTGTGGATCTTCTCCGTTATGATAAACAACGTCTGTCGGAATTCTTTCTCCAAAATCAGTCTTAAAACTGTCTACACCCATATCGACAAGTCGTCGTAAATGATTTGCATACCACTCACATGCCTCCGGATTGGTAAAGTCAACGATACCCATGCCAGGTTGCCATTTATCCCATTGCCATACATCACCATTTGGCCGATGTATAAGGTAACCCTTTTCACATGCCTCCGCGAAAAGGGAGGATTGCTGTGCAATATAGGGATTAATCCAAATGGAGATCTTTAAACCTTTATCTTTTAGCCGTTTTAACATTCCTGCTGGATCAGGAAATACTTGAGAATCCCATTCGAAATCAGTCCAATGGAAACCTTTCATCCAAAAACAATCAAAATGGAATACGCTTAATGGAATATTACGTTCTAACATGCCATCTACAAATTCATTTACTGTTTGCTCATCATAATTAGTTGTAAATGAAGTCGTTAGCCATAGTCCATAAGACCAAGCTGGTGGGAGTGCTGGTTTTCCTGTAAGAGATGTATAGTTGCTCACTACTTCTCTTAACGTTCTCCCGCCAATAATATAATAATGAAGAGATTCACCTTCCACACTAAATTGAACTTTCGATACTTTTTCTGAGCCAACTTCAAATGAAACGTTTTCAGGATGGTTAATAAAAATCCCATAGCCTCGATTGGATAGATAGAATGGGATATTTTTATATGCTTGTTCTGTGCTTGTGCCACCATCTTTATTCCATATATCTACGGTCTGTCCATTCTTTACAAATTCCGTAAATCGTTCTCCCAGACCATAAATTAATTCATCTACTGATAAATTCAACTCATCTTTTATGTACGTCTTGCCGGTATCTGCAGTTATATGAGCAATTGCTTTAAAATCACTTTTAGTTAATTGTTTTTCGCCATAAAAGTATTCCGCACTCCACTCTTTGCTTTTCGGCAGTTTTACACTTGCTTCACCACTCGTTAGGATTAAAAAGTCTCCTAGATCAGCAACATCTAGATTCGTTTCTGCTTGCTCAAATACTTCAAATGCTGGTTTACGCTTTTTACGTCCTTCATGTCTTATCACTTCTACAGAAATAACGTCTTGAATTGGCGTGGAATAGCGTATTGTTAATAATGGTACATCTAATTGACCTGAGCGTGATTCTACATCTCTTGGTGCTACGAGTACATCCACTTCATTCTTCTTCACATTAGTTGTAAATACTTGAACAGCAGGAATTAAATCCATGCCTTGTTGAATCATCCAATTACCATCTGCGAATTTCATATCGTCACCTCATATTGTTAAATATCGTCATTAATAACAATTACTAATTATTTCAACCTTTAAATACTTTCACTGCATTGATTAAAACTACTTATCAATCTTTGATCTAAATAAATATATTATACTAAAATCATTACAAGTAATTGACCGATAGAAATACCCGACATATTTTTGCTTTCGTTCTACTAAGTATTTTGCTACTAGGAAAATTCTATACTAATAGATGTAGATCGGTTAAATAGAAAAGGTTCATGAAAAATGAACCTTTTCGATGATATAATTAGTAATTTATTCACTCCATAATTCAACTGTATCTTGAACTAGTTGTGTAAACTCTTTTTCTCCTTGTTCTACTCCTGCTTTAGTTAAATCATCCATAAATGCATCCCATACTTTATCAAAATCTGCGGGTTTAGCGAGAATGGCTTCTGGAACACGTTTCTTAGCAAGATCTAACACCTTTTGGTTAATTAATTCAAGATCGGAACCAGCTGGAATTTGAATATTGTAAGCAGCACCCCAAGGTTTTACAGGGAACTCATCCTCTTGAGGGTATAAATCTTTAAATAATTCAACACCATATCCGTCAAGTACCTCTTTTTCTACATCTGTATAAGATTCTTTAATTTGTTCAGGGGAAGCAATTGTATATGTTTGACCCGTTGAGTCAGTAGCACCATCACCATATCTCGGCGCAAATCTTTGGAAATTGTATCCAATACCAGTTTCCTTTGCAAAGTCTTTATCATTGTCGCGTTGTTCCATTACGTCCGCAGGAATAACACGTTTCCCGTCTACTATCTCGTAGTGTTCTCCCTCAATGCCCCAATTTGTCATAATTTGTGCTTCTTCAGATGCCAAATAGTCCAGAAATTTAATTGCACGAACAGGATCTTCGCAATCCACTGTTATTCCAATTCCCCAACCTACTTGATAACCAGGGCTTTGGAAGTTTGTATGTTTATACTCTTCACTTAATGTGACTGGATATGTTCCATACATTCTTTCATGCATACCTGATTCACGTAATGCATTTTGGGCTTGTGAAACAGACCAATCTGGATCCATTATGCTAAGTACTCTACCAGAAGAAAGCTTCGCTAAATATTGATCATATTTTTGTACAAAACTCTCCTTGTCTAATAGTCCTTCAGCATTCATATGATTTAACCAACGGAAGTAATCTTTTTCAACAGGACGACGATAATGTAGTATCGCTTCATGTGTATCTGGGTCAATATAATATTCACCATCATCCGAGCCACCAGTTGCCCAGAAAGCACTATTTAATGTTGATGGTTGAATACGCCAATCATCAGCTAAAAGGGATAAACCAATTGTTTTTTGTCCATCAATTTCAGGATACTTTTTTATATATTGTTTGACTGCGCTTTCATAGTCCTCAAGGGTATGCATTTCTGGATAACCTAATTCTTTCACTACATCATGTTGAATACTAACTCCCATACCAGGTGTATAATAAGTTGCATCAGCTGGAGAAGTACTTAAAATATAAATGGATGGATCTTCCTTACTCCACTTCAAGCGATTTAAATCCTCACCATATATTTTTTTAAGATTAGGAGCATGCTCTTCAATCAATGGTGCTAGATCGATTAAAGCTTCAGCATCCACGAGTGTTCCTGCTTCTCCTTTTGGAATAATCATATCAGGATATTCCCCACTAGCAGCCATTAATGCTATTTTTTGTTGACCGCCATTAATATCAAACTCAGGTTTAAGTGTAACGCCGGTTGCTTCTTTAATTTTCACACCTACTGGGCTCTCCATCTTTTCCCAATCAGCGTTTGCATCAGAATCAAACACGGTCAATTCAATTGATGACTTATCATCACCTGACGAATTATTTGATTTACCTTCTTCTTTTGAAGCTCCTTCTTTTGCTTGACAAGCTACCATAATAGTTAAAATCATCGCAAATAATAGTAAACTAAAAATCTTTCTAAATGGCTTCATTTAATTTTCTCCCCCTAAGTAACTGAAATTTATTGAATTTACAAGATACCTGCTATACCATGATTTACCCTCATTGTTTCACTGCTCCCAAAGTCATACCTTGTATAAAATATTTTTGCAAGAATGGATAGACCACGATAATTGGTACTACAGTAACCATCGTTATGGCCATTTTAATAGAATCCGGTGAAACTTGGTTAGCTTGCTGTTCTTGACCTCGAAGTTGATTAGCATCAACGCTACCCATTTGCGTATTCTCCAAAATTTTCATTAACTCATATTGCAAAGTTGTTAAACTTTCATTCATGCTGTTATATAGATAGGTGTCAAACCAACTATTCCATTGCCCTACTGCAACAAATAAAGCAATTGTGGCTAAAACGGGTTTACACAACGGCAGGATGACACGATAAAAAATAGTAAAATCATTGGCCCCATCCATTTTCGCAGATTCTTGCAAAGAAAATGGGATGCCATCCATGAATGATCTAATGATAATAATATTAAATGCATTCACCAAACCCGGTAGAAGATAAACCCAGAACGTGTTGATCAGATGTAATTCTCTGATGAGCATGTAACCCGGAATTAATCCCCCTGAAAAATACATCGTTAGAACGATAAAAGTTGAAACAAAGCGTCTGCCTTGGAAATCAACACGACTCAATGTAAAAGCGACCATCGCGGAGGAAAACACACCTAAAACCGTACCTATTACTGTTCGTAAAACAGAGTTAGTAAATCCGGTAATTAAGTTATCATACTTTGCTATCTCAATATAATTAGATAAAGTAAACTCCCGCGGCCATATATAAATGCCTCCTCTTATCGTATCTGTTGAATCATTTAATGAAATCGCTAAGACGTTCAAAAAAGGATATAATGTAACAATCATAATGATTGTTAAAAAAGTATAGTTGATTATATCAAACAGATGCCCCCTAATGCTCGGACTTCCGTGACTCTTTTTAGTTACCGTGCCCAATTAGTTATCCTCCTTACATAACACTTTGATTTGAATATCGTTTGAATATACCATTAGCTAGAAGTAATAATAAAATACTTACGACGGAATTAAAAATACCAATTGCAGTACCATATGAGAATCTTCCTAATCCAATACCGTAGTTAAGCGCATACAAATCTAACACTTCTGCGTAATCAGTAACTAAAGAATTCCCTAGTAAAAATTGTTTTTCAAATCCGATATTAATCAAGTGACCAATATTTAAAATAAGAACAACTAAAATCGTCGGCCGAATTCCTGGTAAAGTGATATGCCAAATTTGTCTAAGTCTACTAGCTCCATCTACTTTTGCCGCTTCATAAAGTTGCGGATCAAGTCCAGCTATCGCGGCTAAAAAGATAATGGCATTCCAACCCATCTCTTTCCATAAATCTGAAACGGTAACAATTCCCCAAAACCAGGTTTCTTTTGCCATAAATTGAAAAGGCTCATCAATAATACCAACCTTCAGTAGTAAATCATTAATTATACCGCCATCAATGGATAACATTTTACCGACTATACCAGCTACAACTACCCATGAAACAAAATGCGGTAAATAAGTAACCGTTTGTACCGTTCGTTTAAAGGAAGAATGACGAACTTCATTTAAAAAAACAGCAAATAAAATTGGAATCGTAAAACCTACTAATAAACCTAATAAACTCATGGCCAAAGTATTTCTAAAAGCCATATAAAAACGTTCATCACTCAATAAAGCTATAAAATGTTCTAGTCCAACCCATTCCTGTTCAAAAAATGATTTTGCGGGCCGAAAGTTTTGAAAAGCCATTGACCATCCCCACAATGGAAGATAGTTAAAAACAAAGACCCATGCAACAAAGGGGAGTGACATCATGTATAGTGCCTTTTGGTTGAAAAACACTTTCCAAAAACTATTCTTCTTAACCTCTAACTTAATATTCCCATTAGACTCCTTTGTAATTACCTTCATTTAACCCCCTCCTTCGACTTAATTCTACCTAATATTAAGGCTAATAAATACCCTAAAAATTAGCACTAAATTCATATAACAATTGTAGAATCCGTTTACATATTATTTTAAAAACTATAAATGTCCTGTTAAACGCATTTTTGTGATGTACCTAAAAGTTTGATTTAAATCGCTTTTTTTCTCACAGAAAAAATTCCTCTCGTAAGGATAGAGAGGAATTTTTGATAAAGTAAAACATCACAATTTTTCATTAATACTTTCTACTTCTTTTCGAAATCGAGAAGGAGAAAAACCAGTATAAAATTTAAATTTCTTGTGAAAATAATCTACATTTGCATACCCGATTTGTTCAGCTACCTCATAGACTTTTAGTCCCTTTTTTAATAAACCTTTCCCTTTTTCAATCCGCACTTGATCTAAATACGTATTAAAATATACGCCTGTGCTACTTCTAAAAAGTTTACCTAAATATGCACTATTATAATTAAATACCTCGGCAAGTGTTTCGAGGCGAATATTTTGAGCATAGCTCTTATTAATCAAATCAATCATCTTATTTACAATAATATCTGTTTTTCCATTATCCAAAAATTGGACAACATTCTTAGTTTGTTCCAATAAAAAACTTCTTATGCTGGGTAGTGAATCCATTTCGTAAATATCGGCACTCTTTGCTAGAATTGAATTTATGAAAGGCTTATAACTTGGATTTGCAGTCATCACTTTACTTAACGAACCTGTGTATATTTGTATACTTAAAGTTATTATCTCCTCTTTTGATAGTAGCCGTACTTTCACTTCTTTTACGAATTCATCTATAATTTTTTTACACATTTTATAATCTGCTATTTCTAAGGAATAATAAAGCTTGTCCTCAATTTCATTCTTTTGAAAATCATTCACTATGTTGTCAGGAGAATATTGCAGAATAGCATGTTCATATTTATTTAAAATTTTCCCTATTTCAAAATAAAAGCGACGGTCCATTAATTGTAACGCGGTTTCAAATGATTGACTGATATTTTTCAATTGATCGACTTCGTCCCCTACTACAGCATAAAATCTTTCTGTTTCAATGACTTCAGAAATTTCTTTAAACATTGTAGACGTCTGAATCTTATTGCTATTTTCATTAAATAGTAGTAACCCTAGTACATCCTGTCTTTCAAATACATACCCTCTTTTACTAATTTCATAAATAGCCTTCAATTTTAGTTTCCATTCCGATGACTGACGCTGCATATCATTTCTGCTTTCTATTTCTTTTAGTAAGATAATTTGAAATTCGGCATTTATGAGACCGAAATGTTCTTGAAAATGAACAATTTCACTTTCATCTAGTATGAGATCATTTGTTAGGAGTAATTTAATTAGACGATGTCTTGTTTTCTCTTTATTATGCTCTTTCATTTGTTCCAAAACCTGCATTTGTTTTAATTTTACCTTGATTATGTGTAAAGACTGAATTAATTCATCTTCATCTAATGGCTTTAGCAAATACCCATCCGCACCTGATTTTATCGCTTGTTTAGCATAATCAAAATCAGCATACCCGCTTAAAATTAAAAAATGAACATTTGGAGATTGTAGACGAATCTCCTTCATCATAGTCAACCCGTCCATTTGAGGCATTCTAATATCAACGATCATTAAATCAGGAGTTAATTGCCGATATAATTGAATTCCTTCCACACCATTTTTTGCAACCGCAATTACATCAAACCCCTGCTCATTCCATGGTATAAGTGTTTTCAATCCTTCAAGAATAGTCGGTTCATCATCCACAATGACAACGCTATGCATTTTATTCCCCTCCAGGTATTTTAAACTGGACCTTAGTTCCAAGACCTTCTTTACTATAAATAACCAGTCCAGAATCTTTTCCATGCGTAAGTACTAGACGCTGATGGACATTACGTAAACCGATTCGAATACCATCCTTTTCACTTTGATCCTCTAATGATAAATATATATCTTTAATTTTTTCTGGTTGGATTCCAACACCATTATCTTCAATTGAAACATAAAGGGAGGCATCTTTCATGTATGCCTTTACAATGACCTTCCCATCCTTTTCTTTTTCTTCTAGACCATGAATAACAGCATTTTCCACTAATGGTTGAATGATTAGCGGATGGACAAGCACCAATTCTACATCTTCCTCTATTTGAAGATCATATGTCAGACGATCTTCAAATCTAAATTTTTGTATTTCCAAATAACAACGTACTACTTCCATTTCATCTGACAAGCGGATTTTCGCACCGCTTGTTTCAAGACTTTTCCTCATTAACTTACCAAGTAATTTGACGATATCCGCAATTTCCTTTTCACCCTTCATATGGGCTTTCATCCTAATCGCTTCAAGTGTATTAAATAAAAAGTGTGGGTTGATTTGACTCGCCAACATTTTAAATTTGATTTTATTTTGTTGTTTTTCAATTATATTTTTTTGCCGATTGCTTTCATATACTTGGTCAATCAATTGCCGAATATTACCAACCATATTATTGAATTGCTGAGATAATTGCCCAATTTCATCATTTCCATCAATATATATTTTGGTTTCTAAATTTCCAGCAGC